>JAQTLL010000001.1 GCA_028714915.1 Sulfuricurvum sp.
AGCATCCGCTCGACCGTCACTCCTGCTTAGTTTTCAATGATCTCAAACTCAAACTCGTCGTCTCTTTCAAGGCGTCTCATCGTTTGTGGACGGGAATTATAGGGGATTTTATTGTGAATGTCAAGAGCGTTTCGAGGGAATTAGAAGAAAGTTGCCAAAATGTTAAAAAACAGTGCCTTTTTCTCAACTACAACCCCTTTATATACATTAATTAGTGGCTACAAATTCAATCACTCTACTATTTCATCACGCGAAACATCGACCATGACATTAAGATGACTCACTCCACTCCCCTGCACCACCCCTTGCATCGGAGAACAATCACCAAAATCACGCCCATATCCCAAAACAATATGTTGATAGGAGGGGACAATATTGTTCGTAGGGTCAAAATCAAACCATCCAAATCCCGGGATAAAGACGGAAAACCATGCATGAGAGGCATCGGCTCCAAAAAATTTCTCACTCCCCTCAGGAGGAAGAGTTTCTAAATATCCGCTCATATAGCGAGCGCTTAACCCCAAAGAGCGCAAGGCGGCTATTGCCAAATGGGCGAAATCCTGACACACACCCTTGCGTTCTCTAAAAACTTCATCTACGGGTGTACTCAAATCACTAAAACCCGATACAAACTGAAAATCATTAAAAATTCGCCCCATAAACTCTTCAACACTCTCATAGAGTGATTTTTCCGATGAAAAAGAGAGCTGTGCATAGTCGTGTACATCACGACTGGCTTGAGGTATAAAATGGCTTGGCAGACAAAACTGTTTGGCCTCAATCACATCGCTAGTGTTTGCCCTAAGTGCATTTAATACCTGAAAATAACTCAATGATTTTGCTTCTTGAGCCAAAGCCGCATGCTGTTCAATTGCTTCACTGTCCATGGCAACGCATGAACGGGCTGTCACTTTGAGATGATGATGCGGTTGGCGTATGAGCAAGTGGTAAAGATGATTACCAAAATAGTCATCATAACTCTCCATCTCAGTAACCGCAGGATCGGTCGAGAGTGAAAAGTCCACTAATGTTTGAGACGGAGTATTTCGAGGTTTCAGACGGACTAAATTGTGACTAAAACTGACCCACTGCTGATAGGAAAACTGGGTGCTATGATAAATTTGATACAACATGGCTACTCATCATAATGGGAAAAATAGGTTTTTGACAGTTCATCGGCTGCCACAATGAGCTTATCCGCAATGGAAGACAATAACATCTCCATATTCTTACGAATAAATGCATCTTTTTCCAAAACACACAAATTTTCGATTCGCTCAAGCCGTAAAAGGGAAAAAGCTTCAAAAAGAGGCTCTTCATAACGGCTGAGATACATTTCATGTTTGAATTTTGGCAATTTCGGTAACGCCTTTAACAATTGGCTGATTTCACTGATCAGTGATTTTGGAAAACGAATATCAAGGAGTAAAAACTCACTCACATGTTCTAGCTCAATAGAAGAACGATAGTGCGCACGATAGGCATTTAAGCTCTCGCTCGTCCCCAACAATGTTTCTAATATCTCATATTCAACAAAAGGCTCATACGCAGAGGTTAGCATGGAACGAGCTTTCGCAATCAAAAGACTTGAACGCTCCAAGCGTGCCCCTATATCATACAAGACTAAACCCTGTTCTGCAAATAAGGTCTCTTCAATAAGCGCTTTGTACGCCATTAAATGAACTAACAGTTTGTCCACCCCTGAGATCATCTCTCGGTGTGTTGGTTTGCTTTGATGGGTAAATTCACTCCACTCCCGCAACAATCGATCAAATATTCGCCACCCTTCCAACGGTAAAAGATTTTTCGTACTGGTACTGGCACTAGAGAGCATATTCATCACCTGGGACAATGATCCAACGCGCGCCGAATCGGACATGACCGACCAAATCTCATTCAGCGGATCGGTGATTTTTTGCTCTTCTGTTCCCAAAAACCCAGGATAAGTCATACTCAGATGAGTCAGTGCGCGGCATAGTATCTCTTGTACTTGCTCATCTCCATTACGGTTATAGCGCGTGGCATTGGCAAGGCTTTTAAGGGTCATACGAATCATCCGGGCACTGGTGATGGAGCGCATTAAATAGCGCCCTAGCCAAAAAAGATTTTCGGCTCGAAGGCTTGGAATATTCTCTAACGAGTTTTCCAATCCCCCTCTTGCTTTAAAAATATTGGTGATTGCCATGGGTGAGGTTGCCATTAATGACGCTTGGGACATGGTTTGCGACATACCTTTTCCCATACTCTGCGACATCGTTTGCATTACAGTATCAGGTTCACTTAAAATCCATAAATCTTTACTGCTTCCCCCCTCTTGTCCTGACACAACCAGTGCGTCATCACTGCTGCCTACTCGCACCAATGCCCCCGGCATAACCTCATACGAATCCTCCGCTTTGATAGCAAACGACCGTATGACCACTTTTCGCGGAACAACTTCGCCGTCAATAAAAGTCGGAGCCGTAGCAAATTGAACCTCTTCTTGACCCACATAGCGATACGGTTGCTGTTGGATTTTTTGTCGTAATACCTCAAGTTCTTCGGAAGAGAGGTTTTTACCCAAATACAGTGCAGGCTCATCTTCACTACGATCGATTGTTTTAATCATCAAGGTAGAGAGATGCTCAAGGACATAATCGCGCTCCTTTTCCTGACCGCACCACCATGTTGCAATCTGAGGCAAAATCAACTCTTCATTCAAAAAATAACGGGCAAGACGCGGCAGGAAAGGATAAAGTCCCAAATTTTCCAAGACCCCTGCCCCCAAAGGGTTTGCCATCGACACCCCCTTTTTACGCAGTACCTGAACCAATCCCGAAACACCAAGTCTGGAATCAGCACGCAATTCCAACGGGTCGCAATAGCTCTCATCCACCCGCCGGACAATCGCATCAATACGGCGAAGACCTTTAAGGCTTTTAAGCCATAAAGCGCCCCCTTTTGCCAACAAATCTTGCCCCTGTACGAGGGTAAGTCCTAAAAAAGAGCTCAAATAGGCATGTTCAAAATAGGTTTCATTGTGCGGACCGGGGGAGAGAAGAACGTTGAGAGGTTCTCTGGAACTATTTTTTCCTAATCCCAAAAGCATGGTCTTGAAAGAGTCAAAAAAAACATGCAGCCGTCGAATCGAAATGTTTTTATACACGGCTTGCATCGCACTGTTCATCGTCAATCGATTTTCAACCGCATATCCCAAACCTGAAGGGGCTTGCGTTCGGTCGCTTACCACCCACATTTTTCCATCAGGACCTCGTGCCAAATCAACAGCAACTATCATCATCGGATTTTGAAGATCCTCAAACAATCCATGTACTTCACGTAAAAAACCGCTGTGCGAAAAAATAACGTCACAAGGGACAATATCTTCTTTTAAAATCCGCTGTTCGCCGTAAATATCTTTGAAGAGCAAATTCATGAGCGTTGCTCGCTGTTTTACCCCTGCTTCAATATTTTTCCAATCACCACTTGCTAAAACAAGAGGGATAGGATCAAGATTCCACGGTCTGGACATCCCATTGGGGTCATTGTAAACATTATAGGTAACGCCATTGTCCTCTAGCCGCCAATCAATCTCTTGGCGTTTTGCTCCCAGCTGATCACGCCCTAATTCTTCGAGATTTGAAGCCAACTGCTTCCAATGCTCACGCACCGTCCCATTTTCATCAAACATCTCATCGTACGACGAGCTCTTATAGTGCTCAAATATCATTCGTTATCATTTACCTTTTCGTCTCATTAGGATTCCACTTGCGACGTAAATCAAGGGTATGAGGGTACTCAAGACTCCCCTCAATCTCTTGATAGTGGAATGTTTGTCCGTTTGAGTTCTTTAACACAAGGCGTGACGTTCCCCCATGCTCTTTTGGCTCTTGTTCTTTCACTGGCGGACGCAACTCTTCAACTTCTCCTTGCGTATGCCCAAAGCCCCAATATCTGCTGATACGTCGTGACTGGGCTTCAAGAGAATTTACAGGGAAACTGTCATACGATCGTCCTCCCGGATGAGAGACAAAATAGGTAAATCCACCCAAAGAGCGTCTGCTCCACGTGTCAACCACATCAAAAACCAACGGTGTATCCACCCCGATTGTCGGATGCAATGCTGACCATGGCTGCCACGCACGGTAACGGACACCTGAAACATACTCACCCTCAACTCCCGTACTCACCAAGGGGACTTTAACACCATTGCATGTCAATACGTGTCGCTCACTCACAAAGTCTTTTACTTTTACCTGTACGCGCTCCAACGATGAATCGACATAACGCGCCGTCCCCTGTGAGCTTGATTCCTCACCCAAGACGTGCCACGGTTCAATTCCTGCACGCAATTCACACTGAATATTCCCGACATTGCTCATACCATAAAGAGGGAAACGAAATTCAAAGAAAGGGTCAAACCAACCCAGCTCAAACCTATACCCCTCTCCGCGCAAAAATTCGACTACGTCATTAATATCTTCCCTGACATAGTGCTCAATCAAGAATTTATCATGAAGCTGTGTTCCCCAACGTACCAGTTTGTGCTTGTACGGTTTACGCCAAAACAGTGATACCAAAGTACGTACCAAAAGCATCTGCATCAGTGACATTTGCGCATGGGGAGGCATATCAAACCCGCGCAGCTCTAAAATTCCCAATCGCCCTGTTGACGAATCCGGCGAATAGAGTTTGTCAATACAAAACTCACTTCGATGGGTATTGCCGGTAATGTCGGTGAGCATGTGCCGAAAAAGTCGGTCGGTGAGCCAAAACGGGACATCTTTTCCTTCAGGGATTTGCGAAAATGCAATTTCAAGTTCATAGAGGTTTTCAGCTCTTCCCTCATCGACACGCGGTGCTTGAGATGTTGGTCCGATAAACGGCCCCGAAAAGAGATAGGACAAACCCGGATGGTGTTGCCAAAACGTAATCAACGACCTGAGTAAATCAGGATTTCGAAGCAATGGACTGTCGCTTGGGGTGAGTCCTCCGATGGTAACATGATTTCCGCCACCCGTCCCCGTATGCTTCCCGTCTTGCATAAATTTCTCTGTTCCCAAACGCGAAAAATGGGCTTGTTCATAGAGTGTTCCAATCACAGCATTGAGTTCTTCCCAACTGCTTGTGGGATGAATATTGACCTCGATAACTCCCGGATCGGGAGTGACACGCATTTTTTCGATTCGCAAATCACTGGGAGCTTCATACCCCTCAATCATCACCGCCATATTCAGCTGTGCTGCGGTGATTTCGATGGAAGCGATCAAATCCAAAAAGGCTTCGGCCTCTTGAATCGGCGGGAGAAAGAGATAGAGTTTTTGCTCACGGATCTCTGCACAAATCGCCGTACGGACAAACGCCTCATAATCGGTACCTTTTTTCGTGCCTTTGGTTGTTTTTTTGGCTCGTTCTTCTACTGCCGTATGATACTCACCCAATTCCGGATACGCGGCAAATAAGTCAGGTTCAAAACTCTGCTCTAACTCAGTATGAGGCTTAAGCATTAACGAATCCAACGGCAAACGCAATCCTATTGCCGATGTCCCCGAAGCTAAAAACAGATGACCACGGCGAAACTCCCATCCCGACGTAATCCACCGTGTAGCACCCCAGCCAAGCGGCAGGACATATCCACTGGGAACATCCAAACCACGACTAAGCTGTTGAGCTAGCGCACGACGCTCCAATGGATCTTTAAGGTTGGCTTTGAGCGGATCGACATCTATAGGGAGTTGTGATTCTTGCAGCAATGCCACGAGCGGATCTTCGTATGCACCTTGGATATTTTTATCACTGATTCCAAGATTTAAACTGAGTTTTGATAAAAAGTTTTTGGCATCCTCATGGGTGTAATCAAACGTCTGATCCAGCCCCGCTAAAAGGTCATGGTTTTTCCATATCGGTTTCCCGTCTTTACGCCAAAAAATTGTACTCATCCATCTTGGCAACGGCTCTCCCGGATACCATTTCCCCTGCGCATGGTGAAGCATCCCCCCTTTTCCAAAGGTATTAAGGAGTTTACGCGCCAAAATATTGGCGAGCTGACGCTTATGAGGACCATCGGCTTCGGTATTCCATTGAGGCGATTCTTGATCATCGATGGAGACAAATGTCGGTTCTCCCCCCATCGTCATGCGAACATCGTTGGCAACCAACTCTTTGTCCACTTCGTATCCCAAAGCTTTGATCGCTTCCCATTGCTCTTCGCGATACGGTTTCGTAACACGGGGAGATTCAAATACGCGGGTCACGGTGTTGGAATAGGTAAACTCTACCTCGCATTTATCCATACTCCCTTCAACGGGTGCAGCACTTTCAGGGCTTGGAGTACATGCCAACGGGATATGCCCCTCACCTGCAAACAATCCGCTCGTTGAATCCAGACCAATCCAGCCAGCTCCCGGAATATAGACCTCTGTCCACGCATGCAAATCGGTAAAATCTTCCGCAGGACCGCTTGGGCCATCGAGCGATTTGACATCGGCGGCAAGCTGTACCAAATATCCCGATACAAAACGCGCTGCAAGTCCCAAATGACGGAAGACTTGGACAAACAGCCATGCAAAATCGCGGCACGACCCCAAACGGCTTTTTAGCGTTTGCGCACACGTCTGCACCCCAGGTTCCATGCGAAGAGTATAGTTCAAGTGCTCATTGAGCTTCATATTGAGCCCTACCAAAAAATCATTAATGGGACGCGGTGTTAAATCAATAGAGTCTACAAATGCTTTGAGTTTTTTCCCTTTTTCAGTCACTTCCAAATAAAGGGAAAGTTCTTTTTCCATCGCCTTGCTGTAACTAAAAGGGAATTGTTCAGCACTCTCTTCCACAAAATAGTCAAAAGGATTAATGCTGACCAGTTCAGCAAGAACTTCAACATCAATGGAGAGTTCCGTGGTTTTTTCAGGAAAAACAACCCGTGCAAGATAGTTGCCAAATGGATCTTGCTGCCAGTTGATAAAATGGTTATCGGGCTTGATTTTAAGTGAATATGCCTCGATAGGAGTACGGCTATGAGGTGCAGGACGAAGACGGATAATATGAGGAGAAAGATTGATCGGTTTATCAAAGGCATAATGCGTTTTATGGGAGAGGACAACTTTAAGCGACATCGGGTTTCCTTGTGCAAGTTTATAAACAAGGATAGCACAAATAACTCTAAAAGAACGACCGTATAATATTCAACAAACATGCTGTTTACTAGAAGGGATAAATTCACCTTTTTTGTACTATAATTAAATTTTATGAGGGGTCAAGAAAATGAACGCTATCGAATTTTTAGGCACTGGCGGAACACGCACCCCTACACAAGGGACAACCTGCGTTCGTGTCTCGAAGCACTGTGTCATCGATGCCGGAAATCTTATCAATACACTTGGGGATAATGTTTTCACAATCGAGCATATCTTTCTCACCCATTCGCACTTAGATCATATTATCGACATCCCTTTTCTTGCCGATTTATTTGTCACCCAAAAATCGATTGCCCTCAAAATTTATGGGCTTAAAGCAACCCTCGATGATTTGCGTCAGTTCATCTTTAATCACCGTATTTGGCCTAATTTTGAAGAGATTAACCTCATCGGACATGAGAACAAAACCATTGAACTCATCGAAATTATTCCCGAACAAGCCTATCACATCGACGGAGTAATCCTCACCCCTTTTAAAACCAATCACACCGATGGAAGCTGTGGCTATAAAATCGAGAAAAACGGTACGGGTATACTTTTTAGTGCCGATACCTACAAATGTCCGCGTATTTGGGAATTACTGGATGAAAATCCTCATATTCACACGCTGGTTATCGAAGTATCGTTCCCTTCAAGCTTCGATAAACTTGCGTTTGACAGCAAACACCTCACCCCCTCACTGCTCAAAAGCGAGCTAGAACAATGTCAAAGAGATGATTTTAGCGTCTATGCCATGCACCTAAAAACACTGTTTGCCCCCACAATACTCCATGAATTAAATACCCTGCACCTGCTTCGCAATGGGGGAAAAGTACTGAGCGATCATGATACTATTGCATTTTAAAGAATACCCCTTCTCCCATCCCCATCTTCTTTAGTAAAGATTCTGTCTCTGTGTACACTTGCTGAAACTTTTTGTTATTAATGTTGTATTTCTCTTTTTGTTTTTTGGCATACAGCCACGCAATAATCACAGATAATGCAAAAGTACCATAAATTTCCCACTGCCAATCTTTTAATCCCAGCAATACAATAAAATATTGAACCGAAAAAAGGACAAAAAATTCGATTGAAAAGATAAAGACGAGCGTCGGACTCTCCTCAAAACTAAGGGTGTATTTTTCAATGTCTCTCAAAAGGTTAAGATTACTGTTAATATTTTTTGCAATACTTGACATTTGATCATTAGACGTATTTACAGCGACATTTTCAATATGAATATTACTAATATTATTCACGACATTCGTGGACTTGTATTCTTCTAAAATTTTAGGATTTTTGTCAAGCGCATCCAAAATTTCCTCTTTGGATAGCGATGCTTTTCCTAAACTATTTTGTATCTCTTGCAGAATAAAATCATATAAGCCAACATATTTAATCTCCTCTGCAACTCTGTTATAGTCTATCATTTTCACCTCGATAAACAGAAGCCAAAAGGCTACTGTATTTAAGAATTTTGAGAAATCGGCTCAATGCCATAGCTCGCTTCTTTGTGGTGTGAAGGTAAAAAAATGCCCACAAGCCCCTTTAACCCTACCGACATAATAATATTGAATAAGAAGATCACCCATGCCAATAAAAGCATCCCTCCAAAAATTCCAGCCAAAATCATATAAGAATCAAATTCTCCGCCAAAATACATATGACGTCGAAGCATCCCCTCCAAACCAGCCATCCCCATAAATGCACCCATTCCGATACCACCGATTAAGTGCAACCAAAAATGGGCATTTGCAAGTTTTTGACTCCAGAGTTTTGCATTATTTGTAACCAGCGGCCACAGAACATAAACCGCACTGTAAAGAGTCATGTAAAGCCCTACAATAATGGCGACATGGACGTGTGCACCGATAATCCATTGGGTATTATGCAATACTCGGTTCATCGCCATATCCGCTTGAATAATTCCGGCAGGAACCGCCAAACCAAATCCGATAAGCCCGCCAAGAAGGTATTTAAGCTCATTGGTCATCTTAAGCGGTCGCGCTTTCCAAAGGGTCACAAGGGTGATAAAAAGAGCCAACCCTTGGGTCAAAAGTTCAAATGCTGTTACCATTTCACCGGAAATCAGCTTCATCATTTCAGGCTGGGCTTGATCTGCCAGAAGGTGATGTGACCACACCATCCATGAGACTAATAGCTCTAACATTAATGCAGCACGGGCAACGTTTTCCATAAACAATTTTTGCCCCGTAATCAACGTTGCTAATAAATACCAAGATCCCGCCACATAGATTAGAACAAGTCCGTCAGCGACCAGATCCAATCCCCACCAAAACCAGTTTTTATACAGCAATGCATCCACTGCCGCCACATCCAAATGTGTACCGCCCAATTCAGCAACCAAATAGACCAAAACCAATATTCCTGCTCCAAGAATAATCAATGCATCTAAAAACGTATCGACGGTTCCTCTAAAAATCGCAACAACGGGAAGCGATAATGCCGGCTCTTTTGTATAAGGGGCTCGTCCCATTAGTCTGTACCACAGATTCAATACCCCATCAATACCAAATCCAGAGATTAAAAGCTCTTTCATTGTTTTGTTTTGGTGTACCCCGACTCGTGCAAAAATCGTTGCGTAAATGTTGTAAATAAATCCAAATGTCCCTAACATAATAAGGGCAACACCTACAATAAACACAATGCCGCCAATGGTTTTAAACTGGGTAGTATCTGCTGGAAGCGGCCAATACAAAGTATAAAGAGGGGCATAATTCCATACAAAAGCAGCTATCCATGCCGTAGCCGTACCGATCGTAATGAGCAGCCAAACCGCATTGGCAAGCTTCACACTGTAGAGCGGTTTTTTCGTTAAATACGGCACTAAAAATAAAAATGCCGCAAAAACAAGCTGATACGTTGAACCAAAAATACCGACAATCGGATGGACGGTCATGATGGAAAAATAATGTTCCGGCTGCCCATGAATAGGAGGAATATTCGGAACCACAGCAGCGGCTCTCATAATCATCCCCTCCAACGCCGCAAGTCCGTAAAATAAAAACGCCATAACCACAGCGCGAAGAGTAACTTTTTGCAGAGCATTTAAGCTCGTATGGTCAAATTTATTATCCGCACCGTTTATTAAGTCACTAATAAAACTCATTTCATCCCCCCTGTTAATCCTATTTTTTCATTGCACCCTCGAACCTCAACAGCATTTTTAATATTCATACTGTTTCCTCGCGGTCCTGAGTATTCGGTTGACATCAGATTGTAAACACCATTGCGATTAAATGTCCACAAAATATCGTTTTTACTTCCTGGATTTACCTGCATTTGCATCACCATGGTATTATCTTGACGAAAGAGTCCAAATCCGTACACCAGATCATTACTGACGACATCAAACATTACCTGATCGCCACAATTGATAACCATTTTTTCATCCGGCAATGTAAATACGTGTTTCTCAGCAGTAATGTGAAAAATCTTATCGGGTGTAACGTGATGACGATTAATATCTTGAGCAACCCATGGGACACTATTGTACGTAAACATATGATGTCCAACCCCAGCTACTACCAAAAAACCAACAAATCCGTAAAAGGGTATTCTTATCATTGGTTCAGCTTTTTTTTCTCGTGTTAGGTTATATCCAAACCATGCAATTACTGAAATTATCAGCATAGAATAAATGGTATATGCTACCCAGTGGAATGACAACAATTCAAGCGAATCTGAAAACGTCATCGTAATGATCTCCTTAAAGTATGAAATTAAGAGAGTATTTTAGAGGACTGCATAGGGAGAAATTGTTGATACATATCAACATAAAATAAAAATGATGCATTTTAATTGTATAAAATATATACAATTAAAATGCATATATAGTTCAAATTGTACACATATTAATCAAAGAAAAAATAGGCTTCTAAAATATTTTGTTAAGGAAGTTGTTATACAGAGGCTTGTGGTATAAAAGACGTTTAAGGAGAAGCGGCTAAATCTCAATGGCGATAATAGCCTCGCCACTTTTAGCCTCACGCAGTTTTTCAACAATTTCCAGCATCGACCAAATACTCGGGGAATATCCGGCATACTTTTTGCCTTCCAAGATGACAGTCGGCTCTTTTGTCGTATGACGCACCCGCAATGCTACACCGCACTCTTTTAGTGTTATACCGCAACGGTTAAGTTCAGAAACACGTTCAAAATCAACAGAATCACTGACGATAAGAAGTAACGTATCATAAGAAAGCGATTTAACCGCACCCACTTTTAAGACCGAAGTAGACGTTGCATGTAAATCACTCACTGTCGTAATATAGCCCTTATTTTCTCCTACGATAGAGAGATATGATGCAGGAGTATTATGAACTGAGTTTTGAAATGCTGTAGGGCTCACTGTCTCATTTATGGCAATACAACGGAGAATATCAAAAGTTTCACCTACCTCTCCATACGCATTTCCGATAACGACAGGAGAGGTAAAATCACCGATTTGATCGGTCAAATAAAGGGAAATACGGGCGTTGCGCGTTAATCGTCTGCGCAACATCATATCGCTTACCACTCTCTTCTCATTTAATGCCGTACATTTTTGGCTATCTTCAACGGTGGCGAAGCCAAGTATTTCTAAATTAATCTGCATGAACTTTTCCTAAAACAAGTGAAGCGTTACCGCCGCCAAAACCGAAGGCATTCGAAAGAACATAGTTCACCTCTATCTTTGTTGCTTCTAAAGGGTGAGAAAGGATTGTATTCACTGGGGTTTTGAGATTCACGCACGGAGGAATGATGTTATGCACAATACTCATGGCACTGATTGCCGCTTCCAACGCACCGCATGCCCCCAAGGTATGTCCCGTAACCGCTTTAGTGGAAACAACAAATGGCTTTGATCCAAAAATCTTTTCAATCGAGACACTCTCAATCTCATCATTAGCAACCGTCCCTGTCCCATGGGCATTAATATAATCGATTTTAGAAGCTTCCAACCCTGCTTTTTCCAGGGCTTGATTCATGGCCGCCATTGCCCCTTCTCCTTGCGGATGCGGATGAGTGATATTGTAAGCATCGGAACTTACCCCGCATCCCATGATTTCAACACACTCAGGTGTCTTTGAAGAAGAAAGAGCCAATACCGCTATCCCCTCCGCTACGTTGATCCCATTGCGTTCCACATCAAAAGGGCGCGTGGGAGAATGTGAAGCAATCCCTAGTCTGTCAAAACCATTGACTGCCGAACGGCTCAGCTCATCCGCACCAATGACGACTACGGTTTTATAAAGCTCACGAGATATTAAATCGTAAGCAAAATCAAGGGCAATAGAGCTGCTCGTACATGCAGTTGAAAAGGACAATGCCGATTTAAACCCGAATTTTTGACATACTTCATCAGCAATGGCACGGATAGAGAGTTCTTCAACCGTAATGCCTTTCAGGCTTCCCTCACCAAAAAATGTCTTCTCAGCCCGGCACATCCCTCCCACTGAAGAGCCTACTAAAACTATCGTTTCACTGGGGATTAACCAAGGAGTTTTACTAAGAAGCAACGCTACATTCTCCTCTAAAAGAGCAAAAAAATCACGTTCGCTTGGAATTTTTCCCAAGGGCATAGATTGTCCCTCAACATACCCTTCTTGTAATGTGATAGCTGAGTTTCCACGAAGCAATGTCTCAAAAATTTCTTCGATGGTTACTCCTGCCGCACAGGCACAACTAAAAGCATTTAGGTAAACGCTATTCACTCGTTTCATAATTTTAATCCTTTTAAAAAACGATACACTTTCTCTTCGGCATCCATACACTCTTGAAGCTTTTGAGCAATCTCTTCAACAAAATACTCTTTCCCTTTGCACGCACCAGAGCACGAAAGGGCAAAAAGTCTCCACTTATCTCCCACTTCCCCCATCATAGAGGATGCGGTTTTAAGTTCATCGCGCCCTAACACCTCCGCACATTCAGACAAAAAAGCGGCATACATCAGACGAAATCCGCCGCCACCCGTCCCTATCTCCTCTTGCATCCGGATAATATGCCCCAAATACAAAGAAGCATACCGTTTGTGCGGATGATTAGGAAGTTTCAAGATAGCACGTTTCATCATCCCGATACCGCGTAATCCTACCCATGGGAAAGGGGTATAAAGCATCATATTGCAGGTTCGGTTGATCGCTTTTTTGACAGCTTTTGCCAAATCAATTTTTTCAGGGATTTTCTCTATCGTATAACACGCACCCTTGGGGGCAAATACACCTCGGGCAAAACGGGCTTTATCCAGCGCATTCCACTCTACTTCTACAGAATGCTCGAACACCGAATCGCTGATCAAAAAGCCCGTATCATTTTTCCCATATACCAGTAAATTATGGGCATTAAAATGAAATCGCATCTCAGGAGGGAAATAAGGGAGATAATAGACCGATGTTTGAAGCCCCACGAGTTTACCCTCATCGAGCATTTTAATCAAATCTTCCCGCGCACTTTGAGGATTGGAATATTTTTTGATTTTTACACCCAGACCCAGTCTTTTTTCTACTGTTTTGAGAATACTTTTCGGAGGCATTCGGTATGCGACAAGAGGCATTCCATCGATTTTAACAATGGGCAAATAGGCAAAGGTCAACCCGTTTCCAATTCCAAAGACCATCGCCTCACTGATGGGATACCCTGCGTGTGTAAGGAGTGATGAAACGACACCACTCTCGCAGTGTGCCGCATGGCTATGTACAAATGATTCCATTATTGAGGTTCCTTTGGGTGACGCAACTCTTCTGGCATAACATCAAGCACATCGCAATAGAGTGCAATTTTTTGGGGACTAAGGGCATTAAAAACATGGACATTGAGATGTCTCTTTACCTGCCACTGCCAAAAACCAGTACATTGAGACAAGGTTGCAAGACTCATTCGACGGCGATACATCCAGACACCCAGTGGTGACAATTTTCCCTCTTGAAATTCCTTGTATGCTTCGATTTCCAAACGTTGAAACTCATCTATTGCTTGCAGTGTTGCCACCTCTTCCACATTCCAACCGCTGCTTTGCATAATCTCAAATTTTCCCTCATCTGCCACTGCGTAGAGTGCTTTTCGCCCCCCTTGATACATGGCGATGTTATCCTGTGGGGCTTCGTCTTTTTTCATCTACATCACCTCAAGCAACATAAAGGCTGTTGAAAAACGTCCGCTCTCTGGAATAAAACAGAGGATTTTTTCACCGATTTGAAGCTTGCCGGAATTAAAAAGCTCTTCAAGAATGATGTAAATCGAAGCGCTCCCCGTGTTCCCTTTTTGGGTCAAATTGGTAAACCATTTTTCGCTCGGTATAGCAAAACCAATATTTTCCAATCCTAAAGCCATCTTGTCACGAAAATACTCTGAGGAGTAATGGGGCAAAAAATAATCAATCTCGCTTGCTCTCAGATTTCGTTTTTTCATAATCGTTTGAAGCGGTTTTTCGACCGTGTAATGGACAATATTTTCATTCAGAAGTTTAACGTCTTGCTCGACGGCAAAAACTGTTTTTTCACGCCAAAGAGAGGGGTCAAGTTCTCTCCACGGCTGATATTTTCCCTCATTGTCTTGAAGTGCTCCGCTCACCATACATGTCGGCATTTCACCTGCATACGAGAGTATATCCATCCACTGGATTTTCAGTGATTGCCCTTTTGGATTTGGGGTATTTTGTAACAATGCACACCCTGCTCCATCAGAGAGCATCCAGCGTAAAAAATCTTTTCCAAAGGCGATTTCGGGACGTTTTTCAATATTCTGTACTTCGTCAGATTCATCCGTAAACATCTGAGCCCTCATCACCATGGACGCAATTTCAGAACCCGTTGATACTGCGCTCGTATGCTCTCCGGATGCAATTGTCATATAGGCATATTTCATCGCCGTGATACCACTGAGGCAAATTCCCGACGTAGCAATCGCCTCGCACTCATGAAGACCAAGCTCACCTTGCGTCATAAGAGCATGATTGGGCATTAGATGATCGGGAGAAGTCGTACCGCATGCCAAACATCCAATCTCATCCAAGCTAAAAGTCTCATCTTCCAATGCGCGAATCGCCGCAGCTGTCATAGATGCATTGGTAAAAAGGGGTTGTCGTGTCTTTGGATCGAGAACATAATGGCGAGTTTTAATACCGTTGCTTCGTAAAACAATATTTTTGGCACGTGATTTTACACCACCGATCATCCCCAAAACGTCTTCTATCTGATCATTATTTACTGGTTCATTGGGTAAAAATGCGGTCATTTTCGTAATATATACATTGTTCATACTGTGTTAAACCTATCTGCCTGAAGGAGCTTCTATACTTTGTATTATTTTATCCATTTTTCCTTTAAATAAACGTCTAATAATACTTTGTAATGCCATATTTAGGGGAACAACACTTACTATTAACGTTATTAAAAAAAGAACATAGATCCCCAGTATCGGCCGCCTGCTCCATGAACCTCTTTTGCCAAACAGCCTAATAAGCTTACCCCAAATCCGAAAACTCCGCTTCCCTATCTTTTCCGAAGCAATAAAGCGAGGATCAACACACACCGCACCCAAGCCGTGCAACATCGGAGCATTCTCTACTTCTTTATTGCTTGCAAGTCCTTTTACAATCGCTTCCCCAAAACGGGTGCTTTTTTGAATAACATCCTGCGAAATACCCGCTGCCGACAATCCCAAAAATGCATTTCGTTTTCCGGTAAGCATCCATCGTGGCGTAGTGATAAAACTCTCCAAGGGACCGCTTTGGTCGCTTAGAACGACATTATCAATAAGACGTGCATCACAAGATGCCAAAAGCTCTTTCATACTCTTTTGCGCTTCTATCCACATATTACGGCACGCTATTACGGTAATAACAGGTTTATTATTTAAAATAATTTTTGCTTGATCGGATGTCATAAAAGCACTCATGGGCAACGAGGGAGAAAGAAACCACGGCTGATACCCCACAATAATCAGATCAAAATTTTCAGGATCACGAAGCTCATAAGGGGCATTAGGAAGCGCATCGCAATAAACCGATTCAGGAAACGCATCAAAGAAATTCCAAAAAGACCATGGAAAAGCAAAATCTTCACTAGGGCATAATGGCAACATTGTCAGCTCAACCGCATCACAAATCACCAAAGGCTCTAACATTGCGGTGAGAACATTTTTCAATTGCCCACTTTGTGAATAATAGACGACCAGAACCCGTTTGGACATTGCAATACCTCGTATTTAAGTAAGTTTATTCTACCATTTCTCTAAAAAATCAGGATTCATTTTATGAACAGCCGCTTACCCCACAAAGAACCCCTCATTTTTATCGGGCAACTTTTAAACCAAAATAAGACACAAGTGACGTTTGAAACCCATTTTCCCCTCACACCAACGCTTGCAATGTTTTGCGAAGCAGCTGCTCAGGGGACGAGCTTTTTTCCCCTTTCTCCTAACTGTAATACCGGAGTGGTCTCATCTTTTCGAAATATCAAACTTCTTAGCAAGAATGATGTTCTTCATTTTGACACTACCGTCACCCTCAAACATTCATATAATGATTCCTATCTTTTTGAATTTAATGCCAGCTCTACTACCTCACAAAACAGTGTTGCAACGGGTGAAATTGCGGTGTTTTATACGTCACTATAAAATTATCCACACATTAACTCATTCGCAATCATCTCAGCTTGTTTGAGTACCGTTTCGGTTGCTAACATTTGCATATCTGGTGGATAACCAAATTGTCGTAACGTTCTTTTTACGATAACTTTTAATTTAGACCTAACGCTCTCTTTGATAGTCCAGTCGATACTGGCATTTTCTCGCACCCTCTGTGTCAGAACAACAGCAAGCTCTCGTAAAACATCTTTTTCCATGACTTCTTTGGCGCTGTCATTGTTGGCTATAGCCGTGTAAAATGCGTATTCAAAATCAGTTAAACCCATTGCCTTTGGCTCTTCATCCATTTGATGAATATCTTTGCTGAGCTTGATCAGTTCTTCTATGACTTCAGCCGCAGTAATGATTTTGTTATGATATTTTTTTATTGAATTTTCCAACATCTCCATAAGAGATTTGCTCTGTACGAGATTGGTTTTCATCCTCGTTTTTATCTCGTCATTGAGAAGTTTTTTTAACACTTCTAGGGCAATGTTTTTATGCTTCATCCCTTGCACTTCGAGTAAAAACTCTTCAGATAAAACAGAAATATCAGGCTTTTTAATTCCAGAAGCATCAAAAATATCTATCACTTGCTCCGTTATAAGCGCCTTATCTATTACTTGACGGATGGTGGTTTCCATCTCTTCATCCGTGATACTGCTTCCAGTACCATTGAACTTAACGAGTCGTGCTTTTACTACTTGGAAAAATGAAACTTCATCTTTTACATCCATCGCTTCATCATGGGGAACTGCAATAGCAAAAACTTGAGAGAGTGCCGTTACTTCATCAATATATCTTTTTTTACCATCTTCAATACCAAGGATATGTTCTTCTGCTTCAAGGATGAGAGACAGTTTAATTCTAACATCTGCATCAAAATAATGCTCATAAGCGAATCCATGATACATCTGAGATACCACTTCAAGTTTTTCAAGCATAAGGGCAACTGCTTGTTCTTGTGCAAGTGCGGGATCACCTTTTCCGCCACTATCGCTATAAAACGAGAGAGCTTTTTTTAAATCACTTGCAATTCCGAGATAATCTACAACCAATCCGCCCGGCTTGTCTTTATAAACCCTATTAACCCTTGCAATGGCTTGCATGAGGTTATGCCCTTTCATCGGTTTGTCAATGTAGAGTGTATGCATAGAGGGCGCATCAAATCCAGTCAGCCACATATCCCGCACTATGACGAGTTTGAGTTCATCATTGGTATCTTTCATACGGTTTGCCAAATCTCGTCTTTGTTGCTTCGTAGTATGGTGTTTCGCCATTTGTGGACCATCACTAGAACTGGCGGTCATGATTACCTTGATAACACCCTTATTCAAATCATCGCTATGCCATTGGGGGCGAAGTTTGATAATTTCTTCATAGAGTCTTGTCGCTATTCTTCTACTCATAGCAACGATCATCCCTTTACCATCAAATACTTCTTGACGAGCTTCAAAGTGGGTAACAATATCGTTTGCAACTTCTTTAACTCTGTTTTCACTCCCTATGAGAGCCTCAAGCTGAGTCCATTTCGCTTTCGCTTTTTGAGTTTCACTTAGATCATCATTTCCAAGCTCATCATCTAGCTCTTTAACAAGCTGTTTACCTTCATCACTTAGGTTGATTTTTGCAAGTCGGCTTTCATAGTAAATTTTTACCGTTGCACCATCTTCAACCGCTTGGGAAATATCGTAAATATCGACATAATTACCAAACACGGCAGGTGTATTAACATCGCTACTTTCAATCGGCGTACCCGTAAATCCAAGATAGGTAGCATTTGGTAGGGCATCTCTCAAATACTTTGCAAATCCATAAACAATCTTTTTACCGATCACATTGCCGTCTTTATCTTTTTCATCAACTGTTTTAGGTTTAAATCCATACTGTGTACGGTGTGCCTCATCGGCTATAACGATGATGTTTCGTCTATCCGAAAGCTCATCATAGATGTTTCCTTCTTCGGGTTGAAACTTTTGAATAGTGGCAAATATAACTCCACCACTTGCCACTTTGAGTAAGCTTTTGAGGTGGTCTCTGTTGAGTGCTTGAATCGGTTCTTGTCTGAGTAAACTTTGAGATGATGCAAAAGTATCAAAAAGTTGGTCATCCAAATCATTTCTATCGGTGATGACCAAGATGGTTGGGTTGTTGAGGCTGAGGACGATTTTACCCGTATAGAACACCATTGAGAGTGACTTACCACTCCCTTGTGTATGCCAAACAACCCCACCTTTTTTATCCCCATCAATACTGCTTGCTTGTGTCGTTCTCTCGACTGCTTTGTTTACCGCATAGTATTGGTGATAAGCCGCTAACTTTTTTACCGTTTCAATCGTCGTTAAATGGTTTTTGCTATCTACTTTTGTACTTTTTTCATAAACGATGAAATTTCGGATTAAATCAAGAAGTGTGATAGGGTTCAACATCCCATTTATAAGTGTTTCCATGTGTGATATTAATTTGGAAGCTTCACTTTTCCCATCACTACTTTTCCAACTCATAAATCGTGATAAACCTGCGGATATACTTCCCGCTTTTGCTTCAAGTCCATCGCTGATGATACAAAAAGCGTTGTAGGTAAATAGTGATGGTATAACACTCTTATAGGTTTGTATTTGCTTGTACGCAGAACCGATAGTGGCATTTTCATCTACGGGATTTTTCAGCTCAACCACCACCAATGGTAAGCCATTTACAAAGAGGATTAAATCAGGTCGTTTGTTGATTCCATTTTCTACGATGGTGAATTGATTGGTGACGATAAACTCATTACGGCTTACATCATCAAAATCGATGAGTTTGACGATCTCACCACGGGTAACACCCTCTTTTTGAACCTCGACAGTTATCCCCTCAGTCAGCATTTGATGAAAGGTTTCATTATCCGTTAAAAGCTCTGTTGTTCTTAGCCTTTGGCATTGTTTAACGGCATATTCGATTAGATCATAATCCAGTGTCGGATTGATGGCGGTAAGTGCGTTTTGGAGTTTATCTTTTAAAATTACATCTGCATATGATTCTCGCATCGGAGTATCACTGTCAGGGCAAATATTGGGAGCATAGATGTATTCAAAACCCAACTTTTCCAAAAGCTCTATGGCAAAAAGTTCGATTTCATTTTCGGTTATCTTGGTCATTTTTTGCCTTTTAACATCTTTGCAGTGCTATCAATCTGCTTGATAAAATCCTCTTCAACATTTGAGAGTTCATTTTTGGTTTTTTCTCTATACGCCTGATACTCAATATTTGCTTTTTCTATGGCGCTATCGTGGCTGATTTTTCCTGCATGGCTCAGTATGTCTTTACCTGTCATCTTTAAAAAATCATCGAGTCTTTCAATCCAATCTTTCATATACATAGGGGTTTGATTCATCGCTTGGATTTCAGCTATTTCGATATATGCCATCACCATACGGTTGAGCATATCCAGTTCTTTTTCATCCAGATAATTTTTGGCGATTTGGGTCTCTTGTTTGGTTGGCTTGATTCCCTTAAAACTCAAAACACCCATATTTGGTTTTGCACTGTCTCCTCTTTGATAGACGATCTCTGCGGCTGTATTACCATGAACCGCCCAGTGCATTTTATTTTGTACCGTTTGAAAAAACTGTATTGACAGTTCTGCTTTGGGGTCATAGTCTATGCTTGTAGAGTAAATATCGAGCACTTTTCGCCAAAAGACTTTTTCACTGCTTCGTATATCTCGTATGCGAGCAAGTAGCTCTTCAAAATAGCTTCCTCCACCCGCTTGTTTGAGTAGATCATCATTCATCGCAAAGCCTTTGACGATGTACTCTTTGAGCAATGCTGTCGCCCATTGACGAAACTTTGTGCCTTGGGGAGATTTTACACGATAGCCTACAGAGATAATGACATCAAGGTTATAAAAATTGGTCGGTTTGGTAGAAAAATCGGAAATTCCGATTTTTCTCATAGTCTCCTCTTTTTGTAATTCATCTTCGTCATAAATGTTGATAATATGCTCATTGATTGTGGAGCGTGATTTTTGAAAAAGCTCCGACATCTGATCAATGGTGAGCCAAGCTGTTTCGTTTTCCAAACGGGTTTCTATCTTGGTTTTACCGTCTTCGGTTTGGTAGATGAGGATGTTTGAATTAGTCATTAGTAAAAAATCCCTTTCAAATTTAATTATAAAAAATCTTAGTAAAGTTTAGAGCCTGAAATTTAACTATAAAAAATCTTAGTAAAGTTTAGAGCCTGAAATTTAACTATAAAAAATCTTAGTAAAAGTTAGAGCCTTAATTTTGACTATAAATACTTAAATATTTTTCAAATACAAAAAGCTTATTTCTCTGATAGCCAGTCACTTCTTTAAGTATTCCTTTTGATTCAAACTCTTTAACTAAGGAGTTCGCAGTCGGTTTGCTCATTTCCAAAGGTTCAATTATGTCACTTATAGAAATAATTGGCTTTTGATACAAATACTCTATCAATTTACTTGCATTATGTGCTTTTTTACCAAAACCTATTGCTAAAGCATCCATCTCTTGTTTTAAACTCAAAATATCTTGAAAAGTTTTTATTCCGCTGTTTGCTGTATTTATAACCGCTTCAAGAAAAAATTTTATCCAATGTGCCAAATCATGATTTGTTCGCACAAGTGTCAATGCTTCATAATATACAGATTTATTTTTTTCTATAAAATCAGATAAATAGAGTGATGGTTTTTTAAGTAATCCGTTTCCAACCAAATAAAGGGTTATCATAAGTCGTCCTATTCTGCCGTTTCCATCTAAGAATGGGTGAATCGTTTCAAACTGATAGTGAGCAATAGCTATTTTGATTAAATGCGGTACAAATATCTCTTCATTATGCAAAAACTTTTCCAAATCACTCATAAGCTCGTTCACTTCATTGTAGTGTGGCGGTATAAAGTAAGCTGTTGCAAGACTTGCTCCACCTATCCAGTTTTGAGATTTTCTAAACTCACCTGGTTGTTTCGCTTCACCCCGTACACTATTTAAGAGAATCTCATGGATTTTTTTGATTAATCTGTTGCTGATAGGTAAATTTTCAAGCTCTTTGACAGCATAATTCATAGCATCAATATAATTTCGTACTTCTTGCCAATCATCTCTTTTTTCTGGGTTTATCTGTTCTTTTGAGATAAGAACTTCATCCATCTCTGTTTTTGTACCCTCTATCTTGCTTGAAGTGTTTGCTTCTTTTGTGATATGCATTTGGATAAACATATCTACATTTGGCACTATCATAGTAAAAGCATTGAGTTCGCCCAAAGCTCTAGTAGCACTCTCAAGCATAGTATTTATTTGCGGGTCATCCCATGTAAAAGTATGATTTATATGGTTTGGCAAAAAACTTTTATATTGATACTCTTGTCTTAATGTGCCTGACTTAAACTCTTTTATATTCATAATAATTTACATCTCCAAAGTTTATTTTCACTTCTCCGCTCATAAACTTAGGCAAAAGTGTATCGCGCATACTTTCTAGAGTTCTTATTTGAAGATCATTGTTTTCTTTTTTCAAAAACAAATCTGTTATGTATTTTCCAACAGTTTCTTGAATACGCATCGGTGGAATTATGATTTCACTGTCTTTTATGCTTTGTGTTGAAAGATTAACCTGAACTCCACTATTTGCTTTACTTTGCAGAAGAGCAATGAAATCGGGGTCTTTTAATTGTATATACAATAAATAGTTGTTCAAAAGTCTTTCATTTGATTTTAAATAAATACGGGCAACTCTTTGATTTAAAACATATTTATTGGATTCATCTATAATTGCAGGAACTCCTAGAATAACGACATTGTCTTTCATGTCTGTCATTGCCATAACAATATCATCTTTATCAAGAATCCATTTTTCTAATTTTTCTTCTCTTGGAACGAAATCTTTCTTTGGATTTAATTTCAATCCGCCACCTTTTTTTATATGCCCCATTTTCAAAACTTCTAAGTGCTCTTTTTCGTAAGGAACATAGTCTCCACTACTAAAAGAAAATCCATTTTGCATCACTGCAATATCTTCTAGCTTGCAAGTTTTCCATTCATCATTAGCCTCTTCAATAAACCATTGCCTAAAAAATGTTTGTGCGAGTTCTTCGAGGGTTTTATTTTGGCGATGAAGAAGGTCAATTTTATCATCAAGGCTACTTAGAATTTCTGCGATGGCTTTTTGCTCTTTGAGTGATGGAATTGGGAAAGTGATATTTTCAAATGTTCCTAAGTTAATATTATCTTGAACTGAACCTTCACCGATGTGTTTTAGCTCTTTTTGGAAGTGAGTCAATGTATAATAAATAAAATCACCATCTACTTTTTCTTCATCAGAAATAAAACCTAAAACACTATCTGGGAAACAAGCATCAAATTTTAAAATTGCCAATTCTGCAATATTCGCAGCAATGGTTATGCAAAGTGTTCCTTTTTGCCAAAGCTTACTTTGTGCCAGTCCAGCTTCACTATATGTGTGTTCATATTTATCAATATATTTTTTGGCTTCTCTAATTTCGCCTGTTTGAATAAAAGGGTATGCCCCGCCATATAAATGAAAAGCATATCTAGGTCTGTGTCTAGAACGACCCCTCTGGAGCAACCCCAATTCTCCAAGTGTGCACTCTTTCCATTCACTCATTAATCAAAACCTTTGCCAAGTTATCACTAATCTTCTGATTGAGTTGTGCTTCCTCTTCTATTTGATCTTTTAACTGTTGTTGTAAGCTTTCAAATCTCTCTTTGAAGTCAAATTCATCCTCCACATCTTCAAGCCCAACATATCGCCCAGGGGTAAGAACATAATTTATCTCTCGCACTGTTTCAATATTTGCTGATACACAAAACCCTTTTATATCTTCATAAGTGGATTCCGTATCAAGTAAGGAATGACGTGAGGAAGTTTTCCAATCATGATAAACTTTGGCTATTTGGTTTGTATCTTCATGACTAAACTCTTTTGTCTTTCGATTGATAAGGCGTCCAGTATTACGAGCATCTATAAATAAAATATTTTTAGTAGTTCGTCCTCGTTTCATAAACCACAAGCTTGCGGGGATTTGAGTATTTAAAAATAGTTTGGCGGGAAGATTGACGATACAGTCAACTAGATTGGCTTCGATGAGAGCTTTTCTGATTTCTCCCTCATTGGAGGTGTTAGAAGTGAGACTCCCTTTTGCCAGTACAAATCCCGCTGTTCCCATCGGTGCCAGATGATAGAGAAAGTGTTGTATCCATCCGTAGTTGGCATTTCCCTCGGGTGGGGTTCCGTATTTCCATCGTCCATCGTTTCGGAGCAGATCTCCGCTCCAATCGCTGACATTAAACGGTGGATTGGCGATAATGAAATCGGCTTTGAGGTCTTTGTGAGCATCGTTGAGAAATGAGCCTTCGTTGTTCCATTTGACTTGGGAACTGTCGATACCACGGATGGCGAGGTTCATTTTCGCCAATCGCCATGTGGTTTGGTTGGACTCTTGCCCGTAGATGGAAATATCGTTTAGTTTTCCTTGGTGTTCGGTGACAAACTTCTCCGATTGTACAAACATACCGCCGCTACCGCAACAAGGATCGAACACTCTCCCCTTATACGGTTCTAACATTTTTACGAGAAGTTCAACAACACTTTTAGGAGTATAAAACTGTCCCCCTTGTTTCCCCTCAGCCAGTGCAAATTCGCCCAAGAAGTATTCAAACACATGACCAAGCACATCAGCACTTCGAGCTTTCGCATCTCCAAAAGCGATATTACCGATCAGATCGATTAGCCCGCCGAGAGATTTGCTATCGAGATTGTCTCTGGCAAAAACTTTTGGCAGAACCCCTTTTAATGATGGGTTGTCCTTTTCGACAACATCCATAGCTTCATCAACAATTTTTCCAATATTTGGGAGTTTGGCATTGGAGAGAAGAAACGACCATCTAGCAGTAGGAGGAACAAAAAACACATTTTCAGCTTTGTACTCATCTCTATCTTCGGGATCGGCACCTGCATAATCACCCTCTCCAGTTTCAAGGCGGGTATAAAGCTCTTCGAAACTATCAGAGATATATTTTAGAAAAACAAGCCCCATAACCACATGTTTATACTCTGCGGCATCAATATTTTTTCGTAGTTTGTCGGCGGCTTTCCATAGTTGTTTTTCTATCGACTCTTCTTGTTTTTCTTTTGCCATTTACTATCCCCAAACTATTTTGTTTAATGTAGCATCTTTTTATGGTCACAAGGTTGAAATTTTCATGTTTTTTTAAATTACGTCACCAGTCGTGAGCGAATCTTTTTCCCCATGGCGGTCTTCTGTATTTTCTCCACCATCATAATTTTACTCTCAATATGAATCCCGCCGAAGTGGTCGTGCAAAGCTTTTTTAAGAATTGTTTTGTGAATTTTCGTCTCATCGCCTACAAGATAGAGCGTTAAGCTCTCCCCTCGCAGTTGCTGTGGGTGATATTCCACAAAGCCTAACGCTTCCTCAATCCCCTCCATCTTTTCCAAAAACGTCTCAATCTCTATAATAGAGAGTCGTTTTCCTCCGATTTTGACCAATTCGCTCGCGCGCCCTGTGATTTTAAATCCATTGTCCACCATCTCTATAATATCGGTAGTTCGATGGGGGGAGGTGATTTTTGTAAAGGTTTGATCAAATATCCATTGGGAGACAAAGGGGGACTCCACACACAACAGCCCCTCATCGCTTGATATACTCACCCCATCAAGCGGTGTCCAGATACTGTTTCCGCCCGAACGTATCGCAATACCGCCCGTCTCGCTAGAGCCATACAACTGAATCAATCGAGTGAAATATTTTTCTTCAAAACATTGAGCTTCTTCTGCTTCCAAAGGACCGCTGGAGCTAATAAACAGGGTCTGGGAAAGATTAATGTTATTATGAAGTCTTAACATGGCACGAACAAAGACTGGATTTGTAACGCACAATGTCGGCTTACTCGAACAAAGATTTAGTATTTCATGGGGAAGGAAATCGTCTTTGGTGACAATTTCCAAACCCATCTCCATAGGGAGAGCAAGACCGAATAAAAAACCGTAAATATGGAAAAATGGAACCGTAACAAGACATTGCTCGAAATATTCTCCCTCTAACCATCGTGTATGCGCGTGTATTTCACATTCGATGTGCTCTTGTGTTTTTACGACGCCAATGGGATTTCCGCTAGTACCTGAGGTAAAAAAAAGCGCTGCCGCATTGTGTAATTCATCAAAAACATCAGGCGTAAACTGCGCTAAATATTCACCTTTTTCTCTGCTGGTTGTCATGGCTTTATCATACAAAAGAGGAATATCACCTACATTCATGGCATCCATAATATTGCGAATTTGGGTCATTTTATCCGTAGATTTAAGAATCATAAACATTTTTTCTCCACTCACGGCTCACCTCGTTGAAAAAATAGCATCATAATGGCGATAATCCCCACAATCGTCACTTCCCCTATCGAATGAACCGCAGGAACATCGCTCAAAATCAGTACCCCAAATCCCGCAAAGGTTGTCAAGCAGGAGTAAATCACCGCCCGCATAGAGTTTGAAATCTCTTTGCGTGAGAGGTAAATCCCATAGTCTATCCCGTACACCATCATCAAAAAGAGGGCAAAAAGGTGCATCAGATTGAAACTTCCGCTGATGGCAAACATCGCCAAAATCACCGCCATCGGGAAGAAAAGAAAGTTGAGGGCATACAGCGCATGGCGACGTGTCACCGCGATAATAATCAACAGCAAAAGAGAAAATCCAATCGTAAATATCGTGGTAAATTCTTTGAGAGCATTGGTCGCACTGTGTGAAAGTATCTCTTTTGCATCAATCGGAGTTAAAAATGGGTACGAGGTAAGTGCTTTTAGCTCATCCGTTTTGATGTACGCCAAACTCATGACACCCTTAGGAGTTGTGAGTATTTCAAAACCTAAAACACGCAAAGCTCCCGTATCGAGTGTGTAGGGCGAAAGCTCTTGCAGCGGTAAGTAGGCGTTTTTAAATATCCCGCTTCTAAATCCCGCTTCTACGCTTGTCTCTTCCAAATTTTGACGAAGAGAGGCAAAATCATAGCTTCGGATTTGAGCCAATCGCTGGGCACTTTTCGCACTACTTTGCGCCATATTCGCAAGAGAGTAACTGCTGGGGGCGTGTTCTTTTAAAATTTCCGCACGGGTCAGCAACTCTTCACTGTTTTTGGCTTCAATAAGGATAGGGATTCGGTCTTCTCCCAACGTCTCTTCAAACAGTTTTTCTGCTTCCAAAAGGGGGCGGTTTTGATAATCCAGATGGCGAAAGTTGGAGTCAAACATCAAATGAGACATCGACAGTGCCACCAAAAGAAGCGAAAGAGCCGTAAAGAGGATTGGAGGAATACGGCGAAAATTGCGCAATTTCTCAAAAAACAGATCGCTTTTTTGGGGTGTTTCCTCGTGATAAAATGCCAATCGCGGAAAAATAAAGGCAAAGATGAGATACGAAAGAGCCAACGAGATAAAGGCAAAAAGTGCCAGCTGCGAAATAAGAGGAAAATCAATAAAAGTCAACGAACCTAAGCCCACTTGGGTTGCCACAAATCCCCAAAAAACAGCCCAGTTAAAACGGCGGTTTTTGTAGTCATCATTCAAAAAAAGCATAAAAAGGTAATCTTCGGCAATCGTGGCGATCCCCGCACCAAAAGCCACCACCAACATCGATACATCCGCAAAAATAAGCTTTACTGCCAAAATTGCCATAAGTCCTGAGAGAAAAAGGGTGCTTAGACTAAAAACCAGCATCACTTTATTACGGAGCAAGAAAAAATAGACACCTATAAGCATCACGATGGTAAGCACCGTAATCTTTTCCACATCGCTTTGGATATACGCGGAGTTTTCAACGCTGTAAAAATTAGGGCTAAAGATGACAATTCCCTCTTTATAAGGAGCCAATGCCGTGTTCACCTCATCATACAGCTTGCGCGAACCCTCCATATCCCCAACAGAGGGACGGATGGAGGCTATGACACAATATCCTTTGTTGGGGACAATCATCATCCCATCTTTTTGCGCCCCTTGCATAAACGACGGGTCTTCAAACAATCCCAAAGGATCACTCGTATCCAACTGCGTGTACGCACCCCCTTCGAGCATTTTAGCCGAGAGGGCAACAAGTCTGCTTTTAACCTCATCCCGACTCAACGCTGTCGCATTAAAGTCCGATAAATAGTACCAGTTCTTCGCCAAATACTCACGTACTTTTGGGTTAATATCGGATGTTCCGAAATAGACACTCTCCACTTGGCTAAGTTGGGACAATTTCTCTTTTATCGTGTTGGCTTTTTCCAAACTCTGCGGGGTAAATCCCTCAACCAATACCAATAATTTTTTGGACGAATCAAACTGATTGTACAGTGATAAAATCCCCGTAGCTTTATCTTCGGGAAGCGCTTTTGAAATATCGCCTTGAAGCGGATATTTGACAAAAAGGGTTATCCCTATTGCTATAAAAATAAGGGCAACAACCAGAAAACGGAGCCGCTCAAAGTGTTTGGATTTCAATAACATTATCAATTGCTTCTTTTTAAATTATTTTTTCTAACAAATATATTCTCAGGGTAAATTTTCCCGATAAAGAGTCAAAACCCATATACGTTCTGGCTCAACAACATAAATAATTGAGTATCCTTGATACACCAATTTACGTGAACCACTTATCAACTCCTCCGCACTTCGTCCAGCGTATGGAAAAGCACTGAGTGTCGAAACAATAAACTCACGAAAGCGTTGCAAATATTCACGAGTGAGTTTTTTCGATTGTGTTTGCTCGTAAATATACTCAGCTATCATCTCCAATCTCATGTGCGCTTTAGGAGAAAAATCAATCCTCATATTTGGAAATCACCCGATCAAACGCTTCATCAATCCCCATATATTCTCCACGCCGAATCTGCTCCATCACCTCTTTGAGCTCTCTTTTGAGCTGTGCATGAGTACGATTGTATTCATCAAGAGACATAATGACGACACTTTTATCATTTTTAGTCGTAATAATCACCTCTTCATCCTTGTCACACACCTCATCAATGATTGCCTTGAGAGAGTTTCGCGCTGTGGTATAGTTCAATGCTTGCATACGACTCCTTTATGACAGCTTTCTGTCATTATAGCACAAATTTTATCCTCAATCGACCAACACAATCCCCATCGATTCGAGCAGAAAAAGTGCCTCATAACGATTAAAAATCGCCCCCTTGAGATGGTTGGAGCGTACATCGATCATCGTGTTACTCGTATCGGTAAAATTGGCATATTCCAAATGAGTATTGCCAAACAATGCCCCCTTGAAATCACTCCCCGTAAAATCAGCTTTTTTGAATGTTGCATTGCGAAAATCGACCTCTTTGGCTTTGCACTCTTTCATCACCATCCCCTCCAACGTCAAACCGAAAAAGTTACTGTCGTTGAGGATGCACTCACGAAACCGGAGAGGATCGGCATTGAGCAGACTCTTCCAATCCGCCATCGTCCAATCGATCCCGATCATCTTGCACGACACAAACTCGACATCGCTCATTTTACTATTGGTCAGTTTTATCAGGCTTAAATTACAATTTTCAAAACGGCATTCGGTAAATTTGCAAGAAGAAAAAAAGGTTTCGCTAAAATCACAGGAGACGAAGGTGCAGTCATCAAACTCCGCTTTGGTGATCTTTTTACCGTGCAGTTCAACTCCCTCGAATTTTTCAGCGAATACGTCCATGGTGTCGATGATACTATTTTGAATACTCATAAAATCTCTTTAGAATTATCCAATACCCATGCTGACAAATGTTGCATAAAACCGATTTTCGGATAATACTCTACAGCCGAGGGAGCAGAGAGTAAAATCATTTTACATTTAGAACCTAATTGCTCCCTCATTTTTTTGATGAGCATTTTACCGATTCCATGATGTTGAAAATCAGCATCTACTGCCAAATCCGACAAATAGCAGCAATAACTAAAGTCTGTGACTGCTCGTGCTACTCCTACAATCTTATCATCTATGACTGCCGTGATAATAATGTCAGCATTTTTAATCATATTCTCAATACATTCTAAATCATTGACAGGTCTACGCTCACCCAGTGTTGAACGGTTGAGAATATTGATGAACTCTTTAGTAGAAAGTATCGGATTAATTTGATAGTTAATGTTCATATAACTCCTTTTTTTCTCGCTCCAACTCAGGAGAGTAGGAGGGAGCAGAGATAGATCCCGTATCAAGTACGGGATGACGAACTACGGACGGATTAAAGTGTCTCAATTTCAATAACATCCTCATTGGTAAAATAGATCACCATACGTTTCATCTCATCATTGTGCATTGTAATTTCCATTTTTGTAATCGCCCGTTTCACATCGGATTTTGGTGATAGATGATAGGTATTTCCTTCTTTATTGACCTCAAAATAGGTTTTAAGTCCCGTAAAATCTTTTTTATTGATGGAGCGCATAAAACTAAAATACAAACTCATATCAATGCGTTTGGAAAGGTCAATGGTCTGGGATGTTTTGGCTTCCACATCTTCGATGGTGAGTGTTTTGCCCGTTTGGGTCAATATTTTTTTCTCAGGTGAGGTATAACGGACAATGGTTGAGTCGTCTGTCATAGCAATCGAACCTTTAAAGACGGTTGTTTTATCCAACGCATAAATATAACGTTTTTCAGTAAATTCGCCTTTTGCCCATAAGGATCCGACTAAAAAAATTAAAACCAGCCATACTCTCATTTATTCACCTTTTGATTTTTTTTCGCACACGATTAATGAATGGCAAAAGCCGACATTATCATGAATTTCACTGATTACCAGTCCTGCTTTGACAATACAGCGGGTCAATTCACCCAGATTAAACATCTTGCTTTTACCGTTTGCCATAGCAGTAAAATAGGGAGAGGTATTGATAAGGCAGTAGGCGGATGTTTCATATTTTTGTCGATCCCACATCGGTTCTAAAATATAGATTTTCCCCTTCTCATCAATCGAACGTTCTATTTTAGAGAGAATTTTTACAATATCCTCCTCCCCAAAACAATCTAAAAACTGACTCATCCATGCCCCATCATAACCGCTTGGTAAACGGGTATCTTCTTTGAGCATATCCGCCGCGTACGTGTCGATTCGCGCTGATAATCCCGCCTCTTCATTTTCTACCGATGCCACAGCGAGCTGTTGGAGCAAATCAACGATGGTGACGTGAACCTCTGGCAATGTTTGGGCACAAAGACGTGAGAAGCGCCCCGTATTTCCCCCTATATCGAGAAGCCGTTTCGGAGATTTTTGCCCCATAATTTTAAGCGCTTCCCCAAAAGCAGAATCAGAGTAAAAATGGTCAAAATCAAACCATGCTTTTTTCGCATCTTCAGGGAGTGACGTTAGACCAGGATAAATCGTCTCCCACTCTCCAAATACTTTTAATCCCGCAGGCTCGCCGCTCTCTACCGCCTTATCCAACTCATACAATCCCAAATAATTGACATAATGGTTGTAGTCCATATTGATACGGGTCATGGGGTCGTTGAGGAGAAAATAGCCTATTTTTGTGAGGGAAAAGCATTCCTCATTTTTGGCAACCACTCCCGCACTGAACCCCGTCTCCAGCAATACGGTAACGGAATAAGGGGTCATGGAGAGGTGCTGGGCAACGGCGTCAATACTCATCCCTCCTTTATTCTCGTGAAGAAGCTTGAGGATACCGCACTCACGCAACACCCTCACGACTTGAAAAATGATCGGAGCAAAGGCGATTTTTTGAGCTTCATACTGTGCTTGTACCGCCGACATTTTAGAGACATCGAAAAAATTATTCATTAAAGCCCTTTAGGTGTTATTTGCGAAATGACTGCCGCCATTGCACTTTTTGGATTTTTTACAAAAATATTATTATCATCCCAAACGTATCCGCCCAAAATCGACGCAATAGCCCGCTTGATTTTCTCAGGTTTTTCCTCAACGCAAAAGATACTTTGAAGCCGTCCATCGTACCACGCACCCACAAATTCACGGAACACATTGATCCCCTTCATCATGTACACAACATACTCATGCTCCCAGTCAACAATTTCCCCTTTGAGCTGCTTGTCAATCAGTATCGCCGCTTGATTGCCCGATTCAAGCGCCAATGTCACACCCGATGAGAAGACAGGGTCCAAAAATTCTGTCGCATTCCCTGCCATACAGTAATTTTTCCCTACCATCGATTTGACATTCGCACTGTACCCGTCAATTTTGCCAACAGGAACAATTTTAACCGCATTGGCAAACCGCTCTTTTGCCCCCACCGTTGAAGTGATGATTTCATCCCAAAAGGCTCCGTTTTCAAGACCAAAAGAGCTGAAATACTCCTGGGTACACACAACCCCGACCGACGTTATCCCATCTGCAAAAGGGATACACCAAATCCACGCATCATTGTTTCCATGCACGTAAATATAGATATACCCCTCCGTCTCATCAATCGGACGAATATCACCGGTAATGCGGGTAAAGACGGCGCTTCTGACTTTAAGCTCACTGGGTTCATCCAATCCTAAAAGACGGGGGAAAACTCGACCGTAGCCCGAAGCGTCAAGGGCGAATTTGGCTTTAAACATCAGGAGATTTCCCTCTTTGTCCACTGCCGTAGCCGTCGTAGTCTCCACATCAAATGCAGTAATTTCTGTCTCTTCAAACAGCGTTGCCCCAAAACCAACCGCTTGTTTTAAGAGTAAATTATCAAACTCTTCACGTTTGACTTGATACGATGTCCCAAATTTCTGACCGATGTTTTCACTAAAGTCATAGGCTTCAAGAGTGCCGTGCATATCAAAAGCTGCACCCCGCTTGACCGTGAAACCATGATTATCTACCATTTCAAGCATCCCGTTCATCTCCAAAAGCTCATTGCATCGCGGTAATAATGACTCTCCGATAACAAAACGGGGAAAAGGGACTTTTTCAACAACACTGACAGAATATCCCTTTTGAACCAACGAAGCGGCCGCAATTGAACCTGCGGGTCCCCCTCCGATGATCAAAACATCCGATACTATTGTCTTGGTTTCCATGTCGTGCCCTTATGAGGATTTAGTATATTTATTATAATCAAACTACCCTAACAATCGTGTAAGAGTCACTGAAAAACGGCTCTTCCCTTCTTTCGTGATTAATGCAATGACACCCCTTTGCTGTTCTTGAAGCGCACGGACATAGTCAATCCCGCCACTGTTGCCAACATAACCTGATTCTCTGTTTCGTATCACTGTAAGCGGCTCGCTCAACGCTTGTTTTTCGCAATATTCTTTAACCGCTTGGGCTGTCTTAAAAGATTCGCGTGCAATGATGACAGCGTGTGGATTTGCGCACTCAAGAGCCAGCTTTATCCAACATCCCCCTTCTAATACAACCTCTTCATCATTCTGGGTCACTTTTTTAAATTCATCGAGAGGAAATACCCCCTCATCAACACAGCCCACCAAGGCAGACGTTGATTTGCCGCTCTCCAACTGCGTACACGCCATACCCAAAGCCTGCTCAAATGCTCCGTATGGATTTGAAACCGTGAGAGCAGTTCCTGACAACCCCAAAGTTTGAGCAATATGAAAACCTGCCATAGAGGTCGATGTCCCCATAAAGGTGAAGGGCATCGGCAGCAGTGTGTCTCGATACATCTGCTCTAACATTTTGACCACATCTCGCACGCACCCATTGGCTGTTCCTATATAGAGTGCGCATTTTGGGTCTAGGTTAGAGAGATTGGGAAGTCTAAAAACCGTTGCCAGGGCCAAAAGGACAAAATGGTTCACACGGCGAAATTTCTGCCCTGAGGTACGTTCAAGCTCTTTTTTTAACTCTGCACTCGATTCACTCGCCTCTTGGAGCAACAAAGAGACAGCTTCGATGTACAGCGGTTTCATTCGCACTCACCAAACTGTGCCACCAAAACCACACCGCTGCCGCCGAAACCAAAATGGTTCAAAAGAAGTATCCCCTCGGACACTTCGCTCTCATCTTGGGAGGGTGCGATTCCTATGGAGTCATCCATAACCTCAAATCCGTAGGTCTTAGGGAGAAACCCCTCTCGCAAACAAAACCAAAGTACGGCAAACTCAACAGCACCGCACCCCCCTAACGTATGTCCCAAAGAGGATTTCAAAGCCAAAACAGGAGGCATTTGAGAAAAAACGTGTCGCAGTCCCGTCCCCTCAGCCCTATCATTTGTTTCACTCCCCGTTGCGTGCGCTTTTATCAACCCTACGTCACAAGGTTCAACCTTTGCATCACAAAGGGCATCTCTAATTGTCTGTGCCACCATTATTCCGTCCGTATTATGCGCCGTAGGGCTGAAGGTATCACTGCGATTTGCTCCGCCCCTGAGTATAAGCTGAGATTTATAAGAAGAGGGAACTGTGTCCAGTAAAATTGCACCGCACCCCTCACCCAACACCATCCCCGATCTATGTGCATCAAACGGCCTACAGCCATCACGACTCAAAAGCCCGAACGATTCAAATCCCGACATCGTCAGTTCATTGTAAAAATCAAATCCCAATACGATTGCACGCTGAAACTTTCCCGTATTTATCCCCGTTTGTCCATACAAAAGGGCATTGGCAGACGAGGTACACGCTGTTGCAAAAAGGGCAACCTCTCCTCCCAATCCAAACGTGTGCGCCAAACGCTCGCCGATAGCACCATAGCCTATATAGGGCAACATCACTTCATCGGGATTGGATTTAAAAATAGGTTCAGAGCAGGGGATGCTCATCGACGTTGAGCCGATTAAAAGAGCGCATTCCTCCATCTGGTCAGGGTCTAAATGTGATTTGGTAATTAATTCTAAAAGAAGTTGCTCTAAAACAGCATAAAATTTATCATTGCCCGTTACCCTTTTATCTTTCATTCCTCGATATTGGCGGGAAACGAGTTCAGCCCCAAAAGTGAATTCTTTAGCCTTTTCTATGGAATTGCTGCGTATCCCGTGGGTAATTTCATCAGGGGTATTTCCAAGAGAACAAAACGTAACCGCTTCACGGAGATAACAACGATTCATTATTATGCAGGTCTTATATAATCCGCAAGGGCATTAATCGACGTAAATACACGACGAAGCTCTTTGCTGTCTGCCAATACCACCCCATGAACTCTCTGGATTTCCATCGAAAGTTGCAGAGCATCCATCGAATCCAGTGCCAACACCGAAGCATCACCAAACATAGGCTCGGTATCGCTTACCTCTTCAGGTGAAACGTCCTTATCACACGCCTCAATAATCAGCTTTTTAAGTGCTGTTTTAAATTCATTGTCCTGCGACCCTCTCATAGTGCCTCCTTCAATTCACGATTTAATTTCCATCCGGCAAGTCCCAAACAGATACTCCCAAAAAGGATTAATGCCCCCAAGGGAGGTAAAATATCACTCACATGCGCATTGTGTAAAAAGAGTGCTAAAAACGATTCCAATCCCCATGACATCGGTGAGAGAAGTGCCAACTGCTGCATAAAATCAGGCATCACAAATAACGGCACCATAATCCCGCCGATGGCTGCAAAGATAATATTCAGCACTCCCCCGATAGTAACCGCCTGATCGGTCGTGCGAACAAACGAAGCAAGAGCCAAAGCATACGAGATGGAGGCAAAACTCAGCACCGAGGAAACCACCAACAGCGCGCCTATATTGTCCCCGATATTTAAAGCATCCCCGCCAAAACGGGGCACCACAAACATCCCCACCATAAGCATAGCAACAAACTGTATTTGATTGATCACAAAATACGGGATCATTTTGGAGAGTAATACCCCAGTAACCGATACATTCATCACAGCCAACCGTGCCAATGTCCCAAGACGACGCTCATTTACAAACGTATTGGAGATGGGAATGATGATAAAAAACATCGAGAAGATAAGCCATGCGGGGACACTTTGCTGAACCGAGGTCGGTCGGACATCCGTAGACTCTTCCCCACGTAAAAAGTGCTCTTCAAACCAAACCTTATCGACCAAGGCTGCTTCTTTTTCCTCTCTTGTCATCCATGGATTGAGGGAACTCATTTGATTGATCATGTTGATTTTTGCCGCTGTCCCCCCAACTGCCGTTTCAAATAATATTTTTGCAATAGGAGTTGCTTCAGGACTAATAAGGACGGTTAGTTTCCTATTCTGCGGAGTGTTTTTATGGGTTGCTTCATCAAATCCAGCGCGAACGACAACCCCTAACAAAATATCTCTTTCCATCATTTGAGCAGGAACCTGTGTCGTTTTTCCTTCGCTCCACTCAAATCCTTTGATGGCTTTGAGATGTGCTACAAAATCACGGGATGCGGTGGTATTTTCTTCACACACGACCATCGCTTTGAGATGAACACCAGAGTTTTGAGAAAACGCATCGCGCATTGCCAAACTCATAATCAAAATAAAAAGAGACGGCATCACAAACAGCACCATCAGAGCATGAATATCACGCTTTAAAAGCCAAAATTCTTTGAGTATTCCTGCTAAATATCGTCTCATTTTTGGACATTCTCTTCAAGATACTGTTCCAAACTCTCACCATCACGCAAAAGATTTTCCGCTAGATCATTCGCCACAACAACTCCTTGGTCAAGAATAACCAATCTGTCACAAATTTTTTCAATCTCTTGCAAGTAGTGCGATATATACAAAATAGTCGTTCCCCGTTCCCGAGACATTTTTACAAGTGTTTCCAAAATAATCTCACGCGACTCTCTATCCACCCCGACCGTAGGTTCATCTAAATAGAGTATCGGAGGATTTCCCAACAAGCCAATCGCCAAATTCAGACGTTTTTGCATCCCGCCAGAATAGTGTGATACCCGCACATCCAAAACCTCCCCCAAAGAGGTAGCAGCAACCACCTCGTCCATAGAACGTGTGAGTTTTTTCCCGCCAAGCCCCAAAATCATCCCAAAATAGGTCAAATTTTCACGTCCTGTCAGCTGGGGATACAGTGACGTTTTTTGAGGAACGTACCCAATCTTTTCGCGCGCGTGCGTCATATTTTCAAAAAGCTCAACCCCATCAATTTGTACCGAACCCGTATCAGGACGAGTCAACCCGCAGAGTATCCCCATTAAAGTCGTTTTTCCGGCACCGTTACGCCCGATCAACCCCGTAATTGACCCACGTGGAACAAAGAAAGAGACCCCATTTAACGCTGATTTTTCACCAAAAGTTTTGGTGACGTTGAGAGTAGAAATCACACTTTTTTGTTTTGATTAATAAAATCGGTCAACGTGCGAATAGAGACAAAAATCTCTTTGGATTGCCCAACATTGTCAATCTTAATCCCATACTGATTGTCCAAATAAATAACCAACTCGATTGCATCAACCGAATCAAGACCCAAACCTTCACCAAACAATGCGGCATCGTCTCCAATCTCATCCGCACTCATATCCTCAAGTCCCAATGCTTCGATTAATTGTTCTTTTACTGTTGTATATTCAACCATAATTGCTTCCTAATGTTTATTATCCCTATTTTATCCAATTTTAGCTCACCGAAAGCTATAATCTCGAAAAAATAAGGGCTAAAAATGATTAAACAGCGAGGTAGCGGAACAGGTCTTTTTATCGTCTATCTTTTTTTCCGACTTTTTGGCTACACGGGATTGCGCTTTATCCTCTTTTTCGTCGTTTTCTATTTTTCCATCACGACACCCTCGCTCAAACGCTCTTTACGTGACTATTATCTTCTGTGTACGGGGAAATTTAACTACCGTATCTACTATCGACATCTCTTTATGTTCGCCCTTGTTTTTGCCGATCGTTTTTTGAGCAAAAAATTTACCCAGCGTTATCATGTAAGCGCAAAAAATGAAAAACCGTATCTTACCGATGCCACCAAAGGGGTATTGTTCCTTTTTTCTCATGTGGGGGATTGGAGCACGTGTGGATTACTCCCTTCACAGCGAAATGTCCCCATCAATATCGTGATGCAAGAGGCAATCAAAGAAAGTATTCAAGGTTTTGGAAAATTTATCGAAGGAGAATCTGCCAATACTATGAAAGTTATCGACCTCTCCGAAGGATCTATTGCCGTCGCCATTCAAGTAGCCCGTGCGTTTCAAAACGGAGAGATTGTCGCCATGATGGCGGATCGCTTTTTGACCAAAGAGGGGAGTGTCCCCGTCACTTTTTTAGGTAGAAAAATCCTGATGAACAAAAACCCGTTTGAGGTCGCTTATAATCGTAAAGTTCCCCTCATCGCCCTTCTCTCGTTACGCGAAAGTGACTATCACTACAATGCCTATTATTACTGGCTAACTCCATACAACACCACAACTCCCAAAGAAGAAGCGATTGCGGCAGCTGCCCAAGAGTACGCTGATATTTTAGAAAAAGTGGTGAGGGAACATCCCGATCAATGGTTTAACCATTATGATTTTTTTGCGCCGCACTCATAACATCCCAAACTCTGCTCTTCAACACCTCAGCACTCTCTTCAGGATAGTGCGTTATCGGTTCTAAAAATTCTATTTTTATCGTACTGTTTTGTACCTTTTGCCAATGAATCGTCCCTTTTGGAACCAAAAGCCGTGTACCTGAAATGATGATGGGGACTATCGGCACTCCCGATTCAACTGAGAGTGAAAAGGCACCTTTTTTAAATGGCAGCAATTTCCCCTGTGTCTCACGTGAACCCTCAGGAAAAATCAATACATTGCTCCCCTCTCGCAGTTTTTGCAATAGGGCATGAAGCGAATTGTTGCCAGCTCCATCGATCACCCCCAAAAGTTTTGCAATCCCTCGGATACTCCACGAAAACGCATCCTTCTTGTTGGTCAAATGGTACAAATCAGTAATGTATGCTCCCATCAACGGATAATCGAGCCACGATTCGTGATTGGCAACATACAACGTGGTATTGTTAGGATTACGATTTGAATTACCGATGATTTCAATTGTTCCAACACCCGGAGAAAATCGGAAAAATAACCGAAACATAGCCGCAGTCACCCGCTGAAAGAAAATATGGGGCTTGGGTCTTTTCATTAGTCGATTATAGGCATATCCCACGATGGCAGGGATAAATCCCATCACGATTACCCCGCCAAAAAGTCCGTATCCCCAAATATTTCGCACCGCTTGAAAAATTTGTTCTCGATGAGCGAAACTAAGCTGAAGTACCATCGCCATACCAAAATAGAGATACCACCCCGCAAAAGAGTACAAAGCCCAAAGAACCGTATCACTTTTCACCACCAAATAAAGATGAATCAGGCTGTTGATCGTCAATACACCAATCCAGAACCAGTGCGAGACAATGACATCTTTCATCTCTTGCTCACTAAGCGGGCGTTTTTTAAATTTTTCGACCCACGTTATAAGCGGGTACCGTTTTGTGAGGACGGAGACCACAAAATAGGTCAAAAAGAGGAGAGAAAGAAGGAGAGGATAGAGCTTAAGGGCAATAAAATTGCCTGAAAAATACGCCCCGATTCCTAATACAATCGCAATAAAAGGAGAAACAAAATCCTTAAGAGGTTTATGGGTAATCCACGATAAAAGAGCCAACCCGCTACCCGCTCCGGCAAATAAAAGACCCGCAATAGATACCCCAAAATAATGATACGCAATCAAAACAAAGGGAATATAGGCGAGGGTAAAAATCATTCTTTGGTAATATGTCTTTCCAGCTGTCCTACAATATCCCCAACCGTTCCGATAGAAGAGCCCATCTCCCGCTCAAAATGAAAACCGTACTCTTTCTCCAACGCACAGATAAGATCAAACATATCCAAACTATCAAGCCCTAAATCTTCGACAAGCAATTTATCCGATGTAATCTCGTGAGCTTCTTTCTCGAACTGCTCTACGATAATTTCTTGAACTTTGTTAAACACGTCACTGTTCATTTCTATCCCTTTAAAATTAGATTTTTTTGATGATGATCGAGGTATTAATCCCCCCGAACGCAAAATTATTATTCATAACGGCTTTGATCTCGGTCTCTCGATGCGAACGAATGTAGTCCAAAGGGGCACAGGCAGGATCAACGGTCTCCAAGTTTTTATTGGCGGGTAAAAACGATTCATTGAGCGCCATCAGCGAAACGATACTCTCAAACGCTCCGCCACCGCCGAACATATGTCCTGTGTACCCTTTAATACTGCTAATAGGGGTATTATGCCCAAAAACACGATGGACTGCAATCGATTCAAAAATATCCCCTTTGGGAGTAGCCGTTGCGTGCGCATTGATGTACCCAATATCTTCGGGATTGAGCTTGGCATCAGCAAGGGCATCACGCATAACCTGCTCCATCCCCCGTTCTGAGGGGAGAGTGATATGACTTCCATCACATCCCGTGGCATATCCGACGATTTCACCCAAAATCACTGCTCCACGAGCCTTTGCATGTTCATACTCTTCGAGTACCAATGCCCCTGAACCCTCTGAAACGATAAGTCCTGAACGTCCAATATCAAACGGACGCGATGCAGCTTGGGCGTTATTGTTGTACCCGATAGCCGTTGCCCCCATGCTGTCAAAAATCCCCGCTTCGACGTAGTGCAACCCTTCACCACCACCTACGAGCATCACATCACTCATCCCGTACTTAATCGACTCATACCCAGCACCGATAGCTTGGGAAGAGGCAGTGCACGCCGAACTTGTTGGAATATTACGCCCGATAACACCAAACATCACCGCCAAATTCGCCGCTACGGTATGGCTCATAAAACGTAAAAAAGCGGTCGCATTTTGACGACCGAATCCACTGTTGTGAGAGACATCTTCGGCGTATTCAAACAGTGTTTCCAACCCGCCCATTGCCGAGCCAAACGAGATACCTGTTTTATGCGCGGTAACGTGTTCACGGCTTAGACCGCTTTGCTCAACAGCTCTTTTGAGTGAGAGGGCGCACATCATCGCCACACGATCCATAGTACGACGGTAAGCTCTCGGAATTTCACTAAAATCGCTTACGGGAACAACACCCGCAATGCGTGCTTCAAGCCCGTTGACACCACTCCACTCATCCATAAAACGGATACCGCTTTTCATGTGCTCTAACGACGTCCGCAAATCTGCCATATTATCGCCAATAGGTGAATAAAAACCTGTTCCCGTAATCACAACTCGTCGCATTATCGTACCATCCCGCCCGAAATATTAACCACTTCCGCCGTCATATACGACGCTTTATCCGCAAGGAAGAAAATCACTTCCGCCACTTCTTCAGGTTTTCCAAATCGCTTCATCGGAATCATCTTTTCAAAATCTTTTTCATTAAATCCTGCCGTCATCTCCGAGTGGATAAAACCGGGGACAACGCAGTTGGCGCGGATTTTATACCGCGCAACTTCAAGAGCAAGCGATTTGGTCATCGCAATCATCCCCCCCTTTGAAGCGGCATAATTGGCTTGACCGATGTTTCCAACAACCCCCGCAACGGAAGCCACATTGACAATAGCACCGTTCTTTTGTTTTTGCATGGCAGGAAGCAAGGCTTTGGTCACATAGTAGGTTCCCGTGAGATTGGTTTGAATCACGTCATCCCAATCCGCATCTTCGAGCCAAAAGAAAAGCTTGTCTTTCGTTTTACCGGCATTGTTGACCAAGACATCGACAGAAATCCCCTCCAACGCAGTACGAACGCTCTCACCTGAAGCAATATCAAACCCGACACTTTGAGCATTGCCCAACTCTTCGACCAAGGCATCTGCTTTTTCTTTATTGCTGTGGTAATGGATGTAGACAAAATAACCATTGGCCGAAAACATCCGAACAGCGGCTTCACCGATTGCACCTGTGCCGCCGGTAATGAGAACTTTCTTCACACCAACTCTCCGCGAAGCAACATGGCTTTAAGGGTCACAATATCCCCATCCAATCGACGATCTTCAATCAATGGTGCTGAGATGGCGCGGATTTTGGTATACAGCGCTTGCGCAAACGGAGAAAACTTCTCAACGCCTCGAATATCCATTGCTTGCGCTATTCCCAACATGGCGATTGCAAGCATCGAGGCAAATTCATCAATCCCCCCTTTGAGTCCCAATGCACCCGTAGTTCCCATACTTACCTTGTCTTGATTCATCGACTCTGTAGAGCGTGAAAATGCACTGGATGGCAACATACGCATCATCACATCCGCACTGAGAGAACTGAGAGTGATTTGCATCGCTTTAAATCCGTGGTGATAATGTTCTTTGGAGAGTTTAAGATTTTCACCCAAGCCACGGTTAAACTTATCATCCACCAAAACCGCAAACTGCTTGTCCAACAAATCCGCCATATTTGCCAAACAAATCTTTAACGTATCCGCCGAGTGTGCCATATATCCGCCGTAAAAATTACAGCCGGTATAAATGATTTGCTCCTCACAGTTAATCAGCGGGTTATCGCTCACCGAGTTAATCTCTGTCTCAACCCATTTTTTAGCCATTGCAAGATTGTCCCACGCGACACCCAAAATCTGAGGAATACAGCGAATCGAATAACGGTCTTGGATATTATGGTGCTCCGCATCAAAAAAGCTTTGGTAACGGGTCAAACGGTCATGAACCAACGTCGCCCCTGCTAGTTTCCCTCTCAAATTTGAAGCACATTTGATTTGTCCCTCGAACGGTTTGACTTGATGGACAAACGGCTCTAACGCCGTCGTATCCGCTTCCATCGCTTCAAACAATCCCGCTGAAAAGCTCTCAAGCCCCAGAAGCAAACGCTCAAAGTTTTCAATCTGAGCCACCAAAATTCCCGCCATCACCGACGTACCGTTCATAATTGCCAATGCCTCTTTGGGCTTGAACACATACGGCTGGATTCCGCACTCAACCAATACTTCGGCAGTGGAGCGTAATTGGGAACGATAAATCACCTCTCGCTCTCCTGCAAGAGCTGCCGCGATATACGAAAGCGGTGTCAAATCCCCCGAAGCCCCAACAGAACCTTTGGAAGGAATAGCCGGCAATATACCCAGTTCGAGAAATTTCAACATCGCTTCAAGGAGTTCTACGCTCACCCCTGAAAACCCTTTTGAAATACTGATAAGTCGTACTAAAACGATATTAAAAATCTCTTTTTCAGAGAGAATCTCCCCCACACCACAGCCATGAAAACGGTACAAATTCACTTGCAATGTTTTGGCATCCTCAAAAACTAAATAGTTTTTCCCCGAATCGCCATACCCCGTTGTCACACCATAAATTGGATTGCCGTCACTAATTTCTTTCATCAGCAAGGCTTCTGCCGCACGAATTCTATCTCTAAAAATAACACTGCTATCAAGCAACACAGACGAAGCATTGGCTACATTTTCAAAAGGGATAAATTGGTCGTTAATTGTTACTGTCATGCTCGTTGTCTCTCCATTGTGTTTGTGTTCATTTTAGTATTCCTTTAAGTAAAAATAGTCGTAAAATAACGAGTTTTGCGTGCAAAAATATCATATGAAGGTTATCTTTCAGTTTATCGAAATGAGTCACTCGGGTCTCATCATAGAGTGTTTTTACCATCACTTCCATCACTTTGCCACCTGCCCATAAGAATTTTACCAAATTTTCGATTTCAAACTCATAGCGTACCGTAGAAGAAGGATAGCTCAAAAATTCTACCGGATAAAGACGAAACCCCGTTTGGGTATCACTCACCCACACTCCGCTCTCAACCCAGACCCAAAAATTCCCGATTTGCCGCCCGATAACCGAAGATTTCGGAGGATTGCACCCTTCAAAATCACGCACTCCTATTATCATTATATTTTCACGGCACGCATCTTCAAAAAGCTCTAAAAACTTGGGAATATCCTGCGCAAAATGCTGTCCATCCCCATCCATCGTCAAACAATGGTTAAACCCCATCTCTTTGGCTTTAAGGGCACCGGTACGAAGTCCAACCCCTTTCCCCTGATTTTTATTATGACGGACAACCGTTACATTCGTGTCCCTCTCTATCAATGTTTCAACAAGAACATCCGAACCGTCATCCACCACAATAATGGGAAGATTATAGGCTAAAACTTCTCTCACGACACGCGCAATGGTTTGAGGATTATTGTAGACGGGAATAAGGAGGCAGAGGCTATTGGATTTCAAGATTTATCTCACTGGCAATACAGGTATCCCTCACCAATCGAACTCTGACACCCACAGGACGCTGCTCTATCGACACCACCACCTCATCATTGGGCAGCAACGGCTCCATAAATTTTGACCGACTAATCCCCACCACCTCAAAAGCAAAAATTTCCGCCGCAATATCAACATGCAAAAAAGCAGGAAGCAAAGGGTTTCCCTCGAAATGGGCTTTAAAAATCGGATGGTTTTCATCGGCTAAAATGATGACAACACTGCTAATATCTTTTGATTGTACAGTATAAAGTTGCTGTGTAAATATATTCATAATTTTAAACATAACCCTGTATTATTCTAACTACTATAAAATTATACAAAAACTTTTAACAATCTTAGATTAATTGCTTATTTTTCAATTTGGTTACTCAGGCGGATAATATGACCATGGGCATCATGGTAAACAGTAACCAATTGACTATTTACACACTGCTGCAACTCCGTATCATTTATGTGAAAATAATTTGCATAATCGCTAGACTCATACATCAAATGCTCACTTGAAGTCTGATGTCGGTTTAACCTTGACAATACAAACAATACAACAGGCGTTGCAATTAATGTATATATAGCATTCTCAAATGTTACACTATGAATATTCTCAAAAATCCAGTCAGATATTTCATCTGCCGGTACTTCTGAAGTAATTATTCTATAAAATACATGAAACACAGGCTTCCACAAATAGATAAAGCCTAGCCACAGTAAAATAGTTACACTATCCCACATTATTCTTTTGATTCGAGGCAACTCACGGCGTTTGTTAATAATTAAAGTTTCCATATATCAATCTTTCTTTAACTTTTGATGCGCGCCTCTATCCGGACTAACCCATCTGGCACGACCTTTTTTACTCAATAAAACCTTTGGGAGCGCAGTTACAGCGGTAAACAGATTCAGCAACCAATAGGCAAACGGATACCAAATCATCCAAAAATAATTTTTTCCTAAACCTTGATCATAATGACCATCCAGCCATTTACTGACAGCAAACTGTATCAAACAAGCACCGATTAAAATAACACTCGTTTGATCCGGTAAAATTGGTGAATGAGAAGGCATTACATAGGGGATAGGAATAAACAAACTTACAAACCAGACCAAAAATACCAACACCATACTGTATGCCCAAAGAGTACTTAGCATCAGCTCAACCATAAGTCCCCAAAGATGAGTTTGTTTGGGTAAAAATAAAACCTTAAAGTTTTTAAACATAACTTGAACGCCACCCATAGCCCAACGTAATCGTTGTTTCCATAATCCGCTCAATGTCTCCGGCATCAAAATCCATACTAAAGCTCGAGGCTCAAAGCGCACATCCCAACCGTTGCGTTGTAATTTCCAGGTAATATCAATATCTTCGGTCAGCGCATCCGGACTCCAATAGCCCACCTCATGCACAGCTGCTTTTCTAAAGCCTGTTATCACTCCTGATACGGTAAATATTCGTCCAAAACTACGCTGTGCACGTTTAATCATACCCACAATAGACGAAAACTCACCAACCTGAATTTTACCCAATAAAGTCGTGCGATTGCGTATTCTTGGGTTACCCGTTACGGCGGCAACTTCTGGATAACGGATAAAATGCTTCACCATCCAATGGACACAATATTCATCAATCAAGGCATCTCCATCAATACACACCAAGTACTCATACTTTGCCACTAATGCACCGGCCTGAAGCCCTAAAGCTTTACCCTGATTTTCGGCTAAATTAACCACTTTTAACTTTGGATTATCTTTTGCCAAATTTACCAATATCTCTAACGTATCATCCTTGCTGCCATCGTTAATAGCAATAACTTCAAATTCCGGATATTTCACATTGAGAGCATAAGTAATTGTTTCAACAGCATTTTGTCCTTCATTATAGCATGGAATCAAAATACTGACTCCATTCCAGCTTTCATTGGCTCTAAGTGCTGGGATAATATCTTTAGCATAGGGTTTTTCATTTTTAAAATAAAAAAATATGGCCCCTATTATCCACAAACTTGACATAAACAATGGATAATAAAATATAAAACCTAACAATGTATGCCATATTAAATGCAAAAATATAGTGGAAGTCATCAAAAATCCTTCTTACTTATTTGGCATGGTATTCGCATGCATACGCACTGGTTTTTGAGCAAATGCTTCATTCATCATATCAGCATTAGGATTATTTGTAAACACACTGTCAGGATAATACGCAATGTGGTGAACACCTAAACCATACAAATATCTTATGGTGCCATCCAATTCTTGGGAAGAAATCGGCTCATTGTTTTCTCTCCAATTTACCGTCTGCAACTCAATTACTGTACGTTCAAGTCCACACTGTTCTTGTTTTACATGCTTAACTATTTCACCTAAAAAGTGTTCTGGATCACCAGCTTGTTCCATATACGGCATCGCCATAATTGCGGTATAGTCATAATTCTTTATCGACTCAGCCAAGCTTTGCGCATACCACTCTTCAGAATCACTGTTTAAGGCAACTTGCGCGTATAAATTGCGTGCTGTTTTGAGCCCCGGTTGTTCATCTCTTACAATTTGAGCTAATTCCATCGCAAAATCATCCAAATAGTGTGTTTTTAGTTTGGTCCATTTTACAAACTGTTTTCGATCCGTTCTGATATTGGTAACATTTTCTGCCAATCCCCACTTTTTATATTGGTTACGCGCAAATGTACTATCATCTTCAAAATCCGACAGTGTTATATCATCATGGAATAATATCCCATCAATATAAGCTGATTTTGACAAATCTTCGTAAATTTCTTTAATAACTTTTCGTGCTTTAGATGAAAAGGGGGATAATCTCGGGTAACCCATATTTAAATGGCTCGGATCAACCTGCAATGTTACGACCGTATCTTTGGCTGCCGCATTACTCTGTGGCAATTGCCAAGCCAACATTGGCATCCATGCATAAATACGCTTTACCTGCGTACATTTAGCAATTTGCCATGAAACACGGTTAAATAAATTGGCACGCATTGGTATGTTTCGATTCGGAAAATAGACATAATCCGCTGCACCGTTGGCATCAGGGTCAGCAAAAGCTTGCAGATAAACCGTATTAACCCCCAATTTTTTGATACGATCAAGCAATAAGCCGATATTTTTTTCCTGCTGGATCGTGTCAGGATCATAAATATAATCCAAATCGATATGAGCTGCTTTGGTCGTCCTAGCATCATCGGTAAAATTCCCGCTTCGCATCCACATAAGAAATTCCAAATCCCGAAGACTCATCTTTCCCTCAACCAATATGCGTCGAAGCCCCCACAAAGATGTAATATTCGTATTACTGCCATCATCTAATGTTAATCCTATGGGCATTCCTAAGCGCTCTGCGATACGGCGTACCTCGATATTGTAGCGCCCGTACGGCCACACCATAACGCGAGGTTTTTGCCCTGTATAGTGTTTCAAAAAGGTATTGTTTTCTGACAAGTCATTGTAAACACGCTGCTGATATGTTTTTTCATCCTCATATCTTTGTTTGTCAGCAAGCCATTGACGAGTTGTAAGTGCCGGTTCCATATTACCTTGCGGGTTGCCTGAAATCCCTTTATGCATACAACAGCTATGACTGGCGATCTCCACCAGACCGCTGCCTACCATCTCTTTGATCTGGGCTTGACTTAAAAACTTGCTACGATCAATCATGTGCCCGTCAAAATCAACTTTATCTTTAGCTCGCATCCAGTTCCCGACAAGTGCGATAACAGTCGGGATTTTGTATTTTTTCAAAACCGGATAGGCATTGGCATAGACGGACTGATAACCATCATCAAAAGTAATCAAAACCGCTTTGTTCGGTAATGGTTTTCCCCTTTTACGATATTTTAAAATATCATTTATACCAATAAAGTGATAACCGTTCTCTATCAACCAACGTATCTGCTCATCAAAATGCAATGGAGTTACCGCATAGGTTGAATCGAGCGTTTCACTTTTATCGGCTATTTCATGATAGCTTAGTACTGTAAACTCATTGACATTTCGATCTCGACTGCACACATTAGGCAAGTCATTTGCCATAACATAACTGCTTGCAATACCTATTAATATCAGAATCAGTTTTAATGTTGAATTGAGCATACTAGCCCTGTCTTTCAATATTTTAAATATAATCATAATTAGAATACTTTCTTTCAAATTTAATAAAATATTATACATCAGATCTTCTTATAAGCCTCCAAATATACTATCTAGCTTACTTTAAATTAATAGAAAATAAATAGTTAATCATGACAACGGTTACCATATTTATTTAAAATTGCTTACATTACCAAATGAATGGTAAGTTTTTATATTATTTCTACCATATTTATTTTATATGGTAGTTTCTTTACTATTATTAAAAAAGTGGATATTGTTATATAGAATAAATAATATTATCAAAGAAGCAAATTGAGGTGATGGTGGCGTCCTCCATCAAAATAGCCCTATTTTATGATATTTAATAGAGATATTATTAAAATATACCCCTAAAAATTATTGCTTAGAGGTTTCTTGATCATATTTCGGTATCCATTCATTCTGATTGAAGATACCCAAAATCACGATACTCTCATCATCGACCAAATAAGGGATAGTGTAACCTTTATGTATTAACTCTCGATTGCCATCATCGCTCAACCGTCCTTTACGAGGATTATCAGTTAGCGTCTCGATATGAGCTTTCACTTTACCAAAAAACTCTTTTGCAGCTTTACGTTTATCTTGAGCAATAAACGCATACGCTCTTAATGCTTCACGCTCAAAGCGTGGGCTATAAATAATCTTCACGCTTCTATCTGTCTCTCTATTCGTTCCCACATTTCGTTATGAGGTACAGTCTCCATCTTTCCTGATCGGTATTCATCGGCTCGATTTTTAACTTCATCGGTATACCACGGGCGTGATTGTTCAACCTTTACCGCTTCTTTAGGAAATGTATTTAAAAATGCCATCACTTTATCAGCGATACTATCATTTACGGTGATTGTCATTGTCATAACATCCTCCTCTTACTTCAATTAGGAAAATTATATCACGGTTTAAATGGGATTGCCTTAGATGATTATGATCTTCACTTTATAATTGTATGCAAAATATTTTTTTTTAATTTACAACAAAACGATGACGATGAATGGACGATTAAAATGATGTTATATAGGAGAATGGTGTGGTGGCGTCCACAACCGACAAAGTCCTATTCTATGATATTTCAAAGGTATCAATCATAAAAAAGTACATTAAAAAGTACATTAGTCTCAAAATGACTTAATTATTAACTCTTTTTGATAGTCCAATTATATCATACCTTAGTGCTGTAGAAATGGATCTGTGCTATTCTCGCTGATCGTTCCGGCAGCAGCTGTGCTGTAGAAAAATTGCTGTGCTGTGTGAAACTCATGCAAGCCTAGTGCGGTGATCGCTCCTGTGCTGTAGAAACCGATCTGTGCTATTCTCGCTGATCGTTCCGGCAGCAGCTGTGCTGTAGAAAAATTGCTGTGCTGTGTGAAACTCATGCAAGCCTAGTGCGGTGATCGCTCCTGTGCTGTAGAAACCGATCTGTGCTATTCCGGCTTTCCAATTTTAGCAAGTCGGGCGGCTTTACGTTCCGGCGTGTTCGGATCGTATGCCTTTTTAATTGTTCCATTCTCTGAATCGATAATTAAATGGTCGGGTGTTCCATCGATTTTGATAATTTGGATAACGTCATTTAGTTTTGTTTCGATCTCCTTTATCTTAGCCTCATGCTCAAACGATTGTTTAATACGGCGGTATAGCTCAGGTCTCCCCGTTTTCCATCGGCTAAATGTCACTTGATCCACATCGATGATCTCCGCGATGGCTTTATCAGTAAGCTTTTTCACTCATCCCCCTTGCTGTAATGTTATTAATCAGTACAATAGTATCAACTTTTTGCCGATATTGTCAAGCATTAATAGTCATATTGTAAATAAATATGTATTTAATTGGCTTTTTAATGCTTATATTGTTAATTAATTCAATAGCTTAAGCTTGTGGCGCATATTGCTAATAATCCTCTGAAACTTAAGAAAGTTATTCACATAATGCCTATTTTGATTAATTTTCATGTGAATAGCGACTATTTTAAGGTTACGTTTGCTTAAATGCTTAACATTATGCTAATTTACTGCAAAAATAGCCCTTTTTGGTTAACATAATGTGTATTATATTGAAAAGGCACTTTTCAACCTTAAACGGATAAAACGGTAATGATATTCATTATACTAATTCGTACTGACCCTATAGGAATCCGCCGACACTTCAACCGCCGTTTGTGGAAAAATTTTCCGACCTTGGAAAAATGACGCTGCACCGTTTATTTGCATCAAAAACGCTCTGAAACTTAAGCCAAAGCTAACCAAAAAACAACAAAGTGACGTAAAAACTCTAGTTGCCAAGGGTACCCCCCCTAGAAACGGTTTTTGTCAAAAGTTGAGAGGATAGGCGGTGTAGGGGGCTTTGGAACTATAGAGATTTGATACCCCCCTCCCCATAGGGGTTTCATTGAATATGATCGATTTAACGGTGTTTTTGCTTTCCAGTGACAACGTAGTTTCAATTTTTGCATAGTTGCCACCAAGTTACACCATAGTTGCCACCCTTTTGAGGCATTTTTAGCCCTTTAATGCCTACCGTACCCCGACACCGTAACCCGACCATTTAACAATGTGTTTGAAACACTGAGCCTATCGGCATTCTCTTCGCTTTTCTGTGTATCACCTAAAGCCATACACAACCTTAAACGCTTTTCACCCCCTCAATGAGTTTGATATGATGAGGTTTTACGCTTCGCTGATCGTCTTTAACGTCTAATATTTCCCATCCGTATATCACCGCGTTAATCTGTTGCTCGATGAGTGGCTGTACCCGTTCCATAGATAGGTACTGTTGAACCGTGGCGGGGTTTGTATGCCCCAAAATGCCGCTAATATAACTAGCACTTACCCCGCGACTGTGAAGCATTGAGGCTAATAGGTTTCTCATAGTGTGAAACGTAAAGCGGTTCCACCCTGAGACTTTGCGTATCTGCTCAATCTTGGGGTGTATGTTGCTGTACTCTTTTCCGGTGCGTGGGTTCTTGAATATCAGCCCCCGCCGTTTCCCGTTGATCTTTCGGAGCGTTCCGGCTATCTCATCCGGTAGAGCGAATACAAAATCAATCTTCACCTTTGAATGAGCGGCGGGGATCATGTATTGCATCGTCTTAAGGTCGATATGCTCCCACCGCATCCGCAACACTTCCGACTTACGCCGACCGTATAGCCCGAATAGGAACACGCAACGCATAGCCGGATCATGTAAAAACTCCGTGATGATTGCATCGTGTACCGCTTTGAATTTACCTATTGCATCCGTTACGATGGTTTTCTGTTGTGCTGCTATAACTTTGATATCGTGCCGCCGCTCCAATGGCAATGTCTTGATGGTCTTATCTTCGAGAGCATGGCGTAACGTTGCTTTTATAATGTCAATAATCCCCTTGATCGTTGCCGGAGCTTTGCCTATAACTTCCGCTTTCACTTCGTCGATATGGTGGGGGCGTATGTCGATTAGGTTCATATCTCCCAAATAGGGGGCTATGTGGTTCCGGTAGGCGGCTTCTTGCATATCGCGCCATCGATGAGAGATATTTTTAACCGCCATCATCCGGGCGAACATTTCCCCGAACGTTGCCGCATCAACAAAATAACCCGCTTTGATGTCTGCTCGAAACTCTGAATATCTATCCAACGCCTCCCGGTACAGCTCCGATCGAGGCACCTCGATCATTACAAACATTCGCCGCCGTATCTTCTTGATGTTCACCTCAAACATAAAACGCCGTGGATCTTCTTTGTGTTGCTTTATGCCTACGAGTTCACCGCTGCGATACTTCACCCGCTGCCATTGCTTTGAGTCAAACGGCATAATATGCCCCTAAAATCTGCGGCGTTGAGCCATAGTATCACGATAATGGCGTTCTTCCTCGGCTTTGAAGTCCTCGCACCATTTCCATGATGTTGACTTGCTTACACTCCAAAGCTCCGCCCACTTATTTGATGATTCATGCCGTCCGCACTCCGTAAAAAAGAAAAACTCCAAAGCCGCCCGCGCTTTTTTTTGCTTCCCTTTGTCGTAGAGTTGCATGATGTAATCGGACGGGATCGTGTCAAAGCTCACCCATTCCCCTTTAAAATGCCGCTCTCTTGGAGATTAAAAGCTAAATGCTCCGCTAAATCATAGAGGACACCATAGGCAAGCTCAGGGCGATACCCTCGCGCCATTACTTCATCGTCAAGTCTCACAATTAGCTCACACGCTCTTTCAACGCTCAAACACGTTGATCCCTTAACCTCATCGATAATTTCGCTTATAGCCTCTTTAACGGTCGTTTGGTGTGTTATTTCATTCATGTGTTATATCCTTTCTCTAAAAAATTTTCTAATGCTTCGAGGTTTCTAGCCTCAAAACTTCTCTCTTTGTACGTGTCGGGGTCTCTAAGCGTAACGGATAGCCTTTTTCTGTCTCTATACTCTATGCTCAATAATTCCCCACAAAAACGGTCTTTATCGATCACAACAATAAAAGGCTTCATTCTGTACTGTTTTTGGAGCTCATTACACCGATATGCCGGAAACCATGCGTTAAACTCTGAAAGGGTCGCTTTATCCCCCTTTATAAACTGCCCTAATAGCTTTTTACGGTAGGCGTGTTCGTTATGAATATTCCCACCGTTTTTTATCACACTTTGAATGTACGCATCAATATCTTTTTTGTTGAGCTCGTAAAAGTCCGGCTTTATCTCTCTCTTTTCTTTCTCTTTTTTTTCTTTTTCTTTATATATAGATAGACTAGTACGCTTTTCGTCACTGGTACTGGTACGCTTTCCGTCACGGGTACTAGTGACGTTTTCCGTACTAGTGTTTTTCGTGTCACTGGTACGCTTTTCGTCACTGGTTTCTAAGTTTTGGTTAAGGTGATAACAAAACTCGTAAACGCTCGTTTTCCCTGCGGTCTTTGTCGCTTTGATGATCCCTTTAACTTCCAAAGAGTGAAGCGCATCTATAACTGTGGGTCGTCTAGTGATCCCCGTTATCTTGCTAATCACATCGACCGACACCGCCGCGCTTTTCTTGCCCCATCCACTCGTTTTTCTAAATATTGCTATGCAACACGCTATCTCACTGCCTTTGAGGGTCTGCATAACCTCATCGATAAAACGGTTGTCTATTTTGGTATAATTGTCTTGCATTGTTTAAACTGCCCCTCTCGCCGTGGGGCGTTATCTGATAATATCCCGCACCATTACCGCCGTCCTCTTCGTTTATACTCATTTTTTTTATCCCAAAAACTAATTTTTAGGGTTTTATCAATGTCTAAAATTGCCTCTTTTATGATTTTAACAATGGAATGATTTGGGTTTTTTACTTTATCTCCAGTAGTCATATCCAAATATTCAGGCTCTTGTAAAATATCGGGTTCTATCGTTTTTAAATACTCCGATAATGCAACGTAAGTAACCACATAAGGCTCATCCCTTGCATACTTTTCACGTCCTATTTTGTTCCATATTTCTTTATACTTATCGTATAGATAGGGGTTGAACTGCTTAGGCATTTGAAGCCCCCGCCGTTGATCGTGAAGCCACAAACATTTCTAATTCTGTCTTAGCCCAAACCGTTACGCGGTCACTAAGTTTGATTGATTTAATTTTTCCTTGCTTTGTGAATAGCCATAGTGTTGATTGCCCTATGCCTAAAAATTCGGCTGCTTTTTTTGCTCTAAGATGTTCCATGAATGTAACCCCTTGTAAATTTGTTTCGTATGGCAGTATAGGGGGTTAGAGGGGATTAGCTATTGTATTTTTTTAGCTCATTTTTACGAGGTGTAACTAAAATACGTTCTATTTAAAAGAAACAATATGATAACTTATAAATTTACTTTTGTATGTTTCTGATGTTCGCGGGTAATTAACGCCCTTATTATCTTCAAAAATCGCCCACGAGATACGCCCTGCTTTTTCTTCGGATTGTTTTTTAGAATAACCAAACGCTGAAAATTCACTCGCTAAACTTGCTTTATATGCTGCTAGAGCTTTGGTACGGCTCTGCCCTTTAGATATATCGATAAACGCGTATAATGTCTGCTTTATGAGGTCATACGTGCATAATTCACTTGTATAAACAATATTGCGGATTAATGATAATTTAAAGTTAATAACCCCGATTTCTTCAATCAGTCTAAAAATAGTTTCTTGCTTTTGTTCAATAACGTATATATGAGAGCTATAATCTAATCCAGTCATTAGCTGCTCATCGATTTTGCTAACGTACTCACTTGATAATCGCAACCATTCTTTACCCAATTCCTTAAGCAGCTCCCCGCCATCGTTACCGCTCATTACTCCTCTAGCTTCTTTCATTGCAGCAATAATCAAACGTATCTTATCGCGCCTTGTTAATGGACTTTGTATTGTCATTTACGTGCCGCCTTAACCTCATCAAGATAATCAGCCCACCATTGCAAAAGTTCCCGCATTTGTTCGGTGTAATCGGCTTTGTGAGTGTAGGCTCTGACTACTTTATTACCCTCTTGATGATCGAGTACCGCTTCCATTGTCTCAAAGGTTGCCCCGTGCTCTTTGTGGTGTGTTCGTGCCAAACTTGCAAAAGTACCCCTAAAACTGTGTAAAGTTTGTTTACGTCCGTTTACCTCATCATTAAAACCCATTCGCCCTAATGCCCTGCTCGCACTTACTTTATTAACGTGGTTTTTCATATTTCTTGAACCGTGAAAAACCCATTTCCCCCATCCTGTAATCTCTTTGATCTCTTTGAGGATTGATATTGCTTGATGAGGCAAAGGGAGTATAAAATCAGATAGATTTTTATTTTTAACTTTCATTTCTGATCGTGGGATCGTGATAATTGCTTTCTCAAAGTTCACGCTTTCCCATTTCAGCTTACAAAGGTTATCCGCCCTCAATGGTAGCAACGACACAAAGCGTAAAACATTTTTAACAATTACGCCCCCGTCTCCTTTGTAGGTGTCAATGGATCTCAAAAGTTCCCCTAATATTTTCTCATCGGTAATTTTTGCATAATTTGTTTTTTCCCCTTTTGGTACGACGCTCTTATCAATCCTCAACGTGATATTTAAGTCTATGTACTCATGGCTCACTGCATACGTCCACAAACGGTTACAATCGACAAATAGCCGGCTTGCCGTTTCGGGGGTAGCTTTCCCCTTTTCGGTAATGATCTTCAATAATTCGCCGTGGGTGATTTCGCTTATCTGTTTTGATGAGGTGACAACGTGGTTTTCGTCATACTTGCAAAAATGAGGGAAAATATCACGTTCAAACGCTCTCTTTCGCTTTGTAGCGGTTATTTCGGCACTCTTAAGGGTAGATAGCCATTCGTAGGTGATGAGGTGAAATTGAGTGGTTAATGTGGTTTGTGCTTCCATCTCTTTTTCTTGGATGATAGCTTTGATCTCTTTTTTCTCTTGTATCGGGTCGATACCGTTTAAAACTTTGCTTTTGAGTTCGTCACGTTTGGCTCTTGCATCTTTGAGAGAGACGGCGGGATAAGTTCCTCCGGTGGTCTTTTTGGCTTTGCCCTCAATCGTGTAGCGTATCTCCCAAATTTTCCTACCATCGGGCTTAATGATGAGCTGTAAGCCGTTCCCGTCGGGTAGTGAATATTCTTTGTCTCTTGGCTTTGCGCTCCTGATCTCTGTATCTGTAAGTGGTGATACTTTTCTATTTGCCATAATGTACCCCTTGATAATGTACTTTAAAAATCAATTATTCAAAGTACATTACCATAAAGTACATTTAAAAGTACATTGGAAACGTGGACGTAGTTAGATTACTTGAATACGTGCTAGAGGCTAAATAGCTATAAAAGTGCCTATTTGATGGGGTTTTATTTGTATTTTTGGGGTGTATTAAAGGGTGTTAAATTGTAAGTTGGTGGAGGCGTCCGGGATTGAACCGGAGTCCTAAACCAAGATTGTAAAGGCGTCTACATGCTTAGTTTCGTTGTTTGTGTTTCAAACGCCTTCACACAACGAGCAAAGTTACGGCATTCAATTCTCTAAATTCATTCAAGTCCGAGACATTCCAAGAATATAGCTATCACAGGGGTTATACGCCAAGCCCTTCCAGTTATAGCATAGGAAGGTAGCGCAGTCCTAAAGTTTAGTTAAACTTACGCTACAGCGTAAGCAGGACGGTAATTAGTATTGTTTGCGTTTAAGCAAGTGTGAGCCGTGTAACGGAATTGCTCAGTCCGACGATGCAACCTAAACCTTCTTGATCCAGTCGAAGCCATGTCGCCCCCACAAGAAAAGAACATACGAAGTATAGCGAATTTTTAGAAAATAGAGCTGGATTCCCGCCTTCACGGGAATGACGTTAGCTATTAATCAGAGATTTAATATTACGAGTTATTTCACAGCATTTGGCAATTTTTTGGGTGTTGTTGAGAGTATCATCCAAAAGGACGTTGACAATGGCTGAACCTACAATAACACCATCAGCCCCTTGGACTTTTTCACGTGCGGTTTGTTCGTTCACTCCAAATCCTACATACACGGGTGTCTCAGTATGGCGTTTAATCATTTCGAGCACGGGAGCTAAATCTTCGCTTTTTCCACTGCCCGTGATTCCTGCGTAGGCAACCAGATAGATAAATTTACGGGCTTGCGCGGTAATCATGGCAATACGCTCTTCCCCATCGGTTGGAGCAACAAAGGTGATATTGGCAAGCCCACGACGCTCAAACAACTCATGGTACGCTTTGGCTTCCTCATAAGGAACATCAGGGATAATAAGACCCTTCACTCCGAGCGTTTTGGCACGGTCAAGAAGTTTTTCCATACCATATTGATAAAACGGATTGAAATATCCCATCCATAAGGTATCAATTTTGGGGGCAATCACTTCTGAAATATCTAAAATATCAGCAAATCTGAATCCCGATTCTAAAGCGCGTTGATTTGCCGCTTCAATCACAGGACCATCGGCTACGGGATCAGAAAACGGAACTCCGAGTTCTAGGGTATCAACACCATTTTCTCCTAATGCCAATGCCAAATCAATAGTAAAATTTTTATCAGGATAACCTGCTGTAATGTACGCTACGAGTTGCTTCACGCCTTCTCCATATCGGGTAAAATTAAAAGGGAGAAGTGAATTTTAGAGAGTTCATTATCCATTTTGAAATCTTCTTGCCATTGCAAAAACATATCCGAAACACGAATCAACCATGAAATAGTTTCTTCATTCGTACGAGTATCTTGCTCTCGTAATTGCTCAAGTGTATCTTCAACAAACGTTGCAAGACGAATCATCGGTTCAACTTTCAAATAGCTTGTCGCTGATTTGATATTATGAAAAATACGAAACAGTTCTTCAATACTACGCCCATGACGATCATTATTGCCCAAATTGATAATCAATGGCTCCATAATTTCAATCATCATGGCATAATGATCTAAAAATTCATCGATAATTTCAAAATCGAAATTATTCTCCAAATCTGTCCGTATGCCCATGCTCTCTTCTCCTATTTGAAACAATTATACCGCGTTTTAAATAAATAGCATCTCCGCTTTTATCTGACAAAATGACATATTTAAGATGCCACTACAATTTTAGGGTAAACTTCTATTTATGAAAAAACTATCCATTAGCGCCATTATAAAGCGCAAAAATACTCTGCCCATTATGATGATTACGGCATACGATGCCCTCTTTGCCCGACTTTTTGAAGAGAGTGCTGATCTTTTACTTGTTGGGGACAGTCTCAATATGAGTTTTGGCGGCAATCCTGATACATTAAGTGCCACCATGGATCAAATGATCTATCACACGAATGCCGTCTGCAAGGGAGCTCAAAATACCTTTGTCATTTGTGATATGCCTTTTGGTACCTATACCAATGAGTCGACTGCTCTCTCCAATGCCATTCGCGTTTACCGTGAGACTCATGCTGATGCCGTCAAAATCGAAGGGGGAGCCGATAAAGCGTACCTCGTTAAACATCTTGTAGATAATGGTATCGCCGTATGCGGTCATATCGGGCTGTTGCCTCAAAGCGTTCGAGCTGAGGGGGGCTATAAAGTAAAAGGCAAATCGGAAGAAGAAGCCCTTTCCCTCATTGCCGATGCGCAAGCTATCGAAAAAGCGGGAGCATTTATCGTCGTCATCGAAGGGGTCAAAGCAGATGTTGCAACACGGGTTGCCCAAAGCGTCTCTATCCCCGTCATCGGAATCGGTGCGGGTAACGGCGTCGATGGTCAGGTCTTGGTCTTCTCCGATATGCTCGGACTTTATGAACCGTTTGTCCCAAAATTCGTCAAACAATACATGGACGGAGCAACTGCCGTGAAACAAGCAGTCGCCACATACACCCAAGAAGTGCAATCAAGAATTTTTCCCGATGAAAATTATGTTTATTAAAAGATATTCATAGTGGAACGCATAGTCGAAATCGAAAAATTTACCGCCGAAGAGGTCATCGAAACTTCTTTACGTCCTAGTAACTGGGATGGGTACATCGGGCAAGAACAGATTAAAAAAAATCTGGGTGTTTTTATCGAGGCGAGTTCCAAGCGTCGTGAAGCGCTTGACCATGTCCTCTTTTATGGTCCTCCTGGATTGGGTAAAACGACCCTTGCCCTTATCATCGCCAATGAGATGGGAAGCAACATCAAAGTCACCGCTGCACCCATGATCGAAAAAAGCGGTGACCTTGCCGCCATCCTCACCAATCTTGAAGAGGGGGACATTCTCTTCATCGACGAAATTCACCGCCTCTCCCCTGCTGTTGAAGAAATTTTATACCCCTCGATGGAAGATTTTCGCCTCGACATTATCATAGGTTCAGGTCCTGCGGCACAAACGGTCAAAATTGATCTCCCGCGATTTACCCTTATCGGGGCAACCACACGAGCAGGGATGCTCTCTAACCCTCTGCGTGATCGTTTCGGGATGAATTTTCGGATGCAGTTTTATACCCCTGAAGAACTCTGTATCATTGTCACGCAAGCTTCTCAAAAATTAGGAAAAAATATCGATAATGAAGCGGCACATGAAATTGCCAAACGCTCTCGCGGAACACCCCGTATTGCATTGCGTCTGCTCAAGCGGGTACGAGACTTTGCCGATGTTGCCAATGAATCTTCCATTCTCCACTCACGCTCTCAATACGCCCTCGACCAACTGGGGATAAATGCCCATGGATTTGATGAAATGGACATACGTCTGCTCAAACTGCTGATGGAGGCTAAAGGTCGCGCCATGGGTCTAAGCACCATTGCCGCAGCGCTCAGTGAAGATGAGGGGACGATTGAAGATGTCCTTGAGCCGTATCTCCTTGCCAATGGCTACTTGGAGCGAACGGCGCGTGGACGCATTGCCACCGCGAAAACGTATGATTTGCTTAAATTTGGCAACCCTCCGAGTCTTTTGCTTTAATTAACACCGTTAACAATTCATTCTTGTTTTATTGATAGATTTGCTCTAAGATATGATTATCAAAACGGTAAGGGAAAATAAAAATGAAAAAAATCATACTCACAGTACTGCTCTCCATAGGCACTTTGTTTGCGGCACCGTTCAACAGCAGTGGCAAAGCTTCCGATATAACAGTAAAAATACAATCAGACAAGGATTTGTTTGTAGGACAGAACAATGTTACGATTAGCCTAACCAAAGAGGGGAAACCGCTTACCCCAAAATCCGTAGAACTCAAAGCGTTTATGCCTGAAATGCCTGGAATGCCCGAAATGAGTGAAGAGGGAGAAGCAAAAGGAAAAAACGGTATTTATAAGGGTTCTCTCAATTTTTCGATGAACGGGACATGGCAAGTGACCGTAACCATAATAGATACTGACGGAAAAAGAAAACGATTCAAAACTTCTGTAAGTCTCTAGCCGTGAACAAGATAGTTTTGGCGTTGATTTGCGCATGCGTGCTCAATGCGCAGACTCTTGACGACCTGATAACCAAGGTTTTAAGCCAAAATCCTGAGATAAGGGCACTTGAGGCCCAAGTAAAAGCTGCCCAAGAAGATGCAAAGATTGTCGGTAAACTGGACAATCCTCAGTTGGACATACAAGTAACCAACATAGATTTTACCAATCCTGCAAAACGAAATATCGAGCCCATGCAACAGATAATGGTCAGTGTCTCCCAAAACGTCCCCCTCACAGCAAAACTAAACATGAGAGAAGAAGCAAAAAAATCAGGTGCCGAATCCTTAAAACATACGGTATCTCAAAAAAAATTGGACATAGAATTTGCCCTCAAACAAAGCGGATACGATCTGGCAAAAGCAAAAGAGACAAAAAAAGCATACGACAAATATCTGCAAACACTCAAATTTGCATTGGAGCTTTTGAGAGCGTCCAATACAGTCGGGAACACAGCGCATAACGAGCTTATCCGAGGGGAAATGGAGATTGCCTCTTTTATGCGTAAAATTACCGATTTAGAAGCAGAAGAGAGAACACAAACGAGAAAACTTCAAAGCTTTGGAGTAAACAGTGATGAAGAGATACAAATACGATTCGATATGCCTAAAATAGAGGTTAGAACCATAACAATCGAGGGATCAAAAGAGTATGCGTCTCTCAATACCATGGTAACTTCACTGGGAAAAGAGCTAAAAAGTGAGAGACTCTCCCTCACTCCGGACGTAGGGGTAACTCTTGGATACGCCAGTTCAGATTCCGCATTTCGAGATTATTGGTTTTTTGGAGTAAGCATACCGCTTCTGGTATACGGTAAAGAAGAAGCTGCAATCGGGAAAAAAGGGTATGAACTAACTGCCAAAATAGAAGAAGGTGAAAACCTTAAAAATACTCTTTCGTATGAGCTGGATAGTTCAAAAATTAAGTTTGAGAGTGCACAAAAAAACTATACTCTGACCGATAAAATTCTAAAAACGCAACTCTCTCACCTGCTTGAATCAGCGCTTGCTTCTCTCAAAACAACCGATTCATCAAAGGTGTATGTCATAAGTGCTATAAAAGATGCTCTCAACCTCGAAGTGGAGCTAATAGACTACAAGTATGATGCCAATATCGCTCTCGCACAAATAAAAAAACTTAGCGGAGAAGAACTATGAAAAAGCTCCTTTTGATAACCATGATTATCGCTGCAACGTATGCGCAGAACTACAAAATATCAACGGTTAAAGTCAAAGAGACACAAAATGTACCCCAAAAAGAATTTTTTGCAAAAACCTCTTTTAAAGAGGCATCAACAAAAGAAGTTACCCTAAAGTTTTCGGGTTTCATTGAAACAATATCGGTAGATGAAAAGTATAAAAGGGTCTCAAAGGGTTCTTTGCTTTTTAATGTGTACAGTCCTGAAATATTGGCGTTAAAAGAAGAGCTTTTAAAAACTGCGGAGTATGCTGAAAAATCAAAAACATTTGAAGACGATACCTTTTCAAAAACAGCAAATTCCTTGCTCGAATCAACAAAGCAAAGACTTGCTCTTTTGGGTATTTCAAAAACAGATATAGACAAAACGCTCTCCTCTAAAACCCCATCCAAAACGGTTGCCGTATACTCTCCGTACAGCGGAACGGTAGTAGAAAAATCTGTATTTGCCGGCTCTTTCGCAGAAGCCGGAAAACCGCTCTTGAGACTTGCCGATACGTCCACCCTTTGGGCAGATATTAAAATATTTGAGAGTGATATTCCAACACTAAAAAAAGGCTCCGTAGTCACCCTTACGTTCAGCGGGGCGACAAAAGAATACAAAACAAAAATCGAGCAAATCCTCCCCGAAATCAACGACAATGACAGAAGCCTGACCGCACGAGCAAGTCTCCAAAACGACGGTCATTTGGTTGCTAATATGTTTGCTAAAGCTCATGTTGAATCCAAGGGGACAAAGATGTTGACTCTCCCAAAAACCGCCATACTTGAAAAGGGTAAAAAACAGTTTGTTTTTGTTAAAGTGGAGAAAAAATTCGAGCCCCTAGAGATAACCGCCAAAAAAATAGATGCCTACACCTATCAGATACTAGAGGGGATCACACAAGGCGAAGAGGTAGCAGACAATGCACTGTTTATGCTTGATGCTGACGCTAAAATAAACGGGTTATACTAAAATGATAGAAAAAATCATTGAGTTTTCGCTCAAAAACAGAATTTTTATCTTTTTGGTTTTTGCCCTTTTGTCTCTTGCCTCCTTCTGGGGGGTACAGCACGCCTCCTTCGATGCCTTGCCCGATCTCACCCCTCCGCAAGTCGTTATCGAAGTTAAATGGGAGGGGCAAAGTCCGCAAACCATAGAAAAACAGGTCACCTACCCATTAACAACCTCTTTTTTGTCCCTAGCCAATATCGAAACCGTTAGAGGGTTTAGCGGATTTTCAACAGCTCTTGTATACGTTGTCTTCAAAGATAAAACGGACTTGTACTTCGCTCGAACACGGGTATTGGAAAAACTAAGCCAAAATATCAAATCTTTTCCGAAAGATGCTTCAATAACATTGGGACCCGATGCCACAGGTGTTGGATGGGTATACCAATATGCCCTTACATCGACGAAATTAAATCTAGCCGACATGCGAAGTTATCAAGACTATTTCCTCCGTTTCGGACTTCTTTCGGTACCTGGGGTCAGTGAAGTGGCAAGTGTCGGCGGATTCGTTAAAAACTACGAAATCACAGCCGATCAAAGTGCCCTTGCCAACTACAATCTCTCCATCCTCGACATTGCAAACGCCGTGCAAAAAACCAATCTATCCGACGGAGCACGGGTGGTGCTGCGAAACGGCTTTGAAAATATGGTACAAACCAGCGGGTACTATGCAAACGAAGAGGATATTCTCAATACGCCGCTTCTTGCCAACAACGGAGTCTCCTTAACGATACGGGATGTTGCGAGCGTGAACCTGACCCCCTCAGAGAGACGAGGCGTCGCTGACCTAAATGGAGAGGGTGAGACGGTCGGAGGTATCGTTATCGCCCGAATAGGAGAAAATGCCTATAAGGTCATTGCGGATGTCAAAGAGAAGCTCAAAACGCTTTCCAATCCGGACGTAAAAATAGTCCCCGTCTACGATAGAAGCGAGCTTATTGAAAAAGCGGTAGGGACGTTAAAAAGAGCCCTTGTCGAAGAGACGATTGCCGTCGCCATTATTGTTGCCCTTTTTCTCGGACACACGGGAAGCATTGCCGTAATCGTACTCACCCTTCCCCTTACGATCGGGCTTACTTTCTTGGCGATGACGTTATTTGGGATGAGCTCGAACATTATGAGTCTCGGCGGGATAGCCATCGCGATAGGGGCAATGGTCGATGCCTCCATTGTCCTTGTCGAAAATGCCCACAAACATATTGTCGAAAAGAAAAAAGAGGGGCTGGCTCTCACTTACGCCGTGAAGCTTGACGCGATACTGGAAAGCTCAAAACAAGTCGGACGGCCTATCTTTTTCGCACTGATGCTGGTCATTGTAAGCTTTCTCCCCATATTTGCACTCACAGGACAAGAGGGAGCCCTCTTTTCACCGTTAGCATTTACCAAGAGTTTTGCGATGCTTTTTGGCTCCATTATTGCCATTACCCTCACTCCGGCACTGATGACCATATTTTTAAATGATAAGATTAAAGCCGAGGATGAGTCACGAATCAACGGCTTTTTTATGAAGCACTACGAAACACTGCTAAATAAGATTATTGGCTACAAAAAGACAGCTTTGATTCTATTTATTGCCACCATGCTCCTCTCCTATCCGCTCTACAAAAGTCTTAGATGGGAGTTTATGCCGAGACTCTCCGAAGAAGCCTTCATGTATATGCCGGTCGCACCGATGGGAATCAGTGTTGATTTAGCCTCAAGCATCACTCAAAAAACGGATCAGATTATCAAAAGTTTTCCGGAAGTCGAGACCGTATTCGGTAAAGCCGGACGCGCAGATACGGCGACTGACCCCGCACCCCTTTCGATGATAGAGACCATCATCACGCTAAAACCGAAAGATCGGTGGCGAGCCGGAATGAGTGAAGAGAAGCTGATGGAGGAGATGGACAAATCACTTCAAATCGAAGGGCTGACAAACTCATGGACCTATCCCATCCGAGGGCGTATTGATATGCTCATCACAGGGATTCGGACACCGCTTGGGATCAAGGTTTACGGTCAAAATTTTGACGATATTGAGACATACTCAAACGAAATCAGCAAAGCACTCAAAAAGCTGGAAGGGAGTTCGGCAGTATTTGCCGAAAAGGCAGCTACGGGGTATTATCTCGATATTAAACCCAAAGATGAGATGATAGCCCAATACGGGCTAAACAGAGAGGATATATTTAAAAGTATATCCCTTAGTGTCGGCGGGGCAAGTGTTTCCACCATGATACAAGGGACACATCGATACCCCATATCCGTAAGACTGGACGCGTCAGCAAGGGGAGATATAGAACAAATTAAGCAAATACCCGTCAAAACCGAGATGGGACAGCATGTTCTCTCTGATTTTGCCGACATCAACTACATAGAAGCCCCGGGAGAGATAAAAACCGAAAAAGCCATGCCTGTCGGATACATATACATCATGCCAAAAGAGACGATAACCCCGTATGAATACAAGCAAATAGCCCAAAAAGCGATTGAAAGTATCAAAGTACCGCAAGGTATCCGATACGAATGGGCCGGACAGAGTGAGTATCTTGAAAGTGCCAAAAAGACGCTGATATTTGTTGCTCCGATAAGTCTGCTCCTTACATTTATGCTGATTTTTGCTTCGCTTAGGGATTTACGCCTTACGGCATTAATATTTTTCACCCTTCCCTTTAGTTTCGTAGGGGGACTACTTGCAATCAAGCTGCTGGGCTTCTCCATGAGTATTGCCGTAATCGTCGGATTTTTGGCCCTTTTAGGCGTTGCGGCGGAAACCGCTATCGTGATGCTTATCTACCTCAAAGCAGCTGTGGAAGAAAAAGCTCTGGAGGGCAAAAAAGAGTATGATTCACTTTTAAGCGCCTGCATAGACGGTGCAGCCAAGAGAATACGACCGAAACTCATGACGGTATTTAGCCTCATAGCAGGGCTTACCCCATTGCTCTATATCAAAGGAGTAGGAAGCGAGATAATGGGACGAATAGCTGCTCCGATGCTCGGCGGATTGATCACTTCTACGTTGCTTACGCTGATACTGGTCCCTATTTTTTATCTTTGGATTGTCAAAAAAGAATTTCTAAAGGGTGAAAGACCAAAACCCTGATTCTTTAATTAACATGGTTAACATTGGGTTATTGCATAATTTACTTATTTCATCTATGATATGACACTCAAAACCAAAAGGATTTACCATGAAAAAGATTTTAGCTCTCGCTCTTGCTCTAGGAGCCACCGCACTACTCGCTTGTCCTATGCAAGGTGGTATGAACAATGGACCAATGGGTGGAGATATGATGCAAAAGGGTCAATGTGATACCTCAAAACTTCCAAAACAACTCGAAGCATTGGGCTTAAGTGATACACAAAAAGCGGATATTCAGAAAATTCGTGAAGAAGGTAAAGAATTCCACAATAAACAGCATGAAAAGATGATGGCAGTTCTTACTCCCGATCAACTCAAAAAGTTCGAAGCCAATGTTCCTAAAATGTGTCCAAAAGGGGACATGAAAATGCCTATGTCGGGTAAAATGAATCATAAAATGCCTGCAGGCGGTATGTAAGAGAGAAGCTGTAACAAAGAATATAATATGATTAAAATCCTCCTCATCGAAGACGACCTCGAAATTGCTGATTTACTGACGCAATATTTGAGTCGTTATCAGATGGAGGTAATCAGTTATACCCATCCGCAATCCGCCTTAAACTCTCTCTCTATCGAATCATACGATCTTGTACTTCTTGATCTTACCCTCCCCGATATGGATGGTTTGGATGTGTGTAAAATTCTTCGTGAACGCAGCAGTATTCCCATCATTATTTCCTCAGCTCGTAGTGATTTGGGAGACAAAGTCATCGCACTGGAACTGGGGGCTGATGATTATCTCCCAAAACCCTATGAGCCGCGCGAATTGGTTGCACGTATTCAAAGTCTCCTTCGTCGTGTTAACGGTAAAACTCTCCAAACTTCTAATGAAACATTTCGTATTGAGGAAAACGGTATTCTCAAAGAGGGGGAACTTCTTCCTCTCACACGTGCCGAATTTGAACTGCTAAGCCTTTTACTCAAACATCGCGGTCAAATCATTTCACGTGATTTTATTGCCAATAATGTTGAATCGATTCAGTGGGAAAGTTCAGAGAGAAGCATTGATGTCCTCATCAGCCGTATTCGCCAAAAAATAGAGCCTAATCCAAAGCATCCTACTCTTATCCGTTCCATCCGTGGAATGGGGTATCAATTTATTAAATGATTTCACGCCGCCACTCCGTTTTTTTCAAACTTCATGCCTTCTTTTTTCTGGCACTCATCATTTTATCTCTCCTCTTTACGTCCGCCTTAAGTGAACAGGAACATCAACGGTTTCGCCTTTTAACCCATCGTTCCATGGAACTTTCCCAGACATTGGAAATGCTCAAAAATCATACTTGTGACAATCAGAATCGTCTGCTTGCGCGCGCAGGCTTCCAAGAGATACCCCATCTTGATTCTAAAGCAAACCACATAACACTCCCTCCTGTGATGGAACAAAAGCTTCAGTCCAACCAACTCCATGTTCAAATTTATCAAGACAATAAGGGGTTTGTCTATGCCCTTATACGTAACCACTGCACCATGTTTTACCGCGATACAGCAGAGGGGGCAACCTACTACTTTGTCTGGATATTATTTTTTGCCCTGTTTGGCGGATTGGTCAGTATGTATGTTTTGTTATGGCGTAATCTCCTGCCGCTAAAACAACTCTTTAATCAAATACAGCTCTATGGAGAGGGGAAAGAGTTAACAATCTTTCCAAATAATGGAAAAGATGAAATTGCCCTTATCTCCAATGCCCTCTCCGCTGCACTCGAAAAACAACACCGTCTTAAAACATCCCGTGAGCTCTTCTTGCGCAATATGATGCATGAGCTTAAAACCCCTATTACCAAAGGGAAGCTCATTGTTGAATTAGAAACTCCAAGTCAAAACATCACGTTACTGGGGAAGCTCTTTTCTCGTATGGAGAATCTTATTCATCAAATGGCGCAAATTGAAAAAATGCATGCCTTTGCATTAAATCCAAAAAAAGTAAAACTCAAAACTCTTCTTAATACAGCGATAGACAACTTGCTGTTAGTGGATCAAAACGTATCCATTTTTGGAGGAGAAGAGCTGATTAATGCCGATCCTTCTCTCTTAACCAGCGCACTTCAAAACCTAATTGACAATGCCTATCGCCATGCACATACATTTCCTATAAATATTACCTACAGCAGTGAGAAAATTTGTATCACTAATAGCGGTGAACCGCTTAAACGTCCTGTTGAAGAAGCACTGCAAGCATTTGTAACAGAGAGAGGAGATGGGGGATTAGGATTGGGGCTTTATATTGCCCAGTCTGTCTGTGAACTGCATAATTTTCATCTAAACTATACGTATGAGGCTGGGAATCATACTTTTTGTATCGAATTTTGAGACCGAAGCACACCCCAAATAAGTGCTGAAATAATCGCCATTCCCAAACTAAGCGCCATTCCCAGAGTCATCCACTGTCCTACGATGTAACCAATCTGTGCATCAGGAGCGCGATAAAACTCCACAAAAGCACGTCCCAATCCATATGCCACTCCATAGAGTAAAATCAATTCACCCTCAAATGTTTTATGTTTTCGGTATGCATACACGATAATAAAAACAACAAACCCTTCGATAAATGCTTCATACAGCTGTGAAGGGTGTCGAAGCGTGTCATACACATAAATTCCCCATGGGACCTCCGTAGCACGCCCGACTAACTCTTGATTGAGGAAATTACCGATTCGACCGAAAACATATCCCAACGGGACCGAGACAGCGACCAAATCCATCAATCGACCAAACGGTATCCCATTACGACGGAAAAACAAATACGATCCGATTAAAAATCCGACAATTGCTCCATGAAAACTCATCCCCCGAATTCCGACAAACTGCCCGTCAATAAACGGATTAAAAATCTGCCACGGCTGCGTGAGATAGTAAGAGGTGTGGCTATCGTAAAAAAGGACATACCCCAATCGCGCACCCAATATCACCCCAATCTCAGCGTAAATAAAATAGTCATCCAACTGCTCTTTGGTAATACCGATATTGTCTTTTTTAACAATCCATTTTGCAATAACAAGTGCCGTAAGAAGCGCCAAAACATACATTAACCCATACCAGTGGACTGGGATGGAGAGGATATTAAATGCAATAGGGTTAAAATGCTCGTAAATGTGGTTCCAGTATTCCATCATTTGCCCTTCAACGCTTGGGCAATCAACTCAATCGGGTTCTTAAAAACAACATTTACATCCGCTTCATTCATCGAATTATTGATCTGCATTCGGCACGCACTGCACTCCGAACTCACGATTTGTGCACCGCTGTTACGGATCATAGCGGCTTTGGGACGACCTGCTGCTTGAGCAAAATGAAATTTCTCTGTTTGCATCGTCACTCCGCCGAATCCACAACAGGCATTAGGGTCGCTCATCTCTTTAATCGTATAATTTTGTCCGATCAAACGGCGCGGCTCTTGATAAATCCCTTGCATCTTACGTGCGTGACACGGGTCATGATAGGTGACACTGAGGTCACTTTGGGCTTTTGTAGCCAAAACTGCTTTTAGGTCAGTGTGTTGCTCTAACCACTCGGTTGCCATAAAGATTTTATTTTTGAGTTTTTTGGAACGCTCAAGCCACTCGGGCTGATCGTGAAAAAAGTGCTCGTAGTCGATCTTTATCATCGCGCTGCACGTCGCTTCGGGGATAATAATCGCTTCAACCTCATCGATGAAACTCTCAAAATATTGAATATTCTTTTTGGCGTTATGATTAACCGTCGCAAAATCTCCCGTAAAATAGGCAGGTGCTCCGCAACAAAGCTGTTTTTTTGGGATAAAAGCATCAATTTGAAGCTCTTCCAAAATTTCGACCAATCCATCACCGATAGCGGTATAATTGTAGTTCCCCAAACACCCGATAAAAATAGCAACCCGTCGTTTTCCGCCGTGAGAGATATTTTCAGGATAACTGTTTAAAAACGACGTTTTTCCCATCGACGGCAAAAGACGATCTTTTTTGATAATCGGGAGATTAAAACGGGGCTGCATCGAGTTTAGTTCCGCTTTGATTTTAAATCCACAGGTTTGAAAAACGTAACCGAGTTTAAACAAAATATCCATCGTGAAACGGTGACGTAAAAGAAAGAAAAACGCCCGCTTAAACCACGCAATCCCAAACTTATCGGCAATATCCGCACGCACTTGCTCGATCACCATATCCGTAGGCAAGGCCTTAGGACATACGTCAGTACAGTTGGTGCATAAAAAACAGCTCTCAAATATCTCTTTGGCATTGAAATCCAGTTCTAGCTCGCCACGCTGATATGCTCCCAACAAATCAATAAATCCGCGCGGGGAGGTAACTTCATCGGCATTAACGTTGTGAATCGTACAGACGGGGATACACTTCCCGCATTTAATACACGCATCCGATGTTTCCGTAAAATTAAAGAGCTCACGCATCCCTATACCGTCTTACTAAACGCTTTATCACTAGTCGCATGACGCTTCATATAGGCATCAAATACCATGGCAATATTACGAATCAAGAGCGTACCTGTTGGTGAGCAGACAATGGAAGTTGGAGTAATACTCAACAGTTCATCTGCTTCAAACGGCTTCAATGCCTCAAGTGCATCGGCAAAATACTCAGAAAATTTGACGTTATACAATACCTCAAACCGCTCAATATCAAGCTTGAAATTACTCATCAGTTCCATAATGACATATTGACGAATTTGATCATCTGCATTTAATGCTACACCACGCTCATAAGGCAAATTTCCCGCATCAATAGCTTCTTCGTATGCGTCCATCTCTTTAAAATTCTGGGCATAATAATCAATACCCTCACCAATAGAGGTCAAACCAATACCGATCAAATCAGCTCCGCCCTTGGTCGTGTAACCTTGGAAATTACGGTGCAACTCCCCTTTGTCAATCGCTTTAAACAACTCATCTTCAGGCTTGGCGAAGTGATCCATTCCGATCATTCGATACCCTTTAGAGGTCATATAATCAATCGTATGGCGCATAATAGAAAGTTTTTCGGCAGGATGAGGCAATGTCGTCTCATCTATTTTGCGCATTGTTTTTTTAAGCCACGGGACATGAGCATAGTTGAACACAGCAAAACGGTCAGGGTCAAGAGAAATCGCCAAATCAAGCGTTTTCTTGAACGTTTCCAAGCTCTGATACGGCAATCCGTAGATGAGATCGACATTCACACTCACCATATTGTATTTTCGTGCCAACTCCATCGCCGCTTTGGTAATATCGTAGGGCTGTACCCGATGAACGGCAATTTGCACTTTTTCATCAAAATCCTGAATTCCAAAACTCACACGATTAAATCCTGCGTCACTCATTACCTTCATCTGCGCATCATCAATGTGACGGGGATCAATCTCACAGCTGATTTCAGCACCCTCTACAAAATTTTTAAAAGTCCCCTTGATAGCTGCAATAATACGCTTAAGCTGATCTGCATCAAAGAAGGTGGGTGTTCCTCCTCCAAAATGGAGCTGAATGACACTCCTGTTCACATCAATATGAGTACTCAGTATTTGAAGCTCCCGTATTAAATAGCCAAGATAGCGCTCTTTTTTCTCCTCTTTAGAGGTAAAAACAACGTTACAACCACAGAAATAACAAGCATTTTTACAAAAAGGAAGATGAAAATAAAGCGACAACGGACGCTTTGAATCTTGTGAATGTAGCTTTTCAAGATAGGATGTGTAACCAAACGTATCATCGAACTCAAGTGCAGTTGGATAACTCGTATATCGAGGTCCCGGTTTAGAGTATTCAGTAAATTTATCAAAATCAAGCATTATAAGCATCCAGTAAAGGGTTTAGTGTCGCGATTATACTCTTTTGGATTGAAACTCCCCTAAAATAGTCATATTAGACGCAAAGTTGTTATAATAACAATATCTTATTTTATTTGCAAAATTGTGATAAAATAATTAAAAAAATATCAAGAAGAAATCAATGTCTACTACCAAAGTTCTTATTATTGAAGATGATGAAGTAACCGCGCTTAATCTCAAAATGTCGCTTGAAAAATTCGGCTACGAAGTTCTCTCCCTCGCCAACGAGGAGATCAGTGCTAAAAACAAAATAAAAATTTATGATCCCGATATTGTTCTCATTGATATAGGACTAAAACGGCATGACGGAGGGATTGAAGTTGCCAATTTTATTCGTGATAAAATGCCTCGTCCTTTTATCTTTTTAACCGCCCATTCAGACAGTGACATCCTCTCTAAGGCAAAACAGACTGAGCCTTTTGGCTATATTGTCAAACCGTTTGATCCCCTCAATCTTCATACAACCATTCAAATGGCACTGTACCGTTTTGAGGAGGAGAAAAAACGTCTTCTCAACGTCGATGTACTCAAAACTGATAAAGAACATCTTGAAAAACTCCTCTATGCCAAAAAACTCTCCACACAACCCGCTGTCGAATTTGGAGATGGCTATCGTCACGACATCTCGCTGGGAGAAACTTTTTACAAAGATCAAAAGATTAAGCTCACCAAAAAAGAGAATGCATTTATCCATCTTTTGATCGCTCAACTGGGAAGTATTGTCGATTTTACACAAGCAACGGACTATGTCTGGGGAGAAGAAGGGGCGAGCGATAACAGTGTCCGCACGCTCGTGTGGCGCTTACGCAATAAGCTCCCTACGGATGTCATCAAAAATGCCTCGGGAATTGGTTATTATCTCGAAGAATAAAGTTTTTTGTATTTATATTCAAGCATGCGATATGCCTCATCAAAGTCAAACAATGCTCTATCGTGCAGCGCGTGATCTTCTAAACGTGCTGCATGAAGCGAAAATTCTTCAAATCTAAAATTAGCACTGGAGCCTTTTATTGTATGGGCAATACGTGCAATCTCTTTATACTTGCGTTGTTCAATATTCTCTTTTAGCTCTACAAGCAATGTACTCATATTTTTATGAAAAAGATCCAATAATTGCCCAATTTGTTGAGGGGAGAGCATTAGTACCTTCTCAAGCCGCTGCATCTCTTCTGTAAGAACCTTTTCGTGTACAAGATCACTACTAGATACATCCCCTTTTTCTAAATATTTTTCCAGTAAATTTTCTATATCACTGCCGCTAAACGGTTTGCCGACAAAAGCATCATATCCCCATTGTAACGCCTTTTCTCGTGAACCTTTAAACACATTGGCGCTAAGTTCGATGATAGGGGTCGAAGAGAGGTGATGTTCCGTCTCATACTGTCGAATTTTAGAAACAGCTTCATGCCCATTCATAATGGGCATTTGTTCATCCATGAAAATTAGATCATACTGATTGTCGCATGCACTTTCAAATGCTTTTTGACCGTTAGAAACGATGCTGACTTCCAGCCCATAACGCTCTAGGGTGATTCGGATAAGAGCTTGGTTGGCTTCATTATCTTCAGCAACCAGAACTTTCCCCACAAAAGATACAGTACTGCTTGATACCGCTTTTACTTCACAAATCTCTGCGGGGGGAAATTCTACGGCAAGCGTAACGACAAATAAACTCCCCCAGTCAATTTTTGACTCCAGTGTAATCTCTCCACCCATTTGTATTGCCAGCTGTTTACAAATAGATAGCCCCAATCCGCTTCCGCCTCCACCAAACTTCATCCCCTCAGAAGCCTGATAAAAAGGGTCAAAAATACGCTCTTGGTCCGCAAGATCAATCCCCATTCCATAATCACGAACACGTATTAAAAGAACGGAATCAGTACGATTGACATCAATACTCACATCAATGGAACAATCGGGTGGACTAAACTTGATTGCATTGCTCAAAAGATTTCCAAGTATTTGTTGGATTCTAAAAGAATCAGCATGAATACAGTGTGGAATCTGCGGATTAATCGAGTAGACGATAGAGATCGATTTCACATTTGCACTGGGAATAAAAAGTTCTAAGGTATTAGTGATTTCATTATGAATATTAAAAGGATGCGGATCAATTGCAAATTCACCGCTGCGCAGTTTACTAAAATCAAGAATATCATTGATAATATGGAGTAGATTTTCACCGCTTTGGGCAATAATATCAAGGTACTTTTCTATCCGTTCACCTAAGTTTTCACCTTGCAACAAATTAACAAATCCCAAAATGGCATTCAGCGGTGTTCGTATCTCATGCGATATATTGGAAAGGAAATACTCCTTGGCTTTATTGGCTTCAATCGCTTCTTGCTCTTTTTGGTAAATGGTATCAGTATACAGCGTCAAAACACCGGCAAAATTCATATCAAACAAATAGCTGATGGCTTCAAATAAACCTTGTGAATTGATCTCCAACATATAGGTCACATTGACCACAGAGCGTTTAAAATTACTGCACAGAATAAACAACTCGTCTGAGCGAATCTCCTGATTTTTAAGATAGTCTATAAATTCTTTCATAACCGGGCATTGACCAAGCTCTACATTTCCGGCAACAACTCCCATAAAATAATCAAAAACCGCACTTGCGTAATACTCTTTAAACCATTTTGGATCTATCGAATGGCGATCCAAAATCGATGCACATTGCTTTTGTGAAATCCACTCATTTAAAATAGCCTCTTTAGCCCCGGTAAGTACTTCTTTTGTATGATAAAGCTGTATAAAATTGGGGAAATCCATTAAACCCTGCCTGAATATTATTTAATTACTATCGTCTAAGGTGCCACCCAAAGAAAAACGCCCAGTGCTATCACGGCTAGCTGCCCCATTAAAAAGGCAACCGTTCCGATAATATTCCCTATTTGACAACTGGTGCACTGTTTGTATTGTCGTGATTCGTATTGGGCATAGAAAAAATAGCCAATCATCAAAAGTATGACTCCTGCAATGAGATATTTATCCATGAGATAAACCCTCTCCAGCACCTCTTTGGAGGCAAAAAATGGGACAAAAAAGGTTGCAACTATCCCCCACATGAGGTACTTTGCACCCCGTTTAAAGTAATCCCGATAAAAGATTATGGGGCACGAGCCAGCATCTTTTACCAATCCAAATTCAAGATGGTCATGAATACGCTGCTTCATATCACGATCAACACGGTCCACAAAGGTGCTTCCAAAACAATAATCCAAATATTGCTGAAAAATACGTGCCGCTTCTCCCTCTAAATCACGATAACACGGAGTTGCATTTTCATCTTCATAGACAACGGTTACTTTATTATACCGATCGACATCAACACTGATACCCTCATAGTAGACACTTCGTTCTGTGTGTGTTTGGACGTCAGAGTGCTTGATAAGACGAGCATTGATATAAGGAATATAATTTTCCCCTTCTTTAATGACAATAATGCTCTGCTGAATACCGATTAAAATTGCACTTAGCGCATTCAAATCGTTTGCAATCATAGTATCACGCATATCGGTGATCCATTGGAGCAGTTCATCATTAAAGAAACGGACATTAGCCGATATTAATTTGATAGTAGGACTGGGATACTGAATAAGGTTTTGAATCATTAGGGGATACTTTTGGGGAAAGTTAGAGACCCCAAAAGGGTTCTCCTAAAAGGTGTTAGTGGCTTTTGCCCACAACAATGATCATTTTAATATTAATGATCACAAAACGGATAAACTGCCAAATTTTGCATGTACGCATTGCTCGAGCAAATTTGCCCGGGATCATTGCATTATTGAATTTATCATTTTTTGCAAAGTTAAATTCTTCAGGTTTTACTGCCATTTTTTTTCCTTATTGGTTTTATTTTTAGAAATTTTTATTCTGGAATTACTTTCCAGAACGGTTTAAGCTTCGCTTTATAGATAAACAAGAAGTGAAGAATATGTTTAATCCAATGACCAGCCAAACCAATTTCCCCAAAGGTATAGTCAGTATCGCGCCCTGTTCCAGGATATTTCTCAAGGTCAGGAACAACAGGATAAACTGTCATTGCAGCTGCTTGACCATCCAACCAGCCTTTACCGGCTGATGCAACACACGCCGCACCCATTTCAGCCATAGAAGCTTCATGCAAATGAGCACTTGGCCCGTGTTTAATCAAATCACAGACACTGTGAGCAACCGCTTTACCGATAATACCACTTGGCATACCCGTACGTGGAGGAGTTGGATTGATAACAGTACCGTTTGGTGATTTCGCAGGTTTAGAGATAATATGAGGAGGAGCAAATGCAATTCCCGCTGCAAAAAGATTTTTGAATGTTGGATTTTGGTATGTTCGAGGCCAGTCAGATGCTTTCCACTCTTCATACGGTTTTGGAGTATAGTTTGCATCTACTTTCATAAAGCCGTTTGGTGCGAATACCGTATCGGTAATATCTTCACCGGCTTTATTGTACGCTTTAAGACCAACACCTGCAAATGGAGGAATCAACATTGAAAAGTCAAAGGTCTCTTCACCCATAGAGCCATCAAGAAGTTCGTATGAAACTTTCCCTTTTTCTACTTTGTTGACGTGTGCACCGGTAATATAATTAACCCCGCGCTCTGCAAACAATGATTCGGTAAAGATACGGCTACTGACAACATAACCGCCCACTTTCATGTGCAATCCGCCCATTCCGAAGTCACCCATGAATGACTCATTAGAGATCCATTGGATGTCTGCCATGTCACGAAGACCTGCTTTTCGAATTTCATGCTCGACATTAAAGATGTATTCGAATGCTGCACCTTGACAGGTACACATACCGTGACCTGTACCGATGAGAATTTTTTGACGCTCACCTTTACGCATCTTATCCATAATTTTTGTTAACTCATGAGACGCGTGCACAGCATGATCCGCAGTACATACTGATACAGTAAACTCACCAAGTCCATTAGCATCGCCCAATCCAGGAGTTGCAGCAAAATTTAATTTTGGTCCTGTTGCATTGATAAGATAATCATACGTTAGCTCTTCACTTTTACCCGCTTTGCCTTGACCGGTATACTCGATCGTTACAAAAGGTTTATCGCCTGAAGCATTTCCCTCAGGATTAAGACTGACTGCTTTAGCTTGCTTATACGTAATGCCTGCTTTTTCGTATACAGGAGCAAGATCAAAAGTGACCTCTTCTTTGGTCATTTCACCGACACCAACCCAAATATTTGAGGGAATCCAATTCCATTTTGCATTTGGGGTAACCACAACTACTTCATGATCACGTCCCAGCCAGTCAGCTGCAAATGTTGCAGCTGTATGCCCAGCGACTCCGCCGCCTAAAACAACTAATCTTGCCATTATTTCTCCCTACTTACTCAAATTCCATAAAAGACAATTATAATCCTATTACGTCACAATGCTATCACATCCTTAATTTAATCCTTATAATTTTGACTAAAATTTTAATAACAACAATTAATGTTACTTTTTTTCCCAATTTATAAGGTCATTAAGATCTTTACAATAATTTCATAAACATTATTTGATAGATTTGGGTGATTTTTAATCCGTTCCAGTTCAATTCCCATTTTTGCTTTGCTCAACGGAGAGAGTTTCCCATAACTTTTAAAAGCTCCCGAAAGACCTGAAGCAATTTGTGGATTTAGGGTATCCATCTCAATCACCTTATCCGCCATAAATTCATATCCCTCTCCTGAATCATGATGAAATGCCACCATATTCCGGGCAAATGATCCATACAATGCACGTACTAAGTTGGGAACTTTACTATCAAATACCGGATCATTCTGAAGCTCTTTAACCTTTTGCAGCGTTCCTTCACAGCGTGATGATGCACGAAGGGCAAAATATTTATTCATAATCAATGTTTCGTGACAATGTTTTTGATAAAAATTATTCAACGCCTCACCTGCCAATGCAGGAGCATAGTTTTCAAGCAAATCCAGTGCTGCCAGACGGCTTGTCATATTCACCGATTCTTCATAATGAGTTTTGCACATTTGTGAGATGACTTCATCTTCAAGACTCATCAGAAGTCCAAGACAACGATTTTTGAGAGCACGCTGCGCCATACTAACTGTATCTATCTCACTGTTGAACGGTTCATACAAGCTCTCAATCTGACCAAGCAATATCACTTTGTAATGAGATGCCAAATGCTTTTTCAATGTTTCAAGTGCTCTATGGATTGCTTCTACATCAAGACTCTCTTGACGCTGCATTAAGGTATTAATCGTTGGAAGTCCTAATAATTCAGCTTTAAACATCGGCTCCAGTGATGAGTCGGACAAAATAGCTCCATACGCCGCTACAAATCGAGGATCAATCTCATGACCTTGTATCATCTGCTCCAGGGTTTCAATCCCAAAAACTTGCGCTGCTTCATACCGATTGAACCCATCACTCTCATGTGCCATCAAAAATGGATAATCTTGGCTCTCATACTCTATTTTGACAGGAGCACTGAAATGACGGTTAAGGGAAAGAGTTGGAATTTCATGCACTTCTTCAAAAATAATGGCCGTTACTGCTTGGTCAATCCATACGATCCCCTCATGAATCATCGTTGCATTGGAACTTTTGAGCTGTATATCCATACCCTTGGTGTCCAATAATCTGATTGCCATAGGCATCGCATACGGCAATTGCTCACGACCTTGTGTATCTTTAGGGATACTTTGGGCAATAGTCAGCGTCATTGTTTGTGCAGTCGCATCGTATACATTCGAAATTTTAAGAGTTGGGGTACGCTCTTGAGAATACCATCGTTTAAACTGGGTTAAATCAAGCGGGCTTTGGGTTTGCATCGCCCATAAAAATTCTTCTGTTCCCACTGCTTGCCCGTCAAAATGTTCAAAATAGGTGTCCATTGCAAGGCGGAATTTTTCACGACCCAGCAAGGTATACAGCATCCGAATCACTTCGGCCCCTTTTTCATAAATCGTGGCGGTATAAAAATTGTTGATTTCAATAAAATGATCCGGTTTGATCGGATGGGCGGTTGGTCCTGCATCTTCGACAAACTGCCGTTCTCGAAGAGATTTGACATCATCAATACGCCCTATGAGCTGTGAGTTCATATCGGCACTGAAGCACTGGTCTCTAAAGACCGTCAGCCCTTCTTTGAGCGTCAGTTCAAACCAGTTTCGGCACGTGATACGGTTTCCTGTCCAGTTGTGAAAATACTCATGGGCGATGACACTCTCAATCCCCATAAAATCACTGTCCGTGGCACTCGTCTCATCGGCTAATACATAATGGGAATTGAAAATATTCAGCCCTTTGTTCTCCATTGCCCCCATGTTGAAACTGTCCACGGCAACGATGTTGTACACCTCTAAATCGTACTCACGTCCGTAAACTTCTTCATCCCAGCTCATCGCCTTTTTAAGTGACCGCATGGCGTGGTGGCATTTATCCTCATTTCCACGGTCACAGTAGATCGCCAACTCGACTTTCTTGCCGCTCATCGTAATAAACATATCGTGAATACTCCCCAAATCTCCCGCAACAAGAGCAAAAAGATAGGAAGGTTTTGGGATGGGGTCTTCCCAAATAGCGAGATGTTTTCCATTTTCCAGCGTTGCCGTACCCACTAAGTTGCCATTCCCCAGCAATATCGGGCACAGTGCTTTATTGGCAATGATTTTGGTAGTAAAGCGGGTCATCACATCGGGTCGGTCGATAAAATAGGTGATACGGCGGAATCCTTCGGGCTCATTTTGGGTACACCAGATACCGCCTGAGCGATACAGCCCCTCAAGCGCGGTATTCTCGTCGGGATAGAGGCGGGTAATAACACGGATTCGTCCTTCGTCGGCATCAAAGGGGAGGATCAGAGCATTTTCTTCTTTAACAAACATCTCTTCGCTAAAAAGTTCATCATTCACCCACAAAAGTTCGAGATCCATCATCTCTCCATCAAGACGAAGCTCTTTGGCGTTGGGATTCTGACGTTTTATCTCCATGACGTTATCAACGCGAGTAGAACCGTTATCAATAATAAATTCTAAGAGACATGACGTGACCGTGTAATCACAGGGTCGGTAATCGTTAAAATAAATAGGTTCAGGCAGTTTCATCATTTCTCTTTTGGCTTTTTGAAATCATAACGCAAAGAAAATGAATTGAGTGCCTAAAATTTATTATACCGCCCACTTTTAAGTCTACATACGTATTCCCGCGAAGGCGGGAATCCAGCTCTGAATTTAGGGGAATGGACCCCCGGGTCAAGCCCGAGGATGACGAGAGTGTCTTCGTTAATGGGATTTGGTATTACATCAACCCATTCAGCATCAAATAGCGGTACATCGGCTGAAGCATGTACAAATCAAACGCCCACCATATCCATCGCGGTTGTGCCGGGTCAAGCGGGAACGATGGAGCGAGACCGTCATAGTTGAACTCTGCCATCATAATCTCTCCGTACGATGTTTTCATCGGGCAGACGGTGTAGCCGTCAAATTTCAATACTGTCTCTTTTTTCTCCATGACTGAAATGAGGTTCCCCACAACAATGGGAGCTTGATGACGTGCACTTCCCCCTGTTTTTCCGACAGGAATACCGCACACATCTCCGATTCCGAATACGTTTTTATAGCGCCGGTGCTGAAGCGTCTCACGGTCTACTTCCAGCCACCCTTTTGCCGTCCCTTTTTGCCATCCAAGCAATGAGTTAGCCACCGCATCTACTGCATGTGTCGGAGGGGAAATATGGATAAAATCGTATTTTATAGTGACCTCTTCTTCTTTGGAGACCATGTCATACTCTTTAAGCTCTTTATCGTATTCTCCTTGCACTTCGTACGTATGATGGAAGGTTGCAATTTTTTTATCGGCATTGATGGCAATGAGTTCATGCCCGAATTTGTTCGTGATATTGCCGTATTCCTCTTGAACTTTATGAAGTGCTGCATCAATCTCTGGAAGAGCGAAAAGTTTTTCACCTGCGGTTGCAAAAGTAAAGTCTGCCGTTAATTTGTCACGTTTGAGGAAATCATCACTGAGATAAAGGATTTTTTGAGGTGCTCCGCCACATTTGAGCGGAGTTGAGGGCTGAGTACAAAGGACTCGAGGTTTGGATGTTTTTGCCGCTTCATGGAGTTCTTTGAACCATTCATGGGTAATCGTCCCACCCTGCGCCGTTCCTGCGGCAAGGTCGTTTAGATAGACGCTTGAAATACCGTTTTTGCCAATCATATCGGTGGTGAGCCCCGCAATTTGCTCATAATGGTACTGTACGCCCGTCGCAACAATGAGATAATCGTAGTCGACTATTTTGCCCCCTTTGGTCGTGAGCTTGTTGTTATCGGGGTCAAACGTTGCGGCTTCGTCTTTGATCCATGTCACATCCTTGCCGATGTAGCCTTTATTGTCAAAAATAATATCTTCAGGAGCATACTCACCCGCCGCAACAAAAATCTGTCCCGGCTGATAGACGTGCTTTTCATTGGGAGCGATAATCGTAATATTCGGTTTAGAAAAAGCTCTGCGCGTACGGGCAAGAACCATCAATGCCCCTGCGCCCCCGCCGACAATGACAATTTTACCCTCTGCCTGCGACGTTGATGCTGCCAATGTTGTTGGAGCAGCAGTTCCCGCCAATACAGAGGCAGCGACGGGCGAGAGAACCATCATTTTCAAGGCATCCCGTCGTGAAAAACCTTCGTGTACCCGTATCTTTTTCATCAAATCTTTATTATCCATATCCAATCCTCTTTCTCGCATTATCTCTTTATTGTACTGTATTGGATTATTACCCTAAACGTATTAAAATCTCTTAAAAGTACCTTTTTTTAACTGTATCTCTTAATTTTTATTCGTGCTACAATACCTTTATGCAACATCCTCTACACTGTATTTATTGTCACCATAGTCTCTATAGGCTAAGTGACGGTATGGTCAAGTGTTCTGTGTGCAAAAAAAAATACAGCCCTGAGCGTGTGAATCAAATCATTACACTGATGGATCACTTTTGCAAGGATGAAAATGCCCTTACGGCATCGAAAATATTGCACCTCAGTTATGCTACCGTTTTGAAGTATTATCAAAAATTTCGTCATCTTGCGGCAGAGTATTGTGAAGAACAATACCATCTTCATCGCACAAGTGAGTCTCAATATGAAGAGTACCTGTATATCGAAAAATCCAAACGCCATAATAAAAAAGCCATCTTCGACTCCCACAATTTTTTGACATTTGCGTATGGTGAGCATGTTTATACGATTTTAATGCCCTCTCTGGTGGCGTACAAACAACAATTTTTAGAAGATAATCTCGAAGAAGTTTATACCAAAGAGTTTTCAAAATTTATGCGAAGCAGCAGAATTATCAAAATATCCGAACACGACAATGCCATTACCCGTTTTTGGCACTATTTTGAAACCTTTATTATGTCATTTAAAGGGGTGAGTTCAGAGCTTTTCCCCTATTATCTCAAAGAAGCAGAGTTTAAATTTAATACACCGATTACGAAACGACAAGAGATATTAGAGCAGTTTTATTTTAAGCGTGTGTAGGATACTTAAACGCCTCAATAATCTCTAATAGGGTTTGCAGTGACTCTTTTTTAACAACATCAATATTACAGCTTTGGAGATAATCAATAATCGCCGCAATATACGTTTCAAAATGAGCACCAAGTTCAACACTTAACCCCATACGAAACGTAATACTTTTGGGGACAATGCCAAGAACATTTGATTTTGGAAGCGGTTTACCCATCAGCTCAATCATATCCAGACACTGCATCACCCCCACTTCATGCGCTCCTCCGCTGTTAAGACCATAGCCGCTGAGCTCGTAGGAGGGGATATTGTAGATACTCCCTGTACTGTCCTCGAGATTGATCGTATCAAGGATGATAATATGGTCGTTCTCTAAAAAGAGATTGAGGAGGTTGATCCCCTCGACACCGCCGTTGATGATTTGGACATGATCGCTTAAAATATAATTGGCACTCAGGTACGCCGCCGCGTAGATGCCGACACCGTCATCCTCTTCCAGTACATTTCCGACACCCAGTATAACGATTGACATAGATTAAAATCCCTTGCCGTGTTCGATACTGGGGTTGGCAAACTGTTCGAGTATCTCATCCAAACTCATCAAATCCTCTTTTTGTGTACTGCTAATTCCGCATTTTTTGAGTTCTTCTACGATAACGTCAATATACTCCAACCATTTTTCGCGCAAGGCAGGGGTTACCCCCACATGAACGCTGATAATATCTTCGGGGACAATACTTACCATCGTGGTTTGCGCACAATGGTTTGCCATCGAGCAGATTTGGAGCATTTCGGTTATCTCAACTTCATTTGCCGTTTTTTTAATCCCTTGGTTAGCGATCAGCTCGTCACCGCTGAGGACATCGATAGACCCTACAACTTTACCGTCATCGGAACTGGTATTGGCAATCACCACAACCTCATACTCTTGCAACAAAGGCATCAATCCAAACCCAAGCGTCCCCCCATCGACAATATCCAACGCAGGTGCAAACGTGAAATTTTCTTTGAGGTATTTTCCGGCATAAAGACCAATCCCCTCATCCATAAAAAATGCGTTTCCCGAACCTATTAATGCTACTTTAGCGCTCATTTTTTTCCTTTGTATTGTGGTATGCATAATAAAGCTGTCCCAGCGCAATCCCCCCGTCATTAATCGGAGTTTGCTGTTGGGCATAAAACCGACCCTCACCAAAACGGCGATAGAGTCGAGACATCAAAGTTTGATTTTGAAATACACCGCCTCCGATGACGATTGGTAATTTCGGATGTAGAGCAACAAAGCAGTGCATCATTGCCTCAATCGTCGCAATGAATCGGCTAGCAATGAGTCGTTTTGTATCGTTTTGGGTACTTAATGCAACGATTTGCTCCACCATAAGAGATACATCGATTTCTCGATTGGTCACAGTGAAATCAAACGGCTCTGTAATCTCATCATCAACAAAACTCTCCATAATCATCCCCCCCTGCCCCTCATAATCAAGAGTTTGGATAAATCCACCCAATGAGGCAACGGCATCAAATAATCGACCCATCGAACTGCTCAAGGGTGCGTTGAGTTTTTTCGTCCATATATGGTAAAGCTGACGAATTTCATACTCTAAAAAGGCTTCGGTTGTAGGGGATTTCAGTACCAACACTTCCTCCAGAGTATACCGCTCAAACAACAGCGACAGCGCAATACGGCGAGGCTCTTTGATCGCTTTGTCACCGCCTAGAAGGGCAAACGGTTTTAAAAATCCGATCCGCTCAAAACCATGAGTATCGGCAATCATCACCTCTCCCCCCCAAAGGCTCCCGTCTTCGCCGTATCCCGTACCGTCAAACGCAAAGCCAAGCACCTTTTCATCCAAACTGTACTCCGCCATACAGGCGAGGATATGGGCATAGTGATGTTGAACGCCATAGTGTTCTTTTTTTTGCTCTTGGGCGTAGCGTGTTGAAGAGTAGTGAGGGTGTAAATCGGTAATGAGCAACGTTGGTTCACAGTCGTAAAACCGTTTAAACGTTTCAATCGTCTTCTCAAAATAGCCATCCGCTTCGATGCTTCCCAAATCACCGATATGACCGCTGAGCACTATATTTTTCTTGACTCCCAAAGCTATGGCACTTTTTTGATGAGCGCCCACTGCCAAAATAGGTTTTGTAATTGAATCTCTCAAAGAAATCGTATGCGGTGCAAATCCACGCCCCATGCGCAGCATCACAACACGCCCCTGTGCGATTTGAATTACAGAGTCATCGAGAGCATTGACGATAGTGCGATTATGATTCAAAATTCCGTCCACTACATTTCCCAGTCTATGCGCAATCTCTTCGGCTTTTACGATGATGGGTTCGTCACTGATGTTGGCACTGGTAGCGATCAGAGGAAAATCAATTGTCTCAAACAGCAATCGATGAAGCGGGGTATAGGGGAGAACTACCCCCAGTCGATCTATCAAAGGGGCTACGTGCGTAGAGATATTTGTCCCGCTTTTGGAACGGACAATTACAATCGGTTTGATGGCTCCGGTGATATGGACTTTTTCCTCTTCATCTATCATGGCATACTCTTGGAGTTGTTCGAGTGAGCCAAACATCACGGCTAGGGGTTTGGCTTTACGGTGTTTGCGATGCCGTAATTCACTCACGGCAGTATCAGAGGTCGCATCACACATCAGATGAAATCCCCCCAGCCCTTTGAGCGCTATGATTTTTCCCGCTTTGAGCATCTCAACCGCCAAAGCGATGGGGTCACCTGCTATGCCTAAACCTTTATTATCCAAAAATGTCAGCTTTGGCCCGCAATCAAGACAGCTGATGGGTTCGGCATGATAACGGCGCGAGGTGGGATCGGTGTATTCCGCTTCACATTGTGAGCACATCGTAAAATGTTTCATCGAGGTTCGGACACGGTCATACGGAGGGATTTGGAGGATAGTGTAGCGAGGGCCGCAATCGGTACAGTTGATAAAGGGGTAAGCGTATCGGCGATTACGAGGGTCATCCATCTCGGCTTGACACGCACTGCACAACGCTGCGTCCAAAGGTATAGCGACACTCCCAACCCCTAAAGTGCTCTCACGGATTTCAAAATCCGTATAACCGTACACTTCATGCTCAACAATGTCCATAGAGTCGATACGGGCATGTTTGGGAAGATTTTCTCGCAAAGCCTTGATAAAAGTCTCACACTCTAGCCCTTCGGCTTCAATAACGACTCCATCGCCAGTGTTGATAACAAAACCCATCATCGCATGAGCCTTGGCTTCACGGTAGACAAAAGGGCGAAATCCGACCCCTTGCACTAAGCCTTTAACAACAATGCCGACGCTTTTATAAGAAGACTCCACCAACAACGCAGTTTTCCTTCCCGATTGGATAGCTCACATTCATAAGAGGAGGAGTTGTCTTCAAATTTCTCTGTAGACGGCTAAAAAGCGATTGCCCCGCAAAATACGACCCGCACAGCACGACATCAGTTGCTTTGGTTTTCCCTCTAATCTCCGTAAGAAGCTCGCTGAAATAATCACCGAATGATTCGAAGATAGAATAGCTAAGATAGACTGAATCGACACCGCCAATTTTATAGCTGATGATACTGGATAAAAAGGCGACATGGTTAAATCGGTTGTCATGCACTTTGGTATCGATTTGCAGTCCCCCTTTACCGACAAACTTCAGCGCCTCTTTCATCACCCCTTCGTAGCTTTTTTCTTCCAGTCCCAAAATCATCGCCGTCGCTTCAAAAAGGGTCGCATTGCTCTCTTCTAATGCCAACAGCACCTCAAATATTTCAGGAAATTTCTTTTCGATATTTTCCATGAGTCTGTCTGACCCCTCGCGTAATGTTGCTATTTTCTCTCTAAGAGCAATACCGCTAAAGGGTTTAGGGGGGACGACTCGAATCACTTTTTTACCATCATAATACAAAAACGACGGCTCTCCTTGGAAATAGGCTCCAACAACTTTGGTTCCGAATTTGTTATGCTCGGCAATGACCGACATAAACGACGCTTCATCTTCCGCCATTGTGTGAAAATTGGCAGATTGGACGGCAGGGATTTCGGTTTCGAGCTGATTGACTTTGAGGGTAGAAGCAGAGGCAAAACGTTCCATTTTATCAAATAAAACACCCTTGTCATCTTTGATTCCCACCAGTCCATGCGCAATGCTGAGGGTATCTGTCCCGTACGGCAACCGTGAGGGAAATGAAACACGCTCACCGGAAGCGATAAATTTAATGTCTTTATTGATAAACAGGTGCATATCGCTTTGTTCCTGAATATTTAGATCAAAATCCATCACAAAATCAGCGTCGTACGGTGCTTCCACAGCCTTATAGATAATGGTGTCAAGCCCCAAAAGGGTTAACTCTTTCCCCAGTAAAATCGAAAATCCCTCATCAGGATACTTGACATCAACCGTTAAGCCAAAGGTGCTCCGCAGCGTTTCATCTTTGAGTGCCACATGGAGAATCGGACGTTCGATGCTCAGCAATGCGTTAAATTCATCATTAATCAAGGAGCAATAGTCAGTGATTTTTATCGCATTGACGAGCATTAACACCGAACCTTGCTCTAACGTTTGGGCACGGTAAAAAAGCCGATGCCCCATCGTCGTTTTGATTAATACCGTTTTACCGTCACGCAATGCTTTCGCCGCAACTTCAAACATCGTACGAAAACTCCCTGCATCATTGGCGTAGCGCTCATTTCCCTTATGGATCAGCTTTACGGGGATACCGCATTCATGACACGAGTTTAACACCTGCTTTTCTCGTCGCCCAAGATTCAATGATTCACTCTCACACACAGAGCATGGTTTCACATACGAAAAGGCGGTATTGCAACGCTCGTAAGGATAGTGTTCAAAAAAGGCATACTGTCCCCCGCACTGGGTACACTGGGTAAAGGGGTAATAATACCGTTTTGAGGAAGGGTCAAACATCTCTTTTTGACAGCTGGGACACAATCCTAGAGCAACCGGATACTCCACCTCAAAATCGGGAATCGTTTCGGGTTCTCCCTCAATATCGTAGTATTCACTTTTTGTCATAAAACACGAAGCGGGAAGATTAGTTCCGATAGATTCAAGACACTCCTGAAGCTTTTCATCACGGCTATCAAATGCACAAATAATTTTTGTCTTTTGTTGATGGACAACCGCTTTAATCTCAAATGATCGGATAATCGCAATCAAATAATTTTTAATCGTAGGTTGGGAAAACGGAGTCATCACCTCTAAGGTAAACGCCATAAATATCCTTTGTTAATAAAAATAATAGTTCTTTTATCTCTCTCCCATCGGAGAATTATAAAAAAGCTATTGCGTTCGTCGCAGAAATGACGAGACAATTACACCAAATCCTATTAACTGAATATACTCTCGTCATTCCGTGCTACGACACGGAATCCAGCGCTCTTAAATACACGAAATGGATCCCGTATCAAGTACGGGATGACGATAATGGGTATACATACTTAAAAATAGACGGTATTAATTACCTGTATTATCTTTGACAAATTTAGAACCGCCGATAACGATAGCAATATCTGCCTCTTTCCAAAAAATCGTTCTCCATACTTGATAGTAAATATGAAAGACTACCCAACAAAGTATCAGCCACATTGATGTGTGATGTGCGATACGAACATCCATCTTTGTCCCTCCCGTTACAGCAAGCGTCCAATCCGTTGAAAGATGCAACATCCACGGCCACCATGAACCAATAGAACTAAGACCAGATTCCAACCCATGCACATAGAGCTGAAGACCCGTTAGAAGCATCCATACTAACAGCAGATGAAAAATTGTAAAATAGACTGTATTGAAACTGTCCGCATGCGATGAATCAAACTCTTTTCTACGGTTTAATGTTAAAAGATTAACCAATACCGCTTTAAACTCAGTAATATTTTTTCCATTGGGAATAAGCTTTTTGTACGGCTTTTCAAAGCGGCTGAAAAAATACAAATACGCGATAAGTACCGACGTTACATCGAAAATAATCGCAATGATAAAGTGCCCGTAACGGTTCCATGCCATAACATATTTATCAACCGCACCATCAGCAATAAACGTCTGGTAATACGGATGACCGATATAAAGACCCGTCACAACAGCACCAATCATACAAAATGCATTCACCCAATGGATGATGCGCATGGCCGGTGTCATACGTTTGACTTGTGTATACCCCTGTTTCATGATTGGCTCCTTAGATACTGCACACAGTATCTACTTTGTAAACAGCAAGCTCTTTACCTTTGGTATCGACAACGTGTACGGCACAGGCAATACAAGGGTCAAAACTGTGAATGGTTCGGATAATCTCAAGAGGCTGCTCAGGATTGGCAACTTTGGTTCCGATCAAACTCGCTTCATACGCACCTAAACGCCCTTTATGATCACGCGGAGCCGCATTCCATGTTGAAGGAACAACCGCTTGATAATTGGCTACTTTTCCATCCGTAATACTCACCCAGTGACCAAGCGCTCCACGTGGAGCTTCCGCCATACCGCGGCCTTTTGCACTGACACTCACTACATCAAAATTAAACTCCGTCCATGTGCTCTTATCCCCAGAGGCCACGTTTTTAGCAAGTTCATCGATCCAATCAATCATCACATCCGACATCAATGACGTCTCGATAGCGCGTGCTGCCGTACGTCCGACCGTACTAAACAGCACTGCGATAGGGAGATTCCCGCGTTGTAAAAACTCTGTAACATATTTCGTAATACGGGCATCTTTCGCCGCAACACCGATCACCATACGAGCCAACGGTCCTACTTCGACACGAGAATCATTGTAAATCGGTGATTTAATCCAGCTGTATTTCTCTTTGGTTTTCAGATACGCGATACCGTCTTCACGTTTGTCAAGCCCTGTATATTCAGGAATGGTTTGCCCCTCATACGGATGGAGAGGCTTGTCCCCTTTGTACCATGCATGGGTAACGTCTTCAACGATTTTTTCTTCGTCCAACGGAAGGACTTTGGAAATATCTCCATTCATCACTATACCGCTTGGAAAGAGAAGTGCCGATTTGTAAAAACCGGTATCATCGAGACGGAAATCGCCATAACTCATATAGTTGAGCAATCCGCCGCCGGTTCCGCCGACCCCTTTGCCTCCCATAAGCTCAGTAAACGTTGCTTTACTGTCTGTTGCCTCGCCTGCATACATTGTCCCCGCCATATAGACATCGGGCAAATAGGCTTGTTTGACAAATTTACGCCCGGCAAGAAGCAATGATTTAAACAGTGCAAGACGTGCAGGGTTTTGAATGTCCTGAACACATGTCACCCCACCAACCACGATACTCTGCGGATGGGGATTTTTACCGCCCAAGATCGCCTGCATTTTTGCCAAATCACGTTGGATGTCCAATGCTTGCAAATAGTGAGCAACTCCGATAAGGTTTTGTTCCGGAGTCAGTTTATAATGAGGATTGCCCCAATATCCGTTTCCGAAAATTCCCAAACGCCCTTGTTTTACGAACTTAGCCACACGATCTTGAATTGCTTTAAATTCACCTTCACCATCCGTAAAAGGAGATTCACCCGCAACGGTTGCCCATTTGCGAGCTTCCGCAGCTGTTTTTGCCGGATCTGCCGAAAGAGCCGAAACAACATCCACAAAGTCAAGGGCATGAAGGTGGTAAAAGTGAACCACGTGGTCATGAATATACAACGCACCTTGAATCAAGTTACGCACCAAACGTGCATTTTTAGGGATCGTGATCTTGAATGCATCTTCTACTGCTTCGATGGAACGTTGATAGTGCGTCCCTGTACAGACACCGCAAATACGCATTGCCAACAATCCGCAGTCACGTGGGTCACGCCCTTGCAAAATCGTTTCAATCCCACGGAACATGGTCGAAGAACTGTACGCATCCACAATCGTATTGTTATCATCAATAACTGCTTCAATACGCAAATGCCCCTCAATACGGGTAATAGGGTCAACTACAATATGCTTACTCATGGCTCTCTCCTGATTTTTCTCGTTTTCCGGCTACGGCACTGGCTGCTGCATGAATCGCAATACCGATTCCCGCTGCGGTCAACATACCCAGACCAAATTCATCCACAGTTTTTTCAACACCACCGGTAGGTGCTTTGATTTTTGCATCTGCCATAGGGCGCTCGTATGCGTATTTATCCCAAAAATCGGGTTCGGAACATCCGATACAACCGCGTCCGACACCGATAGGCCAGTTGACCGCTTCGTTATAACGGACGATGGAACAGTTGTTAAAGGTCATCGGTCCTTTGCATCCCATTTTATAGAGACAGAAATTGTTTTGAGCACCGGCATCACCCCACTCTTCGACATATTCACCCGCATCAAAGTGGGCACGGCGTTCACAGTTGTCATGAATACGGTATCCGAATGCAAATTTAGGACGTAACAAGGAGTCTAGTTCCGGGACTTGCCCCGTCAAAAGATAATGCAATATTACCCCCACCATATTGGCAGGATTGGCAGGACAGGCAGGGATGTTGATAAGAGGTTTATTTTTAATAACGTCCATAACTCCCACCGCACCCGTAGGATTTGGAGAAGCAGCAGGAACACCGCCGAACGTTGCACAACTCCCAACAGCAACCACCGCAGCAGCATTTGCGGCACAGCGGACTAAGTGGTCATGGAATGTTTCACCGCTTGCCCCAATGGTTCCGTACTGACCGCTCATCCCCATAGGAATAGCGCCTTCTACAAACAAAAGATATTTTCCTTTGAAATGCTCCATTGCCTCTTCAAGCTGTTTTTCTGCTTGATGACCAGATGCTGCTTGCAATGTCTCATGGTATTCCAATGAGATAATATCCAGAACAATCTCATCGATTTTCGGTCCGTCTGCCCGTAGAAGCGCTTCAGAGTTACCGGCACAGTCTTGAAGTTCGAGCCAAATAACCGGCGCGCGATTCATCATCACCGCCGCATCCGCCACTAATGGGGTAAACATAGGGGGAAGCATTAACATTGCTGTCGTTGCACTCGCCCATTTCATAAACTCCCGTCTGTCAATTCCGTTCTCTTCTAAAAGATCCGAAAAATCAAGTCTATTTGCCGGTGTATTCGCGCGCAGCTCGTTCAACCGTGCTTCACATTTAACAAACAACTCTTGATAATAGGTATCGCCTTTGTTCGTTTCAATACGCGAACTTTTCGATGTAAACAGTTTTTTAACCGCTTCTACTCTATCGGACATAATCCTCTCCCCCTTGTTAATGAATAATCATTCATATAATACGGCGGAATAACTTAAACGAATATTATTTATGCCTGAAAATAGCCAATAAAATACAAATACAGTCAAAAATACACATAAGTATTTCTTTTAACTTAGAATTACTTTTTTAATGCGTTGTGCATACCGAACATACATCAAACGCCCTAAAAGTAAAGGTTGCTATCTCGATGGAATCCGCTCCTATCATGGCTTTTTGAGCAGGTCCGGGGGTTTGAGGTGAACCGCTTGCGAGGTTCCATTGTGTCGGTGTTATCAGGGCATAATGATCGATTATCCCTTTGTTTAATGTCACTTTATGCATCAAAGGACCTCGCGGGGCTTCGACGATACCGACACCCTCCCCACTGAGAGAGGTAATTTTTTTGTGTGGCTCAATAAACGACGGTTCATCCAGACGTATCGATTGCAAAAGGATTTTGCAATGGTTTAAAAGAAGGGCAATTTCATAACTTCTCGCCATAATACGAGAATAGGTACTGTCACGAAAACTTCGATGCAGATGTTTGATCAAAGGGATACCGTTAATGATTGCACGCGCCAAAGGACCCGTTTCGAAAGGGTTGTTTTGATAGAGTGCATTTTTGGCGTAGGTTTTTTCATCTACTGTATAAGGGTTTTCCAGCGTTACTTGTTTAGCATTGACTTTTGTCGTCCGTTTATTGATATTTTTTGAAGGCTTTGAAAATCCATGTTCTCCCAACACGCAATACCGATCATACGAAAAACCCTGCTTGTGCATATTGGCAGCACGAAGCATTTTATCAAGATCCCCCATATCACCGCTTAGACGTGAAAGGGCTTTCGTGGAGGAGAGATGGAGATATTCCTCCAATGAAATACCTGTCAGCTCTTTTTCAAACCATCGTATCAATTCATCCAACAACCCCATCGCACGCACCGTATCGACATAAGTTGGGTCACACGTCACGCCGCCTGGTATCATGTACGAGGAATGGGGCCATTGTCCGGCGAAAATAGCCAAAACCTTAGTTGCGAGTGACGCCGCATACGCCCCCTTAAGCCGAAACGAGTCTGCAATGGGACATTGCACTAAATGAGACAATTCAGGATAAATCACGAGATAAAGCCATTTAAAGTGATTTTGTATCAGCTCCAGTGAAAGGGTCAACTCTCGCAGAGCTTCAGCTTTGGGGGAAATTTCGAGAGGGAAACCGCTGTTGGCATACACCGATTCGATGGCTCGAACCGCTGCAAACAAATGCGAATGTCCGCATATTCCGCAAACACGCGGGGTGATGACCAGCGCATCCATGGCGGGTCTTGCGTGTAAAATCGCCTCCATCCCCCGAAAGTGGGGAAAAGCAATCGTTGCGAAAGAGACTTTATTGTGTTCAAAGGTAAACTGTACCGAAGCTTCCCCTTCGATCCGTTCGATCCATTTACGTGTTATCATCAATCAGCCTCTTCTCTAAGCGCGGTATGTGAAATGATTTTGCAATACCCGCCATGGTTAAATAACTTCGCTTGGAAATCCCCACCGGAACATCCTGAGGAATCGACATATTGGTTTTGGTTTCAAACATATTGGTTCGGGGGAAATCAGGTTCCGTACATCCAAAACATGGCGATCCTGCTCTCGTTTTAGAACTGACATCGTTCCATAATATCTTGTTGCAGGAGGCATGGGTCATAGGTCCCCGACACCCTTGCTTATAAAACAGACACCCCTCTTTGGTTCCAAAATGATCCGAATCGACTTTCCACTCAAAATATTCATTTCGGGTACACCCATGATGCGCCAAATAAGAATAGAGCTCTTTGGGACGATGCAGTTCATCGATGGATATGGGTTTATTATCGGCAATCATACGAAGGGTATACCCCATCCACTCCGGATGAATCGGACACCCTGAGAGGTTAATGAGCTTTGAATTTTTTACAAAAGGACCTTTGGGCTCTTTCTCATCAAAACCAAGCCCCGTAATATGCTCGGGATCACTGTGTTTAAACATCCCCCCGAAACTCGCACAGCTTCCTGCTGCAATGATGTACCGTGCATGGTTTCCGTAATGGTGAACTACTCTTTCCAAACTCGTACCCACACGCTCCATACGAGGGTCATACGCCCCCTCAAAAACGAGAATATCACACTCATGGGCACAGGTCGAGATCTCTTCGAGAGTGTAAGTGGAGGGCAAAAGAGGATGATAAAGAAATTCAAAAGTTTCAAGAATATAGGAGAGATGAGGATAATTTAGAAAAGAGTGGGTGTTCCCGTTACAGGTAACCCCTTGAAGCCATAAGAGCTTAAGCCGTGGTTTCATTGTTTTCGCAGAGCATTGTAAATATTCTCTGCTATGGCGGTTTCGTACTCACTCAACGGATGAGGGAGAACCTCTTCCCCGTTTAAAAAGACCATCCCTCCCAAATATCCCATAAAGAGTCCCAAAGCGCTAAAGAAATCCTGATTTTTTAATTCTCCTCTTTGTACCCCATCGTCAAAAAAGAGCATTAATTCCGTTACAAAACCGGAAACACATACCATTCCGGTGCACTCCTTCGTAAATATTTCCCGATTGGAAAGAAAAACACGTAAAAAATATTCAATGAGTTCAGGACGCTCCCGAGCAATACTAAAATACATGTGGACAATCATCGTGATTTTTTCTTTTACCGAGACATCCGTCATGTTGATTTCTCGCAGTTTATCCCCTAAAACAGTAGAAATGTACAGCATTAACTCTTTTGCCAGTTGATCTTTCGACGAAAAATAATTATAAAAATTTCCGACACTCATCCCTAATTTTTGAGCAATAGCCGGCATTGTTGTCGTATAAAACCCTTCTGTCGAGAAAAGCTTTAACGCTGTTTGCATAATAGATGTTTTGCGGTCTTCTTTTTTTGTATTAGCGGTTTTTTCCGGTACGCTTTTCATTTTCACATCCTGCTTTCTATTACTTATAGTTATGAACATACATTCAGCTCAATTTATTGCAGTATTTTATACTACTACTCTTAAAAAAGATATATCTAATAATGTAAAACGTACCCATTACTCCATAAAATACCGTTTAGTTATTGACAAGTGAACAATCGTTCATTATAATTTCATATCAAGTTTATTTATTTTACTCTCTATATTCCTGATATAAAATCAAATATTTCAAGGTTATTGTATTATGCAACTATGCAGCATCACTTCCGTCCTTATCCTAGGCGAGGACGAAACAGATTTTTTAGAATTAAAACATTTTCTTGATCCCTATGGTTATCAACTCTTTTCAAGCTCAAAAAAAACAAGGGACATAGAACGTTCTCTCCTCCACTATCATCCGGATGTTGTACTTATCCAAATTGATCCGAAAAATCCGAATGTCAGTTTATCTCTAGGACGTTTATTTCATGAGCAGGGAGATGTCCCATTTATCTATCTTAGCAGCTCTTCTCATGATGCCACCCTCTTTAAAGCACAAAAAAACCATCCGTACTGCTATCTTATCAAACCCTTTAACCCGATTAATTTGCATACCTCTATTCAGTGCGCCTTGCACTGTTTTAAAAAACATAAGATAGCAAACAGTATTACACAACAGCTTCGCATGGAATATGATGAATTAAAGAGAAAGATTTTCAATATACACTCCAATTGTTTTACCGTAAATCTTTGTGATTGTTATCAATTTAAGGTCCAAAATTTTTCCCTATTTTATAAAAACTCAGAAGTTAAACTGACGAAAAAAGAGCGTTCCCTTATCACTCTTTTGATAGCACAGGTGGGAAGTATTGTCCATTTCGAACAGATTATCAGTTTTGTGTGGGGAAGTGAGCATCAGACGCACAACGATGTACGGACACTGATGTGGAGACTGAATAAAAAACTACCCATCGCTATGATCAAAAATGCTACAGGGCTTGGATACTACATAGAAGCATAAGAGTCAAGAGACCCGAAGGAGGAGTTTACTCAAGTCTTTTTCGCGATTTTTTAATCGCATCGATTAAGGCATTTACATCCTCAATCGTCTGTGAATAATGAACGGTGATACGAAGCCAACCCGGTCGAAAAGCCAACTCTTCATCATCGCCCAGTCCCAACAGGTCATGTCCGTAAGGTCCTGCACACGAACATCCGGCACGTGTTTGAAATCCTTCTTCATCGGAGAGAAGCGCACACAGTGCATAGGGGTCAATGCCCTGAATATTAAATGATACAATACCGATATTCTCTGTATTTTGGCAACCGTAACACTCTGCGCCCGGAATCGTCCGCAGCTCTTTGACAAGATAAGCATGAAGTGTTTTTTTAGACGATTCAATCCACTCAAACCCAAGTTCATTACGAAGCTGATACGCCAGTGCTGCACGAATTAGCTGTAAAATTCCCGGGGTACCGGCATCCTCACGATCTTCGATTTCATCGACAAAGGTATGGCTCTTGCGACTGACATAACTCACCGTTCCGCCCCCTGCAAACGTTGGAGAACCCTCAGCATCAACCAAATTTTTCCGTATGGCTAACAACCCGCACGATCCCGGACCCCCTAAAAGTTTATGCGGTGAAAAGACCATCGCATCGTACAGTTCGCACGGTATATTGCGATACGGTGACGATGCGGCGGCGTCAAAACAAACCGTCGCACCGTAACGGCGCAACAATGCCGAAATCTCACTATAAGGCGTAATCGTCCCCGTCACATTGGAAGCAATACAAAACGTTCCGATGATTTCTCGATCTTTTGCGGTTCGCAGTATCTGTTCCAACTCTTCCAAATCCACTAATCCTTTATCGTTTAGACCGATCCGCACCGTTTCACACAATGCTTCGCGGTAGCTGATTTCATTGGAGTGGTGCTCATACGGCCCGACGATAACAAGCGGTAACTTCGCCGTATCCAAACCGCTGTAACGCGCTCTCGTAGCAGGGGGGATATAAAGACCTAAAATCTCCTGAAGCCGTTTCACCGCTGCCGTAGCCCCGCATCCGCTGGGAAGTATGGCGAACTCATCGTCCAACTCCAAAAGAGTTTTCAGGTGTTCGCGTGCCTGACGATAATAGCTGTCCGTTTTGGCCGCCATTGATGCCTCTTTGGAATGGGTGTTGGCATACGTTTCAAGCACTTCGCGAATACGCTCTTCGATAGGCTCATAGGCTAGGCCCGATGCCGTATAATCAAAATAATGTTTTTTATGTTTCCCAATCGTCTTGCCGATTATCTGGGAATATTTGTCGCCAGCCTCAAGAAGCGGTCGAAATAGTTGGCTCATAACGATACTTCTCCAATAAAAAATTTCCAAAATCACAGCTATGACTTTGCTCATACTCTTCAATCAAGGATTCAATCAGCGGTGCGACCTCATCAGGGGTTACTTTGATACCGGTTTTCACCGCAAAACGGCTTTGCTCCCCTTCGAGATGCCCTCCGACGATCAAATCAAACCCTTTAAACTTCTCTTCATCACGTTTGACGATCGCCCCGACGAATCCGAGATCGACGATGTGCGGGTGGGCACAGGCATTGGGGCATCCGTTGATACTGATGCTGATGGGCTCACTAAAATCAGGAAACCGATTTTTCAAATACGCCACAACCTCAATCGCAAGATTTTTGGTTTCACTCACCGCAAATTTACAAAAATTCAACCCCGTACACGCCAACGTCCGTGCTTCAAAAACCGACGGATTTGCCTCCAATCCTAATGCCGCTTCCAGTGTTTCCGTAAAAGCTTTGGTCACCTCTGCGGGAACTCCCTGTACAACAATGTTTTGCGTCGTTGTCAGGGCAATTCCCTCTGCCCCGTAAAATTTGAGAATATCCCCCAATAAAAGCAATCGTTCACCCCCGATACGTCCACTGGTAATCGCGTATCCGATGGTGTTGTATCCAACTTTTGTACTCTCAAATATTCCAAAATGGCTCCGACGAGGATACGGGGTAAACGCGACACCGTCATACCCATCGAACGTCACTCCCGAATCTTTTTCAAGCTCGTTCACAAATCGCTCAACGCCCCAATCGTCAATCAAATGACCCAATCGTGCTTTCAATCGGTTATCACGTCGTCCGTAGTCGCGATAAATCCCTGCAACCGATTCAGCGATGGCAACGACATCTTTGCGTTTGACATATCCAATATGATCTGCGATACGACGATTACTCGCCTGCCCGCCTCCGACGCTAACACTAAACTCTATCCCGCCATTTTGGCGTTTAACCGCCGTAAAGGTCAAATCCTGAACTTCATGCGAAAGACAGTGCTTGCTGCACCCGCTCACCCCAACCTTGAATTTTCGGGGAAGATTGGAAAACGCCCTATTCTCTCGGTACAAATCATTGAGTGCATCGACCAGATCACGGACATCCTCGACTTGATCTTTATCGATACCGTTGACCGGACAGCAGACGATATTACGCGGACAGTCTCCTGCGGCTTCGATGGTACTGAGTCCAACGGCAGCCAATCGGTCGAAAATTTGCGGAAGATCGGTCACTTTAATCCAGTGAAACTGTATGTCTTGGCGTGTTGTCAAATCCGCCGTATCTCGTGCCAGCTCTTTGGATATTTTCCCGATCTCTGTTAACTGCTCGCGGTTGAGATACCCCCGCTCGACTTTGACACGAAGCATAAAATAAAGCGTCTCATCCTCGGGGCCTTGTAAATTTTTATTCTGCGTATACAAACCATACCATTTAAAACGGTCAATATCTTCGAGGTCAATTGCTTCCCCGCTTTGGGCATAACGGGCAATATCGTCCAAAACATCCAATCCGTCTTTTTCGCTTTTGATTCGCTCAACACGCTGGGCTTTTGTTTCTGAAGCCATTCGTTACTCCTTATGTAACAATTTGGGCATTCCAATGAGGAAAATGTCGTCGAACAAGAGCGTTAAATTCTACCTCGAACTCGGACGCTCCACCTCCTTTTTTAGCCTTTTTTTGGGTACTGCCGGTAATCATTCCCGCAGCCACGGTGTTGTTGGTGATTTTGTCAATCAGGATAAATCCTCCCGTTTGACGATTTTCTTCATACGTATCAAACACCAAAGGCTCTCCCAATACCAGACAAACCGACCCAATATCATTAAGTCCCAACTCATGGGCAACATGGCGAACTTGTGTATTGACATCAACACGATAATCAATCCCCTCGCCTACAGCAGACGTAACCGTTGAGCCTCTTTTAAACAAATAGCTTTTCCCTAAACGAAAAGGCTCTTCATCCATCCAAACGAGATTTGCCGTAATCGCATCCGATACACTAATGGGTTCACCCGTTTTGATGATTATATTTCCACGGCTGATGTCAATCTCTTCATTCAGTGTCAACGTTATCGCTTGTGCGGTAGAAGCTGACTCCAAATTTCCGTCATAGGTCACAATCGCTTTGACCGTAGCATTTTTCCCCGATGGCAGCACCGTTATACTCTCACCGACACCGATAGTTCCCGAGGCAATCGTCCCGGCAAATCCTCGAAAATCGAGATTAGGACGGTTGACATACTGAACTGCCATTCGAAACGATGCATCCGGCGATGGTGCGGACAAAGGGACCTCTTCTAAAAGCTCTATCAATGTCTTACCCTCATACCAAGGGGTATGGACACTGCGTGTAACCACGTTATCCCCCTCCAGTGCAGACATCGGCACCGAATAAATTTGCTCTATCCCAAGCTCTTGGGCAAACGTCCGATATTCGGCATCGATTTTCTCAAATACATTTCGATTATAATTCAACAAATCCATTTTGTTAATCGCGACAACAACATTGCGAATCCCCAAAAGACGGACGATAAACGAGTGGCGGCGCGTCTGCGTCACAATCCCGTATCGAGCATCGATCAAGATAATCGCCAAATCCGCCGTCGAGGCTCCCGTCGCCATGTTGCGCGTATACTGCTCATGCCCTGGGGTGTCTGCTATGATGAACTTACGTTTGTCGGTCGAAAAATAACGATACGCTACGTCGATCGTAATCCCCTGCTCCCGTTCGCTTTGCAACCCGTCCACCAGGAGTGCCAAATCGATTCTATCCCCTGTCGTCCCCGATTTTTTACTGTCATTTTTAATACTTTCGAGCTGATCCTCGAAAATCATTTTGGAATCGTGCAAAAGTCTCCCGATTAAGGTGCTTTTGCCATCATCGACACTGCCGCACGTTATAAAACGCAACAGCTCTTTGTGTTCTTGTTCCTGTAGATAGCTTTGAATATTTGAAGCTATCAAATCCGACTGATGTGCCATTAAAAATATCCTTCAATTTTTTTCTTCTCCATGGAGCCTGCTTGATCGGCATCGATCAAACGCCCTTGTCTCTCGCTTGTTTTAGTCAACAGCATTTCCTGAATGATGTCAGGAAGCGTCACCGCATCGCTGGCAATCGCACCCGTCAACGGATAACAGCCCAGCGTTCGAAAACGGACATTCTCGATAACGGGGACTTCTCCCTCTTCGAGAGGAAACCGCTCGTCATCTACCATGATTTTAACTCCGCCACGTTCGACCACAGGTCTTGGCGCGGCAAAATAAAGGGGAACGAGAGGGATCCCTTCGAGATAAATGTATTGCCAAATATCAAGTTCCGTCCAGTTGGACAGAGGAAACACTCGGATGCTCTCACCTTTGTGAATCCGCCCATTGTAAATATTCCACAATTCCGGACGCTGTTTTTTAGGGTCCCATCGGTGGTTTTTGTCACGGAACGAATAGATTCGCTCTTTGGCACGGCTTTTTTCTTCATCCCGTCGCGCTCCGCCGAATACGGCATCAAATTTGTGTTCATTCAACGCCTGTTTAAGCCCCTCTGTTTTCATAATATCCGTATAGACGGAACTCCCGTGGGTAAAGGGGGTAACCCCTTTGGCAACACCGTCTGGATTCACGTGGGTCAACAGCGTCAATCCAAGCTCTTCAATACGACGGTCACGAAACTCGATCATCTCTTTAAATTTCCATGTCGTGTCCACATGCAAAAGTGGAAAGGGCAGCTTTGAGGGATAAAATGCTTTCAATGCCAAATGAAGCATCACCGAAGAATCTTTCCCAATCGAATAAAGCATCGCCGGATTTTCAAATTCGGCAATCACTTCACGCATGATGTGGATCGATTCTGCTTCCAATACTTTAAGATGGGTCAGTCGTTCTTGAGTCATCTTTATTCCTTTACAATTTCATTAATATTCATACAAATAGGGCCCAATCGGCCAACTCCTCGCGTTGCGACGCACAGTCGTCTCCGCATATTTGACGCAAAATCGCCAGTAAAACAGACATTATCAGCCTCCCTTTAGGTGCAAGCCGCACTCTTTATGTTCAGGGTTTTCCCACCACCATCGTCCGGCGCGTATATCTTCTCCCTCACTCACAGCACGGGTACACGGGGCACATCCGATACTCGGATACCCCAAATCATGCAATGCGTTATAGGGGAGCTTATTTTCATTGATAGCGCTCCAAACGTCCTCTTCGCTCCACTCGATTAACAAATTTAGCTTAATCAATCCGTTTGCTTTGTCCCACTCCACCAGTCGCATCGTTTCGCGTGTCGGGGACTGAGCGCGTCGCAGTCCGGTAATCCAGACATCCAGCCCTTTTAACGCCCGTTGAAGCGGTGCGATTTTACGGACATGGCAACACATTTTTCGATTTTCTACACTCTCACGAAATCCGTTGATCCCTTGACGTTGATAGAGAACCTCAATATCCGCACTATTGGGAAAATAGACATCGATTTTAATACCGTATTTTTTATTCGTCTGATCCATCACGGTATAGGTCTCTTCGCTCAATCGCCCCGTATCGAGAGTAAAAATTTTAGCCTTTGGATTTTGTCTCAGCAGCAAATCGGTCAAGACCTGATCTTCCGCTCCAAAGCTCGTTGCTAAGGCAATCTTCTCTTTATAGGTTTGGGTAAAATAAGCCAATATTTTCTCAATCGGTTCATTTTCAAACTCTCTGTTCAATAACTCAATCGTATTTTTCATCGTTACCCCTAAATTTGATAGTCGTTTTTGACTATCTTTATTCGTCCAAAATTTGTTGTGTCCCAAATACGCTCATGAAAATAATATAAGACCATCTTCGTAAAAACTTCAATCGATCCGATGGAAAGTGCCCAAATCAAATTTCCGGTAATAAAAAAGGCAATAACCATCGTATCAATCGTCCCCACCGTCCGCCAAGAGACGGCTTTAAGTACACTGCGATAATGTTTGTCTCTCATCTCAAGTATTCTCCTCTGGAAACTCATAAAGTTCCGTACTCAAATACCGCTCACCGGTATCACACAAAATAGTGACGATTGTTTTCCCTTTATTTTCCGGACGAGCCGCGATCTTGCGTGCAGCGGCAATATTGGCACCGGAGGAAATTCCCACCAGCAGCCCCTCTTTTTTTGCGATTTCTCTGGAAGCTTCAAAGGCTTCCTCATTCGTAATCCGAACAATTTCATCATAAACTTTCGTATTGAGCACTTGCGGAATAAATCCAGCACCAATTCCTTGGATTTTATGCGCACCTGAGGGTTCTCCCGATAAAACGGGTGACGTATCCGGCTCCACCGCGATTACCTGAATATTTGGGTTATAGCGTTTTAGCACTTCCCCCACACCCGTAATCGTCCCCCCAGTACCGACGGCAGCGACAAAAATATCAACCTTGCCCTCCGTATCACTCCATATCTCCTCTGCCGTTGTCGTTCGATGAATCTCAGAGTTATCCGGATTGTTAAACTGCTGTAACAAAACAGCATTGGGCAGTGTTTGTGAGAGTTCCAATGCTCTTGAAACCGCACCACCCATCCCCTTTTTAGGTTCAGTCAAGACGATTTGAGCCCCCAACGCCACCAAAAGCCGTCTGCGCTCAAGACTCATGGAACTGGGCATTGTCAGAATCAATTTTAATCCAAGATTTGCTGCCACAGAGGCAAGTGCAATCCCGGTATTTCCGCTGGTAGGTTCAACGATAACACTCTCTTGCGTAATCTCGCCTCGTGCTATTGCTTTGAGTATCATATTACTGCCGATTCGATCTTTTACCGATCCGGATGGGTTCATAAATTCGCATTTACCTAACAGTGTCGTTTCATTTTCTACATATTTCAGTTTAACCAGTGGTGTATTACCGATTAACTCTGTAATGTTGGCCGCTATTTTCATCGTTCCCTCCTTCATAGGGTTTAGTAAAGACTCCTCGTGATGTGACTCACACCTAAAAGCGCTTGATTAAAACAACAAGACTGAATATTCATTCAGTAATATTTGACGGTATTCTAACGAAAGTATATTTTATTGTCTAGTAAACATAGTATTTTAGTAGGGTATGTGATGAATTATGCTGGCAACTAGGGGGGATTCTTACTCTATGCGAGTATTATAAGTATTGTGAAGGTTTATGAAAATAAAATCCCTGTGAAAAATCAACACCGATTTCTTTGACGGTCTCAAAAACTTCTTTGGAGTGGACAAATTCGGCAACCGTTTTGATCCCAAGTCTTTTAGCAAAGGCAACAATCGTCTCTACAATAATACGGCTGTTTTCGTCTGTATCAATATTTTTTATCAGAGAGGCATCAATTTTGATAAAATCCACCTGCAGATTGAGAATGTAGGCAAAATTAGAATATCCGCTTCCAAAATCATCAATCGCGATACGTCCTCCCCTCTGTTTTACTTTGTCAATAAACTGCCGTACCTCTTCAAAATTTTCAATTCCTTCCGATTCCAGAATTTCAAAGATGACCCGGTTTGCTATACCTGAGTGTTCCAGTTTATCGAGAATAAACTGAACCGTTTGCGGATCTAAAATATCCTCAACCGAAAGGTTGATCGAAAATTCATAGATATTTTCCTGAAAAAATAAAAAAGTTTTTTCGATCATAATCCGTGTTAACTGGGGATAGAGTTTTGCTTTTTTTGCAACATCCAAAAATAAGAAAGGGGATACAATTTTACCGCCGGGCTCTATCAGCCGGATAAGGCACTCATATTTCGTCGGAAGCCCCGAACGGTTGTCAATGATCTGCTGATAGTAGGGTTGAGCTTGGATAGTATCATGGGCTTGATTGTCTATGATCCCCTGAAAAAACGGGATAATTCTATTCGCTGCGATTGCATCTCTAATTTTGCCGATATACTCGATATTACGTGCAATATCTTGTCGGATCGTACCAATGTCGTGAAGAATAGCAAACTCTTTTTCCTGCCGCTTTGCATAACGCAAAGCCATATCGGCATCGGTCAAAAGATGAGTTGCTTCCGTATGCTCCCGCACAGCGGCAGCCGGGTCAATCATCGCCCCTATGGTTACCTTGACAATCACACTGCTGTCGTTGACATAAAAGGGGGATTTCTCAATATGAGAATGCAGTAAGCTTACAAAATCCTCGCAAGAGCTGTTTACAAAAGAACAACTCTCACATAAGAGAGCAAATTCATCCGCATAGATACGATATAAAGTGAAGCTATCGGGGATGAAACTGGAAGCTATGCGCTCTGGCATCGCGAGTAAAATAGCATCGCCCGTTTCGGTACCGTAAAAATCGTTGATTTCGCCAAAACGATCAATGTTAATAAGAATCAAGGCAGGTTCTTTCATCAATACCAAATCTTCTAACAGTTTTGTCCTGTTGGGGAGATGGGTGAGTGTATCGGTGTGCAACTGGTGAACAAGCTGCTCTTTTTGATTGATGAGCTGGGTGATGTCGTGCCGCGTCGAAACAAACTCGACAATCTCTCCCGCTTCATCCAAAATCGGGATAATAACCGAATCGGCATAGTAAATGGCCCCATCTTTTGTTCGGTTTTTCAAAATACCTGTCCATATTTTTTTATCGAGGATTGTTTTCCACAATATGCGATAAACCTCATCGGGAGTTTCCGAATTTTTGAAGATGCGATGGTTTTTTCCGATCAGCTCTTCACGCATATATCCCGTTCTAAGACAAAACTGGTCATTGACATAGGTGATAGTTCCGTTTGGATCGGTGATGGAGAGAATATTACTGGCATCAACCGCTTTTTTGTAGCTCTCTAAAAAAGCAAATGACTGCCCGATTTTTTTAGCCATATCATTAAACGCATGGGAGACATCCGCCATTTCATCATCAGTTCTGATCGGGATACGGGCAACATACTCACCTATAGAGATCAAACGTGCAGCTCCGGTAAGATCGTTGATGGCTCCCATGAATGCCAAATAAAACCCAATCGTAAAATAAATTAAACAAGAAAGAGCCATCAACGCAACAATCCAGCCGGCGACCATTTGACGGTTCAGATGAGAAAGCCTGTCATTTAAGTGCGATTGAAGCGCTATGGCTATGGTATCGTAGGCGTTGAAATAGGTAGTGATCGTATGGGTAGTATCTTGAAAATAATGGGTAGGATTGATCGTCCAATGATCGGTATTTAAAATGTGTGTCGTAAAAAGAGTCGAAAAATTCTCACTATCTACCCGCGTTGCCGAAACAGCCGGTGCAACCGTGAGACATATTTCCGGATGGCGTTCACAGGCAATATTGCTATTATCGATAATCCCGTCCAAATGAGAGCGAATTTTCCCGTACAGGATTGTCGCTTCTTTTTGCTCGTCAAAGGTGATAGAGTGCTTCAAAATAACACCCATACCAATCGCCCGTCCCTGCCCTGTATATTGGATTAATGCCGGTATATGATCACTCAAAATCTGGACAAGATTGTAAATGCTTAAATCAGCATCGGTAATTGTGTACGATTCAATACCGATATGCTCCATGAGGAGAAGAATTTTATCAATTAAGAGTGTATGATTGCGGTAGTTTTCGAGTGAAGATCGCTTCCAAAGCCCGTCTCGCAGTTCCCGCCATTGGGCTTTTATCACCTTCCATTCAGCAGTAACGGAGGGTGTCGGTGCGGTTATGGCATCAACACTGTCCATCGCAGCTTCAATACGCTTGAAGTTCTCTTCTACTTTTATTTTATAGGAAAGATCTCCTTGCTGTACAGCAACGGTCATCCCCCTCTCAAGCGGAATATACTCAAAAAAATATCGAATACTCTGTTGATACGCCAGTCCGGACTGAAGCTTCTGGATCGAACGGGATTCGCTTTGAATATGATCATATCCCGTATACAAAAACAGGAGAAAAGGGAGAAAAAATACGGCTGTTGCCAGTGCAAGCTTTTTGGGATATTTCATGCTGCTCATCATGGCAATAGCAGGAGAAAATAAGTTCATTAAATGCATACAATCCCCTTTGCCTTATATAATATAATGAAGCGTAAAAGGTATGGTAGCATATTTTTATACCAAATTTTTCAACCTAAGGCAATCCTATTTTTTAATGTACTAAAAGAATAAGATTCAAGACGGTTAAATCTTCACAACACTCGTTTCCCACCCGTCATATTGACCTTCACATTGATTTGCCAGATCAATAAGATGCAATGTCAGAGTATCAATATCATAATAAAACGGTTTATCCTGACGGTAAAAACCAAGACCGAACATCGGAGTATTTTCATTAGGTTCTATCAAATCTTTTACGTTAAAAGACTCCAATTCAATACGCTCTACAAAAGAGTCTCGTTGCTCTGCGGTTTCAAAATAGACCTTGTGCTCAATCGCCCGAGCCAAATGAAGCGAGTCTCCCTTGGCTTTTAAATTATCACATACTTTATGATTTTGGATAATTTGCCACTCGATAGAGGTCGGGAAAAGAAGCTTGTGGTATATCTCCCAATCGGGATCCATTTTTGAGCCATATTCATAGTTATAATCCGAAAACTCTTTCATCGCCGATTGAACCATATCAGCCCACTCAAAATTGTGTTTGAGATAATAGATAAAGGTCATCTCGCCGTTAGAGACGATTTTACCGACATAATTGCCGATACGGTATCGCAGGGATTCCATCTCAATTTTATCTTCAATAAAGCTCAAGCTTGCCTCTTCCTCTTGGGAAATAAGCCCTTTATCGTTCGGATTTTTCATCGCTATTTTGATAAATCCCATAAAGTACTTATCCTCACTGGGCAACTCTGCTGAAATACCCGCATTCACTAAAACCGAGGCGATATTGCCGTCGATTTGTTTCATATACAATTCCCAATATTCTTGCATTATTTACTCCATTTCCAAAGTCATTAAAAACATATCTTCGCCATCGATCACATGAACATCCAGACTGTCGCAGTCGGGACATTTATAATAAATCTCTTCCAATACCGTGATGGTTTTACACTGATTGCACTCTATCGTCAACGGCTGCACATTCATCACAAACTCAGCAGCGTCACACACAGTCTTCTCTTTGAACGTATTAAACGCAATTTCGAGCAGATGGGGTTCAACTCCGGACATCTTGCCGATTTTAACGATAATTTTTTTGACCGACTCTGCTTCATTTTCACGTGCTATCTCTTCGCATTGGGTCAATAATGCCTGCACTATCGAATATTCATGCATTAATCTGCTCCTTTTAAATAACTGGGGGTCTGAATCGGACAAAGTTTATAGACAAACTCTTTGCGCAGACGGTTAAAATCGCTGTTTGGATCATAAAAACTCGGATACATTTTTTCAAGTTCGTTGTCGCGATGGTGTTTAATTTCGCTCAAAAAATCAGGATTCATAATCGTATCGCGTTTGGCATCCAACCGTTTATAATACCGATCTTCATCCCCATACAGTTTCTGACAATAAAGATGAAGCTCTTCAAAATAGCGTTCATCCTCTTCACAAAGCAACATATCCGCCAAACCAATCGAGTACGCACGCTCGGCACTGATCGGCAAACCAGCACGGGTCAGCTTTTGTCCATTGACTCCTCCGATACGACGGGGCAGTGTAAAGGTCCAATATTCACTTCCGTGCAATCCAAGCGTCTGATAATGGGGATTGAGGACAACCCCTTGGCGGACAACGACATGATCGGCCGCAAGAGCTAAAAATACCCCTCCTGCTCCGGCATTACGATGTAATGAACTCACGGTTAGAACCTCCTCACACAGTAAAATTGATTTGACAACCTCATTCATCGAGTGGATATTTGACCATCCGTCCTCATCCGATTTTTTGGAATCTTCCATGATATTGAGATGGATACCGTTGGAGAAAAAATCTCTCCCCCCCAGCAATACCAATACTTTGATACCCGATTGTTTGAGATGATCAAATGCGTATTTCAACCGTACACATTGGTGTGCACCCATTGCTCCGTTATGAAAATCAAATCCGAGATACCCCACTTCGTCCCGCTGATAAAAAGTAATCTCTTTAAACGTTTCCAATTTCGGATCGACAAAGAGGGGCAACCGGTCTTCCCTCACCCCTTTAAGGCGATCTTTGAGGAGATACGTCGCGGGGAGTTTGATGCTCGGAGCATGGCGTTCTTTAAGATGAGAAATCCAAATGGCTCCGTCTCGCGTCCCGATACAAATCGCCCCCTCGCGCTTCGCCAAAATCTCTTTTATTCCGCCGCGAAGTATTGATTCTTTATGCGCCCCATACATCGTACATTCCACTCCTAAGAGGGTATCAACAACACCGGGATGACTGTCAGCGGTATGAATTTTTTTGAGTATCTCATCGGTGGTGTCACTCTCCCAATCGATACGACGATCCAGTTGTGTCATCACCAAATGCGCCGATCCGGGCAAACTGTGCTCATGTTGTGACATGGGGACAAAGGAAGGATCATCAAGCGACTCAAACAGTTCGACCACCAGTTTTGATGCAAGGGTGCTCACCTCATTGCGATAGATCGAAGCTTTACTTGCGAAAGCGGGCATCGTAAACGTACCATGCCCATAAATATCTCCCGCATCGTATTCGCCGTTCGCCCGCAATATCGTCACTCCCCATATACGCTCCTCTTTCATGATCGCCCAATCCAGTGCATGCGCTCCCCGGTCTCCCGCAATTCCTGGATGGAGTATAAACGTAGGAATCGCACTCCAGATACCTTCGGGAATCCGCTTTTTTAAAAACGGTGAAAGGATAAGATCGGGTTCAAAGGCAGCTGCCTCTTCGATGAGCTGAGAGTCATTAATGGCAAAGGCGATACCTACCGTTTCCCCGCGATCGCGAAGATCACAAAAGATACGCTGCGTTAATGAATTAAAGGCGCTGACAATCAGTAAAATACGCATTGTTTCGAAGCTCTCTTAACATATCCGAGGAAGCAGTTCCCCAGTTGGCAAATCCATAAACCGTTTTGATCCCCATGCACTTAACAAGACAACCCGTCCGTCATACTGATGGGTTACTTCAGCGATAATCGCTGCATAGTGTCCTTCTTCAAAGCCCTGCAAAACCTCTAGTGCCTTATTTGCATCTTCACTCTTCACCGCCAAAACAAACGTCCCCTCATTGGCAAGATTGTACGCTTCAAATCCCAGTATTTCACAAATTCCCCGTACCTCGTCGCTCACAGGGAGAGCCTCTTCGTTCACTTCGATACACACTTTTGATTGTTTCGCCCACTCATTGAGCACTGCCGCAACACCGCCGCGCGTTGCATCCCGCATTGCCGTAATTTGGATACCCTCATCCAGCAGTTTCTCGACCAACGGCCACAGTGAAGTACAATCACTCTGCAAGGCAGAGCTAAACTCCATCCCCTCGCGGTTGGCGAAAATCGTCGCACCGTGTTTGCCTATTTGGTTGGAAATAATAATAGTATCGGCTTGGGTGACACAATTCGACGAAATTCCTCTTTTCTGGACAACTCCGACCCCTGTCGTATTGATAAAAATTTTATCGACACTTCCGCGAGGGACAACTTTCGTATCACCGCACACGATCATAGCACCGTTAATATCAAGCTCTTTTTTCATCGACCGGACGATTTTTTCCAAATCAGCAACCGCAAATCCCTCTTCGACAATCACCGCGCACGTCATATAGGTAGGTTTTGCCCCCATCATCGCCAAATCGTTGCACGTTCCGCAAATACTAAGTTTTCCGATGTCCCCGCCGTCAAAAAAGATAGGACTGACGGTAAAACTGTCGGTCGTAAACGCTAATCGCCCACCATCGATAATGGCAGCATCTTCGCTTTTTTCCAAAATCTCATTTTTGAAGTGTTTGTAAAATATTTTAGAGATCAGCTCGCCATTTTCTTCTCCGCCATTGCCTTGAGCCAGTACAATATTTTTTGTCATAGTAAATTCCCGTATTTATAATAAGCGGCACACGCCCCCTCACTGCTGACCATACAGCTTCCCAACGGGGAACTCGGTTTGCACGCTGTTCCAAACACGCTGCACTCCTGAGGTTTGGCAAACCCGCGCAAAATATCGCCGCAGATACAGAGTTTATGATCGTCTATCTCCTCATACGGAAGAACCTCTTTATACAGCACTTCGGCATCAAATGCCGCGAATTCTTCCCTAAGCTTCAACCCGCTGTTGGGGACATTTCCCATCCCCCGCCATTTGAACAGATCGACTTTCTCAAAATAATGTTCGATTAGAGCTTGGGCTTTGAGATTCCCCTCATGGGTAACGAGCCGTTTGTACTGGATCTCCAAATCGCTTCGCCCCTCATTGAACTGCTTGATTATCATGTAAATCGCTTCCATTACATCGACCGGTTCAAATCCTGAAACAACAACGGGAATGCCATAGTGCTTTGGAAAAATTTCATAAATTTTTGATCCGCTGATGACACTCACGTGGGCAGGCCCGATAAAGGCATCAATGCGGTGGTCATAGCTGTTAACATGTTCGTCACGGCTGTCGATCAGCTCTTTCATCACTTCGGGAACGGTGACGTGATTGATATGAAAAAAGATATTTTTGATCCCGCGCTTGATCACGACATCCAGCAGTGCCGCGCTCATCGGGGTCGTCGTCTCAAATCCGATCGCAAAGAAAATAATCTTTTTATCGGGATTTTCTTCGGCTATTTTGAGCGCGTCCATCGGGGAATAAACGAAACGTACATCAGCACCCTTCGCTCTGGCATCTTGGAGCGAACCGTGACTGCCGGGAACTTTGATCATATCCCCAAGCGTGAGCAAAATGACATCACTTTGCTGTGAAAGGACGTATGCATGATCGACCCGTTCTTTGGGCATAATGCACACCGGACATCCGGGACCATGAATAAAATTGATCGTTGAAGGCAATAGCTGAGCTAAACCATACTTCATAATCGTATGGGTATGTCCGCCGCACACTTCCATGATATTCACGGTACGATTAAGTTTCTCTGCCTCTCTTGCGATCAGTTTTTGGAAACTTTTGATGACATCCGGATCGCGAAAACCGTCATACAAATCTTTAAGTTGCAGCGAGCTCATACCGCTTCTCGATTGGGGCAGTTCTCCCCCAGGGGAGTTTCTCTGGCTTCGCCATTCACCTTCTCATCGTCAATCACCAACTGCCGACGCTCTTCTTCATCCAATGCTTCAAGAATCTCCTGATAGACCCGTAGCGACTCCATCGCATCTTCTTCATCGATTTTATTCATAATAAAACCGATATGCAAAAGGACATAATCCCCAATAACCACCGATCCCTCTTCCATCAGCTCCAAACTGGCAGTTCGCTGCACTCCCATCGTATCGACGGTTGCGATATTGTACTCTGTGTCAATTTTGACAACTTTTGACGGTATGGATAAACACATTGTTACGCTCTCATCTTTCGTTTAAATTCAATCCAATCGATCACTCTTTGAATAGAGACTTCATTGTTGATATTGACCTCTAAAATATCAACACCCGGTTTGATTTTTCGCGCTTCAGAGCGTTCTCTCTCCATATCGTATTTAAAATAAGGGAGCAAATCGGTTTTTGTAAAAAGGATCAAATCGGCTTGACGGAACATCACCGGATATTTGGCAATCTTATCTTCCCCCTCAGGGATAGAGACCAGTACGATATTCAGATGTGACCCGACATCGTAACTCGCCGGACAGACGAGATTGCCGACATTTTCGATAAAACAGACATCTAAATCAGCAATCGCCAAATCATGCAGCCCTTTATGCACCATAAACGCATCCAGATGACACGCACTTCCCGTTTGAATCTGCACCGCAAAAATTCCGACAGCTTTCAAACGATCCGCATCACGCGACGTCTCCAAATCCCCTTCGATGACGGCAAATTTAAACGGGGCTTTTCCTGCCATTGCTTCTAAAAGTGCCGTCTTTCCGCTTCCGGGAGAACTCATCAGATTGATCGCCAATACATGATGCTCGTCAAAATGCTCCCGATTGTTCTGTGCCTCTTGATCGTTTTTATCCAAAATCTTTTTAATCACCGCAATCGTTTTGATGTCGTTAAGTTGTGGATTATGGTGCAATGTCTCATGTGCTGCATGGTGGTTATGGGAATGATGATCTCCGTGATCGTGGTGGTGACCGTGGTCATGGTCGTGGTGATGATCGTGATCCGTAATTGAACATCCGCAGTCTTTACACATTTAAAATCTCCTAATTTAAGCTAATAACATATTCCCGCCCACAAGGACAGAAATGATTCCCACCGTAGCAAATACACGGCGGACATTTTTTATGGTCGTCAAAATATCTTTGTTAATCCATAAAATAACCAAACCAAACGCAAAGAAGACGACTATAACTCCCGCGATAAACGCCAAAACTATCGTGAAATCAACCGCTTGACCATGGAGAACTCCCAGCGTTACCAACATACCACGAACACCGCCAATCCCCATCAAAATACCCACACTAAATGCGGATGTCGTAGACGATTCATGCTTGTGCTCATCTCCAAACCAAATATGTACGTGTTTTTTGTTCTCATGAATATGAGAGTGTAAATGGATCTTATTGGCATAGACCATGTAAAGAAGATAAACTCCAATACAAAGAATCACACTAGATGCGATAATATCTCCGTACCCCAATACCTCTTCAGAAATAACGGTATACTGTAATATTTTTGCAAAACCAAAAAGCATTATCCCATGACCCACAGCAAAGGCACTGACAGTCATAAAAGTTTTCTTCGCATTTTTACCAATCGAAAAGTCGGCAATAGCGCTCAAATGATCTGGCCCGAAAGCGTGCAAAATACCGTACCAAAAAATTACGATTAAACCCAATTCCATAGTATCCCCACTTATTATGAATAATCATTCAGATAAAAGATTATAGAACAATAGAATAAAAAGAATATAAAATAATTGCGTTCTTATATGATTTTAGGACTTATTTTGTTTTTTGTGCGGAAAGAATCATAATAATAATGCGTTATATCAAATACCATACTAAGATTTTATCATTCATTCAAAAATCTTATGGCTATTTTTTGAAATCAAAACAAAAATACGGTACACTTCACATATCTATAGTAATCACAAAGTTATCATAATGAATAATACCCTTAGCCTTGCCCGCCAACCTATTATAAATCGTAACGAGCAGATATTTGGATATGAGTTTTTCTATCGTGACGAAGAGGGAAAATGTCGCATCGATGATCCAAGACACGCGACGAGCTCCGTACTGGTCAATCTTCTTAATCAAATCGGAACGGCAGCGAGCTTCGGAGACTCTCTTGCATTTATTAATACTGATGGGCCACTGCTTCTAACCAATATCATTCGTACCCTACCCAAAGAAAAGTTTATTTTTGAGCTCTCCGAAACCATGAAACATACAACTCAAATTCATGAAGCTATCCGCTATTACCACTCTCTTGGGTATCAATTTGCACTCGACAATGCTTCCTTTCATCCACAGTATATTGAAGATTTCGGTCCTCTTTTTGCCTATATCTCTTTCGCCAAATTTGATGTCAACCAAACCGATATTGAACAGCTGCACTTTTATCCCAACCCTTTTGGACAGATAAAACTCATCGCCCAGCGAATCGAATTTTATGAACTTTTTGAAGCGTATAAATTATTAGGATTTGAATATTTCCAAGGTTTTTATTTTGCCAAATCGCACCTCATCACTCACAGTCGTATTGATCCAACAAACAGTGATGTTCTCTCCTTGTTTTCACTGCTGCAAACCGATGCCTCAATGGAAGAAATTTACACCTCATTTAAACGCCAAAGCGCTCTCTCTCTTCAGCTCATCCAATTTTTAACTTCTACACAGCCTGAACATACCTATCAAGCCACCTCCATCAAAGAGATGATAGAGAGAATGGGGAAAAATGCTCTGACACAATGGCTTTTGCTTATCATTTATTCTAAATCAGGGACAAGCTCAACAGGAGCAACCAACAAATACACCCTTTTTACGCAAAAACGGGTTGATTTAATCTTAAAACTTCTCTCCTATGCTGCCCCTAATCCCACAGAAGCTCTCATCGAAAATGCCCGATTAATTGCCTTATATTCTTTACTAAAAGGACTTATGAATCTTTCCATAGAACAAATCGTCCGCTCACTCAACCCTAATAATGAGATCAAAGATGCCCTTTTGGTTCACACAGGGCTGTTGGGAAGAGTCTATAGTGCAGCATTAAAACTTGAGAACAACGACATCATAACTGCATCTTTGCTGCTGAAATCCTACGGAGTAACCACAGAGCTTTTAGAAATATCGATTTTAGATGATAAGAGTTGACAAAAGTAAAACGCTAAATATATTTCAGAGTATGGCTTTAAAGATGTTTTTGATTTGTTTTGAAGTGAATTACAGCGTAAGATGGTGTCAGAGGGGGGACTCGAACCCCCGACCCCCGGCTTATGAGACCAGTGCTCTAACCAGCTGAGCTACCCTGACATCTTGTGTGTAGAATTGAATAAGGGTGGAATTATAGTAACTCATTACTTATTATTAGCTAAAAGCAATAATATTTTTAAATTACATTTTTTGGCTAAATAGTATTGAGTCAATAGGACTAAAGGTGTTGACTATTAATCCAAACTCGTGTACAATCCCGTCATAAAATACAAAAGGAAAAACAATGAATTTTCAACCACTTGGAAAACGTGTATTGGTTCAACGTCTCGAAGAGGCAACGACAACCGCATCAGGTATCATTATTCCTGACAATGCAAAAGAAAAACCTTCATCAGGCACTGTTATGGCAGTAAGTGACAAGGTAACGACCGTAGAAGTAGGCAACATTGTTGTTTTCGGTAAATATTCAGGAACAGAGTTAACTCTTGAGGGAAAACCGTATTTGGTCATCGCAACTAGCGATTTACTCGGAATCGTAAAATAATTTAATCACTTAAGGAAACCATTATGGCAAAAGAAATTCACTATTCAGATGATGCACGCAACAAGTTAGCCGCAGGGGTACAAAAACTCACGGATGCAGTCAAAGTAACCATGGGACCGCGCGGTCGTAATGTTCTTATCCAAAAAAGCTACGGCGCGCCAATGATCACCAAAGACGGTGTATCGGTTGCAAAAGAAGTAGAGCTCAAAGATCCATTGGAAAATATGGGAGCACAACTGGTAAAAGAGGTTGCATCCAACACAGCCGATGAAGCAGGTGACGGTACGACAACGGCAACGATCCTTGCGAATGCTATTTTTAAAGAGGGTCTTCGCAATATCACAGCAGGCGCAAATCCGATCGAAGTCAAACGCGGTATGGACAAAGCAACCGAAGCCATTTTAGCAGAGCTCAAAGCGGCTTCACGTGTTATCAATGATAAAAAAGAGATTGCACAAGTTGCCACGATTTCAGCCAACTCGGATGAGCGCATCGGTGCGATGATCGCCGAAGCGATGGACAAAGTAGGTCGTGACGGGGTTATCACGGTTGAAGAAGCCAAAGGAATCAATGACGAGCTTGACGTCGTTGAGGGGATGCAGTTTGACCGTGGTTACCTTAGCCCGTACTTTATTAATAACAGTGAAAAAATGACCGTTGAATTGGATCATCCGTTTATTCTCCTTTTTGACCAAAAAATTTCAAACCTTAAAGATTTGCTCCCCGTATTAGAGCAAGTACAAAAAAGTTCACGTCCTCTTCTCATCATTGCTGAAGATGTAGACGGTGAAGCGTTAGCAACCCTCGTGGTCAACAAATTGCGTGGCGTATTAAACATCACAGCCGTTAAAGCTCCGGGATTTGGTGACCGCCGTAAAGCAATGCTTCAAGACATCGCCGTTCTTACTCGTGCACAGCTTATCTCCGAAGAAATCGGACGAACACTCGACAGTGCAACCGTTGCCGATTTGGGGCAAGCGTCACGTGTCGTTATCAGCAAGGATAATACCACTATCGTCAATGGTGCTGGCGACAAAGAAGCGGTAAACTCACGTATTAAAGAAATCCGTACTCAAATCGAAACTACGACAAGCGAATACGATAAAGAAAAACTCCAAGAACGTCTCGCAAAACTCTCCGGCGGTGTTGCCGTTATCAAAGTAGGCGCTGCAACCGAAACCGAAATGAAAGAGAAAAAAGACCGTGTTGACGATGCACTTTCAGCTACGAAAGCAGCAGTTGAAGAAGGTATCGTTATCGGCGGCGGAGCAGCACTTATCCGTGCAGCAGCAAAAGTGAAACACGATCTTAGCGGTGATCAAAAAATCGGATGGGAAATCATCCTCCGTGCAATCACAGCACCGGTCAAACAAATTGCTGAAAATGCAGGGTATGATGCAGGCGTTGTCGTCAATACAATTGTATCAGCTACCAATGAAAATATCGGATTTAATGCTGCTACTGGAGAATACGTTGATATGTTTGAAGCAGGGATCATCGATCCTCTCAAAGTAGAACGTGTAGCGCTCACCAATGCAACCTCCGTTTCAAGCATGCTTCTTACTACCGAAGCAACCATCCATGAAATCAAAGAAGATAAACCTGCGATGCCGGATATGGGTGGAATGGGCGGAATGCCTGGGATGATGTAATTTTTCCTTCTATACGTATTGGGGCTCTTATCTTTTGAGCCCCCCAATCTTCTTTTAATATCTTTTTTTACCTCAATACTCTCTTCCTTACAAATATATTGATATAAGTCAAGACTTTAATCTTAAAGCTCTATTATACTAGCATGGATAATATCATTTCTTAAGGAGTACAATAATGCGAATACTGTTCATTTTAACCCTCTTAATGGGTACTATATATGCCAAGGCTCTATTCAGCAATAATAATCAGGCGGATAGCAGCCGGTATGTTAATGCCTTAAAAGAGTTAGTTATAGCAACGCAAAAGACAAGAGGTTCAACCAATGCTTATCTCAACGGGAATACGGCTACGCTACTGCTTATGTACACCTACCGAGATGATATGAAAACAGCAATCGGAACAATGGAGTCATTACCACTGGCCTCAGATCCTGTTATCAATAAAAGATCAACCGATATTAGCAATGCGCTTATAGACCTTAACCGCAAAGCAATTAAGCTTAAACCAACAGAAGCATTTGAGCACTATACAGGATTAATAGAAAAACTTTTAATGCTTGCGCAAAGTGTCAGTAAGCATGGCTCAAAAGATTTAAGTCCTTTTGGACAAAATAGTACAAATATAATGATGGAAGATATTTTGCCGTTAACTGAATATATTGGGCAATTACGAGGTCTTGGATCGGGAGTTATTGCCAAAGGAAGTATTAATGAGGAAGAGAAGATGAAAATATTGGCCATCATCGTTGCCACAAATAAACTCTCATCCAAGTTTCAAACAGACATGACAAAGATTGTTTCTCAACACAAAGAGCAATATCCTGCTAATACAAATACTAAATTAGATCAAATTAAAGTATCCATTCAAAAATATACCGATTTAGTAAAAACAAAAGTTTTAACACCCAGTGAGAATACAACCGATTCAGAGCTATATTTTAAAAATGGTACCCACGTTATTGATATGCTCGTTGATAATTTTGATCTCAATAATAAAGCTATTTTGAATGACTCAAAAGGGTGGCTGTAGCTATTATTATACTATTTAGTATACACTGCTAGAAGAGTTTAATAGCTAAAGTTATTAAACTCTTTATATTGCTGTATTATATTAAAGGAAGATTATGACCCCTGGTATCGGAGATATTATTGGGATAATCGGTGTTTTCATTATTGTTATTGCCTATATCTTGATGCAAATCGATCGAATGCACCCCAAAGGCTTTTTGTTTTCGCTTCTAAATACGACAGGAGCGGTATTTATCCTCATCTCACTTCTCTATGCTTGGAATCTTGCTTCGTTTATCATGGAGGTAATCTGGTTTACCCTCAGTCTTTATGGAACCATTAAGGGATATAAAAAATGGGGAATTAAAGCCCCTTAAATCTTATTAAGCTCTCTATTCTCCCAAAGAGAGTGGGCAAAGGCAATACTAATAAGCCCGATTCCTATCGTCCCTGTCACCATTTCACTGACATGTGTAGTGATTTTGAGTAACATAATAATTGCTAGAATGCCAATCGCATAGTGCGCACCATGTTCGAGATAGCGAAACTGTGACAAAACTTTATGTTGAACAAAATAAAGAGTAATACTTCGGACAAACATTGCACCAACTCCAAGTCCGATCATAATAATAAAGATATTACTTGTCAATGCAAAAGCACCGATTACACCGTCAAAACTGAAACTGGCATCAAGGACTTCAAGATAAATAAAACCGGCAATTCCGCTCTTAACCGTATCAGAGGATAAAAAATGATCCAGAATTCCCAGTAATGAATGCAACAATACGCCATACATAAACGCCAGTACCACGCCAAAATCCTGTGTGACATGTCCCAGACCGATTCCGACTATAATGGCAGTAATGAGCTCAATATTGGCTACCCCTGAAAACTGTTTCATTGCTTTGGAACCTTCTACAAAAGTGACCCATTTGACATCATGGTCACCAAAGAAAAAGTCCAAAAAGACCATAAGTAAAAATGCTCCCCCAAACGCAAAAATGGTTGATTCTGCACCTTTTAGCGCCTTTTCATACTCTGCCGGCTGATTCATCGCAACATGCAAGGTTTCAAATAATCCCATACCCGTCACAATAGCAACAATAGCAAGAGGGAAAAGGAGCCGCATACCAAAAACGGCAATAGGGATACCAAAGAGAATAAAACGCTTCTGCCAAATCGGGTCCATTGTTTCAAGAACTTTGGCATTGACAACAGCATTGTCAAACGATAATGATACTTCCAAAATAATGAGTAAAAAAGCAATGTAGACAGCAGCGAGCCCGCCAAGATAAAAGGCCGCAATCAAGCCAAACGCCATAATTACGAAAGAAGAGTAAAAGTAGCGCATTGCCCACCCTAGAATAAAGATGCGCTATTATAGACAATTTAGCCTATAAACCCATCATCTGTGGCGTGTAAATCCGAAATGCTTTCCTAATTTTTCTTTTTTTGTACGCAAAAATAATTTTACATTAATATACGATTTTAAATGTTTTTGAGATGGGACAAAGCCTGTTAATCTTTTGGCTTTTTCTTTTAGGTAAGGGGAAAAGCTGGCATAGATACTTCTGCACTTCTCATATGGCGATTCATTCGCCGAAATGGATAAAAAAATCTCTTCCAATGCTGCACGTTCTCCCTCACTTAGACAACTCATCGTGTTCCCTTTAGTTTATTAATCTTTCGTACCACTCGAAGTATCTCAGCATCTTCCAACATCCCTAACATCTTCAAAACTGCTACAGCAGCTTGCGGTTTTGCATTTCCAAGCCGCCAGTCTTGATAGGTGCGCATGGAAATACCCAAAGTGGCTGCCATCTCTTTTTGCGATATTTTTTTCCCATTACGCTGCGCCTCAAGAGCATTATGCAAGAGATTAAAAAGATCGTTTGTTTCCATTTGAGCAGTATACGTTTTTTTGTATTAAATAAGCTTTAAATATCTCTTTATATACTTAATCATTATTATTAAGTGTATTATATATGTATTTAATAACATTTAATATACTTTTATATCTATTGTAATAGATTTTATATACTCTATTAATTATACTTTATACGGTTTTACGTACATAAATATGCTGTCGTCATTTCGTGCTACGACACGAAATCCAAAAACAGCAAATGGTTACCGTATCAAGTACGGTATGACGGGAAATTAAAAGGGGGATCTTAAAGAAGTGCGTTATGCCATTGAACGAGAGAGAGTCGAAAACCATCCAATACAGGAAGGACTTCATGGGAAAAATAAGGGTTGCTTAAAAATACCACCATATCCCCAGCTTCCGGCCGCAGCGTAATGGTGTTGCCCTGCTCATCGCATAAATAATTAAAAAGGAGTTCTCCTCCGCTGAAATGGTCGGAGTCAGTAGGATATGGCGTGTAGGAGGTAGTAAACAATACTGTTGTGAGTTTACGCTCAGCGGCAACAGTACGGAAACCGATAGTTCTTCCCGCAGTATCACGGAATTCACTCGCATCATCACTGTGTCTGAGATAGAAACTTCCATGCTCATACCCCAATACCTGCACATCCGTAGAGCTTGAAAGCGAGAGGGCAAAAAATTCTTCTATCTCCCCCTTGACAACTGCATATCGGCTGTCATAAATTTTACGGTGTTGGTGGGAGAGGGTATGAATATCGGTTTTACGGATAGCCGTATCAAGCGCACGACCTCGAAGTTCCGCCTTCACCGATTCCTCATCCTGTAGCGCAGAGTATGCAATAGCTCGGCATTCAGAGGGACTTAATACCCCCTCAATAACCATATAGGGGAAATCGTGATAGGGGTTGGGAAGGCGTTTAGTAGGAATATCCATGGTCAGCAATTCATCACGAGCATAAACGTAATTACTGATTTGGTGCATGGCTATCTATCCTTTTAAAACGCCAAAGGAATCAAATCCCTTTAGCTACGATTGCAGCACATGGCACTAAAGCTTGCTCCTTTCGGAGTAGAATTTATTTTTTATCCGTGACGATATAGAGCTGTTCATGCCCGAGGCGTTTGAGAACATCCATCACACCGACAAAGTTTTGAAATGCCGCCTCTTTATCACTGTACAAGACAACGCTCATCTCTTTCCCGCCCGAAACAACTTTTTGCTCAAACTCTTCCAAGCTAACTTGCGTCTTTTCATCTACCCATAACGTGCCGTCTTTTTTAATAGTGAGTTTCATCTCTTGGGGTTTATGATCACTTGCCGCTGTTGAAGCCTCAGGCAAATCGACGGGGATAAGTCCTGTTTTGATAAAGGTTGCCGTCGTTAATACCATCACAAGCAATACGAGCATAATATCAATGAAGGGAATGACATTAATCGAGTCTATTCGTTTCATTTTCATGGAATTACCCTTGTTTTTTCTGAGAATTTATTTCCCACATGGTCAAAAGCCGTTCCATTTTACGAAGCAAAATATTGTAAAAAATAATAGCAGGAATTGCCACGACAAGACCCATTGCAGTCGCTTTCAGGGCTAATGCCAATCCTGTCATAATCTTTTTGGGATCAACCGCACCCACATCTCCAAGAGAGTAAAAGGTGATCATAATCCCCAAAACAGTTCCAAGCAATCCTACGTAAGGAGCATTTGAGCCAATCGTTGCAATGGTAGAAACATTATCACCTAAATCAAGCTCAAGCTTTTCTTTGTTCTCATACTCCTCAATACGAATTGAACCATAACTCATCATTCGCTCAATAAATAGCGTTAATGACGCAATACTCATAAGTACTAAAATACCGATAATTCCATAATCTACTGCCATATGTGCAAATTCCAACATGTTGCTATTTTCCATTTTTGCCCTTATTAAATTCCAATGTAATGCACGTCCCCTCACCAAGTTGTGATTGAACACTTAATCCAATACGATACCGATCACAGTATTTCTTAACAAGCCCAAGCCCGATCCCATATCCTGCCATTGTTTTATCACTTTGATAATAGCGATCAAATATCCGTATGAGTGTCACCTCATCCATCCCAGACCCCGTGTCACAAATACGCAATGTATTCTTTGTTAGTATGATGGTGATTTTGGGAATACCGCAGGAGTATTTCACCCCATTATCAACCAAATTATCAATTACTTTTGCCAAACCAATTTTATCAAGCTCTACTTCAAGAGGCTCACATTCACGTTGCCACTGGGTAGAGGGATAAAGCCCGCTTAAAAAAGAGAGTCGCTCTTCAATCAATTCACAGAGATCAAAGTTCTCTATAATTTCTCTCTCCATCTGTTTTTTAATCAAATAATCGAGCTCATTATACCGTTCTTTTAACATCTTCGCAGCTAATTCGATCCGCTCAAGCCGTTTTTGACTCTTTTCATCATCATGTGTTTTTCGTAACATTGCCACATTGGCGGTAATGGTATTAATAGGAAGATTGAGTTCATGGAGAGTCTCCTTGGAGAAACAATCAAGATGATAAACATGCTCTTTGAGCGGTTCGATCGCTATTTTAGAGAGAATCTTTCCCAATCCGATCGAACCTATCAAAATACCAAGCGCAATAACACCCCATTCCTTGATATGTACTATTTCATGTAATGCATAGATAACAGCAAATATCACAGCAACGCCCATCATAAAGAGTGCAATAAGGGCAATTTCTACGTTACGGAACAAGCCGATACCCCATTCCCCGCACATTAAGAATACGCTCATTCCCAATCTCTTGCTTGAGTCGGTTGATGTAGACGCGAATTGCCCCTTCACTGATAGACTCAGATGCACTCCACAACGCATCCATCATCATCTCTTTGGTGACAACTTTTCCAACATTTTGGATGAGCAGGGCCATTAGCTGATACTCTTTGGGAGAAAATAAAATCTCCCGACCTTCCAAGAGAATACATTTATGGTGCGTATCCAAACACAATTCTCCGACACAATGACGCTTGTTTATTGTTCCTCTGCGACGCAAGAGTGCCTGAATCCTCAAAAGAAGCTCATCCGTATCGAACGGTTTTTTCAGATAATCATCTGCACCGTTTTCATACGCTTCACGCAAAACGGTCGCGTCTTTATGGGAGGTTAGATAAATAGCCGGTGTTTCATCCAAAGAACCTCGAAGTTCTTTAAGCAGGGAAAGACCATCAATCAATGGGACATTAATATCGAGGAGATAGAGGTCATACCGTGAGTTGAAGGTAGCATTAAGTGCTTCTTGACCATTTCGGCAAAACTGCACCTCAAAGCCCTCTTCTTCGAGAAAATCTTGGATGGATTCCCCAAAAAGAAGATCATCTTCAAGAAGGAGAAGCTTAATCGACACGCTCAATCGACCATCTCAATGTTTCTCCAGCTCTCATCGGCACCACCTCGCCGTACATCTCAGGAACCACAAAATCGTGTTTAGCTAACACAACCTCTTTGTATTCGGCACAAATTCCATAAATTCTTTGAGCGTTATCACTGATAAAAGCTTGCAGATTATCCAGCTTATTGTGCGCCTCAAAAATCTCACACAGCAGCTGTAAAGCAATCGGAGCAGTAAACACCCCTGCCCCGCATCCACAGGACTCTTTAGCTGATTTTGGATGTGGTGCAGAATCGGAGCCAAACATCACTTTGGGATGGGCTTCGAGAGCTACTTTAAGAAGTGCCGCACGATCTTCCGGGCGTTTGGCGATGGGTTTGCAAAAGAGGTGCGGACGTAACATTCCCCCTGCTACATCATCGAGAGTAATCATCAAATGATGTACCGTAATCGTTGCATAAAGGTTGTCATAGCGATCCAGCATCTCTACTGCCGCGCGCGTTGTAATATGCTCCATGACGATTTTGAGCTTCGGGAAGTTTATGGCAAGCTTCTCATACACACTCATAAATTCTGCTTCACGATCCATCACAAAGCCGTTCGTCTCGCCATGTACGCAGAGGCAAATTCCCAACTCACTCATCGCTTCGAGTGTGGCACGCATCGGCTCGATGTCAAAGCTTACAACACCTCCCTCAGAGTTTGTCGTTGCACCGCTGGGATAAATCTTGATCGCCGTGATATGGTCTTGGACACTCTCCAAAAACTCACGGCTATAGTTTTGGTAAAAGAGGGTCATATAGGGTTCAAAATCATCCGATTCCATTGCCAGTTTGATACGATGACGATACGCTTTTACCGCCTCAAGTGTTGTCACGGGAGGGACGAGATTAGGCATCACCAATGCACCGCTAAATGAGTAAGATGTAAGCGGTGCTACAATATTGAGCATATCACCATCACGCAGATGAACGTGCATATCCAGTGGCATTGTGAGAGTTATGGTTTCCATGACTAGACCTTGAGTTGATTTTGGGCTTCTTGAATCAGTGCATTTAGAGCATTTTCATAGTGTACGGCTTCAGCTTCTTCGGTGGATTCAAAACGGGTCACGAGAACAGGCGTCGTATTGCTCGCACGCACCAAACCCCATCCTTTATCAAAAATTACCCGTACACCATCCACTTCGATGATTTCACGGATAGATGGAAAATCAGCCGGTGGATTTTTTAGGAGTTCTTTGAGCTTATCGATGAGAGCGAATTTTTCGTGCTCCGTCGTTTTGACTTTAATCTCTTCGGTAGAAAATACCTTCGGGAGCTTGGCAATTTCACCGTCCAAATCAATCCCTTCATGTACCAATTCTAGCATCCGAAAGGTCGCATAAATCGCATCATCGTATCCAAAATAACGATCCGCAAAGAAAATATGCCCGCTCACTTCACACGCCAAATCGGCATGGAGTTCTTTCATCTTCACTTTGAGATTTGAGTGCCCCGTCTTGTACATGACCGCCGTTGCACCCCGTTCACGTAATGTATCGTACATCACTTGCGAACATTTCACCTCACCGATAACGATAGGATTTTTCATCTTAAGGGCAAACAACAGCGCCATCATGTCGCCTTTGATATTGTTTTTATGGGTCAATACCGCAATACGGTCACTGTCACCATCGTACGCAAACGCAATATCTCCACGCTCGGATAGAACTTTCTTAATATCATGAAGATTATGCTCTTCACTGGGATCAGGGTGATGGTTGGGGAATGTTCCGTCCGGATCGACGTAAATACCAAACGTATCAAGTTCCAATGCGCTAAAAATGTCCACCAAGCCAAGTCCCGCTACCCCATTGCCGCAATCATAAACAATCCGCTCTTTCATCCCCCGAAGGTGTGAAAACTCTTTAATCATATACGCTTTATACCGTGCAAGAGCATCAATTTCTGTAACATCACGCGGTGTTTTGAGAGGAAAAGGGAGAATGTCAATCGTACGCCCAAGAGCATAAATGGATTCACCGAAAAAAGGAAGTTTGTTGATGGTAATTTTAAAACCGTTGTATTCACTCGGATTATGAGAACCGGTAATCATCACCGACGCACACGCCGCTTTTCCATCGAATTCTTGATAATTACAGAAATAATTGACCGGAGTAGGAACCATTCCCATCCCCAATACTTTCATCCCGCCGGCATTAAGCCCTGCGGTTAGATATTCAAATAAAATGGGAGAGTGAGAACGGGCATCGTATCCAACGGCAACATATTCGCCGTAAGGGCGCATCTCATCGGCAAGCGCGTATCCCAAGCGAGTAATAGTCTCTTCGTTGAGCTCTTCTTCAAAAATTCCTCGAATGTCGTATTCACGATAAATGCTCATAGTTTCCCTTTTAGACTCATAGTAGGAAAATTATAGCGTGAGGTTGTTAAATCGCCCTTTTAAACTCAGGATATGCTTCAAGTCCGCATTCACTGACATCAAGTCCCTGTTGCTGCTCCTCATCGGTTGCACGGAAAGGAAACACTTTATTAATCAGATAGATAACGACAAATGAGACGGTAAAGACGAAAACAGCAATCTCCGCCACCCCTTTGAGCTGATTCAGCAAGGTGATATTTTTCGCCGCATCACTTGCAAAAATTCCCACTGCAAGTGTTCCCCAAATACCATTGACGAGGTGAACAGATAGCGCCCCAACTGGATCATCGATACGCACTTTGTCAAACAACGGAATCGCAACAACGACCAAAAGACCGCCGATAAATCCTACCGCCAACGCATCATAAAGGGTAAACAGATGCGCTCCTGCCGTTACCGCAACCAACCCGCCAAGGGCACCGTTGAGAATCATCGTAATATCAAAAAGTTTGTAGCGGACATAAATCAAAATTCCGGCTGAAATTGCCCCTGCAAGACCTGCAACATTGGTATTAAAAATCGTCAGAGCAACGCTGTCTGCCAGCTCTTTGGTCGAGATCCCGCCAACAGAACCGCCGTTAAAACCAAACCATCCAATCCACAGCAACATTGCACCCAAAACGACTAAGGGAATATTCGATGCAGGAATAACGCGCATTTGATCGTGTACATATCGACCCTTACGTGAACCGATGACCAAAATCGCTGCAAGCAACGCCCATCCACCTGTAGAGTGAATCACTGTGGAACCCGCCAAATCAACCATATTAAGATCAAATACAGTATCTTTAAGCCAATCACTTCCCCAGCTGATATTCACCGCTGTCGGATAGATAAATGCACCCATCACAATCGTAAAAATCGTAAGAGGGAAAAGTTTTGCCCGCTCACCGACACCACCGCTCATAATGTTAATTGCCTTACCGACAAATGCCATTTGGAACATAAAAAACGCCCATTTGCTCATCGTAGCACTTTGCAATTCACCAAAAGCCAGCGCATAGCCGACTAAAATAAACGCCATTGACGCAACCGCATAAATCATCACGTTGACAGTCAATACGCTGGAAACGTTTTTCGTTCGAACCAAACCTGCTTCGAGCATTGCGAAACCGGGAACCATCAAGATAATAAGAGTAATAGAGAAAAGGGCGAAAAGGGTATCAATAACGTACGCAGTATCCATGCAACACCTTTGATTTGAGATAAAGGTGTGCATTATATATCCAATCGGAAAGTTTGGAGAAAAAAAACTGATTAAATTTTAATCAATCTCGTCATTCTCAACTCGATCAGGTATCTATCTTTTTGTATTTAAGAGCACTGGATTCCCAATCAAGTTGGGAATGACGGTGTTATTAAATAGCTTCAATATCCATTTCACCCGTACGGATACGGATGATTTGATTGATATCACTTACAAAGATTTTACCATCTCCGATTTTGCCTGTACGGGCTGCTTCAACAACAGTATTGACCACTTGATCCACCATCGCGTCATCAACAACCATTTCCATTTTGATTTTCGGAAGAAAATCAACTACATACTCAGCACCGCGATACAATTCGCTGTGTCCTTTTTGACGACCGTAACCTTTTACTTCACTGACCGTCATACCCGTAATACCGATTTCAGCAAGAGCATCTTTTACGTCTTCAAGCTTAAATGGTTTAATAACCGCTTCAATTTTTTTCATTTCAATTCCTTCTTATAGGTTAAAGCCACGTTCACCGTGTACTGACTCATCAAGACCCATGCTCTCTTCTTCATCATTAACACGTGATCCGCCTGTAATTGCCATCGCGATATAATACACTACAACCGTTCCAATCAAGGTAAATGCGCCAACAATTGCAACCGATTCAAGCTGTACCATAATTTGTTCCAGTCGATCACCTGAGGCTTTAAGAGGACCATCCCATAATAATGCTTTATCATTTACAGCGAAGATACCAGTCGCAATTGCACCCCAAAGACCCGCCAGAAAGTGAACGCCAAACGCATCCAAACTATCATCGTAACCTAACTTTTTCTTCATAACCATAACACCGAAGAATGCGATTATCGCACCGGAGATACCGATAAGGAAAGCACCTTGAACCAAAACAAAACCCGCTGCCGGAGTAATCGCAACCAGTCCTGCAATAGCACCTGTAGCTGCACCAAGGAGTGTCACTTTTTTGAAAACAACATATTCCAATGCAATCCACGTAATGGTTGCAACAGAAGCAGCAATGGTTGTAGTTAAATACGCAACACCAGCGATTGCATTAGCACCAAATGCTGATCCGCCGTTAAAACCGTACCAACCAAACCATAGCAATCCTGCACCCAAAGCGGTCAAAATAACACTTGCGGGCTTCATAGCCGTTTTTGGATAACCGGCACGTTTACCAACCAAAAGAGCCAATACCAAACCGGCCAAACCTCCGTTCATATGAACAACCGTACCCCCTGCGAAATCAAGAGCGCCTTCGTTGAAAAGATAACCGCCACCCCACACCATGTGCGTAATCGGAGCATAAACAGCCAGAACCCAAATTGCAACAAAAACCATCCATGTCGAGAACTTAATACGCTCAATAACCGAACCTGATGCAATTGCAACGGTAATAGCCGCAAACGTCCCTTGAAACACGACAAATACATATTTAGGATAGAGCTGACCGAGATCAACGCTTGCAAATTCTTTCCAACTGATACCATTAAGCATAACATTGCCAAATCCGCCGATAACTTGATTCAATGGACCTTCCATTGTTCCAAACGCCAATGAATATCCGGCAATAATCCAAACGATAAAACCAACGGTAAATGCACCAAATACCATTGCGTACGTATTAAGTATATTTTTTGCTCTTGTCATACCGCCGTAAAATAGCGCCAATCCAACCGGTGTCATAAGCATTACTAATGCTGTTGACATCATCATCCATGCCGTATCACCTGAATTAAGTACAGGTTCAACCACAGCAGCCGCATCTTCTGCCAATGCCAGCATCGGCAAAAGCAATAGTGATAAAATGAATTTCTTCATCTTCATTTCTCCTTTCAGGGTATATATTATCAAAAACTCAACCACCATTCTACAGATAAAACAAAACACTTATCTGCAAACAAGTGCTTAAAATTTAATCACCTTCTTCTCTTATAAAGATTAAGCCTCATTGAGCTATAATCGAAAACTTAATCTTCACTTTTTCGGGGACTGCATGAACGATCTGCTAGACAACAGCGAAATTCACGATATTAATATAGAAGACACACTCAAGAGCAGTTATCTTGACTATTCTATGAGTGTTATCATCGGACGGGCATTGCCTGATGTACGCGATGGACTTAAACCGGTTCATCGACGTATTTTGTATGCAATGGACAAACTGAGTCTCTCAGCCGGTGCTAAATACAAAAAATCAGCCCGTATCGTCGGTGACGTAATCGGACAATACCATCCGCACGGTGATACCTCTGTTTATGATGCGCTTGTCCGTATGGCACAGCCGTTCGCGATGCGAATGCCGCTTGTAGATGGTCAGGGGAACTTTGGTTCTGTCGATGGAGACAATGCAGCCGCGATGCGTTATACCGAAGCACGCATGACCCGCTACGCAGGAGAACTTCTCAAAGATCTCGAAAAAGATACGGTCAATATGGTAGAAAACTACGATGGTACAACCGTTGAACCTGTCGTTCTTCCTGCACGTGTCCCTAATCTTCTTATTAATGGTTCCAGCGGTATCGCAGTAGGAATGGCTACTAATATTCCTCCTCATAATCCAAAAGAAGTTCTTAGTGCATTGGTGCATCTTATGGATAATCCTAACGCCTCACTCATCGAGATTATGCAGTTTATTAAAGCTCCTGACTTTCCTACCGGTGGAACAATTTACGGTAAAAAAGGTATTTTAGATGCATACGAAACAGGTCGTGGACGTATCCGCGTACGTGCCAAAACTCATATCGAGAAAAAAGCCAATAAAGACGTTATCGTTATTGATGAGCTTCCGTATCAAGTCAATAAAGCGCGTCTTATCGAAACCATCGCTGATTTAGTCAAAGATAAATACATCGAGGGAATCAGCGAAATTCGTGATGAATCAGATCGCGAAGGAATTCGTGTCGTTATCGAGCTCAAGCGTGATGCGATGAGTGAAATTGTCTTGAACAATCTTTACAAATCTACTAATATGGAAACAACTTTCGGGATTATTATGCTTTCGGTTTTCAACCAAGAGCCTCGTATATTCTCACTCCTTGAAATGCTGGGTCATTTTGTTAATCACCGTAAAACAGTCATTATTCGTCGAACGATTTTTGATCTTGAAAAAGCAAAAGCACGTGCCCATATCTTGGAAGGTTTGAAAAAAGCTCTCGACCATATTGAAGCAATTATCAAACTGATCCGCGCAAGCAAAGATGGCGAAAATGCTAAAAATGGCTTGATTGAAGAGTTTGGTTTCTCCCCTATCCAAGCACAAGCAATTTTGGATATGCGTCTTCAACGTCTTACAGGTCTTGAGCGTGAAAAAATTGAAAATGAGCTTAAAGAAATTCTGGCACACGTCGAGTATCTAGAGAGCATTCTTCGAAGCGAAGAGGTCCTCAAAGATATTATCAAAGGTGAATTTGTTGAACTCTTAGAGCAGTTTAATGTTGATCGTGTCACCGAAATCGAAGACAACTACGACGACATCAACATCGAAGATTTGATCCCGAATGAGCCGATGGTTGTTACTATCAGCCACCGTGGCTACATCAAACGGGTTCCTCTTGTAGCGTATGAAAAACAGCGTCGCGGAGGTAAGGGCAAAATCGCCGTCACCACCTACGATGATGACTTTATCGAAAAATTCTTTACCTGTAATACCCACGATACCTTAATGTTCGTTACCGATCGCGGACAGCTCCACTGGCTCAAAGTGTACAAAATCCCAGAAGGATCTCGTACCGCAAAAGGTAAAGCAGTCGTCAATCTCATTAATCTCGAAGCCGATGAAAAAATCCGCTCAATCATCCCGACCAGTGATTTTGATGAAAATAAATCACTCGTATTCTTTACTCAAAACGGAGTAGTCAAACGTACCGCTCTCAATGAATTCTCAAACGTTCGAAGCAACGGAGTTCGTGCAATTGTCCTCGATGATGACGATGCTCTTATTACCGCGTATATCGCAACCGAAGAGACCAAATATCTCTTTATCGTGACCAAATACGCCCAATGTATCAAATTTGAGATCGAAAAAACCCGTGACCAAGGACGAAGCACGCGCGGTGTCCGTGGTATTAAATTCAAAATTGAAGGCGACGTAGTTGTCGATGCCAATATCATTAAAAATGATGAGCAAGAAATTTTGATGGTAAGTGAAAAAGGGATTGGGAAGCGTACCACTGCTGAAGAATATCGTCTTACAAACCGTGCAGGAACGGGCGTTATTGCAATGAAACTCAACAGTAAAACAGGAACCACTGTCGTAGGCTGTCTCATGGTCGATGAAACGATGGATATGATGGCGCTTACCAAAGCCGGGAAAATGATCCGTGTTGATATGCAAACCATTGCCAAATCAGGACGCAATACCAGCGGTGTCTACATTATCAAAGGTGATGATGTAAAAAGTATCTCTCGTTGTCCAAAAAAAGAAGACGATGATGAGGATGGAGAAGAGAGTGAAACCGAAGAAGGAACGCTAATTTTGGAATAGTATTTGCTTTAGTCAGATACTATTTAGCCTATTAAAGGAACTTAACTATGAAATATTCAGCAGCTTTGGCATTTCTTCTAAGCGTATCTGCCTTGCAAACTGGTCTCTATGCCGCCAATGATGATGTAAAAGTTCGATGCGTCTACAGCGGAACAGATGGTAATTGTGTAGAACCATCTCTGGCTTCATCTCAGCAGCTTGTCATCACTGTTTACGGTCAAGGAGTTGCTCCTAGCGTAACCGCATCCCCTGCACAAGCATATGCTCTGGCAAAACGTGCTGCACTCGCCGATGGATACCGTCAGATTGCAGAACGGATTAAAGGTGTTCATGTTGAAGGGCAAGACTCCGTCAAAAACATGATGCTTCAACGCTCAAGCGTTCGTACCTCGGTCGATGCCATGGTTCGTGGTGCCAATGTCATGGATACAACGTTCAAAGACGGTTTATGCGAAGTCGAACTCGAAATCGTCATCTCTTACTCACAGCTTTCCAAATAATCAGTGCGTGTGCGCTGATGGGGGATGATTTCCTCATCGGTTATCGCATTACTACCCAAAATTCCACCATTCATGCTGAAAATCTCTCTGTATCCAAATCAATGACCCCCTGTATCGGAGTAAAAAAAAACACCCTAATCCTCCCTCGCGAATCCAATGAAGTTTTAGAGACTACTTTGCGTCATAATGAAGAAGAATTTTTCACCTTCGTAACACACCAAACTCTCCATTTGCAAAGTCACCAAGCTATTGGGGGACAAGTTCACAGCTCCACTGAAACCCTCACCCTTCCAACACACTGCTATGCAGTCGAGTTTAATGATGACACTGCTACAATAACCTTATTACAATAAGGGATTTATCCACCATGAAAATTGCCATCGTTGAAGACGATATTAATATGCGCAAATCGCTCGAAATTGCTATGGCAGAGTATCCGCATTACGAGGTACATACCTTTAAAAATTCCAAAGACGCCCTGAAAAAACTGGATGAATCGTTTGAGCTTATCATCAGCGACATCAACATGCCGGGGATGGACGGTATTGAATTTGCCAAAACTCTGGCAGGGAAATATGAAATTATTTTTATTACGGGCAACGCAACCCTTTCACGTGCAATCGAATCAATTCAGCTAGGGGTCAAAGACTTCTTGCTCAAACCTTTTGAAATCGAAACACTTGTAGCCGCCATCGAACGAAGTGCTACGGTACAAAAAAAGAGTAAAAAAACTGCCCCCAAATGTGCCCTTAAATCAGGCTCTTTTTTAGGGACCTCCCCTGCTCTTGAAAAACTCCTTATCTATATTGACAAAGCCGCACGGACAGATGCAAGCATACTATTACTGGGTGAAAGCGGTGTAGGTAAAGAGGTGTTCGCCTGCCATATTCATGAAAAGTCGCCACGTAATGACAAACCTTTTATTGCCATCAATATGGCGGCAATTCCTGAAAATTTGATTGAGAGTGAACTCTTTGGATTTGAAAAAGGGTCTTTCACCGATGCCATAGAGACTAAAATCGGGCAATTCGAACTCGCTAGCGGAGGAACTCTCTTTCTCGATGAAATTGCAGAAATGCCCTATCCCCTCCAAGCAAAGCTGTTACGGGTATTGCAAGAGCGTGAAATCAGACGGCTTGGCTCCTCGAAAAGTATCAAAATCGACGTTCGAATCATTTGTGCCACCAACGCCAATTTACAGCAAAATATCCAAGAGGGGAAATTTAGAGAAGACCTTTATTACCGACTCAATACTATCCCCCTTACCATCCCCCCTCTTCGTGAACGATGTGAAGAGATACTCCCGATTGCAACCTCCGTCTTAGAGCAAAACTGCACCCAATATAACTTTAATGCCAAAGCCTTTGATGATGAAGCCAAAGCCGCCTTACAGCTCTACACATGGCCGGGAAATATTCGTGAACTTATCTCCGTCGTTGAACGTGCTGCGATACTCAGCGATGGAGATCGGATCAGCGTCAATGACTTGTTTTTAGAAGCACGAGGATTTGGGCGAATTTAATACAGTTTTTTTCAAGCCCCTATTCGCTATAATCGCAAAATTATTATCCACTTTTAGGAACTTATCCATGAAACGTTATAACGTCGCGATTGTTGGTGCTAGCGGTGCCGTCGGTGAAGAAATCTTACGTGTTTTTGAGGAAATTGACTTTCCTTTTGCAAAAATAATCCCTCTTGCCAGTACACGAAGTGTCGGGAAAACAGTCACGTTTAATGATGTAGAACTCCCCATTCAAGAACTAACAAAGACTATTTTTGATGAAGAAAACATTGAAATCGCCCTCTTTAGTGCAGGAGGAAGCATATCCGCTGAATTTGCTCCTTACGCAGCAGCGGCAGGGGCAGTCGTTATCGACAATACCAGTCATTTTCGGATGTTTGAAGATGTCCCTCTTGTTGTCCCTGAAGTTAATCCAGAAGACATTGCTCAATGGCGTAACCGTGGTATCATCGCCAATCCAAACTGTTCTACTATTCAAATGGTTCAAGCACTCAAGCCTCTTGATGATGCCTATGACTTGCAACGCATTGATGTAAGCACCTATCAAGCAACCTCCGGTGCCGGTAAATCGGCAATGGAAGAACTTGTTGAACAAATGCAGGCTTTTTTTGCCTTTAAACTCGATGACGTTGAACCAAAAAAGTTTCCTCACCGCATCGCTCTCAATGCTATTCCTCAAATCGATTCATTTACCGATACGGGATACACCAAAGAAGAGCTCAAAATGGTCAATGAGACCCAAAAAATAATGCACAAAGACATTGAAGTAAGTGCAACCTGTGTCCGTATTCCAACTCTTCGCGGTCACGCGGAAACGCTTACCCTCACCTTTGATGGTGCTGTCAATGCGGATGAAGCACGTGAACTCTTGCGTAAAGCACCGAACATTATCGTTTTGGATACGCCAGAAGAAAGCATCTACCCGATGCCATCTCTGTGTATGGATCAAAATGAAACTTTTGTAGGACGTATCCGCAATGATTTGTATCGTGACAATGTCCTTCACTTATGGGTTGTTGCAGACAATCTTCGTGTAGGTGCAGCCACCAATGCCGTGCGAATCGCCCAAAAATGGGTAGAGATGCAAGGAAATTAACCATGGGCTTCCTTGAAAAATTATTTGAACATGGGCTTTGGAGTTCACGTTTTATTATCATTTTAGCAGTAGTTTTTGGCCTTGTAGGTGCTGTTTTGCTCTTTGCTGTTGCAAGTTTTGACGTCTATAATACTGCTTTTTATGTTATTAATACCTATACTACCTATTCTCATCCAGAGCACTTTCATGAAGAGGTTGTAGGCGGTATCATCGGTGCAGTTGATTTATACCTCATTGGTGTCATTATGATCATCTTCTCCTTTGGTCTTTATGAGCTTTTTATCTCCGATATTGATCCGGCAAAAGATGAAGATGGACACGAAAATCAACTTCTAGCCGTCCATTCCCTTGACCAGCTAAAAGACAAGATTTCAAAAGTCATTGTTATGGTTCTCGTTGTCGGTTTTTTCCAAAAAGTGGGGCATACCCAGTTTACTGGAGCTTTAGAGCTACTTTACCTAGCGCTTTCAATCACTGCAGTTGCAGTAGGTCTTTACTTTTTAAGTAAAGTGGGTCATCACGAACACTAAAGGAATAATAAATGAGTAAAATTTTTGTTGATGCATGTTTTGGAAAAGAGACTCCCTATACACCGGTATGGATGATGCGCCAAGCAGGACGTTATCTTCCCGAATACATGAAAGTACGCAGCCGTGCCGGAAATTTTTTAAATCTTTGCCACGCTCCTGATATGGCTGCTGAAGTAACCATTCAACCTGTGGATATTGTAGGGGTAGATGCCGCGATACTTTTCAGTGATATTTTGGTGGTTCCCAACGAGATGGGGATGCAACTCGATTTTGTGAATGGCGAAGGACCGGTCTTTGAAAAACCTATCACCTGTGAAGAGGATTTAAACGACCTCATGGGAGGAGATGAAGCCGCTTCAAAACTCACTTACGTGTATGAAACGATCAAAATTCTACGCTCACAGCTAGATGCTCGCGGTGATGAAAAAGCTCTTATCGGATTTACGGGAGCACCTTGGACGCTTGCCACCTATATGATCGAAGGGCATGGGACAAAAACCTACAATATTTGTAAAAAAATGATGTACTCCAATCCGGAACTTTTACATAAAATCCTCAAAAAAGTGACCGAAGTGGTCAAGCTTTACATGGAAAAACAAATCCAATCCGGTATTGATGTCGTACAGATCTTTGACAGTTGGGCTGCTGCGATTGAACCAAGTAAATACGATGAGTTTTCATGGAGCTATATGGTTGAGATTGCAGAATATCTTAAATCCAAATATCCACATATCCCCGTCATTATGTTCCCAAAAGGAGTCCCTGCCTTTTTAGATCACGTGTATGGAAATTTCGATGTATTCGGTGTCGACTGGAGTACCCCTATGGCTCTTGCTAAAGAGAAGTTAGGTGATCGTTATGTACTCCAAGGCAATATGGAACCATGCCGTTTGTACTCCAAAGAGGAGACAACCGCATCCGTCGAAGCACTCCAAGAGATTATGGGAGGACGTCGCCACATCTTCAATCTAGGGCACGGAATTCTCCCCGATGTTCCTGTTGAAAATGCACAGCACTTTGTCGCCGAGTGCCAACGAGTCAGTAAAAAAGTCTAATAAAGATGAATACCATCTTCGGTCCCATCCATTCACGCCGTTTTGGTGTGTCGCTTGGGATTGATCTCTCTTCCTCTACCAAACAGTGCAATTTTGATTGTCTGTACTGTGAACTTACCCCCATGCAAGCCATCAAAGCACAACATACGGTAACCAGTGTAGAAACAATACTCCATGATTTAAATGAAGCCCTTCGAAGCCACCCCAATATCGATGTCATCACCCTCACCGCCAATGGTGAACCGACCATGTATCCTCATTTAAATGAGCTTATCACGTGCATTGATGCTATAAAGGGAAATATCCAAACCCTCATCCTCTCCAACAGTGCCTCTTTGAGTAATGAAAACGTTTTTAACGCACTGTTGCGACTCGACCAAGTCAAACTCTCTCTCGATGCCGCTACTCCTGAAATATTTCGTAAAATTGACCGTCCCGCCGAGGGGATCGAGGTTGCTGCTATTATCGATGCGATACAACGTTTTTCACACCTCTATCAAGGGAAGCTTTTTATCGAAATTCTCTTCGTTCGTGGACTTAACAACTCACCGCAAGAAGTTTTAGCACTCAACACCGCATTGCAAAGCATCAAATGTGAGCGTATCGACATTGGCACCATCGACAGACCCCCTGCCTATCCGATACAAGGATTAGAATTTAAAGAGCTGTATGAACTCTCACACATTTTTGATCCCTCTTTACCTATTCATATCGTTTCACGCACCCATGCAACCGCTACCCCTTCACACTATTCACAAGATGAAATACTCACAACACTCGATAAACGTCCCCTCACCGATGATGACATCAACGCTCTTTTCAACGAAGAATCTAAAAAACAGTTCCATATCCTCCTCAATGAAGGGAAAATAACCAAAATTGAACGCTCAAATATCGTTTTTTACCTCCCATCACAAAATAGTGAGAGAAAACGACCAAAAATCGCTCAAAAATCTTGACAATTAAGACAAAGCTCACTATAATTACGACCTCTTAAACATTCCGGATTAGCTCAGCGGTAGAGTAGGTGACTGTTAATCACTTGGTCACTGGTTCGAATCCAGTATCCGGAGCCACTGCATAATAATTCCCTCTCCAAAAAATACTTTTTTTAAGTCAAGTTATGTGATAATCTTAGTTCTATTTAGCACCTTTTTTATGTGAAATAACGTCTTGGTTTATGAAAAATTAATTTAAAAATTATGGACAATTAATGAAAAAAACATCTCCTATATCTGTGTGCCTTTTCCCTGCGGCTGGATATGGTACCCGCTTTTTACCCGTCACCAAAGCAATGCCCAAAGAGATGCTTCCCGTCTTAACCAAACCTCTCATTCAATACGGTGTCGAAGAGGCAATGGATGCTGGGATGAATACCATGGCAATCGTCACCGGTCGGGGTAAACGTGCCATTGAAGATCATTTTGATGTCAGCTATGAGCTCGAGCATCAAATCAAGGGGACTTCAAAAGAAAAAATGCTCGCCGACATCCGCCATATTATTGATAAATGTACTTTTTCCTATACTCGTCAAATTGAGATGAAAGGTCTTGGTCATGCCATTCTCACAGGGGAAACACTTATCGGGAATCAACCTTTTGCCGTTATCTTAGCCGATGACTTATGTGTCAACGAATCCGATGGAGTACTGAGTCAAATGGTTGAACTTTATAAAAAATATCAATGCTCCATTGTCGCTATCGAAGAGATCGACCCTTCTCAAACCGATAAATACGGTGTTATCGCAGGGGAAGAGATTGAGAGCGGTATTTACCGCGTAACCAATATGGTTGAAAAACCCTCTCCCCAAGATGCTCCGACCAATCTGGCAATCATAGGACGCTATATTCTTACTCCCGACATCTTCGATATTATCCGTACTACCAAACCGGGCAAAGGGGGTGAAATACAAATCACCGATGCCCTACTCGAACAAGCAAAAGCAGGTAAGGTAATCGCCTACAAATTCCATGGAAAACGGTATGATTGCGGAAGCATTGACGGGTATGTCCAAGCAACGATTGAACTGTATCAAAAAGGAGTATTATGAAAGGTATCATTTTAGCCGGTGGCAGCGGTACACGTCTCTACCCTATCACCAAAGGGGTGAGTAAACAGCTCGTCCCCATCTACGATAAACCAATGGTCTATTACCCGCTATCGGTTCTTATGCTTGCTGGGATCACTGAAGTCCTTATTATTTCTACTCCAACAGATCTTCCACGCTTCGAAGAACTCCTAGGAGATGGCAGTGATATCGGAATGCGCTTTGAATACTGTGTACAGCCCTCTCCTGATGGACTTGCCCAGGCATTTATCCTAGGACGCGATTTTATCGGGAATGATGATGTGTGTTTGGTATTAGGTGACAATATCTTCCATGGTCATGGATTGACTAAGATGTTGGCACAATCGGTTCGTAATGTCACAGAAGAGAAAAAAGCAACCGTATTTGGCTATTGGGTCAAAGATCCTGAACGGTATGGTGTTGCTGAGTTTGATAAAGAGGGAAATGTTCTCTCCATCGAAGAAAAACCCGCTCATCCTAAAAGCTCGTATGCCGTTATCGGACTTTATTTTTATCCCAACAGTGTTATCGAAATCGCACAAAATATCAAACCCTCCGATAGAGGAGAACTCGAAATAACGACTGTTAATCAAGAATACCTAGCTCAAAATGCTCTTAAAGTGGAACTCATGGGACGTGGTTACGCGTGGCTGGATACCGGCACACATGAAAGTTTACTGGAAGCCAGTATGTTCATCCAAACTATTGAAAACCGTCAAGGACTCAAAGTCGCGTGTCTTGAAGAAATCGCTTTTGAAATGGGATATATTACGAAAGAAAAACTGCTCGAATTGGCAAAACCACTCTCTAAAAATCAATACGGGCAATATTTGATCCGCAGAGCCCATGAAGGGAAAATTGCCGAATGACATTCACCCGTACTGCTATACCCGATGTGATACTCATTGATCCTAAAGTTCATGGTGATGCCCGTGGTTATTTTGTTGAAACGTTCCGTGCTGACAAACTCGAAGCCTTCTTAGGTTTTAAAGTCCCTTTTTGCCAAGACAATGAATCCTCCAGCAGTTACGGAGTCCTACGAGGATTGCACTATCAGCTCCCGCCCCATGCACAAACCAAGCTGGTACGCGTGATTGAGGGAGAGGTACTCGATGTTGCTGTCGACATACGCAAGGGTTCTCCCACTTTTGGTCACCATGTCGCGGTTTGTCTATCAGGTAAAAATAAACGTCAGCTCTTTATCCCGCGCGGATTTGCCCACGGATTTGTCGTCCTTAGTGAAACATGTACGTTTGCCTACAAAGTAGACAACTATTACAACCCAGAATGTGACCGTGGCATTGCCTTTAATGATCCTGCATTAAATATCGACTGGATTGTTGAAACAAGTAACCTTCAGCTCTCAGCAAAAGATACCAAACAGCCTCTCTTTGCAGATGCCGATTATTTTGATTTTAGTGAGAATCTCTATGTCTAAAATTCTCGTGACCGGAGCCAATGGACAGCTGGGAAGCGAACTGCACTCCCTTCATAATGCTTATCCCCAACACGATTTTACCTTCGCCGATCGTGCTACTTTTGATTTGAGTAATCTTTGCAAACTGGAAGATTACTTCGATACTAACACCTTTGATACGATTATCAACTGTGCCGCTTACACTGCTGTGGATAAAGCCGAATCGGATGAAGAGCTTGCCAATACGATCAACCATCGTGCCGTCTCACTGCTTGCCAAAATTGCACAAAAGAAAAACATTTCACTCATTCACGTTTCAACCGATTACGTATTTGATGGTAAAAACTACCGCCCTTATATCGAAACCGATCCCACCGATCCGCAAGGGGTCTATGGACGTACCAAGTGTGATGGAGAAAACGCCATTTTGGACGTTGCTCCCGCAAACACCATCATCATCCGAACTTCATGGGTCTATTCTTCGTTTGGAACTAACTTTGTCAAAACAATGCTCCGTTTAGGCAAAGAACGTGATACTCTTGGGGTGATCTTTGATCAAGTAGGGACACCGACCTACGCACGGGATTTAGCCAAAGCGATTTTGGATATTCTTCCACAAATTAACAATACAACACCCGAAATCTATCACTACAGCAACGAAGGTGCAATCAGCTGGTATGATTTTGCCAAAGCAATTTTTGAGCTCTCTGATATTCATTGCACAGTAAATCCCATCACCACCGATCAGTACCCGACACCAGCATCTCGACCCCATTACAGCTTGCTCAACAAAGCAAAAATAAAACAAGAGTATAATATGCTCATACCATATTGGCAAGACAGTTTGAAGGAATGCCTAAAGGAGATACAAAATGACCGCATTTAGAAATTTCCAACGTGTACACAATCAACGAATTGAAGTTCAACTACCCCAAGAGTTTGAAGATCAAGAAGTCGAAATTATTATCCTTCCAAAGGATAACATTCCAAATGATTTAAGTTATTTAAGTGATGCAATACAACAAGGGATAGATTCCAAAATCAGCCCAAGATCTCATGAAGAAATTTTTAAAAATTTAATTGCACGCTATGCAGATTAATTACAGTGAGCAAGCAATAGATGATTTGTCAAAAATCGGTGAGCACATTGCTGAAGACAGCGAGAATAGAGCCATCCAATTCTTGAAAAAACTAAAAACTAAAATCGAGATGCTTCTTCATTTTCCGTATATGGGGATAGAGTGTCAATCCAAAAACATTTATAAAGATTGCCGTGTAATGATTTTTGAATCCTACCTTATTTTTTATACTATTACACATGATTTTATTAGTATCAATAGAATTCTTCACCACTCAGTTAACTATCAGGAGAAGCCTTTATGAAAACCATTTTAGTCACCGGATGTGCCGGATTTATCGGGAGCAACTTCGTCCCTTACTTTTTAAACAAATATCCGGATGTTCGTCTTATCAATCTTGATCTCCTCACCTATGCCGGAGATATGGCAAATCTTTCTGATGCACCGCAAAGTGAGCGTCATATCTTCGTCCAAGGAGATATTTGTGACCGTCCTCTCGTCGAGTCACTCTTTAGTCAATATGATATTCAAGGAGTGATCCACTTCGCAGCCGAAAGCCATGTCGACAACTCTATCAAAAACCCGGGTGTATTTGTCCAAACCAATGTCAATGGAAGCTTTGTATTGATTGATGTTGCCTACAAAGCGTGGATGGAAAAACCATTCCTATTCAAAAGTGGATATGAGGGATGCCGATTCCACCATATCAGCACTGATGAAGTGTATGGAACTCTGGGTGAAACAGGATTGTTTACCGAAGAGACCGTATACGCACCTAACAGCCCATACAGTGCTTCCAAAGCCGGATCTGATATGATCGTCCGCTCGTATCATCATACCTATGGGATGAATACCGTCATCACCAACTGCTCCAATAATTACGGACCAAAACAGCATAATGAAAAACTAATCCCGACCGTTATCCGAAAAGCACTCAGTGGAGAGAACATTCCGGTGTATGGTGATGGCAAGAATATCCGCGATTGGCTCTATGTGTTAGACCACTGCAAAGGGATTGATCTCGTTTATCACAATGGAAGATCAGGAGAAGTCTACAACATCGGCGGACGCAATGAGCGTAATAACAATCAAATTGTTGAACGTATCTGTACCATTCTCGATGAAATGAAACCCCAAGAAGACGGCAATAGTTACAATAGTCTCATCACCTACGTCGAAGACCGTGCCGGACATGACCGTCGCTATGCCATCGATGCAACGAAGATTGAAACCGAACTCGGATGGAAAGCCCAAGAGACGTTTGATACGGGGATTATTAAGACGATAGAGTGGTATTTGAAAAAATACAGCCAAGGCATCAACTAAGCATGCCAATACTAAGCGATGTCAAGCGGGTTCTCATATTACGCTGTGGAGCCTTGGGTGACCTTGTCTATACTACCAGTGTTATTGATGCGCTGAGAACCCAATACAAAGAAGAGATCATCATCGATTTTATCTGTACTCCCGGAACAGCTAAACTTTTCGAATTTGATCCTCGCGTACATCACGTATTTCACCTCAAGCACAAAAAACTTCCCATTTGGCTCAGTCCGCAAAAGCGTGTTATTATCCGCTCTTCAAAACAAAATCCTTATGACCTATTTATCAACTTTGAAATGGGGAAACAGTTTTTATCACTCTCCAAAGCGATTCAAGCCAAACAAAAAATAGGATGGTTTTTCAGTAAACCAGATTTTTCAAACAGTATGCACATGGTCGATATTTCCAAATCCTTTTATGCTCCGATCGTCAAATCTGACATTCTCACAAATGCTTCTCCTCGAATTATTGGCAAATCTTTTACTGAAGTGCAAAACAAGCTCAACCTGCCTGAAAAGTTTATTGTCCTCAGCCCCAGTAACTCGCATAACAAAAAAAGGAGACTCAATTATCGAGCATGGCCGCAAGGTCATTGGAAAAGCTTAATTACATTATTGCCACCCGAATTGCCGATTATCATGGTCGGAGGAAAAGGGGAAGAACCGTTTTTTGAAGCGATTAAACCGTATCCTCCTCACGTTATCGATCTTGTCGGTAAAACCTCTATTTCTGAAATGATTGCACTTATCGGTCAAGCCAAAGCACTTGTTGTGACCGATACCGGAACCGCACACATTGCCTCGGCTCTAAACACCCCGGTATTTTGTCTCATAGGTCCAACTCCGGCAAATCTCACCGGTCCGTACCAATCTCAGACCAATGAAGTACATATTATCTCTGCACACCTTCCCTGCTCTCCATGCTACAAAACTGACGTGATGAAGCAATGCACAGATAATATCTGTATGACACAAATTACCCCTGAAATGGTTTTAACATCGCTAAAATCAGCTAGTATGCTATAAAATACGACGTGCAAAAGGAGTTACCCAATGAAGACAAAAAATAATATCATTAACGAAATCAAAACTATTATCTTAAAATATGCCAAACCAACACGAATATACCTCTATGGCTCACAAGCCAATGGTGAAGCTAACAAGAGTAGCGATATAGACATAGCTTATGATGATGAAAATTTTAAAGATCACTATCTTATTGATAATGATATTAAAAATATCAGCACTCTAGTGAAACTCGATGTTAAAAATATTGCAAAAACTGAAGAAAGATTTAAAAATAGGGTCAAATCCACGGGAAGAGTTTTATACAGCTCCACAAAACAACTCCGAGCACAAGATGGCTTATATAATTTTTCTAATGCACTAGATAGATTCGCAAGCGCTGTTGACCGTTATGAAGAGTTTAAAAACGAAGGCTTTGAGGATGTCTATTTAGATTTAATTGTTAAACGATTTGAATTTACCTACGAGATGAGCTGGAAAGCGCTGAAGAGGTACCTTGAATTTTTAGGCTTTGAACCAAAAAGTCCACGAATGACATTCAAAGAGGCTTACGCCCAACAACTTATTGAAGATGAAGATGTTTGGCTTGATATGATTGAACAGCGAAATCTCACATCTCACATCTATGATGAGTCTGAAATTGAAGAAATTTTAAACAAAAGAGAACTCTACAAAAAGACCTTTACACAACTAAAAGCCAAGTTGGAAGCTGGATTGGCTTAAAATGGTAAATCGCTAAAATTAGCTAGTATAGTATAAAATACGTTCATCATATTCCGGAGATACACCTAATGCCTTATCCTAAATCAACTCTCATAATCTCCGTCTATAAAGACACCGAGGCATTAGGTTTTATCTTCGATAGTTTAGAGCGCCAAACACTATCACCAGATGAGATCATCATCTCCGAAGATGGTGACTCGACTGAAATGGCAACCTATCTAGCAACCCAAGAAAATCGTTTCCCTAATCTCGTCCATTTAACGCAAAAAGATGATGGATGGCGCAAGAATATTGCCATGAACAATTCAATCAAAGCTGCTAAAAATGAATACCTTATTTTTATCGACGGAGACTGTGTCCCCTACAGCACTTTCATCCAAGGACACGTTGAAAATGCTCAAAAAAGGATTGTTCTTTGCGGTAAACGGTTTGAACTTGGACCGAAATTTACCGATAAAATCAAAAATCACAAGCTTACTATGCTAGACTTGGAAAAGAAATTTCTATGGCATTTACCGTGGATGGTAAAAGACGGTGCTCGACACGTTGAAGAAGGATTTTATTTTCCATCAGGAAGCTTTTTAAGCAATAAAACTAAACGATACGTTAACTACATTATCGGTTGTAATTTTTCTTGTTATAAAGAGGATTTTTTAGCTATTAATGGCTTTGATGAGACCTATAGACTCCCCTCTGTCGGAGAAGACATTGATCTTGGATGGAGATTTAGAGGATTGGGAATAGAGCTTAAATCATGCCGAAACAATGCCTGTATGATGCACTTATGGCATAAAAAACGATTTGCAAAAGAAGAAGGGATTATCAACAATAAAATTTTAAAAGTCAATTTTGATAATAATACTTTTGTCTGTAAAAATGGAATAAACAAAATATAATGATTTCTTTTCAAGATATTTCAGTTGTTGTACAAGGACCCATTAGTGAATATACAGAACAAACATTGCAATCTGTCCGTAAAATTTTGCCTGAAGCCGAACTTATTCTTAGTACATGGAAAGGCAGTGATATCAAAAATCTTGAATATGATATAGCTGTATTAAGCAATGATCCCGGTGGTTATGAATTTTGTCTTGATTGTGGTCAACTGTATAATGTCAATCGATTGATTGTTAGTACATTTGAGGGGATTAAAAGGGCAAATAAACCGTATGTATTGAAACTTAGATCGGATATGGAGTTACATAGCTCTGAATTTCTGAACTTTTTTGGATTTTGTCCAGTAAAAACTGAGTATAGTTTTTTAAATCAAAAAATATTGATTGGAAATATTTACACAAGAAATCCACACTTTAGTGAAAAAAAAATACTTTTTCATATTGGTGATTTTTTTTATTTTGGACAGAAAGAAGACTTACTAACTATTTTCGACATTAGACTTGCTACACAAAATATTGCTTCCTATTTTAAAATCCATGAGCCATTTATAGAATACAATACAAAAATATTTTGTAAATATTTCCCAGAGCAATTTATTTGGCTCTCTTTTGTACAAAAATACCATTCAGTTGATTTAAAACATCCATTTGACTCAAATAAAAAATTAATAGAATTACATGATAAGATACTTGTATCGAATACGATTTTAATAGATCTTGAGAAGAGCGGCATAGACTCTCTCAAATATCCATTCGATACAATTTCCAAAAGTGATTTATATTCTCATTTGGATTACCTTTTTCTTTACAATAAAATATGCAATAATATAATCTATTTTTCGTCTTTTTTACATTATTCATCTAGAAAGACTGTTTACCTTTTTAAAAAATTATATCATTGGCAAAAATTTCCAGAACGAACAATTAGAAATTTCATGAAACAAAAATTTGATTTAAGAAAAAAGAAAATATAATGATTACTCTATCCCACCGAGGCTATTGGAAAGATATTTTAGAAAAGAATCGTCCAATCGCATTTGAACGAAGTTTTTCTCTTGGGTTTGGAACTGAAACAGATATACGTGATTATAAAGGTGAGCTTGTGATCTCTCATGATATAGCCGATGAAACCTGTATCAGCGTAGCTCATTTTTTTGAACTTTATAATCGTTTTGATACTTCTTTACCTTTGGCTCTTAATATCAAATCCGATGGATTACAAGCAAAACTCAAAGCCTTACTTGTAGAGTATAAGATAGAAAATTATTTTATTTTTGATATGTCAGTTCCGGATAGTTTAGGATATTTAAAACAAGGGCTTGATACTTTTACTCGTCAAAGCGAATATGAAAAAGAGCCTTTATTTTATGATGAAGCCACTGGCGTTTGGCTGGATGAATTTCAAGGACATTGGATTACCAAAGAGGTAATTGACGCTCATGTCAAAAATAATAAACAAATTTGTATTGTCTCTCCCGATTTGCACAAACGAGAATACAAAGCCGAATGGGAACACTATAAGCTAATTGAACAAGAGTTAGGGATAAATAATCTCATGCTATGTACAGATTACCCAGAAAGCGCAAAGGAGTTTTTTAGTGAGTAAAATAAAAGCCGTTATATTTGATATGGACGGGGTTCTTATCGAAGCCAAAGATTGGCATTATGAAGCACTTAACAAAGCATTGCAACTCTTTGGTATGGAAATAAGCCGTTATGATCATCTTGTGACCTATGATGGCCTTCCGACTAAGAAAAAGCTCGAAATGCTTTCATCTGAAAGAGGTCTTCCAAAGGGACTTCATCAGTTTATCAATGATATGAAGCAGCAATACACAATGGAAATTGTGTATGCGAGTTGTAAACCCCAGTTTTATCATGAATATGCCCTCTCAAAACTCAAAAATGAGGGTTATAAAATGGCGGTATGCTCAAACTCTATTCGTAATACCATCGAGATTATGATGCAAAAAGCTTCTTTGGAAAATTACCACGATTTTTACATTTCAAACCAAGATGTCACCCATGGCAAACCTGATCCAGAAATGTACAATAAAGCGATAGAAAAAATGGGGCTAACTCCCAAAGAGTGCATGATTATCGAAGACAATGAAAACGGTATCAAAGCAGCCCGTGCAAGCGGGGCACATGTTATGATCGTTGAAAGTGTCGAAGATGTAAACTATGAAAATATCAAAAAACATATTAATATTTTTGAAGGTGGTATGCAATGATCAACATCCTCGTCCCTCTTGCCGGAAAAAACCAGTTTTTTTCTGAAGCTGAATATCCATATCCCAAACCACTGATTGAAATCAATGGCAAAACGATGATTGAGCATATTTTGGCGAACTTTGAAAGTATTCAAAAAGAGAAGCAATTTATTTTTATCGTCAATAATGAAGATTGTAAAAAATACCATCTCGACAATATCCTCAATCTTCTAACTGATCACACCTGTAAAATTATTAAAATCGATGGCGAAACAAAAGGTGCAGCGTGTAGTGCTTTAATGGCTATTGAGCATATAAATAACAATACACCATTGGTTATAGCCAATGCAGATCAAATCATACGTGAGGACATCCAAACCAAAATAGACACTTTAGAAGCCTATGACGCAGGAGTTATTACCTTTGATTCTGTGCATCCGAAATGGTCTTATGCTAGAGTGGATAGTGATGGAAATATAACAGAAACAGCAGAAAAAAGACCGATCAGTAAATATGCAATTGCGGGATTTTATTACTTCAAAGAGGGTAAAGAATTTGTAATAAGTGCAATGTCGATGATCAGAAAAGATGCTAGTGTTAATGAACTCTATTTTATAGCTCCAGTCCTTAATGAAATGATCTTAAAGAATAAATCATTAGGAATCGTTCAAATAGACAACAGTAACTACCATACATTTTATAGCCCTAATAAAATTAAAGAATACGAAAGGACAACGCAATGCTAAAAGATCTCACCAAGCAGTACGTAGATGCATTTAATAGCAAAAATATTGATAAAATAGTAACGCTTTTCGCTGATAATTTTGCACTTGAAGATCCGGTCGTAAAGCGCATTGAAGGAAAGAAAGAAGTTCTAGTAGCTATTCAAGGAATTTTTAATTCATGTGAGCGCCTTAGCTTTGAAGCAAAAAATATTTATCAAGACAATCAAACCACTATTATTGAGTTCACCCTGAAACTTGATGAGACTATTTTAACTGGGACGGATATTATCGAATGGAATGATAATGGAACAATGAGTGAACTCCGTGCTTATTTGGATATTCCAAAATGAAAATAGCTAAACTCGAAGACATGGTGAAAGGATGGTTTGTTGGAAATTTCGAACCGACACTTTTGAAAACCAACGATGTTGAAGTAGCTGTAAAAGAGTATAAAAAAGGTGATTACGAAGAAAAACATTATCATAAGATCGCAACTGAAATTACCGTTATTGTGAGCGGTCACATTCGGATGAATGGTGTTGAATATAAAAAAGGTGACATTATCGTCATTGAGCCCAATAAAGCCACCGATTTTGAAGCTTTGGAAAATACCGTCAATACTGTGGTGAAGTTTCCCGGAGCAAGCAATGATAAATATTTAGGAGAACCAAACGCATGATTAATATAGTAATACCTATGGCTGGACTTGGAAGTAGATTCGCACAAGCTGGATATGAAAAACCAAAACCTTTTATCGATGTAGCAGGAAAACCGATGATCGTACGTGTATTAGAAAACTTGGCTTACCCTGATGCACGCTATATTCTCATAGCCCGAAAAGAGCATATCGAAAAAGAGCAAGAACTTGTAAAGCAAATTGAGCAGGAGTTTAACGCTATTTTTATCCCTATTGATAAGCTCACAGAGGGGACAGCCTGTACGGTCCTTTACGCTCGTAAATATATCAATAATGATGAGCCACTCTTAATCGCCAATTCGGATCAAATTGTTGATATGAATATTACAGATTTTATTGATGATTGTTCAACTAGAAATCTTGATGGCTCGATATTGACTTTTATAGATCATTACAGTGATCCAAAGTGGTCATTTGCCAAACTTGATGAAAATAACCTTGTCGCAGAAGTCAGAGAGAAAATTGTTATCTCAGAGTTTGCTACCGTCGGTATCTATCTCTACTCAAAAGGGGAAGAATTTGTCGATTCTGCTATCGATATGATTATCGAAAATGATCGTGTTAATAATGAGTTTTATACGTGCCCAACCTATAACTATGCTATAAAAGATGGTTCGAAAATTGGTATTTATAATATCGATTTTGAACAAATGCATGGTATTGGTACGCCGGAAGATTTGAATAGTTATTTAGAAAGTACAAATTTATAATGAAGCATGCGTTTGTTCTTCCTTGCTATTTTCAACGCGAAAATCCAGTTGTTATCAATGCTATAAAAAGTATACGAAAATTTCATCCCGATTCACCTGTCATCATAGTAGATAGTGGTTCTAGTGATAAATCCTATTATAAAGATTTAGAAGCATATTCTGTTATTATAGAAGATATTAATAATAAAAATTATGATACTGGTGCTTATTGGTATGCATATACAAAATATACTGATATTGAATTTTTTTATTTTATACATGACTCTATAGAAATTTATGATAATTTATTTGATTTATTTGTGCATGATATTACATCCATTCGCTATTTCAACTCAGCAAATATCGTTGGAGGAAGATATATTATATCTGGTCGATCTGATTTTATAAAAAAATACATTTTATCAAAGCTTGGTCGCTTGAACTGGCTTAATGATATTTATGGCTGTAATAATAGTGATCAACTTGAATGGATGCATGAACAAATGAAAAGAATACGGTATTGGATTCCAGATTTTTTTCCTGCATTATTTGGACCAATGATGTGTGTTAAACGTGAAGTTATGGATAGATTAGCAAATGCAGAGCTAAACAAAATTTTACCAACTAATAAAAATGAACAAATGGCCATGGAAAGAATTTTTGGTATTGCTCTCATGCAAGAAGGCTATGACTTTGTTAATAACTCTCTACAAGGCAACCAATTAACTAACGAATTAGATACATCTCGATTCAATAAAATTATTCTAAATAGGTCATAATGAAGAAAATTGTGCTTAAAATTTCCGCCTGTGTAGTACTTTATAATCCAACACTTGAAGTAATTGAAAATGTCGCAACATACGCTGATAAGGTGGATCATTTCATTGTTGTTGATAATTCTGATACTCAGCAGCATGAAATTATTGAAACTCTAAAAAGTATCTATTCCAATCTCATCTATATTGACAATCGTGGTAATTTAGGGATTGCTACTGCACTCAATATCGCTTGTGATTGTGCAATTGCACAAAACAGTGATTGGATTTTAACGATGGATCAGGATAGTAAATTTATCAATTTTCAAGATTATTTACACTGCCTGCATTCACTCGATCAACAATCTGATATTGCCCTCCTTGCTCCCAATACAGGAAGATTTAGCCCGGAAGAAATTGGCAAAAATGCGCATGACTGTACCTTTGAAGAACACTTTATTGTCATTACATCTGGTAATTTTTTAAATCTCAATCTTTTCAACAGTATCGGAAGATTCGATGACAACTTATTTATCGATGTCGTCGATTATGATTACTGCGCAAAAGTTAAACTGGCAGGATATAAAACACTCCTCTTTAAAAATATTTTGTTGGAACACCAGCTTGGAGTTTTACATAAACGCAAAAATTTATTGACGGGGAAAATCAAATATAAAACAGAACATAGTCCGCAAAGAGCCTACTATATTGCAAGAAACTATTTGTATCTAGCTCGTAAATATCGTAAATCACTCCCTCAAGAATTTGCTCTTTTAAAAGTTATAAACATCGTTTTTATCCATGATGTTACTAAAATCCTCCTCTATGAAGATCAAAAATGTAAAAAAATAAGTGCTAAATTTTTAGGCGCGTACCACTTTATGATAGGTAAATATGGAAAGTATACAACCTAACTATAAAATGGTTTGAACTTTTTCTCCATTCATCTCATCAAGCTTAATGTGCTATAATATTTAAACTCAACATGGAGCTATACTATGCACACATTGACGCTCAAAGTGCACGACAGTGTGCTTGATAAAATCATCTATTTCTTGAACAGTCTACCAAAATATGAAGTGGAAATTATTGAAGATAAAGTTGTAGGTGAAAAAAATATAAAAGTTTCGAAAACGCAAGATATTTTTCAAAAAACGTCAGGCTTAATATCAGATAGAAACATTGACCCAATCGAATGGCAACGCACCATAAGAAATGAATGGTAATGAAGTATTTAGTCGATTCCAACATTATAATTTATCATCTCAATGGCAATAAAATAGCAACTACTTTTTTAAAAAACAATCATACTATGTGTGCAATATCACAAATCACATTCATAGAGGTTTTGTCCTTTGAATTTACAAATAATGAATTTATAAGTACAAAAGAATTACTCGATAGTTTTTTACTCATTGATGTAACCAACAGCATATCAATGCAATGTGTGAAAAATAGAAAAATTAAAAAAATTAAAATTCCAGATAACATTATAAGCTCAACCGCTCAAATAAATGATTTAATCTTAGTAACACGGAATATAAGCGATTTTAACTCACTGGAAATAAAACTTTTGGACATTTTTGATAGCTAATCTCTTCTAGCGCTAGCACTATTCATTCTTTAACCTTCTGCCTATTCAATTAACTGGCTTGGTTGATAGAGAGTGTTATCAAAAATTAAAAAAAATAAGCGCTAAATTTTTAGGTGCATATCACTTTATGATAGGTAAATATGGAAAACACACCCTCTAACATCGATATCTCATTCATAACGATAAATTACAATTCGTCACATCATACGATTGCTCTTGTGCAGAGTATCATAGCCCACACACTCAGTGATCTCAACTATGAAATTATTGTCGTAGACAATGCATCAGAAGTCGAGGACTATACCAATCTGCATGATACTATCAGCTCTTTTCCTCAAGTTTCTATCATCCGTAATCGGATCAATAATGGGTTTGCCGGCGGTAATATGCTTGGTGTTAATTCCGCGCATGGAAAGTACTACTTCTTTATCAATAACGATTGCCAATTGCTCAATGATACAGGAAGTATCATGAAAAACTTTTTGGATGCACATGATGACATTGCTGTAGTGACGGCAAAAGTAACCGATGAAAAGGGACATTTTTCCTCATCCTACAAACAGTTTCCCTCTGTTATCAAACAATGGTTTGGCAATTCGATTCATAGAGCACTTTCATCGAAATCTTTCCCAAGCAATAAAATACATTTAGAGACTCCAACTGCAGTTGAGATCATTAGCGGTGCCTGTATGTTTTTTAGAGCAGAAGACTTTAATACCATCGGTGGCTTTGATACGATCTTTTTTCTCTATTGCGAAGAAGAGGATATTTGTAAACGGGTATGGAATTATGGCAAGCAAATCTACTTTCTTCCTGAGGCAGAAGTTTTTCATGCCGGCGGTGGAAGCTCTATTCATAATGTCGCTTTAGAAAAAGAATTTTATATCTCCTATAAACTCTTAATTGATAAGCATTTCAATTATTTTGCTCGATTTTTTATTAAAATGGCGCTTACACTCAAACAATTTCGACGTATATTTACTAAACGTCATGGCCTTTCTCTCTTTTTATTTGTGGCTTCCGGCTCACCTATTCGCGACAGCTTACGATATAAACAAAAGATACAACTTGATAAGAACTAAAATAACCATTTTAAAAAGCTTTGAGAACTTTCAACTCAAATCAACTTTATTTGCAAACTATTTATTAATTTTATATGCTTTTTTTTTGCCTATCTCAAATAAAATAGCAACAAATATTCTTATTGGAGTTGCAATTTTCACTCTTTTTGGCGGTAATTTACGAGAAAAATTTAGCAATGCCATTCAAGATAAAATTATTATCTCTTTCTTTCTCTTTTACATGATGTATTTTATTTGGTTAATTGGAAGCGAACATACTTTGAATGCTTTTTTTAAATTAAAAGAATTTAAATATATCATAGAAATTTCATTGATTATATATATAGTTTTGCAAAAAGAGTTCGTCTATAAAATTCTTGGCGGCTTTATTAGCGGCATGTTATTTAGTGAGATAATGTCGTATTGTCTCTTTTTTGATATTCCAATTTCTTTATATTTCCCTTTTATAACTTTAAAGCCCGTACATACAAATGTCCCCTTTATGGGAAATCACACAGCTTATACTATATGTTTAAGCATCTCCATAAGTATTATTTTATATAAACTATTAACTCATCAGGTAAAAAATAAATATCTATTTTTTACTTATTTATTATTTTTTACAACTGCAAGTGTCAATATTTTTATTATTTATTCTCGACTCGGTTACATTTTGTATGGAATAAATATTCTGTTCACGCTAATATTTGTTTATAGAAAACAATTTTTAAAAACTATATTTATTTTTACCATGATCACCAGTACTACATATACATTAGCCTTTTACTATAGCCCGTTTTTCAAAGATAGAACATTGGCTGCTATGAATGATTTTAAAAGCTCTTTGAACGCTTCTTACAATTCACCTGGCGGAATACGTATTGGTTATTACGTCTATGCCTGGGAAGTGATTAAGGAACACCCTATTTTTGGAGTTGGCACTGGAGATCATATCTCTGAAGTAATTAAAGTTGTAGACCAGCAAGAAACTTCTCTTGCCAACAAAGAAGCACTGTATATAAATTATAAAAGTGGTTACAATGCAAGTTTTGACAGTGAATATTTAGATATACTCGTTCAATTTGGGATTATTGGCCTCATTGTTTTTTTTAATATTCTATTCCAGATCAGAAGTTATGAACAAAACGATCGTCAACTAAAATTTTTACAATACCTCTTAATATTAACAATGTGTATTATTGCAGGGCCATCTCTCATTTTTATTCCTGCCGAGGTTGGAAAAACTTTTATACTTCTCCTATCTCTAACTCTTGCTATAAAACCTCTTAATTTTACGTCCGCTCAACGCTCCACGTAATCCCCTCTTTAATCACCTTTGCCGGAAAACCGGCAATCAGAGCATTGGCTGGATATTCCCTTGCAGTAATTAAACTACCCATCCCTATCACCGTATTGGGAAGAATAATTGCCCCTTTTAATATTTTCACATTTCGTCCAATCCAAACATTATTTGATACTATAATAGGTTTACTTGGATTAATTCGTATTCCATTTTGATAAATCGAATGACCATCGCATGCCCAAAATTCTACATCATCTGCAATTAGGTTATTGCTTCCAATACTTACCTGATCTTGATATTCACAGCAAACAATTTTAGCCCCGCCTATTTGGGTATTTTTTCCAATTAAAATTTTGCTCGATGAATTTTGAATAATAATTTCTAGTGAGCCTATTTGAACTCCTTCATCAATATCTATAATATTATCGTTTCCATCTATCCCAATTTGAATATTTTTATATTTTCCATTCCGAATAGTGATCCTATTGTTTTGCCCAGATATTCTTATTCTTGATTTACCACGTAGCAATCCGCTCACATTAAATTTATTATAGAGTAAATTTGAAATCTTTTTATTAGCAAATAGTAAAAATAAAAAGACTTTTACTTTACGAAATGAAGTCAACATAAATTATCATTTATAATATATTTTTGAATCTTGTCAAATACAGATTCCACATCCGGAACACTTCCATCCGAATTAAATGTAGCGTGATGCTTTGTATTGATCGGTAAATAGCGATAAGGAACCGTAAAAAAGAAGATTCCAACCGTTGCAGTCTCAGTGGCAATAGCCATGTTTCTAATCCCAGTATCCCCACACACAACCAATGTTGCCTCACCTAAAAAGGGAATGACCTGATCAAGTGCCAATACCTCTTGTGTAACAACATTGGAAAAGTCAGAAAATTGTACTATTAAATCATCCGCCTTTTCGTGAGGATTAATCCCTTCTAAAATAATATGATCAATATTGGGGTAATGACTGGCCATTGTTTTTATTAATGTTACAAAATGCTCTTTCGGCCAACATTTCCATCCCAGTGAAGCGCTGGTAAAATAGACGATATATGGCCTATCAACTTTGGCAGTATAGGCTGGATAAGCGTAATTGAGGGTAGATAACTTAGGTGCGCCAAAAATATAAAGCATATGTAATAATGTTTCCACTTCGGGAACTAAATCCGATCTCAATATACCAATATCGTAAAATAGATGATTTTTTAAAGTTCTATAGGGAAATCCAATTTTTAGTTTTGCTCTGTTTAACAAGCAAATCATGCTGGAAAGTCCCGTATTCGCCATATCAAAGATTAAATCGTGTTCTCCCAATTCTCTAATTTGTTTTAAACGTGCGGTATAGGATGTTTTTTTACCATTAATTTTTTTATCAATTCTGTGTATCCTATCAACCAAGTCAGCAGGAGCTCCATAGCTGTAAGTGTTAATAATACTTATGGTTATTTTAGCATTTGGGAAAAAAGTACGTGCTTGAACTAAAAAAGGACGAAAAACCATCATATCACCAATCGCAGCATGGCGTATGATTGCAATCGAATGAACCGATTCAGGAGAGAATGAGTCTGCCACTTTTTTTGCTTTTTTAGATGCCCACGCACCTTTTTCGTACCATAGTTTCATTTTTTACTCTCCAAGAATTTTATGTAGAAATTCAAATTGTTTCTGACTCTCAAATCTTTCTAACGCTTTTTGTTTACCTGCCTTTGCATAGTTTTCTCTTAGTTCACTATTTAGCTGCAATCGGATCAGCTTATCCGCCAAATCATCACGATCAAACGTTTTAAAGAGCAATCCATTTACTTCATCATCAATGATCTCCAACGGTCCGCCGCTATCACTGGCAACAACACATACGCCGCACATCATCGCTTCGATTAGCACCAGTCCGAATGTCTCATTCTCCGTTGCCAATATCATCACATCACAAAGCTGCATCATCATTTGCGCTTGTGTTGTGAAGCCTGTGAAAATTCCCACGTCACCGTAATCATTTTGGAGTTTTTGGAGATACGACTCTTCCATTGCGGCCCCGATGACGAGTGCTTTTGCGTCAATGCCCCTGCCCTGTAGTTTTTTCACTGCTTCAAGGACGATATGTTGTCCTTTTTGGGCTTCGATCCGCCCGATTATCCCGACAGTAAATGATTCACTCAAAGCCAGCGCTTCCCGATGAGCTTGCTTCTCTTCTTCTGGAATCATAGTGGGCTGTTGGGCACCGATGTAAAGTACCTCAGTTTTGGGGCGAATATCGTGAGGGATAAATTTCTCGATTTGAGATTTTACCTGATGGGTGACGGCTAAGATCATGTCGAGATTTTTATACAAAAAACGGTGGTAAAAATCATCTTTAAATCTCGTCATCGTCATGTGCCGTGACTGTACTACTTTTGGTTTACGCGTAGAAAGGAGTTTAGCCATTACTGCAAGCGGCAAATCTTTCGTCCAATGCAGGTGAAGAATGTCGATGGCTTCGTCATCAATGATGCGGGCAAGCTCTCTCGCGCCAAGCCATGAGAGGAAAACATTCCGTCGCTTAAGTGTATAGTAACGATACTGAGAATCCTCATAATAACTTTTTAACTTCCCTTTTTCATTAATGACGCTGATACACTCCTCCCCCAAATAGTGCGATGCACGCATCATATAGAGTTCCAATCCACCAAGATCAGGAGAAAGGCACAATTCACAAATTTTATTTGCCACTTTTACCCTTTTCTTCAAGATTCAATTCATACAACTTGATGTATTTATAAAAATTAGTTGCAAAATGGGAAAATGCGATAATTAGCCCTGCATAACCATCTAAGAATCCTCTTTTTAACACATAAGTTCGGAAAAACGAGTACAAACCATTGAAAAATGCTTTGGCAGGCGAGGAAGATCTTTTACCGACATTGTCATTTGCGAAAAGAGTCGAGTAACGATCCAGTTTGATGATAAAATCAGAAATACTCGTGTAGCTGTAATGCTTTATATTTCCCTCTAACAATGCAATTTTCATCCCCTCATCCATAATACGTTCGTGCACATAGTTGTTATTAAAAGAAGTAATGCCTCTATGATACAGTCGACGAATTTTTTGATTATTCCAGCCACTGTGACGGATCGCTATCTCTTTGTAATACGCCAAAGAATTGATCATATAGACCGTATTCGAGTTAAATGTATCATTTTTTAATGTATTCAACAATCCTATATCAATCTCTTCATCACTGTCAATGCTCAATATCCAATCGTTCTGTGCAAAACTTGCCGCACGGTTTTTAGTCGTGCCAAATCCATCAAAATTTCCTTCGATCAGATGAACATTTGGATATTCGCGAGCTATTTCTAACGTTCCATCGGTTGAACCGTTGTCATACACGACCACATCTTCAAACTCTCGCAAACTTTCCAAGGTTTTATGGATCGTACGTGCTCCGTTTTTAACAATCATTACCGCCGATACATTCATCTTAACTCTTTATCATTTTAACTACAGTTTTAAACCAAAAACCCAACTGTTTTAGGGGTTTAAACAATTCATCAGGACTTTTAAGCGCATCCCCTTTTATACGGTACACTAATCCACCGATTCCGTCCCATGAGGGATTGAGGGCATTGCCAATTCGAAATACATATCCATAATGTTCATGCGCCAATTCAACTGCAGCATCATTGTATTTTCCATACGGTAACACGAATGACTCAACACCGTATCCCAACTTTTCTTCGAGAATAACCTTGGAACCAAAAATTTCACGCTCCAAATCAACCCCTTCATCGCTGAGATTGATATGGTTCATAGAGTGCGATGCAATAGCCAAATGACCGCTTTGAACCATCTCTCGTAACTCTACATACGTACAAAATGGAGCAAAAGTTTGATAATTTTCGTAAATCTCATGATGCTTTAAAGAGAGGCGTTTTTCTGGTGCGATATCCGTATCATCAAGGATATAGGCACAGGGAACGGCAAGTAAAGCTTTTAAGTTGTATTTTCTGAGCAAAGGAAATACATAGTGATAAAAATCATAATACGCATCATCAAATGTAAGACAAATCGAAGAGCTTTGAAACTCTTCCCCCGGAAAAACTGTAACATAGCGTTCACTAATCAAACGTAGATGCGCATCCATCATCGAGTCTGAATTAGAAAGGGGTAAATCATCGCTATTAATATGGTGATACATTATTATTGGAATCATAATTCCCTTTCTAAAATCTTTAGTCTCATTATACAAAATTTACACTATTTTTGAAATTACAGCTATAATACATAATAATATTTACATACAAAGGAGTACAGATGTCATCTACATTACGTAAAAATTTCGTTTTTGATGCCATAGTTGTCTCTCATTTGGAAGAGATTGCACGTGTCGAAGGGCTTTCATTGACAAAAGCGATTAACAATATGATTGAGCAACGATACGAAGAAATTGCAAAGCAAAAGAGGCTTGAGGCTGCGATGAGCATCGTAGGTAGTGCTTCTGGGGTATTTGGGAATCTAACGATTCAAGAAATTAAAGCACAAATGGATGTTTAAGCGATTATTTTTGGATGCCAACATTTTGGTGGACTTTGTTGATGATTTGAGACCATCTCATATTCAGAGCAAAAAAATAATAATTGATGCTATACAGCGAAATACCCACCTTTTTACGAGCTGTGACATCATAACGACTGTCTATTATCTAAGCGCAAAAACAAACAAAAAACGAGCACTCAATGAAATTGCAAAAATCAATCGTTTTTGTAAAATTATCGATTTTTCGAACAGTGAAGTAGAACAAACCTGTGATTTAATGGCTCAAAATAGTGATTTCAAAGATTTAGAAGATACCATCCAATATATCCTCGCCAAAAAAGTATCGTGCGATTGTATTATCTCCAATGATAAAAACTTTTTGAGTCCTGATATTCTTCTTCTCAATAGTGAACAATTTTGTGAAAGGTTGGGATTATGAAAATTTCATTGACTACTCCGCATCAATATGAGCATCTCTCTAGCTCTTTCGAATCGATTCAAAAAATCTTTGCAACTGATAATAATTCTATCCACAAAGCTCGTAATGAACTTAAAGTCATTGAGATAGAGGGAATCAAAACAGTCATCAAATCGTTCAAAATACCTCATCTGCTTAATCGTGTCGTGTATACATTTTTTCGAAAAAGCAAAGCCTATAAATCCTACCACAATGCACTACGCTTGAAAGAGTTAAACATCTCTACCCCTGAACCTATTGCTTTGATCGAATTTTTCGAATCGGGTCTTTTAGAAGAAAGTTATTTTATCTCAGAATTTTTCGACTACGATTTCACCATCCGCACTCCGCTTCTTGAGCCCTTGGAAGATCGAGAAGCTATTTTTACGGCTTTTGCTGCTTATACCTATGGTTTACACCAAAAAGGGGTATGGCATTTGGATTACTCTCCCGGAAATATTCTCATTAAAAGAGTAGAAGGTGGGTATCAATTCAGTATCGTTGACATCAATCGAATGGAGTTTAGAGAAATTAGCCCTCTACAGGGTTGTGAAAACTTTAATAAACTCTGGGCGAGTGATGAAGAGCTGGAAATCATGGGGCGGGAATATGCCAGACTTTGCGGTTTCAATGTGGCAGTCACTATCGCCGAGATGAAACGTCATAATGATGCCAATAAGCGGGTCAAGAATTTCAAGAAAAAGCTTAAAAAAGTTCTAAAAGGCGATTTTTCAACTCTTTCTTAACGTCCTCAAACATCTCTGCACGTCCTTTTATATCAAGGGGAATCATAAAATGGTGTTGTTTCGCTTCTGCTCCAATACTTTTCCATCGTAACGCGGAGGCAAATCGTGAATCTCCAAAAAAAGTAAAGGTTTCACATCCTGCTGCACTTGCCAGATGATACGTCCCCGTCGAGGTGCTCACAAACAGTTTAAACCCACTTAGCAACGCTGCGAAATCAACCACACTTCCGCGAGAACGATACAAGATAACGCTACTCTCACCCAATAGCTCTTTGGCTTCTTCATAGAGTTTTTCTTCATCAGGACCAAACGTCATTACGACATTAATCTTTTCATATTTTTGGGCAATCCATACCAGCTCGATGTATTCACAAAGCGTCCAGTTGGCGTCCGATGAGCCCCCGAAACCAGGATGAAAAGCGACCACGGGTTTAGTAACAGCATATTCTTCACAAAATGCGTTGAAAATATCCTCATTAAAATGCAAAAGTGGTTTTGGGAAATCAAGATTTATATCTTTGAAAAGTGCTCTTGCGAGTTCAAGATTGTATTCAAACTCTGCCATTTTTACTTCGCTGCGACGTTGCGGGATACGGCGATTATAAAAAATTTGAGCGATTTTGGTGGCGGGGGCAATTCGGATAGGGATGCGAGCAATAAATTGTGCCAGTCCCACACGGGTATTGGAAAAAAGGGTGATCGAAGCGTCGATATGTGCTTGTTTGATTTTAAATGCCAACGCTAGAATATCCTCTCCACCATCCACAATCACCTCATCGATAAAATCACACGATTCGGCGAGTTTACGGTTTAGAGGAGCTACAAGAACGATGATTCGGTTTTGCGGGTTATGGTGCTTAAGGACATACAGTGTTGGCAGTGCCGTGATAAAATCGCCCAATTTGTCATTACGCACTACCAATATATTCATTATTTACCCTTATCGTATTGTTTCGTCACTCCAGCGAAAGCGGGAGTCTAGCTGGATTCCCGCCTTCGCTGGAATAACGGCTCTCGTCATCCTCGGACTTGATCCGGGGATCCATTTTTTATTAAGATATTCTACCCGATTAGCAGTAAAGAAAACGCTATAATACGCAAATGAAAGAACCGTTCGCTTGGGATCACTATTCCGACCAGCCCTCCATCATCAAAGATAAAACACTAAAGCGCGCTATGCGTCGTAGTGCTCTTCTCTCACTTATCAAAACATTTTGTATTTCATTACTTACACTTCCTATCGCCTTAATACTTATGCCGTTCATGCCACGACGTGCTATTTCCGGAGAGCATTTTTTCGGTATGGGAGTCAATCTGGATAAAGAGCCCAACACGACCCCCTATCTCATCGATGAACTAAAAATCGAAAAACTGCTGATTCGTATTCCGCTGTGGGAGATGGATCGACTGGATGAATATGTTGCTTTTATCAAAACATTCAAAGATCAACATATCACTGTCGCTTTATTGCAAGACCGTGAGCACATCATTTCCCCAACTTTGACAAAAGATCATTTCATCCAAATTTTTGAAGCACTTGAAGAGATTTGCAGTACCTACGTCATAGGTTCTACGATCAACCGTGCCAAATGGGGATTTTTTAGTGTCAACGAATACCTCTCATTTTATGCCATCGCCTATGAACTCAAAAAAGAACGATTTTCGAATCTAAAACTCATCGGCTCCAACGTCATCGATTTCGAGCTTCATTTCACTGCCCATACTCTTTTTAATTTTCAACCCATTCATTTCGATGCACTGGGAAGTTTATTATACGTTGACCGACGTGGCGCTCCTGAAAACACCCAAATGGGATTTAATCTCTTAAGTAAAATCAATATCCTCTACTCACTGCTCTCTCTTAGTCCAAAAGCATCCAATGAGCTTATCATCACCGAAACCAATTGGCCAATCAAAGACACTGCCCCGTATGCTCCCACCAGTGAGACAGAGTGCGTAAGTGAAGAGGATTATGCTGCTTTTATGGTGCGCTACTATCTGGAGGCCTTTGCCTCTCAAAAAGTAAGCTGTGTCTATTGGCATCAGCTCATCGCTCCCGGATATGGGCTCATCGATAACCGCGAAGAAATCCGTAAACGTAGTGCTTTTGATGCGTATAAAATTATGTTGTCTCACATGAGCGATGCACACTTTTTACGATACCGCAAAAAAGCACAGGAGTATCTGCTCATCTGCTCTACCCCCAGAGGCAATTTACATATTACATGGAACCTCAACTCATTTCCCATTTATACCTATAAGGCTGCGTCTTGAAAATTCTCATTATTCTCCCCAACTGGCTGGGTGATGCCATCATGGCAACTCCAACACTTGAAGCGGTGTGTATGATGTATCCTGAAGCAAAACTCACGCTGGTTGGCTCGTACGTGAGCATTGAGGCGCTCAAACATCATCCGCAATGTATCCGTTTTTATGTCGATGAGACGAAAAAAGAGGGGAATCGTTTCCTCAATACCTACCGCTTTGCAAAAGAGCTGGGCGGTCACGATATAGCGGTCACCTTTCGTAATCAGCTCCACTCCTCCCTCTTACTGCGCTGGAGCGGTACACTCATCACCGCAGGACGAGCAAGTTGGCACTCTCGTCTTCTTTTAACTCATGCCATCAAACCATTCCATCCAAGCCATCTTGTTGAGCAATACCGAGATATTGCCCAAAGTGTAAGTGAAAAACCACTCGAAATCGGTCACCTGAAGCTCCATATCAAACCTCACGTCTTTGAGCGTCCAACTTTGGGAATCAATCCAGGGGCAACGTATGGAAGTGCCAAACGGTGGTATCCTGAAAAATTTGCCGAAGTGGCACGTGCCTTTAGTGATTCCTATGAGATTGTTTTATTCGGAGGTCCTAACGAAGTAGAAATGGTCAATGACATTGAATCGCGTCTAAATGGGGTAAATATCACGAATCTGGCAGGAAAAACATCGGTTCAAGAACTGTGTGCGATGATTGGGGGATTGGATTTATTTATCACCAATGACAGCGGTCCGATGCACGTAGCGGCGGCGTATCAAGTCCCTACTGTGGCAATTTTCGGTCCAACGCGCCATCTCGAAACGTCTCAATGGAAAAATGAAAAAAGTGTGATTGTACGACATGACATGGAGTGTGCACCATGTATGAAGCGAGAATGCCCACTAGGGCATCATGAGTGTATGAAAAGCATAACCTCTAATGAGGTTATTGAGGCGGTAAAAAAATTAGCGTCATTCCCAATCAAGTCGGGGATGACAAAGGACTAGCACGTCGGAGTATTATTGATCCGTGCAATCGTCGCCGTCGTACTTTTCCCATCGACAAACTGCACCAATCGTAACTCTCCCGAAAATTCAGCTCCAACGACCGATTTACCCTCATAATCTCCGCCTTTGACGAGAATATCAGGGGCAATGCTTTTAATCAATTCATAGGGTGTTTCATCGCTAAAAAGGACGACATAATCGACCGCTTCGAGTGCTCCTAGAATATACGCACGATCTTGCTCACTGTTTACCGGGCGAGTCGGACCTTTGAGTACACGTACCGAAGCATCTGTGTTAAGTCCGACAATCAATACATCTCCATAACTTTTTGCCTCTTGGAGGTATTTGACATGCCCGACATGGAGAATATCAAAACAGCCGTTTGTAAAGACAATTCGTTTGTTTTTAGCTTTAAGGCGCTGTACAATCTCCACAATCTCACTGGCAGATTTTAGATGAGTTCGCGAATCGCTTTGGTGAAGCGTTGCTTCGTACTCTTCGATCTCTTCAAGTGTCACCGTAGCCGAACCGATTTTACTCACGACGACTGCCGCCGCACGATTCGAAAATACAGCCGATTCATCGATACTCATCCCGCAGCTCAGGGCAAAGGAGAGTGATGCAATTACCGTATCTCCCGCACCCGTCACATCGAAAACCTCACGGGCAACCGTAGGAAAACGGCGCATTATCCCATCATCGATTGCAATCCCGTCTTCAGAGAGGGTAATCATCGAACATTCCAAATCACACGTCTCTTTTAGACGCAAGAGTGCCGTGCGCAATGACGCTTCATCGTTAATCGCAATCCCCGTAGCTTCGGAGGCCTCTTTTTTATTGGGAGTAAGCAAGTACGCACCACGGTACTTGGTGTAATCTTTCCCCTTGGGATCGACAAGCACTTTTTTACCCAGTTCACGTGCGCTGCAAATGATTCCCTGCGCGAGAGAATCTGTAATCACCCCTTTGCCATAATCGGAGAGGATTACGACATCACACTCCTTCATCACCCGTGAGGCATATGCTATGACAGCTTGTGTTGAGCCATCAGAAATCGACTCTTTGGATTCGCGGTCATAGCGAAGAATTTGTTGGTTTGAGGCAACAATACGGCTTTTTTTGGAGGTTTTGCGATCATTTTGAACCACCAATCCCTCGTCAGACACCCCAATTTTTTCCAACATTGCTCGCAGCTCTTCACCGCTCTCATCATTTCCGATTACCCCTGCCACACAGACAGTTGCACCCAAGGCTGCGAGATTATTAATCACATTCCCAGCACCACCCAAAACCGTCGTCTCGCGGGAAATATCGACCACCTGCACGGGAGCTTCAGGTGAAATTCGTTCGCATCCTCCCCACAGATAATGATCAATCATCAAATCACCAATAACCAGAATACGGGGATGAATATTGTGAAGATGCATCATGAAAGTTCCTCAACGAAGAGTCGTTTGATCTCCGGAACATATGCAGCGATCCCCTCTTCAAATTCAAAGCGTGGCGTATATCCAAGAGCATCACGTGTGCTTTGAATATCCGCTTCGGTATGAAACTGATAGCGTCCGATATAAGGATTGGGGATATATTCACACACATACGAGGTCCCAAGCTCATGCTGCAAAATATCAACCATCGACTGAAACGAACGAGCTTTGCCTGTTCCCACATTAAATACCCCAGACTCTTTTGGGCTGGCGGCTAAAATATTGGCTTGGAGGATGTCTTCGATATAGATGAAATCACGCAAGATTTGATCGGAGTTTTCAAACAGTTTTGGATTTTTACCCTGCAAGAGCTGATGACCAAACTGAATCACCATAGACGCCGTTTTGTTTTTAAAAAACTCTCGTGATCCATAAACATTAAAATACCTCAACCCTACGATACTGATATTAGTGTGTTTTTGGGCGTATCGACGTGCTGTATGATCCATCATCAGCTTGGAAAATCCATACACATTTTGAGGAGCTTCACGTCCGACACGCTGTGGCGAGGGGGCATCACCGTACGTAGCACCCGATGAAGCATAAATCATATTCGCACCGTGGGCTACGGCAATGTCAAGCAAATCAACAAATGCATTCACATTGGTTTGAATCATCAAATCCTGCTCCAACGCCGTCGTATCCGAAATCGCCGCTTCGTGATAGATATAATCAAATTTATACTGAGTGCTTAGCTGAGCAAGAAGTGCTTTATCATTAATATCCCCACTGATCACATCGCCACAGAAGCCGATGAGATTTTTGAAATGACCAAAGCTTTTGAGATTTCCATTGGAAAGGGTGAGATTGGAGCGAAATAAATCCAATACAACCACGTGTGCTTGAGGATAATTTTCTTGAAAATAAAAAGCAAGATTGGAGCCAATGAAGCCAGCCCCCCCTGTAATGAGAATGGTTTTGTCATTAAAATCAACATCACTGTAGCGCATTCGTAATCCTTGCCAATATAAGTATCATATTGTAACAAAGCTTGCTTTAAAGGATGAAGATATTAGTGTGATTTAAGATTGATAGGATTATAATGATGTGAAATTTTTATAATGGAGAAACAAATGAAAAAAATTGCTCTTGCAATGTTATTCGCTGGTGTATCAATGATGGCTGCAGACGGGAAAGCTCTTTCTGCTAAATGTGCTGCATGTCACGGTGCTAGCTTCGAAAAAGCGGCTCTTGGTAAATCAGTTATCGTTAAAGGTCAATCATCTGCTGCTGTTGAAGCTTCTTTGAAAGCATATAAAGCTGGTACACAAAACAAAGCTGGTATGGGCGCATTGATGAAAGGTCAAGTGGCAACTATGTCTGACGCTGATATCAAAGCTGTTTCTGATTACGCTGCAAGCATCAAGTAATTAAACGCCAAAGGGAGCAAAAGCCCCCTTTGACTCGTGCAGTGAACCGCACTTTTTTAATCCTCTCAATACTTCCAAAATTATTCTGGTCTATATGCTTTCTTTTTTAATTCTTCCCGTTTTTTCTGTTGATCCGCCAAATCATTGAGCTCTTTTTCATCATCAAAATGTACCTGTGACATCATCTTTTTCTCATCGTCAAACTGACCGTTTTTAATTCCCCATAAAAATGCGGCCAATGCAAGTGCCCCTAAAAATAAAGAAGCCCCTAACATCATCGCTACTACCCAACTGTCCATGTATTATCCTTTATTTTACTTCTTCATCATACCCTATAGGGCACAAGAACCTCTTTGAGGTCCTCGGGCTTAACCCGGGGATCCATATTAAAAGAGCTGGATTCCTGCCTTCGCGGGAATGACGAGGTTATTTATACATCCAACGACTTCGCATTGAGTTACCCACCACGAGAAGTGAACTAAACGACATCGAAATTGCTGCTAGCAGCGGTATCACATACCCCATCATTGCCAGAGGAATGGTAATCGAGTTGTAGACCAATGAAATCCCCAAGTTTTGCTTAATAAGTCCATACGTCCGTCTGCTAATAGCAAAGGCTTCCGCTAGGGATGTCAATGAATCGTTCAAGAGCACCACATCGCTCACTTCAATGGCAATATCGCTTCCGCTTCCCATAGAAATACCAATATCTGCGCGTGCAAGTGCAAGCAAATCATTGACCCCATCTCCTGCCATAACAATAACATGACCCTCGGTATGCGCCATCTCTATAAATGCCGCTTTTTGTTCAGGATTTAAATGTGCATGAACCTCATCAATCCCCACTTCATCAGCAACTCGCTTCGCTGCACGCTCATGGTCACCTGTGAGCATAACCACACGTAAACCAAATCTTTTCAACGCACGTATCGATTCAAACGCTTTTTCTTTCGGTAAATCTCGCAGTTCGTACGTCGCCACCAATACCCCATCAACCGCATAATAAAAAAGGCTTTTATCGCTTGCTGACTCTATTTCTATTTTACTGTCTCTCATCAATAGAGCATTACCACCCACAATCATTTTCCCATCAAGGCGTGCCACAACTCCCCGTGCCGGAATCTCATGGACATCTTCAAGAAGCATCTGCGCTACTGTCTCATCGGTACGCTCCAAGTACTCTGCCACCCCTCGACTAATCGGATGTCTGGACGCTTTTGTCAACGAGTACAGAATATGAGGATTAAATATTTCGTGAATCGTTGCATACACGACTTCAGGACGACCTTGGGTAATCGTACCGGTCTTATCCAGCACCACCATCGAAGCCTTTGCCATCGTCTCAATCTGTGCGGCTGATTTAAACAGTATTCCCCGTTTAGCCCCCAATGCAAGTCCTACCAAAGTAGCAACAGGGGTAGCAAGCGCCAATGCACACGGACAGGCAATGATGATAACCGAAATCCCTACCATCAAAGAACGGTCAAAACTGTGCGGCCAAAAGTACCAAAACCAAAACGTTCCGATTGCCAAAAATAAAATCGTCGAGGAAAAATGTTGAGACAAGCGATTTGCCAATTTCTCGATATTGGGTTTATGACTCAACGCATTTTCGAGCAAATTGACCAAATTTGAGAGGGTCGAGTGGGCAAAATCTTTGGTCGCTTTGTACGTTAACAGTGCATCAATACTGGTCGTACCGCTAATAATAACATCACTGGAACGTTTGAAAATAGGCTCCGATTCTCCCGTGAGATTAGACTCATCGAAATTCCCCTCACCGCTCATCACTACACCATCGATTGCACACCGTTCTCCGCTTCGGATACGGATGATGTCCCCTACTTTTACCTCGTTTACATTGACATCTCGAACCGTTTCACCTTCTATAATCGTTACTTCTGAAGGGATATGTTTACTCATCACATCAAGAGTATCCGCAGCATTCTTACGGCTCAACACTTCTAAAAATTTTCCAAACAATACAAAGGTGATAATCATCGCTACCGAATCAAAATAGGCTTCCCCTTTTTCAAATACGGTAATATAAATAGAATAAAGATACGCCAGACTCGACCCAGTGACCACGAGTAAATCCATCGTGACCGCACGGTTGCGCAATCCGTAATACGCCCCTCGATAAAAAACCCATCCACTGTAAAAAAGTACCGGCGTTGCCAAAAACCACTCAGCAATATTGAGAATCGTCTTAATATCTTGTGTGATTCCTGTAAAATATCCCGCATATTGTGCAACCGCAATCCACATCATGTTCATCGCCGCAAACGTTGCTACCGCCATGCGCAGATAATATTCTTTGCGTTCTTTGTTCGCTCGCACCTCTTGAAATGACGCATCATAAGGAAATGCGTTGTAACCGATGGCACGAATCATATCGATAATGGCAGAGAGTTTAAGTGCATTTGCATCCCATGTGATACGGGCTTTGTTGTTCGTGTAGTTAATATTTGCCTCGATGACACCATCCATTTTATGAAGTGCTTTTTCATTGAGCCACACACACGCGGCACAGTGAATCCCCTCGATGACGAGAGAAACTTGAGACAACCCTTCTTTATCGAGAGTCACAAAACGCTCATGAAAAGCGGGAGTATCAAAATTGGAACTTGCCTCAAATTGTTCTGTTGGGGGTACTAAAGTAGTCTCTCCCATTTTGGAATAAAAACTCTCCAGCCCTTCCTCTTTAAGGAGATGAAAAATTCCTCGACACCCGTTACAACAAAAGCGATACTCCCCATCATGAATCATCATCGAATCGCTAAATTCTAAATGACAATGGTCGCATTTCACCTTAGACATATTCAAACTTCCCGCATTCTCGATTTTTTCGCACATAATTGTATTGTCCGCAAATCCCCTGCATCACAATATACACTCCACTGCACGATCGCTGTGCAAAGCCTATCGCCATAGAGAGATTGGCTGTTGCTTCGATGGGGTCAATAAAAAAAGGAATCATCGCACCCGTAAAAACAACGGTTTTTTGCAAGGCTAATCGTGCAATAAACTCAGTACTCAACTCCATTGTGTCGGTACCGTGAACCACAATAATAACTTTTTCATCACTCTTGCCTATCGTATCCGCCAATAATGAGCGATCCGTATCATTTATTTCCAAAGAGTCTTTATAGATAATTCCCCGAACATCAATGTCTATCACCAACGATTTGAGGATTGATTCAATAGCAATATTATCCATAGGGACAAAAAGCTCTCCTCTTATCGGATCATAACGCTTGTTAAAAGTTCCGCCTGTATTAAGGATAAGCATTATAGAAGTTCTTTTAGTGAGGAAATAACACGATTTGCTTTAGACTCTATTACATCACTGGAAAAAAGAATATTCATCCCCACTCCTGCACGTTGTGCCGCCTCGATGTCCCGTTCATTATCACCGATCATTACCGAGTGCGCCATATCTAAATCGTACTCTTTTTGCGCACTTATAAACATCCCGGGTTCAGGTTTTCGACAGTCACACACACCGTCAATACTCTCATGATGCGGACAGTGATAAATATGGGTAATAGTGATACCCAAAGTCTTAAAATGCTTCACCATCCATTGACTGAGGATAGCAAAATCTTCCTCACTGTAATAACCTCTTGAAATTCCCGACTGGTTGGTGACAATAATGATGAGATACCCGCGCTCTTGATACGCACGGCATACCTCAACTATCCCCTCAACGAGTTCAAACTCCTCAATTTTGTGAAGATAGTTTTTTTCGACATTGACCACACCATCACGGTCTAAAAAAAGGGCTTTAGGCAACCCCTCCTCCGAATAGATCTTTTTCGATAATGTCACAAAGGATATGCCCGATCAGGATATGAGATTCTTGGATACGAGGTGTCGCATTTGAGGGAATAATGATTGCGTAATCCGCCATTTTAGCCATCCGCCCCCCATCACGTCCGACAAGTGCTACCGTCGCAACACCCTTGTCTTTTGCCGATTCAAAAGCATTTATAATATTTTGAGAGTTGCCCGATGTAGAGATACCGATAAACAAATCTCCCTCTTGTCCCATCCCCTCTAACTGACGGGAAAACACTTTATCATACCCATAATCATTCCCAATCGCCGTAAGATTAGAAGTATCCGTTGTCAATGCCAGTGAAGGGATAGAGGGACGATCAAACCCATAACGCCCTACTAGTTCTGCCGCGATATGCTGCGCATCCGCTGCTGATCCGCCATTACCTGCCAACATTGTTTTCTTACCTTGTCGATAGACCTCAACACACGCTTTGGCAACCGTTACAATTGTCTCTAATAGCACATCATTTTCTAAAATTGCCTGTTTCGTTGCCGCTGAATCGGCGATTTGCTTGATAACATAATTCTTCATTCTAGTAACCTTATTTTAGTATTTTATTCCCGTTACGGAACGTACTTTTTCGATGATAGGCTGTGCAATAGCGCTCGCTTTTAACGCACCGCTTTTTAAAATCTCTCTGACCTCATCAGGACGCGCTTCATACTGTTCACGTCGGGTACGATAGGGGCGAAAATACTCCCATAACACATCTGCGAGATAGAGCTTAAAGTGCCCATGCCCCTCACCGCCGCGCGTATAACGATCTTGCAGAGCAACACGCTCATTTTCATTCAAAAAGAGTTTGATAATATTATACACATTACACGTTTCAAACTCTTTGGGCTCTTCCACCCCGATAACTTCGGTCACAATCTTTTTGACCGTTTTAAGCTGCGATTTTTCTTCACCGAAAATAGTGATGGTATTCCCATAACTCTTCGACATCTTTTGCCCATCTGTACCGGGGACAGTAGCAACGTTTTCATCGACTCGAAATTCCGGGAGGGTAAAAATATCACCGTATTGGTTGTTAAATTTGAGAGCAATATCCCGCGCAATCTCAACATGCTGAATCTGATCTTTTCCCACAGGTACGACTTGCGAGCCAAACAGCAAAATATCTGCCGCCATCAATACCGGATACGAGAAAAGGCTGTGATTGGAGGCAATCCCGCGAGCGGTTTTGTCTTTGTAACTGTGCGCACGTTCGAGTAATCCCATCGGAGTAAATCCGGAGAGTATCCAGTAAAGCTCTAATACCTCTTTAACATCCGACTGTACCCAAAAAGTACTTTTAAGCGGATCCATTCCCAATGCTAAAAAATCCGTTGCCGCTTGCAGGGTAAGATGGCTCAAACGCCCGCCGTCACTGAGTGAGGACATTGCATGATAATTGGCAATAAACGCGAATACCTCATGCTCTTCTTGCGATTGGATCATCGGAAGGATTGAGCCAAAATAATTTCCAATATGCAAATCGCCTGATGGCTGAATACCTGTTAAAACGCGCACTGTAACTCCTTGAATAAGGATAATTTTACCAAATAGTGACTTAAGCTTCCTCTTAAGAAAAAGTGTGTTAAATTGTCACTATATCAACTAAAAGGATTTACCATGAATGTTCAAATTCACTCCAAAGAGATTTCTCTCACTTCACACCTCAACGATCATATTGCCGCAGCCATTGAAAATTTCAAACGCTATCACCTCGATATTACAACGGTAAATGTAAATATTAAAAAAGAGAAACAAAGCGTTGAAGTAGAGTTTGACATCCATATCGCCCACGCACAACCAGTTATCATCACTGACAGCGATACACAAATTGATACTGCCATCGATTTAGCCATTGATCGTGCCAACAAAGCACTTGGACGATTGCACGATAAAATGAAAGACCATCATGCCACTTCACTTCGCGATATAGAAGTGCCCGAAGAAGTTGAAGCAGAATAATGGCATATAATTGGGTTCTTTGGTTTCACATCATCTCTATGGTATCGTGGTTTGCAGTACTTTTTTACTTACCGCGCCTTTTTGTCTATCATGTTGAGAACGCTAATAATGCGGGATTCATAGAGGTAGTTGGGGTCATGGAGATGAAAATTTATAAATACATCGGCGTTCCGGCATTTTGGGCAACACTAATTTCTGGCACAGCATTGATTATCATGTCTACCGCCCATTATGGAATGAATGTCTTTCAAATGGGGGGATGGATGCATGCCAAACTCACCCTGGTAGCAATTCTAACCGCTTATTTTTTCTCACTGGGACATTATCGCCTCAAGCTTCAAGAAAACAGTACCTATAAAAGTGGGAAGTTTTTTCGGATGTACAACGAAGTACCGACGCTTTTGCTTATCGGTATCGTTGCTTTGGTTATTGTGAAACCGTTTTAAATCTTCTAGTCATTCTCGCGAAGGCGGGAATCCAGCTCTTATCAGTAGTATTTACTTCTCCCGTTCGCCCTGAGCCTGTTGAAGGGTGAATTCATGGTTCGACAAGCTCACCACGAACGGGAATTATCAAAACGAACGTATACAAAAGGATAAGCAACAAATGGCTTTCTACATTTATATTTTCCACTGCTCCGATAACAGCTACTACACAGGTCACACTGATAATCTCGAAAAACGAATCTCCGAACATAAAAGCGGTGCGATACCCAGTTGCTACACCTTCAAACGCCACCCTCTCACGTTAGTTTTCTCACAAGAATTTCCAACGCGAGAAGAAGCCCTGGCATCAGAACAACAGATAAAAGGGTGGAGTCGTAAAAAGAAAGAGGCAATGATACGTGGGGATTGGGACGAGGTTTCGAAGTTGGCAAAGTCGGTTTAGGGGAAATTTTCTCTCCCGTTCGTGGTGAGCCTATCGAACCATGAACTTCTATGTGAATATCCACCCTTCGACAAGCTCAGGGCGAACGGAGAATAAATCAAATTATTTTGACCATATAAATAGTTTTTTACGTGATTGATTAATCTCATTATTTTCTATTCCATTATTTTTTTCATACGTATATAATACAAGATAAATTACTGCTGCAAATAAATGGGCTACCAATCCAAAAAGTGACCATAAAATATATTTTTGATTCAATTGTTTAGATATAACATAAAGCCAAATAGCAATCACAAAATGATGTAGATAGTTTATTAAAATATTAACACTTGAGTAAAACCATACTTCTTTAGATGATAAATGATTAGTATATTTAATATAAGAAGATAAGGCAAAACCTATAATTAGAGCAACTATAATTACTGGTACATACCAATAGATTAATCTTTCAATTTCTTTTCGCATATTCATATTTTTACTCATTATTATGATTTTTTGTTTTAAAGTAAATTATAGCGTAACCTATGAGTAAGTTTTATTAAAAGCTAGATTCCCGATCTACCCTAAAAAGCACATAAAGCTGGGATTGACGGGGAAGGAGGCTCCGTTCGCCCTGAGCCTGTCGAAGGGTGAATATTCACAAATAGAAGTTCATGGTTCGACAAGCTCACCACGAACGGGGGAAATAACTCGAAATTTTGGTTGTAAAAGAGTATTAAATGAAGCGAGCTTTGATTTTACGAAAAACTTCATTTCCATCGACAAGCGTGACACTTCCCGACTCGATGGCAGAAACTCGAGTATCAATTTCCTGCTTCCACAAAGTTTCAATAGTCTCAGAATGAGGATTGAGACTATTTAAAAGCTTTTCAATTAATTTCGTTTTTAAATCAATCGGCATAAAATCAACTTCAGCTAAAAGTTGATGACTATTTAATGCAATCATATCGTCCCCTTTTTAATAGGTTATTTTACCACATCGCTCTTTTCTTATGCGTTTGTGGTTTTTTGCTTACATTCTTGCTCTTTGCTTTAAAAAGTACCGGTGTCCCTTCAAAATCAAACTGCTCTCGCATCTGATTCGTCAAATAACGACGATAACTGAAATGCAATCCTTGAGGTTTGTTCATAATCAAAGCAATACGCGGTGGGCGAATATCGTACTGTGTTGCGAAATATAGACGGATATTCATACCGTTGATACTTGGCAAGATGTGTTTGCGCATTGCGGCTTGAATCACTTCATTAAGCTTGCTCGTTGAAATACGCTGTGAATAGTTTTCATTGATTTTGAGCAGCATATCAAAAATTCTATGAACACGCTGTTTGCTTTGTGCCGAAATCGTAATGATGGGGGCATAACTCAAAAACTTAAAACGATCCCGTACTTCAAGGATAATCTTCTCATAATCCTCTTTAGGTGCCATATCCCATTTGTTTAGGACAATAAGACACGCGAGACGATTTTTATCAACAAAACCGGCGATTTTTTCATCCAAATCCATAAACGGTTGGGACGCATCGAGAACGAGCAAAGCAATATCCGCATTTTCAAGCATCTCTTCCGTACGCATTAGAGCGTATTTTTCGATACCTAAAATCTTGCCACGCTTACGAATCCCCGCGGTATCAATAAAGGTGATTTTCTTATCTTTATACTCAACCTCTTCATCGATGGGGTCAATCGTTGTCCCTGCTACGGAACTTACAACCGAACGCTCTTCGCCCAACAGTGCATTAAGAAGAGAACTTTTCCCGACGTTGACACGACCGATAATAGCCACTTTCATCTTATCGGTATTTCCAGGTTCGTACTCTTTTACAAGACCTTTGAACGCCTCTTCCATCTCTGCGAGATCACCGTGCATCTCTCCATCATCATCTTCGTCATCCATGTCATCGTCATCATCAGACTCTTCATCATACGCTTCGACAAACGAATCAAAACCATCCATCTGGTCGTCTTCTTCCTCTTCACCAACTTCAGGCTCAGGCTGAACGATTGCGGATTCAGGAAGTACGGAAGCTACCCAGTTTAGTAATGGCAAAATAGAACGATTGTGGGAAACAGAAATACCGAAAATATTATTTGTACCGAACTCATAATATTCCCAAAGCTTCTCTTGCATCTTGTCATTGTCAATTTTATTGACAACCAATGCAATCGATTTTCCCATCGCTTCAAGCTCATAAAAGAGTTTTTTATCATCCTCTTCGGGCAAACTTTTACCGTCCACCATAAAGAGGATAATATCCGCTTTATGCGCCGCTTCAAGCGATTTTTCTTTGATTCGGTCAAAGAGTTCACACCCCTCGTCCAATCCGCCCGTGTCGAGAATTTCGACTTGTTTATCGACGACTACGGCGACACGCTTTTTGACATCTCGCGTTGTACCTGCTTGCTCGGAAGTAATCGCGTCACGCTGTTTCAGTAAACGGTTAAACAAAGAACTTTTGCCAACATTTGGTTTACCGATAATGGCTAATTTTTGCATTAATTGCCTTTTTAAATAAGTGTTTCATTATAGCGTAAATGCACTTAGGGTATGATTTTCAAATGATATACTATAACTATGACCAATTTAAAAATGACATTTCTCGTCTTGGAACACTCTGTGAATCCTTCAAACCTGATACGATAGTAGCCGTTGCACGGGGAGGAATGACATTGGCTCATGCTTTGTGTATGCATTTGGATGTACGAAATATTCAAAGCATTCGATGCGAAAGTTATGATGGAGATGAACAGCGTATATCCCTAACTATCGTAGGTGAATCGACATTTTTACCCTCTGAACGTATTTTAGTGGTTGATGATATTGTTGATAGCGGACAAACCCTCCACGCTCTTTTACCGCTTTTACAGAGTAATAACCCAGATGTTGTTTTTAAAACTGCCTCACTCTTCACCAAGCCCACTGCCCTCGTTCAACCTGACTTTTCCTTATACGAAGCTACAGATTGGATCGATTTTTTTTGGGAAAGAGATTTCTTAAAAAGCAATTTGCTATAATCCGCCCAAACTGTAAATTTTCAAAATTTTATCCATTAAGGACTGTTATGCCAAAAGAATATATTTTCACTTCTGAATCCGTAACCGAGGGACACCCTGATAAGATGGCGGATCAAATCAGTGATGCGATTTTAGACTATATCATCGAACATGATACGAAAGCGCGTGTTGCGTGTGAAACATTGGTCTCAAATGGTTTTTGTGTTATTGCCGGTGAGCTTAAAACCATCGCATACGCTCCTATGCAAGAGATTGCCCGCCAAGTCGTTCGCGAAATCGGCTATACCGATGCAACCTATGGTTTTGATTACCGCTCATGCGCAGTCCTCAACGGTATCGGGGAGCAATCTCCTGACATCAATCAAGGTGTTGATCAAGCAGACGGTGAAATCGGTGCAGGGGATCAAGGGTTAATGTTTGGCTATGCATGCCGCGAAACTGAAGTTCTTATGCCATTGCCTATCTATCTCTCACACCGTCTTGCAGAGCGTTTGGCTCAAGTGCGAAAAGAGGGAATTATCCCTTACCTTCGTCCTGATGGAAAAACACAAGTGAGTATCAAATACGTTGATGACAAACCGGTATCTGTTGAGACCGTCGTTATCTCTACCCAGCATGCTCCAGATATTTCTCAAGAGAAATTGCATGCAGACGTTATCAAAGAGGTAATCGAGCACGTTATCCCACGTGACTTGATGAGTTCCAATATTATCTATCACATCAACCCAACAGGCAAATTTGTTATCGGCGGTCCTCAAGGGGATGCGGGACTTACAGGACGTAAAATCATTGTCGATACCTACGGCGGAGCATGTCCTCACGGCGGTGGTGCATTTAGCGGGAAAGACCCAACCAAAGTGGATCGTTCCGCTGCCTACGCCGCTCGCCATGTTGCTAAAAACCTTGTTGCATCAGGTGCATGTGATCGTGCTACCATCCAAGTATCGTACGCAATCGGAGTTGTTAAACCTATCTCTATTATGGTTAATACCCACGGTACTGCTGTCGTTGCCGAAGAAAAAATCGAAGCGTGTGTCAACGAGCTGTTTGATCTTACCCCTCGCGGTATTATCGAATCGCTCGATTTATTACGCCCAATCTATCGCAAAACTGCTGCGTATGGACATTTTGGACGTGAACTTCCTGAATTTACATGGGAAAAAACAGATAAAGTAGATGCTATTCGAGCCTATTTAGGACTATAATATTTTCTCTTTGCCATTCCCTTTTACTTTAGGGATGACAAGAGGTAACACCCGTACTGACAAATCTCCCAAAACTTTTCTCTTTTTAGCTACCTTTAAAATTCTTCTGTTATAGTTACTCATATTTATAATTTAGGAGAACCCATGGCAGTAGTTATTAACGACATCTGTATTAACTGTGGCGCTTGTATCGATGAGTGTCCTGTAGAAGCAATCGTAGACGAGGATGATAATCCAACGGGTGAAGAAGTTTACTACGTGTATGGTGATAAATGTGTCGAGTGTGTAGGTCATCATGATGCTCCTGCCTGTGCAACTGCTTGTCCGACTGAGGGTTGTATTACTTGGGATGAGATTGGTGAAAGCCCGGCTCACCGTGATGATGTTACCGCTGAAATGCGTTCAAATAGAGCTAACGTCGTAGATTAATATATTAAAACACCAAAGGAATACCTCACAGAGGTTCTTGTACCCTTTGGGTACATCCCTTTGGTTATGCTAACGCTTAACTCTACCCCTTCAAAGGGCGCAGTGTCCTCAGCAGAGGGCTCGTGTGCAATAAATCGCACTTTATTTCTCTCTTTTTCATTTTCCTTTATTCTTAATATTACTCAAATTATTATTTCGCTATAATCCCGCTCTATTATTTACATAAAAACAGGAGCATTGATGGAACAAACATTGTCAATCATCAAGCCTGACGCCGTAGCAAAAGGTGTCATTGGAAAAATTTTGGATCGTTTTGAGACTGATGGTCTTAAAATTGCAGCTACCAAAAAAGTTCAGCTTAGCCGTCAAGACGCTGAAGCATTCTACGCAGTACACGCTGCTCGCCCTTTCTTCAACGATCTCGTTGATTTCATGGTAAGCGGTCCTGTTGTGATCACTGTTCTTGAAGGCGAAAACGCTGTTCTTAGAAACCGTGATTTGATGGGTGCAACGAATCCTAAAGAAGCAGAAGCTGGTACTATCCGTGCTGATTTCGCTGAAAATATTGACGCAAATGCAGTTCACGGAAGTGATTCAGTTGAAAACGCTAAAAATGAAATTGCGTTTTTCTTTTCAGGACGCGAGATCTCTTAAGTGAATTTAATTCCATTTAAACACTTAAACTCTATCCCCTTAGAGTTTGACGTTGTCATGGAAAATACCTTTTTTAAAGGAACTTTGGTTCATAAAAAAGGTAAAATTGCGGAGTTAAACGGTACAATAACAGGAAGCATCTCGATGCCTTGTGATTTATGCGCTGAAACTATCGAAAGAGTTCTGAATGAAGAGCTCTTTTTTTATCTTTCAGACGGTATCATAAGTGAAAATGAAGATGAACTTGATATTGTAGAAATCACGACACCAATGATTGATATGGAAGAGCTTTTAAACTCAGAAATTGAACTGATTAAAAGTGATTATTTTTGCTGTTCGCACTGCGAAGGCAAAACAGTAGAACAAGAGTTCTAGTAAACGCAAAGCGTTGGGCTTTCTGCCGAAGAAAACCAAGCGTTAGCGTAGGAATGGGGATTTTATTCCCATTACGTTAATTTAAATAATAAAGAAAGGGCTATAAAATGGCAGTACCTAAAAGAAGAGTGAGTCACACTCGCGCAGCAAAACGCAGAACTCACTATAAAGTTTCACTTGCTCGTCCAGTTAAAGACAAAGACGGCACGTATAAATTGTCTCATTATGCTAACCCCGTTACCGGTGAGTATAAATAATTGATGATCAGAATTGCTATTGATGCAATGGGAGGGGACTTTGGTCCCGAACCGATTGTTAAAGGAACCATAGAAGCTCTAAAAGAGAAAAAGTTCGAAGCAATTTTGGTTGGCAAAAAAGATGAGATTTTGTCTTTGCTACCTAAGGGCTATAAAGACAAGATTTTAATCGTTGAAGCAAGTGATGTCATCGATATGGGTGATGCAGCGACGGATGCACTCAAGCGACAAGAAAGTTCTATCTATAAAGCGGTAGAGTTGGTTCGAAATGGTCAGGCTGACGGAGTAGTGAGTGCGGGTCACAGCGGTGCGACTATGACACTAGCCACCCTGCGTCTGGGACGGTTAAAAAATGTATTACGCCCAGCATTAGTAACATCCATGCCCACTAAAAGTGGAAAACGCAGTGTCTTAATGGATGCAGGCGCCAATGTTGACTGTAAAGCTGAGCATCTTTTTCAATTTGGGATTATGGGGTACTATTATGCCCAAGACATGTTCAAGGTCACTAATCCGCGTGTTGGATTGCTTGCCAATGGTGAAGAAGCTTCAAAAGGGAACGAAATTACCAAAGAAGCATTTAAAATGCTTGAAGGTCAGCAAGGATTTATCGGCAATGTCGAGGGAAATAATATCTTTGACGGCTCTTGTGATGTTATTATCTGCGATGGATTTATCGGGAATTTAGTCCTCAAAGCCTCCGAGGGAGTAGCTTCTACTATCAGTTACTTTATCAAAGAGTACATTCGTAAATCACCAATTGCTATTACAGGTGCATTGCTTATGCGTAAAGTATTTCATTTGCTCAAAAAAGAGATTGATTATGCCGAAATCGGTGGTGCACCGTTGGTCGGAATCAAAGGATGTGCTATTGTAAGCCACGGGAAAAGCAATCCTAAAGCCATTAAAAATGCTATTTTTCAAGCAATTCGCTATGTTGATACAGGCGTGAACGTACACATTGAAAATCGTCTTGAAGAACTCAAAAACTAAACCAGCCTGACACAAAGGTACACCATGTATGCAGCGTTCCGCTCTATTGGAGCTTATGTCCCCACGAAAATACTTACCAATGCTGATCTTGAACGTATGGTGGATACAAGTGATGAATGGATCTTTAAACGTACAGGGATCAAAGAACGTCATATTGCCGCAGAAAATGAAACAACCAGCGATATGGGAGTGCAAGCTGCGCAAATTGCCATAGAACGTGCCGGTATCGATAAAAATCAAATCGATATGGTTATCTGTGCAACCATCTCGCCTGATTATTTTTGCATGCCCTCAACGGCTACCATTATTGCGGATAAACTTGGTCTTCAAAAAGTAATGGCGTATGATATTTCTGCTGCGTGTACCGGCTTTGTCTATGCACTGAGCGTAGCGCGTGCTTTTATCGAATCAGGGATGAAAAAAAATGTTCTTATTATCGGAGCCGAAAAACTCAGCGCAATAACTGATTATACAGACAGAGGTACCTGTATCCTTTTTGGTGATGGGGCAGGTGCTGCCATCATCAGTGCAACAGACGATAAATCTAAAGCTATTATTGATGTTCATACCGGTTCAGATGGCGGCTATGCTGATTTACTGATGACTCCAAACGGCGGAAGCGGGTCAGCACACGATGAGCCTAATCGTGAAGAGGCAGGATGCTTTATGAAGATGAAAGGAAATGAAACTTTCAAAGTTGCTGTTCGTACTCTTACCAGCGATGTTGTAGCCATTTTGGAAGAAAACAATATTGCCTCCTCTTCCATCAAACATTTTATCCCGCATCAAGCCAATTACCGTATTATCAAAGCTGTTGGTGATGCATTAAACCTAAACGAAGAACAAGTTGTCCTTACGGTCGAAAAGTATGGCAATACATCCGGAGCATCCATCCCGATGGCAATCAACGACATCTATGAATCAGGTCGCCTTCAAGAGGGAGAATTAATGCTTCTTGACGCTTTTGGCGGCGGCTTGACCTGGGGAAGTGCACTCGTCCCTTTTGCTGGTAAAGGTATTTAAATATCGCTACAATTGTAAATCTTTTTACCAAGGTTTACAATGTTCTACTCAAATTCCCTTATTTATATTGAACTTCACGACAGTGAAATCCCTTGGCTTAAAATCTTTACCCATACAACTCACAAAGAATTTTCACAGTGTTCAACCTCTGAAAAAGAGATGATTTGGAGCTGTTTGGATGTCATCGAAAAAGAGATGCTTGAGTATTTCAAACCGGATAAAATCAATATAGCTTCGTTTGGCAATATTCTCCCACGAGTTCATTGGCATATCATGGCACGCTTCAATGACGATAGTTGTTTTCCAGAACCAATGTGGGGAGTTAAACAAAGAGAGGGGAGTGTTAAAATAGCTCCGATGGAGCCATTTTTAGAAGAATTAAAGATAAAGCTGGATTCCCGTCTTCACGGGAATGACAGGTAACTTAACTTCTTGGTCTGCTATCTGAACGATTTTGACCACTGAAACTGCGTGAACGATCATTACGTTCACCTCCACTACGCTCTCCACCACCGCTAGCATTGCGATCGTTGTTTCCACGGTATCCACCGCCAGAAGAACTGCGCTCTCCGCCTCCGCTGTTACGGTCATTATTACCACGGTAACCGCCTCCGCTTCCGCCACGGTTGTTATTTCCACGGTATCCACCGCCGCCGCCAGGACGGCGATTACCGCCTCCGCTTCCGCCACGACTTTCGAGATTACTTAAGATTTTATCCAAGCGCTCTGCCGCAATACCGATTTGATTTGGCCCTTGAACCGTATTGCGCTCCATAAGAACTGAAATGAGCTTGTACGCAATTTGATCTTGGTCAAAATCTTCTTTGAGTGCATCCAAAACTTTATGTGCTTCATCATAAATATGCTGTTTTTCAATCTCTGCAAGAAGACGATTTACTTGAGAGTTTTTAACATCCATCTTGCTTGGAATATATGCATGCTCCATAGTAGTCCCTACTTTTGCACGAATACGCTGAAGTTCTTTGAACTCAAGCGGTGTTACCAAAGTAATCGCCACCCCTTTTTTACCCGCACGTCCTGTACGACCGATACGGTGAACATAACTCTCAGGATCAAAAGGAATATGGTAGTTAAATACGTGGGTAATACCGTCAATGTGCAAACCGCGAGCTGCTACGTCGGTTGCAATCAATACATCGAATGCATCAGACTTAACACCCTTGATTACGCTTTCACGTTGTCGTTGCTCCATATCTCCATGAAGTCCTTTTGCCGAATAACCAGCAGCTGACAATACATTTGAAAGACGGTCAACCTCTTTCTTTGTACGGCAGAAAACAACGGTTTTTTTAGCATCTTCAGCATCCATCAAACGGATAATTGCATCATCACGCTCAGATTCTTCGATGACATAATACTGTTGCGTAATATCCGTATTGGTTGTTTCAGATTTTGTAATAGATGCAAAAAATGGATTTACCAAAATACGCTCTGCAAGTTGTTTGATTGGTTGTGGCATAGTTGCTGAAAATAATAATGTTTGACGCTCGGTTGGAAGATAACTGAAAATTTCGTTAATATCATCCAAAAAGCCCATATCAAGCATCTCATCCGCTTCATCCAAAATAACAGTTGAAGGGGCAAAACCTTTGAGCATATCACGGCTGAGCATATCCAGCAAACGTCCTGGCGTTGCAATGATAACTTGCGCCCCGCGATCAATAAGATCAAGCTGACGATTGTACGAACTACCGCCATAAATAGTAACCGTACGAGCACCTAAATGCTTACCATATTTGAAAATCTCATCACTTACTTGGTTTGCAAGTTCACGTGTTGGCGTGATGATAAGGATTTCGATACCACCTTTTAAGTGCATTTTATTAAGAGCCGGAAGTCCAAATGCTGCTGTTTTACCAGTACCTGTGTGAGCTTGACCAACTACGTCACGCCCTTCCATAATAACAGGGATTACCATTGACTGAATTGGACTTGGATTTTTGAAACCTGCATAATCGATACTTTGCATGATCTCTTTACGAAGACCGAAATCGGCAAATGTTGGAAGATCTTGATCGACTACTACGAGTTCTGTTTCTGCGTTATTCATATTGCTACCTTTTGTATATACGCCACGCCAACAAAAAAAGGAATCCGTTTTTCACGAATGAAAATATTTCCTAAAAAGCCCATGTTGCTATGCGTTGCTTGCTGTGACGTTAAATATTGTCCTCTTGGACGACAAATTTTCGAAAGAGTTGTCTCTTTTACCATGGAAGGTACCTTAGTAAAGTTTTAGTTTTTATAAAGCTTTACGAAGGCACCCAAAAATTTCGAGCGAATTATAGCCAATAAAATCATAATTACTCCTGACAAACCCATTGTAATAAAAGCTAAAGTTATTCTTTAGTTTCAGATTGTTTAGTTTTCGGACTATTTTTTTTAAACTTTAGGGATTATACTTGCAAAAATTATTATCGGAGAATATCTATGTTTAATGTACGTATGGAAAAAGAGTGTGGCTGTTTTAAACGAAGCGGAATGACCTCAATCAAAACTTTTGATAATAAAGACGAGGCACTGTTAGAAGCCACAGAGTGGGCAGAAGAGATGAATGATACTTTTTGTCATAAACATAACTTTAACGTTGTTGAAGAAGGAAGTGACCTCATTATCAAAGTAGAGATGAATTAAGACACCCTAGCGGTGTCTGTCCAGCCAAACCATTAACCCTTTTTGTCCATGAAGGCGATTTTCTGCCTCTTGAAAAATTACACTCTGATCCCCTTCTAACACGGCTTCGCTTACCTCTACACCACGATAGGCGGGTAGGCAATGCAAAAATAGTGCATAAGGGTCAGCTAACGCCATCAAATCTTCATCAACAATGTAGCCTGTGAAATCTTTTAAACGCTTCGCTTTCTCTTCTTCTTGTCCCATGGAAATCCACGTATCGGTCGTAACGACGCTAGCGCCTGCAACGGCCACTTTTGGATCATTGGTAAATGAAATCTTTGCACCGCTTTGGCTGGCAAAGAGCAGGGCATCTTCAACAATAAGCGGATCACATTCATACCCTTTTGGCGTAGCTACACGAAGATCAAATCCGAGCTTACTGGCTAACATCAACCACGAATGGGTCATATTGTTCCCATCACCGACATATGCCACAATAGGGTTTTCATGCCGTCCGCACTCTACCATTGTCATATAATCGGCAATCAGCTGAACGGGGTGATAACTGTCACTCAGACCGTTTATAACGGGAACGCTTGAATAGTGGGAAAATTCTTCGAGCATAGAGTGCTCAAAGGTACGGATCATCACCATATCCGTCATCGATGAAATAACACGCGCCGTATCTTTGACCGGTTCACCGCGCCCTAAATGAATATCACGGTTTGAGAGAAACAGGGCATGACCTCCCAGCTGAAACATCCCCGCTTCAAAACTGACACGGGTACGTGTTGAGCTTTTCTCAAAAATCATTGCCAATGTTTGCCCTGCCAAATAGGGATGCGGCTTCTTTGCTTTTTGCTCTTTTTTAATTGCTAACGCCAAATCGATAATCTCTAAAATTTCTTCTTTGGTATAATCACGTAAAGTTAAAAAATGTCTCACGAAAAATCCTCTTTTTCAAAAAACAATCATAGCATAAAACTATTTTATTAATGTAAAAGTCGTGCTACTTCTTTAGCATGGTAGCTGATGATAATGTCAGCACCTGCGCGCTTGAACCCTATCATTGTCTCCATCATCACTCGGTTATAATCAATAAGTCCTGCATTCCCCGCAAATTTTAGCATCGCGTATTCGCCGCTTACATTGTAAACAGCAAGCGGAAGATTAGACGCTTCACGAATATCGCGAATAATATCCAGATATGCCAACGCCGGTTTTACCATCAAAATATCAGCACCCTGAGCCTCATCTGCCAAACTTTCTCGTAATGCCTCACGGCGATTTGCAGGATCCATCTGATACGTTGAACGATCTCCAAAACTTGGGACCGACTCAGCAACATCACGAAACGGTCCGTAATAGCCGCTCGCAAATTTGGTCGAATAACTCATAATCGGCAGATTCGGGTATCCACCCTTATCGAGCGCATCCCGTAACGTTGTAATTATCCCGTCCATCATCCCTGAGGGTGCGATCATATCGACACCCGCCCTTGCATGAACGAGAGCCTGTTGTGCGGAGATTCCCAACGTAAGATCATTATCAACGGTTTCATGAACGTGATCCAATATTCCGCAATGACCGTGATCGGTATATTCACAAAAACACAAATCGGTTACCACAAACATTTGCGGAAATGAGCGTTTGATAGCACGGACAGACGTAGCGATAATTCCATGATCGCACAATGCATCGGAACCTATGGAGTCTTTTACTTCCGGAATACCAAAAAGAAGTATTGAATAAATCCCCAAAGACTGGAGGACTTCACACTCCTTTAGAATCTCATCCAAACTCATCTGATAGACACCCGGCATTGAGGCAACTTCAGTTTTTATCCCCTCTCCCGGTCTCACAAACAGCGGATAGATAAAATCATTTACGCTGACATGAGTTTCACGTACTAACGAACGTAAATGAGAATTAAGGCGAGTGCGGCGAAAACGCTCCATGGAAGATACCCTCTTTTGTAAAAAAATATATCAAAAGTGTATCGATAAATAGATTAAGAAAAACAAACTATAATTTCCGCATGACATCTAAAATAATTTTTGAAAAATCAGCCATTGCCAATCTCCCCAGCAAATATGGGCATTTTAAAATTCGTGCGTATAAAGAGGGGTGCCAAGAGCATCTTGCCGTCTTTACTGAAAATTTTGAAACAGTTGAAGCTCCACTGGTACGCATCCACTCTCAATGTCTGACTGGGGATACTTTCGGCAGCATCAAATGCGATTGCAACAATCAGCTTCACAAGGCTCTCGAATTGATCGCTGCAGAGGGTGGCCTGATCATCTACCACGCTCAAGAAGGACGTAATATCGGCTTGCTTAACAAGCTAAATGCGTATGCACTTCAAGACCAAGGGCGCAATACCATTGAAGCCAATGTAGAACTTGGATTTGCACCCGATCAGCGAACCTATGATGTTGTACATGAAATCTTCAATGATTTTAATCTCACCAAAATTCGGCTTCTCACCAATAATCCAGCCAAAGTTCTTGTTGTTGAGGAGTTAAATGTCGAGATTGTCGAACGTATCCCTGTAATTATTGATTCAAACCCTTACAATGAAGGATACTTAAAAATAAAAAAAGAGTGTATGGGGCATCTCCTTGACTAATTTACATCGGCTGATGCGTGCACAAAATATTAGTGTGGATGAACATTTTTATGAATATGCCCATCGGTATAAAGAACTGTTGCTGCAATGGAATAAGATTCATAATCTAACGGGTGCAAAAACTGCCGCACAAATCGATGAGTTTATCGTCGATGCAGTTGCTCCCATCACTTTTTTACCCTCCATCAAAAAAGGGATGGATATTGGAACAGGGGCGGGTTTTCCCGGTATGATTTTGGCTTTCGCCCTCCCAGACACCCATTTCACTCTGGTTGAACCCCTCGCAAAACGTGCCAGTTTTTTGCAGTTTGTCAAAGCCGATTTAGGGCTTACCAATATAGACGTTAAAGCAGTACGTGTTGAACAGCTCCCCCCTGTATCGTATGACTTTATCACCTCTCGCGCCGTGACCGATACCAAAATGCTCCTCAAATTATCAGAACCTTTTCGCTCACATGGTACTCTTTTGCTCTTTTACAAAGGGGAAAAAGTGTATGATGAAGTAGATGAATCGTTAAACTATAAAATCATCGAAAAACAAAACCGTCACTATCTTCTTATTGAGTCGTAAAGTATGTTAAAACTATTACTGTTTGTTGGTCTTATTACTACCATTTATTATCTTTTCTTTGCAAAAAAGAAAAGTCTCACGTCACCCAGAAATGACGATTCTATGGAGGAGGCAATGATTCCATGTACAATGTGCGGCACATACGTTCAAGCCAAAGAAGCATTAATGAGCAGCGGGAAATATTACTGTTCACCTGAATGTCTGAAAAAGAAACAAGGATAACCATGATACTCTTTGGTCACCCTCTTATCCCCTCTGAGCCCTTTTATCACATCAGCTCTATCGAAGCGATTGCCAATACCCCTTCAAACTCTGTTATTGCCCTCTTTTTTGAGGATCAAAATCTTGATATTATTAATTATTTACGTCTTAATACTATCCGATTTGCTTTGTATGTTACTACCTCTGTTGAGGCAGTTTTAGCTGAAAATCTTCGTGCTACCTACCTCATTGTCAATGGTAAAAATAGCTCTGAAATCCAAAAAGTTGCAGAACATTATCTCTTTGATGCCAAGGTATTGGGGTATTGTGAAGAAGAGGAAAATCTTGAAAAGCTCATTGACATGAGGCTTGATGGAGCAATTTTTGCAGAGGCAATTATTAAAATCACGTCATAATTTTATACGCTATCGGAACAAGTCCCAATTAGCTACGTTAACACTAGGTTTCCCTCAGCGGGAAGCTCAAATCGCTTTGCGATTTATACTATTAATCAACCCACCCTCTTAGTAAATCTTTATCCAAGCACGCCAGTATTTCATATCCGATTGTTCCCACTGATGCAGCATACTCATTGGCATTGTTAAAAATCAATAGCTCATCTGCGTCACTTGCAAACGTTACGCTGTCCATTGAAATACGCCCCAATAAACGAACTCCCTCGGGAGTCATGTATCGGTTGGATGCAAGTCGGTCAAGTCCATTGGCGTATCCCAAATCGTACGTCGACACCACCTCATCCTCCAATGCCTCATAAAGTCCGTTATACCCGACTCTCTCTCCTGCTCGCAGGATTCGTGTGGATATTTTTTCTCCCCACAATGACAAAACCGGCTTCAACTGCGGTTGAGGCAATGAAACATCCATTTCCAAGCATCCGTATAGGGCAATTCCAATACGTACCATATCATCATGGCACTGGCTTGAACGAAACGTCCCTGCCGAATTGGAGAGGTGAAAACGAAGATTCCATTTATATTTTTTTGCAAGTTTTAGTGCATCTTTTTTAAGAGCATCAAACGCAGTTCGTTGCCAAAACCACTCAGAACTGAGAGTATCAGCACTCTTCAAATGGCTCATAACTCCAATACACTCTAACCCCTGAGCCGCCATAGACTCAAATGCTTTTTCAAGTTCATCCATACCAACACCGTTACGATGCATCCCCGTATCGATTTTCAGCTCTACTTTTGTCCCTTTTGGAAATTTTGAGATAGAAAGAAGAGAGTTAATAACATAATAAAATTTAGGATTGGCAACTGTAGGAAAATCAGAAAGGATCAGAATATCTTCAAAAAATTCACTGATTTCTAAAGCCTCCCGTTCAAGTCTCACAACCGCATGGGTAATCCCGTAATCGCGTGCAACTTCAGCGATCATGCATGCTCCATGCCCATACGCATTGTCTTTTAAAACCACCGCAATTTTATCTTTACCACCGACTTGGTGTGCAATAATGTCAAGATTAATCTTTAGAGCCTCACGGCTAAGTTTTATTTTTCCCATAACAAATTATAGTACAAGGTAAGTTAATGCGCTATTTCCCCGCCGAATTTGAACTTCAAAGTTTTGTTCAACTCATTTTTCCCCATCCGCTAAGCGACTGGTCGCAGTATCTTGAAGAGGCACGACAATGTTTTGTCACTATCGCCACTTCTATTGCCGCGTATCAGCCTTGTCTCATCGTATGTGATGATGTGGACGTTGTCAAAAGCTATTTCATCTCACACGACAACCTTATTTTTATTCCCTACCAAAGTGATGATACGTGGGCCCGTGATTGCAGTGCATTAAGTGTCATTGATGAAGACGAAGACGAAGCACTGTTGCTGGATTTCACTTTCACCGGCTGGGGTGGAAAATTTGACGCGACGCGTGATAATGCAATGAGCGAAAGCATCAAAAGCGTCTACGGTGCTCGTATGGAAAAAATCGACCTCATTTTAGAAGGGGGGGGAGTCGAATCCAACGGCGCAGGAAGTTTACTGACGACGGCTCAGTGTCTTCTAAACCCAAATCGAAATCCTCACCTCACAAAAGAACAAACCGAAGCACTTTTGAAAAAAGAGTTTGGAGTCGAGCAGATTTTATGGCTTTATCACGGTTATTTGGCGGGGGATGATACCGATAGCCACATCGATACTCTTGCCCGTTTTATTGATACCGACACCATCATATACGTTAAATGCAATGATGAGAGCGATGAGCATTACACTGAATTGAAAAAAATGGAAGAAGAGCTTCAAGCCTTGCGTGATTTGGATGGAGAACCTTTCCGTCTCATTGCATTGCCGATGACTCAGCCCCATTTTTATGAGGGTGAACGACTTCCTGCAACGTACGCCAATTTTTTGATACTCAACGATGCCGTTCTTTTACCCGTCTACAATGATGTACATGATGCCGAGGCGATTGCTATTTGTGAGAGAGCATTTCGCGGGCGTGACATCATCCCCATCGACTGCTCTGTCCTCATCCGTCAACACGGTTCGCTCCACTGTGTTACCATGCAATTCCCCGAAGATGTATCCATTCGAATACCCTCTTAACACTAATGTAACACTCTTTCTCTACAATATCTTCATATTATCTTAAGGATTTAAAGTATGAAGAAGCTTTCCTTTCTCTCATTGGCTGCAATTGCTTCCCTCGCCTCTGAACCCGTCTCTATCCAAAAAATTACTGTTGAAGCTGCTATGCCCAAAGCCGATAGCAAGAATGTTGATGCGGATGAAATGGTTAAATTTTCCCGCCAATCCGATTTAGGGGAAATGCTCTCCCAGACTCTCCCTGAAATCAGTCATGTTCGCAGCAGTGCCGTAGGTAACGATATTGTTTTGCGCGGTCTGAAAAAAGACAACATCAATATCACGATCGATGATGCCAAAGTATGCGGTGCCTGCCCGAACCGTATGGACCCTCCCGCAATGCACGTATCTTCCAGCCAGATTAAAAGTGTAGAAGTACAAGAGGGACCGTTTGACGTCACCCAGTTCGGAAGCCTCGGCGGTAAAATCAACGTTGTGACCAAAGATCCTGGAAAAGGGGTCGGAGGCGAAGTATCTGCAACGCTTGGCAGTTTCGATTATCACAAAATCGGCGGAACGGTATACGGCGGTAACGATACCGTTCAAGCCCTTGTCGGATACAGCCGTGAAACCAGCGGCCAATACAAAGACGGCAACGGTAAAACGATGGCAGAACAAGCTGACAGCGCTGCAACAGCAGGACAGCGTTATTCAACTGCCCATAGAAATGACAATGCGTACGAGCGTCAAAATTTTTGGTCAAAGATTATCGCCAATATCGGCAATAACCAAAAATTGACTCTCAGCTATTTTGGTGACCGTGCGAATAATGTCCTCTATCCGCGCTATACCATGGATGCCCTCAAAGACAATACTGATATTTTTAATGCCAAATATCAACTCTTTCATCTTGCCTCTTTATCGGATGAACTCAAAGTCGAAGCATACCATTCGAAAGTTACCCACGAAATGGGAACCGATTTTAGAGCAGGGGCCACTACTCCTGCGGCAACTATGGTCTCTCCGATTGAAGCGACAATCAAAGGGGTTCGTGTCGAAAATAAAGCCCATATCAGCGATACAAAAGTAACCGTAGGGCTAGATACCTCTAACCGAAATTGGAATGGAACCAAAGGGTCACGTCTCAACCCGTATACAACCGTCCAAATTCCTGATGCCGATACTGCCAATCTAGGGCTCTATGCAAAAGGATCTCAAGACATAGGAGCAGTGGATGTAAGCGGCGGAATGCGCTATGACAATACCCGCATCAATGCAAATCAATCCTTAATGCCTGCCGTACTGGATCGAAAATTTAATGATCTCAGCGCAAACGCAATGGCACGCTATCACTATAGCAATAGAGGAAGTGTATTCTTCGGTTTAGGTCAGTCCATACGCGTCCCTGATGCAAAAGAGCTCTACTTTAACGGCAGCGGAAACACCAACCTAAACGAAACAATCAACCGTGAACTCGATTTAGGTATCGAGCAAACCCTAGGAAATCTTCACCTCAAAGGGACAGTATTCTACAGTGATTTGAAAAATTATATTTACGCCTATAATAAAACAGCATCTGCAACGTCTTTTGCTAATATTGATGCTACTATCATGGGTGGTGATATTACAGCCGATTACCTTTTAAGCAGCGAATGGTCACTTCAGTCGGGGATTGCTTGTCAAAAAGGGGTAAAAAAAGATCCTTCACAACTTTCCCGCATAACCGGAGTCACAGCGACCCAAACCGATAAAGATTTAGCCGATATTCCACCGATCAAAGGACGCGTTGCCTTGGTATTCGATGACGCTCAACATTATGCTGCTGCCGAATGGATCGGGGCAAAATCCCAAAAGTATGATCAAGACAACGGAGAACAAGCAATAAAAGGATACGGAATCCTCAATTTCAAATACGGGACAGAACTAGGAAAAGGATTTTCTATCAGCACCGGTATCAATAATTTCTTCAATCGTACCTATGCGGTCAGTAACAGTTATATCGGATTAACGACACTTACGGGAAGTACTCAGCCTCTTCTCCTCAACGATCCGGGACGTAACTTATATATGACGGTTAGTTACAAATTTTAGGCTTCCGTCGCCTAAAATGCTTTCACTTTAAACGACTCTTTATCTACATAATAGGTATCTTGGAAATCATATCCTCGACGTTTAAGTGGTTTGGTACGCAATTTTTCATTAAAAATACGGTCCAATTTGCTACGAATCGCAACAAAAGCCCTCTGTTCTTTACCGCTAAACCCTTCAGTTTTTTTCTTCATAACTCCAATCGGATTAATGGGTGTACTCCCATCGTACATTCCAAAATGCAAATGGGGACCCGATGAAAGTCCGGATGAACCGACAAAACCGATAAGTTCTCCTTGTTTTACGCTTGACCCGACATGAATTCCCGGCTTGAACCCTCTTTGATGGGCATAAAGGCTGGTAAGTCCATTGGAATGACGAATTTTAATGGTTTTTCCATATCCGTTTGAATAACCGACGAAACACACACGTCCATCACCCGTAGACAAAATCTGCGTCCCCGGACGAGCTCCAAAATCTACTCCCACATGGGCACGATAGCGATGCAAAACGGGGTGATACCGACTCTTCGTAAATCCAGATGTTATCCGTGCATTACGAATAGGGAGTTTGAAAATAAATTTTTCAAACTGAGCTCCCTTGGTATCGTAAAAACGCCCGTCACTATGACGATAAAGGGCATAACGTACTCCTCCGATTTCAATCATTGCACCCGAAACTTCAGGCATTGAAAAAAGCTTTCCCTGACGATATTTTTGCTCATAGACAATAACAAGAGGTTCTCCTGATTTAAGGTCTTTTTTGAAATTCACCCGCCCATTAAACATCTTTACAAAGATTGAAGCCAAATTTTTAGACCCGGTAGCTTTAAGAATGTCATCATAAGGAACACTGTTAATTTGTGTATAAAGCACTTCTTTGTAGCTCTCACTGATAATAGGGATAACACGCATACTGTAACGGTTTTTGGGAGTTAAATAAATTTGAAGCTGAAGCTCATCATTGACAGGAACAAGGATTTGCTTGATGGTATTTTTAGAGCTTATCAACATCTGGCAATTAGCGGCGTAGGGAATATCTTCGGTAAGTTTTTGATCCTCTTTATCCATATTGTAATAAAGAGCCAGAGGGAGTTTTTTATGTTCTAAAAAGGTGAGAAAACTCTCTCCATTATTCCATTTAAACGGTTTGACTTGTGATGCAAAAATCAAAATGGGTAACACTAAAAATAGAAATATTCGACCCATTATCATCCTTGAACACTATTTTTTTGCAAAAAGAGTTTTAAATGATAGCAAAAAATCTGTTTACAAAGTCTCTATTAGCTATAATCTATCGTATTTACCCCAACAAAGGTTACCCTAATGCGCATTTGGTTTTTTTTACTCATCACGCTCGGAATGCTTGAAGCATCCTCTATTTCAACACCATTATTGGACGTACAAGAGCAACGAGGCTCGATTGAAGCACCGGAACTAAAGGTGGGAATGAGCGGTTTTGTTGTTCGCCATTTTGATGCCACACACAGCTCTATCATTGCCAATGCACGTGTCACACAAATTAACTCTGCATCCAATCGTGGACTCGTCGAGTTCTCGCCGTATGACGGATTGCGTCAAAATTCTCTCCCCAGCGGTACATGGACACCAAAAGCCACTGACGAAGTTGTCATTGCCTACGATTATGCTCGTGCCTTGCTGATTGCACCCAATGACGATACGTATACCGCACTCATTGCAAGTATCCCTAACGTCGAATGGATTCATCCCGATCTCTACGCCACGTATCTCTCTCATCAAGGGCATCCAACCCCTTTAGTAGAAGATTTTCGCCGTTTTTGTACCTCTGCTTCTATCGGATTACTTTTTGTTCAAAGTGCTGAAACGCTCTTTACTCTCGATTGTAAAAGCTTTACACTCCTCCAAAGTGTAGCCTCTCGTTCTGTCGGTAAAGAATCTGTAGCTCCTTTTTATACCCGTGTTCCTACTATCCGTGCTGCATGGTGGGGAGAGGGAAGCTCACGTCTTGAGTCGTATGAACCCTATTATCTTCAACAAATTGCTTTAAGCAACCCAAAAAATAAAGAATTATATGAACTCTACAAAGTGAAATTTGGCGAGAAAAGTGCACTATTACGCCATTTTAATACCAAGGAATAATCATGCTGCCTTCTACTACGCTTGATTTTTTTACTGAACTGCTCGGGCACGAAAACGTTTACAGTGACAAAGCTCACCTGATTGCCTACTCGTATGACGCAACACGTGAGAAATTTCAACCCGATGCCGTTGTATTCCCCCGTCATGAACAAGACGTAAGTGATATTTTACGCTATTGCAATGAGCACCGAATCGTTATTGTTCCGCGCGGTGCAGGGAGCGGTTTTACCGGCGGCGCTCTCCCCTCATCCGGCGGAATTGTTTTAGCTTTTGAAAAACATATGAATAAAATCTTAGAAATCGATATGCAAAACATGGTTGCCATCGTCCAGCCGGGTGTCATCAACATGGAGCTACAAAAAGCCGTTGAAGAAGTCGGTCTTTTTTATCCGCCTGATCCCGCAAGTCAAGAGTACTCTACCATCGGAGGCAATGTCAACGAAAATGCCGGTGGAATGCGTGCGGCGAAATACGGTATTACCAAAGACTACGTGATGGCTATTCGTGCGGTGCTTCCCAACGGTGATATTATTAAGGCAGGAAAACGCACCATCAAAGATGTTGCAGGATACAACATCGCAGGAATTTTGATTGCCTCGGAGGGGACGCTCGCTGTCACCACCGAAGTCACTCTAAAACTCCTCTCAAAACCCAAAATGACCAAAACAGCCATGGGTATTTTTCCTACGGTAAGCGTTGCGATGGAAGCCGTTTATAAAACGATGGCAAGCGGTGTGACCCCTGTTGCCATGGAGTTTTTGGACAATCTCACTATTCGTGCCGTTGAGCAAGTGTATCATAAAGGGTTGCCCGTCGAAGCGGGAGCTATTCTCGTCACTGACGTGGATGGGAACCTCGAAGAGGACCTTGATTTTCAACTGGGTATCATCGAACAGGTATTCCGTGAAAATGGGTGCAGCGAGTTTAAAATCGCCCAGAACAAACAAGAAGCAAGCGATTTGTGGTTTGCGCGGCGCAATGCCAGTCAATCACTCTCGATTTATGGCTCTAAAAAAATCAATGAAGACGTCACCGTTCCCCGCTCTGCATTGCCTGAGCTGTTAGCGAAATTTAATGCCATTGCCCTTAAATACAACATCAATATCCCCTGCTTCGGTCACACGGGCGATGGAAACGTCCATACCAATGTCATGGTCGACGGCAAAGATCCCCAACAGGTCAAAATAGGTTACGAAGCCATCCGCGAAGTATTCCAAGCCACCATCGATTTGGGCGGAACACTCAGTGGGGAACACGGTATCGGTCTAGCCAAAGCCCCGTATATGTCGATGGCATTTACCCCTGAGGAGATGGCGCTGTTTCAATCCATTAAACGGGCATTTGACCCAAATAATATTCTAAACCCAGCTAAAATGGGGCTTGAATAGCCAATGAGCCTTAAAGCTTCTTGGCGCCATTTACGTCTTTTTATCATGATGATGTTTGATCGTGATATTACGGTGTATGCGTCTAGTCTTAGCTTTTATACTATTTTCACCGTCGTCCCCTTGCTGATTATTTCACTCAGCCTTATCGCGAATGTCCCTGTATTTAACGAACAATACGCCAAAATTCAGATCTTTATTTTTGATAATATCATGCCCGTACAAACCGAAGCGATTGCCGGGTATTTGGAATCTTTTTTTAAAAATTCTGTTCAGCTTGGAGTCATTGGATTCGCAACGATGATTGCCTCATCCCTACTGTTTTTCCAGAATTTTGAACACATCGTCGGAAAAATCTTCAAAACTCCCAAACGGGGAGTTTGGGAATCCATTACGACCTATTGGACACTCATTACCCTCACCCCGATCATTCTTATTGCCTCCATGAGCCTTAAAGCCTATTTACAAGCCAACATCACAGGTCTTGCCCTAAACGTACTCTCTGTTTTCCCTTTTTTACTGTTATGGGGGATTTTCTTTCTTATCTATAAAATTGCCGTTAACGCCAATGTCTCACTGAAATCTGCCGCCATCAGCTCGTTTATTGTTGCAACTGTTTGGGGGTTGGCAAAAAACAGCTTTATCCAATACGTTTTTTACAACAAAACCTACGCAACCATGTACGGCTCGTTTTCAGCTCTCATTTTTTTCTTTTTATGGATTTACGTTTCATGGATTATCGTCATTTACGGAATGAAGCTATGCTATTTGATAAATCGCAGCACCAAGCGTTCCAATACCCAAAGCACCTAACGCCCAAAACGCCTCTTTCCACCGCATAGCCATTAAAGCCACAAGAACACTCACATACCCAATCCACATCGGAATGACTATTTTATGTACAACTCCTGAGTCAAACAACGTAATCAAATACGGATCAAAAAAATCTCCCCATGACGTCAAATGAAGCGCTAAAACAGCAGGATAATAGAGATTAAAGAGTAACGCGAGAGGAATCGAACCAAGATGCCAAAATCCAAATGTCCCAAAAATTGCTAATGAGATAGGAAGCATTACCAGATAGCACCAAATATGCAGTGCCAAAAAGATTTGCCATGGTTTCCACTCTTCATAATAACGGACGAAAATAAAAATAGAGAGAACCCCAAAAGAAGAAAACCAAAATCCCAATGAAAAAAAGAGTTTTGGAAAAAAGGCAAGCAAAATTCCTATCGTAATAAACAGCGTCTGAATCGACACAATCTTCATCCCGCGATCATAAAGCCAATACCCCACAGCAATCATCCCAAATGATCGTACCATCGGAGGGATAAACTCCAATGCCCACAGATACAAAAACAGTAATCCAAGGACTATGAGAAAAAGATCACGATTGCCGTGACGATAAGGAAAATAACGGTTGTGCAACCACCGATACGGCGGACGAAGGAGAAAATAGGCGATAATGCTCAAAATTCCAAAATGATACCCACTGATGGAGAGAATATGACTCAACCCCATCGCCCCAACCAGCGTTTGAAACTCTTGGCTCATTGGAGTAGCCACAAACAACGCACCGTAGAGCTCCTGCATCGTTTTATCCGTATGCATCGAGGCGATATGTCTATACCATTGCTCTTTGAGACTAAGCTGTGGATACACCTCAACGATAGAGGCACGCGCATTAAATCGGCTGAGATACTCCAAAAAAGTAACATTTTTGACTTGAAGTTCGACCAAAACTTCTCGTCCGCGTAAATCACGCAAATAGGGACTCATCACACATCGGCACAGCGATCCATTATCCAGCTGTAATTTCATCGACGTTTTTGGTTGCTGCGCAATGAGGCGTATCTCTTGATCGATCACTTCTGCACGAATCAGAGGATCATCAAAGCGTTTGAGTTGTGAGTATTTGTGATATTCATAGCTGAGGGAAAGTGAAGCGATAAAGAGAAGAAATAAAACAAAAAGGGAACCGCTTTTAAGGTCAAAGAGATCAATGCGTTCGAGTTTTGACATTAAATTATCGGCATTGAAACATTTCCTGCGCCCATATTAATATCCATGTTCATATTGGCACTTTTCATATCAATGCTCTCATAGACGATTTGTGCCGCACCAAAGGTAGGTTTATCCACAAAGCGGGTGAATTTTTTCTGGAAAACAAGTTTTATATGACCTGTCGGACCATTACGCTGTTTGCCGATAATAATCTCTGCCTCTTCTTCTTCTTTTTCGGTGTATTTAGAGATAAATTCTTTCCCAGCGGAAATCGCCTCTTTTTCCCGCTCTTTTTCCTCTTTGTAGAGATATACATCATTGCGGTAGACGAAGAGAATGATGTCCGCATCCTGCTCAATAGAACCCGATTCACGAATATCGCTGAGCATCGGACGTTTATCGGAGCGTGATTCCAGGCTACGGTTGAGCTGAGAGAGGGCAACAATAGGGATTTCAAGTTCACGTGCGAGCATTTTAAGTCCCCGCGAAATCTCACTCACCTCAAGGTGGCGATCTTTTCCCCCCGTACCGTTCATGATTTGGAGATAGTCGATAACGGCCAGTTCAATCTCAGGATGACGGCTTTTGAGCTTTCGCAGTTTCGAGCGAAGCTGATGGATATTGACCGAACCGTGATCGTCTACGAAGAGCTTGGAGTGGCGCATTTTATCGACCGCATCGTTAAGCCGTTTGTACTCTTCGGGGTTCATATCCCCCACACGAAGACGCTGAAGCTGTATCGAGGTCTGAACACTCAGTAGTCGCAACATCAGCTGTTCAGCAGGCATCTCCAGAGAGAAAAATGCCACCCCTTTCCCTTTTTCGAGAAGATTTTGAACCATGTTGAGGGCAAAGGAGGTTTTCCCCATCGCAGGACGTGCCGCCACAATGACCAAATCCCCTTTACCAAATCCTGTCGTCATTTTATTGAGTTCCGCATATCCGGTATCGACACCGACCAAAATCGCATCACCCCGCTCACGCATCTCTTCGATGTACGCCATCGTATCATCGGTAATTTTCGGGGCATCTTTAAAATCGAGTGATTGGGAATTTTGAGTAATCTCATAGAGCTTTTTCTCGACCAAATCGACAACATCATTGCCGTTTAAATTTTCTTCGAGGGTTACGCGCTTAATTTCCGTAGTGAGGGTGAGAAGATGGCGCTTGATCGCTTTGTCTTTGATCTCTTGGACATATGCCGTGGTATTGGAAATCGGATTGGCGGTGAGGATTTCGACCAATACCCGTTCATCAAACTTTTGTTTTCCGCTGAGCTCTTTTTTGATAAACTCCTCATCAATAGGGAGATCACGGTGAGAGAGGGAGAGCATCGCACGATAAATCTCTTGGTGCGCCGCGAGATAAAAATCCTCAGCATTGAGCACCGCTTCAAACTCGTCAAATTGGGCAGGATCAAAAATGATGGAGCTAAGGACGGACCGCTCAAATGCCAAATTGTATAATGATTCTTCCATTAATCCTCTTGTGCTTCCATTTTTTCAACTTCTTCAATAAATCGATCGACAAGCTTATCCTCATCCAAACGTGCAACCACTTCACCCTTGACCATCACGAGCCCTGAGCCTTTACCGTAGGCAATAGCCACATCGGCATGTTTGGCTTCCCCGATAGCATTGACCACACACCCCATCACCGAAATATCAAGCGGTTTTTTGATGTGCTTCGTCCGCTCTTCGATTACCGCAACCGCACTGACCAAATCGGCTTCTATCCGTCCGCACGTAGGACATGAGATGATATTAACCCCCTCGCGCGCGACGCCGCTGTCTTTTAAAATCGCACGACCAACTTTAATCTCTTCCTCAAGCTCTCCTGTAATGGATACACGCATCGTGTCGCCGATCCCATCGAGAAGCAGCGCCCCAAGTCCAATGGCACTTTTGATCGTTGCATGAAAAATCGTCCCTGCCTCGGTCACACCCAGATGAAACGGATAGTTATTTTTCGGACGCAGCATCCGATACGCTTCTACCGTACGCTGTACATCGCTCGCCTTGAGAGAGACTTTGATGTCCGTAAACCCTAAATCTTCGAGAAATTTTATATTGTACTCGGCAGAAGCTACCATCCCCTCAGCCGTTTGACCGTAACGCTGGTCAAACTCTTTTTCCAAACTCCCCGCATTGACCCCGATACGGATAGGGATATGGCGCTCTTCACACGCTTTGACAATCTCACGAATACGCGATTTTTCACCAATATTTCCGGGATTAAAACGGATACAATCAACCACTTCCGCCGCGATGAGTGCGAGTTTATAGTTAAAATGGATGTCTGCCACGAGAGGGAGAGAAATTTGTTCTTTTATCGCTTTAAGTGCTCGTGCATCCTCTTCATCAGGAACTGCCACACGGACAATATCACACCCTGCGAAATGGAGCCGATTGATTTGTTCCACCGTGCTTGCCACATCCGACGTGCGTGAATAGGTCATCGACTGTACTGAGATCGGAGCATCACCGCCAATGGCAACATTTCCGACGTAAATTTTCTTGGTAGGGTATCGTGTAATCATGAGGTGATTGTAGCTTGTTGGATGTTAATTTTACGTAAACTCTATAGGGTCCATATCAATTTCACAGTGAGGCGATTTCACCAACTTGATAGAGCGGATAAGCTCCGTACTTTTGTCGCTGCGAAGCAAGATTTGAAATCGGTATTTATCGGCAATTTTTTCAATGGGGGAAGCTCCAAATCCGACAATCTCAATGGTCGATACCGTTTGCAAAATCTCGACTACTTTATCCATTTCACTTTTTGCTTTCATCCCATTTTTATGGGCAAACAGCAGACGTGCTAATTTTTTATAGGGCGGATACCGCCCCTCTCGGACTTTAAGCTCATCTTTTAAAAACAGCTCATAATCCTCTAAATATTGGCTAAAAAATGACTCATTAAAACTCTGAACGATGACCGTAGAGTCATTCTTTCGTCCGCTTCGTCCTGCTATTTGAACGAGAAGGGAGAGTCCCTTCTCCCGCGCACGATAATCTGCTTGCCCCAACAGATTATCAATCCCCATCACTACCGCCAGTGCAATGTCGTGATAATCATGCCCTTTGGAGAGCATCTGTGTCCCCACGAGTAAATCAATCTCACGATTATTAAACGCTTTGAGCACTTTGGTCAGTTTGTTTTGAGTCGTAATCACATCTCGGTCAAACTGCTGTATAGCAATTTCACCAAAATTCTTTTCAAAATGCTCCACCGCTTCTGCCGTCCCCAATCGTGAAGTACTCAAATGACCGCTTTGACATTTCGGGCAGACACGAGGAAGAATTTCCGTATAGTTGCAATAATGACATTTCAAGGCACGTGCGTTGCGGTGCAAAGACATCCCGACACTGCAAAACGGACATTCAATAATATATCCGCACGAGTCGCACACCATGGTTTTAAAATTGGCACGCGTCGGAATAAAAACAATCCCTTGATGCCCTGCATGAAAATTTGACACAATTTGTTCATCAATAAAAGGGGTCAATGCTTCAATGGAGGGCTCATACACAAAAGAGCGCTTAGAACTGTAATAACCACCACGCAAACGAAAAAAAGGATATTTGGCGTAACTTCCCAAACTCGGTGTTGCACTTCCAAGCACTACAGGAATTTTTAGGATAGTCCCCATATATATAGCCATATCCCGCGCATTGTAACGGGGACGTGAGGAAGATTTATAGCTCTCATCATGTTCTTCATCGACAACAATCAATCCCAAATTTTCGAGTGGTAAAAACAAAGCCGACCTTGGACCCGCAATGATACGTGCCGAACCGTCATGGATTTTTTCCAATGTCACTTTTTTTTGTTTTGGGGTCATTTTGGAGTGCCATAGCACGAACGACTCTTCAAAATGGTGTTTAAAACGTAACTCCATTTGAGGGGTGAGGGAGATTTCAGGGAGAAGCAATAGCGCTCTTTTCCCCTCATTTAAGATTTCATCCATCCGCTTCATATAGATTTCACTTTTACCTGCACCCGTGTCACCGAAAAGAAGCGATACGGGATGGGAACGGATAAAATTGAGAGCTTGGGATTGAGTAGGGGAAAGAGTGATATGTACAGGAGAATAAAAGCACGCAAGCGTGCGTGGGCACTCTGCCGAAGAGAACTCAGCGTTAGCGTAGGCGAGCGGGACTTGTTCCGTCGCCGTATTGATATAATGAAACGGGACAAACAAATTCAACGCCTCCCCAACAAAACACCCATAATACTCCGCCATAAACTGTGCTGTTTTGATTTGAGATTCAGAATAAACAAACGGGAGAATTTCCAAAATAGAGTTGGTTTTAAATTCAGGCTTTTCAACTTCCAAGAGGACAATACCTTCCACCTCACGACTGAAAAGAGGTAATGAAACCTTCATCCCTCTGGGCAAAACGGTATCTGAATGATAAGTGAGAAGTTCAAGCGGGGAGCCCAAAAGGGCTAAAGAGTAAAAATACGTCAATATTAAAGTTTAGTTGGTTAATTGATTACAATAAGTTCCACTACACTGAAACTTTCCATCTGAAGGCGTATAAGTAAATGTATTATCCTCATTCATCACATGAAAAACATATACTGTATCACTCGTTTTCGTCCAATGCCCATTACTGCTATCCGGAGAAATACCGTATTGTAAAAGAACACTTGTCCCGTTACCCTCAAAAAGCAAAGTACTGCTTCCCGTACTTCCCCCACTTAAAACTTGAATATACTTACTATCCCCCTGCATCAACCGCCCCTGACGCTCACTCACGATCGCCGCACGGATTGCTGCTACATCACTGCGCCCTTTAGCAATTTGGGCATCATCACGTGTTGCTGCAAATTTTGGAATCGCAATCGCTGCCAAAATTCCCAGTACTACGATCACAAATACCAGTTCGATCATTGTAAAAGCTTTTCGTTTCATTATTAATCCTATTGCACTGAGTTTTACGATTATTTTATAATCTCAAAAATCAAGTCAAATATAATGAAATATGCATTCCCAAGCTCCAGCTTGGGAACAAGAGAAAAATTTACTGAACTATACTGGTTCCGCCAAAATGATGTACTTTAACCAAATTTGCTATTCTTGCAGCTACTGCAGTACAAATTGTACCTGTATTTCCACTTGCAACAGTCATATTACCATCTGTAAGCGTACCTAACGTAAGTGTTGCACAGGTATTAGTACCATCTGTAATAGTTAATGCTGAACCAGCAGCTAAAGCAGTTGTAGCAGCAGTAGGAGAGGCTATTGTTCCAAATTGAACATTCGTAACATCTCCAACATTAGCACCAGTATAACTCCCCTTCGAAGTAAAGTATGCAGCAAAATCAGATACCGCTGTTGCAGTATCTGCAGCAATTCTCGCAATTTTTGCATCATCACGTGTTGCTGCGAGTTTCGGAATGGCAACTGCTGCCAAAATACCAAGGATAACGATAACGAAGATTAGCTCGATCATAGTAAAACCAGAACGTTTCATGGCTTACTCCTTCTATATGTAAAATAGTAGTTACTCTTGTAACTCTAATTATTATTATGAGCCTCATAGTCTTACAAAGCGCTTAAATTCACACTATCCATGATAATAATTTATTATGAACTGGGGCAACTTGCGTTCTTTAATTACGATTAAACATTGAAGGCGTATAATTCGCTTCACAATGTTGCTCATACATAGGGCTTAAAAGGCGAAATAGATCATGAATACCGCAGAGATTGATACGTTAGGGATAAAAAACACCCAAAAGATTTTTTATAATTTAAGTTTTGATGAATTAATAGAACATGAACTTCGTAACGGTGAATGCACCATGACAAGCAGTGGTGCAACCACCGTTGATACGGGGATTTTTACCGGCCGAAGCCCTAAAGATAAATATTTTGTCAACAATGACCCCTCCAATAAATACATTGCATGGGGTGATGTCAATAAAAAAATTGATAAAGCTGTTTTTGATGAACTACTAGAGGTTGCTCGTGAGCAACTCTCCAGTAAAGATCTTTACGTTACCGATGTATTCTGCGGTTCAAGTGCATCAAGCAAGCGCTCAATCCGATTTGTCTCTGAAATTGCTTGGCAGTCTCACTTTGTTAAGAATATGTTTATTCGCCCTACATCCGAAGAGCTAACCAATTTTAAACCTCAATTTACCGTTCTCAATGCGTGTAAAGCGGTTAATAGCCAGTGGGAAAATCATGGTCTAAACTCTGAAGTGTTCGTCCTTTTCGACATCGAAGCCAATCTTTGTATCATCGGCGGTACATGGTACGGCGGAGAAATGAAAAAAGGGATTTTTTCAATGATGAACTACTGGCTCCCATTAGAGGGGAAACTTGCTATGCATTGTTCTGCTAATGTTGGTCCAGATGGTGATACCTGTCTCTTTTTCGGTCTTAGCGGTACAGGAAAAACCACCCTCTCTACGGATCCTCAGCGTGCACTCATCGGTGATGACGAACACGGCTGGGATGATGAGGGAGTCTTTAATTTCGAGGGAGGATGTTACGCCAAAGTCATCAATCTTGATCCGCAAAATGAACCGGAAATTTATGCTGCTATCCGAAGAGGGGCGCTATTAGAAAATGTCGTCTATGACGAAGACGGTATCGTTAGCTACGAGGATGGCTCTAAGACTGAAAATACGCGTGTATCGTATCCTATTGAGCACATCGAAAATCATCAGCCATCACTTATGGCAGATCACCCAAAAAATATTATTTTTCTTTCTGCTGACGCCTTCGGGGTACTTCCCCCAGTGAGCAAGCTTTCCAAAGAGCAAGCAATGTACTATTTCCTCAGCGGATATACAGCAAAAGTAGCAGGAACAGAGCGCGGCATTACTGAACCTGTTGCGACGTTTAGCTCATGCTTCGGGGAAGCATTTTTACCTTTACACCCAACGGTCTATGCTAAACTTTTGGGTGAAAAAATCGATACCCATAATGTCAATGTTTATCTCGTCAATACAGGGTGGACAGGCGGAGGATACGGTATCGGTAAACGGATGAGTATCAAAGACACTCGCGCGTGTATTCATGCTATTTTAGATGGCTCTATCAAGGAAAGCGAATTTGATACGACGAATACATTTAGATTTAATATCCCAACAACTCTCAAAGGGGTGGATTCAACCATCCTTAACCCGCGCAATGCATGGACAGACAAAGATGCTTACCTCGTTCAGCGCGATCATTTAGCGGGATTGTTTATCAAAAACTTCAAGAAATATACGGATGGAACAAGTGGATTTGATTATTCTGCTGCGGGTCCAAAAGTTATCGATTAAATTCTTCTCTTCTAGGTTTCCGTAAATGCGGAAACCTATCTCTTAAAAAACAATTTTTCTATATGATGGTATTGAATAAAAAACACGCAAGCGTATTTGTCTCCGTTCGTGGTGAGCCTGTCGAACCATGAACCCTTCGACAGGTTCAGGGCGAACGGACTATATTAGCAAGAATAGGTAGTTTTAAACTCAAACGCCGTTGGACGTGCTTCGTTTGGCCATACTTGTGTTTCAAATTTGTAGTGCTGATACGTATCAACAAACTCAGGTGTCATAACCGGCTGAAGGAACTCATTATCTTTGATCAAAGATTCCAATGCACCGCGAAGCGTATGTGGCATTTGTGGAATCCCTTTTTCACGGATTTCATCCAGACTTAGTTCAAACAAATCTTCATCCATTGGTCCGATTGGAACTATTTTATTTTTGATACCATCAAGACCTGCAAGCAACATTGCTGTAAACGCAAGGTAAGGACATGCCGTTGAATCCGGGAAACGCATCTCGATACGTGTTGCTTTTTCACCTGCACCGTATGGAACACGGCATGATGCTGAGCGATTTTGGCTTGAATAGGTCAAAATTGATGGAGCTTCAAATCCTGGGATAAGACGCTTGTATGAGTTTGTTGATGGATTTGTAAATGCTGAAACTGCACGTGCGTGAGCAAAAACACCGCCAACATAGTAGAGTGCTGCTTCAGAAAGATTACTGTAACCACCCTCTTTATAGAATGTATTTTTGCCGTCTTTCCAGATAGATTGGTGAACGTGCATACCGTTTCCGTTATCACCATAAAGTGGTTTAGGCATAAAGGTTACGGTTTTACCGTTTAGGTGTGCTACCATTTTGATGACATACTTAAGCTTTTGAACGTTATCCGCTGCATTTACAAGAGTATCAAATACGATACCGATTTCGCCTTGACCCTGTGCTACTTCGTGGTGACCCAAAATAACTTCAAGACCTACTTGCTCTAACACTAGCATCATCTCTGCACGTAAATCAACCATAGTATCGATTGGTGCAACCGGGAAATAACCCCCTTTGTTACGTGGGCGGTGACCTGTGTTGTAACCGTCTGCAAACGATTTACCATCGTTCCATTCACCCTCTTCAGTATCTACTTCATAGTACGAGCAGTTTACTTCGTCACGAATTTTGACGTCATCAAATACGAAGAATTCATTTTCAGGACCAAAATACGCAACATCACCAAATCCTGCTTGCGCAAGATGCTCTAACGCTTTTTTAGCAATTGAGCGTGGGCATTTTTCATACGCTTGACCTTTGTAGATATCATAAACGTCACAGAACACAATAATGGTTGGATCGGCAGTAAATGGGTCCATGAATGCAGACTGTGCATCCGGCTTTAGGAGCATATCCGATTTATTAATTGGCTGCCATGCATCAATTGACGAACCGTCAAACGGTAAACCGCCTTCGAATTGTCCTGCATTCACTGCACTCATGCGGTAGCTGACATGATGCCATGTTCCTTTCATATCTGTGAAACGAAAATCTACGAACTGAACATCATTCTCTTTACAAAAGCTGAAAAACTCATCTACACTGTTTACGAATTTACCCATACATTTCACCTCTAAAAAATAAATTATAAACAGTATATCAAATTAATATTAATTGTAAAAAAAGAAAGTGTCTAAAATTTAATCATCTCTCTATCTCTGTTGCGATAAGTGGCACACGTACTGTACCCAAAAGATCGTGCCAATGCTTCACTTTCATCCGTAAACATCCCCACCTGATCGGGACGATGGGCATCGGAACTAAAAGTAATGGGTATCTCTAGCTGGGTTATGGATTCAAGTAATAACGGTGATGGATATGCTTCGCCTACTGGCTTTCGAAGACCTGAAACGTTGATTTCTACTGTCATATTTGCTTTTTTGATTGCTTTTAGAGCATTTTTTGCCAAGATTCGGATATCCGTTTTGGGGAAAAATTTAAAAACTTTAAGCAAGTCCAAATGACCGATAATATCAAATTTTCCGCTCAACGCCATTGCTTCAATCAGTTCAAAATAACGAGAATAGAGAACGTCCATATCTATCCCCTCATATTTATGAATATATTCAGGATTATCGAATCCCCACTCATCGATAAAATGAACACTTCCAATCAAATAATCGCATGATCTTTTTAAAACACGTTCATCCATATATCCGGGGAGATAATCGACCTCATACCCCAATAAAACGGTGATTTTATCTTTATAGCGCTCTTGAGCCTCTCGTACCCATTGCTCATATATCTGCATCTGTAAAAAATCCATTCGATACTCAGGGTCAAATCCCATCGGTGCATGATCTGAAAATCCAAAATATTCTGTTCCCCGTGCTATTGCAGCTTCTACATATGCATTCACACTCCCTGTTGCATGGTTGCACAAGACGGTATGATTATGAAGGTCAACTTTCATCACATTTCCTATTGAAAATAATCATTTTAATGATATTATAGTGCAATTTTTTATGAGGTAACCATTATGACGCAAGAAGAACTTGATGCTCTTATGAATGAAGAGATAGAGATGGATGAAATCAGTGAAAATGAAGAGATAGTTGATACTTCTGAAGTGAGTAATAACATCTTAAACAACATTGACAACCCCCAAGCTTATCGTGTTTCAGCAATGCACAGCTGGCCGCCGCCTCCACCGACAGATGACAACAAAATGGTCCATCAGCTCGATGATGTCACCAAAGAAAGTGAAGAAAAAGCATCTGAGATTTTCGACCTCATCGAAGTCATTAGTAATGATTTAGGCGATGGTGAAAAGTATATTAAAGATGTCAAAGCCATTATTGATTCTAATATTGCCCTTTTTACAACGTTACATGCTAAATTTCCTCACGTCGAAGCATTTGAAATACAGCTGACCAAAAATGCTCAAGCCAAAGAAAAGCTGGATGCAGTAGAGCAAATCCTCCAAGATGGGGGAAATACTATTATGAGCGTTATGGATATTATGCAATACCAAGATATTCACCGTCAAAAAATTGAGCGGGTTATCAATGTTATGCGTGCTTTATCCACCTATATGAATCATCTTTTCTCAGGAAAGATTGATGATTCTAAGCGAGTTACCTCTGCAGTACACATTCACGGAGACACCACGACTGAAGATGTTGTTACCAGTGATGACATTGAAGCATTGCTTGCTTCGTTTGGACAGAAATAACACCTCTTCGTCATTCTCGGACTTCACGTGCCCTTTAGGGTAGATCCGGGAATCCATCTTTAAAAAAGAGCTGAATTTACCCGCAAGGGGCACAATACCCGCCTTTTTACGAGAATGACGATTAACCCATAAATTTCATCCAATGAATACCTTTTTTACGCTAAAATTCCTTCAAATTATTAAAAATGAGAATCTATTTTTGAAAAAAGTTGAGCTCCTCTCCCCTGCGGGAAATTTAGAAAAACTTAAAATTGCTATTGACTACGGTGCAGATGCCGTGTACGGCGGAGTCAGCCACTTCTCACTTCGTATCCGTTCGGGTAAAGAGTTCGATTTGGAAAGCTTCAAAGAGGGGATCGATTATGCCCATGCGCGTGGGAAAAAAGTTTACGTCACCATCAACGGTTTTCCTTTTAACTCTCAGCTAAAACTTCTAAAACAACATATTTCTACAATGGCTTCTCTCGAACCTGACGCGTTTATCGTGGCCACTCCCGGTGTTCTCAAGCTTGCTCACCAAATTGCTCCGCAGATTCCACTCCATCTCTCAACCCAAGCCAATGTGATGAATGTACTGGATGCACAAGTCTATTATGACATGGGGGCACGCCGTATTATCGCCGCACGGGAAATATCTCTCAAAGATTTGGTTCAAATCAAAGCTGAACTCCCTGATTTGGAAATCGAAGTGTTTGTCCATGGATCGATGTGTTTCGCCTATAGCGGGCGCTGTCTTATCTCAACACTTCAAAGCGGACGTGTTCCCAATCGCGGAAGCTGTGCCAACGATTGCCGATTCCCCTACGAAATATATGCTGCCAATCCTGAAACGGGAACCCTCTTTAAACTCGAAGAGCATGAGGGAATCGGAACGTATATCATGAATTCCAAAGATCTCAATCTTGCTTCCCATATTAAAGAAATTTTAGAAAGCGGTGCTATCGATTCAATTAAAGTGGAAGGACGGACCAAAGCTCCCTATTACGCCGCCATTACTGCTAAAACCTATCGCCGTGCCATTGATGATTATTACGAAGGGAATTGTGACGTGGAAGCCTATCAGCGAGAACTTGGCACGATGCAAAATCGCGGGTTTACCGATGCCTATCTCATCAACCGCCCTTTTGAAAAAAATGATACCCAAAACCTTGATTACACGATGATGATGGGAACCCATCAAGTAGCGGGAATGGTCGATGACTCAGGTGAGTTTTTTGAGTGTAAATACAAAACCTTCCCCAATGATGTGATGGAAATAGTTGCTCCGACGGATGCCCTCATTCAAGCGGTTGATAATGAAATCGGAACCGTTGAAAATCGAGACGGGCAATGGATCATCATCTTCAAACAGCTTCTTGCTGAAAATGGAAAAGTGTGGGATCAGGTACACAGCGGTAATTTAAACCGCTTTAAACTTCCCTGTTCACTTCCACATTTTACCTTTTTTCGTATTCCTGCGACAGAAGATATGGGGATAGGAACGAGATGTTAATGCACCCTCGTCATACCCGAAGGGCACAAGAACCTCTTGGTCCTCGGGCTTCACGTGCCCTTTAGGGTAGACCCGGGGATCCATCTTTAAAAATAGCTGAATTCCCGCCTTCGCGGGAATGACGGCATTCAAAAAATACAAGGAGAAAATAGTATGAAATTTGTATCGATTATTATGGGAAGTAAAAGCGATTTTGATGTGATGAAATCGTGTTCACAAACGTTTGAAGAATTTGGTGTTTCATATGAACTTATTATCTCATCAGCTCATCGCTCTCCTGAGCGTACCAAAGATTATATTATTACAGCAGAAGCTAAAGGGGCACAAGTATTTATTGCAGCTGCGGGTATGGCTGCCCATTTAGCCGGTGTTCTTGCTTCCAAAACGATTAAGCCTGTTATTGGTGTACCTATGAGTGCATCGGCACTTAGCGGTATTGACGCATTACTCTCCACAGTACAAATGCCTGCTGGAATGCCGGTTGCGACGGTTGCTATCGGTAAAGCGGGAGCAATCAATTCAGCCTATCTTGCCATGCAGATTCTGGCATTGGAAAATGAAGAGTTACGGATGAAATTACAAGAAGATAGAATTTCAAAAGCAAAAAAAGTCGAAATGGATTCGATGGAAATTGAAACTATTTTATAATAGGTACATCTTTTGCTTTAAACTTTTAAATGACAAGAAGGTAGCAATATGCACGAGCACTGGATGAGTATTCACGAATATGCCGATTTGACCCAAACGGATCCCGAAAGCGTGGAAGCATTGATTGTGCGCGGAAAATTGACAACAATTGTTGAAGAGGGGGTAATCCTCATTGATCCGGCTCAAGCAATGGGAGGAATGGTTCCTGCCTCGATAACCGAGTTAAGTGCCTCCCATGCAGATATTACTATTGGTGCGAGTTTTGTTGAGAAAACCATTGGTACCATTATTAATCTCCATGAAAAAGTACTTGTTGCCAAAGAAGAGACCATCGAGTCGATTAAAAATGAGAATGCATTTCTTAAAGAAGCACTCGACTCCCTCCAAGAGCTCTACGATGAAGATCGCCGAACCATCGCAATTCTCACAGAACAGCTCAAACTCTCTGCCCAAGAAGTAGAATTTATGCGTCGTAAGTACAAACTCATGTGGGGAAAAGTCATCGAAGAGCATGCCGCACAATGACCATTCAAAATGAATGTATTGGGTGTATCATTTCTCAAAGTGAACGTGTTTGCGATGCCATTGAAGCAGATGAAGCTTTAAGAGAAAAAATTGTCTCTTTTGTCGAAACCTCTCTTTCGAATGCCGATTTCACCCTTTCGCCTCCCGTCATAGCAGCGCCATTATATGAACAAATGGCTCTTTTTGCGAATAAAGTCGATCTTTATGATGAGCAAAAAAAACACGCCACGGCGCAAGCGCAACACTACATACCCTTTTTACGTGAAACCATAGAACAAAGCAATAATCCTTTTATGGCACTGCTCAAAACGGCGGTAGTAGGAAATGTCATTGATTTGGCAGCAGAAGTAGCGTTTGATTTACACGGTGCGATTAGCTCTGTCTTTGATACCCCGTTTGCTCATGATGACTCTGTAAAACTGGCTGTTTTGTTACAAAATGCAAAAACATTGCTCTACATCGGTGACAATACAGGGGAACATCTTTTCGACACCTTGGCAATAGAACACTTGAAAAAATTGTATCCTGCATTAGAGATCACCTACATGGTACGAGGCAACTTTATCATCAACGATGTCACGATGAAAGAGGCGTACGAAGCCAATATGGATCAGGTTTGTACTTTGATGGACAGCGGTGTTAATACTCCCGGCTTTGTCTATGAACGTGCAACTCAAGAATCGCAAAAGCTCTTTGACTCTGCTGACGTTATCATTGCCAAAGGGATGGGAAACTATGAATGCATGACACCCACGCCACGAAAAAACATCTGTTTTTTACTCAAAATAAAATGCTCTGTTGTTTCTCACTCTTTAGGACATGAGATTGGTTCTATTATCTGTAAGATAGACTGAGTTATAATCCCACCATTATTTAACGGAGAATTTTTATGATAACTTTTGGCGATATGCTGTTAAAACTTCAACAATTTTGGAATGACCAAGGGTGCGCGATTGTTCAGCCTTATGATATACCTGCGGGTGCTGGGACGTTTCACCCTGCTACTTTTTTGCGCTCACTGGATTCACAACCGTGGTCAGTGGCGTATGTCGCTCCAAGCCGTCGTCCGACAGATGGTCGTTATGGCGAAAACCCAAACCGTTTGGGAAGCTACTATCAGTTTCAAGCCCTCATCAAACCAAGCCCTGAAAACATCCAAGAGCTCTATCTTAAAAGTCTCGAGTATCTGGGGCTGAACCTCAAAGATCATGACATCCGTTTTGTCGAAGACAACTGGGAATCTCCGACACTGGGTGCATGGGGTCTGGGCTGGGAAGTATGGCTCAACGGGATGGAGGTGACACAGTTTACCTACTTTCAGCAAGTAGGGGGAATCGCGTGTGATCCTGTCGCGGTTGAGATCACCTACGGAACAGAGCGTCTAGCGATGTATCTCCAAGGGGTTGATACGGTGTTTGACATCGTGTGGAGTGAAAACCAATACGGTAAGACACTGTACCGTGACATCCACAAAGAGGGTGAGATCGAGTTTAGCAAATACAATTTCGAAATCGCCGACACCGCAATGCTGTTTGCCGAATTTGAAGCCAAAGCAGCCGAGTGCAAACGGTGCCTTGAGGCCCAACTTCCTCTCCCCGCGTACGATCTGTGCATGATGGCGTCGCATACGTTTAACACACTCGATGCGCGCAAAGCGATTTCTGTAACCGAACGCGCCAACTATATTTTGAAAATCAGAGAACTCTCAAAAGGGTGTGCCGAGCTGTATAAATCCCAAGAGGCGGATCGGATTAAGCGAGTTAAAGCGTAATTGCAAACACTCATCGGTCAAATCGACAAAATCATCTATGAAAACGGCGGATTTTTCATCGCTGCCCTCAAAAGCGGTGAAAAAATCAGCGCACACTATCATGAAAGCGATGTCGAAAACCTCAAAGATGCCGCCATCACACTCAAAGGTGTGTGGGAAATACACAAAAGCTATGGCAAGACCTTCAAAGCCGAATCGCTCACCGTCAATCAAAATGAACTCTTCTTTTTTCTCAACCGCGTCGTCAAAGGGTTTACCAAAAAACTCACCGCCGAACTGATCGAAAAATATGGTCAAGATGGATTGGTTGAGATTTTAGAAAACAATGTTGAACAACTCCTAGAGATCAAAGGGATGAATGAAAAGCGGTTGGAGCGGTTGGCAAACGGCTGGAAACAATTTCGTTCTATGCGCCTCTTGGGAGAGTTTTTAGCCCCATTTGGTGTCACCCCTATCCTGCTTCGTCTCATAGCAACCGCCATGAAAGAGATTAAAGAGCCTATAGAGACCATCAAAAAGAACCCTTACATACTGATGCGCATCCATGGAATCGGGTTTAAAAAAGCCGATGAAATTGCACTCAATATGAAACTGCATCATCATGACCCAAGACGGATACAAGCGGCGATGGAATTTACCCTCAGCGAATATTGTGACCAAGAGGGGAACAGCTGTATCGAGAAAAGCGTTCTCTTTGCAAAGCTCGATGGATTGCTGAATTTAGGAAACAGTGCTGTCTATGAAGAGGCACTACTGGATAGAATCAACGAGGGGAGTATTGTTGTTTTATCCAGCGGAAAACTCGTACTTGATCGTATTTATGAAGCAGAAAAGTTTTTGGTGGATAATTTCAAAAAACGGACGAAAGGTACGGACAAAAGTCTCACCAATGATTTGGAGACCTTTTTAGACAAACATGCTCTGACTCTGGGAGAGCAACAGCGAAGTGCCTTGGAACTCATCAATCAAGGGTGCAAACTGTTGCTCCTCGTAGGCTACGCAGGGACGGGGAAAAGCACCACGGCTAAAGCTCTTTTAGATTTGTTGAACACACGCCATACGAGAGAAACCATCATTACCTGTGCTCTCAGCGGTATCGCGTCCCAGCGGATTAAAGAGCGAAGCGGGTATGAGAGTGCCACTATCCAAAGTCTTTTGGTGAAATTTGAGGGTCAGGATAAAATGCCCTACAATGTTGTCCTTATCGATGAAGCCTCGATGATTAATTCCCTTCTGTTTGCACGGCTTGTCTCTAAAATCGACTCTGATGCTACCATCATCATCGTGGGGGATGACGCACAGCTTCCCCCTATCGGAGCAGGAAGTCCTCTGAGTGATTTTATTACTTTACAAATTGCCTCAACCGTCACCCTCACCCATATTTATCGCCAGCGTTCCGATCAAGCTATCGCCCTTATCGCCAATGATGTTCGTCAAGGTGTTATCCCTGCGTATCAAGAGGTGTATGATGATTTTACCTTTACCCCCGTCGATATTTCCAACCGATACGCCCTCAAACAAAACCTCAGCGGAAGTGAATTTGATGAAGTAGTGCAGACCAATACTCAAAATATTCTCGCCTCCATTGCTCACACTGCCCTCTCGCATCTGAGTGTTTCACGCACCTATCTCGAAACCAAAAAAATCAAAGAGTATCTCAACCATTTTCAAGTCATCTCTCCGATGCGCGGACATGCACTGGGGGTAGATAATCTCAATATCCTGCTGCAAGAGTATTTTAACCCCAATCCAAAAAAAAAGATAAAAACCCATAGGGGAGAATTTCGCCTCTTTGACAAAGTGGTTCATATCCGCAATGAAAATATGCCCACCCATACGACAGATGAGTTCAAAGAGCAAAGTAACCCCATAGAGCGGCGAATATTTAACGGTATGTGCGGATTGCTTTTTAAAATCGAGGAAGAAGAGGAGTTGTGCAGTGTCTATTATCCCAATGAAGAGCTGATTGTTCACTACACCTACGAAGGGGTTCGTGATTTGCTCAGTCTCTCGTATGCGCTAAGTGTTCATAAAGTTCAGGGAATGGAGTATGAGAATATCGTGATGGTGATGAGTTTTTCTCACCTCATCATGCTTAACACCAAGCTTCTCTACACCGCGATCACGCGAGCCAAAGGTCATTGCACCATTATCGGTGAATCAGCTGCATTTGAGGTGGCGTGTAAACGGCTAGAAACCACCAAACGTCAAACAGTAATGCAAGAACTATAACTCACATTCTATCCCCGCAAACTCTTTTTGATAACTCAGACATTCACTTTTAGGTATCTGTAATAGACGCGGATGACTTGCAGGATTTAACCATGATAATAATTCTACAAGAGGCTTTTCATCCATCGCCGTACATCCGGAAGTCGGACGATAATCGGGACGATTCAAATGGAAAAAGATACAAGATCCTCTCCCTTTTTCACCCAGTCGGTTATACTCGATAACCGCTCCATAACGATACAGATCATCGCTGCGACGCATATTTTCAAAACTTTTTGGGGGAGATGACGGATTTAGAAGAGCCATTTTATTGTAAAAGCGATCATTTACATCGTCCACACAAATCAATGATTCGTCCGCATAAAAATACGGCATTGAAGAGTTAGATTCGCTTGCATACCCAAACGTCGAGCCAATCTCAAATACCCCAGCCGGTGATTTTCCATCCCCTTCATGCTTTTGCGGTTGACGCACCCCTTCCCAACCCAGTCCGCTTCGTCCAAGCGTCACATGAACCGTATCGCCCACCTTAATCCATTTATCCTCTTTTTCATACCGTTTCAAAAAGCCGCTTGTGGCATTGAGTTCAGGTGAAAGTACAACAATAAGCTGCTCTCCACCCCATAAAGGGACCATTATGATAAAAATAAAAAAAATTGAAGCAAATTTAGACATATTTCTAGCCTGAACTTAGTTTGTTTTAAAGTTAGGTAGTATAGCATAATGAAAATCATGGGGGTAACGGGAATGAGCATAACCATTCGAAAAGCCGAAGAAGCAGATGCAAAATTTATAGCTGAAGCTTTATTGGAAAGTTCCCGTGCCGGAAAAAAAGTGGGGATATTTGATTACATTTTTAAGACCAATGATGAAAAACAGCTTTTAGAGTTTCTTCAAAAATTCACCCTTACAAAAACCAAAAGCTACTGTCATTTTTCTAATTTTATGATTGCCGTATCAGGAGGGAAAAGTGTCGGAACCATTTGTGGTTATGAGCCTCGTATTGCAACGCATGATATTTTTGCACGTGCTCTCGAAGAGATAGGAATTGACGAGACGTATCACGAACGAATAGCTGGCTATTTGCTGTGTGAACCCGAAATCGATAACAAAACATGGGTATGTGATTTTATGGTTATTCAGCCTGAGTATAAAAGTTTTGAGATTCTCAAAGAGTTGGTGGGGAAAAGCATGCTCACCGCACGGCTCAAAGGGTATCGAAAAGTACAAACGATGATTGAGATAGGGTCTGCGGAAGCTGAACTCATCTATAAAAAACTAGGTTTTAGTGTCATTGATGAAAAACGAAGTGAATATTATGAAGAGCAATTCGGTCGTGCAGGGTTAATGCGCCTACAAGTAATTCTATAGTGCACGAAAAGCCTCAGCCTTCCCTGCTCCAAGTCCTAGGACTTGGTACCGCCATTCTCCTCGTTGCCGGAAATATGATTGGCTCTGGAGTCTTTAAAAAAATTACCCCTATGTCTGCTAAGCTTATGGATGGAAATCTCATCTTGTGGGCATGGGTTGTTGCAGGTCTTATCACGATGCTGGGAGCATTTAGCTTTGCATCGCTGGCTACAACGACAAAAGAGGCAGGGGGACAATTCCAATACTTCAAAAATGTTTTTGGGGGATTTTTCGGATTTATCTACGGATGGAGTTTTTTTGCGGTTATCAGCACTGCTTCGATCGCGTCCATCGCCTACGTTTTCGCCGAATCACTGAGTAATTTGTGTGGTGTCCCCCCTGTTTTTGAAGCGTACAACACGGTCAATATCGCAGGGGTAATCTTTCCGTTTCAAAATGCTTCCATTAAACTCATCGCTATTTTGGCTTTGGTCTTTTTGACCCTCTTTAATATTCGCGGTGTTGAGGGTGGGGGATGGCTGAGTAATATTGTCACCAGTGCTAAAATCTTGGGAATTGTATTGCTCATCGTCTTAGGTCTAAGCTACAGCGGAAATAATGCCGTAGAACCTGTTTCAACGCCCCTGCTGCATCCAAATCAAATGGGGGATGTCCTTCGCATCAGCGCCTTTTTTACAGCCATGTTGGGTGCATTTTGGGCGTATGACGGATGGGTCAATATCACCAATATGGCCAGTGAGTTTAAAAACCCCACCAAAAATGTCCCTAGAGCCATCATCATTGGAACAGCCATCACGATGTTGCTTTATGTCTTGGTCAATTATGCTTATCTCCAAGTCCTTACCCCTGCTGATTTTGCACGCCTAAGCTCCAAAGAGGGGAGTATTGCCGCCGTGGAAGTGGCAGGAATCGTTATGGGCTCTTTAGGGATTACCGTTATCTCCATACTCATCATGGTTTCAACCTTTGGTGCGACGCAAGCCAGCACCATGTCAGCCGCACGGGTTTATTATCAAATGTCCAAAGAGGGGTATTTTTTCAAACCTTTTTCCAACGTCCATAAACGTTATCGTACCCCGCACGTCTCCTTGTACGGACAAATGACATGGGCATCTTTGCTCATTCTCAGCGGTACGTTCGATCAGCTCACTGATATGCTTATCTTTGCCGCTTTCATTTTTTACGGACTTGGAGCAATCGCTGTGATCCGTCTCAAAATGCAAGGAAAATTAACCCTCACCTACGGCTATCCGCTTGTCCCTATTTTATTTTTGCTCTGCTGTGCTGTTATCGTGGTCAATGCCATCTACACCCGACCGCTTGAATCCCTTACGGGGCTTGGACTTATCTTACTGGGGATACCGCTTTATCTCTATTTTCGTATACAACAATCGAAATGAAAAAAGCAAAGCTTCTCCTCCTAGAAGACGATCCAAACCTCTCTGAAAGTGTGAGCGAATACCTCGAAGAACAAGGCTATAGTGTCACATGCGTCTACGATGCCTCCTCTGCCGAAGATGCCCTCTATGAACACACCTTCGACCTCCTGCTTCTGGATGTCAATGTCCCTGACGGAAATGGTTTTTCGCTGCTTAAAAATTCGAGAAAAGCGGGAAATATGACCCCTGCCATTTTTCTCACCTCACGAAATGCTATGGATGATGTCGAAGAGGGATTTGCTAGTGGGGCAGATGATTATCTGCGTAAACCTTTTGCCCTCAAAGAGCTGTTATTGCGCATCCAAACCATTCTAAAACGCAATTTTTATCATCCCCCCAGTGAAACCATTGATTTGGGAGAAGGTATCACCTACGATACCCTCAATCAAGTGTTAAAAATAGATGGCGTCGAACAAAGCCTTCAACTCAAAGAGCACAAACTTCTCAAACTTTTTTTACAGCATAAGGGGGAGCTTCTTCTCCATGAGATAATTATGGAGCATTTATGGGAATTTGACGAAATCCCCAGTGACGGAAGTCTGCGTACCTATATTAAAACACTTCGTAAACTCTTAGGAGGTGAGCGTATTGTCAGCCACAAACGCCTCGGGTATCAATTCCGCTAAATACCGCACGCTCAAACGCTTTTTGGCTTTGTATGGGGTAATGAGTGTTTTGATTCTAGCCCTTATCGGAACTCTCTATTATCAGTTTCAGCGCGATAAAATGCTCTCTTCCCACCGTCTCGCCATGCAGCTTCAAAGCGAAACCTATATCCCAAGAGTGAAAAAATGGCTCGAAAATAGGCATAATTTAAAGGCTTTTCCACAAGACATAGCCTATAAAACGGCTCTGTATGGATACGATAAAGATTTTCTCATCGGAAATACTCTCAAACGCTCTATTGATTTTAACGAAAATATTTATCTTAACGCAGGGTACATCCACCTCGTTTTACCTCTCTCCCCCTACGGTTTGGGAGACTATTATCTCGTCTTTGAAACGCCGGATGATGAACTGTGGCAAAGCCAGGTATTGAGATATTTTCTCATTTTTGGTTCACTGCTTTTTGCCGTTTTCGCGCTAGTAGGTTTTGGACTCTCACGCCTTCTTTTACGCCCTATGAACGAAGCCATTACTCTGCTTGATGATTTTATCAAAGATACTACCCATGAACTCAACACCCCCGTAAGTGCCATCCTTACCAATATTGAATCACTAGGGGAAAGTGAGCTCCCTGAAACAGTCCAAAAAAAGCTCAAACGAATCGAAATTGCCTCACGCACCATCTCCACCCTCTACGACGATCTCACCTACCTCATCCTAAACCACGACCTCGCCATCGTCAATCGTGAGTTTGATCTCAGCGTATTACTCATGGAGCGCATTGAGTATTTTCGTCATCGAATAGAGCAAAAGAAAATTGATTTGGACATACACATCACACCCGATATTAGTATCATCATCGATCAAACAAAAGCCATTCGTCTCATCGACAATCTCCTCTCCAATGCAATCAAATACAACCATATGGGTGGAAAGATTACCGTGATGTTGGATAAAAACGGGTTATGCATCGAAGACAACGGAATCGGAATCCCACAGGATATGATAGAACGGATATTTGAACGCTACACCCGCGCGGATAAAAGTGTCGGAGGATTCGGGATAGGATTGCACATCGTCGCGATGATTGCCAAAAGTTATAACTTTACCATCAGCATTCAATCCAAAGAGAAAAAAGGGACGAAGATTTGTGTAGGGTGGCATTAACATCCAACTTTGACACAATTCTTTGGATTTATCTACTATAATAAATCAAAAATAGGAAATAGAGTATGGATAAAATAACAATTGTTTGCCCACACTGCCTCAAAACAAACGCCTTACCAAAAAAGGAGAGTTATACAAAAGCAAATTGCGGGCATTGCAAAAAATCGCTTTTGGATACACACCCTATTGAACTTAAGGCAAATACTTTCGACCATTTTATTGCCAATAATGACATTGTTGTTGTTGTCGATTTTTGGGCACCATGGTGTGGTCCATGCAAGACGATGGCACCAACCTTCACCTCGGTTGCAGCACATTTCCCGCTAAAAGCGAGATTTGTCAAAGTCAACACCGAAAACGAACAAAGCTTGGCATCCAAATTTGGAATCCGAAGCATCCCAACCCTTATACTCTTCAAAAACAACAAAGAAATTGACCGAGTTTCTGGAGCCCTCGATACCAACTCACTCAAAAACTGGGTTAATAAAAATCTATAGTCAATACTATTTTTTCAACGTGGCAATGTATTTAGCAAGTACCTTCATATCTGCATCACTGACCGATGCGACTTGCCCTTTCATCAAGGCACCCATCCCTTTGGTATTACGCGTTCCTGCTTTATACCCTTTGAGAGCATCAAGAGTTTTAGCCTCTTTCCAGCCCGCGATAATCTCTGATTTTCCCAGAGCTTTTTTCTCAGCTTTTTGACCGTGACATGCGGTACATTTTTGAAACAGTGCAGAACCATCCGCAGCGTTTAACATAAGGGTAAGACCTAAAACGGCAAATAATGTTTTCATTTTGAACTCCTATTTTTAAAAGAACCTCTTAATAGAGATTCTTTTTAGATATAAGCAGTATAAAAAAAGATTGTGAAGAAATTGTGAAGGGAATTAAAGATTTTGAAGTTTATCAATCAAAATAGCAATTTGTTTCTCTTGCTCATAAAGGGCAAAACTTTGCCGAACGTAGGCGTACAGAAGTGTTTTGAGATCATTATTTCCATCAATATGGAAATCTTCTCTCATTTTAGTATTTAGAAAACGGGCAAAATCTTCCTCAACATCAATATCGTACCGTTTGGCATTGAGGGTAAGAGAAACGTTCACGATTATCCTAACAAGCTTTCAATTTTAGAGACAATGGCTTCAATCTCAATATCTTTTTCCAATAATTCATTACTTAACATAGCAATCTCATCGTCTTTACTCTTGATACTTGCTTGAAGCATTGCAATCTCTTCTTGAAGAATCTTAAGTTCATCATTTTCAGCAACGCGTTTTTCAATCAATTGTGTCGTAAGAGTAGTAAGACGTTCTATCGGTGTAGGATTAAAAAGCATGATTAACCTTGGGTATGGATGTGTTGGTTATAATTCTATCATATTTTCCCATTATGGATGAGCAATTGCCAATATTTAAAGTTCATACCCCGTATCAACCTGCCGGTGATCAGCCTGTTGCTATTGATGCACTTAGCTCCAGTATTAAAGATGGTCAACGCTATGTCACGCTAGAAGGTGTAACGGGTAGCGGAAAAACCTATACGATGGCGAAGGTTATCGAGAGCGTACAGCTGCCAACTATCATCATGACGCATAATAAAACCCTTGCGGCTCAGCTGTACAGTGAGTTCCGAAGTTTCTTTCCTGATAATCATGTTGAGTACTTTGTGAGCTACTATGATTACTACCAGCCAGAGGCGTACATTCCCCGTCAGGATCTTTTTATCGAAAAAGACAGCTCCATTAACGATGAATTGGAGCGTTTGCGCCTCTCCGCCTCTGCCAATCTCCTAAGCTACGATGATGTTATTGTTGTTGCTTCCGTCTCTGCCAACTACGGACTGGGTGATCCTGAAGAGTACGAGAAGATGGTGCAGATTGTTGCCGTTGGCGATGAAATCAACCAAAAAAAGTTACTCCTACGTCTCGTTGAGATGGGGTACTCTCGTAACGATGCCTATTTTGATGGAGGGGATTTCAGAGTTAATGGGGAAGTGGTGGATATTTATCCCCCTTATTGGCAGGATCAGGCGGTGCGTATCGAATTTTTCGGGGATGAAGTGGAACAGATACGTTTTTTTGAACCTCTTAGCAACACGATGACCGAGAAACAAGAGACTGTCACCATCTATGCTACCAGCCAGTTTGCCGTAGGTGCTGAAAAACTCTCACGTGCCATCAAGCGAATCGAGGATGAACTGGGGGAACGTCTTCAAGAACTTGAAGCGCAGGGTAAAATCGTGGAGGCGCAACGGCTTCGTCAGCGATGTGAGTTTGATCTCGAAATGTTGCAAGCTACTGGTATGTGTAAGGGGATTGAAAACTATTCACGTCTTTTGACCGATAAAAAAGCGGGGGAAGCACCGTATACATTGCTGGATTATTTCACCCTCCATCATGATAAATTTCTTATCATCGTCGATGAATCACACGTAAGTTTACCTCAATTTCGAGGAATGTTTGCAGCGGATCGAAGTCGAAAAGAGGTTCTTGTCGATTACGGATTCCGCCTTCCAAGTGCTCTCGATAACCGCCCCCTTATGATCGATGAATATCTTAATAAATCACCCCACTATCTTTTCGTCTCAGCGACTCCATCCGCTCAGGAACTGGAACTCAGCTCCACCATTGCCCATCAAATCATCCGACCCACAGGTCTGCTTGATCCCCCTATCATCATCAAACCCTCCACCAATCAAGTCGAAGATTTGCACGATGAGATTAAAAAAACCGTAGCGCTGGGTGATCGGGTTCTGGTAACGGTACTCACCAAAAAAATGGCGGAAGCCCTCACTAAATATCTGGCTGATTTGGGGATCAAAGTCCAATACATGCACTCAGAGATTGATACGATTGAACGCAATCAGATCATTCGAGGACTTCGTGTAGGGGATTTTGATGTCCTTATTGGAATTAATCTCCTTCGGGAAGGTTTGGATTTACCGGAAGTAAGTTTGGTGGCGATTTTGGATGCGGATAAAGAGGGATTTTTACGCTCAGAGACTGCCCTTATCCAAACCATCGGACGGGCAGCACGCAATGAGCATGGCCGTGTCATTTTGTATGCCCAAAGAATCACAGGTTCCATGGAACGTGCTATCAAAAAGACCAATGATCGACGTGCAATCCAAGAAGCGCACAATCTCCTTCATGGCATTACCCCCATCACAACCAAACGTTCACTGGATGAGAATCTCAAACTCGAAGATGTCGGTGATTTATACAACCGCTCTAAAAAAGCCAAAACACTCCCCGCAGCGGAGCGAAAAAAGCTGATCGATGAGTTAAGTCTCAAAATGAAAGAAGCGGCGAAAAAACTCGAATTCGAAGAAGCGGCACGCTTGCGCGATGAAATTGCAAAAATACGTAAATTATAATCTTCCGTCATCCTCGGACTTCACGTGCCCTTTAGGGTAGATCCGGGAATCCATCTCCGAAAAGAAAGCTGGATTCCCGCCTACGCGGGAATGACGAATCAAAACTACAAGGAATTAAAATGGATGACATGTTAAACAACCTCGCGACGTACGGCTATGCTGTTGTCTTTCTCTACTCTTTAGGCGGTGGCTTTCTCGCGCTCTTGGGTGCGGGAGTCCTCAGTTTTATGGGAAAAATGGATATAACTCTCTCCATTACCATCGCGTTTATTGCCAACTTTATCGGAGATGGACTCCTTTTTTATATGGCACGCTATCATAAACGGGAGATGATGGAGTATTTGAGTAAACACAAACGCAAACTCGCTTTTTCCCATCTCCTTCTCAAGCGTCGAGGCTCATGGATTATCGTCATCAAAAAGTTTATTTACGGTCTCAAAACACTTATCCCCCTTGCGGTTGGTTTGAGTAAATACAGTTTTTTGAAATTCAGCCTCTACAATGCGCTCGGAGCATTTATCTGGGCTATCGTCGTTGGGGGATTAAGCTATCTTTTTGGAGGAGCACTCATCGAGGGGTATAAAATGGTTTCCGACAAACCTTATTTAGCTCCCCTTACGCTGCTTCTTGTTGGCGGAAGCGTGTGGTTTTACCTCACGCAGGCCACGAAAAGACGGTAGTTAAAATACTAGTTTCTCGTTTGTTGTTGGTGCTTGTTCTTGTGTTGCATCAGGTGTTTGTGACACATCGGTAAAGTTTTCCGTCCCATTGCCATCCGCACTTCTACTTTCCGAATACACTCCATTGGGACGATCAAAATAACGTTTTGTATTGGGATAGATTCGGAACAGATCTTCATAATAATATCGGAAGACCTGCCCCGCTGCCCGTCCGCCGGTTTCACTGCGTCGCATTGGCGTATTATTATCATTACCATACCAAATGACCGTTTCTACCGTAGGTGAATATCCGATAAACCATGCATCCACATTTTTATTGGTTGTTCCCGTTTTACCTGCAATCTCCACTCCCGCTACACGTGCCGCAGTACCGGTTCCAAATGAAACAACATCCTGCAAAATTGAAGTCATAAGATAGGTTTGTTCTCTCGTATTGACTTGACGGCGTTTATTTTCATATCGGAACGTCTCCCCCTTTGGGGTAATGACTTGACGGATTAGAATAGGATTGGTTTGAATCCCACCCGTCGCGAACATCGTATAATATTTCGCTAAATCATGCGGAGAGAGCATAATCGTTCCCAAAGCAATCGAAAGATCAGGAGGAAGATTTTCAACAATCCCATAACGGTGCAGCCCCTCTACTACTTTACCAAAGCCCATATCACTCACCATATTGATCGTTGCAAGGTTACGTGAGTAGGTGAGTGCATTGCGGATAGTGACCATCCCTTTGTACTCATTCTTATAGTTTTTTGGTTTCCACGTTTTCTCTTCACCATCATCACCGGCATACGTATACGTGCGCGCAATATCGGGAACGAGTGATGCCGGAGACATTCCGCTATCGAGGGCTACTTGATAGATGAACGGTTTAAAAGCAGAACCCGGTTGACGTTTGGCTTGGGTTACGCGGTTAAAAGGGCTCACCGAATAATCATACCCCCCTACCATTGCCAAAACTTCCCCAGTATTGGGATCCATACTCATCAATGCACCATTGAGCTGAGTCTGCATATTTTGATCCAGCTCACCTGCTTCTTCGGCACGTTTCAAAATCTCATTTCGTCCCGATTGGAGCGCTTTATAGCCCGCTTCTTGAAGTCTCATATCAATGGTGGTGTAAATCTTATATCCGCCGCTTCGAATATCGGGAAACGCATTCCCAAGCTGACGCATAACCTCATCAATGATATAAGGACCTGAGTTTTTACTGAGTGTATCGTTGTAGACATTCGGGCGCTCTTGCGTCGCCTTATCGTACGTCTCTTGATCAATCCACCCAAGATCCAACATCCGCTCGATAATCCGGTTGGCACGCCCAAGACTCAGTTCATAGTTTTTTGTCGGTGCATAAAAGTTGGGACCCTTAGGAAGAGCGACAAGCATTGCCATCTCTTTGAGGGTCAGCTCTTTAAGCTGTTTGTGAAAATAGCCGTCTGAAGCCGTTTTAATCCCATAGTAGCCGTGACCTAAATAAATTTCATTGAGATAACGCTCTAAAATTTGCTCTTTGGTAAGTTCTTGTTCGATACGGATAGCGTATAAAACCTCTTTAAATTTACGGGTAAAATTCTTATCTCGTGTCAAAAGGGCATTTTTAACGAGCTGTTGCGTAATCGTACTTGCCCCCTCTTTGAGCTTTCCTGCCGATACGTCTTTGATGATAGCTCGAAAAATTGCATCCGGATTGACTCCGTGGTGCTCAAAAAAGTCGGTATCTTCGATGGCGATCAATGCCTCAATAAGACGGGGAGGAATATTCTCAAATGAGACATAATAACGGTGCTCATCACTGAATAAATTGGCAATTTTTTCACCGTTTCGGTCATACACTTCTGTTGTAAGACGAGGTTTATAGTTGATAAGACGCTGCGTTTCGTACTCAAAACTGTATATAAGGTATCCCAAATACCCTACTGGTATCATGATGATAATTCCCAATGTAATCCATAATTTTTTATTCATTCTTTGTCCTATGTTAAACTCTAAATTCTCGTGTTTTAAAATCAGCATCTATAAGACGGCGCGTGTAGCCATCTTGAGGATTTTGCAAGACGTTTTCCATCTTTCCCTCCTCAATGATTTTACCCTCTTTAAGAACGCAAATATCCTCACATAAATCCGATGCGACGCCCATATCGTGCGTTACAAAAAGAGTTGAAAAACCCAACCTCTCTTGTAATGATTTCAGCAATGTTGTCATCACTTTTTTTGCCGCAGGGTCTAATGCCGTCGTGGGCTCATCCAGCAAAAGCAATGAGGGACGGCTTGCAAGCGCCATCGCCACAACCACCCGTTGCAGCTGCCCCCCTGAAAGCTCACTGGGATAACGCTCTAATAACGCAATCTCCAATTCAAGCCATCCAAAAATTTCATCCACCCGTTGGCGCGGATAAAACATCTGGTCTTTTATTTTTGTAAGAGGCGAAAGTGCCGTAAACGGATTTTGCGGGACAAGAGAGACGCTTTGCCCTCGAACCCACTCAAAATCAGATCGTTTTTGCAGCCGAACATCCAATGTGCTGTCCGACATTCCCAAAAGAGCTTTCAAAATTAATGATTTACCGCTGCCGCTTTGACCTACCAATGCCAGCGAAGAGCGAATCTCAAAAGAACACTCAACAAGGATTGACTCCCCATGGCGAATAATCAACTCGTCGATAGCAATAGACTTCATCGCGCTATTTTATCCAATTGTGACTAAAACGCTCACACACCCGCTTTAAAGTTTCCTCCGAAATATCCGTACGTGCAATCAGACGAAGTATTGCCCGCTTGACTGTCGGCTGACGAATCGCTCCCACTAAAACTTCACGTTCTTCTTTAAGTGCGGATTGAATCTCCATCACGGTACGGTTATCTCCGATTTCTATGGGGAGAATCAACCCCTCAATCTCAATATCAAGAACCTCTTTGATGATACGCTGCCGCCGTTTTATTTTTTCTTTTAAATCACAGAGGTTTTCTTGAATATAGTTCAATGCGTGATGCGCTAACGCGGTATCGTATAAGGATGGTGCAGTCGCATAAATAACATTTTTAGCACGGTTTACGAGATATTCGCTGATGTGGGCAGATGAAAGAACATACGCCCCAAAACTCCCGTACGCTTTCCCCAGTGTCCCCATTTTTATCATGTTATGTGTAGGGGCAATCTCGTAAAAATCGAGAATCCCCATAAGATGCTCCCCAACCACCCCGCTGCTGTGCGCCTCATCAAGAATCACCAAAACATCATACCGTTCACACACCTCTAAAACAGCTTGCGGGAGAATATCACCCCCCATCGAGTAAATCCCCTCAACGGCAACGATGATTCGTTTTTCACTTGCTTTAGCAATCGCGTTTTCCAAGGCACTCGCATCATTATGGGCAAAAAACTCAACCCGCCCCTCAGCCATTTTCGCACCCATCACACCGCTTGCATGATACTCTTCGTCCATCAACAGCAAATCGCCTTTGCGCACCAACGCTTCCATAAGTCCGATATTGGCATTAAATCCGCTCCCCATCACGATACCCGCTTCAAATCCATTGGCATCACACAATGCCCGTTCAAAATTTTGATGGATAGGGTGATAACCATTAACGAGCATGGAGGCTTTTGGGGCATGATACTCGTACTGTTTTAACGTTTCGCACGCCTTTTGGTGCAGCTCTTTATTATGTGCCAGCCCTAAATAATCGTTTGAGCTCATATCGATCAGCGTCTCATCGACAACGTTACGCACGCGATAACGTCCGGAGCGTTTTAGGGCTTTAAGCTCATTTTCATAAGGATTATTCATGATAAAAATGGCTTTAAAATTTCAATACTTAATCCCATCGCCGTACTCTCGTATCCTCTGGTCTCGCGAATATACGATTTACAAAATCCCTCAACCATACAGGCACCTGCTTTTCCTTTCCACTCACCGCTTTGCAAATATGCGTCTACCGCTTCAGGGTCAAAGGTGTTGAAAAAATAGTGGGTAGAGGATATATCAAGGAGTTCCAATCGAGGTGTTTTGTAAATCATACACGTGATGATAGCAACTTCACAACCGCTTTGAATCTCTAAAATAGTGCGTGCATCCGCTTCGTCTTTGGCTTTTCGCAAGATTTTACCCCCAGCCGTAACGACCGTATCGGCAACAAGAAGAGGATAATCGTTACATCCGTAACGCTCATAATTAACACGGTATTTTCCCAGTGTTGCTTGGTAGACAAAATTTTTGGGACAAGAAGAGACAATAGAGTCTTCATCAAAATCAATGGACTCTTGAAGAAAAGGGATACCCACAGCACGAAGAAGTTGCGCACGAGTAATGGAAGAAGAGGCTAAACGGAGCATTAAATCCCTTTGTCATTCCCGCGAAGGCGGGAATCTAGCTGGATCACCGCCTTCGCGGAGATGACGATATTCTTAATATGCATTCCTTAACACAACACCCATAAAAATAGCCGTGACACCAAGAACAATATTTAAGGGAACTAAATATTGAGCGATAGGGGTCAACATTGCTTTAGCACGTCCCAAATTTCTATCCTCTAACGCTTTTTGGGCTTGACCTCTTCGGTAGATCATAACACCAAGGTTAATCGCCATTACCATCCAAATCGCCTCTTTGATATGGACCGTGTTATACAAACTCATGGCATAATCATCGATAACATTACCCATAACATCCATTGCAGCAGCTCTAAATCCAAGCCCTACTGCCATTATGATAGCCGTCACGATCAAAATAATCGCAAACGGGGTCACAATCGTAAAAAGACGCTTCAGAGTATGTACCGAGCGTTCCATTTTGAGTTTTGGATCAGTAATCATCGCACACGATTGATAGACAGCAAAACGGATAGCAATCATCCCACCGACCCAGATAACAGCACTTAATACGTGCAAAAAGATAATCGTTAAACGATAATCAGCAAACAGTTGAACCATTAGATCTTTCAATTCAATTCCTTGGTAATATACGCCAATGCAGCCTCTAAGGCTTCATTGATTTTCGAGGGATCTTTTCCGCCCGCTTGCGCGAAATCTGGACGTCCTCCGCCACCGCCACCGACGATAGGTGCGATAGCTTTGACCCAATCTCCCGCTTTTACGGACGAGTTTTTGACCCCGCTGGCGAGGTGAATCTTATCGTCTTTAACTTGGAACAACATTACACAAATGGAGTCGTGGGCATTCTTAAGCTCATCAATACGCTCTTTGATGTCGCCCAGTCCCAGTTCGGCAACGACAACCGCCGTAGTTCCCATCATCATGACACTAATCTCCTCTTTTGAAGAAGAAGCCAATGCGGTGATTTCCGATTTCAGAGTTTTTACCTGCTCTTTAAGTCGTTCAATTCCTGCCAATACATCACGGTTTTTGACCGATACTTCCACCTCTTCGAGAAGATGACGATTGGCTTTAAACGCATTGTATGCCGCATTTCCGCAGACCGCTTCGATACGTCGCACACCCGCACTTACACCGCTTTCTTTGGTAATGATAAACGTTCCGATAGATGCCGTATTATCCACATGGATACCGCCGCAAAACTCTACCGATGCCGTCCCGAAATTGACCACACGAACCGTATCGCCGTATTTTTCACCAAACTGCGCTTTTGCTCCGCTTTTTTTGGCTTCCTCGATACTCATCTCTTTGGTCACACCCTCTAAGGCATGAAGGATATGATAATTTACCCGTTCTTCAACGAGTGCAATCTCTTCATGACTCATCGCTTTGGGATGGGAAAAGTCAAAACGCAAACGGTTATGCTCAACCAAAGAGCCTGCTTGTGAAATATGCTCTCCCAACAGCTCGTACAGTGCCGCATGCAAAAGATGGGTTGCAGAGTGGTGTTTCGCAATTTCATGGCGTGACACATCCACAACTGCTTCTACTGTTTCACCCACTGTTATCGTCTCTTTGACCTCGACATGGGAAAGATTTAATCCGTGAAATTTTTTCGTCTGAGTGACAACGGCTTTATGTGAGAGCATCCCATTATCGCCGCATTGTCCGCCGCTTTCTGCGTAAAACGGTGTTTCTTCCAACAAGACCCATCCCCGTTGCAAGGAATGTAAGGACTCAACCTGCTCAAAATTCTCACCCAGCAAAGCTTGAATTTTGACCGGCGCTTTGGTGTAGGCATATCCAATAAATGTATTGACTCCGAACGTTTCCAAAAGCGTTTTAAAATCACCCTCTACCGCCGTATCGCCTGACCCTTTCCATGCCGCTTTTGCACGAACGCGCTGCTCTTTCATAAGAATTTCAAACGTATCGGTATCGAGTGCAAGATTTTTCTCTTTGAGCATATCTTCGGTCAAATCCAAAGGAAAACCAAACGTGTCGTACAGTTTAAACGCCACTTCACCGCTAAACGTCTCTTTGGTATTTTTAAGCTCTTCATTAAACAGCTCGATACCCGATGCAATGGTTTTGAAAAAACGCTCCTCTTCCAGCATAATTTGCTCTTTTAAGACGGAAAGTTTTTCAACGATATAAGGATATTGTTTCCCCATAAGTTCGGCTACGGTATCGGCAATCTCAAACATAAACGGTTTCGTAAATCCAAGGAGATACCCATGACGAACCGCACGGCGTAAAATACGGCGAAGAACATACCCGCGCCCCTCATTCGAGAAGTTTGTCCCCTGCGCGAGAAGAAAGGTAACGGTACGGATATGATCGGCGATAACACGGTACGAGGCACCGCTTGCATAATCGTATGGCTTACCGATTAGGGCTTCCACTTTACGGATAATCGGCATAAACAAAGTAGAATCGTAGTTGCTTCGGACACCCTCTAATACGGCAACCGCACGCTCCAATCCCATACCTGTATCAATAGAGGGTTTTGGCAACGGCTTGAGCACCCCCTTCGCATTGCGTTCATACTGCATAAATACGAGGTTCCAGATCTCCAAGAAACGATCCCCATCTCCCCCCATATAATCCTCAGCTCCGTTAAAATGTTCCGCACCCTGATCGACAAAAATCTCCGAACACGGACCGCACGGACCCGTATCGCCCATTTGCCAAAAGTTATCTTTGTCACCCAAACGCATAATACGGTCGGCTGAAATATGCTTCTTCCACATCTCCTCCGCTTCATCGTCAGACTCATGCACCGTTACCCACAGTTTATCGACGGGGAGTTTCATCACTTGCGTAATAAACTCCCAAGCGTATGCAATCGCCTCTTCTTTGAAGTAATCGCCGAAACTAAAGTTCCCCAGCATCTCGAAAAAAGTATGGTGGCGTGCCGTATGACCGACGTTTTCCAAGTCATTGTGCTTACCGCCCGCACGCAGACATGTTTGTGAACTGGTCGCTCGCGGATTGGCAGGGGCAGGAATATCACCCGTAAAGACAGACTTAAACGGAACCATCCCCGCATTGGTAAACAACAACGTTGCATCATCGGGAACAAGAGGCGAGCTTGCCACACGGGTATGGTTTTTTGATTCAAAAAAGGCTAAAAAAGCTTCGCGTACGTCCATCATGGGTTACTCTCATTTGGGTAAAATTGTCGCGATTATAGCGAAGATGGGTTTAATAAAAGAAATTAGAAGGAAATATTAGGGGGGCCGAGGGAAAAACCCTTGGCGCTGCTCAATTGAGCAGAGGTGTAAAAATACACATAAGCAAAAGCGCGAGCATAAGCTTATCCATAAGAAACCCCCTTTCATGCATTCTTTGGAGGGTAAAAAAAAAGGCCGAAGGGTAATTAATCCTCCGACCTTAATTCTACCGCTCCATTGAACGCATGAAAAGTTATGCTCGCACTAAAATTATACCACAAAACTAGAATATTACGAAAACGCCCGATTCAAAGCACTAAACATCGCCTTGATCGACGCAACGGTAATATCATTATCGCACCCGACACCAAAAAAATTCTGTCCATTTTCAGTCTGAATCTCGATATACGCAACGGCTTCGGCACTGGAAAGTTCTCCGCGTGAATGCTCGCTGTACGAAAGAATCTTAAAATTATGTGAATACTCTACCATCAAAGCATTTTTACATGCATCGATCGGACCGTTCCCCTGCCCTTGCGAGCGAATTGTCTTGCCGTTATGGGTATATTCTAAGACACATTTGGCAGAGTGCTCTTTGGCGCTCTCTGAAATCACCGAATAATCGACAAACTCGATGTCATGCGGTTCACCGAAATAAGTCTTCTCAAAAATATCCAAAATCTCTTGGGCGGAAAGTTCGCGTCCTGCTCCGTCGGTAACCTGCTGAACGATTTTCCCGATTTCAGGATGCATTTTTTTCGGCAACGAGTAGCCGAATTTATCTTCGAGGACGTAGGCTACTCCACCCTTGCCCGACTGGGAGTTGATACGGATAATCCCCTCATAATTTCTCCCTACATCCGCAGGATCGATTGGGAGATACGGCACTTCCCAAAATGCGTCTTCTTTGCCCCGCTGATATTCCATCCCTTTTTTGATCGCATCTTGGTGTGAACCTGAAAATGCCGTATAGACCAACTCTCCAACATACGGATGACGCTCATGGGTTTTCATGTCGGTACACTCTTCGACAATACGGACCACTGTTTCCAAATCGCTAAAATCAAGCTCAGGATCAACCCCTTGGGTATACATATTAAGCGCCAACGTGATGATGTCCACATTTCCTGTCCGCTCGCCATTGGAAAGCAGCGTCCCCTCAACACGATCCGCTCCCGCGAGCAATGCCAACTCCGTCGCCGCAACCGATGTTCCCCGGTCATTATGGGTATGGGTCGAAATCAACACGTGCTCACGGTTAGTCAAATGTCGGCTCATCCACTCGATCTGATCGGCATAGACGTTTGGCGTTGCCATCTCTACCGTTGCGGGAAGATTGATAATCACCTTACGATCCGCACTAATCTCCCAACGATCAGTTACGGCGTTACAGATACGGGCCGCATATTCCAACTCCGTCCCCGTAAAACTCTCCGGTGAATACTCCAGGGCAATCTCGCCGTCATGTTTAAGGGCGCGCGCTTTGACCATATCCACCCCTTCAAGAGCCAATGTGATAATCTCATCCTGCTCTTTTCCAAAGACGATTTTACGCTGTGCCGTAGAGGTAGAGTTATAGAGGTGCACAATCGCTTTTTTAACCCCCGCCAACGCTTCAAATGTTTTGTCGATCAAATGTTCCCGTGCTTGGACAAGAACCTGAACGGTTACATCATCAGGAATTAAATTTTGCTCCACAAGAGTACGTAAAAAATCAAACTCGACTTTAGAGGCAGAGGGAAACCCCACCTCGATCGTTTTAAATCCGAGGCGCAGCAAGAGGGAGAAGAGAGAGAGTTTTTGATCCAAATTCATCGGGGTGATCAACGCTTGGTTTCCGTCACGAAGATCGACACTGCACCAGATTGGGGCGCGCGTGATGGTTTTGGTCGGCCAAATACGGTTTGGCAAATCAACTTGAGGATAAGGGCGGTATTTGCCTGTGGACATGTTTTTCATGTTGGTTTCCTTCAAAAAATCTCTTCTCACTGCTCTTGCGGGTGCAATAAGTAGCGTGATTATAGCAAAAAGGACTTTTATCACATTAAACATTAAGTTAATTCTGACGATAATGACACAAGCATTTAAAAACAGGTGCATTTAAACTAGGAGTTTAGTTATGAAACGTAGCGCGTTTACCCTTATCGAATTGATCTTTACGATCGTTATCATCGGTGTTTTAGCAGCCGTTGCAGTACCAAAGTTCAAAAATTTGAAGCAAAATGCTGAAGTAAAAGCAGTTATTAAAAATACGGTTGATACGGGCAGTGGTGCTGTAAGTGCAGCGGTCAATAAAAGCGATTTGGATGAGAATACTTCATACGAATTAAAAGATATAGTTGACTTGAGCGGTAAGGGATGGACGTATACATCGGGTGCAAATGCGGGCTCATATACTTATATAACAACAACGGGTACGGTATCGACAATTACTTTTGATCGTGCTGCTCGTACCGTATATTACGGTATTGATTGTGATAATTTTGCTGATGCATCAGGTACTAGTAAAGCCTTATGTTTAAAAGATTTGAATGTATCATCTATCAGCGGTGTAGATTTTAATAAAACCATTAGCTATTAATCGATAAATGAAACGCTCAACTCATTCAGGTTTTACCCTCATTGAGCTGATCTTCGTTATCGTCATCATCGGGGTTCTCTCGGCGGTGGCAATCCCCAAATTTGCCAACCTCACTGACAACTCCAAAATCGCTTCCGAGCTTGCTACCGCTTCATCAGTCCAAAGTGCACTTGATGCCATTCACGGTGAATGGATCACCAATACCTGTGCTTTTGATTGGGGAAACGGACAAAATACCGCTACAAATCCCTTGAATGCTACCGGTTATCCCACAGCCCTTGGGGCAAGCAACGCCACTCCGCTCAATTACATCCTCAAAAATACGGAAAATGGGGATTGGGTACAGGTTGGAACTAAATATTACGGTCCCGCGACGAAAAACGGAACAAGCACCAAAAACCGCAATATCGCCAATAAGCCAGAGGGGGATGATTATTGGGATTATAATGCAACGGCAGGAACGTTTATCCTTCACGACACGCCGTAATATTCGCCCCTCGCTTCCACTCAAGAAACTATTTTACCGATATTAGGTCAAAGTGTATTATAATAAACGCAATGAGACATGTTTATGGTATACACTCCCAAGCTCTAGCTTGGGAGCAATAGAAGAAGGAAAGAAAGCGATGAAAAAGGTTTTAATCTTAATGATGATTTTTTTTAATCTTTCTCTTTATGCTGCAGTAACATGCTCAAATTTTAAGAAGCAAAGTACTTGTGAAAATCATACAGAATGCAGGTGGGATACTATTATCCTTTTTATCGGCACATGTACTGATAACGCATCCCCAGTCGCAAACGATGACATGGCGGCTACTTTTAAAAACTCTTCCGTTACCATCGATGTAACGATAAATGATACCGATGATGTAAGCATCAACAAGACGACGGTAACCATTGTAGATCAACCTACCAACGGAATTGTCAGCGTCAATTCTACAACCGGTGTCGTAACGTATACGTCTAACAGTACTTTCACCGGGGATACTTTTACCTATACTGTCAAAGATAATAATGGCGCACTCTCCAATACCGCAACCGTAACCATCACAGAGATCCTACCTATTGCCGACTATCATTTGGATGAATGCGTCTGGAATGGGGTAGCCGGAGAAGTCAAAGACAGCGGTCCCAGTGGTTTGCACGCAATTGCTATAAATGGCGCAACCATTGATACAGGGAAAGTGTGCAAAAGCGGAAAATTTGACGGAACCAATGATTACGTTGATGTTGGGAATGTTTTAAATCCACTTAGTAGCAGCTGGAGTGTCAGTGTCTGGTTTAAGTGGAATGGAAAAGGCGGCGATAACATCATCTACAACAAAGAAAACCTTTATGAAGCCAGAGTATCGGGAGGATACTTTCAGTACGCCTGGATGCCTCATTGGAATTGGGATGGGGGCACCAGTTTTCCGGTTACTCAGGATACTTGGTATCATGCAGTTGTAACCTATGACGGTATTACCCAAAAAGTCTATAAAGACGGCGTAAAAGTTTATGAGAGAGCCCAAAGCGGAGCTATTGGAACCAATACCAATAAGCTTCTTATGGGAGCCAGAGGCTCTGGGAGCCCTGGCAGTTTTTTCGGTGGAAATATTGATGAAGTTCAAATATTTGACATGGCTCTGACTGCTGAAGAAATAACAAGTCTCTACAGCAATGAATCTACAGGAAAAAATTATAACGGTACGGAGAGGGTGTGTTCAAACTGCGTCTCTAATATCAATGTTATTGAAGGTGACAGCGGTACTACCAATGCACTATTTACCCTGGCATTAGGGAAACCTGTCAGCTCTTTAACAACTATCGATTATGCTACGGCAGACGGCACAGCAACCGTAGCAAATAACGACTACAATGAGACCCATGGAACCATTTCTTTTGCTGCCGGAGAGCAAACCAAAACAGTTACCGTAACCATAAACGGTGATTTGACATTTGAACAGGATGAAACTTTCAAGCTGATTTTATCAAATCCCACAAACGGACTATCCATAAACAGTGAAGTAATCGGAACGATTATAAATGATGACATTCACTTCGCAGCCGACTATCATTTGGATGAATGCGTCTGGAATGGGGTAGCCGGAGAAGTCAAAGACAGCGGTCCCAGTGGTTTGCACGCAATTGCTATAAATGGCGCAACCATTGATACAGGGAAAGTGTGCAAAAGCGGAAAATTTGACGGAACCAATGATTACGTTGATGTTGGGAATGTTTTAAATCCACTTAGTAGCAGCTGGAGTGTCAGTGTCTGGTTTAAGTGGAATGGAAAAGGCGGCGATAACATCATCTACAACAAAGAAAACCTTTATGAAGCCAGAGTATCGGGAGGATACTTTCAGTACGCCTGGATGCCTCATTGGAATTGGGATGGGGGCACCAGTTTTCCGGTTACTCAGGATACTTGGTATCATGCAGTTGTAACCTATGACGGTATTACCCAAAAAGTCTATAAAGACGGCGTAAAAGTTTATGAGAGAGCCCAAAGCGGAGCTATTGGAACCAATACCAATAAGCTTCTTATGGGAGCCAGAGGCTCTGGGAGCCCTGGCAGTTTTTTCGGTGGAAATATTGATGAAGTTCAAATATTTGACATGGCTCTGACTGCTGAAAAAGTAATGAGTCTCTACAATAATGAAGCCGCAGGAAAGAATTATGATGGCAGTGGAAGAACATGTAGCAGTTGCCTCATTGCCGACTATCATTTAGATGAATGCGTCTGGAACGGTACGAGCGGAGAGGTAAAAGACAGCAGTGGAAACAATCTCAATGGAACAGCATTCAACGGAGCGACAACCTTCAGTCCTGGCGAAAATGGATTTTATCGAGACGGTAATTTTACCAATTCTACCGATTATGTAGATTTAGGTCACCCGGACCTAGGTTTAGGCAATGCACTAACAGTTATGGGATGGATCAATTGGCAAATTCCACCTAGCACTGGCAACTCGTGGAGTAATATTCTCTCATATAATTCATCAACGGTTTCAGACAGTCACCCTTTTGTATTACAACATAGTTCTAATAATAGCAAATACGAATTTGCCGTCACGACAGGGACCAATACCCGTAAATATGTCACATCTTCGATCTCTACCCAGCAAAACGTTTGGCAGCACATTACAGGTGTTTACGATGGAAATACCCTCAAGATTTATGTTAACGGAAGCGATGCTTCCGCCAGCACTGTCACACAAACAGGGACCATTATGATTCCTCCGGCAAATGCCAAACTCGAAATTGGACAATGGGCTCTTTCAAGTTCTTCGAGAAATTTTAATGGCTATCTCGACGAAATTAAAATTTTTAACGGCGCACTAACCTCGATTCAAATCAATAATATCTATAATTACGAAAAGGACGGTAAAAATTATGACGGTACGCCGCGTGATCCTATCGTATGCATGCCTCCAGTGTCTCCAAACTGCACTACTTTCACCTATAATCTCTACCACCCCTTAAGTATAACCAACAAACTTCAAACCCGTATTGCGCAACAAGCGTTCGATCTCAATGTCACCGCTGCATGCAACAGTACCGGTGCAATCCCCTCGCGCAAAATCAAGAATATCTATGCTGTCAGCGGGACATGTCCTGTGGCAACAACCGGTTTACCGGTATTATGGACGGGATCGGCAGATATCAATGACACGGTTAAAACCATCACCCTCTCTAACCTCAACAGCACCAAAGCTTATTCCAATATCAAACTCATGCTCGAAACCAACGCCAGCGAGCTCAATTGTTCCACCGATAATTTTGCCATTCGCCCCCCCTCTTTTAACATTACTTCTCCGCTAACCTCCGTTGCCGCAAATACTTTTACGTTGCAACTCTCTGCCCTCAACAGCGGCACCGGATACAATGGCACCGCAAACGTAACAACAGCCCTCCAAACCCCCAATGCAAATTGTCCGACAGCCAGCGGCTTTTTAAAATCAAGCTTGGGAGCAGCAGAACCTCTCTCTATTCTATTTCAGAGTGATACCAATTCCTCCCAGATGAAAGCGACAGACGTAGGGGGAATTTATCTCAACGTGAAAGATTCCAATTGGACAACCGTGGATCAGCCGGCAAGCGAGTGTGTTGCCGGCAGTAATTCAACCATACTGAATGGACAAGGCTTAGTCGGCTGCAATATCGACAACAATCTCTCTTTAACCATCAAACCTGACCATTTTGACCTCAACGCCACCCTTTCCAACGCCGTAACCGGATTTACCTATCTCTCCACCGATCTCAATATGTCAGCACGTCTTGATCTCAATGTCACCGCCAAAACAGCGGATGGAAATACGACGAAAAATTACAATTCGGGATGCTATGCGAAACCGACAAATTACACCATCAGTTACACTGCCCCCACCATCACCCCATCCGCCAATCTCACCAAACTAAATTATCTTGAGACCAATACCTCCACATCCGGTAATGTTGCTACGACGACAAATACTTTTAGTCTCACTGCTCTGCCCAAAATCATCTTCGGAAGCGATACAAACGGTTCGGCAAATCTCAGTATCAAACTCAATTTTGATCGCAGCAACTCCTTGAGCGTCAATCCGTTTGATCTCAATATTACCTCCGCCGTTGCTACCGATACCGACAGCGTAACCGGAAATGATACAACGGTCGGAAATGCCACCTTCGTTTACGGTCGAGTACGTGCGTATAATATCACCACCAACGAAGCGTCTGCCCCCAATCCGGTCGAGTTCGAAGTGTACAGTACTACCTCCAGCGGATATGTGAGCGGTATGCCTCAAAATGTCCTCAAATGGTACCGCAACCTAAATCATGACAGTACCGTGGAAGGCAATATTATAAAAGGTGGGTTTAGTGCCGGAGCAAACGATGTCAACGTCAGTACCGCCGTTGCACCGCAAAACGGTATTCAAAATGTCACCGTCACCTCATCCGTTGATAAAACCGTCCATCTCGACATCAGTTCGTGGTTATGGTATTCTCTCAATCCTGCAAAGATTTATAATTATGGGACTGATTGTACCCAGCATCCCTGTTTTATCTATGATTACACCGATACAACGATAACCTCAGTAAAAGGGGTCAGCAGCGGTACCTTCGGTGGAACCGATTTTACGATGACGCCGGCAAATAATATTATCAAGAAAGGGGTAAAAGTCTTTCGATGAGAAAAGCCCTGACCCTGATTGAATTAATCTTGTCCATGATGATCATCGGGATCGTCTTTACCGTCATTCCCCGTCTCGTGCAGTCGATGAACCAAAGTGCTCAAGTGACAGTCAAAGAGGAAGCGATGTACAACGCCATGACACAGATGGGTCAAATTATCAATCTCCCGTGGGATAATGGCAATACCCAAAATCCTCAAATTCTCAGTGTGACCAACGGAGTCACTGCGTATGATTGCAACACCACAAGCGGGTATCGCATCGGCGGCTTCATCGGGGGGCGCAACTGCATCGGAACTCCCCTCAGCGCCTCTACCGTCATAGGAAGAGAGGATGCCGAATACAATGATGTCGATGATTTTCACGATGCCAATATCTCCGCTGATAAAAACTGCTCCGGTGTCGTCAAAGGGATTTACCAAATCGGTACTACCATAACCTATGTCGATGACCCTGCAAGCGTAGGAAATGCGACGCTCAATACCGCTCCCAAAGCGGCAAACCAATCTTCCAATACCAAGCGGGTATTAGTTCGTGTCGGATACGGACCGGACAGCAAACTCAGCGGCTGTATCACCTCTCTCGAATATCACTCCTTTAATATCGGACATATTCAGATCAACTCACGGCCTTGGAACTGATGAAACGCCCTGGATTTACCCTCATCGAAATCATCATCACCGTTGCAATTACGGGGATTCTCTCAGTCGGGATGTTCAAAGCGTTCGAGGCGATCACCCTGCGAAGCGAAAAAGCAAAAATTCTCAGTACCCTCTCGATCGATTCCCAAAGTGCCCTCGATCAAATCAGCATCCTCCTCTATAACCGCGCCCCCATGTCAGTCAGCGGGTACAATCTAGGGGATGCTGCTCGCACTTCGCTGGATTCCTCCACCAACAAAAAAATTATCGAATGGCTCGGTCTTGCCAGTGAGAGCTACGAAACAGGAGATTACAGCAGTTTTGTCGATATGAACCGTTCCGATTATGCAAGCAAAACACTCTATACTCCCGACACCAATGTTGCCGCCATTCAAACGACGCAAACCGCCAAATGGGGAAGTTTTAGCTGGAATAATATGGCATTGATTTTTTCGGGGACATTTGATGAGGGGAACTCCGCTACCTATCCCATCAGTATGAGTACCAATAATCAAATCGTTATCACCGGTACCCCTGCTACGATCTATGAGAAGTACAATCTTATTGATTCTGCCTATGCCGTTGCTCGCGGTGCCGACATTGACCAAACGGCAAGCTGCATCACTGCCTTGGGACTAAGTGCTTCGGCTTTGGATAACACCCTGTTCCTCTTTTACGATTACCGTCCGTGGAAAACACCTACGGAGAGTTTTTGTGCCGACAGTGCAAATCGAATCGGTAAAGTGAGTATCCTTGCAACGAACATCAATGCCTTTCGTGCCCAAACGATTAACGGTACTATCCGCCTTTCACTCGACGTGAACCGTACAGTTCGCGGAGGCAATCCGGTACGGCTATCCAAACAAAAGGTGGTGTTCTGATGCGTCACGCCTTCGGTCTCCCCCAAGTACTCCTCATCATCCTCTTTATCGGGGGAATTGTCAGTGTCACCATGCGCTATGCAAGTTTAGGGGCAAAACATTATGCCGACAGCTATACCCGTGAGCAGGCCGAATTATTTTTACAAAGCGCAGCGGAGGCAACCCTCTTACGTATCAGTGCCTATAATCGTAGCAGCGGCGGGTGCATGAGTGATCTCAATATTACCTCATCCGATGGTCGTTTTAATGCCGTTGTCACCATAGAGCGCTATTACCTTGCCGATGGGACTGCGTGCAATAACGTGGCATATACACCCATCCAATCCGAAGAATCTCATGGGATGGTCAGTATGAAAGTTGTCGTCACTTCTGATAATACAAATACTAAAATCCTCCATCCTATCCGATTAGAGCGAAGGAGCTTGCAACGCCCATGAGACATGCTTTTTCATTGATCGAACTTATCTTTGTCATTGTCCTCATCGGAGTCCTCACCGGTATCGGTTTTTATATGAGCCGCCCTGATTATGCCCGCCAAGATGCCCAATACACCCTCCTCAAACTCAAGGAGGCACGCTATCGTGCCATGGGATACGATGCCCTTGATACGGCGGGATGTGTTACTCTGACCCCTACTGCCCTTTCCAGCAGTGATGAAGCTCCCCGTCACGACATCAAATCGACCATGACTATTACCCCTAATACGGTGAGCACAGTCTGTTTTGATGCTCTCGGGCGTCCGCATGACGGCAATTCGATCGCATTAGGGACCCTTATGCAAACAGAAATAACTATTTTATTTCAAAATAGTGATAAAAACAGCACAATTCGTGTTTTTCCGCAAACAGGTTATGCTATAATCCCTTGCAATAATTAATTTATTTTTTTAATTTTCCGATATAGAGTATGACCAAAAACGTGGTAAGCAGGGCAATGGAACACCAAAAAAATCTTTTTATAGAGCATGATCGGCTTCGCACCTACCAAGAGAGCGGATTTGAAGAGTGCACGCCGCGTGAACTCAAATCGCTCCCCTCCAGTGCAATCGTACCTCTTTCATTGCTTGCTATTCACACCCTAAAACTCTCTGATAGTCTCAGTGATGAAGAGCTCAGACTCCAAGTCGAGATTCGGATGTATGAAGAGGGGAACCTCAATAGTGACGAAGAGTACACAATCGATTTTATCCGACATCACATCAATAATGATAGTGACGCCCTCGTCGAAGTATTTGCCCTCTCTCACTCTAAAGCACGTGATTATTTTAGCGAGATGCTTACTAAAACTGGGGCTATAGATATTATCACCCCTGGATTTATGGTGTACGGATCACTGTATGACACTCTTCCAAAAGGGAATGATCTTTTCATCTATTGGGGAGAAGAAGAGTCGTATGGCGTTATCTACCAAGAGGGTCGATACATCGCTCACCGAGGGATTGAAACTCTCACCTCGATCGCTGTTGAGACGGGGCTGGATCTTGCTAAACTCAAACAGTACCTCTACACCAAAGGGCTTATCGAAGAAAATTACCTCCCCGAAGAGCTCAACAAATTTATCCTTCTTCAAGAGAGAGTTGCCAAAAATATTGAACGGCTTGTTCATACAATCAACCATAAGAGGGGTCTCTTCGGTCTCACCGGTATCGATCACGTTTATCTCGATTTTGAGGGAGAAAGTATCCCTGGATTAGAGACGGTTTTCTCTGCTTACGGTATCGCGGACACCAAAATAATTCCCCTTACTCTTCCCAACGTCACCCCTGTACAATTCCATGAAACGCTGTGTGCTTCGTATCTTTTACAGGTTCAATCCCCTCTCAACCTTTCCCCGTTTGCCCGAAAAGCTCCATGGTATCACAGAGAGAGCGGAAAGTTTTTAGCATTTGGCGGGGGGGCAATGCTCCTTGTTTTGATTATATCTTTATGTGTAGCGTGGATGATCTCCTCAGAAGAGACACGGAAAGAAGAACTGACTGCCAAGCTCGAGACGTTACACAAAGAGACCGCAAGCCTCTCAGTCATACTGAAAAAAAACAGTCTCCTTTTAGCAGAGCAACAAAGTAAGAACAAGGCTGTACAAGAGGAGATCACCCTCTATCATGCCGCAGAAGAGACCGCGGCATTGATCGATGATATGCACAGTAAACGACAGCAGTTTTTACTCGATACCACCGCCGAACTGGGTCGATACCGCTTGGGGGCGATGCTGATGGAACAAAACAGCTCAAAACAGATGAGCCTCCTCGTCGTTTCTGACTATCGCAAGCGCGATGACATCGCCAAACTGATGAGTGGGTTGTATGCGCGCGGATACCAAGATGTCCAAACCCATGAAATCAAACTGGATAACAACAATACAACCTATAACAGTCTTGTGAAGGTGACACGATGAGTGGATTCGAAGACCAACTCGACAATCTGGATGAACAGCTCCTCGGCTATGAGCCAAAAATACGATGGGCGCTTTATGCAGCAACTGCTCTAGGTATTTTAGTGATGGGATGGATGTTCTATCTCTCTGATTCACTGGATGAGCTGAGTGTGTTAGAAGAGCAAAACAGCGTTTTGGTACATCAGATCGCCGAAAACTCTCCCGAAGCATACCGTGCCAAAATTTCCAAAAGCTCGGCAGCTATTGTCACGGAAGAACAGCGCGGTATTGTCCTTGAAAACGAAAAACACGCTTTGCTTCTCCAAATGGCTGCTACACAAGGGCTCATCTTCGACAATCGTCACTACGCCAAAATGTTGGATTTACTCTTGGAACGCTCTGTCAGATTGGGGCTTAAAATTGAATTGATGGAGTCCGAAGATACCGATAAAGCGTTTTTTGGGAAGGTTAAACAGTTCAAAAAACTTACCGTAACCGGAACAGGCAGTTTCCCAGCTGTCGCCGATTTCCTCACCTTTCTCGAATCACAAAATACTCTGGTACAAATAGAGAGTGTCCAAATCCGATCCGATGAGGAAAAGCCCCGTTTCGTAGCCGTGATCCTCTATATGGGGGTCGCATTATGAATAAACTGACGACTTGGATTATTGTATGCGTATGTTCTTCCCATCTGGTACATGCACAGATGTACGATCCGTTTCACAAAACTGCAAAACCCCGTGCGGCATCAATATCAGGTCTTTTACCGCCTCCACTGATGGTGATACCGGAAATACCGCAGACGGTGGTAAGTGCTGTTATGAACAATAAAGCTTTTATCAACGGGGCATGGTACGGTGTTGGTGATCGGGTCAATAACCATGAAGTAACGTATATCCAAAATAATTTTGTCGGCCTTAAAGAAGGCAATCGACTCACTATGATCGCTGTCGGCGGAACACGCCGCGTGCTCGGTACCAAGGAAGTTCCATGAAAAAAATTGTATCCCTTTTACTCCTCCTGTTGACATTACTAAACGCACAAGAGTGTGACAACAAACGTTTCAGCCTCAGTGCCTATCAAAACCGAGGCTCTGCCTTGACCTTGATGGATCTATTGCGCGATGTTGGCCAAACCTGTCATATCAGTGTCGTGCTCGAAGATAAACGGGCAAAAGAGAAACTTTCTCAGCCGCTGGATATGGTTAATATCAGCGATTACACCCTCCCGGAACTCTTTACGTTTATCTTTGATGAACATAACCTTTTTTATACGTACGATGAGGGGCAAAGAGTGATTCGTACCTCTTATGCCAAGACGGTCAATTTTAATGTTGACTACATCAATATGAACGTCCTCACGACCACCTCATCCAAATCGATCACGGTGGGACCGGGAGCCAGCAGCACTACATCCGGCACTGGCGGTAGCACAAGTGGAGGTATGGTCGGCACAAGCAGCGGTAGCGGTTCATCCTCAGGAGCGGGTTCTCAGGGGAGCGGTTCAAATACTGACTACACAAACGTCCGTGCCACGTCAACGTTTACCTTTTGGGACCAGCTGCACGACAATATTCAGCAAATTTTACAAGTCGATGATGAGTACAACGAAGCAATCAATAAAACCCTCGTCAATCGTGATGCAACTGTTGTCACCGTCTCAGGAACCAAACGCCAAGTTGATTCAGTCAAACGCTACTTGGACAAACTTGAATCGCGTATGCACTCTCAGGTGATGATTGAAGCATACCTAATCGAGCTCACCTACAATGATTACAACACAACGGGTGTGAACTGGAGTAATTTTGCCCTTTCCCTCAATGGAAGTTATGCTTCAAGTATCAATAATATCGGTGCAGCCAGCCCCGTTTATTCTTTTGGTATGAATTTTGATCCCTTGGGGATGATCGATTTCCTTCGTCGTTATGGTGATGTCGAAGTTCTTTCAAATCCAAAAGTATTGACACTCAGCAATCAGCCCGCTGTTATCAACGTTGGTAAACAGTTGAGTTATCTTTATGAAAATGGCTCCATTGCCTCATCCAATACTCTAACAAATGCTACGACCACTAAAACATTGGGTTCCGTCTTTGTCGGGCTAACGCTTAATATTATTCCCGAAGTGACCGAAGATGGTTATATCATCATGCGGATCAATCCGGTATCGAGTGAACTCCTGGGGGAAGACAACAACGCGTCCAATTTCGACGGCTCGAACGTTGTAAGCAGTAATCGAACGATGCCTCCCGATACCCGTGTCAAACAGATGACTTCGATCGTTAAAGTAAAAGATTCTCAAAAAGTACTAATCGGTGGTCTGATCGAGAAAAAAACCTATACGTACGATAATAAAGTTCCCGTTTTAGGTGATATTCCGCTTTTAGGAAGACTCTTCCACGGCTCAAAAGCATCAACACGTAAAAGCGAACTTTTCATCCTGATTACCCCGACCCTGATCAAAAAAGATATATTTCCCTCTATCGATGATGCCATTTTGAAGCGGTTTAACTAAGATGTCACAATGGCTGGAAGCGGCAAATAAATTTGAAGAGCGCCGAGATAGCAATGATTATTTTGAGGTACAAGGCTCACTTGGGGCAATTGAAAAGATAAAAACTCTCCTTGGCGGGACATTTCGCCAGCTTATCTTTCTTCTTGGTGAGCCGGGAAGCGGGAAAAGTTTTTTGTTGTATCACCTCAAAACAATATGGGGAGAAGAGCGAGACATCTTACTGATCGAAACTCCTTTTCTCACACCGCTGGATCTCTTAAAAAAACTGCTGCACCATAAAGGGATCGGTGTTGAGAATAATGATTTCGAACAGCTTCGCTTGATGGCAACCCAGCTCTACGCCAACAGCAATCACCTGATAATGATCGATGAAGCTCAACTGCTCAGCTCCGAGATGAAAGAATTTATCCGTATTCTCAGCGACTCCAAGGCATTTTGGTTTATCCTTGCAATGCACCGCAGTGAAGGGGAAGTGATATTACGGGCTCCCCATTTTAAAAGCCGTCCGCATCGGATTATTGATCTCTCTGCTATCAATCCGATCGAAGGAAAAAACTATATCTACCGCGAATTGCTACGAATAGGATTCTCTGAAATTACCGAGGAATTGACTCCTAAACTCATTACAAAAGCACACCAAATCAGTCAAGGAAATTTTCGTAATTTCAAAAAAATTTTTTACCATCTATTCCACTTGCTTCACTACACGAACACCCACAATAAAACAAAATACTTGCGTCCCTCATCGTGTATGATAACCATGGCGGCAATGAGTGCGGAGCTCCTTCATGATTGATAATTTTGATCTGCTTGTACAGCGCTGCAGTGCCAGATACCGTGCTCGGATGATCCGCCTTTCATTGTTTATTGTAGGGACGATACTCTTAGTGCTTGCCTCAATCTCAGGGTATATACTATGGTCATCACCTACTCCTGCCCCCGTTGTCCAAAAACCGACTCAAAAGCCACAAAAGATTATCGTTACTACTGCACCTGTTGTACCCGTTCAAGTAACCGAGTTGAACACAAGTGTCCAACCGCTCCCAAACAAACCGATAACAGCAACAGTTTTGACACCGCTCGTATCTCAGCCTCTCACTCCGCAGCCAGTTGTACCGGTCAAGAGCACACCCATCCCCGCACAAGTCCAAAATGAAGTGATTAAACCGCAAAACAGTCACCTTTTTGAAGTAAATACCCAATCTAAAACTACTGTTCTCGATCCGTCAACTACTTTTAATAACAGTCCTAAGTACGAAACTGCCCTTACGATAGCACGTGACTTTTACACTAAAAACGAGTTTTCCGATGCGGCAGTTTGGGCAAAAAAAGCCAATCAGATGAATCGCGAAGGGGAAGAGGCATGGCTGTTATATGCTAAATCGTATTATGCCCAAGGGCGCAAAAATGAAGCAATCGGGGTTTTAGAACTCTATATGAACTACAAAGATTCCAAAGCGGCATCCGAATTGCTCCGCACATGGAAACAAACCCCCGTAAACTAAGGAGAAGAGGATGATTCGTCAACAGGTTCGATTAGGAGACTTGCTTATTTCTGAGGGTCTCATCTCTCAAGAACAACTCGAATATGCTCTCCAAGAACAAAAAAACTCCGGATTTTCAAAAAAACTCGGGGAAGTACTCGTCGATGAAGGGATGATCTCACACAAAGAGATGGCGCTACTCCTCTCCAAACAGCTAAAAATCGACTTTGTTGACCTTTTCGGTGAAAAAATAGATTTTAACTCTTTGTCTAAATTCTCTATGCCTCTGCTTATTTCAGCCAAAGCAATCCCATTCAAAGAGGACGAGGATTACGTCTACGTTGCAACCTCCGATCCTCTAAATTTTGACGCTCTTGAGTCACTTGAACGTAATATTGCGACCAAACCTCTCAAAGTCTATCTCTCTATGAGCGAAGATATTGCCCATATTTTTCAGCGTCTGGAAATCATCAAAAAAACTCAAACTATTGCGGCAGAGGTAAAAAAAGAGATAAACAACGAAGGGTCAAAGGGGGGTGAGGGGGATGCGAGTGCTGTCATGCAACTTATCAGCCTCATTATCAAAGATGCCGTATTGCGTCGTGCCAGCGACCTGCACATTGAACCGGAGCTGCGATCCATGTCAGTACGCACCCGTGTGGACGGAATCTTGCAAGAGACCTTTGTCTTTGATCTCGATATCTACACGGCTCTCAATTCACGGATCAAACTACTAGGAAATCTCGATATTTCTGAACGTCGTAAAGCACAAGACGGTCGTTTCAGCCTCGAAGTTTCCGGGGGTAAATATGATTTTCGTCTCTCAACCACTCCAACACTGTTCGGCGAATCGATTGTTATGCGGATACTCGATCAGCAAAAAATTCTCCTCAAACTTCATGAACTCGGATTTGAAGGTAAAAATTTAGAGAAATTTGACGAAATCATCCATGCTCCTTTCGGAATCGTCCTCATCACAGGACCCACCGGAAGCGGAAAAACCACTACCCTCTATGCCGCCCTTAATGAGGTCAAAAGCATCGAGAATAAAGTGCTCACCATTGAAGATCCGATCGAATACCAGCTCCCTCTCGTCCAGCAGGTACAGGTCAACGAACGGGTAGGATTTGGATTTTTAGAAGCACTTAAATCGTTCTTGCGTCAAGATCCCGATATTATCCTCGTCGGTGAAATTCGCGATTTTGAAACTCTTAATTCGGCGGCGCAAGCTTCGCTTACCGGGCATCTCGTATTTTCAACACTGCATACCAATGATGCAGCCAGCGCAATCGGACGGATGATACAAATGGGATTACAGTCATACCTGATCGCCGATTCACTGGTCGGAATTGTCGCTCAACGATTGGTGCGTAAAATTTGTACCGAGTGCAAAAGTGAAACCAAACCGCATAAAAATTTATTACGCAAAGTAGAGCGATGGATCGGTGAAAATGCTAAATTTTATGCCGGAAAAGGGTGCTCAAAATGTTCTAACACAGGATATTTTGGGCGATTGCTTATTTCTGAAATTCTTGTGGTGAACGAAACAATCGCAAAAATGGTTGCCGAGGAGTCATCCAAATATGATATTGCCCGCTATGCCCAAGAAAATGAAGGATTTGAACCCATGATCGTAGATGGGCTTAGCAAAGTATTGCGTGGGATTACGACCCTCGATGAAATCCTGCGTGTGACCAAGGAGCAATAGGTGAAATTTTTTCGGGTGCGCTACAAACAGGCAAAAAAACGCTCTTCAGTCACTTTTGAAGCCGTACATAAAGCCGAAGCACTTAAACTATTTCGCACTAAAAATTTAGGCGTTCCTTTAGAAGTTCAAGAGGTCTCCGAGCCGTTTAATATGAAATTCGAGCGGTTTAAAAAACGTTTTACCGACCCGATCCAAAACCGCCGGGTAAAAGATGAGCCTTATATTGCTTTTTTGGATCAACTCTCGACTATGCTCGATGCTGGAATGCCGATCAATACCTGTTTGGCGGAAAGTATCAGTGATACCCATGATCCAATGATACGTTCTATTTTTACGGAAGTCCTCCGCGATATTGAAAGCGGTCAAAGCCTCAGTCGTTCCGTTACCGGATTTCAGCGTCAAATCGGAACCCTTTCCCTTTCAATGTTTGAACTGGGAGAGCAGACCGGAACCCTCAGCAATGCCATCGCCAAACTCTCGATGATCTTGCAACAAATTCATGAAAACCGCCAAAAACTTAAAAAAGCGACCCGTTATCCTCTTTTTATTCTAATCGCTATGAGTATAGCCTTTACCGTCGTTATCACGTTTGTCGTACCGCAATTTCAATCCTTCTTCGAACAATCAGGGATGGAGCTCCCCTTTCCGACCAAACTGCTCTTATGGACGGAACACGCGATCAGAACGTATGGTCCCTATATTTTAACAGGGTCGATTATACTGGCAACGGCGTTTAGTATCGCCTATTCCAAATATCCCGCACTTCGTCTCAAGACCGATCAGTATATGCTTAAAATTTATATCGTCGGTAAAGTAACCTATTATGCGATGATCGGTCGTTTTATCTATCTTTTCAACGTCCTCACCGAAGCAGGTATCCCTATGATAGAATCTTTACAGATCGCAATGGGGGTTGTTGAGAATGACTATATCCGACAAGAACTCAAAAAAATTCCTACCGCCATTGAAGACGGCCGATCACTGGCACAAGGATTTTCCGAAAGTGCTCAATTTGAGGGGATGATTTTACAGATGATTAAAGCCGGAGAGAGCAGCGGATCCTTAGGGGTAATGCTAGGCAAAGTTAATCGTGTGTATAATAACCGCTATACTTATATCGTCGATAACGTCGCCACCCTTATAGAACCGATTCTCATTGCAGCGATAGCTGGATTTGTGTTGGTACTTGCGCTGGGTATTTTTATGCCGATGTGGTCAATGGTCGATATTGCAGGATAATGTATGGAACTCGAAACCGGAACAATCAGCGTCGCTGTTATGAGTACGATTATCCTCGCTTTCGGGTTGTGGATAATCCATAAAATTACAAATATTTAAGCTTTTTTTTCAATCTTTTTAAGTATCTTTACAGCACCTTCGGGTACGATCAGCTTACCTAATGCTTCACTTTTTACACCAATATCACTCATTATTGCCTCTTTGAGTTTAGCTGCCAGCCCATTAGCTTGACGTTCACACCACCCTGCATTATGGTCGATGACATAGCGTGCATTATAGTACTGATGATCTGCCGCTGCACTGGGATAAGGGATATAAAATGCAGGAACTCTCGATGCACACAGCTCCCACAATGTACTTGCACCCGATCGGCTCACAGCAAAATCACTGCGCTCTATGAGTTCAGAAATTTTAGTGGTAAACCCATACACCTCTGCGTCAATACCAAGTTCATGATACGCATGACGGATACGCTCTTCTTCTTTAGCGCCGCATTGATGGATGATAGCAATCCCACTCTCGTGTAACCATGGGGCGATCTCCAAAGCCAAATCATTAATAAACTTCGCCCCCTGAGATCCACCCAAAAAGATAATGGTTTTTACCTCTATCCGTGTACGTGCATTTTGAAAATAGGTTTCAGAAACAGGATAGTCGCAGTGATTTTCACCTTCCTCATAAGAGCTGAAAAAACCTTTGGCGTATGGTTTTAGAAGTGTATTTAGTTTTCCTGTTACTGCATTTTGCTCATGGATATACAAAGGGCATTTCATGCTAAGTGCGGCAATCGCTGCCGGAGCGGCTGAAAAACCGCCGACACTCACTACGGCATCGGTTTGAAATTTTTTGATAAGATTACGTGACGCAAGCACTGCTTTAAAAATCTTCCACAATGCCCCAATCTTGCCAAGCCCCTTTTTGTTTACCACCCCTGTCGTTTCCAAAAAATGGGTCTCTTCAAACAAAGTACTGTTTCCAAACCATTGGCGGTCTTGTCCTGAAGTTGACCCGATAAAAAGGACACGATGCCCTCTCTCCCTCGCCGCCTCAGCAAGGCTTAGCGCAATTACAAGATGCCCTCCTGTACCGCCGCCGGTAAAAATAATATTCATTTTTTATCCCCAGATTGATACTTGATTTTTTTAGAGAGCATCAACACCATCCCTATTCCCACCGATGATGCCAGCATTGATGAACCGCCATAGCTCAAAAACGGTACCGAAATACCCTTAATCGGAGTAAGTCCGCTAATTCCGTAGGCATTAATCATGAAAGCAAAAGTAATGAGCAACCCAACCCCCAAACTAAAGAGATAGTCGGTATCATCGGTCGAGCGATTGGCAATTTTAAACAGTCGGTGCAAGATGGCAATAAACAAAAACGTTACCGCAAATACCCCAATAAATCCAAATTCTTCGGCAATCCCCGCAAGAACAAAATCGGTATGCACTTCACTTAAAAATCCAAGTTTAAACGTCCCGTTTCCCAAACCTGTCCCCCAAATGCCTCCATTATGAATAGCATTCATCGAGTGCCCGATTTGATATGCCTCTTCGCCGTTTGCAATGCGTAAATGTTTCGCAATCGATTCGGGGAAAAAAGCTAAAATAGTGCTTTGTGCCGATGCCCACCACGATAAAATACGGTTAACCCGATGGGGTGCCATCGCGATAAAAAGGAGAAAAAATCCCACTGCCCCCGTAATAAGACTAAGAAAAAAGCGAAAGCTGCTCCCTGCAAAAAAAAGCATAAATGCCAAAGTGAGCGATAAGACAACAACCTGTCCCAAATCGTTTTGAACCACAGCAATCAAAAACATAACAAGAATAAAAAGTGCGGCGTAGGGTAAAAAGCGCTTAAACTCCTCTTTGACTCCCATCCCGCCATGATGACCCAGCTTTCGCGAAAAACTCCATGCCAAGAAATAGACAAACCCGATTTTAAAAAACTCAACAGGGGCTACCGAAAATCCTATAATTTTTATCCACCGCTTTGCTCCACCCACTTCACTTACCAAAAATGAGGGGAGGAAAGGCATCACAAGCATCAAAAAAACGCCCCCCCAAAACAGGGTCAACCCCAAAGGGTGAAGCCACTTATCAGGGTCCTGCTGAGCAATTATCCACATCAATGAAATGGAGAGAACCGCAATAAAGAGTTCACGTATTACAAAGTGAAAATTGTTGTATTCAAAAAGAATAACCGTATATGCTGAGAGGGTATACGAGCATATAACCCCTATCGTAATCAGCGCAGTCGTTAAAAGAAATAATTTTTTGTCAGGCATGAAAAACTTTACTTGTTTAGTATATAATTACCCATAAGTATAGCGAGCTACGTTAAAGTGTCCATAAAATGAAAACGGAATGAATTTTGCTTGGTATTAAATAACGTTCTGTCATTCCCAACTAGATTGGGAATCCAGCTCTCTTAAATTTAAGGGATGACGAGACTAGAGAAAAGGAAAGTATTATGGGGTTGAATATTTCACGAGCGCATGAGCTAATGAAAGAAGCAATGGACTATCGTGCTGCGCGTCAAGATATGATTGCAAGCAATATTGCCAATGCAGATACCCCAAATTATCGTCCTCGTGACATCCGTTTTGAAGAAGCACTGGCACAAAAAAGTGCTGAAATCTATGCGGACAAAAGCAATACGTTGCAAATGACACAAACCTCAGGTGCGCATCTAAGCGGTGTGAGCGGTGCAAGTGACACGAGAGCAACCACGTTTTTTCGTGATGGGCACATGGCACGCAATGACGGGAACAGCGTTGATTTGGATGTGGAAAGTTCAGAGATGGCAAAAAACTCCACGATGTTCAATGCCCTCACTGCCGCCATCAAAAAAGACTCTATGATTTTCAAAAGCGTTATTGACGCAAGTAGTAAAACCTCTTAAAGGATAGCAAATGGCATTTTTAGACAGTTTTGATATCAGCGGTTACGGTCTATCCGCTCAGCGCGTCCGTGTAAATACCATCAGTTCTAATATTGCCAACGCTCAAACCACCCGTACAGACGAAGGTGGACCCTACCGTCGTCAAGAGGTCGTTTTTAAGGCGATTGATTTTAACAGTGTCTACAATCAGGCACTGGAGCGAAGCACCAATCAGCTAAGTTATTCTGATCCGCTCAAAGAGGGGCTGGCAGGAATGAAACCAAGCCCAGCCATTATGAGTGTTGTTGTCGACAAACTGGTACGTGACGACAAAGCACCCAACATGAAATACGATCCCTCACACCCTGATGCGGATGCCAAAGGATACGTTGCTTACCCCAACATTAACCCTGTCATCGAAATGGCCGATTTAGTTGAAGCAACCCGCTCCTATCAAGCCAATGTCGCAGCATTTGAAAGTGCCAAAAATATAGCCAGCGGTGCGATTAGCATCCTGCAATCATAAGGATAAAATAGTATGGCTGACATTCAAGCGATTAAATCACTCTCAACCTCCGATTTGCTTAAATCAAAAAGCACGGGAAATGTTGAGAGCAGCAAAACCGATTTTGCCCAAGAGCTTCGCAACGCTTTGGGTAATGTCAACGACATGCAAGTAGACAGTGAACGTGCTATGAGCGACATTGCCACAGGTTCCGTCAAAGATCTTCACCAAGCCGCCATCGCCATCGACAAAGCAGAAATCAGCATGAAGCTGATGCTCGAAGTACGCAATAAAGCGCTTAATGCTTACAAAGAAATTACACGTACACAAATGTAATGTGGTCGTGTAGTCATTAATGCAACATTCAAACAAATCCCAAAAAATTCTTGCCCTTTTCGTCGTGTTGCTTTTGGGCTTTGGAATATTCCTGACCGTCATGTTTTACACCGCCGTTCATGAGCGCGACATCCCCTCTATTTATTCGGAAGAAAACTCCAAAGCGCAACGCGGAACGATTATCAGTGCCGATGGTTTTCATATTGCTACAACCCAAAAACTGTATAAAGCTGTCGTGAATACCCGTAACATCGATCCTGATAAAATAGAACTTTTTATTCAGCTTTTTAGTATCTACAGCGGTATTGACGCAAACGAAGTTCGGCAGCGTCTTCACACCCGTCGAGGTTCCGTAACCCTTAGCTATCACATCGGTCCCAAAGAGGCAATGTACCTTAAAACACTGGCCTTTGAACTTCGCAAACTTGGAGTTTTTATCGAATACGAACTGCCAAACGGTCAGCGCGTATTGCAAGGGCTGAACATTATCGAAAGCGGCGAAGCACGCGAATACCCTTACCAAGATTTACTCACTCCTCTTATCGGATATCCTCGAAAAATGGAAGAGGATGGCTACACCCGTATTTACGGGATCAAAGGATTAGAGAAATTTTTTGACCAAGAACTCAATCCTCAGCAAAATAAAACTCAACACGCTATGCGCGATGTCAACGGCTATCTCATTTTGAATAAACAAAGTTCAATTAAACCTCAAATTAACGGTTTTAGCCTCAAACTGAACATCCCTATTTCGCTTCAAGCACGTGCAGAGGCAATTACCAGTCGAATCAAAGATGAGCTTCAAGCCGATGAGATAATCGCCACCGTCATGGAATCAAAATCGGGTAAAATTCTTACCCTTGCAAGCTCGAACCGTTTTGACCCCAGCCATATCCGCACCATGGATTACCCTTCACTTAACACGAATGCTATCGAATACAGCTATGAACCGGGATCCGTTATCAAACCCATCATCTTTGCTTTGCTGCTTGATCGTCACCTCATCAATCCCTACGATATGGTTAACGGACACAACGGACGCTACACGATGGGGCGTAAAACAATTGTCGATGAACACCCTTTTAATATGATAAGTGCCGAAGATGTCATCGTCCACTCCTCAAATATCGGTATTGCGCAGCTTGCCCAAAAACTCAATGGAAGCGAATTTACCGAAGGTCTCAGTCGTTTTGGGTTTACCCATTTTAGCGGTGCCGATTTGCCGTATGAAAAGAGGGGTTCCATCCCCAGTTCCACACAACTGAATAATTATCTCTACAAAGCCATTACCGCATACGGCTATGGGATGCGCGCCAATGCAATGCAGATACTCAAAGCGTTTAACGCATTTAACAACAGCGGACGGATTGTTAATCCCATGGTGGTTGATTCGCTGATCGATGATAACGGGAGAACTATGCCCATGGAAGTTATTGATCCCATTCAGGTCATTTCTCCCGCAACGGCTGAGCGGATGAAGCAAATATTAATCAAAACCGTCAATGAAGGAACGGGAGTCGGTACCATCACTCCAGGTCTTGAAGTAGGCGGGAAGACAGGAACGGCCCATATCGCCAAAGGCGGCGGTTATATCAACAGCTATCACACCTCATTTGTCGGGTTTGCCAATGACAAAAAACATACCTATACTATCGGAATTTTCGTCATTAACCCGCGCACCGTCTATTTTGCCTCCATCACCGCCGTCCCTGTTTTCAAAGCAATTGTGGATATGATGATTGAAGAAAAATACCTTACCCCTGATCCTGTAGCAGTAGCAGCTGCTGCTGCGGCAGAACATCCTGTCGCATCAGTTCACTGATTACTTACATCCACACATTATCAATCAGTCGTGTTGTCCCGACACGCGCGGCAACCAAAACAATTGTATCCCCCAGTATCACTTCGCTAATCGATTCAAAGGAACGATTCACAACCGCTACATACTCAACGTCAAGAGGCGCTAAAATACCCCTCATTGCATGATCTATCTCACTGCTTTTAAGATTCCCCTGCATCACCATTTTGGTTGCTTCTTTTAGAGAAGAAGAGAGTTTTAGCGCTTCACTCCGTTGTAGCTCATTCAGATACACATTGCGACTCGAAAGGGCAAGCCCGTCTTTCTCTCGCATCGTCTCCATCGCCACTATCTCAACATTCAGCACTAGATTCTTCACCATTTGAGTAATCAAAGCAAGCTGTTGAGCGTCTTTTTTTCCGAAATAAGCACGTGCCGGACGAACTGCATTTAAAAGCTTCGCAACCACGGTGAGCATACCGTCGAAATGTCCGGGGCGTGAAGCTCCCTCGAGAATAAACCCGCGTATATCAGGAGCTTTGATACTTACTTCATCATTTTCATACATAGTTTCGGGATAAAAAAGGAGATCCACTCCGCTTAGTTCACAGATTTTAAAATCTGCTTCCTCTCGACGCGGGTATTTGCCCAAATCTTCCCCCTCCAGAAATTGGGTTGGATTCACATAAATCGATACTACCACATACCCATTATCCCTGCGGGCAGAATCAATAAGGCTGCGATGCCCGCTGTGTAAAGCTCCCATCGTTGGTATAAAGCCAATCGGCTCAGATACGTGATCCAAAACCTCCCGTAATTCTTTTACAGAGCGTGCTATTATCATTATTTTAGCCTTTATGCAGGGGATCTATACTATAATCGCAATTATAATACAGTTAGAGGATATTCCTTTATGGATCACTACGAATACACCGAATTATTAAAAACATTGACGATAAAAATGCAGAACGTCACCGACGTAGTGCGCCCACAAGATATTAGTGCCCGTTTAGCGGAGATCACAGCCTTAGAAAACTCTGATGGTTTTTGGAATGACTCCACAAATGCAGGTATTGTCCAAAAAGAGAAAACCCAGCTTGAACGTCGTCTTGGCAAATATTCCAAAACGTATAATATCCTAGGTGATGCTGTGGATTTATACGAAATGGCAAAAGAAGAAGGGGATGAAGAGACCATTGAATCGTTATTTGAGGATGCACCAAAACTTGAAAATGAGGTTAAACTCATGGAAGTTGAAGTGCTTCTCAGCGGTGAACATGACGGACACAATGCCATCGTCACCATCCATCCGGGAGCGGGAGGAACAGAGTCACAAGACTGGGCTTCTATGCTCTTGCGAATGTACACACGCTGGGCAGAACGTCACGATTTTACCGTCGAAATGCTCGACTATCAATCGGGTGAAGAAGCGGGTATCAAAGACGCAGCAATCCTTATCAAAGGGGTAAATGTCTACGGCTACCTCAAAAATGAAAACGGTATTCACCGCCTTGTTCGTATCAGCCCATACGATTCTGCTGCCAAACGCCACACCAGTTTTACTTCTGTTCTTGTCTCCCCTGAACTGGACGATGACATCGATGTTGAAATCGAAGACCGTGACATTCGTATCGATACCTACCGCGCATCAGGCGCAGGCGGTCAACATGTCAATAAAACTGAATCGGCTATCCGTATTACCCACATCCCTACGGGCATTGTAGTGCAGTGCCAAAATGACCGAAGCCAGCATAAAAATAAAGCGACGGCGTTTAAAATGCTAAAATCCCGTATTTATGACCTTGAGCTCGCTAAGCAAAAAGCTGCCGTTGACGGTGTCGAGAAAAGTGATATCGGATGGGGTCATCAAATCCGTTCCTACGTTCTAGCACCCTATCAGCAAGTCAAAGATACCCGCTCAGGAATACCCTATTCGAACATTAGTACCATTTTAGATGGTGACATCGATGAAATGATTGAAGGTGTCCTTATTGCTCTTAACCGAAAAGATGACAGTGATTAATCTGAACACCAAAGGAATAAAATCCCTTTGGTTACGCTAGCCGCTAAGGCACTAAAGCTAACCTCTGCGAGGTAGAAATTATGCAAAATATTGTAAAAGAGTGTGCGCTACACGAGCCATGCTCCTACATCAGCGGAAATTCCCAAACTATCCATTATAAAGTTATCCAAGAGTGTACTAAACAACAATGCGAGTCTTTAATACTTCGAGGATGGCGACGTTTTGGGTCTATGTATTTTCGCCCTATCTGTACCGATTGTACCGCCTGTGAAAGTCTCAAAATCGACGTTGAAAACTATGTATTCAGCAAAAGTGAACGCCGTATTTTACGTAAAAACAGTCATCTCACCACCTTTATCCGAACTCCAAGTATAAGCGGTGAACACTTAGAGCTTTTTTACCGCTATCATGCCTACAAACACAAAACACGTAATTGGGATGCACCCAAAATCGATCCAAAAAACTACCAAGCTTCTTTCGTAAACGGTCATGGAGACTTTGGGTATGAACTCCTTTATTTTCACGGAGACAAACTCATTGCCGTAGATCTTATCGATATTTTAGAAGAGGGGATCTCGTCACTGTATTGCTATTATGACCCCCACTACTCCAACTTCTCACTGGGTAAATACACTCTGCTTGAACAAATTGCCTTAGCTAAACGGTTAGGGCTCAAATGGATTTATCTGGGATATTATGTCAAAGGGTGTCAGAGCTTAGAGTACAAAGCATCGTATTCACCCTCTCTATTGCTCCAAGGACGCCCAGAGGAGGATGAAACTCCGCGATGGACAACATAAATAATGCCTACCAATTTAATATGAATGTAATAAATATACATTATAATCTAATTACAATTTTTAGATAAGGGCAGATAATGAAAAATATTCTCGTTTTATGTACTTTGGTACTCTCTCTTTTTGCTGCAGAGGTCAAGTTTCAAACGGTTTCTCCAAGTGAGGCAACACTTCTACAAACAGGGCAGGAGAGCCATCGTTGTCCAAATTGTGCAATGGATTTGATTAAACACTATAAAACGTCTCATGCCGTCAAATTAAAAGACGGATCGTATCGTCAATATTGCTCCATTCACTGTCTTGTTGAAGAGAAAGAAATGGGCTTCTTGCGTGATAAAAAAGAGACCATTGTTGACATTTTAGCGGTGGACACCAAAGGGCTTAAAATAATTCCTGCGGATAAAGCATTTTATGTTATTGGCAGCAATGTACGCGGAACGATGAGCGGTGTTAGTAAATACGCTTTTGCAGCAAAAGCGGATGCAGTGGAATTCCAAAACGCCAATGGCGGAAAAATAGGATCCTACGACGATGCTTACAAAGCAACTATGGATGACTTTAAAAAATAAGTGAAAATTTTTATTGGTTACTTTTTTCTTCTTCAAAGCCTTTGGAGTGGAAACCTGATGGTTGGGACGCTCATAGCGCCCAATCAGATGGTCTCATATCCTTGCTTAGCCTACCTTGTATCTTCTTCCAATGAGAATCCGGATCTTTTAAATTTTAGTTTTGTGAGTGATTTTTATAGCGGTGAAAAGCTGAATCCCCATAACGCTTTTTTTGTTTTAAACTCACACGTCAGATCAACGTGCTCCAAATATCCCATAGCTGCTTTTAAAGGCGAGAAAATAGCGAATACCTTTGCATCTAACTATGGCGGGGATGTCAGAAATTTTGATTTTGCCCTGTTTGTGGCAAAAAAGGATTTAGAATTTGATACACCGATTTTAGAGGCTCGAAAACTGCGAGAGATTGCACGCGGTAATGCGATTTTTACAAAAACATGCAACAGCCGTGTTGCAAAATGTCCCCCGCTAAATCCAGCAGATATAAAAGCTTTGCATACTTTTTTAGAAAATAAATCTTTGGTTCAACCGCACGCCCAGAAAGAGACGATAGATGTTCCGACAGAAGCAAAATGTCCTGTTTGCGGAATGTTTGTCCACAAATATCCCAAATGGACCACACAAATATCCCTTCAAAATTCTCATAATTATTTTTTTGACGGAATCAAAGATATGATGAAATTTTATTTTGAACCCTCTCTTTATCATTGCAGCCATACACCCCGAGATTTCACCCATATTTTTGTCAGTGACTATTATACACTCGAAAAGATAGAGGCGAAAGAGGCTTTTTTTGTCACCGGTGCCAATGTCTATGGTCCTATGGGATACGAGCTGATTCCCTTTAAAAATGAAGCAGACGCACAAGAATTTAGTGCTTCGCATAACGGACACCATATCTATCCTTTTCATAAACTCACTAAAAAAATCATTTGGAGTTTAGAATAATGAAGTTTCCTCTATCCATTGCCTTTTTGTTATCTGTTGCACTCGTATGGCTTTTTATTGATACCGCCTTTATCTCGAAAACTCCTGCTAAACTCTCACACTTTGCCTCATTTAGCCATCTTTATGAGCCGCTTATCGAAAAGAATGATTTTGTGTATACAGGAGACGACCATGACCACTAAAGCATTTTATCCTTACGCTTTTTTACTTCTGCGCAAAGATGCTTCCCGACATGCTGTAACTTTTTTACTTTTCTTTGTCATCGTATTTTTACTCTTTAGCGTACTGTTTATCTCAACAAGCTTGCAACATGATCAACTTGCGATTGTCCAAAACGAACCGGAAATTTTAGTCGAAAACTATAAGGGGGGCAAAAAGTCCGATATAGATGATTTTTTTATGCAGCCTCTTTATGGACTCAAAGGAGTTGAAAAAATTATCCCAAGAGTGAACGGAAAATACTATTTTGAACAAGCAGGGGTCTATTTTACGGTGATAGGAATCGATTTTTTTGCCCCTAATTTTAATGAGAATATCAATCAATTTACCAAACAAAAAATAAATTTAGCCTCTAAGGATCTCTTTTTTGTCGGCAGCGGTGTCAAAAAATCGTTAGAGCACTTTTATTATAAAAACAGTTTTACCGTCTACACCCAAAAAGGGGAGGCAAAGAGAGTCAAAATAATTCCTCTGGAGGACAAAGAGTTTGGTCTGCTTGGAAACAACCTCATCCTCTGCGACATCAGTCTTGCACGCGAGCTTCTAGCTCTTGAGACGTTTGAATACAGCGATGTGTACCTTAGCGTCCCCAATGAAGCGGAGATCCCCAATCTTGTAGCCCACATCCGCACTCTCTATCCCACTGCTAAAATCACTACCAAAGAGGAAAAGATCTCCAAAATACATACTCTCTACGATACGAAAGGGGGGATATTTCTCTCTCTTTTTATTGTCGTGCTCCTTAGTTTTATGATTTTACTCTATCAAAAAACTCTCTTTTCTTTCGCATCGGAGAAAAAAGAGATCGGGATATTGCGTGCAGTAGGCTGGAAGATTACAGATATTATTACTTTAAAAATCATTCAAAATCTCTTCATCGCTCTATCTGGATATTTCAGTGCCCTGCTGTGTGCCTATCTTTTTGTCTTTAAACTTGGTGCCCCCTTGCTTCAGAATATTTTTGTCGGGAGCGATAAAACACTCTTTATTCCCCATTTCACCCCCTCTTTTGGGATAGGTGAACTTGTGATCGTATTTTTAGTAGGGGTTGTCCCCTTTGTCGCCAGTGTCCTTTTTCCCGTATGGAAACTTTCAGTCATCGATCCGACGGAGGTAATGAAATGATAACCGTTACAAATCTTGACAAAGTGCACAATGCGGGTCAAAAAAATAAATTTATTGCTCTAAGCGGAATTAATTTTACTGCGGCTAACGGTGAGTGTGTGATACTCAAAGGGGTGAGCGGCAGCGGTAAAAGTACCCTCCTCTCTCTTTTGGGAGGGATGAGCAAACCCACACACGGAAGCGTCAGAATAGAGGGACATAATATCGCGAAACTTCCTGATGACAAACTCTCCCACTTCCGACTCACAACAGTTGGTTTTATTTTCCAATCGTTTAACCTTATTGATGATTTAAGCTTTAGAGACAATGTTCTAACCCCCACCATTTGCCTGAATATCTCCGGTGAGGAGCGAGAAAAGAGATTTCTAAAAGCATGTGAACTGGCCAATATATCAAGCAAAGAATCGACATTGGCCAAAGATTTAAGCGGTGGTGAAAAACAACGATGTGCCATCGCACGAGCCCTCATTAATAATCCTTCTCTCATCATCGCCGATGAACCGACCGCCAATTTAGACAAAGATAACACCCTTTATTTTATCGAGACTATGAAAAAACTCAAAAAACTTGGAAAAACTATCCTTATCGCCACGCATGATGAGATTTTTGAACAAAGCACTCTTGTAGACAGGGTGATCAAAATTCAATACGGACACATCGTATCATGAATACAGTCTTACTCTCCAATGGCGTCATTGCATTGCTTTTTACCGAAACGATACTGTATGTATTGGCATTTGTCGCATTTGTATGGGGTTTAAAAATTTATAAAAATTGGAATTTTGAGAGTTTGGCATCATCTCAATACCTTTTGGAGAAAAAAAACTATTTTACAACAACGGTTATCGTATTTATATTGGGGGTCAAATTTGTCCTTCTCCCTTTGTTTGCCCACATCGTAGACGGGTTATCAGACCTTGTCCCCGGAGCAATGTGCGGTGCAGGGGTTATCAGTGCCAACGACTATGGAATGCCCATATTTATCATTAAATTACTCGTTCTTTTCTTGGGTGTTTGCTGGAGTATTGCCAACACCATCGATTTACAAAATAATTACGCCTATACCAAGCGGAAGTACGAACTTTTTTTTGGTATTTTCATCCTTCTTACTCTTGAGTTTTTACTTCAGGGGCTCTATTTCACCCACATCTCGCTGGAATCACCTGTAATGTGCTGCAGTGTCATCTATGGCGCAAGCAATAGCGGTTCAACCCTCCCGCTGTCTCTCAGTCCATCTACCCTCTCCATTGCTTTTGGGATACTTTTCATCATGCTCTTCATAGCTCTCATCAACAAAATAAAAATTCTCTCTTTTGTTTTAGGTGCACTCTTTCTCTATTTTGGCTACTATTTTGTATTGCATATTGTGGGGATTTACGTCTATGAGCTTCCGACTCATATCTGTCCGTTTTGTATGCTTCAGAGAGAGTATTTTTATATCGGTTATCTCTTGTGGGGTTCATTGTTTTTAGGTTCTTTTTTTTCGATGGCTCCGTTGGTTTTAGAGGGATTGATTCACCAAGAGTCTAAACGAAGCTTTAGCGTTGCAATCTTTTTTAATCTACTGTTAGCGATAATAGCCCTATATTTTATCGTTGGATTTTACCTTAAAAATGGAGTATGGTTATGAATAGCGTGTCAAAAATAGTTTTACTGATCGGTTTTTTGGCAATCGTGGCTGTTGCCTTTGTCTCGATGTCCAAAAGTCAGCAGATGGTCGTTGTAGAAAACGGTAATAATGAACACAAACCGCTCGCTATAAAACTGGGTCATTTTCAAGACAGCGATTGCGGGATGGTCATCCATTCACTCGACTATGCGTCTCAAGTAGTCAATAAAGAAGGGAAAACATGGTTTTTTCATGATCATGGCGGGATGGCGAAATGGTTAGATACCAAAGAGTTCAAAAATGATGCAATCATCTGGGTATGGGCAAAAGACACTCACAGATGGATCAATGGGAGAAATGCATGGTACAGCAGAACTGACATCACCCCTATGAATTACGGTTTTGGAGCGTATGCTGCCAAACAAGAAGGATTTGTACCCTTTGGCGAGATGCAGCTGTTAATGATGCGGGGAGAAAATCTCACCAACCCCTACGTCCGCAAGCAATTTGGGATGTCACATTAATCGACATCCTATCAGCTATTGCATATCCAAATATTCAATGAGTTTTTTTGAAACATTGCTAAAAGGGAGGACTCTCTTTCCTTTATGTTTCATACTAAATATTTTTGCCTTTTCTTCACTATCAAATGCGATCAAATCATCCCCGCCGACACTCATCAAATTACTGCCATAGACAAAATAGCCATTTTTGACATTTAAAAGCTTCATGCTTACAAAATCTGCCACATAAGCCTGATCAACAGTACTTTGGTTTTGGTAATACTGTCTGAGCATATATTTAGGTGATGAATAAAATTCTTGTTTACCGTCTTTGTACACAATCATTGCTGCGTATGATGGATATTGTTTGACATCAATAAACCTTACAGGACACGTCGTGTTTGCTTCCGTAAACTCTGAAATAGTTTTATCAACAATCGTACCAGCCAATACATTAACAGCGAACAGCGTACTAAGAAATAACTTTTTTATCATACTAAATCCTTCTTTTTGAAAATAAAATATCCTAAAAATAAAAATAATATCCCAAGCGCCATAGGATACACAATAGAATAAACAGCAAAAAGGGTAGAACCAAATGTATCCAAAATAAAGTAGGAAGCAGGCCCTATCACTGAAAGTTCTGTATCAAATAAAGCAATCGCACCAATTCTAAAGACTTGTATCGGGTTCAAAAGAGCAATACCAAAAATAATATTTTCATTTAACATCTCTCTCATCATCAATCCAATAAGGATGATGTCGATAAAAGCCAAGAGAAGCAGCCAAACAAAAAATGCTATTCCGAGAGCTACTTCTTGATTTCGCACCAAACTGGAAATAAAAAAACCTATTCCCAAAAAATTGACGCTTAGCCCAAACAGCAATGCTATATAAAACATAAATATAAAATAATCAATTTCAGCTCCAACAATCAAAGCATAAAATAAAGAGATAAAGAGTGCACCAAAAACCGGAACAGTCACCACAAAAAGTCTTCCCAAAAATTTGCCCATATAGTATTGTCTGAGCGATATGGGGAAAGACAACATATATTCCAATACGGAATTGTCCCTATCTCCGGCAATGCTTTTAACCGTAGTAATCAAAATAAATATCGGTAAAATGACAATACAAATTTGAATAAATGAGAGTAAAAGCCTACTTAATCCGCTAAATCCAAGGACTTTTGATTCTGTAACTCCCGCTATCAAGAACAATGCCACGATACCGCCAAAAACAATCGTATAAATTAAAAACCATTTTGTTTTAAAAGATTCTAAAATATCAAGCTTCATAACCAGCAATAAATTTTTCATCTTCCTCCCTTTAATACGTATTGTTCAATGTCTGAAAATTTCATACACTCTTTATCATCAGGTATTTTTTTACGGTCATTGTGTGCCGCAAATCCATACGACATTGGCGTAACGTTAAAATTGCTCCAAAATGCTTTTCGTGCATCTATCCACCCTTTCGTATCTACATCAACAACATAAAGAATTGCCTCATTTTTCCATGAAATTTTTTGATCTTTAAACCACAAAATAGCGCATCCGATATCATCAAATTTATACGTTTTGCCATTACTTGGATCAATCACTTGCGTTGCATAATTTCGGTCACTCACGATCATTTTGCATCGCTCACAAATATCCCTATCCCAATTTATTTTTTTGGGAGTTAAATCAAGCTTACCGTCACAACCAACAAACATTGCAATAAGAAGCAAGAGTTTAAAGTATTTCATCGCTTACAACCTTTGCCAAATCCATAGTAATCGCTCTGTTTGCAATGTGTCCGACTTCCTCAATTCTATGACTTATAAAAATAAAAATTTTTGAGTCAATTTTTTCAAGTAAATTTGAAAACTGACCTCTTGCATTGCTGTCCAAATTTGCCGTTGGCTCATCAAAAATAAAAATATCACTTTGTTTTGCAAGAGCAATAGAGATAAGCAATTTTTGTTTCATCCCTCCTGAAAGTTTAAAAAACGGCTTGTTGAGATTTTGTTTTACATCAAAATGCAACGTATCTGAATACTTTACTATCTCATTTTTATCGATCGTTGCGATCGTTGACGTATAGTCAATTAACTCTTTTACGGTAATTTTCAAAGGGGGTGGAAGCTGCGGTACAAATGATATTTTACTAAGAGTTTCTATTCTATGCTTGGCAACTTTTACTGTATCGATAAAAATATTTCCGCTGTCTAAAATATATTCCCCCAGTATCGCTCTAATCAAAGAGGTTTTACCGGCACCGTTTTGACCCATCAAAATTACATTTTCCCCATTCTTTATGGTTAAATTTATAGAGTCAAGTATTATTTTATCGCCGAAACGTTTTGTTGCATTCGTAATCTCTATCATTTAGACAATCTTTCCCAGTTTATTTTTAAAATTAAGACTATCATGATGGCACACTTCTACACATCTTCCGCAAAGTGTACAGTCACCGCTTTGAATAAAAACATGACTTTTTCCTTCGACTTCCGCATTTTTTTTCGTTATTTCAAGAACATGAGGAACCAAACAAACTGTAGAGCATACGCCACAATGATCACAACTGTCATTCCATTCTATTTTTTCCATACTAACCCAACCAAGGGCACCATACGTAACGCCGACAGGGCAGACATATCGGCACCATGCTCTTTGGGAATAAAACACTTCTACCAAAAAGACAACCACCACAAAAGAGAGAGCAGCACTCCATCCGTAAATCAATGCTCGGCTTAAAATCCCAACAATATTCATACTTTCAAAAACCAAATAACTGCTTGTAAACGTAAGAGTGACAAATAAAATCCAGAATAAATATTTAACACGATGGTCAAACTTTCTCTCTTTGATAATCTTTTTGGTTATCAGTGTTCGGTTGATTTTTTCACCTATTTCACTAACCAACCCATAAGGACAAACCCATGAGCAATACGCTCGTCCTCCAAAAAAAAGATAAAAAACTGATATTGTGACAGTTCCTATGATTAAATTGATCGGTATATGATGATACGCCAAAAATACTTGTAACGAGACAAACGGATCAATCAAATGAAATCCGAATAATCGTGAACCGCTCAGAGTCCCCTCTAATATTTGAATATCCATCCGATAAGAGAGGATAAATAAAAGATGAAAACCGATAATACTAACCCATCTGTAAAATCTGATACTTGGCTTTTTTTTACCATTCTTATCGATTACAAAAAAAGTATCCCAAAAGCTGATCTCTTTAAGGGTACAGTGTTGGGTATATTTATCCATCTTTAGTGTCCGAATTTTGAGATTTCGTTTGCCAATGTTTTAAGCTCATCCTCTGTTGAATTCGTCAAAAGACCTGCCATCATCGAATTTTTGACTTTTCCCTCTTTATAGTCACTTAGCTTTTTCGTTATCTCTGCCTCGCTTTTACCATACAAAGGCGGTCCGATAAGTCCCTTTCCGCCATCCCCATGACAGGGAGCACATTTAACGATATACAAATTACTGACCTTAAACTCTCTGTTCTCATCTTTTAGATCTTTTATTTTTCGTTCCTCTTCGCTGAGGGCTTCTTGATTCGTAGGGGCAGCATCAAATCGATTGCCTTCACTGCCAGAATTTTGAATTTCTTTGCCTAGAGAATCTTCCTTGGAAGTACTACTTGTTTCATTCATAATCATATATCCCATTGCGCCTATAATCACTGCTGACGCTACGATGCCTATTAAATTCTTAGTACTCATTTTTTCTCCCTCACTTCTTTATTGAATTTTGCAATTTCATCTGCCAGTTCTCTTATTTCTTTATCTGACATTTTATGGACCAACTCTTTCATAAATACATTTTTCTTTGTACCGCTTCGATAGGCAATGATCTTTTTAAAAATATCATCACTCGTTTTTGTAAGTAATGAGGGTCCGATTATCCCATTCGCATAATCATCATGACACGCAGAACATTTGACAATAAAATTATGACTCAACCTCTTGCTTAAAAGACTTGCACTCAGGTTTTCATATTGATTTTTGATGGTGATTATTGCCCCTATTTGTCGTGAAGACGCGGTTTCTTCTCCATTAGGGGCAATTTGCACCACTTTCTCTCCATCTACATTATACGATGTAAATTGAGCTACAATATCGTTCTTATCTACGGCTTGTCCATCCGAAACTTCAATTTTTGATATATCTTTCACTTCCTGAATATCTTCCGTACGATTTGATTCGTCACTCTTCTTTTCTCCGCAACCGACAAACAGTAAAATAAGTCCTAAAAACAGTATCTTTTTCATTTCTGACCTTTATAAAATTGACTATAGGATACTCTTGGGATGACAACAATAGAGGCCTCTTGCGAAGGACAAAGTTCTTCGCACACACCGCATCCGACACACGCATTTTTGATTTGGGGCAACCATCTGTTATTGCTGTCTTGTATCATAATAATCGCATTTTCTTTTTCAGGAAAGGGACACATATCGGCACAAATCGTGCAAGGCTTATCCTCATATTTGGCGTAATCATCAAGTACTTTTTGCTCTCTTTCGTTCAAGGCGCTTTTATTAAGTATTCTCGCCAAGTCCTCTTTCTTTACATTTTTGCCCCGAAATGCAAAACAGGTATCTGCTCTTTTTAGGTAGGCTACTCCCATTTTTACATCTTTGGCTTCGCTTGCGTGATGATCCAATGCACCACTTGGGCACGCCAAAACACAAGGCAATAAATCACACAGATAGCACCCTCTCTCTCGTGCATCTACAAAAGGGGTCCCAACCAAGTGTCCTTGGTTAATGTCTAAAAGGGAAAGGGTATGATAAGGGCAAACTTGTACACACTGCCCACATTTGATACACGTAGCCATAAAATCATTTTCATCAACCGCACCGGGAGGTCTTAAAAAAATTTCACTGGCTTTTAATTTAGGTACCATGACTGCACCAATACCGCCAAGAGTCACAAAGGCTCCAACAACAACTGCTTTTTTGACAAATTCTCGTCGGTTGTTAGGGTTATTTTGCTCCATGATACGCTACCTTTATTTGTGGAAAATCGTCTTTTAGCAATATCTCAGGCTCTGAAAAAGGAGCCAATTTTGCAAGAAAATTAAGTAAACTCATAATAGGAGAACCGTAGAAAAATTTAATTGAGGTATTGTATAACCACAACTTATCGGCGTAAGCTTTATTGATATAAGCAACATCACCTATCCCGTTTTTGTCTCTGTCAAATCCTTCATAATCGTCAAAATAATTTCCTCTCCATTCATTTAGATAAATTTTAGAATTGGGAGTATCATTTAATACTGCTTCCATATTTCCCTTTAGAGCATTGGCATAAAAAAGACTTTTTTGCCGTGTTGCATGCAATTGTATCCCGACAGAATTGTATAATATATTATTATTTTCATAGATATTGACAGACCCTGGCTGAAAAGGAGAATCATCAATATAAAAACCTCGCGCATTGTGAGTCAGCGTATTATTTAAAATTTTAAAATTTGATGATTCTTTCATCCCTATTCCCACACCAAAACCAATTGAATTTTTGATAGTATTACTGATCGCCGTTGTCCCGTTGCTGTACATAAAAAAGATACCGACTGAATTATGATCAAATGTATTATTTTGAACCAAATTCTTACCTGCATACATAAAATGAAGCGAATATCGGCAATAGCTGCCATTATTATTCTCAATTCTATTTCCGCTTGAATACCAAAAAACCATATCTCTTGATTTAAAGATTGTATTATCTGCAATAGAATTTTCGTTACTGTACCACAATCGTACAGAGTCGCCTCTCAGTCCTAAATCAACACCCTCTTTTGACGTAATGTAGTTCCGTTCTATTTTAGACATATTTACTTTTTCAAAATCAATACCATAGAGCGAGTCTTTTATACTATTGTTTAGTATAGCGACAGAAAAACTATCTTTGACAGATATGGCAGAGTCAATGGTGTCAGAATTATTGCCAGACCCTCTAATCGTTAGATTTTTAAGGGTCACATTTGACGATCTTACCGTGATAACATTCCCTGTTCCGTCACCTTGAATCACGGCATTTTTATCCATACCGTCAATGGTAAGAGGCTTATTGATAACAATATTGCCCTTATAAATCCCTTTTGGAAGTTTTATAATGGCACCCTCTGATGCATTGTCAATCGCTTGCTGTAAGACATTCGCCTCCAAGCTCAAACAAAACAAGAGAAGTACAATTAGATATTTCATTGGATTTTTTGTGATTCTTTAGCTTTTGACAGTGCGGCTAAGAGTGAAAAAACAGCAATGATAAGTAAAATAAAAAATCCAAGAGTCGGATAAGAGTGGGTCGTAAATTGTGCTACTTTGCCATCTCCAAATACGGTAGGCATAAAAGGCTTAATAGTAAAAGCACCGAAATTTTGCATATTGTGCCCAAACCAATAAAGCCAAGCGGAGTAATCGATAAGAAATCCAAGTGGCAAGATAATTGTGGGCACCATCAAAAGTGATGCTGCTTTACTATTGATAAAATTGAACCAAATTATAAATAAAGTAACAAACAAAAGAAAATAAGGGGCAATTTTTCGTTCAAGTACCCCACCGGTATCCATTGGATACATACCGATATAGTGATTTATGGTATTCATTTCATGGACGTCACCACTGTAACCATCCAGATGAAAATAAACAGGTATTCCATCTGGAAATGCCTCTTTTGGATAGTTTGGAGCTTCAAGAGATACATACCAAATGGGAATTGAAGCAACCCCGATTTCAGCTCCCGCATCTATCATCTTTTCCAAATCACCCGCTACATCCGAAGGCGTTGTATTGCTTACATATCTTTTGGTTTGATAAAGATTCCATACCGTCTTTGAAAATCCCGAAACTTTATCACCTTCACCATTTTTGATTTTTTCGGCTACTCCATAAAAACTAAAAACGGGAATCGTAAAACTTACACTAAACAAAAAAAGTGCAATAAGTGAGTACAAGACAGATTTTTTCATAATTTACCTTTATGTTTATATTTACCTATTCTTATAATAAGTATAGGTAAATATACACATTATCATACAATTAAATATTGATTAAAATCAATAAAAGTGACATTTCTGCCACTTTTATCTCAATTGTTACAATAACTCTGCGTTTTTATCAACCCATTTTAGATACTCAATAATATCTTTTATCTCGTTGTCTTTCATGTTTTGATTTGGCATTCGTAGATTAAAGTAATTAATCATCCCTTTGACATAATCTTCTTCAAATTTGGATTTTGGATTTTTTACAAAATCAGCTACCCATTGTTCGCCTTTTTCATGTCTTCCTAAAACACCGACCAAGTCTGGTCCAGAACTTACTTTTCCGACAACATGGCAACCTGAACAACCGCCTCGTAAAAATGCCTCTTCACCTCTTGCAGCAGTAGGTGACATTTTAGAAGAGAGTTCCTTCGCTAAATTGTTTTTTGCTCTAAGTCCTACATCGGCAGTTTTAACCATATATTGCCAAATTTGACCTTCCCAAAGTACTGCTTCCTCTAAATCACCTTTTTTGAAGGCTGCATCCGATTTTTTCTTTTCAGCCGGAATTTTTCCATACTGATCAAGGGCATCAGTTACGAGAGCTGCAACTTTTGGATATTTCTCAAAATGTTTTTCTTTTAAGAATTTTACAACACTTTGGATTACATCATCTGTTGCTTTATTAACGGCTACTGTCTTTTTGTATTCTGCCATCATTTGATCTTTAGTCATTGATTTCATAGCCAATTTTTTTGCAGCTTCATACTTTTTGTTTGGATCTTTAACTAGCATATAACCCATCATTTCAAGGTGAAGTGCTGAACAAAACTCTGTACAGTAATAAGGATAAATACCTTCTTGATCTGCTTTAAATTTCACTGAAACTGTTTTTCCAGGCTCAATTGAAGCATGAACATCAAGTCCGTCGATTCCAAAGCCGTGTGTTTCATCTTGTGCACGTTCTAGATTGGTTAGGTAAATAGTAACATCATCACCTTTGTTTACCGTAATATGTTCAGGGTTGATATGGCTTCTTACCAACGTTGCATAAACTTTAACGTCTTTGCCGTTTCGAACAATTTTTTCTTGTCCTGCGAGAGTCATCCCCTCATGCTTAAAGCCTGTTCGGCTGTTTGTACCCATTTTATACGTAACACTAGGTGTTAATTTGCTTGCCGAAATCGAAATAACATCATGCGGTTCACCCAGTGGAATTGGCATATCATACAAAAGCTCCATTTTTGAGCCGCTAATGTCGATAAGTTGGTGATTCTGCGGATGCAAAGGACCAACTGGGTTAAATCTATCAATCGACAGCTTATCAAGTGCTATCGCATAGTGCCCTTTTGGTTTTGTTGATTTACCTTCCATAGAGTCTAAGTGCCCAATATTGTAGCTGACATTGATTCTGTCTAAGACTTTCATTGTTTTATAGTTCCATTTTACAATTTGACTATCAACATAAAGCGATGTATAAACAACACCATCGACTGCATCAAATGTACTATGCAATGGCCCAAGACCTAGTTCTAGTTGACCATGAAGGACTTTTTTCATATCAAGAATAGGAATCCCGTACGGATCTTTTGCAATAAATGATTTACTATCAATCGCTTGCTTGATTTTTCTAAAATCATAAACGGAAGCGTGTGTATCCAATTTTCCGCCAACGATAATAAATCGTCCATCAGGGTTGACATCCACACCGTGAGGAGATTTTGGTTCAGGAATTAAAAACAGCGCACCGGCTTTTACAGCTGCTGCAATGGTTACAACTCTATGATTATTAATAATCATAGTATTTTTTGGATCTTGTACCAATTTTTCAAGTATTTGCCAATTATAGACATGCATATAATCGGTATCATTTCTGCTCATACCGGCTTCAAAAGGAGGCATCCCCTTTTCAATCCCTCCGGTGTACATTTCACTATTAAATGAATTTGTAAATGCCCAGCCCATAGATTCGCCTTTTCCGGCATCACTCAGGTCTTGCATATAAGGAGGTAGTTCAAGTGAAAAAGATGCTTTTTCGTCAATTCGCCCTTTTTTGTGGTCAAATTTCCAAAGTGTAGCCGCACCTCTATACGCTTCAGCGTATTCTTCTATTGGATGATACCCATTATCTAAGGGAGCGGCATACTGGCTAGATTCAATAACATATTCAGTATTAGGGGTTACAAATGCACCGCCATGCTCACTTTTCAAAATCGGATTGGTTGCAATTTGTACGGTTTCAAAATCGTGAAGACTAATGACCCCGATTCTTGGATTTGCCTTATCATTGATAAATAGGTAATCACCCACATATTCACCATTTTTTTCGGTAAATGCAGGGTGGTGTGTATCACCCCAATTTATCTCTTTACCTCTAATATTACCTTGTCTAAGAATTTTTTTTGACTCTTCGTCAAAACCGTATCCTTGCCAAGGTTCGGGTGTAAAAACACCAATATATTTGTAAATTCTCATAGAAGGGACACCATAAACAATGACCTGACCAGATTGTCCACCTGAACTAAATACTACAAATTCATCTTTTCTACCCGACGGTTGATATGTTTTAGCGGCTGCCAAAACATCCTTTTCTGAAAGCTTTCGTGCTTTCATAACATCTTGTAGAGTATTTGCAGCATAACCAAATTCTGAACCAAGCATTAGCGCACATGTAACTAATGCCGCTTTTTTTAAGAGCTGTTGCATTGAGACTCCTTATTTTTTTTCTATCGACAGATAAACATAATATCACCTTATTAATAAAATAACCTTAATCTACATCAATATTTAATTAATTATTAACACTAATGTAACAAACAAACATTATAATCAGAAAATTTTCTGCTTTTTTTAAAAAAATAGTATTTTTTGCCAGTGGCTATAGTAGTTTTATGAGTTTTGAAGGGGCTAGTACATTATAGATAAGGGATGAATAAATTAAAAAAAATAGAGGGATACCCCGAAGGGAATCTAAAGAGAGCTAATTAGCTGTTACGCTTTTTGATAATCTCTTCAGCAACGTTACGTGGAACTTCAGCATAGTGATCGAATTCCATAGAATAACTTGCACGTCCTTGTGTCGCTGAACGAAGATCCGTTGAGTAACCGAACATTTCAGACAATGGTACGAACGCATCAACAATTTTGTTACCTGAACGGTCACCCATATTGTTAACTTGTCCGCGACGACGGTTAAGGTCACCGATAACGTCACCCATGAAGTTTTCTGGTACTTCTACTTCAACTTTCATCATAGGCTCTAGGATCGCAGGGTTTGCTTTACGGCAAGCCTCTTTGAATCCCATAGACGCAGCAAGTTTAAATGCCATCTCAGAGGAGTCAACCTCGTGATATGAACCATCATACAAGGTGACTTCGATGTCCTCGATCGGATAACCCGCGAGAACACCTTTGCCCATTGCCTCTTTACACCCTTTTTCAACGGCAGGAATATACTCTTTTGGAATAACCCCACCCTTGATGTCATTGTTAAAAGTATAACCCGTACCCGGCTCACCTGGCTTAACGATCAAATAAACGTGACCGAATTGTCCGCGTCCACCTGATTGTTTTGCGTATTTGTACTCTTGTTTGACTTCCGCACGGATTGACTCACGGTAAGCAACTTGAGGAGCACCAACTTCTGCTTCGACTTTGAACTCACGAAACATTCGGTCTACAAGGATCTCAAGGTGAAGTTCACCCATTCCTGAGATAATTGTTTGACCTGTTTCTTCATCCGTATGAACACGGAAAGATGGATCTTCCGCAGCCAATTTTGCAAGAGCGATACCCATTTTTTCTTGGTCTGGTTTTGTTTTTGGCTCAACCGCAACCGAGATAACCGGCTCAGGGAAGTGCATACGCTCAAGAACTAGACGCTCACGCTCATCACACAACGTATCACCTGTCGTTGTATCTTTAAGACCAACAACCGCACCGATTTCACCCGCGTAGAGAGATTTAATCTCTTCACGTTTGTTCGCGTGCATTTTTACGATACGTCCGATACGCTCTTTTTTACCTTTGATGGTGTTATAAGCGTACGTACCTGATTCAAGAACACCACGGTATACACGTACGAAAGTAAGCTGTCCAACGAATGGATCGGTCATAATTTTAAACGCAAGACCGGCAAAAGGAGCATCGTCAGTTGATGCAACTTCTACTTCAACATCTTCATCATCTTCCATTGTCCCTTTGATAGCCGCAACTTCAAGAGGAGATGGAAGATAATCGATTACTGCATCCAAAAGAGTCTGAACCCCTTTGTTTTTAAACGCAGTACCACATGTCATAGGAATAATTTCCATTTTAAGACATCCGGCTTTGATCCCGCGCATAATTTCTTCGTTGCTAAGCTCACCCTCTTCGAAGAATTTCTCCATCAAAGTATCGTCGCCCTCAGCAGCCGCTTCCATCATTTGTCCACGGTATTTATTAGAAAGCTCAACCATATCCGCAGGAATTTCTTCTTCATGATAGCTAGAACCCATTGCAGCATCTTCATCCCAAAGGATTGCTTTCATTTTGATCAAATCAACAATACCTTTAAAACCGTCTTCAGCACCGATTGGAAGTTGAATAGCAATTGGATTTGCTTTAAGACGAAGACGAATTTGTTCTTCAACGTTATAAAAATCAGCACCGGTTCGGTCCATTTTGTTAACAAAAACCATACGAGGTACACCATAACGGTTTGCTTGACGCCATACTGTCTCAGATTGTGGCTGAACACCGCCTACTGCACAAAATACAGCAACAGCACCATCAAGAACACGCATAGAACGCTCAACTTCAATGGTAAAGTCAACGTGGCCCGGAGTATCGATGATGTTGATTTGTGTATCACGCCATTCACATGTTGTTGCAGCAGAAGTAATCGTGATACCACGCTCTTGCTCTTGCTCCATCCAGTCCATGGTTGCAGCACCTTCGTGAACCTCACCGATTTTGTGTGAAACACCCGTGTAGAACAAAATACGCTCTGTAGTGGTTGTTTTACCCGCGTCAATGTGTGCCGCGATACCGATATTTCTAACGTCTTCTAGTTTGTGGGATCTTGCCATGATAATAGCCTTAAAAGTAGTTTTAATGGGGGAAATGATAACCCGATCGGGTTATCAAAAGATTACAGGTGACTATTACCAGCGATAGTGAGCAAACGCTTTGTTCGCTTCAGCCATTCGGTAAGTATCTTCTTTACGCTTGAATGATGAACCTTTATCGTTAGCAGCATCAAACAATTCATTTGCTAAACGTTCAGCCATAGTGCGCTCATTACGTTTACGTGCAGCATCCGTCAACCAACGGATAGCCAAAGAAAGCTGACGAACAGGGCGTACTTCTACTGGAACTTGGTAGGTCGCTCCACCCACACGGCGGCTTTTCACTTCGATTACAGGCTTGATATTATCAATCGCAGCGTTAAACACTTCGATGCCTGTTTTTTCACCACGTGATGCGATGATATCCAAAGCACTGTACATGATTTTCTCAGCAGTGCTTTTTTTACCATCCCACATAAGCTTGTTGATGAACTTCGTCAAAATTTTTGAGCCATGAACAGGGTCAGGCATAATTTCGCGGACGGGCGCTTTTCTTCTTCTCATAATGTTTCCTTCAATTTTTTAAATTTACTCAAAAAACGGTCACTAAAACCGAATCTTGTTGGGTTAGATGATTATTTCTTAACCTTAGCTTTTTTCGTTCCGTATTTAGAACGAGATACTTTACGGTCTTTAACACCCGCTGTATCGAGAGCACCACGTACGATATGGTATTTTACCCCTGGTAAGTCTTTTACACGACCACCACGAACAAGAACGATTGAGTGCTCTTGCAAGTTGTGACCCTCACCACCGATATAACTAATAACTTCAAACCCAGAAGTCAAACGAACTTTAGCAACTTTACGAAGAGCCGAGTTAGGTTTTTTAGGGGTTGTAGTATAAACACGAGTACATACTCCACGACGTTGTGGGCATGACACCAAAGCGGGTGATTTTGATTTTTTCACTACCGCTTGTCGCTCTTTACGAATAAGCTGGTTGATTGTTGGCATACAATCTCCTTGTTTTGAAATGTTCCAGTAGAATTTTAGATCCACCCGTAGGGGACTAATAAACGCGAAATATTACCCGATTATTGATTAAATATAGCTTATTTTAAGGAAGGTTTAAAGGGGGAAGAAGTTATGCTCGTCATTCCCGACCTGACCGGGCGAAGTGCCCTTTAGGGTGAATCCAGCTTTAAATTTTTTAGCGAGCAGTTACCATTTCAATCAGTTCTTTATCTTTAAACAACAAAGCATTAACAACATGGCTCATATTGGTTTTTTGTTCTTTCGCCAACTTTGCAATAAAGCTTTCAACCTCAGGCTCAAGATAAACAGGGATATTAAATTGCGCATTCTCATCATAGAACTTACCTCGAACACCTTTTGAAAAATCATACTCTTTTTTCATATCATTGCTCCATATATATTTTTTGCTCATTTTTCGTTGCTTTTCTTGCACTTATCACTCTGACATTACAGTTGTCTTTATCCAAAGCTATGAACGTATGCACAACTACCAATCTCCTAGTTTTACAATCCATCCCAATCGTCACCCATCGGTCTTCATTCTCACTATGCTCATCATCAAAGATAGAAATAGCATCTTTATCTTTAAATACAGACACCGCGCTATCAAAATCAATCTTATGTTTCACGACATTGCTTTTTGCCTTACTTGAATCCCATTCAAAATTATAATTCAAAATGACTCCAAAGAAAATATTTTCTGAACTTATTGCTATATTCCAAAATTATAGCGCATTTTGTTACTCAATACTACAGCTTCCGTTATCCCGTACTTGATGTCAACGGCGGAGTTAAAATGGGCAGTATGAAAAGCTGCTAAAAAGTACTTTTTACATAAATGAAGATTGAATACCTGACCCCTTATCTTATAGCGCATTTTGTAGCACTACGGCTTCCGTCATCCCGTACTTGATACGGGATCCATCGTTTGATAATTCAATTCAGCCTGTCCCCATTATATTTAGCTATGAAATAAGTCTATTTTATAAAAGTGAAGATTGAATACCTGACCCGTATTGTTCTGTTAACGGATAACTTGTGCATCCTTCTTACAAAATCCAATTTTGGCTTCAACTGCATCCATCATTATCATTTGCTCCTTCGTAACAATAAAGTTGATAGATGATCGTTCACCATAACCAAACCGACTGAAACTATGAAAGATATTAGGTCTATACATACCATCAGTACCACTCATTTTACCTACTCTTACCTCATTTTCTATACCTGGCAGTGAAAAGAGAAGACAAATATCTCGACCATCTTTTCGAAATCTCTTGTCCAATAAATTCCGCACTGTTTCATCGTACTCTCTTGAATCTAAAGCAATGTCAGTATCATGATCCGAAGTTTGTATTGAATTTTTTTTAAGCGTATCTATTACTTTATGATTATCTATCTCCCAACGATAGTTTATTTTAAGTAAATATCTAACTCCATCTTCATCAACTACTTTAGGTTTGTCAAAAACAATTGTAATAAAATCTGCTATATGTTTGTAAACTGTATCATCTATTGTCTCATATACATTCTTAGCAATTTCAACTTTTTGGTCATACTCAGTTTGAATTGAACCTTTTTCAAATACAAGCTTTATCGCACCTTCATTTTTTTCAAGCTTAGTAAACAGTCGATCTCGCTCATCACGTAGAGCTTTGATTTCTTCAGGTTTGACCGATTTAGTATTTTCAAGTGTTCTCATTTGCACACTTAGCTTTTGAAGAGCAGAAGAAAGTTCTTGATTTTCTTTTTCAAGACCCAAAAGACGATCTTTTTTAGCTTTATCTTCACCAAGCTGTTTTACTCGTTCACGCAAGGTTGCCAAATCAATACGAGCTTTGATAGAAACTTTGTAAACAGTTGTCTTGTTTGCCAACATTTCCATCGTATCATTCGTGATTTCACTTTGAAGAATCGCTGCAGAAAATGATCTGAGTTCTTGCTTCGTCACTTTATCAACCGTATCACCATTGGTCTGTTTTGTCACCAATTCAAAATTACTTTCGATATAAGTACCTGCTACTTCACTTGCATTTGTCTTTGCCTGCGTCAATGCCATGGTTCGTGCTTCTTTACGGTTATCACTGTCGCCCATGATATATTCGCCTGATGCAACAACGGTAACAATATCACCTTCACGAGAAACGATTTGATCGGCGGAAAATAAAGTAGAGAATAAAATCCCTGCTAAAAAAACTATTTTTATCATCATGTGCTTTTGCATTCTTTATCCGACCTTCATTTTTTCTGGGATTTTAAATCCATATCCAGTAATCCCGACAACAGCAACAATTCCTAAAAATATATTTAGAGTCGCAAGATCCTTATCACAATATTGTGATAACAACAAATACAGTGAACACCATCCGATAAATGACCATGTAAAATCAGATACAAATGCTCCTAAACCGTATAGTATTCCTATTTTTTTGCAAGCTTTTAGGAAGCTATAATTTTTTCCAATATATTTTGTTTGTGTCTTTGTGTAATTAATAACTTTCCCGATGCGTTCAGTAATAATTTCAACTTCACAATCTTTATTAGCCTCATCCATAATTCCATAGAGTCCCCAAAATACACTCATTACAAAGGCAATACCCCAGTATATAACATCAAAATTATCAGATGTTCGTATATATTCTAGTGTCATCATAATTTTTCCAACTCTTTGTCCAACTCATCTTGTGCCTGTTTTGCCAACACTTGCTGATGAAGGGCATCATCATTTTTAAAACTCGATTTGATAGCACTTTTTACAGCCTGTGTGCTTTGTTCTGACATACTCATAAGCACCCACAGCTCACCCGATGGCGAAATCCACATATCTTTGCGCTGAACACCTATAAGCTCTTGCTGAGTCACTTGCTTGGATACACTTGATACTACTTTATCGACAGTTTGGCTATTACCTACACCCGTTTGTTGAGTAAAATTTTTAATCATACTCGCAACTTTTACCTGTATCTGACGAGCCATTTGATCACGTGCATTTGCTTCTGCTTCTATAATCGCAAACTGACTTCCGGCTTTACCGATTTTAGCACTTCCTGCGGCATTGATCCCTTTTTCATTTTCTTGAGTAGCTAAAACCCATTTTGGTGCATCGGCAAGTTCATTTTTAATTTCCTTTGGTGCTTGTGAAATAGAATCTACTTTTGAGGAACAACCTACTATTCCTACTGCAACTGCCACAATTACAGAAAATACCAATGTAGCTTTTAGCATAAAATAACCTTTTATTTTCAAATTGACCAAAGTGTATTTAATATGACCTTCATATCTTCTTATTATTGACTAAATTATTTCATTTTGACCAAAGGTTTAGTATTTATGGAAGTTTGGGAAAAAATTAACTATCTTTTAGAAGAGAAAAAAATCACAAAACAAGAATTTGCACATAAACTTGTTGCACTAGAACCAAATTTAAAACGAACTGGTGAGTCACCATCTGCACAAACTATTTTGGGTTATTTATACGGTAAACGCGAACTAAAAGTCGAACTCATCCCCTACATCGCCGAAGTATTAGAAGTCAACGAACAAGACCTTTTTACGTTTGATTTGGAATATGCTTGCAACTACAATTACCGACAATCCAAAGAAGTGCGGGCGATTATCGAACTGTTGCAATATGCCCCCAATGGCGTTATCACACATATAAACGAGCAGCTGCTAAAATATAAAGTGCTTTATGGGGAGAGTGTGGAGAGGATTTAAAGATGGAGGAGCTGGATTCCCGATCAAGTCGGGAATGACATGAGATTTTAATACCCGATCTCTCTAAGTGCCGCTTTTTGTAAAAAAGCTGAACGGCTTAAATGCAGCGGTACGATATGGCTATCTATTTTTTTAACCAAATTTTCAGGCATAGAGATATTTATTCTCAAACTTTTTTCTGCGCTGTGAGGTTCTGGGATAAACTCTCCGTGAGTAAGTGCTACTTCCACAAAAGCAACAAAGGCATTTTGTGCCGATTCGATTGCTTCGGAAGCCGTCTCACCATCACCCATCACCCCTTTAAAATCTTTATAATAGGCAAACCATCCCTCACCATCCTCAGCACTCACTTTTTTAATGACAATCTCATAATCGAGATTTAAATAATAGGCTAAATTTTTCATTTGGATTCTCCCAACATTTCTAATACGTGTTTGACATAAATTGCTTTAATAGGCTTATGATACGGGATGACAATACTTGCCATATTCTCTTTACGAAAAACAAAGTGACTTCCACCACTGTTATGACAAACGTATCCATAATCTTCCAAAAGTTTTTTTATATCCTCAAAAGGGATATTTTTTGGATTATTTTTCATGGCTTTAATCAGTTTGTCTTTTTTACTCATCATGCCATCCTTTGATTACGCAATCTTACACAATATAATATTAAATGGATATTAGAGAAATTTGAGGCGGGCGATCATCGAACTGTTGCAATATGCTCCAAATGGCGTTATCACACATATAAACGAGCAGCTGCTAAAATATAAAGTGCTTTATGGGGAGAGTGTGGAGAAAATTTAATTATGCTGACAGAAGATGGATCCCCGCGTCAAGCACGAGGATGACGAGCAGATTCATGGTTTGACATGCCCACCACGAACGGGAGAGATGAAGTAACTTAGCTTGCTTTTTCTAAATGTTGTGCTAAAAACATTTTCATTATCGCTTGACGAGCGACTCCTAGCCTTTTGGCTTCGAAATCGAGGTTCGATCATCCACACAGGTAAATCAAGATTAACCCGTTTTTGCTCCAAATTGGGACGACATATTTTTATCCAATCCACAAACTCGGATATATCTTCTCCATTATCAAATGCTTCATCAAAGTCAATACCGTGATTCTCTTTGTTCGCTTCACTTTTGTTGCTATCGTATTCAAATTTCATACCAATAGTATACCAAAAGATAAAAAAATTTGTGTTAACTGCTATTTTATCAAGTAAAAAGTGCTTTTATCGGAGAGAGTATTGAAAATTTAAGAGAAGCTGGATTCCCGCCTTCGCGGGAATGACGATGAGAAAGAAAAAATCTTACTCGTTGAACATAATCGTTTGGTTTTTATAGATACCTGTTCCTACTGGAATGGTACGTCCGATGATGACGTTCTCTTTAAGATCGGTCAAGTCATCGATTTTAGCTGCTACGGCTGCTTCAGTCAAGACTTTAGTCGTGTCTTGGAACGATGCGGCTGAAATGATCGAGTCAGCGCTTACTGCTGCACGAGTAATACCTACAAGGTATGGCTCAGCGATAGCCGGTTCTCCGCCAAGACGAAGAATTTTTTCGTTTTCAGCTTTAAATTGTACTTTTGAAACCACATCACCTTCGATGAATTTTGTATCACCTGAGCGAAGGATTTTAATCTGACGCAACATCTGAGTAAAGATAACTTCGATATGTTTGTCCGCAATATTAACCCCTTGACGGCGATATACTTGTTGTACTTCGCTGACTAAGTAATGATACAGTGCTTTAACACCTAAAATACGTAAAATCTCATGTGAACTAAGAACACCATCCGTCAAACGCTCACCTCCGTGAACAAATTCCCCTGTGTGTACCATTGCCGTAAGATTTTTATCAACAAAATACTCTTTGACCATACCGTTTTCGCTGGTGATCAAGATACGCTCTTTACCACGAAGCGGTTTACCAAAGCTCACCACACCGTCAAGTTCCGCAATAAGTGCAATCTCTTTAGGTTTACGTGCTTCAAATAGCTCAGATACACGAGGAAGACCCCCGGTAATATCGCGTGATTTTTGAAGTGCTTTTGGTGTTCTTGCCAAGATGTCAGCCACTTTTACATCGGCTCTGTCTTGGGCAAAAATCGCTGTTTTCGGTTCAACTTGGTAACGGATGATACTTCCATCGTTGGCAGCCAATACGATTGCCGGCTTGTACTCAGGAGCAACGTATTCGTTAATCATCAAACGTGTTTTACCCGTTAGTTCGTCAAATTGCTCTGATGCCGTAACACCTGGGATAATATCTTCAAAAGTAATTACACCATCAGTTTCCGAGATGATCGGATTACTATACGGATCCCATTCAGCAATAACAATCGACTCTTCTTTTTGTGGCTTAGCAATCAATGTATCCACTTTAACTGCTTCATCATCATTCACTTCAATCACAGATCCGCGTGCAATGTAGTGACGAATTGCTTCACGGTCATCACTATCTGCAACAACGGCAAAGAGCCCTTTTACTTCAACATTGTATCCTTTTGCAATCTCATGGTGACGCTCTAAATAATCTCCTTTTAGAAGATAATATTTAACCGTCCCTTTTTCTTTTGCAAAAATCTTTTGAGTAACCGGAGCACCGTCTTTCACTTGAATTTCAGATGCGTACGGAATACGGTTAGGGACATTCCATCCATCTTTGATCGTCTCAACGATAGACTCATCTTCTTTTACCGTAGCACCATTTTCGTACGGAAGATAAAACTTCCCTTCAATTTTACCGCTAACACCTGCAAGTTCATTCGGTTTTGCTACTTCATTTTTACGAAGCGTATAACGTTGTGTTTGGCTTTCACCTTTAACACTGACGATAACTTCATCATGAATCGTTTGAATATCAATGACACCCGTAAACGGTGCTTTGATTTTTGGTTCAACCAAAAGCACTGCCGCATTACGACGGTTTGCAACGATTTGTTTTCCCTCTTTTGAGAGGTAGGTTTTCATATTATAATAACGAATGAAACCTTCTTTAGTTGCAATAACTTGACGCTCTTCACGTGTACTTGAAGCTGTTCCTCCGACGTGGAAGGTACGAAGGGTCAACTGTGTACCCGGCTCTCCGATGGACTGTGCCGCGATAATACCAACGGCTTCACCACGTTGAACAATTCCACCGCTTCCAAGGTTAAGACCATAACACAATGCACATACACCATCAACCGATTTACAGGTTGTCGGAGTACGAATATGGACTGCTTTAATCCCTGCTTCGGCAACTTTAGAGGCTTTGATTTCATCAATCAATGTCCCCTCGGTAAAGAGAATTTCATTGGTGATTGGGTCGATTGCGTCTTCCGCCAATACGCGTCCGTAAATACGGTCTTCCAACGGTTCAATGAGTTCATTACCAACAGAAATATCGGTAAGCTCAATCCCTTCGTGCGTTCCACAATCGTGCTCTACGATTTTCACGTTTTGAGCAACGTCAACAAGTTTACGAGTCAAATAACCCGCATTCGCTGTTTTAAGTGCCGTATCCGCAAGACCTTTACGTGCACCGTGAGTTGAAATAAAGTACTCAAGAACGTTAAGCCCTTCTTTAAAGTTAGAAATAATCGGGGTTTCGATAATTGAACCATCCGGTTTCGCCATCAATCCACGCATACCTGCAAGCTGACGAATCTGAGCCGCAGAACCACGCGCTCCAGAGTCTGCCATCATAAAGATCGAGTTAAATCCGTCTTTATCACTTTTGACCAAATCCATCATCCCGCCTGCAACGGTATTGTTGGTATCTGTCCAAACGTCAATGATTTTGTTGTAACGCTCTTGCTCGGTCAATAGACCTGCTTCAAACTGTTTTTGAATCTCTTTGACTTTATTTTTTGATGAAATAATCAATGCTTCTTTTTCTTTAGGAATAATAATATCCGCGATAGAGATAGAAACACCTGACTGAGTCGCGTATTTGAAACCTAAATCTTTAAGATTGTCCAAGAAGCCTGCTGTAACTGCGATACCACCGTGCTTATTGACATAGTCAACGATAGCATTGATATTTTTCTTTTTCATCACAACGTTCCAAAGCTCAACCGGAACGAAATCAGGAAGGATTGATTTTAAGATCATTTTTCCTGCGGTTGTATGAATCATACGTCCATCAACACGGGTACGAACTTTTGCGTGTAAATCAAGTGCTTTATGCTCAAGGGCAATCATAACTTCATCCACACAGCTGAAAAGTTTATTAGAACCCTTAACGTCATTTTTAGCCAATGATAGGTAATAAAGACCCAAGACCATATCTTGTGAAGGGGTTGCAATCGCTTTACCCGATGCCGGAAGCAAGATGTTCATAGAAGAGAGCATCAAGACTTTACACTCAGCAATCGCTTCCGCACTCAATGGGATGTGAACCGCCATTTGGTCACCGTCAAAGTCCGCATTGAACGCCGCACAAACTAATGGGTGCAATTGGATTGCTTTACCGTCAATAAGTTTCGGATGAAACGCTTGAATCGAAAGCTTGTGAAGTGTCGGTGCACGGTTAAGCATGATAGGATACCCATCAACGATTTCCGCCAAGCACTCCCATACTTCATTCGTTTTCTCTTCAATCATTTTTTTCGCCGCTTTCACGGTGGTTGCGTACCCTTTATCTTCGAGTTTCGCAATCAAATGAGGTTTGAAAAGTTCCAATGCCATAAGCTTTGGCAGTCCGCATTGATCCATTCGTAAGTTTGGTCCGACAACAATGACCGAACGTCCTGAAAAGTCAACACGCTTACCAAGAAGATTTTGACGGAAACGTCCTTGCTTACCTTTAATAATCTCAGAGAGCGATTTAAGAGGACGCTTGTTTGCCCCTTTAACTGCATTCGCACGACGACCATTGTCAAACAATGCATCAACTGCTTCTTGAAGCATACGTTTTTCATTGCGAACAATAATTTCCGGTGCCTCAAGCTCGATAAGACGTTTCAAACGCTGGTTACGGTTAATAACACGGCGATAAAGATCATTAACATCCGATACCGCGAATTTACCACCGTCCAAACTTACCAATGGGCGAAGTTCTGGAGGCAATACAGGAAGTGCTGTAAGCATCATCCACGCAGGGTTGTTACCTGAATTCAAAAAGGATTCAATAACTTTTAGACGCTTAATAATGGTTTTACGTTTTGCTTCTGAATTGGTTTTCTGAACTTCTTCTTTAAGTGCTGAGAAAAGATCAACAAGATCAAGATCATCTAAGAGATCACGAACCGCTTGTCCACCCATTTCTGCACTGAAACCACTCTCTCCATAACGCTGAACAAGGGTACGGTATTGCTCTTCATTCAAGACATCGTATTTAAGAACCGGAGAGGTTTGACCGCCGTCATAACATGCTTCTCCGCCACTTTTTACAATGTATGCTTCGTAATACAATACGCGTTCAAGGTCTTTCATCTTCACACCAAGAAGTGTTCCGATCCGGCTTGGAAGTGAACTGACATACCAGATATGTGCTACCGGAGTAACCAAGTCGATATGTCCCATACGGTTACGGCGCACTTTTGACGATGTAACTTCAACGCCACATTTTTCACACACAACGCCTTTGTAGCGCATTTTTTTATATTTTCCGCACAAACATTCGTAATCACGAACCGGTCCGAAAATTTTGGCACAAAACAGTCCGTCACGCTCAGGCTTGAGGGTACGATAGTTGATTGTTTCAGGCTTTTTTACTTCGCCGTGACTCCATGAGAGAATTCTCTCAGGACTTGCAAGGCGAAATTGCAATTGTTTAATATCCGTAGGACGATTCTCTTCCGTTACAGCAATTGGTACTAATTTACTCATTGTCATCCACCTCGTCAAAAATCTCAATATCAAGCGCCAACGCTTGAAGCTCTTTGGTTAATACAAACAGCGTTTCAGGGATACCTGATGCCGGTACACTTTCACCTTTGGTAATCGCTTTGTACGCACGAACACGTCCATCTACGTCATCTGATTTAATCGTCAACATCTCTTTAAGAACCGCAGAAGCACCGTATGCTTCAAGCGCCCATACTTCCATCTCCCCGAAACGTTGTCCGCCGAAGAGTGCTTTACCACCGACGGGTTGTTGAGTTACGAGAGAGTAAGGTCCGGTTGAACGGGCATGCACTTTTTCATCAACCAAGTGATGAAGTTTAAGGATGTACATGTAACCTACGTTGACACGCTCTTTGAGTTTATCGCCGGTTTTACCGTCATAAAGCTCCATTTTTCCATCGTTATCAAGTTTTGCCAACTCAAACAATTTTCCAAACTCTGCTTCGGTAACTCCTTCAAAAATCGGAGTTGCAAACTTAACCCCTTTTGACCAATCCTGAGCATACCCAAGAAGTGTCGCATCATCCATCGCACCAATAGCATTGGAAGCATCCATAAGACTCGCAACATCCGCAAATGAGATCATTTTTGCACGAAGTTCACCAATGAACTCTTTTTGTTTACTCTCAAAAATTTCTTGAATTTGAAAACCAAGCTCACGCCCGACCATACCCAAGTGCATTTCCAAAATTTGTCCAACGTTCATACGTGATGGAACCCCCAGTGGATTCAAACAGACGTCAACAGTACGACCATTGGCCATGTACGGCATATCAACCTGAGGAACGATGATCGAAACGATACCCTTATTCCCGTGACGACCTGCCATTTTATCTCCGACTTTGAGCTTACGCTTTGTCGCAATATAGACTTTTACAAACTTCACAACACCGTTTGGAAGGATGTCGTCTTTTTCTAAGATAGAAAGTTTTTCTTCGTGTTCATCACGGAATTTTTTCTTCTCTTTTTGGAAATGATTTTTTGTTTGGTTGTACTTCTCTTGAATATCATCGGCAAATGCTTTAACCACAGTATTCATCGCAAAACGGTTAACCTCTTTAAGATCTTCCGCATTGACAAACGCTCCTGCTTTATACTCATTGCCATTAACACTCACATCGCTTTGCAACGGATGCTTGGTGAGCAAAGAAGCAATACGCAGCATCTCTTCTTTGTCAATCATCAAAAGTCTGTCATAGTGTTCGCGCTCAAGCTCATCACGTTCTGCTTTTTCAAGCTCAAGGGTACGAGGATCTTTGTCATAGCCTTTTTTTGTAAAGACTTTAACATCAACAACTACCCCTTCCATACTTGCTGCACAATAAAGTGATTTGTTAACAACGTGACCCGCTTTTTCTCCAAAGATAGCACGCAATAGCCGCTCTTCCGGAGTTGGTTTAACTTCTCCTTTTGGAGAAACTTTACCCACTAAGATCATACCGCCTTGAACAAACGTACCGATTTTAACGATACCGCTGTCATCAAGATGAGAGAGTTCATCATCACGGACATTCGGAATATCACGGGTAATTTCTTCAACACCGTGCTTTAATTCACGTGCTTCAGCCTCTTTTTCATAGATATGTACAGAGGTAAAGGCATCTTCACGAATCATACGCTCAGACATAACGATCGCATCTTCGAAGTTGTATCCGTTCCATGGCATAAACGCAACCAAAGTATTGATACCAAGAGCCAATTCGCCTTGATCCATATTCGGACCGTCTGCAATAATTTGCCCTTTATGAACACTTTGACCTTGCTTCACAATCGGTTTTTGCATAAATGTCGTATTTTGGTTGGTACGAAGATTTTTTTGCAATGGATAGTAATCGATAAATGTTCCATCTTCATCTTCACCCATTACGTAAACGTGTTTAGAATCAACTTTCTCAACAATACCGCCGCGTTCAGCCTTTGCACATTCCCATGAATCACGAGCTACGAGTTTTTCAACCCCCGTTCCAACCATAGGCGCTTGAGGACGAAGCAATGGAACAGCTTGACGCTGCATGTTTGAACCCATCAATGCGCGGTTCGCGTCATCATGTTCCAAGAATGGAATCAAGCTTGCCGCAACACCGACAACCATATGTGGTGTCAAATCGCGCAGTTCACAATCACGAGGTGATTTGAGCATAATTTCACCGTCTTGGCGAATTTCAACCAAATCATCAATAAACGTCCCGTTTTCACCCAAACGGCTTGATGCCGCTGCGATGATTTTTCCCTCTTCTTGTGTAGCGGTCAAATAAACCACTTCATCCGTAACAACACCATCTTTAACAACGTTATACGGTGCTTCAATAAAGCCGTGTTCATTTACTTTTGAATAAGTCGCCAACGTATTGATCAAACCGATATTTTGTCCCTCAGGAGTCTCAATCGGACAGATACGGCCGTAATGGGTCGGATGAACGTCACGTACTTCAAATCCGGCACGTTCTTTAACCAAACCGCCCTCACCCAATGCTGAAAGACGACGCTTATGCGTTACTTCTGAGAGAGGATTTGTTTGGTCCATAAATTGTGATAACTGTCCGCCGCTGAAAAACTCCATAATAGTAGAGGTAATCATTTTTGAGTTAACCAAGTCATGTGGCATAAGCTCCGTCGTCGGTCCGCTCATCGTAGAAAGTTTGTCTTTAATTGCTTTTTGCATCTTGACAAGACCGTTGTGTAACTCATTACCAAGCAATTCACCGATTGAACGGATACGTCGGTTCCCCAAGTGGTCACGGTCATCGATATGACCTTGACCATTTTTAACTTTGATAACGTATTTAACCGTATTAATAATATCTTCATTCGTCAAGACTGTTACATATTCAGGAATACTAAGTCCGAGTTTATGGTTCATTTTCATACGACCGACGCGTGTCAAATCATAACGCTCAGGATCAAAAAAGAGTTGATTTACAAATACTTTTGCAGCATCTTTAGTGACTGGCTCACCAGGACGCATTACTTTATAAATACGAATAGCCGCAAGATCATTTTCATCTTCAATATTTTCAGTTTGTTTCAATAATTTTAATGAATCAACATCTGCCATAAATGCGTTGATTATAGAGCTGTCATGCCCTTCAGCCAAATCATTAGCGATAATAAATTCAGTAACACCCGCTTCAATCATTTTTTTAAGTTTTGTTTCATCCAATTGCGTCATCGTATCAAACATTACTTCACCGGTAGAAGCATCAATAATTGCTTCAGCCAAATGACGTTCAATAAGAGTTTCGATTGGATATTGGATGGCTTTTACCCCTTCCGCTATCATCTTTTCAGCTCTTTTAGCGGAAAGACGCTTACCTGCAGCAGCAAGAAGCTTCCCATCCGCATCGATTAGATCATAACCCAAACGGCCTGCAAAGTGCTCAGGATCAAAATCCATCAAATAGCGGTTGTCTTCAATACGAATTTTTTGCAATGGGTAGAACATTTTTAAAATATCTTGTTTACTGTAGCCCAATGCGCGGAACATAATAGTGACAGGAACTTTACGACGTTTATTAATACGCATGTACAAAATATCTTTAGGATCGTACTCAAAATAGAGCCATGAACCGCGGTCAGGGATAATTTGACCAGTAAAAATCATCTTGCTGCCGGCAGTACTTGATTCCTCTTCTTTAAAAATAACCCCAGGACTACGGTGAAGCTGATTTACAACAACACGTTCAACACCGTTGATAACAAATGATGTACGCTCCGTCATAAGAGGAATGTCACGAATAAAAATAGTTTGTTCTTTAATATCTTTTACACCCATTTTTTCTTTGGTGTTTTCGTCACGATCCCAAATCATAAGACGTGTTTTCATACGAAGTGATACTGAGTACGTCAATCCACGCTCCATACACTCACGTACGGTATATTTAGGACGACCGACTTCAGAACCCAGGTACTCTAAAGAGAGACGGTTTTGAGTATCATGAATAGGGAAAACAGATTGGAATACACGCTCAATACCACTTTTTGAACGATCTTTTTGATCTAACATCAAAAATGATTCGTATGAACTTTGCTGAAGTTGTAAAAGATTTGGAACTTCAATTTGTTGTGGGGTTTTCGCGAAATCAACGCGCAAGCGGTTTCCAGAGTGAAGAGTATTTAACATTAGGCTACCTCAATCGAAATTTTTGATCCCAAGAGCGGGATATAAAGTGTAAAGTCTAAAAGTTGAGCATTCCCAACCCTATAACGACGGATGGGCACTCTTCCGAAATGAAAAAATCAATTCGGAAAAGCGCCCACAAAATGGAGGCAAGTGCCTCCAAGCATCAAATAATTATTTGACTTCGACCACAGCACCAGCTTCTTCAAGCTCTTTTTTAGCTGCTTCAGCATCTTGTTTAGAGATACCTTCTTTGATGGTTGTAGGAGCGTTATCAACAGCATCTTTAGCCTCTTTAAGACCAAGACCTGTCATTGCGCGTACTACTTTAATAACGTTGATTTTTTTGTCACCAGCGTCTTTTAAGATAACATCAAATTCAGTTTTTTCTTCTACTTCTACAGCCGCAACTGCTCCACCTGCAACTGCAACTGGTTGTGCAGATACTCCAAATTTTTCTTCGAACTCTTTAACAAGTTCAGAAAGCTCTAATACAGAAAGGTTTGAGATAAACTCAAGAACGTCTTGTTTTGTAACAGCCATAATATTCTCCTCAGAATTTTTTTAATTTTTTCAATACGCCACAGCTAAGTTAAACTTAGGCTGCTGCTGCTTCTTCTTTTTGACGCTTAAGAGCATCAAGTCCAATTGTAAAGTTACGAACAGGTCCCATCCAAACAGATGCGAGCATGCCCAACAATTCTTCACGTCCTGGAAGGGTTGCAAATGCACGTACTTTTTGCTCATCAGCAGCAACACTATCGATGTACGCTGTACGGATAACAAACTTGTCATTACCTTTTGCAAAGTCAACTGCTGTTTTTGATGCAGCAATAGCGTCTTCACCCCAGATAAAGATGTTGGTATCAACGATATCAACGCCTGTCATATCTGCATTTTTCAATGCAATAGTTGCCAATGTATTTTTGATAACTTGAACTTTTGTCTCTCTTGAACGTGCATCTTTACGAAGAACTTCCAATTGGGACACAGTCAAACCACGGTAATCACACATAACAACAGCTTTAGCACTTTTGAACTCTTCGCTCAATGCGCTAACGATGTCAGCTTTTTGTATTTTAGTCATATTTTCTCCTTTCCAGACAGTAACTTCAAGCAGAGTCGAAAATTCAAATTAAGGCTTATCAGCCCTCTTGCTCTCTTAAGTCCATAAGATAAAGTTATTTTAATTAAGCACGAATATCAAGAAGTTCTTGAATATCAAATTTGATTGCAGGACTCATAGTGAGTGAAAGTGCTGCATTTTTGATGTAACGACCTTTAGCCGTTGATGGTTTTGCACGGTTAATAGCGCTCACAAATGCTTTGATATTTTCAGCAATTTTATCCGTATCGAAACTTACTTTACCGATACCTGCATGAATGTTACCTTTTTTGTCAACACGGAAATTAACTTGTCCGCCTTTAACATTGCTAACCGCTTTTGCGATGTCAGCTGTAACCGTTCCAGTCTTAGGATTTGGCATCATCCCTTTTGGTCCGAGGATACGTCCTACTTGACCAACAAGACCCATACAATCAGGTGCAGCAACAACGATATCAAAAGGCATATTGCCTGCTTTGATCATATCTACCAAGTCTTCAGCACCAACAATGTCAGCACCGGCAGCTTTAGCTTCGTCAACTTTAGCGCCCTTAGCGAAAACCGCTACGCGAACCACTTTACCCGTACCGTGAGGAAGCACAACCGCGCCACGGATCATTTGGTCAGCATGACGAGGATCGACATTAAGATTAAGGGCAATTTCAACGGTTTCGTCGAATTTAGCTGATTTAAGTTCTTTGATGAACGTAGAAGCATCGGCTACTGTGTAGCTTTTTGCCATATCAATTTTTTCACTCAGTTGTGTGTAGCGTTTTCCAGCCATTTTAATTCTCCAATAATAGAATCTGCCGCAAGACTTAATCTCTTTGCGGTCGAAGAGCTTTGCTTAGATACCGTAAATTCTGCCTCGTTAGAGGCTCGCTTTAGTAGTCCAAGCGACTAGTGTAGTAAAAGGAACAAGTTCCTTTTACGTTATTAATCGATAATATCAACACCCATTGAACGGCATGAGCCAGCAATAGTAGCTGCTGCTGCATCAACACAATCAGTATTCATATCTTGAATTTTTTGTTTGACGATTTCCATCAACTGATCTTTAGTGATTTTACCCACTTTGTTTTTCATCGGATTATCAGTCCCTTTTTTAAGACCTGCTGCTCTCATGATGAGGGCAGAAGCCGGAGGCTGTTTTGTGATGAATGAAAACGTTTTATCCGCATATACAGTAATAACAACAGGAAGTTTAAAACCTGCCTTATCTTTTGTACGCTCGTTGAACGCCTTACAAAATTCCATGATGTTAACACCACGTTGACCGAGCGCTGGTCCAACCGGAGGGGCTGGATTTGCAGCGCCCGCATTAACTTGTAGCTTGATGTAGCCCGTAATTTTCTTTGCCATTTGTGCTTCCTTTTTTTGAGATTAAATAATTTTTTCGACTTGCGTATACGAAATATCTACCGGAGTACTACGTCCAAAGATAGAAACATTGAGCTTCAACGTACCATGCTCAAGATCATACTCATCGACTGTACCCGTAAAATTCGCAAATGGACCATCGACAATACGAACCATTTCGCCATTATCAAAAAATACTTTTGGTTTTGGTGCAGAACGATTCGCAACACGATCCAAAATAACCGCAATATCATTTTCACTTAAAGGCGTCGGCTTGCTTCCTTCACCAATAAACCCCGCAACACGAGGAAGTGATTGAATACGATGCTGCAAATCAATACTGAGATCCATCAACGCAAATACGTAACCTGAATATAATGAACGTTCAGTTATTTTTTTCTTACCATTTTTTACTTCGATAACATCTTCTGTAGGGACGATTACTTCTGTAATAACCTCTTCAAGATGATTTTCAGCAATAATGTTTTCAATTGCAGCTTTTACACTACGTTCACTGCCTGAATAGGTTTGAATTGAGTACCAAAGATGTGCCATAGTTTTTCCTTAACTCAAAATTGCTGAAACAGTAGAGGACATAATAAAGTCAACCAATGCTAAAAACAAAACGACAAATGTCACAACAACAATGACCGCGATAAAGGCTTGCTTGACCTGTGGTTTTGTTGGAAAAATAACTTTTGCAAGCTCTAACTTCGCTTGACGAAAAGTACTCGTAATACTGTTTTTCATTTTCTACCCTTAGGACATTTCGAACCAATAAAGCCCATAAGCACCATTAGTTAAAAATGAGTGTGGCAGGCCAGGGGGGATTCGAACCCGCAACCATCGGATTTGGAATCCGGCGCTCTACCATTGGAGCTACTGACCTATAAAATCCCCGAAGGGAAAACCTTTTAAAGTTTTGCTTCTTTATGAATCGTGTGTTCACGACAAAATTTACAAAACTTTTTAGCTGAGAATTTCTCAGTATGAGTTTTTTTATTTTTAGTGATGTGATAGTTACGACGTGTACACTTTTCACAAGCTAAATGGATATTTTCGCGCATATTTACCCTTATAGTCCAACCCTAAGGTTGGGAGAAATTATGCAAGGATTTTAGAAACAACCCCAGCACCTACAGTACGACCACCTTCACGAATAGCAAAGCGAGTACCCTCTTCCATCGCGATTGGATGGATTAATTCAGCAATAATTTTTACATTGTCACCAGGCATAACCATTTCAGTACCCTCTTGAAGAGTGATAGCACCTGTACAGTCTGTTGTACGAACGTAGAATTGTGGGCGGTAACCGTTAAAGAATGGAGTATGACGTCCACCCTCTTCTTTGCTCAATACGTAAATCTCAGCCTCAAATTTTGTGTGAGGTTTGATTGATTTAGGCTTACAAAGAACTTGACCACGCTCAACATCTTCTTTCTTAGTACCACGAAGCAAGACGCCGCAGTTGTCGCCAGCTTCGCCCATTTCCATCTCTTTACGGAACATTTCAACACCGGTTACAGTTGTTGTTTGTGTATCACGGATACCTACGATTTCAATCGTTTCACCGATTTTAATAGTACCACGCTCAATACGACCTGTTACAACCGTACCACGTCCTGAGATTGAGAAAACGTCTTCTACCGGCATCAAGAAATCTTTATCCGTTTCACGAATTGGCTGAGGGATATAACGATCTACTTCATCCATTAATTTCATAATTTTATCAGCCCATGGACCAAGATTACCGCTTTTTGCTTCTTCGAGTGCTTTCAATGCAGAACCAGCAACGATAGGGGTGTCATCACCTGGGAATTCATACATATCTAAAAGTTCACGAATTTCCATCTCAACGAGCTCAAGAAGTTCTTCATCATCAACCATATCTTCTTTGTTCATGAAAACAACGATATATGGAACACCGACTTGGCGTGAAAGAAGAATGTGCTCACGCGTTTGTGGCATTGGACCATCCGCTGCAGAAACAACAAGAATAGCGCCATCCATTTGTGCAGCACCAGTAATCATATTCTTAACATAGTCAGCGTGTCCAGGACAGTCAACGTGTGCATAGTGACGATTTTCTGTTTCATATTCAACGTGTGATGTAGCGATAGTGATACCGCGCTCGCGCTCTTCTGGAGCATTATCGATTTGATCGTAGTCCATAAACTTCGCACCAGTTTTAGTTGCCAAAACAGCGGTAATTGCTGCTGTCAACGTAGTTTTACCATGGTCAACGTGACCGATTGTACCGATGTTGCAGTGTGGTTTAGTACGCGCAAACTTTTCTTTTGCCATTGTGTCCTCCGACTTAATATTGTAAACGAAAATGGAATTATACCAAAAAACAGCTGAAATAGCTTTCAAGCTTTCAAAAAAATTACAAATTTATTAATGGAGCTCACGAGCGGATTTGAACCGCCGACCTCTTCCTTACCAAGGAAGTGCTCTACCCCTGAGCCACGTGAGCATAAAAAAACAATAATAAATATATAATTGGAAGCTTAAAAACTATTTTACGTTTTAAGGTAATGATGAAGTAGTAATTATGAAATGTGTACTTCAGCTCCCAGTGGAGCGGGAAACGAGACTCGAACTCGCGACATTCAGCTTGGAAGGCTGACGCTCTAGCCAACTGAGCTATTCCCGCAGATGGTGGTGAGAGAAGGATTCGAACCTTCGAAGATAAAAATCAGCAGATTTACAGTCTGCCCTCGTTGGCCACTTGAGTATCTCACCACGGCCTAATCTGGTCTAACACTGATAATTGTAATGCATTCCGATTTCGTTCAATGGTGCCGGCACGAGGACTTGAACCCCGGGCCTGCTGATTACAAATCAGCTGCTCTAGCCAACTGAGCTATGCCGGCATTGGCGAAATGGAGCTGAAATTATAGTTCCTTTTTCTCAATAAGTCAAGGGGTATTGCAAAGAAATTAAACGATGGTGTAAATAATCTCTTTTTTCTTTTTGGTTTGGATTATTTCACTCAAAATTAATCCCTCAATAGGCAATACCAAAAATTCCGCTACTGTCTGTATCTGATACATAGCTGCCGTACGCAATACAACCCCTCGATAGGCTTTTGCCCAATGGCTTACCACTTTTCCCTCTTTTAAAAACTTTAATGTAGTAACTGGATTTTTAGGAATATAAAATTTATCATAAAATCCTGCACGCAAATCTAAAATCTCTTGATTCTCGATGATGGCATCCAGTGCATCACTAAAATGCTCTTTATAGAACTTTTCACAAGAAAGCCCTTCTATCAAAGCTCCTTGCTTGAGTTTATAATCAGGAATTGCGTCTCCTGCTCGAATCGGACCGAATAAATTAGAGAAGAGGATAACATTGGTATCAATATACCGTTGTGCTTCACAGCAAAGTGTAGAATAATCTAAATAATCGTATGCTACTCCATCATAACGCAGTACAGCTTTCATGGTAGGGGCTTCATGAAAAGAAATTTTGTAGCGTTCAAACTCTCGGGTATCTTTAATGCCAAAAAGAGCTTCAAGAGCTTCATTACACCCCTGACGAACGACTTTTTGATAATGCTCCATTACCTCAAGACGCTTAGAGTAATGTTCGGGAAAAAGTAATGAAGATTTACTAAGAGGAGGAAGTTCTCCCCCTGCTCGTTTCCCTTCGCTGGGTGCAAATAGGATAATCATGAACTTAGTAATACGTGGCAATTATCGCATAGCTGATAAAAAACATCAGATGCGATGCCCCCTCAAAATAGTTTGTTTCGCCCTCTTCAGTCGTTTTCCATACCAAAATAATCGTTAACAATAATGCCCCGATTTGAAGTGGATTAAAATCGAGAGTAAGATTGATTCCTGAATAATACGCCAGCATCATTAAAATCGGAACCGTCAAAATAATGGACACCGTCGATGCACCCATGGCGATATTGACTACCCGTTGAATCTGATCGTTACGTGCGGCTCGGACTGCCGTAAAGATTTCAGGAGATACACTTATGATTGCGATTACAAGTCCTGCCAAGCCTGCTGATAGTCCATATTCACGTGCAATTTTAACTCCATCTCCTGCAAAAATCTCCGCCCCAAAGGCAATTATTCCAATTAAAACAAAAATAGCCATAAAATTAATTGCCGTACTAAGATGTTCAAAAATATAATCACTTGAATCATTTTCATCTATTTCACCTTCACTCTCTTGAATCTTTCGTTTAAGACGAAAGAAACGGCTTCTTGCTGTTGCTTTGAAAAAATGGGTATGGGTACGCGTTTGAAAAATAAAAATAATAAGGTAAAAAAATAACAATAAGCCGGCAATCAAATGACTCACTTGCGTCAAAGACTCGATACCATGATCGGTATGACTCAGTAATCCCGGTACTAAAAGTGCGGATGATGCAACAAATAAGACCGTACTGTAAGCACTGGACGTCTCTTTGTTGTGTTGTTGCTGCGTAAATGCCAATCCTCCTAAAAAAACAGACAATCCCATTAAGACATTCAAATCCACAATAACCGCAGAGATGATTCCCCCCTTCACCGTTTCGAGTACTTCGGGGGAATGACGCACTTCCAGCAAAATAATGTACAATAAGATAATCTCAACAATAACTGCACTGAAAGTAAGAACAAAACTACCATACGGTTCTTGAAGCCGTTCTGAAAGAATATCAGCTACCTCGGCAACCGTCAGAGAAAGAGATGCGATACCAATAGCAGCTGCAACGGTTGCCAACATCCCCTCACCTTGATGATGGAAGAAAAAGGCCAAAGATATAGAACATATTCCTATAAAAACATCCCAGTAATCTTCTACAAAATAGCGGATTCGCCTATCCAAGTGTATATCCTTTAGTTGTTAAAATTGAAATCATTAACCATACCCCCATTAAATCCATCCTTTGCGTTTGAAAAGATAGAGGGGAAATATAGATGAGCATACCATTAAAAATATCGATACCAAGTAGCCATACTCCCATTGCAGCTCAGGCATAAAATCAAAGTTCATCCCATAAATACTCGCAATCAGTGTCGGTGGCAAGAAAATAACATTCATAATCGCAAAAATTTTAATAACTTTGTTTTGCTCAATACTCAAAAGTCCTACGAAAATATTTTGGAGATATTCCAACCGCTCAAAATTAAAATCGGTATAATCGATCAATGATTTAATATCTTTTAGCATTATGGCAACATCATTTTTTAAAGCAGCTTTATACTTTGTCGATTTCAAAAAAGAGCTCAAAATACGCTGTTTGTCGTTAAGATTTTCACGCAGCTGCATGTTCAAATCCTCTAACGACGAAATACGTTCCAATATCTCTTCATCATCATTGGTATAATCCGTAAAGACGTGCTTGCGCAGGCGGGTAATATCCCGTGAGAGTTTTTCAATAACGTCTGCATCTGCATCGATCCGAATATCTAAAATCTGACAAAAAATATCGTAGCCACTATCAAATTGTTTGGGTGCGGCAAAAAATTTCCGGTTAAACTCATCAAAAGTGTAAAGAGATGTATAGCGAATGGAAATAAGAAGATTTTTATAGAGGATAAACGATACTGTTTCATTATGCGAATTTTGGGCAGCATTAATCAAGAAAAAGCTATTAATCTCAATGCGGTCGTTCTCTTCCCAATAGCGCGAACTGATTTCGATCTCTTCAGTCTCTTGCTTGGTCGGAAATTTAATGTCAAAAGTATTTTCGATAAAAACAATCTCATCGTAGGTTGGCATCAACATATCGATCCAGATTACTTTATCAATATTGTCTCCGTCAAGCTCTGACATAGTATCAATAAGAGCGATAGCGTTTTCGTTTTTTACAAAACATTTAATCATGACAATACCTCTTTATTAAATCGCTCTTTATAACTGCATTTCTGACACAATTCTTCATGTGCAACATGGTGTGCAAACTCGCGCACAATATCACAAGAACGTTTGGATGCAAGAATTTTACCCAAATTTGTTGCATGTAAGTTACCGAGTTCCATCACTCCATCTCCATCCAAACAACAAGGCACTACTCGCCCATCGGCTAAAATAGCAATTTGTTTACTCAAACCATGACAATATCCATCTCCTACAGCCTCATTTTGAAGGCTCGGCCATTGAAAATATCGGTCAAAATGGAGAAGTATCTTGGAAGCCAAACGTATCGATTGGCGTTTACCGCTTATACTTGCAGCAAGGGATTCAACTCCAAAGTGCTTTTCAAGTACTGTGAAAAGCTGTTTATTAAACTCTGATTCACTATGAATCTCATCGAGATTCCACAGCCGTAGATTTATAAAAAAATCACTTTTTTTCTCAAGTTTCTCATCACATAATGCTAATATTGGCTCTAAATACGCTTCAAAACTTCGAGCAACACTGTTTTTATTAAAACTGTTAAGCGAGATATTGACTTGTCGAATGGAAGGGTGAAAAAGGGTGGTACGACGACACACATCGAGATAAAAACCGCTGGTGGTAATCATCACCTTAAAACCTAATGTGTAGGCACAATCAAGATAATCACCAAGATTTGACAACACCATCGGGTCACCCATAACATGTAGAGCTATTTCATCGGTATATTCTCGTAACTGAACCAAAATTGATTCAAAAAATTCGAGACTCATGGTTTGATTTGACTGCTCCTTAGGAGGACAAAAACTGCATGCCAAACCGCAAATATTGGTGATTTCGATATAAGCGCGAAAAAATTTCACGGCAGGAAACAGACAATTCCTGCGGTAATAGCAACATTGAGAGATTCAACACCACGGTGCATCGGGATGGAGACGCGTAAGGTTGAGAGTTCTTCAATCTCACGGCTGACACCTTCACTTTCATTACCCAACACAAAAATAGCACGTGGGGGGATTTGAAGAGAATAAATATCATCGTGCGCATGCGATGAGAGTGTAATAACGCTTGCATTTTTCAGAGGTAAAACATCACTCAACGTCTCACAGTAATAAATTGGAATTTTAAACAATGTTCCGGCACTTGCCTTCATCACAAGCGGTGAGAGCTTGGTACTGTTTCGTTTAGGCAAAATGATTCCATCGATACAACTTGCCGCACACGAGCGGACAATCATCCCTAAATTTGCAGGATTATTAATTCCATCCAGTGCCAACAATCGAAAATTGTTCGGAAAATCATTAGGTATATTTTTGGCATTGCGATAGTTTTGCGCTTCCACATCCAATGCTACCCCTTGATCTTGGGAACTGTTTTTTGAAATCCGCGAGAGAGAATCTTTGGTATGGTATTTAATCTCGACACCTCTACTCTGAGCCAGTGCTAATATCTCCTCAATCGTCTCATCTGGGCGATTACTTTTAGAGAGGTGAAGCTTATGAACTTTTATACTCGTATCTCGCAATATCTCTACCGCAACATTGCGTCCATAGAGAGTAATTAATGAATCAAAAAATGCACGTTTGGCCAAATATTCAGGTGAGTCAACCATCAGATTTTGGACGCAATCGCTTCTGCGCTAAATCCAAAATGTTTAAAAAGCTGGTCAGCCGGTGCGCTTGCTCCAAAACTCTCCATAGCAATCACTATATCCGCAAATCGGTACCATTCTAATCCACGTGCCGCTTCGATTGCTACTTTTTTCGTTTCAGGCTTAATAATAGAGTCGATATAACTTTGAGATTGTTCAAGCAATAAATCAAAACACGGTACACTCACAATATTGGCAATCAACCCACGCTCACGTAACTCTTTTGCGCTCTCTAGTGCAAGAGAAACTTCGGAGCCTGAAGCCATCAAGGTTACCGTTGCATTAGCTTCTTCAATTAGCAAATAGCCCCCATTTTCAACATCCCCTAAAATAGGTGCTGATAGGACAGGAAGATTTTGACGTGAGCAGACAAATGCACTCGGAGAATTCTTCATCAACAATGCTTTCTGCCAAGATTTTATATTTTCTGCCCCATCTGCCGGACGATAGACGTAAAAATTCGGTAACGCACGAAATTGGCTCAAATGTTCAATCGGCTGATGGGTTGGACCGTCTTCTCCTACACCGATACTGTCATGCGTCCAGATAAAGAAGTGCTGGATTCCCGCAAGCGCTGCAATACGGGCAGAAGGTTTGAGATAATCGCTAAAGACAAAGAATGTTGCACTAAATGGGAGTATCGGACCATACAGTGCCATTGCATTCGTAATGGATGCCATTGCGTGTTCACGAATTCCGAAATGAATATTTTTCCCTTTTGGAAATTCGCCCATACCGACAAGTTCCGTTTTGTTGGAAGGTGCCAAGTCTGCTGAACCACCCAAAAATCCCGGTATCGCTTTGGCAATGGCATTGAGAATAACTCCATTTGTATTACGCGTAGCATCAGCTTTTTCAAAAACAGGCCATTGGATACGGCTAAAATCAGGATTAAGAAGCTGCTCATATGCTTCGTTTTGTTCCATCAACGGCAACTCTTTAAGACGATGATTCCACTCACGCTGAGCCAAGTCACCTTTTTCAATCGCGCAACGGAAACGCTCTAACACATCCGCGTCTACTGTAAACGTTGCTTCCTGATCAAATCCTGACGCAGCTTTTGCCTCTTTGATAATATCATGTCCCAACGGCGCACCATGTGCATGATGAGACCCTTCGAGTTTTCCGGCACCCTTGGCAATAACAGTATTGGCAATAATCAATACCGGACGTTCAATAAGCTTTGCTTGCGCAAAAGCACCATCAATCTCATCAAAATTATGCCCATCAATCTCCAATACCGCCCAGTTTTGAGACTCAAAACGCTCACGTATATTTTCACTCAAACTAAGCTCAATTGAACCCTCGATAGTAATACGGTTGGAATCATAAATAAGAACCAAATTATCAAGCCCCATATGCCCTGCAATCGAACACGCTTCATAACTGATCCCCTCTTCGAGATCACCATCACCGCACAAACAATAGACGCTGTGATCGATCAGGCTTGCTGTCTCAGAATTGACCTTATGACCTACAAACTTTGATGCCATTGCAAATCCGACGGCATTGGCAATCCCCTGTCCTAACGGACCCGTCGTAATTTCAATCCCTGCCGTATGAGCATACTCAGGATGTCCCGGAGTTTTAGAGTGAAGCTGACGAAATTGTTTTAAATCCTCAATCTCCAAACCATATCCCCAAAGATAATTGAGCGAATAGATTAGTCCCGTGCCGTGTCCGCCAGAAAATACCAAACGGTCACGGTTGAGCCATTTTGGATCGCGTGGATTATGAACCATATATTCTGATAAAACAACAGCTATATCAGCAAGACCCATCGGCGCACCCGGATGACCGGAATTTGCTTGTTGTACCATATCGGCTGCTAAAAATCGGATTGTATCTGCCATTTTTTGACGCATTGCATTACTCATTGGTTATTCCTTGTGTCGATTAATATAGTATTCAAATGTTGGTGACAATTCACGCTGTAAATTTTCATCAAAACTTTGGATTTGAAGTATTAGCTTTTGGGCCAACGTATCCGCCTCGAACATTGCATTCTCTAACCCTAATAAAGTTACAAAACTGTTTTTCGCTTCATCATTATTGGTCGTTTTTCCAGCATACGCAGAATCTTGGGTTACATCAAGAATATCGTCTTGAATCTGAAACAATAACCCTAAATTAATCCCAAAATCATAGAGGCCCTGTGCAATATCATCCCGCCCAACAATAATTGCCCCCATCTTCAGTGATGCTGCAATAAGCTTACCCGTTTTATGAATATGAAGCATTTTTACCTGCTCTAATGCAAGTGGAGTGTTTTCAAAATGGCAATCAATCGCTTGACCCAATACCATGCCATTTAATCCCCCATTGTATGAAAGTTCCCGAATAAGCTTAACAATCACCTTGTCACTTAAAGGGGCATGGGACAACACTTCAAAAGCATACGTATTGAGAGCATCTCCCACTAAAATAGCAGTGACATCATCATAAGTTTTATGGAGCGTTTGAACACCACGTCTGAGATCGGCATTGTCCATAGCAGGCAAATCATCATGGATAAGAGAATAGGTGTGAAGAAGTTCAATGGCTAACGCAACACTGTAACCGTTTTGAAGGAGAAGAGGATTATACGCCTGGACAACTCCAAGTAACAATGCAGGACGAAATCGTTTCCCGCCGCTTTTAAGCATTTGATGAAGTGCGGCTTCGTAGTGGGGATGAAAACTGGGAGCAATGGGCAAATGTGCTAACAAATACGCTTCAAACTGCTCCATAATTCCCCACTATTTTTTAGTGAAAGTTTAGCATATCGAGGCTTATATCTTTTCGATAATGTCGGTAATCGCATTCTCATCATCCACAAGAACGACGGTTGGCTTATAGATTTCTCTCTCTTCATCATTATACGTAGCATACGCAACAATAATAATCTTATCACCCTTATGGACCTTACGAGCAGCTGCACCGTTAAGGCAAATATCCCGTTTTCCGCGCTCACCCAAAATAATGTAGGTTGAAAACCGCTCACCGTTATTGATATTTAAAATTTCAACTTTTTGACCTACACGCATTTTGGAAGCTTCTAACAGCTCCTCATCTACCGTAATAGAACCAACGTAATTGAGATTTGCATCTGTAACGGTTGCTCGATGGATTTTGCTGTAGAGCATTTCTATGAGCATTGTCTAGCGCCCCATCTGCTTCATCATTGCATCCGGTGTAATCGGAGCGTCCCAAAGCTCTGCTGGAATAACGTACTCTTTAACCACTTCACCACCAATAATATGACGATCAATAATTTCACTGATTTTTTCTTTGGTCAAATTACAATACATTACATGACCCGGCTCCACCAGCATTACCGGACCGGCATTACAACGATTCAGACATCCCGTACGAATAGGTTGAACGGTTCCAATAATCCCTTTTTGCATTAATGTTTGTGCTAAATGCTGGAACAAATCCTGTGTTTGCGGATTAACACAACTTGGCTTTGGCATCCCGGGAGGGGACGCCTGTTCGCACTTGAAAATATAAAATGCTGGCTGTGGAATACCCATCGCACTCTCCTTAAAAGTTTAGAGATTTTTCACTCGTTAAAAATAATGGCGCAATTATACCGAAATTCAAAGCAGACACTTTAAACTCTCTCAATTTCAAGAGAAAATTAAAGTTGGTCTAAAATCTCACGAGCCACAACCCTATCATCAAAAGGGAAATGTTGGTCATAAATGATTTGAGAGGTTTCATCCCCTTTACCCAAAATCAGTACTACTTCATCACCGATCCTATCTCTAAGCGCTTGCTCAATTGCACTGCGTCGATTTACATCAACATGGACTTTTCTTCTCTCTTCTATCCCTGATAAGATATCTTCAATAATACTATCGGGATCTTCAAAACGAGGATTATCACTCGTAATATAGACCTTTTTAGCATACATTACAGCTACTCGTCCCATCAAAGGGCGTTTGGTACGGTCACGATCACCTCCTGCACCAAAGACAACCAATACCTCTTTCTCTTTAAGTGCATTAAGGACTTGCTCCATCCCATCAGGGGTATGGGCAAAATCGACGATAACAAGCGGTGATTCACTTACTACTTCCATACGTCCGCTCACCCCACCGAAATTTTCAACCGCTTCAGTAATTTTTTCTAAAGAATCACCGCTTACCAAATGAACTGCCGCCATTGCTGCCGTGATGTTATAGAGATTAAAAAATCCGTGCAATGACGTAGCAAACGTTACATGCTCTTCAAAATGCTTCATGACACCACTGACACCATTGTTAAGCGAATATGCCAATATTTTATAAGTAGCAGGATTTTCAATACCGTAGGTAAAGGCATTTTTGAAGTTAAACTGTGCACGAGGCTCATCTTTATTGATCAGTTTTTTAGACTCATCTTGAAAAAAGAGATTTTTAATACGGATATATTCTTCAATACTTTCATGGTAATCAAGATGATCTTGCGTAATATTGGTAAGGATTTTAAGATCAAAATGTATCCCCGCAATGCGTTCTTGTTCAATCGCATGTGAACTTACTTCCATAACAAAATACTCGCACCCACTTTGAATTGCTTGAAGCATGTGACGATACGTATTAAGTACTGTCGGGGTTGTAAGCGTTTTTCCTTCAACACACTCATCGTTCATAAAAAATCCGCGAGTCCCCTGCATGGCACACTTATGACCCAAATCAAGCAAGATCGAGTAAATTGCGCTTGCCGTTGTCGTTTTACCGTTTGTCCCCGTAATACCAATCACTTTTATCCGATTTAGACCAAAAAGGCTCCAACACTCATCAGGGGTCAAAACGGTATGCGCCCCTCTATTCTGAGCATCTGTTTTAAATCTTTCATTTTGTTTGGTTACTAAAAAGGCGCATGAATCATCACATTCCATCGAATTTTCAGAGATATAACGATAAGGCTGATTGGAAATCTCAATTTTCAACTTCATCCCCTTTTGCCAAACGGCGGAGTAAATTACGCAACTGTGTATCATTAGGATAGACACCTAAAGCGCTCTCCAAATAGCTTAATGCCATCTCTTTGTACCCATTATCAATCAAATTATCTAAGAAATCAACAAAATCTTCTTTTTCGGTAATAATAACACGCGTCGAAAACATAATATTTTCAAAAATACGTTTAAAGTCATTTTCATTCGTCACTAATTCTTTAAATTCTGAATACATAATACCATCAGCAAATTCCAGACGTTGACCAATCCCTTCAGTAAATAATCCCGCAAGCTGTTCCAGCGTACCATCCATCGTTTCAAGTATCTCAGAAATAACAGTATCTGCTTGTTGGGCATCTTCATTGCGTAAAATAGTATAATAATCAAACAGTGCTTCTGCACCACCCTCACCGCTCATGGCCATATCACATAAAATTGCCCCATTATAAGCCTCTTTGGACAAAGGATCTTCTCGCAAAACAAGAGAATAATCCCTCAATGCATCACGGTATTGACCCGCTATAAAATGCTCATTCGCCATATTGAGGGTTTTCGAGTATTTGTTTGTTTTCATAATGTCCCTCCTAAATAATTAACTATATCGTCAAAAAACTAAAATTAGTGCGATTCTATTGAATCTTCCATACCGTGCGGTACATTTACAACGGTGATCTCAGGATGAATATCCATACGAAGCTGACGTTCAACACCATATTTAAGAGTATTCCCACTACTACCGCACCCGATACATGCCCCTTGTAGCTGTACATACACCGTTCCATTTTTAACATTTAAAAAAACAATATCTCCGCCATCAAGTGCGAGAGAGGGACGTACTTTATCAATTACTTGACGCACTGGCTGCATCAACTCTTCATCTGTGAAAGGAATCATATTTTTTAGCCTTTTTTACTGCGAATTCATCATGACACTATAAGAAATTTGGACTAAACAAGGACTAATGGTATTTTGATAGTTTTTTGACGAAGCTTGCTTTAAGGGGTGCGGTGTGTTGAACTCGTTATACGAGTTCAATAGTTGCCATATGAGTAGCATCACCACGACGAATACGAGTTTTAACGATACGAGTGTATCCACCGTTACGCTCAGTATATTTAGGAGCAACTTCACCAAGAAGATTTTTTGTTGCCTCTTTATTTTGTAAAACTGCAAAGATTGAGCGATGCGCATTTGCATCACCAACACGTGCAGTAGTAATTAATTTTTCAGCAAATGAACGCAGTTCTTTTGCTTTAATCAACGTTGTTTCAATTTTACCATGCTCAAACAATGCAATACTAAGATTGGTCAACAAAGCTTCACGATGTGAGCTTGTTCGACCTAGCTTACGGTATCCGTGACGATGTCTCATGAGATACTCTCCTATTATAATTTTGTAAACGACAAAGGAATTTATCCCTTTGTCTACGTTAACACTAAGTTTACTTCGGCAGTAAGCCCAAAAACACTAGTGTTTAAGCTGTTTTATTCAGCTTCGATTTTCTTTTTGATCGCAGTGATTAAATCATCTGCAAGTTCTTGTCCAACAGCATAACCGAATTCAGTAATTTTTTCTAAAATTTCTTCAAACGATTTTTTACCGAGATTTTTAACTTCTTTTAAATCATTTTGACTCATCATAACAATTTCGCCAATGTATTTGATGTTTGAACGATCCAAGCAGTTAAAGCTGCGAGCGCTTAAACCAAGTTCTTCAATACGTGCACCCAAACGTTTAAGCTCAGGATGCTCATCATTGCGCTCAACCGTTGGATTGGCTGATTTAATACTCACTTCACTGTTAAAAACAGCCATTTGAGCATACATAACATCCAGTGCATTTTTAAATGCATCCACCGGAGAAATTTGTCCATCGGTTACAATATTAATAATTACTTTTTCAAAATTTGGATTATCTTCTACAAGAACATTATCAATCGCGTATGTCGCACGACGAACCGGTGTAAAATATGCATCCAATGCGATGTAACCATCACTCAATAATTCACGAATATCTTCACTTGGAGTGTAGCCGATACCTTGGTAAATTTTGATTGAAAAATTAAGTGTTGCATCTTCATTCAATGTTGCCAAAAATTCATTTGGAGTAACGATTTCAACATCGTCATTCTCCAAATCGCTGCCGTGAATTTCGCAAGGGCCTGCAAAAGTGTAAGCAATCTCTTTTTCTTTAAGACCGTTTTTTAATTTAAAACGTATCCCTTTGAGGTTAATAATAAAATCTGAAATATCTTCAAGCATACCGCGCACAGAGTCAAACTCATGTTTGGCACCCTCAATTTTAATCCCGATTGGGGCAAACCCTACTGAACTGCTTAATAAAAAGCGGCGAATCGGGTGAGCAATCGAAACTGCATATCCTGTTTCAAACGGATAAGCAATAATATTCGCTTCATTCGCACTGATTTGTTCAACGACAAACTCTTTCGGTAGAAGCGGAGAAGTTTTAATTTTTTTCATGCTGAGTGCCCTTTATTTAGTGATTATTTCGAGTAAAGCTCAACGATTAGACGCTCTTCAACAGGAATAACAACCTCTTCACGCTCTGGAAGACGTGTAAAGATACCAAATACTTTTGCTTGATCGATATCAACCCATCCAGCAAGACCTGTTTGGTTAGTGAGCTCCATCGCACGAACAACTTGGTTATTCTTTTTGCTTTTTTCGTTAATCTCAACTTTTTGTCCCGGTTTAACACGGTAAGAAGGGATATCAACACGTTTACCATCTACGAGTACGTGACAGTGATTTACCAATTGACGCGCAAAACGACGAGTCGTTGCAAATCCCATACGATAAACAACATTGTCAAGACGTTGCTCCAACAACATTACTAAATTCGTACCGGTATTTCCTTGACGACGCTTTGCTTCATCAAATAATGAACGCATTTGCTTTTCGCTCAAACCGTACATGAACTTCGCTTTTTGTTTTTCACGAAGCTGTGTACCGTATTCAGAAATTTTAGTACGACGTTGACCGTGCTGACCAGGTCCATAAGGACGCTTGTCGAGAGCACTTTTACCTGCTAAGCGACGCTCGCCTTTTAGGCCAAGGCTTACACCGAATCTTCTTTCGATTTTTTCTACGGGTCCTCTATATCTTGCCATACCTTAGCTCCTTACACGCGTCGGCGCTTAGGCGCACGACAACCATTGTGTGGTAGTGGAGTAACGTCTTTCATATAAGAAACACGTAAACCCTCGATAGCACCAACACTTTTAACTGCAGTTTCACGGCCAGAACCTGGACCCTGAACTTTAATTCCCACTTCTTTAATACCGTGGACCATTGCTTTACCCATCGCATCTTCTACTGCTTGTTGGGCAGCAAAAGGAGTCGATTTTTTAGATCCTTTGAAACCAAGCGCACCAGCTGAGCTCCATGCGATCATGTTACCCATCTCGTCCGTTACGGTTACAAGAGTATTATTGAATGATGCTAGGATATGCACGATACCCTTAGCAATATTCTTTTTAATAATTTTTTTACGGGTTGCTTTTCTTTTTGCCATACGCTAATCCCTTATCTTGTGGCTGAGCCGACAGTTTTCTTCTTACCTTTGCGGGTACGAGCATTAGTTTTGGTTTTTTGACCACGGCATGGGAGACTTTTACGATGACGAAGACCACGGTAAGAACCGATGTCCATCAACGCTTTAATATCCATAGCAACTTGCTTACGGAGGTCACCCTCTACGATAATGTTACTCGCACGAATCTCTTTTGCAAGAGTCGCCGCATCATCTTCGCTTAGCTCATATACACGCTTGTTATAATCAAGCCCAGTAGCATCTAAAATCTTACGTGATGTATGCAAACCAATACCATAGATATAAGTTAATGCGTACTCGAGACGTTTTTTCTTAGGTAAGTCCACACCAGCAATACGTGCCATGCTTATCCTTGTCTTTGTTTATGTTTTGGGGTTTTGCAGATTACGCGAACAACCCCTTTGCGCTTGATGATTTTGCAATCGTCGCACATTTTCTTCACTGAAGAACGAACTTTCATTGTCAAGCTCCGATATTGTAATCCTTTGCCTCTCGTAGGTGCACATCATACGCACCAATACTTGTAACTACGCCTACGCAGTTATAAATACTCAATGTTGCTTGTCCAAGAGGGCAAAGTGGACGCGTATTTTACATAAATTTACGTTAAAGTTTTATTAAGGAGATAAGAGAGAATTTCTGCCTTGAAATGGCAAGCTTTAGTAGCCCAAGCGGCTAGCGGAACAAAAGGGATGCATTCCTTTTGTGTTAGATCAAATGACAAGGATTGAATTTATACAATCCTTATCATATAGGGAGATTCAAGAACAGTTTCTAAGGCTTCCAACTCTTTCATTAAAGAGCGAATATCACATTCTCGTGCTTCATGGGTTGAAATCAATAAATGAGCGCACTCTTGGGCAAAAGGGCGCTGTATCATTGCTTCTATTGATATAGCATGATCGGCAAAGAGCTGGGTAATTTTTGCCAAAATCCCTGCTTTATCGGTAATACGAAGTCGTAAATAATACTTTGAACGAATATCATCTGCACTTTTAAGACGCAATCCCTCTTCAAGCGGGTGATTAAATCCAAGCATCGGAGAGCGTTTTCCAGAGCGGACAATATCAATAATATTGGCAACGACGGCACTTGCCGTCGCATTTCCTCCGGCACCCGGACCATAATACAGTGTTTCGCCAACACGATCGCCCACAACACTGATACCGTTCATAACGCCATCAATTTTGGCAAGCATTGCCTCTTGTTTAACCAGTGCAGCATGGACACGAAGCTCTACTTCTCCTCCATCACGCTTGGCAATACCCAAAAGCTTGATGGTGTATCCAAACTCTTTTGCAAAAGCAATGTCCGCTTGAGTAATCCCCTCGATACCTTCAATCAATATCTCTTCAGGTTTGGCATCGATCCCATACGCAATAGAGGCTAGAATCAAAAGCTTATGTGCTGCATCAAATCCGCCGATGTCAAAAGTTGGATCGGCTTCTGCATATCCCAAAGCCTGTGCTTCGGCTAAAACCGCATCAAAAGCAACACCCTCTTCCATCATTTTTGTGAGCATAAAATTACACGTACCGTTCATAATCCCCATAATGGAGAGGATATGATTGGCGGATAGTCCATCACGCAAGGCGTTGATAATCGGAATTCCCCCGGCGACACTCGCTTCAAATTCAAACGGCAAATCGCCTGCAATCTCTTGAAGTTCGTATCGGTGATAGGCAAGAAGGGCTTTATTGGCAGTAACAATCGCCTTTTTACTCGCTAATGCACTTTTTAAAAGTTCAAACGGAAGCTCAACGCCTCCCATTAATTCGACAATAATATCAATCTCGGGATCATTGATGATTTCATACGGATCGGTAGTAATCGCGATACTTAGATCACTTACTTTACTGACATCCCGAACGGCACCGCTTTTAACAACAATATCTTCACCCGCACGTGCTGAGATAATAGCTGCATTTTCTTCTAAAATTTCAACAACGGCGCGTCCTACTGTCCCAACACCTAATACACCAACACGAATCACTCAGTGCCCTTAGAACTAAATTCTTGTAAAAATTGTTTGATATTTTTTGCCGCTTGACGGATACGCTTGTCGTTTTCAATCAACGCAATACGGACATACTCATCCCCATACTCACCAAAACCGATCCCCGGAGCAACGGCAACATTGGCTTCTACCAAAAGACGTTTTGAAAATTCCAAACTTCCAAGATGACGAGCGCACTCAGGAATTTTAGCCCAAACAAACATTGACGCTTGGTTACGACGAACCGGCCATCCCGCACGGTTAAAGGCTTCGAGTAATACATCTTGTCGGTGATCGTATTTGTCTGTAATCTCTTGAACACACGTTTGGTCACCATTGAGTGCTACTGTAGCCGCAACTTGGATAGGGGTAAACATCCCATAATCTAACCAGCTTTTAATCTTTTGAAGTGCTCCGATAAGCTTAGGATTTCCAACAAAGAAACCAACGCGCCATCCCGCCATATTGTAACTTTTTGAGAGGGTAAAACTCTCAACTGCTACATCTTTTGCCCCTGGAACAGACATAATTGATGGGGTTTTGTATCCATCAAATGTCAAATCACCGTAGGCAATATCGCTGATAATATAAAAACGCTCACGCTTTGCCATGGCAACAATACGGGTATAAAAATCAGGCGTTACAGTAGCAGTTGTCGGATTGTGGGGAAAGTTTACCACCACATATTTCGGTTTAGGAAATGAGATGTGAAACGCTTGCTCTAGACGTTCAAAAAAGAGATCCTCATCCACTTTATAATCTTCATCAAACGGCAGTTCCATTTTTTGGACATTTCCACCTGCAAGAATAAATGCATACGAATGGATCGGATAGGTCGGATCGGGGACAACGGCAACGTCTCCCGGATTGGTAATGGCGTACGCTAGGTGAGCATATCCCTCTTTTGATCCCATCGTTGCAACCGCTTCGGTTTCAGGATCAAGATCAACATCATAACGACGCTTATACCAGTCACAAATCGCTCCACGAAGCTTCGGAATCCCTTTGGATGCCGAGTAGCCGTGTGTTTTGGTTTTTTGAGCCGATTCAATCAGCTTTTTGCGAATATGCTCTGGGGTGTCACCGTCAGGATTTCCCATACTAAAATCAATAACATCCGCACCAGCGCGTCTGCGAGCCATTTTTAGCTCATTTACTTCAGCAAAAACGTATTTTGGAAGTCGTTTAATTCGATCAAATTGGATTTCATCAAACATGATGTATACCTACCATTAAAAAATTGTGCCATTCTAGCACTTTTCCTCTACTCTCAAGCTTACACTGCTGGAGTTAATGACTATAACCTCAAACGAGGCAATCTTTAGTCGTCCAAGCAACTAGTGTCCATCAGTAGTATTCTCTATCCACATCCCCTCTTTGAGAAGTTTCATCCCATTGGTGTTGGCAACTTTTAAATACATTGCCCCCTCAGGCAGGGTAAAACTTATTCTCTCTTCTGGTTTAAAGGTATGCATAGAGCTAAGGACTTCCATATTGGCATTCAATACGGCTATATCAGGATACCATTTATTACCATAGGGTGCTTCAATCGTTAGTGCGCTGGATTGATTAACGACAAACCATGCAGGAACTGCACTTTTCTCCATCTGTGCTCCCTCATCAGGGGTAATCACCGGAATTTGCCATAAAACAAAAGATGCATCTATCTCAATCGTCCATTTTTTATCACGCACAGCTCCTGCGGTAATGACCATTGCGTTGTCACGTAAAATTTCACTAAAGTATTTGGGATCGAAAACTTTTCTGCCACTCAAGGAGATTTCCATGCGAGCTCTCTCCCCATCGCTTTCATAACGATGAATACTCACACGCTGTCCGATAGTGTTAAGGGCTTGAATAATAATTTTAGAAGAGAGGATGCTTCCATGAGCAACATGGAGATTAATATCTGTTTTAGTATCACCCGCCACCAATGAAAGGGTAAAAATTACGAACCAAAGAAGAGGCTTCACTACCAATTGCTTCCTTTATTTTTAATCTTAAATTGTTCAAAAGTAAGCTGTTGAAGTGCTCCGTTTTCGTACACAAACCACACTGCGTTTCTCTCTTTTAACATTTTACTGCCCGAAGGAGTCACTATCTCCAAACGACCATGTCCGAAAATAAAAAGCCAGTTTTTTGCAGTATCAATGATAATAGGCTCTTTGGTAACTTTTTGCATTTTTTCTCCGGTTGCCAAATCCATCATCCCAACCCATACTTTGGAAGAGGGTTTGATGCTAAGAACATTGCCAAAATTTAAAACCTGAGCTTGCGTATCCATAACAACACTTTTATTTTGTTCTTGTGTTAACTGCGTTGTATTGACTTCAGTAATATTCATGTCATTGGTTGCATTTACATCACTTGTATTCATTTCACTTGAGTTAGTATCAACTACCTCAATGGTCGCACTGTTTAATTCCATAACCTCTTCTTTGGGAGCGACACTAAGTTTCCCTTGCATCATCGAACCCATTATCATTAAGACAATGATTGCACTTATCGTACCCAAAATCCAAAATATACGTGAATTTGAAGAAGCCTGCAAGACAACGGATGGTTTTGCAATGATCATATCAGGATGAAGATCCACATAAGCATCATATTCACTGCGCAACGATTCAAGATCTACCCCATATTCACGTTCCAAAATAGAGACAAATCCCATAAATTGGACACGATTTAACCCATCAAAAGATTTATGCAGGAGCTGCTCAAGTTTAGCCCGCGCAATATGAGTACGCTCATGAATACTGTTTGCTCCTAACTCCTGTAAATCTTCAAATGACTTAATAATCGTACTCATCGCATTCTCTCCATTAAAATTGCTCCTGCTACTCCTACATTAAGAGAATCAAAGTCATGTGCCATCTCAATGGATACGCCATGATCAAGCCCTTTTTCAACACGACCGCTCAATCCCTCACCCTCGCTGCCTAAAATCAAAGCACGCTTGGAGTCAAAACTTGTCTCACGTACATTTTTCCCCTCAAGCGTTGCACCATAAAGTGTAAATCCAGACTGTTTGAGCTCATGCATAACATCATGAATATTATGGACGACGACGATAGGCAAGTCAAGTGCCGCCCCACTGCTCGTTCGAATTAACGCTTCTAAATTTGGCTCTCGGATACCAGTAATCACAAGGGCTTCCACTCCAAGAGCATACGCACTACGCACCAATGAACCCATATTTCCCATATCGGTAATAGAGCTTAAGACGACGATAAAACCACATTTTTTCAAAAAAGGAGAGGCATAAGGGACTATTTGAGAAATCTCTGCAATGTACCCTTGATGATTTCCCCCTTTGACCATCGATTGAGCTGCATTTTCAGGAATACGCTTCACTTCGAATCCCATTTTCATCAATTGACCATACTCTTTTTTATCAATCTCTTTGGCAAGATAAAGTGTTTTTATCCGATCACGATGTCGTTCAAGTGCATAAAATACTGGTTGTTTTCCATAAATGAGCATAAAATTATCCTTCTAAGTTTAAGAGGCGGGTATAGCACTCTTTTGGGTTTTCGCCGGTAATCTTGGCGATGAGCTTGGATGCCGCTTTTTTGGGTATATCGAGAGCTAGGATGTCAGCTTCATTCAAACTTGCACCGCAAGAAACTGAAGCTTCGATAACTACGACCCATTCACCTCGAATTTCCCCTTCCATTCGGGAAAGAAGTTCGGATGCACACCCTTGATAAAAGCGTTGATATTTTTTGCTAATCTCTTTGGCCAAAAATACTCGACGATCGGGTGCCGAAACGGCAAGTTCATGGAGTAGTTTATCCAAACGCTTGGGAGATTCATAGAGTACGGTAGTGTATCCATTAAAAAGAGCCTCTTGAAGAGCAGCGGAACGGTCATTGCCTTTGTGCGGTAAAAATCCGAAAAAAAGCATTTTTGTCTCACAAAAGCCACTCGCGACAAATGCACTCAGTACCGCATTGGCACCCGGTAAAATATCATATTTTACTCCGTTATCCAAACAATAGCGTACCAGTAATTGCCCCGGATCACTAATACCAGGCATCCCAGCATCACTAACATACAGTATATTAGCATTAAAAAAATCGGGGGTGAGATTGGAAACAAATTCTGCTTCATTGTGGGAGTGTAAACTTAAAAACTGAGGTTCACTGGTAGTGAGATTATGCCGTTCTTTGAGAAGATGTATAAGTTTTTTGGTAACACGGGTATCTTCACAGAGGATAATATCAGCAGTAGAGAGAACTTCAAGAGAACGAATAGAGATGTCGGAAATATTACCGATAGGAGTGGGTACAAGAGAAAGCATTTTTCTTCTTAATCTGCTTTAAAAAGCAAGGCTTTTATTGTGATGGCATTTAAATCTGCCTCGCAGAGGCTAGCTTCAGTGCCTTAGCGGCTAGCGAAGCTAAAGGAAGTCATCCCTTTAGCGTTCAAATTATTGATTTAGTGCGTAACGTTTTTTGAACTTGTCGATACGACCAGCAGTGTCTACTTGACGCTCAGAACCAGTATAAAACGGGTGACATTCATTACAAATATCAACACGGAAAGCATCTTTTGTGCTTGTTGTTGTGAATGTGTTACCGCATGCGCAGCTAACAGTACATTCAACAGTATTAGGGTGAAGCTCTTTTTTCATAATATTACCTTGTGAGTGACGGCGTTGTACGTCAATCGGTTTGAGTTTTACATCCATACCTGGGGACGGATTGTTGGACGCGAATTATATCCGAAACTTTTTAAATTTACAACCTCATCGAGGCAATAGCCACGGCTGCGGTCTCAGAGCGTAAAACCATCGGCAGGTTAAAATGGCGGATACGGTGTGAACTGCACAATTTACGCTCATTATCATCAAAGCCTCCTTCACATCCAATCACCACTGTTTCAAATTTTTCATTTTTACCCAAAACTTCTCCGCCAAAATCAAGAACAACGGTTTCAGGATTTGCATTTAAAAAAGTGCTAAGAGCAGGAGTTTCAGAGAGTTCTATGTAAGAAGTTCGTCCGCATTGCATCATGGCGCTTTCCATAATACGATTAAAGCGCTCAAAATCGAGTCGAAAGTTTCGCTGTGAACGTTTGCAATGGATAAACGTAATTTTTGAAATTCCAAGCTCCATCAGCATAGGCAAAGTTTTTTCAATCGTTTTTGGATCAATGATACACCATCCGATATGGAGCTTTTTGAGTGTTTCACAGGGAGAATTTAATGAACTTTCACGAACAAAATAGCCATTACGTCCATCAGTCTTTTCTAAGCGATAATGATGCGCCACACTCAATGTGTCACGGTGACGAAAGACGATGAGATCCCCCAATACATGACGGCGTACTTTAATAAGATATTTATACTCTTCCCCTGAGACAACAAGCTCCTGGGAACCTGCCTGCGCATGAAGAATAAATTTCATACCATCATCCAAAGCGTCACGATTAGCAATAATGCCATCTCCATCCCCAAATAACGAAACGCTTTACGTTTATAAAGAGCAAACGCTCCCTCTTGAGTAATATCAGTACGTCGCTTGAGTGTCTTATACCTCTTGGCTTCCAAAACAATCATAACAATACCTACAATAATCATTGCATCGTTAGCAAGACTAAAATGTAAATGTTTTGCCGCCATCATTATCGCTCCTGTCAAAAGAATCAAGGCAATCAATGATCCTGAAATAGGCATAACAATCCGCATCCGTTTAGCATAACGAATTATCTGATTACTCAAAGCGAGCATAGTAATGTTAAACATCACCACCCCTATCAACATAATAACTCCGACCGTGTGGATTTCTAATCCCATTGTGTACATAGCTTCCATAAAGGAGATTTTACCCTATTTTGTCTATAATGACTTAAAATGTGTCAAGGGAGTCATAAATGGCGGTAACAGTTGAAGAGGCTTTATCTCTTATATACATGCATGCATACCCTCTTGGAAGTGAGATCATCCCTATTGAAAACGCCCTTGGTCGAGTACTGGGTGAGGAAATTATTGCCATTCATTGCCTTCCTCCATATGACAACTCTGCCATGGATGGATATGCTGTTACGATTAATGATGCAGGTAAAACCCTCATTCAATCTTGTACGATTTTCGCAGGCGATAAAGATGATATTCGTATGGTTGAAGATCAATGTATCCGTATTATGACCGGTGCCAAAATCCCACAAGGGTGTGAAGCGATTGTCCCCATCGAAGAGGTAACACTTACAGAAAACAGTATTCTTCTTCCTGAAAAAATCAAAGCTTCTCAACATATTCGTCTCAAGGGTGAAGATATTCAATCCGGTACACTCTTGCTAGAGAAGGGAACCTATCTTCACGCTCATCATCTCACCTTGCTTGCTTCTCAAGGGCGTACTCACGTGCGTGCCTTCAGATCGCCGCGTATTGCTTTGTTTGCTTCAGGAAATGAACTTAAAATGCATTTTGAGAATATTGAATCCCATCAGCTTTACAATACCAATACCCCAACCTTTGCGGCACGCGCACGTGAACTTGGATGCGATGTTATTTTTACGGGAACAGCTGAAGATACTATGAAAAGTATCCAAAGCCATATTAAAAGTGCACTGGATGCGGATTTTATTATCACTTCTGGTGGAGTGAGCGTAGGAGATGCGGATTACACAAAAGAAGCGTTTAGCACTCTTGGAATGGAAACATTGTTTGAATCGGTCGAAATCAAACCCGGCAAGCCCACAACCTTTGGTCATATTGGCAATACCCTCATTCTTAATCTTCCTGGAAATCCGCTTGCTGCCGCTTTGTGTTTTGAGCTCTTCGGTCAAAGTGCTATTATGGCACTTTGCGGTCGAAATGACAAATATCTCAGCACCATTACTACAAAAATGGGAGAGCCTTTCAAAATGAAAAAAGGGCGTCGTTCCTTGATTCCAGGATGGTTTAATGGGGAAACGTTTACCCCCAGCAGCAAATTTGGCCCGGGGATGGTGCTTCCTCTCTCCCGCGCCAATGGGTTTATGATGGTCGATGCAAGTGTAGAGGAATTTGAAAAAGGCTCTGAAGTAAAAATTATTCCGACACGTTGGTGCATGAGCTCAAATGAGCAAAAATCGTTGGTGACCTTTTAAATATTAGGAGGATTTGTAAACGTCTCCCCTCGTTTTACTTTTTCCCAAAGCTGTGGATCGCTCCAGCCTTCGCATACTTCGTCACTAAAATGTATCGATTCAAGATTTATCAATCCCATCAAATCTGAATAAGCATCTTCACGAAAACATTGTGCATAGCCTGTCTCTGTTTCGTGAACGATGATACTGCTAAGGCGTACCATCTTTTCGCCGTTGATCATTTTGGTAAACCACATCAACTTATCAATCATTACAAAAATAACGCGGCTAAACTGCTCTGCCGAAGGAGAAACAGGGAGTTGCACCCAACGATTAGAATGGGCTTTCATATCATTGATATACTTTTCATCGTCTCCATCCCAAAGGGCAATAGAGTGATCGAAACTGTCGATCAGTTCTTTCATCCCCTGCTTCATCAATCCAAAATCGTACACCATCTGACCATTGTCAAGATACTGCGATTCAAACAACACTTCCACTTTATATGAGTGCCCATGCAAAGAAGCACGACAACGCTGAGTTGAGCAGCCTCGAACGATATGGGCATTTTCAAATTTGAATGACTTTCTGATTATCATAAATCTTTTTCTCCTCTCAAAAATCCAATTTTTTCGACTTCACTTGCCGATTTAATATCCAGAACTGTCTCTTCTAATAACCCCATAGAATCCTCTATCATAATAACAGCATCCGTAACGGCAGAAAGTCTCTCTTTTGTCCACTCTTTGTTCCCCATCACTTCTTGTCGTAGTTCATGGATTTGCTTTGCAAGATCACTGTATTCGATGGCATAATGGCGCATCTTTGTAAAAGTTCGCATAATAGCAATGGTAACATCTGCCGCTCGCTGACTTTTTAATACCGTAGCAAGCATATAAACACCCTGCTCACTAAAGACTTTGGGGACATATTTTCTATGAGTACCTCGTCCATCTGTTTTTAAGGTCACATTTTGTGATCTTAAAAAATTCCACTCTTCCTCAGAACATTCAAACATAAAATCGCTTGGAAATCTCGAAAGATTTCTTGTAACCGCTTGATTGATTTGACGGGTTTCTACTCCATACAACTCCGCTAAATCAGAGTCTAACATTACTTCAAAATTACGGATACGGTAGATTTTTTGCCGAATGTGTTCAATTGGCAAAATAGATATATCACTGTTCATAGACGCATTGTATAGAATATGATTGGGGATGTCAAATTTAAGATTATTCAAGAAAGCGGGATTCACCCAAAGGCACTTCTCCCATTTTTATGGAAATGACGGAAAAGTTAGTTTTTACACGCCGTGGTTTTGATCCCTTATAGGCGAGTCACCTTTAGAATCCCTATTTTTAGGGCTTTTAAAGAAGTTGAAATTAATTTTTCCCACTTTTTTAACGCTCGTATCTGGAACACGAATACTAGTATTCAAAAATAGAAGTTTAATAGCTTCTTCCTTTGACATTGATTCATCTAACAATCAAAAAAGCTTATCTAAAAATCCGAGCGGTCTCTTATCCATTTTTGTTTTGCATTTCGGGCAAATATCTATAAAGTCCGTAGGATTCAACACATCACTTTTTGGTTTTACTAATTTTGTATGCCCGCATTTCGGACATACGAATTTAAAGGGTTGTGGAGCTATCATTTTTATTTCCTTATTTTATGTGAGCTGTTTAATTTCAGAAAATTCTACATCAATCACTTCTCCCATTTCTACCCATTCTTTAAATGCTTTTTGCTGTTTATTCATTTCAATAATATCATTTTGTATTGATTGAAGTTTATTTTGAAGATCAATATAAGTTGGAAAAAAGTTTGAAATAAATTCATTCCCGTTGATTGTTTCCAATATCTCTTTTCTTTGTTTTTCAAAATTTTCAATCATACCAAAATCATCATCAGTCCTATTACCACCTTTTTCTTTATTTTTCCCATTAATAAATTCTTGAAATGCTTTTTCTTTTTGATGATTATCATAACTGTCCCAAACTTCAAGAGCTAAACCGATAAAAGCTATTGCACCACTTACTCCATTTGCTAATTTAGTAGCACCCCAAGGTTTAAATTTTAAATATTTTGACAAATCCAACCCTAGCGTTTTTGCCCCTGTGACTATCGCATCTCTTACTAGTAAGACATTATCTTTATTGATTACTCCAGATTTTGATAAATAACTTACCCCTTGTTTGCCATACGATTTGATTGTCTGATTAAAACTATCTATTTCTGCATTAAAATTAGTTTCTATTTTTTGAAGCTCAAAGGATACAGCGCCAATTTGTCTTTCAAATTCATTTTGTATTTTCGTATTTAAATTTATACCCTCAGAACCGATCTCTTTTTCAATGAAATGACTTACCGTTTCTAAGCTTGTTCCTTTAGCTTGAAGTATCAAATCAGTAAAATATTCGCTTATAAACTCTCTTAAATTAATTCTTACTTCACTGATTTTCGGTTCTAAAGATTGCACATTTTTATTAATCACTTGGCTAATTTCAGTCAATTTATTTACTTCTTGCTCAATTTTCAAATTTAATTCTTGTGAAGCAGGTAATTGTTTTTCTAATACATCTTGAATGATCGTTTTTTTGGTTTCATTCACTATCTTTGCAACTCCTCCACTATGTTTTATTTTTTCAGATGTTGCATTTTGTAAATTTGAAATATGAGAAAGCTTTTTAAATGTTTCAAGATTTGATAACCAATGTGCCATACCCATATCGAATGGATTTGCCGATACGGCGATGATCGACAATTCAGAAGATTCTTCATCAGTGAGATAGATTAAATCTTTTAATCTATCGAGTACATTTTCTTTTTTAATCTTTGCTTCATTTTGATACGATATTTCATCTTCAACATCGGCTACTTCATCAAATCGACTTAATACAAAAATAGTTCGTGGCAGTAAATTAAGCGTTCTAAATAACCATTGCAAATCCTCTTTATGACTCTCTTTAATTGGATTGACTGAATTCATTACATATAAAACCAAATGAGCTTCACTAATATACTTTTGAGTTATATCTTTGTATTTCTCAATTGATTGGCTATCTGCGTTATATTTTTCTTTAAATCCAAATAATCCCGGAGTATCCACCAACTCTATATCATTGCCCACTTCATAAACACTTACTTCATCAGAAGACTCTTGATGAGTAATTTTCATATTTGATTTATCGAGTTTTTCCATCCATGCAGCAGCAATTGATGTTTTACCTTCAGAAAATCCTCCGATGAGTGCGACTTTGAGTTTTGTTGTTGCAATTTCATTCAAGGCATTGAATAGTTTTGATTTTAAACTACCGTCAATTTCAACTCCTATTTTTTCTCCAACTTCTAAAAAATCCTTCAATTTATTAAGAATTTCCATTGCACCATTTTGTTGTTTTTTAAACTCATCTAATGTTTGGTTCATTGTTTTTGTCCTTCTGTTTGAATGTTTCTTGATAATTGCATTAGCTTTACGTTTGAATCAATAATATAATCATTTACTTTTTTAACCTGTTCAACATCTGACTCCAAATCTCCTCTAATTTTATCTATTAGTTTGTCAAAGTCTTTAAAAGATAACATTAGTTTTTCTGAAATACTTGTTTTAATATCTTTACCAATTCTAGCTATATTTTCATCTGCTGATTTTTTTTGTTCTGACTTTTTATAATCATCACTAAAAAATTTATGAATAGATTTTCCAAAACCAATTAAAACAGTCACAACTCCAATAGCAAACATAGTCCAGCCAATAGGATTCCATCCATTACCAAACATCATAGCACTATAAGCTAGACCACCAGCACCAGCTAAACTTCCCATAAGACCCACGCCATCAATACCATTGCCTATATTGATATCAATATTAGAATTATTGGTATCAAAACTAATACTTCTAAACTCTTTAATGGTATTGTTGACTCTTCTATTAAAATTTTCCATAACTTCATTGATTTCATCTTGAAATTTCTGAAACTCTTTTTCTATCATTTCAGGTAAATCCTTTTGAACTTGCTCATACTGTATTTTAATAGTTAATTCCAATTTATTTTTAAATGAGTCATCACTGATATTTGTATCAATGTCGCTATAAATAATTTTTCTTGTCTTATTTTCAAAATTTCTCGTTGCCTTTTCAACTTCAGAATTCATTCTATTTTTTGTTGCCTGCACGGTGTTGTTAAGATTGTAAGTTACATCTTGTAACTCTTTCGAGAGTTGTTTATATAGAGGTTCAAGATTCTTCTTTGAAACGGATGCAAGCAATGCAATCAACTCTTTTAATACCTCATTAGCTTTATTAAAATTTGATTTTTTAATCTTTGCTTTGGTATTTTGAATCAAGTCGTTGGTAATGAAATCAGTAAAGTCAGTAAGTAATGCTTTTTCAAGTAAATCATCTTTGGTAAACTTGTTTAAAAATTTATTTTTTTCCTCTCTTGTCTTTAAAGTGGGTGCTAAACATTCCGCTAATGCCAAAAATGATACTTTTGCGGATAGTTTTTTATGACCGATATAATTTTCACCTATTATTTCTTTCAGTTTTGTATCAAGCACTTCCAAACTAAGATATTCATCTTCATTTATTAGTAGCTTTTCTAGTTGCATTGGATTGGTTATTCGCTTATTAAAAATCGCATAAACTTCGGTTTGGGATCCTAAATGTTCTTTAATTTTCTCCAATGTCCCTTTCTTGCCAACATCACCTTTTTGTGGAGGTGTCGGGTTGCTTGTTACATAAAATACTGCATGTGCTTTTTTTACTGCCGATGAAATTTCATCAATTACAACCGATTCTTTTCCTTCAATCCCTGGAACATCTAAAAAAGCAAATTTTTGTTCATTGTGTGTAAAAAGATAGTGAGTCGTTTGTTGTGTAAAATCAGACCTTCCGTCTCCAATGATTTGACCATCAGATAAATCATGAAGTATTGGAAGGTTTTCTGCATGGAGTTTTTGCAAGAAATTTTCAAAATTTGCTAGATTTTTTTCTCCAAATTCTTTTTCATCATTTATTTTTTTGAGTTCATCTTTAACTCTTGTCTCTTCTTTATTGAGCAATCTTTCTAAATCAACAATATCTTTTTTTATGGAGTTAAAATTTAAAAAAGAAATAAATCTATACCAGTGAGACTTCTCCTTTTTTTCTATATCTAAATTTTTTAAATTTAGAATTTTTGTTTCTATCTCTTTTTTTATTGTTTCAAATTTTGCAGTGATGGTGTCATATTTTATTTTGGATTGATCAATGCCAAATATAGTATTAAAAAGATCTTGCTCTATCTCTTTTACTTTATTTTCATATTTGTTAAGTATTTCATTAAACTTATTCTGTGTTTCAAGTTTCGTTTTTTCTTGAAAATATATTCTTAAAGATTCTATTACTGTAGATTTACCTGCATTGGTTTCTCCGTAAAAAGCTATTGTGTATATATCCCATTCTTGATTTTGATTTAGCTCTTCAATGGATGGATCAATTTTTATTATCCTGAAATTTTTGATTATATCTAGTGCTTGTTGCTTTGCATTATCAAGTTTTGCATCACTAGAAACTGACTGTAATTCAGATTCGATATCTTTGACGCTTTGTAAGATCAAATCATATATTTTGCTCGGTCGTTGTGTAGGCATAGTTGAAATCTTTAATTTTAAATATTTATAAAAAGTAGTTTATCTATTATAGCTTTTTTATAATATATACACATTTCAAACAATAAACACTCAAATGATATTGCTAACATTATTCATTAACCATAAATATACATGATATCTTGACTTCTAATCATCAGGGCTATTTTTAGTTTTTTCCCACTTTTTTCCCACTTTATATGGGTCAAAATGGGTTCAAATGACTTCAAAAAGTCAATTTCTTAAAATTTTATAAGCCTTTAAAACGCCTATTTCATAGATGTTTAGCCCTATTTTAGGACTATAAGATTTTACACGCCGTGGTTTTGATCCCAAATACGAATATGTAAACGATCACTATAAATAAATCCGCGCCGTTTACAAAACTCAATAACCGCTTCGCAGTTGGCTTCGATATGAGCTTTATCACCGCCTAGTGGCATACAATAGACGCTCGTGTAAGGGTGCGGTGCGATAATTGTATCTATTTCCTCTTCCAAAATACTGACCAATGAGGGTTCATCCACACTAAACTTAAAAAAACTCCCACTTGCGTTGGCAATAATGGCTCTAATTACATCGCTTTTGTACCGTTTTTCCAAAGGTTCACCGCTATTTGAAAGTTTTACAGACAATGCATAAACCGCCTCTTTATAAAAAGGATATTTCTGAAAATCAGGAGCAATTGTCGCATTTGTCTCAAACGTTACCCGATGCCCTTGAGAAATTAAATAGTCAATAAACTCTACAAAAATCGGCTCATTCGCATAAATCAGCGGTTCACCGCCTGTGAGAACAACATCGACATGAGGAGGGAGGCGATAACCATTCATAATCCAAATCAGCGTTTGGAGCTCTTCGATTTCCTGCCACAACTCCCCAAACCCTTTGCGATCTACCGCATACACCGTATCGCATCCGATAATTTTACGCCCGTCAGAAGTTATTTCATGGCATCCAAATCCCTCACACTTGAGGTTACACCCTCCAAAACGGAAGAACAGAGAGGGAGTTCCGACATACTTACCCTCACCTTGGACGGAGTAAAAATGTTCTACTAAATATAACATTTTAGCTCCGTCGAAAGCGTAGCTTTTTGAGCCTTACGCAGAGTAAAACCCAGTGTTAACGCAGACGTTTGGACGCGTTCAAACGTCGTATTGCAATGGTCATAAAAATGTTCAACTAAATAAAGCATCTCACCCTCCCGTCTCATAAAATGCCCGCTTGGAAAGTTCTCCATCAGGATCGCTCCAGCGGTTCTTTTCAGGCTTTGTGCGGATAACTTCTTTGAGAACCAAAGCTGCCTCTTTTATATCCCCGCGTCGTATGCTATCACGAATACTCATCGCCTCATCAAAATACAAACACGGGATCAAGTTCCCCTCAGCGGTAAGACGAATGCGATTGCATTTCGCACAAAAATCATCCTTATGAGGCTCAATAATTCCAAACTCATATCCATTATCAAGCTTATAGTAATGTGAGGGTGAGTGTCCATCAAAACCCTCATCCCTGTAAAGATAACGACTTCCGATAATCTCTAAAAGCTCGAAACTCTGCATCCCTTTAATATCAACCTGCGCATGAACATTTTCCATATATTCGATAAAACGAACCGTCATATTACGCTCTTTGCAGAACTCTAGTACATCCAAAATCTCAGCGTCATTCATCCCTTTCATAGGAACCATATTGACTTTTACCCGAAACCCCACACGAAGAGCCTCTTCGACTCCAGACAATACGTGACTTAAAACATCTTTTTTAGCGATTTTTTCTGCAACATTAGGGATAAGAGAATCGATTGAAACATTTATACGACGAAGTCCTGCATCATACAGTTTCTGTGCAGCGCCTTTTAATAAATACGCATTGGTTGTCATCGCCAAATCAATATCACTTTTATAGTCATGAATCATTTTGACAAAACGATCAAGGTCTTCACGTAACAGAGGTTCTCCTCCAGTGATACGAATTTTTTTAACTCCTGAATCAATGGATACTTTGATGAACTCAAACAGCTCTTCAAAACTAAGAAGATTCTCTTTGGGGACCCACGAAAAAGGTTTTTCAGGCATGCAGTACTGACACCTGAAATTACATCGCTCTGTTACCGACACGCGTAAATAATCAACTGTTCTGCCATAACTATCTATTAACACGACTATCCTTGAAAATCCCTATAAAAAGGAGCAATGCGCGAGTGTATCTAAAAGTAGTTTGGAGTTTTATTTATTGAGAAGATTAGCAAAAAAGATTCTGCCTCGGATGAGGCAAACTTCAGCGCCTTAGCGGCTGGCGCGGCCAAGGGAATAAATCCCCTTGGCGTTTAAATCAGTGAACTTCTGACCAGATTTTACGTTTCCAAAGATATGCAAGGATGGCGAAGATAAGAGTATAAAGCATTACTCGAAGACCAACGTCTTCACGCTCCGCTTTTTTCGAATCTCCAATCTCTTCCATATAGGCAATAACTTCTTCTTGAGCTTTTTCACTCAATCCTACGCGTGGCATAGATGTTCCTGCCAATAGCAATTGAGGATCATTGATAAAGCCGTGTAAGTAGTGCTCTTTACGACTCTTGATGTACTGAGACAAATCAGGAGGTGTTGCACCCATATATGCTTTAATAGCGTCTTTTGGTGTTGTCGCTTCAGACTTCGCATAGCTCATCGAGTGACAACGTCCACATGCAGCATCATAGGTTGCTTTATGTACATCTTTCTCAGCTACTTTTGGAGTAACCGATTGAAGATATGCCACAACGTCCATAATCTCTTGAGGAGACATCCAGTTATAAGCAGGCATTGGGAATGCTTTTGCTCCTCCTACTGGATATTTATGACTGAGGTGCATAGCGCTCACCGGATCAAAAATAAAGTTTGCTAAATAGTTTTTGTCATAAATACGACCTGCACTACTCAAATCAGGCGGAACAACACCATACGCTGCCGCTGCATCTGTATTTGGCATTGTAGCAGGGTGCCCTGCCGCTTCGATAGCGTGACATGCAAGACAGTTAGCTTCTACAAGGACTTTACCATTGACAACATTCCCAGCAAGAGAAGTATCAACATTTTTCAAATCTTTAAATGCGAAATCTGCCGCTTTTACTTCAGGATGCATTACATGATGCGCATACGGTTCGATTCCATAATAAGTAATACCTACAAGAGCAGCAATAACTGCCAATATTTTAAACTCTTTCATTATTTGCCCCCTACTTTTTTAGCTTCTGCTTTAGTAACAAATGGCAATGAAATAAACAACGTCAAGAAAGTTATTGATGATGCAAATCCAACCCATGCATTTGCACCTGTCGGAGGTAATTTACCATACACTGTAAGGACAATCAAGTCCACCATCAAGAACCAAAACCAGTATTTAAAATACGGACGCTGATTAGCAGGTTTCACCATTGGTGAACGATCCAACCATGGCATAAGGAAGAAAACAGCTTGAGCAGCAGCAAATGCAATCAGACCCAATGATTTTCCTGAAACACCGGCAATTTCAAAAAAGAATCCGCGTAATACTTCATAACTCCACAAGAAATACCACTCAGGATAGATATGTGCCGGTGTTTTAAGACCATCTGCTTTATCAAAGTTAACCGGATCCATTGCGAAATCATAATGGAAGAAAACCAAATAGAAAAAGAACAGCAAGAAAAAGCCTAAAACAAAAAAGTCTTTAGACAAGAATACAGGCCAAAAAGGGACTACTTTAGAATTCTTTTTATCTCCTGCAAGATATTTCTCTGCTTCTTTGTCAAAATCAAAAAATTCTCCTGCTTCATTGTTGACATGCGGAAAACGAAGTGCATAAAAGTGAAATACAATAGCACCAAGAATTGCAAGAGGAATCAATAATACGTGAAGCATAAAGAAACGGGTAAGGGTAGCATCAGATACGTAAAAGTTACCGCGAATCCATACGACTAAATCACCGCCGATAAGAGGAATACCGCCAAAAATTTCGGTAATAACGTATGCTGCCCAGTAGCTCATTTGTCCCCATGGAAGCATATAACCGCTAAACCCTTCTGCTGAGAAAAGAACAAACAACAACATTCCAGAAATCCAGATCATTTCACGCCCTTTTTTATAAGAGCCATAATAGATACCGGTAAACATGTGAATGTAAATTACCAAAAAGACAACTGATGCACCGACAGCATGAATATGTCGGAATAACCATCCGTAGCCGACTTCTTGCATAATCGTATAGTTGACACTATCAAACGCCATATTAACATCAGGCTTGTAGTACATTAAAAGGAAAATTCCCGAAACAATCAATAATGTGAACATAACGGTTAGCAAAACACCCATTGCCCACAAAAAGTTAATATTTTTAGGAATCCAATATTCCGTCATCATCACTTTTACGAATTTATCAATTCCTAAACGCTGATCAAACCATTCGTACATCGAATCTGCTTGCTTAAATTCTGCCATCTTATGCTCCTCCTGCTTTTGCCATCATAGCTTTATACTCAGGACCTTCTTCACCAAGGACAAGAGTTGTTCCATCAATTTTAAATGGAGGAAGATCAAGTGGACGTGGAGGCGGTCCAAATTTATTCACACCCGCCAATGAAAATTCACCACCGTGACAGGCACATTTGAAATCTTTTTCATCACTACGATACGCAGGAATACAACCCAAATGAGTACACAATCCAATCATAACAGAGTAATAATGATCACCGACTTTAACACTGCGTCCATCAGTTGGCTTCATATCTTCAGTATATTTAAGAATAAATATCGGTTTACCGCGCCATACTGCGATTTCTAGTTTATTGGCTTCAAGTGCTGATACGTCTACGGTTGTAAAACCAGCTGACATAACACTTGGAAGCGGATCCCATGTTTTCTTCATTGCAAGGAGTGAGGCAACCCCACCCACGGCAGCAACGGCACCAAAGGCTTTACCTATAAAGCCTCTTCTGCTTTCATCTTTCATCATTTCTCACTTAATTTAGAAATTTAACCCTTTATCATAAGCAAGAAAAGTTTAATTTTCTATAAAACAAGAGTGTTTCTTATAAATTCAATAACTTCCTTGTTACTTTTTTGATTATTTTGATAACTTTTTGATGATTGATTGCTTATAATTTCCATAAGTTGTTCTTTATCATAACCATCAACAACAGGAATTCCCATTTTTTCAAATAATGGGAAAAAATCTCTTGGGTAATCAGGCCGTTGCAGATAAATCGGTCGTCCGCCTCCGAATAAATTTTGCAAAACCGCCATCGGAGAACCGCTGATAAGTACGTCGGTGTGGCGAATTACCGTGTCATACTCGTCACTCTCATGAACAGCACTAAAGCTTTCTTTAAGGTTCTTTTCATACCCTAAAAAGTGATAAAACCCCATCAGAAGCTCCATTTTATACCCAGCAAATAAGTCTTGATGGAGCTCTAAATCTTTTTCGTAATCATCATCCCCAAAAAACAGCGCCATCTCAATCGTTTTAGGGAGGACTTCATTGTACTTCGTATCCACAATGATTCCCGTTGTAATACCATCACCGTGCAAATACGGTGATATTAAAAATTCTTTCTCATATTTTAACTCATTTGGATTATCGCTAATTCGAATAAAAGTCGAGAAAAACTGCGTCATATCTTCCATTAACGTCGGATTTATCTCATCAGAATCAAAGATGATTTTATCCCCGTATTGCGCAATCTGCGGAATATTACGGACAAGATCAACCCCAACAGCGCGTTTAATACCAAAGTAACGTGCCTCACCGGCAATTCTAAAATCAGAACACAACAACGTAATATCCAAATCACTCAGTTCGTTGAGTATGCACGCTGCCCGATGAAAACGGTCAAGTCCGATACGGTGTCCTGTGTGGACGTAATAAAATAGGCGCATTACTTTTTCCCCGCCATTTTGATGTAAATTTGTAAAATATCCAAAGCCGCCGGTGTCATACCGCTGATTTGTGAGGCGGCTTGCAGGGTTGGGGGGTTGAACCGTCCGAGCTTATCAACAATTTCGTTTGACAGACCCGATACGGATTTGAAATCAAAATTTTCAGGAATGGCAATATGCAACATTCGTGACATTTTTTCGACATCTTCACTTTGTTTCTCAACATAACGAGCGTATTTTGCTTCGATGAGAATCTGCTCTTGAATATAGGGATCAAGCATCGAAAAACTCGGAATGAGCGCTATAAGCTTATCCAACTCAAAACTTTTACGTGAAACGAGTTGCGTTGCTGCCATTCTGTCATTAATACGCTCTTCATCAATACTCTCCAAAAATACTAGAAACTCTTTAGTCGGTGTTAAAATCGTCTCATCCAAAAGGGCAAGTCCCTCATTGATTTGCAGTCGCTTCAAATCGATTCGCGCCATTTCCTCATCACTTATCAGTCCCAATGCGTGACCGTATTGCCCCAAACGCAAATCTGCTGTCTCTTCACGTAATAACAATCGATATTCGGCACGAGAGGTAAACATACGGTACGGTTCTTTCGTCCCTTTGGTCACCAAATCGTCGATAAGAACACCAATATACGCTTCATCACGACGTAAAATAAGAGGTGCTTTCTCCTCAAGCGACAAGGCGGCATTAATTCCTGCCATCAACCCTTGCGCTGCTGCCTCTTCGTATCCGGTTGTTCCGTTAATCTGTCCTGCACAGTAGAGATGCTTGATTTTTTTCGTCTCCAACGTATGTTTTAGCTCGGTGGGATCAACATAATCGTACTCTATGGCGTAGCCGTAACGGACGATTTTAGCATTTTCCATCCCTATGACCGAGTGAATCATCTCCCGCTGTACATCAGGCGGAAGCGACGTAGACATCCCATTAATGTAACACTCTGTATTTTCGGCCGTTTGCGGTTCGATAAAGAGGTGATGGCGCTCTTTGTCCCGGAAACGGTTCACTTTATCTTCGATACTGGGACAATAGCGAGGTCCTACCCCTTCAATCTGTCCTGTGAACAAAGGTGCACGGTGAAAATTTCCTTCGATTAAGCTATGGGTATCTTCATTGGTATAGGCGATATAGCAAGGAAGCTGTTTTTTTTCCCGTGCAAATTTTTCACGGTCGGTACGAAAACTAAACGGATTGGGGAGATTATCCCCGTCTTGAATTTCCATCACACTAAAATCGATGGAAGAACTGTCCACACGAGGGCATGTTCCCGTTTTTAGCCGTCCAACATTTAGCCCATGCTCACGCAGTGAATCCGTCAAGCCTTTGGCCGCAAACTCTCCAAAACGTCCTGCCTCTTGGCGGATTTCACCGATATGAATCATCCCGTTTAAAAATGTCCCTGTGGTTAAAATGACACGCTTGGCACGATACTCGTTGAGCAAATGGGTGTGTACCCCAACTACCATATTGTCTTCAATAATAAGAGAGGTGACCGTCTCTTGGATAAGGCTCATATTGGGAGTTGTGAGAATGGTATTACGGGCAATCACACGATAGCGATCCATATCAATTTGCGCACGGCTTCCCCGTACTGCCGGACCTTTGGTGATATTGAGAATACGAAACTGTATCCCTGCTTCATCGGTCAGCAGACCCATCTCGCCGCCAAGGGCATCGAGTTCACGGACTAAATGCCCTTTTGCCAAACCGCCCACAGCCGGATTACAGCTTGTCGCCCCAACTTGCTCGGCTAACATCGAGACCATCAAGGTATTATGTCCCATACGGGCAGATGCGAGTGCGGCTTCGATTCCTGCGTGTCCTCCGCCGACTACGATTACGTCATATTGCATGATTGACTTCTTTTACGTAAATTATTGACGCAATTATAACCGTTATAGTTGAAAGCACTAAAATCTAAAGCAAAAACAGTATAGAATTAAGTAAAATCTTTGATGCGAGACATACAATGGACACACCGAAAACTCTCGAAGAACTCTTAAAAAATTATGACCCGACCCCTCTCGAATTTGACCCTGCTGTCGATGGAGATGAAGAACACCTTATTCGTGATGATCTTTTAAAAGAAAAAGAGCGGATAAAAGATGTTATTACGAAACTTAAAGAAAAAAATCGGGGAGATCGAAAAGTAAGGCGTTAAAGCTAGGCACGTTATAATTTCTCAAAAATGGATACCAGATATGCTTCAAACCGCATTCGACGCTTATAATTCTCAAAACTATCCAAAAGCTCTGGAGCTTTTCACTGCTCTTGCAGAACAAAGCAATCCTACCGCTCTCTCATCCCTTGGCTTCATGTATCAGTCAGGACTTGGAGTGGAAAAAGATCTCCCTACTGCGTATGAGTTTTATGTAAAAGCAGCTGATCTCGAAGAACCGACTGCTCTCTTTAACCTCGCATTGATGTATGCTGATGGAGTTGTTGTGCTACACGATCAATTCAAAACCCATGAACTTCTCATCCGATCTGCTGTTTTGAATTTTCCTCAAGCGCAATACGAAGCAGCCCTTAGCCTTGAGCGAGGGCTTGGATGCATTCAAAATTTTAGCGAAGCAGCATTTTGGTACGAAGAAGCGGCGAAGCGTGGACATGCTGGAGCTTTTAATAACCTTGGAGTTCTTCTCAAAGAGGGGCATGGAGTTTTACAAGATTATCCCAAAGCGTTTATCTGTTTTTCACGAGGTGCGGGACTTAATCTCGCTGAGAGCCAGTACAATTTAGGGCTTATGTACGATCAAGGATTGGGATGTGATGCCGATCATGACCAAGCACTTGAGTGGTGCCGCAAAGCAGCCTATAACGGTCACGAAAAAGCCAAAATGATTATCCAAAATTTACAAGAAGAAGGAAAAATAATATGGTAACCAATATCAATACCTCTTTTAGCCCTGAGCATATCCGATTTTTGAGCTATCTCAAAGCGGTGGGGACAGGACCAAAAGGAAATCGTCCCCTTACCCGTGAAGAAACCAAAGATGCATTTTCACTCATCATAGAGCGACGTATCCCCGATACGCTTATCAGTGCTTTTTTACTCGGATGGAGAGTGCAGGGTGAGAGCGAAGAAGAACTGAGTGGATGTATCGACTATTTGGTTGAAAAACTCAAATCTCATAAAGGGCAAGGGGTCGAAATCGGCTATGCAATGGATGGGAAAACAAAATTTCCCTTTTTAATGCTCAAAGCAGCTGAATTATTGGGTGATTTAAACATTCATGCGACGTATGATATTCCTCTGGGACCAAAATATGGAAGTTCACCTCATCAATTTAACCATACCGCACCCAATCTCACTCTCCATCATCGTCGAGATTTACTCAGCGGATTAAGCGATTTAACACCGTTGCGCAATGATATTGATATTCGCACCGCATTTAATACCCTCGAAAAACTCAATTTTTTGGCTCCTACGGCTCTCATCGGTATGCATCACGCCCCCTATTTTGATCTCTATGCATCACTGTATGCACCATACTATACACGTCTTTTGATTGTCCAAGGGCACGAAGGAACACCTGAAATTATCAAGAATACCAAATATAAAATTGTCAAAAACGGCGAAACAACTACCCACTACATTAACCCTGAAGATTTTGGTATTACACCCATTAGCACCAAAGAAGAGATGAACGCAGAGTCGATGCAAAATCTTATAAATAATCCCGATGAAAATCTTGCTAAAATAGTACAACTCAACGCGGCATTTTTAGGTTTTACGGCAGGAAAATATAAAAGTATTGAAGAAGGTATGGCGTGTTTACAGGATTAATTCGTGAAATGGCACGTGTTAAAAACTTTGGAGCTAATCGCCTCTCTCTTAAAGCGGCACACAAACCAAAACTCGGAGATTCGATTGCCATCAATGGTACGTGTCTCTCGGTCGTCAGTATAGAAAGTGATGGCTTTAGCGTCGAACTCTCCCCCGAAACACTCACTCATATTGCCACCGAAAAACTTACAGGTAGTGTCCATATCGAACCCGCCATGATGATGGGAGATCGTTTTGAAGGGCACATTGTCCAAGGGCATATCGATACCATCGGAACCGTTGAATCCATCACCGACAATGGCAACAGTTATGATGTCATCATCAAAATAGATCCTGAATTTATCCCTCTCATCCCCCCCAAAGGCTCCATCACCATCGATGGAGTCAGCCTAACGGTCAATGATGTACTGAAAAATACATTTCGTCTCACCATCATCCCAATCACCATGCGCGAAACCCTGTTTGGAACGTACAAAAAAGGGACACGGGTAAATATTGAAACCGATGTATTTGCCCGCTATATGCGTCATATCCTCACCACATCCAGTAAAAAAGATTTGAGCTGGAACGATGTAGACCACATCAGCGCGTTGTACTAACCATGAAAACCATTGAACTCATAATGATTCTTGCCTTCGTAGGGGGATTAGTCATTTCACTCTATAAGATCTATCTCTTTCTTCCTCAAAAACCTTTAGTGGATGATGATACCACACCCGAATCAGTCACACAATTGGAAAAAATTATGGTTGAATCTAACACTCCTGACATAACCGAAGAAGAATTATTTGAAAAAATGCATAACCATCCGGAGTTTGATACGAAACATTTTTGGCGATTTAACCCCAACCGCCTTCGCCACCTCATTAACAACTATCGCCTTAAAGAACCAAATTTTCGAAACCAATCAGCGCAATAAATCATTTTAATTTCTAATAATGTCATGAATTTTGAAATTGGTTACATACTCTTGAGGGCGGATAGATTCAGTATTATTCACTGATGTTGACCATATAGATTGACTTACCGGGCCAAGCTTTCCGAAATAAACTCTTTGCGTTTTAGGATTGTACATCACAGTTTCAAAATTTTCATCCGTCGTAAAGTAGGTATAAACTATACGTTTATCTCTTCCATCAAAATCACTTTGATAAATCCCCGAATTAAGATCATCGGTCCAATAAAGTTTTCTATTCTCTATATCAATATCAAAGCCTTCAGGCTTAATCGCAAAAACAAGCCCGATCATATTTTCACCATCTTCATTTACTCTAACGATTTTCTTACCTTCAATGTCTGCAATATACAGCTTCCCTTCTTTCTCATCAACTTTAAGTTTTCCCCCTGATACCAAACCGTTGACAACGATATATTTTGCATTATTTCCATCTAGATCGGACCTTCCGATATCACTTGAGAAACCTCCTTCGTGTTGTTGGCGGTCACTCCAAAATAACAATTTTCTTTGTTTATCTACTGCAATCCCCATTGGATGGGACAATCTTCCAACGATTGCTCTAACATTTTTCCCATTCGAATCTGATTTTATTATCTGTCCTGTCGTATTGTCTGCCCAATATAGATTTCCCTCTCCATCCACGGTCATACTTCGTACATCATGATTAAATGTAACAAGCTCAACAGGATTTTTCAACCCTTCCCCATAACACCCAAAAATTCCGCCGAATTGATCAGATTTTTGTAAATTGTTTGAACTACCAGAATGGAGCCAATAAGTATGAAACCGTTGACTTGGAGCGGAATACTTTTCCTCCATTGGGAGTATCGGTATAGCTAGTTCGATGATTTGTGCAACATTATTATGACTACCAGTTGGGATCATTTCTTGTTCTTGTGGTAAAAATTTCGTTAAATCCGTCGATTTCTGCATCATTTCTGAAAGATTTTTTTTAGCCAATTCATCCCCATTCGTTGCCGCCAGCGTAAACCAATAAAGTGCTTGTTTTCTATCAGCCAGAACTCCAACCCCTTTATCGTAAAAATGTCCTAAACTCATTTGAGCATATATATTTCCACTGTGTGCCGCTTTTCGATACCACTTAATCGACTCCTTCATATCACAATCAACACCATTACCCTTTTCATACAATTCGCCTAAAATACGTTGCGGTTCAGACATACCTATATAGCCTAGCATATGAAAACGTAATACATCAAAGCGTGAAACACTCTGCGACAAATCAGTTTTTGTAGAAAATACTATAAAAATAATTACAGTGACACTACCCAGCACTACGTAACGTGCAAGCTTATTTGAAGTAGAACGATCTGATTCATCCATATTAATTACCAAATCAACTTTTACTTTCATTTTCTCCTGAAAATAACGATTGAGTGATTCAAAATGTTGAACCTTCCGATTAATCAGTATCTCATCAAACAGTGAATATATCTTTTCCGGTACAAACTCTTTTAAAAACTCTTGGGTTATTTCAACTTTCCCTTCATCCTTAAAACCTAAATAATTTAAAAGAACTGTAGCAAATAAATCAATCTCTTTTTCACGGCTTTCTTTGTCAGATTTTAAAATCCATCCCTCTCCAAAAAAAAATTTAATTTCACCACTCTCATCTACAAAAATATCGTTTAGAGAAAGGCTCTCCAATCCTATCCCATTTCGTTGCAGTAAGACCAATGCTCTTAAAAGGTTCCCCCCTATTTTTCGAAAATGATCTTCATCATATTGTTCCATAGGGCTTAACATTTTCCCTTTCGGTATCTCAGAGACTACAAAGACTGAATCACTTTCACGAAAAAAATCAGATATCTGAAGAACAGAAGGGAGCGAAATTTTTTTAATTTCTGATGCAAATTTTAACCACTTGTCTCCTATACCATTTCCGCTTCTCTCAAAAAATTCGGTGATCCAAACCTCTCTGTTTGACCGCATGTCTTCAGCTAGCCACCGACAATAGTTTTCTTCCGACTGTATTGTTTCGGTCAACATATAATGGGAAATAAATTTTTTCTCAAGCGTCATAATGCAATCCGTACTATTTTAATCATTGATTATTCCGATAATACACTATAACCCATAAAAAAGAATATTATTTTAATTGGTTTACATCTCTTAAACTCATAATATTTAGATTACATCGGATTTTATGCTCCATATCAACTTTCTCAAAATCCTCTAACTCTCTCACCGATGCAACGGTTGCACTACGATACCCCTCACCCTGATTCAAATAAATATTAAATCCGTTTTCATACAGAGCCAACCGTGTTGCCAAAGCCGTTGAGTACGTGGTCACAATCCCCTCATCCCTCATCAGCCGTGCAATGTCAGCGAAATATTCTCTTGTCCAAAGTGCTGGATTGCTAGATGGGCTAAACGCATCTTGATAACAGACATTCCAAACACCTGCCAACTCTCTCATTGCCACTCTCGCATCGGTAATCTCAACGGTAATACGAGTCCGGTCATCCTCATGCTCACCGCTTGCGGCAAGATCTGCAATAACATTTCGGTACGGTTCGAAGATTTCAGGATAGGGAAAATCAACCAAAGAAGCAACTAATTCGCCATCCAATTCGGGAGAATAAATTTCCAGTGTCATATTAGGAAAATAGGTATCACGATAATAGAGAGTTGCAAGAGTATTTAATCCCAGTCCAAAACAAATATCGATGATTTTGAGATGCTCTTTATCGCAATGAAGGGCAAAAGCAGGCTCGACGTGTTTTTTGAGAGATTCGTTTAGTGCCCCATCTTTGGTCGAGTGGTAATGTTCATCGTACTGCGCACTGTATGCGGTATAGCTTCCGTCTTTGCTTTGAATCCAATTCACTACAGTCCATTTCCCCACATGTGCATCTTTTTCGCCACAATCACATCATGCCCTTCTAGCAAATCGTAAATAGTATTGGGAGCACGAAATTCTGCTTGTTCCAATAAAGATTCTACCTCACCAACTTCCATCACACCATGGACTTGAATAATAATAATCTCAGCAGAATTTTCCATCAAACGGTAAATAAGCTGTAAAAATTTGAGAGGGAGTTCATGGAGGTGGAGAACATCGTGGACAATCACCGCTTCGTAATCACGCGATGTACCACGAGGAGGTGAAGAAAAATTTTTTAGTAACTCCGATTTTGAGAGAACTTCATGTTCTACATTTTGATGGACTCCCGGATAACGAGAGAGGTCAACCGACCCATTGCATCCCTGAAGATGCTCACACAATTGGTACGCTAAATCATCCGCATGTGATGTCACCATCATCATTTTCATTTGAGGCGAGGGGCGAAGCAAATCAAAAAAAATCATAGTGCCAAATCGTGTAGCTCTCGGAAAAGATACGCTTCAACTATATCATCAATCGTCCGTTGCGTATGCGCTACAAGAACCATCATTTGCTGGTCGATAAACTCCATCACGGGCTCATAATTGCCCGTAACGATAACCGCATCCAGACACCCCTCTATCTCAGCGCGATCTTTATAAAAATGAATCTCAACGACTTTTCCCTCTTCGACTTCTACCGTCGCCCAGTGGGTTACAGATAAAATCCCGACGAGTTCAGACTCCTGGATATCATCGCCATTCATCGGTAATAAAAGCAGCATTAATCCACCTTGGATAAATCAAGTTTCAACGCTTCATTATCCATAATATCGATGTCTTTGCGTAATACTTCAGCGGCAATCGCTTTGGCATCTTCGAGAGAATGCATCGCACATGTTCCGCATTGGTAGAGGTTAAGTTCAGGAATATCGCTTTGTTTTTCGACTGCAATCACATCGTGCATAGAGGCTTCCCACGCTTCAACAACTTCCTCTTCCGTAGGAGAACCTATAACACTCATATAAAAGCCCGTACGGCATCCCATCGGAGAGAGGTCGATAATCTCGGTTTTGCCATTATTGAGATGGTCACGCATAAAGCCTGCGAACAAATGCTCTAATGTATGAATTCCCTCTTGAGATAAAATCGCCTCATTCGGACGGCAAAAACGTAAATCAAAAACGGTAATATCATCCCCTTTTGGAGTTTTCATCCCCTTTGCACGACGAACGGCAGGTGCAGGCATAATAGTGTGATCAACGGTAAAGCTATCAAGAAGTGGCATAAGTATCCTTAAAAATCTGATTTTAGTTGTGGCAATAGTACCATATTTCATCCTTGCGTCGCTATAATTTGACTACTAATTAAGGAATATTATGAAAAGCCTCTTTGACGATACCATCGCCGCCCAATATCAAAATGACCCACTGGCACTGCGTGTCTATACTTCTCAACTATTAGGTCAAAGCAAAGATTTAGTCCTCCATGGCGGGGGCAATACCTCGGTTAAAATTGATGGCATACTGTATGTCAAAGGGTCTGGATGGAATCTCGATACCATTGAAAAAGGGGGATTTTCTCCTGTTAATTTAGACACCCTTATAGAGATGGCATCTCGTGAGACTCTTAGTGATACACAGATGGTCAAAGAACAACGCGCTGCGATGGCAGATCAGAGTTTTCCCAGCCCTTCTATTGAAGCAATACTTCATGCCAGTATCCCATTTAATTTTGTAGACCATACCCATGCCGATGCCGTTGTCACCCTCACCAACACCCCTAATGGCAAAGCAATCATCGAAGAGCTTTATGGTAAAAACATGGTTATTATTGACTATGTTATGCCCGGATTTGAACTGGCACGTCATATTTATTTACAAACGTTAGCTCTTGAATGGAACTCACTTGATGGGATTATTCTTCTCAATCACGGTGTCTTTACTTTTGATAATGATGCCAAACGTGCCTATGAGAAAATGATTAATATTGTCACTGTTGCTGAAAACTATTTAGAAAAAAATGTCACCCTCCCCTGCAATGACTGCAAAGGCAATACCGACCCTAGCATTATCGCCCACTTGGCTCATGAGGTGGGTACTTTGCGAGGATGCGCTATTTTTCCCATCGTTATGGATTCTGCCCGTGCTAAATTGCTTAGTATCTTTCCCCATCTCGAAATATTAATGAAAAAAGGGGAACTCACCCCCGAACACGTTATCCGAATCAAACCGTTTCCTGCCATTATTGATGAAGATGTTTCCTCCGGCATTGCACAATTTGTACAAGATTATCAAAACTATTTCAATACATACGCTAACAAAGAACACACCTGCCTCGATCTTGCCCCCCGCTACGCCATACTTCGTGGAATCGGTGTTGTAGCCTTAGGAAAAGATGAGAAAGAGTCCGCTATTATTGCCGACATCGTATGCCATACTATCACGGCAATCCTAACTGCTGAACAACTTGGAGGATGGACATCTCTTAGCCTTGCACAGATGTTTGAGATGGAGTATTGGGAATTAGAGCAGGCAAAATTAAAAAGGGACAAACAATGAAAATAACCAAAAAAGTAACCTTCATCGCCAAAGAGGAACACATCCAAACTGTCAAAAAACTCCTCGAAGATATGGTCGCCCCCTCGCTCAAAGAATCAGGATGTCTTTTTTATTATATCTTCCAGTCTCAAATTAACCCAAAGAAATTTTTTGCCGTCGAGTCATGGGAAGATAATGAAGCGCTTGAAGGGCATAAACATACCGAGCACTATGCCTATTACAAATCGCACTATGAGCCGTTTGTGGAGGATAAGTATACAGAGGAATTGGAATTGTTGGATGAAGGGGCGTACCCCTTCTAAATCACTTCATCATATTTTAAAAACGATATTTGATCTGGACGCCTACTTCTTTTGTTTCGTTTTTCGGTTCCATAGCACTGTACACTGTTGGGAAAACTACATAATAGTTTATCTGTGAATCTCCAATTTTCCAATAATTGAAGAAGAGTCCTATCGACCAATTTTCTTGTTCATACGCAGTGTTAATACGAGCACCGTAACCATGCTTTTGTTTATTGATTGGATCTCCATACACTGCTGCATATGCCGCACTAATATCCGATAAATAACTTTTTTGTTCTCCCCATGCAAAATAATCATACTCAATACTGCTCGAAATACGGGATATGTCATCCAATGCAAAACGATGCGTTACACCGATAGGGATATACAGATACTGACTGGTTCGCCGATAACCTCCACTTCCTAAATCCCGTAAATCGTTATCTAAACGGCGATACCCTACCCCAATATACGAAGATAAAAGATAGTTTTCAATTATGGCTTCTTTGCCTGCTAGCACTCGTATTTCATACATTTTATCGGCAACATTTCCCGTACCTGAAGCACTCTTGTATTTAACATCACCCGTTGCATAGCGAGCATCCGCACTCATATAATACTCATCTCCGATCGTTTTAATTCCTGTGGCTGAGAGACCGTATTTATACCCCGTATTAGACATAAAAAATGCGCCGTCTACCTCTTCTGCATACTTGTACCAATAGTTTTGCAATCCAACATCAATCTCATCTCGTGTTTTCAGCGATATACTTTGTTTTTTTGAACTCTCTTGCGCACTCTCATTGGCAAAGAGATCACCAAAAAGTATGATACCAAAAACTATACTTGCACTAAATATCTTATGCTTCATTAAACACCCTCTTATTCTGATTAATTATCACATAATAACATTATTTTAATGATTTACAAATTAAAATAGCTCATTATAAACATAATTAGCTATTTTAACCCAATGAGTTTAAACCCCTGGAGCTTTCCACATCGGCTCTAATATCCCATCACGAACTAGCTCCATCTGTTTAGCGTAAACTCTCATCCATTTATCTTTAACCTCTTGGTAGGTCTGAAGATTAGAGGGATTCGGTTCATAACAACGCTCTATTTTTACAATGTTTTTTCCTGCTTCTTCAAAATTTCTATAGACTCCTGAGCCAATTCCTGCTGCCATTGCAACACCCAATGCCGTTGCTTCTCTCACTACAGGGACTTTTACTTCCAAACCTGTAACATCGGCTAATATCTGTGACCATAATGTACCATTAGACGCACCGCTGGCAAAGGTGATCGACGTTGGGGAAACCCCACTGAACGCTTTTATATTTTCAAGATTGATGGCACTCACGATACACGCATTCTCTTCCAACGCACGGAACATAGAACCGATATTGTATTTGCTGCTGTCCAATCCAAGCCCGATAAATGAGGGACAAGCGTGTATCCATTCTCCATAATTCATACGGTCGCTAAAGATAGGGGTAATCCCATACGAGCCAACAGGAACCTTTGATGCCAATACTTCAAGCTCAGAGTAACTTTTTCCTCCACCCAATGCATCGCGAAACCATCGCATTACAAGACCGGTAAAAAAAGTAATCCCTTCCGCTTGAGACATTCCCTTCACAACATGGGGGTTAACCCGAAGCAACATTTCATCGGATAAAATTGTATCTGAGGAGATATTGACCACTTGCTGCCAAAAACTTCCCCCTAAAACAACCGCATCTCCTAATTTGTTTGCCCCAAGTCCCGCCGTACCGATTTGGACATCACCGCCACCCATTACCACGAGAGTTTCAGTGCTTAAACCTGTCTCTCTTGAAGCATGTACCGATATTTTTCCTAGAACTTCTCCGCTTTCTTTCATAGGGACAAACAAATCTTTTAAACCACACTGTGCAAACTGGTGTTTATCCCAATCACGATTTTTGAGATTAAAAGCACCTGCTGTCCCTGCATTGGAGGGCTCACTCGCTAACTCCCCACTGAGTTTAAACAGTATCCAGTCGCTTATCATTGTAAAATAGGTTGCTTTTTCATACAGAGAGGGTTGATTATTTTTAAGCCACAAAAGTCGTGGAGCCACACTAAGAGCAAACGTTTGTCCGCTTGATTTATAAAATTCTCTTTCCATATCAGGATACGTATTTTTTAGAGTGCCAACTTCAGCCCCTGCACGAGAGTCAACGTTTGCTACACCCCAAAGCTCATTCTTATCTTTATCATAGACAACAATCCCCTCACGCATACTCGAAGCGGATACGGCGATTATTTCTTTAGAGCTTATCCCTGCTTTTACAACAACTTCTTTTATACACTGTTTTGCTAATTCCCACCCATGGATACAATCAAAGCCCATTGACCCTGCAACATTCTCTGACGCGATATGATTCCACTCATATTGCGCAATTGCAATTTGGTTTCCCAGCGTATCAAAAATAATGGCTCTAATACTCCCTGTTCCTGCATCAATTACACAAAAATATGCGCTCATTTTGGTTTATCCTATTGATTTATTCGTAAAATAGAAAGGTAAAAAAAGGGGGAGGTAAATAAAATCTGCCTCGAAAGAGGCAAGCTTTAGTAGCCTAAGCGGCTAGCGTAGACAAAGGAATACATCCCTTTGCCGTAAAAATATTTATACTCGTGCTTCTTCACGACGTTGGAGTGCTTCCCATTTTGCATCGACACGCGTTTGCCACTCATCGATAAGATATTCGTATTGTTTAGTGAAAAGGTGTTTAAAACGCCCTTGAGCACCCAAATAATCACGAACAGGGATAATATTTTTCGGACGATAGGTGATGTTCAATTCTGTACCGTTGATGATTTCATACAACGGGAATACCAAAGAATCGGTTGCTAAGTCAGCGATTGAAATTGTATCTTCCGGTGAAAATTTCCACTCGGTTGTACATGGAGAGACGGCATTAATAAATACAGGACCCTCAGTAGCAAATCCTTTTTGGATTTTAGCCACCATATCTTTCCATTTGCTTGGAGAGACTTGTGCTACGTAAGGAGCACCGTGAGCTGCCATAATTGCCATCATGTCTTTTTTATTTTTCTTTTCACCATAGCTTGTACGACCGGCAGGACTGGTAGTTGCTGACGAACCGATTGGTGTTGAGCTTGAACGCTGACCTCCTGTATTTGCATATACTTCGTTGTCCAAACAAACATACATCATGTCATGTCCACGTTCAAAACAACCCGAAATCCATTGGAATCCGATATCGTATGTGGCTCCGTCTCCACCAAAAGCAACAAACTTAGGCTTACGATCCGGCTGTTTTAGGCGGCCTTTTTTCTTCAACGCTTTATACATCGCTTCTGCACCCGCAACTGCAGTTGAACCATTTTCAAATCCGATATGAATCCATGATGCATCCCATGACGTATATGGATAAACCGCCGTACATACTTCAAGACATCCTGTTGATGCTGCAAGGATCAAATCATCATTCGTGGCATTGAGTACTTCACGAACGATAATGGAGTGAGCGCATCCAGGGCAAAGAAGGTTTGCCCCTTCAAAACGATCCGCTGAAGTTGAAAACTCTTTAAGGTTTTTAATTTTTTTAATTTCTGACATCATTAACCCCTTAGAAAAACGAAAGTTTCGGTCCGCGAAGGCCGATATATTGCTGTAATGGCGTGGTTGGTTTACCTGCATCCATATTTGCTTTGAGGTCATTAAAAATACCGACCAAATGTGCTTTTGTTAAATCACGTCCGCCCAAACCATAAATATAGTTGGTAAGTACCGGTTTTGCATCTGTGTTAAACAGCGTTCCTGCAACTTCGTTGAAAAGCATACCTACACTACCATGAGGACTTGAACGATCCAATGCCCCGATTGCTTTTACATTTTTAAGCACTTGCGCCAATTGCTCCAACGGCCATGGACGGAATACTCGAATCCCGACAACACCGGCTTTGATACCTTGCGCACGAAGCTCATTCACTACTTCCATAGCTGTTTCAACCGATGATCCCATACAGATAACGGCTATTTCGGCATCTTCCATTTGGTGTGTTTCAACGAGATTATAACGACGCCCTGTTAATTTTTCGAATGCATCAAATGCTGCTTCAATCTTTGGAAGGGCTACCGTCATGAGGGCATGCTGCTGACGTGCTTTATGTTCAAAGTGCCAATCTTCTTCTGTTTGAACCCCGTGAGTTACCGGATGATCAAGATCGAGCATATCATTCATAGGTTGGAATTCACCTACAAAACCATATCCTACCTCATCGGTCATTGTATGAACTCCTTGTGCCGTATGGGAAGTCATAAACCCGTCTTGGTGAACCATTGCAGGGAGACGAACATCGTGATCTTCCGCTACTTTAAATGCAATAAAATTCAGATCATATACATGCTGAGGATTATATGCATCAAGCTGAATCCATCCGCTATCACGACCCAAATACATATCTGAGTGGTCTCCATTAACATTCAGCGGTGCACCAAGCGCACGATTAGCCACATTCAAAATAATTGGAAGACGCATCCCTGATGCAGAATAGAGAGTCTCCACCATCAATGCAAAACCTTGTGAACTCGTAGCTGTAGCTACACGCCCGCCTGCAGCTGAAGCACCGATACAGCCGGACATCGCTGCATGCTCTGACTCAACCATAACAAATTCGCCATCAACATAACCGTTTGCTTCAAAGTTGGCATAATTTTCAACAATTGGGGTTGACGGAGTAATCGGATACGCTGCTACAACATCTACTTGAACTTGGCGAAGCGCTTGGCTCGCCGCCATATTCCCATCCCAGACTTCAATGTCTCGTAGTTCTATAGTCTCAGCCATTATTCTTCCCCTGCTTCATCTTCTTTTTCTTTTTTCTCTTTTTTAGGCCACTGGGCAAGTGCGACATCTTCATCTTGTTGTTCCGGGAACATTAATAATGATTTTGGATTGGTCGGACATACTTCCACACAAATTCCACACCCTTTACAGTGATCAAAATCAATCCCGACCATTTTTTTATCCCGTGAAATAATCGATACATCAGGACAATAAATCCAACAGAACTGGCAATCAATGCAGTAATCTTTGTTAAATAACGGTTTTTTAATACGCCAATCGGCTACACTCGCGGTAAACGAGCTTGATGACGAGTATGCTCTATCCTCGGGTAATGTAGTTGCGATATCACTTATTGCCCCATCAAAGGTGCGAAGCATTGCACCAATTTCAAATCCATCCCATCCTGCTTTTTCCATTCGGTGATCCTTACTTTACTTCATCATAAGCGCGTTGAATCGCGATCATGTTGGCGTCAATGATTTTTTGAGGCAATTTTTTCAAAACACGAATCATATTCTCTTTGAAAAAATCCATTTCATACATACCCGAAACCTTCATCAATGCGCCGAGCATTGGTGTATTAGGGATCGCTTTTCCGATTGTCTCTTGCGAAATTTTAATACAATCAACGGTGTATACTTTTTTACCTTGAAGCTTTGGCTGAGAAGCGACGAGTTCTTCAGTACTCAAATGCGTTGTAATGATATAAACCGTATCAGGCTTTTCAAACGCCGTAAAATCAGCAACATACACCAACGCCGGATCGATTACCAAAACATAATCCGGAGCCATAAATTTTTCGTGATTCATAATGACTTGATCATCAACACGATTATACGCTGTCATCGCAGCACCACGTTTGGCCGAACCGTAGAACGCAAACGCTTGGACATGCTTTCCGGTGGTGGATACAACGTCCGCTAAACCTTTTGCACCCGTTACAGCACCTTGACCGGCGCGACTATGCCATCGAATTTCGAGCATGGCTTCTCCCTCTGACTTAAATTTTTAAGTTTGCATTTATCAGTACGTGTATTTTATGTAACTTGCTCTTAAATGTAGCTTTTCGCTTTTGAACAGCTTCAAAAGGATGGTGAATATGTTACTTTATCCCTTTTTTTGCAATATGACGTACTGCTTGAAGAACATTTTCTTGTATAATAAAATCAAATGTTGATAATTGTTCAAAATTATCATATCCACTTAATACACCAATAGCCTCAACTCCGGCACGATATGATGCTTCCAAATCCAGACGCGTATCCCCAATCATCCATACATTATCCTTATCCGATTTCATCTGCTCTAGTGCAGTTAAAATAGGTTCAGGATGGGGTTTTGGATTGGTAACATTTTCAAATCCGATCAATACCTCAAAATAGCTCATAACCCCAAAATGTTCCATCAGTTCCCTCGAATAATGTCCTGTCTTAGTGGTTACAATTCCAAGTCGTGCAAATTTTGACGCTTCTTCTATCGCCTCAATCGCATTGGGGAGCATAAATGTTTTAGCCCTCGAAATTTCTCGATAATGGAGCTTATAGGTACTTACATGGAGAGCAATATTTTCACTTGCAATCCCTACTCCTGCAAACATTGTCTCTAAAGTATGACCGATTTGGGATGTAATCATTTCGTCACTAAGGTCATCAATCTCACCATGAGTACGAATAGAGTGGTAAAAACTCTCTAAAATTGCTTCTGTTGAATCAATCAATGTCCCGTCTAAATCAAATAGAATAATCATTTTTTCTCCCACTTTTATTATTTTAAACGCCATCGGAACTTATCCCGATTGGCTACGTTAACACTTGGTTCTCTTCGGCAGAGAGCCCAAAATCGCTTACGATTTTATTTCTTTTCCCAGTCAATATAATTTTCCCAAATGCCGTTTATTGTTGGTTGCACTCCGTGAATATGCCGATTATAGACATTTATCGTATTGGGAACTACTAAAAACAGATAGGGATTGTCTTTAACGATAGAGGCAAAAATATCCCGTTGTAAAGCTGCTGTTTTTTCTGGTTCTGTCGAGTTTTCCATTTTTTCGATAAGCCGATTGGTCCGTGTGCTGTGGTAGCCAATCATATTAAATCCCCCCGGAACATCCCCATCACTGTGCCAAATCATATACGGATCCGGAGCAAGAGAAAGTCCCCACCCCAACAGCACCGTCTCAAACTTTTTGGGCATTACCACCGTGTTCAAAAAAGCCTGCCACTCCATCACTTTGAGGCTCACCTTAACCCCTGCTGCCAGAAGCTGTCGCTGAAGTATTTCTGCCGCATAGGGGCGAATCGCATTGGAATTGGACGTAGCAATCTCAAAGCTCAAGGGATGTGTTGCATCGTACCCCGCAGATTTTAAAAGTGCCCGAGCTCTGGCAATATCTTGCTTGGGTGCTTTGACGCTCTCATTAAACCCTTTGCTCCCCGGTAAAAATGGACCTCGGCAAACAGACCCATGATTGAGAAACAGAATATCCACGAGTTCTTGACGATCAATCGCAAGGGATAACGCTTCACGAACTCTTGGGTCTTGAAATTTTTTTAACCGTAAATTAAACCCTAAATAGGTATAGCTGTGCGACGGAAGCTCTACTTGATTAAAATTTTGGTGAAAATTATTATCCAACTGACGTTCATACTGCATCGGCTCTAGTGCGTCTATATCAATTTCGCCATTTTTAAGCATCAAAAATCGGGTCATAGGATCGCTAATGACATGAAAGATGATTATGTCGATTTTTGCTTTGTGCTCAAAATACGACAGATTGGCAACCAACTCTATTTGTTTGGAAAACTCTAATTTTTTGAGGATATAAGGACCTGTCCCGATAGGGTGTGTATTAAAGGAACTCCCCATAATATCTTTTTCATTCTCTAAAATATGACGAGGGACAATCCCCATCATCCAAATTTCCAGTGCTTTAAAATAAGGTTTGGTATAAGTAACACGAACCGTATAGTCATCAAGTGCATGTACCTCTTTCACCACCCGAAAATCAGTCGAGTAAGGGCTTATGACTTTAGGAGAAGTGATAAGATTGTAGGTAAAAACGACATCATTTGCACTAAAAGGTTGTCCATCATGCCATTTAATCCCATGACGAAGTTTAAACTCGATAACGGTTGGAGAAATACGCGTATACGACTGTGCCAAATCTCCGATAACATTTTGACCGCTTGCATCGTATTTTACCAAAGCATTAAAAATAAAATTGGTTATTTCTCCACTCGCTGAATCGGTTGCGATAAGAGGATTAAGACGAGCAGGATTTGAAGAGGTGCTTAAATGAAGGGTTGAGGCAAACAAGGAAAGAGTAAACACCAAGAAAAAGAATAAATATTTCAATCAAAGACTCATTTTTTAGTGGAAAGTATACCACCTAGATACTGGATTCCCGCCTTCGCGGGCAAAGTGCCCGTAGGGTGAATGACAAAGTGTTATTTACTCTCTACTATCCGACCATTAAGAGGTTGAACAGGGCGATAATTATGGTCGTAAAATTTACGCAATGCAGTGATTTGCTCTTTTGAAGCACTTTGAATCTCTTTCATTACATACCATTTTACATTTTCACTGCATGGCGGAGTAGTCAATGATCCCATAAAATGAAAATAGCTATTGCTGTTTTTCGGAAGCAAATCGGCGGGATTCATCTCCATTGATTTTCCAACCGAGTCAAGCACCGTTTGAACCGTTTTATTTGCCGTTTTTCCCTCTTCAAACAAAACTGCTATAACAAGCAAGTTTCCAAACGCGCTTTTGTGAACCATATGGGCGACTAAATCGTATTGCTTTCCATCAATTTGTTCTTCACTTTTACCGTGAAAATGAAATTGTGCCAATTTATAATCGACACCGTCCACGGTAACCATTCCGCCATTTTCCACATTTACTTGGATGGCATGACCATTATCAATGACGGAGGCACTCGATTTGACACTTTCATTCAAAGCGATCACACTGCTCTTCCCAATCATCGATGTTTGCTTGGTAAGTATATTAATCGGTGATTGCGCTTTTCCCAACTGGCATGTTTCGCCAAATTCACCCCAATGAGCAGGACCATGATCCTCATAGTTCCAATGGACTTCATGCGTTGCCGCTGAAGTGTGATGTTCTTCTGCAAAGAGTGCGGTAGTAACTAAAAGCGCTGCTACACTAAGCCCTAAAAAAATTTTGTTCATACGTGCCCTTTTTTTTAAATTATTGTACGTCAATAACCTTAAGCTTCTTCTTTATCACCCAATCCACACCTCGAGCAATCAATAAAATCAACAGCCACGCTAAAATCATCGTAATCACAGTGTGACTCAAAAAATGGTCCCCTATAAGCATTTTGTAACTTCCCATGCTCCATCCGATCACCATCGCAACGGTGCCGGCTATTATTTTATTTTTTCGGCTGTGAAACAGAAAAATCAACGATAAAAGGGCAAATCCACCGCTCGCATGACCTGCCGGCCAACATTTTTGTTTCTCTATGTGACAAACAGCGCTTGGGTATTTCTCCCAAACACACGTATGGGGATAGGCTCCCTCAAAAATATCAAGATTTTTAGGACAAGGCATATTGGTCACTGCTTTCAAAGAACCTACAACAAAAGGAACAGCAATTGATGACAAAACAACAATCACCACCCCTCGCCGATACGACTTCATCCACTCTTTCTTCCAACCTACAATCAATCCAAGGAGAAAAAAAACAGCAACAACGATCAATAGACGTTTAATGCCGTCATAGAAAATAAATTTTGGAACAGTATTGTTGCTATCAACGATCCATTGATGGGTCAGCGGATTATAAAAATGTTTCTGTACCCAAATATCCGCTCCACTCAATCCAAAGAAAAGGACTGCCGCGATTAAAACAATGGCCGTAAGCCAAAGCTGCTTAGCGGGCGCCATGAAGAATATCGAGTTCAGAGCGATACACAGAGCTGTTGACCTCGACAAATCCTAACAAGGTATGAAACAAAGCATCATGGGAGTAAGGCTGTGTTGCGTGACGTTTCACAATCTCTTTGTTGATTTCAAATTGTTTGCCAAACCACATAACCGCAGGAACATGTTTCTGAGCATCAGGAGCAATCGCATAAGGAAACCCATGCAAATAAAGACCTTTCTCCCCCAAGGATTCCCCATGGTCACTCAAATAAAACATTGCCGTTTTAAAGGTTGCATCATTTCCTTTGAGCAATCCGATTACTTTAGAGAGAAAATAATCGGTATACAAAATGGTATTATCATACGCATTGGTAATCTCGGCTTGAGTACATTGTTCCAACTGATTGGTTTTACACACCGGAGTATATTTTTCAAACGCTTTAGGGTAGCGTTTGTAATAAGCTGGTCCATGATTGCCCATCTGATGCAGGACAATAACAATATCCCCTTTTGGATGGGCATTGATGTATTCTTGCAAACCAACAAGCATCCCCTCATCCCGACACTCTCCCTCTTCACACATCGTGTTCTTATCGGAGTTTTTATAATCTTCATACTGCATTCGAACAGCTACCCCTTTAGAATCGGAGTTGTTGTCCCGCCACAAAATATTAGCACCTGTGCGCCCTAAGACGTCCAGTACATTTTCAGTATGCTGTGCAATATCTTTGTCATACGCCTCCCGCCCAAAAGAGGAAAACATACACGGTACCGAAACAGCTGTTTCGGTACCGCATGACATAAAGTGCGGAAAATTAATCACATCTTCATTCTTAAGCAGCGGTGTTGTCTGCCGAGAATAGCCGTTGAGCCCAAAATGATCTGCCCGTACCGCCTCACCGACGACGAGAATAACCAATTTACGATGTCCGTCATTCTTGTCTACACATGCGTCTTTACCGATACACTGAAGTCCCGTTAACTCATGAGAAAACGATTTATTGACATATTGTCCTATCGAATAAAGATAAAATGTCGGGTTACTGTAATAGCGCAAAGGTTTGTGTTCTCTCAAAAAAGAGGTATAAAATTTACTAAACGCAAAAATAATCACGATAATAATACCCAAAGCAATAGCAATATTTTGGATACTTTCGAGTACTGCCCGCTTTAACGGCATTGATGCAAGTTTGATACGATAGACGATAATTGAGGGCAAAACACCCAAAAGAAGGAAATACAAAACTTGCTGAATACTGAACAGATCCATCGATTCATTTATATTGGTTTCAAGAATATTTTGAATCATGTGCGTGTCAACAATGATGTCATAAGAACTCATAAAATAAGCAACCAACGATGAGAGCAATAAAACGATAATCAAAAAAGGTTTTAACAAAAAACGTGAGCTAAAGAGACTAAAAATAATCACCATCACCGCCATCAATACCACACCCAAAGAGGCAATCATAGGTGCAGACCCAAACGTCAATGGATAGACTTGAAGGACGTGTTTAAAAAATGCTCCATTACCGGCAAGCGTCAAAAATAAAGCCACACCAATAATAAGAAAACGCGGTTTCATGCCTGATGATTTAGATGCACGAGAAAACAATAGATCTCCAATAAAAAAAGTATCAAATGATAATCTCTTTTCGATTAATACGGCGTAAATCATTGTTATTATCCGATAATCCCTTATAATACGCCATTCCATTTATGAGGGCTTGATGCGCATACTCAAAGAACTTTTTAAAATTTATCTCCTCTTTATTGCCCTTTTCTTTTTAGGACGGTTAGCTCTTTACGCTTTGTATGCAGACCGCTTAAGCGATATTAGTTTTGCCCAGTCACTCTTGGCATTTTTATACGGACTCAAACTCGATACGATGACCGCCTCAATCATCCTCATCCTCCCTGCTCTCGTCCTCTCACTCACTCCCCAGTATTTTGCCAAAATTGCAACACGTCTTCTTAATGGCTATATTTTAACTTTTCTTCTTCTTGCCTTGTATGTCGAAAACGCCACCTTCCCGTTTGTCGCCCAATACGATGTCCGTCCCAACTATCTCTTTATCGAATATCTTAAATACCCCAAAGAAGTCACCTCTATGATTCTCAAAGAGTATCCGATTCAACTCTTGGTCGCTTTGATGATGCTGCTATTGAGCGCATGGGTCTATTTGCGTTTTTCACCCCTCAAACTCCAAGAGGCGCTGCGTACACCGCTGTGGAAACGTTTTTTGCTCCTTCTCCCCATCACCGCGTTACTCTTTATCGGAATTCGCTCCTCACTGGGTCATCGTCCTGCCAATGTCTCCGATGCTTTGTACAGCACCAACCGTATGGCAAATGAAATCGCCAAGAATTCCCTGTACAGTATCGGAGATGCCTATTACAGCTACTCAAAAGAATCGGATAAGCTCGTCCAAAGTTATGGAAAAATCGATTTGACCGAAGCATACCAGCGTGTTTCTACGTGTCTCAATATACCACGGGGAAGCAGTTTGCCGTTTAATCGGCCCGAACCCACCCATTTTGCCTCCTCTAAACCTAAAAATTTAGTTATTTTTATCCAAGAATCACTGGGAAGCCAGTTTGTGGGCTTTAGCGGCGGAGATGTCTCCATCACACCCAATCTCGAAAAACTCTCCCATGAGGGGTTGGCGTTTACCAATCTCTTTAGCAACGGAACCCGCTCGATTCGCGGACTTGCCGCCATGAGCTCAGGATGGCTCCCCGTTGCCGGCGAGGGAGTCGTAAAACGTAACAAATCCCAAAGTGATTTTTTTACCGTCGCGTCACTGCTTAAACCGCTTGGATACAAATCAAGCTTTATCTACGGCGGAGAAGGTCGCTTTGACAATATGCGCAGCTGGTATATGGGAAATGGTTTTGATGAAGTGATCGAACAAAAAGATTACGAAAATCCCAGCTTTGTCAGTACATGGGGGGTAAGTGATGAAGATTTGGTGATAAAAGCCAATGAAAAATTCAAAGCCCATACAGCTCGAGGAGAAAAATTTGTCAGTGTCATGTTCTCCTCTTCCAATCACTCACCGTTTGAACTTCCCGATGGAAAAATCGAATTTATCAAGGAGAAACCGCACCAAGGGGTTGAAAATGCCGTCAAATATGCCGACTTTGCCATCGGACGCTTCTTTGAGCTCGCCCGCAAAGAGGCGTATTATAAAGATACTGTCTTTGTCGTTGTTGCCGACCATAATGTCCGCGTTTACGGAGATGATCTCGTACCGGTCAATATGTTTCATATCCCGGCGCTCATTATTGCCGATGGACTTAAACCTCAGAAATTTGAACGTCTTAGCACCCAGCCTGACGTACTTGCCACCGCCCTTGATCTAATTGGTGTCAATCTTGCTTACCCTGTTTTAGGACACTCCATTTACAGTAATAGCAAACAGGAAATGGCACTCATGATGTTTAATGATACTTTCGCTTTGCGCGTCCATAACAAAGTGGCGATTATTCAGCCCAATAAAGAACCGTTGACATTTACCTACGACAACGAACATCTTAAAAGTATCCCTCATGACAGAGAATTAGAAAAAGATGCCTTGGCATTCGTCAAAGTAATGGACGATATGTATAACAAAAAACTTTTTAAAATGCCAATATAAGCTACGGTTGCTGATGCGATCCGTCACAATACGGTTTTCGACTTGAGCGTCCGCATCGGCAGAGCCATTTATCGGTATCGGCTTTTACGGAAAATTTAATCGGTGTTTTATCAGTTCCTTGATGGCTTCCGTCACAAAACGGAAAGAGCGAGGAAAGTCCGCACGTACAGTACCAATACTCTTTATTAGCATCCAATGAAGCTTTAAACGGTTCGTTTATAAACTTGAATTCCATAATAAACTCCTACAGCGAGATAGGAAAATCATAACACGCTTTTGGTAACGCAAGAAAAAACTACTTCTTAATAACCAATATCATTTATCTCTTCTTTATCTTTATATGAGTATGATTATCAAAATATAAAAGGTTGGAATATGAATTTGCGTATTTTGGTAATGTTACAAATGGTTAGTGCATTTGTTTTTGGGTCGGACAGTTTGGTCTCAGTTGAAGGGTATGGTGAGAGCTTTTTCTTCTCTCAACCTCATAATAAGAGTGAAGGGGTCGGAGATCTGTCGTTTGAACCGGCATTGCATATCTCAGATACTCTCACATTACATACGGTAATCGGATTTCAACACCCTGCAGAAGACGGCGGATTATTTGAAGCAGAGCTTGAAGTATTATCACTGGATGCAGCAATTAACAAGGAGACCGATCTATCTTTCGGAAAAGTCCATATGCCGGTCGGACTCTATAATCTTTATCATGAGCCGATCTATTTTCTCACAATAGAGCCTTCTCGGGTCGAACATTTGATTATTCCCGCCGAATGGCATGAAACTGCAGCACTGGTAACACAAAGATTTGATGATTACTCTTTAACTCTGGGTGTAATGAGCGGAATGGATGCGACAAAACTTCAAAGCAAAAGCTGGATCCGGGAAGGCAAAGAATCTTACTTGACCGGAGGAGGAAAACTCGGATGGGTCGCCCGTATGGATTATGGGGCAATAGAGAAAGTGCTGTTAGGCGGAAGTATTGTCTCCACTCCTTTAAATGGATCAAACGCATCAGCAACATTAATAGAGGCACATGCGGCAGTACGTTTAGATAATGGCTGGGAAGGGACCGCGATAGCATCCAAAGGATGGATCAGCGACATAGACAGCGTTCGTATCGCTTCGAGAAGTTTGATTGCCAAGAATGCCCAGGGGGCGAGTATGACCGTCGGATACGATGTCGGACGTCATTTTGCCCTTTCTGCGCGTAACGTTATTGTATTCGGTCATACGGAATATGCACAGCCCTCTCAAACTACTGAACCTGCCGGACTTGGCGGCATGGCATGGGCAGGAGGTCTCAACTGGTATCTCTCCCCGCATGTTGTTGCCAAAGCGGAGTACCGTGACAGCAATCAGGAAGGACAGCGATTAGGAATCGGAATCGGATTTGTGTATTAATATCGCCCATTGGGGCATAATGAGAAAAATAGAAGCTGAAATCATTAGAAAATAAAATTAGCACATACAATATATTATTCAACTTTGATTGACAGGCCGGTAAGACTTAAAAAAGTAAAAATGAGATAAAATCAAAGTAAAAAGAGGAAAGTTAAAAAACGCAAGTTGGTATATTTGTGAAGCTCTGAAAGAGATTTTTAGAGCTTCCCTTATATGCAGCATCTTGATATACAGCATTTTATATAGTTATGAAAGTGAAAAGTGAAAAGAAATATACAAAAAGAATTTCATAAAAATAAATCCTATTTTTATTTTGGTACATTGATATCGATATTAACATTATTGCCACAGCTTCTATTTTCTCCAAATCCAACACATTCTCTATTGTTAATCATTACTTTTATATTATTGGTTACCATTCCAAAATTCAGTAAAATCTTATTCTCTATCTTTATTATATTTATCAATTTAAGCAATATACTTATTGGTCATATTGCACTTCATTGGGGATACGGTTTACCAGACATCAAACCAAGGATCGAAGTCGCTTTTTTATCCCCGGTATATGAGGCAAATGAATATATTACGAACTATATTGATTATAGAGATTATGGTCTAATCTCTTTTTCATTTTTTGTGTTATTTCTTTTGTATACGTTTCTTAAACATTTTACTCATTCTTACAAAACTTTCAAGACGATAGGCTTAGGAGTCTTCACATTTGTCCTTTTAGCTGTTAGTTTTTATAAAAATCCAATCAAAGAGATTGAACCTTTTAGCGTACCGACTAAATGTTATGTTGTTCTGAATGCTAAATATCAAGAGGATGAAATTTGGAAATCAAGGGAAAAATATATCAGTCAAATCAAGGTCGTTAAGGCTGATAAAAAGAATCTTATTTATGACAAGATTATAGTTATCATGGGAGAAAGTGCAAATAAACATCATATGTCTCTATATGGCTATAATGCAGCGACGACTCCTTTTTTAACGTCTCTGCAAAAATCAAATCAGTTGTACGTATTTAATGCAATAGCACCTACGAATCAGACAAGATACTCCATTCCCATTGATTTAACCGATGCAAATGTACACAATTATGAAGATCGTTTTTTTCACTCTTGTTCCTCACTGACAAATTTCAAGAATAATCAATACGAAACGTATTGGATTTCAAATCAAGGTCGTGTCGGAAAACACGATTCATCTATATCTTCTATGGCTTATGAAGCAAATACAACCTTCTTCGCGAATCTAAATTATCTTAAGGCTAAAGAGGATGATGTTATATTAGATTACTTAAATAAACTTCAAACAAATTCGAAAAAAGAGATGTATCTATTACATATAATGGGGTCTCATTCTGACTATATAAAAAGGTATAAAGAAGAAACTGCCTTGTATAAAAATACAAATAATATTGTTGAACAGTATGATAACAGCATTCACTATACTGACTATATTTTAAGTCAAATTTACAACAGATTTAAAAATGAAAAATTGCTATTAATCTATTTATCAGATCATGGAGAAATAATAAATCTGGAAAATAATGGACATGGTTTTTTACCGCCGTATAAAGATGAGTATACGGTTCCTTTTGTGATCTACAGCAATGTCAAAAACCCAAGACTGGATGAGATTTATCGTGACAACAAAAAAGGCTATTTCAATTTAGAAAATTTTAACTCTATTGTTGAATATATTAGCGGCATTAACAATGAAAAGAAAATATCTTTTTCTAATCAAGTAATGGCTGTTGAACCAAGTAATATATATGATTTTGACAAATTAGAATTCTATAAATAGTTACCCACTATGCTATAATCCAAGATAAAAAAGGTTATTTATATGCGCATACTTACATTTATTATCATGCTACTTCTTATAACCGGATGTGCACCGAAACCAACACCTGAAGCTCCTACGTATTGCCTTACAAGCGGACAGCTTAGTGCTTATAGCTATGATCATCTTTCACGTGTTGCTGCTCTTTTACGTGCAGATGCGCGAAGCATTGATGATTACAACAGTTTCATCGTAGCCACAAAAGGAATAGTCAATAATTATGCCGATGTTATCCAGTCGAGTGTTTATTTGACCAATGTCGTACGATTTTTACCCATACCGTATGCAGGCGAAGTCTGCAATGTAACGAAAATTGTTTCAAATACCGTACTTCATCTCAACAGTGCCGGAGTAGCACTTGATCGCTATAAAAAAAGCAGTACTTCTTTTCTAGTGGCTTTTGATAAACTTAATCGAACAACAGCAACTCCGGCAGAATTGTCTAAACTCTCCGTTTATGCCGACAATACAGTGATGGCTGATGCCCGTGAGCTTCAGACATCATTGCATAAAATTTCAACGTCAACTGCAGCAATGGCTATGACAGCACAAAGTATTTCGAATGCACTTGAAACAACAGGCGGTTATTTAAATCAAGCTAAAAATCTAGTCGGAGTACAACCTCAGTCTAATGATAAAATACAAGTAACCGCAAGTCGGGATACTTTCAACTCACGTCTTGCCCTGCTCAATCAAAAAATCAATTCATTAGAAAACAGTGCCGATACCCATCGACAAAATATCGCCAAAGCACGCACATACGCAGAACTGGCCTTACAAATCGATAATCAAGTCCAAAATTAATTTTTACTCACCGCTCTATCTTTTTGCCTTGCTTCGCTATTTTTTTGTGATAATTAATCTCTATAATTATGGTGTAGTGAAAATTTGCAATTTGAAGTATCAAAATTTTGTCCCGATGAAATTTTAAGAAAAAAAAATATGGTTAAAATCTCTTGAAACATCGTATTTTAGGGTATTTTTAAAGAAGGAATTTTGTATTGTGATGGCGGGCCACCAAGGATTTGAACCTTGGGAGGTTTAACCCTCGCCGGTTTTCAAGACCGGTGCAATCGACCACTCTGCCAGTGACCCGCATAAAAATGAGCATATTTTACATTTTGGAGGTGGCACCCAGATTCGAACTGGGGGTCAAGGTTTTGCAAACCAGCGCCTTACCGCTTGGCCATGCCACCATCCATTGTGGTGCCCGGAGCCGGACTTGAACCGGCACAGTGTTACCACCGAGGGATTTTAAGTCCCTTGCGTCTACCGATTTCGCCATCCGGGCAACGATAACAAAAAAATACCTCAGTTAAAACATCGATTCTCGATATTTCAACTGAGGTATATGGAGCGGGAAACGAGGTTCGAACTCGCGACCCCGACCTTGGCAAGGTCGTGCTCTACCACTGAGCTATTCCCGCATTTTTTGTGGACTGGAAGTATAGCAAAAAAAAGTAGGCGTGTAAAGAGGTGGGAATAAAAAATTGGCTATAATGAGAAATATTGAAAAATAGTGAGGAACTTTTATGCGCAGTGATACAATTAAAAAAGGGTTTGATAGAACTCCCCATCGGAGTCTTCTACGTGCAACAGGACTTAAAGACGAAGATTTTAATAAGCCGTTTATTGGTGTTGCAAATTCACACATCGACATTATTCCGGGGCACTTTTTCCTCCAAGAGTACGGTCGTATCGTCAAAGAGGCAATTCGTGAAGCAGGCGGTGTTCCGTTTGAATTTAATACCATTGGAGTAGATGACGGTATCGCTATGGGGCATGATGGGATGCTGTATTCGTTGCCGAGTCGTGAGATAATCGCAGACAGTATCGAAACAGTGATGAATGCACATAAACTTGATGGGCTTATTTGTATCCCTAACTGTGACAAAATTGTTCCGGGTATGCTGATGGGAGCACTTCGAGTCAATGTTCCGACAATTTTTGTTTCAGGCGGTCCTATGAGTGCAGGGCATAAAAAAGATGGAACGCCCATTGACCTTGCAACAGCATTTGAAGCCGTGGGTCAACATGCCAATGGTGATATGAGTGATGAAGAACTGTATGAGATCGAGTGTGAAGCATGCCCATCAGGCGGGTCATGTTCAGGGATGTTTACGGCAAATTCAATGAATACTCTCTGTGAAGCGATGGGAGTTGCATTACCGGGCAATGGTACGGTTTTAGCGATGACACCTGAGCGGATCGCTATGGTTAAAGTTGCGGCAAAGCGTATCGTTGAAATGGTACTCGATGAAAACAGTGAAAAATGGAATATGCGCAACATTCTAAACGATAAAGCGATCCATAACGCCTTTGTTATCGATATGGCGATGGGGGGATCAAGCAATACGGTGTTACATTTATTGAGCATTGCCAAAGAAGCAGAAGTTGATTTTAGCATTCATAAAATTAATGAAATTTCTGAAAAAGTTGCCCATATTGCAAAAATATCCCCCTCTCTCACTACCGTCCATATGGACGATATTAATCGTGCAGGCGGTGTGAATGCGGTGATGAAAGAAGTGAGCCGTCGCGGTGGAATCTTGCATCTTGATGCGATGACAATTACAGGTGAGACATTGGGCGAACGGATCAAAGATGCGGTGATTAAAGACTCTGCCATTATTCACACCAATGAAAATGCTTATTCTCCCGTTGGCGGTTTGTCAATCTTGTTTGGAAACTTAGCATTGGAGGGAGCAGTTGTTAAAACAGCGGGTATTACCCCGAATATGCGTCAGTTTACGGGGAAGGCAATTTGTTTCAACTCTCAGAATGAAGCTATTACTGGGATTATGAGTCACAAAGTCAAAGCAGGTGACGTCGTCGTTATCCGCTATGAAGGGCCAAAAGGAGGCCCTGGGATGCAAGAAATGCTCGCACCTACCGCACTTATCATGGGGATGGGACTGGGTGAGAGCGTAGCACTCATTACCGATGGGCGCTTTAGCGGAGCAACACGCGGTGCCTCTATCGGGCATGTAAGTCCGGAAGCCGCTGAGGGTGGACTTATCGCTCTTATCGAAGATGGTGATGAGATCCAACTCGATGTCGATACTCATTTACTCCAACTCAATGTCGATGAAGAGATTCTCTCTTCAAGACGATCAGTATGGAAACCTCATAAAAAAGAGATTACGTCCAAGTGGCTCAAACGTTACAGTCTCCTTGTCTCTAATGCCTCTAATGGTGCTGCGTTGAAAACTGAACTGTAGATTTTTTAAAAACTTTGGATCCCCAATCAAGTTGGGGATAACGGATGAGTAGTGTTATCTCGTACTTCACGTGCCCTTTAGGGTAGATACGGGATCCAAGGCTTGCCTTTAAGCTCTTTTTTTTACATTTCTGCTATTATTAAAAAATGTGATAACTTTTTAACAATAGGACAATAAATCATGCTATGGTTTGCGTATCAATCCCCTGCACCCGAAATAGTAAAATTTAACCGTTTGGTTCTGGGTTTAATTATCATTTTTGGAGTTTTTCTTCAAAATATCGAACTTTTTTACCTCTATTTTGCTATCAATCTAATCTCTTTGATCACGACGGTTCAATTTTGTCCCACCAGTTGGCTTTTACATCTTATTGAAGGGGTATTCAAACGATCTATTTGCACGATCTCTCCTGCGTACAAACGCTCCTATTTTATGAATCGGGAGAGTGAGGGATTTGAGCTGTTTGCCCGTTTACTCGTCTCTTTTATTGCGATTGGATTTTTCTCACACTATCCTCTTGTTACGTGGTTGATCGGAACGTTTATGGGGGTGTTTATGATGATTAGCACCTTTTTTGGATTTTGTCTTTCAGCATTAGGATATATCGGATTTAAAAGTTTGCAGAAATCTCCATTATATTCAAGCAGTGCGCAAGAGTTAACTACAAATAAAAACTGTATTCTTGCTCGAAATGGGTTTAAACCGTATACAAGGTGCGATTACTGTTCCCTTACGGCTCCCAAATGTGCCGGGATGCAATTTAACGGATTTGTCTTTGCAATTGCATTTTTGGCAGCACTTTTTATGTTTTTTACTGATCCGTTTTGGCGTACTATTAATATTATTGTACTTGTTGCTCTCTTATTTTGGCTGACACACAAAGTGACGGTGAATACCGATCAGCTTGCCCGTACCGATTTTGAAAATCGGGAATTGAATGCACGGCTTAAAAACTATAATCAATCCCTTGAAGCCGAGGTTTCTCTTCGTACTCAAGAGCTGGAAAAAATGGTTAAGCTTGATTCAATTACGGGATTGGTAAATCGATATGAGTTCGAACAACGCCTCAAAGCGGTCATCATCAGTGCTAAAAAAGATTTAACGACCCATGTAATGTGCTATATTGATTTGGATCAATTCAAGATTGTGAATGATAAGTGCGGTCATATTGCCGGAGATGAACTATTACGTCAGATTGCCCTTATATTAAAGCGTTCTGCACGAGAAAGTGATGTAGTTGCACGTTTAGGCGGTGATGAGTTTGGGATTATCTACATTGATTCAACCATAGAAGATGCCCAACGACAAGCACAACGACTCTTAAATGCCATTGGGGAATACCGATTTAATTACCAAGGCAACATCTTTGGGATAGGGGCAAGTATAGGGATGGTAGGGATTATGAAAGAGTGCTGCACCCTGACCAATCTTTTATCTCAAGCAGATGCTGCGTGTTATGCGGCAAAAGACGGAGGTCGAAATCGTATACATGTCGCCCATCCCGAAGATGCAACCATCCAAGAACGCCGAAATCAAATGCAGTGGATTGGACGGTTGGAAGAGGCATTAGTCAATAATACATTTATTTTGTATGTTCAGCCCATAGTTCCTGTATTAGATCCGCTTCAACGTCGCCATTATGAAGTCTTGGTCCGTCTTCGTGAAGAAAACGGTGAAATTATCCCCCCTATGGCATTTATCCCCGCAGCAGAGCGATACGGTTTTATGCCAAAACTGGATCGATGGGTGATAGAAAATACGTTTAAATCATTCACAAAGATTTGGAACGAAGCATCCGAAGAGATCTATTTTAGTATTAATATTTCGGGAGCTTCACTCGGAGATACGGGGACAAAACAATTTATACGGGGTTTATTTGGAGAGCATGGCGTCCCGTATCGTACCATCACATTTGAAATTACGGAGACGGAAGCAGTTGGGAATATGACAAATGCACTCTCTTTCATTAATGAATTCAGAGCTCTTGGATGCCGTTTCGCCCTCGATGATTTTGGATGCGGGCTCTCATCATTTTCATATTTGCAGAATATGCCGATTGATTATTTGAAAATAGACGGTTCATTTGTCCATGATATTCATCTTAATGCAATTAACCGTGCGATGGTGGATGCTATCAATCAAATAGGACATGTTATGGGGATAGAAACCATCTGTGAGTATGTCGAGAGTGCAGCAGTCATGCATGTACTTCACGATCTTAATGTGGATTTTGCCCAAGGGTATCATATCGACCGACCGTTTGCTATTGAAACCTTATTTACACCGCAGGGTTTGTAAATTCGGGAACAATGTATTTTAAATATTTAATCGGCTCGTCTGAGAGCAATAGTTTTTCAATATCGTTGCGCAATTGATCGATAGGATACACCGTTGAGCCTGCAATCATAATCGAATCAAATGCCGTTTTTTGTTCACTCTCGTCCATTAAAAGCTCTTCATACAGTTTTTCTCCCGGACGTAATCCCGTAGTGCATATTTCAATCTCTTTGTGGGCATAAAGTCGAATCATCGTACGCGCCAAATCAATAATTTTAATGGGTTTACCCATATCAAGAATAAAAAGCTCTCCTCCACGCGCAATAGCGGCGGCTTGAAGTACGAGCTGACACGCTTCGTGAATAAGCATAAAATAGCGGGTAATTTCAGGATGCGTGAGGGTAATAGGTCCTCCCGCATCAATTTGTTCTTTAAATTTAGGGATAACACTTCCGCTGGAACCCAGTACATTACCGAAGCGAACCGCTACAATCTCGCTATTACGCGGATCAACGTTTTGGGCATACAGCTCCACGATCCGCTTAGTCGTTCCCATGATATTGGTGGGGCGTACCGCTTTATCAGTTGAAATAATAACAATCTTAGAAATATTATGGTCAATGGCACTGTCAATAACATTGCAGCTTCCGATAATGTTGTTGGTTATAGCGGCATGGAGATTGGCTTCGCACAGCGGAACGTGCTTGTAGGCGGCAGCGTGAATAAGGATGTCAGGTTGTTCAGTGCCGATAATGGAATCGAACATTGGTTTATCAAGTATGTTGCACAGCCGCAGTTGTGCAGAGGGGATTTTTTCCCCGATTTGATAAAGATTGTACTCACTGTGATCGATTAAAATAAGTTTGAATGCGCCAAAGCGGTGACATTGCAACGCGATTTCACTTCCGATACTCCCCCCGGCACCCGTAATCACAATCGTTTTACCCCGTATAAAATCCCCGATGGTTTGGGTGTCAAGATCTTTGGGATGACGGGCAAGAAGATCTTCGATACAAAGCGGTTCAACACTGCTCATGGTATCATCTAAATTGACGGAGCGTTTAATCTCTTGAATGGAGGTTTCTTTGAGCTGAGCGTAGATTTGTTGCAATGCTTCTTGAGGTAATGACCCCTCGATGACTGCAGTTACTATCGTATGCTTGGCAATAAGATTTTGGAGCTGGGTAAAATCATACACTTTAATATTATGAATCGTTGAGCCAACCATGTTTTGATTTTTGTCAAGCACAGCAATAATGGCAAGGGGATAGCAGTCCCCTTTTAACAAGCTCTTAATAAGGGTATCGGTATTGGGAGAAATTCCTATAATAATAGAGGGTTTGAGTTTACTGATATTGCCGCTTGACTCCATTATCAGCCGTTTGGAAAAACGCAGTGCGCCTAAGAGAGTAAAAGAGAGGAATAAATCAATGATAATAACACTTCTGGGAAACGGCGAGAAAGGTTCAGGGAAGAGAAGGAAGATGAAGGCAAAGAGCGTGTAGGTTAACAGATGAGCAAAAAAAAGTTTTTTAGCATCATTGAGAGCAAAAAATCGCCAAATAAAAGTATAACCGCCAAAAAGTGCAGTAGCAGTGAGTTTTAATACAATGATTGAGAGGGCAACATGCCAAAAAGGGGCAAGAAAACCCTCTGGGATACTAAAATTAAAACGGAGGAGATAGGCACCATAGAGGGTAATAAGGGATAAAAAAGTATCTGCAAAAATAAAAAAAAAGACCCGCTTGGTATTGCTGGGAGCCAAAAATGGAACAAGAAGCTCTTTTTTAATAGCGTACATTTAGATTAAATTTTAAGTTTATAAATTTTAGTCATCGGATCACGTAAAACAGGCTCAAAAAGAGCTGAATTATAATGATCAAATACAAACATTTGGATATATGTAGAATTCAAATAAAAATCATCCAGAACCAAAAACCGCCCGTAGCTTGCCATATAGATGATATTAATCCCCTCGGAAGAAAAATGCTGTTCATTCACTTGGAGTCTATTGGTTTTATCGTAGCCAACTTGATAAAAGCCTTTAATGGGGACGTCTTGGTTTCCAAGCTTCAAGATATTTTTTTCTTTGAGTATTGAGACCCCATTGCCAAGCTCAATGGTTTTCCCCGTATCTTGAATCTGCTGGCTGGTGTAAAAGAAGGGCTGTTGCCGATTATCAGGATTTTTGAGATCCAGATTACTAAAGAGGGTAACAGTAGGGAGAATTTCCATCATCCGAAACGGAAGATACAGATAAACATCTCTGCTCTTTTTAGGAAGTTTGTATTCCGGAAGAGCCAAAGTTGTTAAAAATTCGTCAGGGTCATTGAACCCTTCTTTGCTTAGCATATATTCAAAATCATTTTGAGTTTTATTGGTGTCATGAAAGCCACGTTCAGTATATTCAGTAAAAAGACGCATCATTTTGGCGGCTGATGTGGAGTCTTGCGTCGTCAAAACAAAAGATGCGGGATAGTTTACATCACCGGTATGTTTCCCACCGTCAATCCATGTTTTTACATCACTGTAATAGCGGATCGGATAGCCGTAATCCCACCATGTGACAACATAATCCTCTCTACTTGCAATTTTTCGAAGTTTATCAAGAGAGCTTACTTCTTGGGTAGTAAAAACCGTTGGAGTCATGTATTCTTTGATATGAATATAGTTGGGGTAGAGAGCTACAGCTGTTAACATAGCGAGTGAAACATATCGGAGCCACGATTTTTTGATTTGTTGGGTCAAAAATACGAGTATATAGGCAAGCCCTATCGCCATCATTGGAACGGCATAGATTGTGAAGCGCAGTCCTGAAAACAAAGCGATAAAGCCAAGTCCTACAAGTGGTAACGTTACGATGAGTGGACGATAGGCGATGAGGGCCATGATATAACCTATCAATGCCAGAATAAAAGTGATGGTATGTCCACTGATTCGTTCAGCAAAAACAGAAAATGGAATATGTCCCGCTTCACGTACCGTAGCAATTACATTATAATAATGGAGCGATGCCGTAACAGTATTTTCAGAGGACCCGTGAAATATATAAACTTTGAGAAGAACCCAAATCGGATCAATACCCCCTGTAACAAAGTAGATGCCTACAATGGTTACAAAAAGAGGCCAGAAAACTTTTTTGGATAGCTCTTTTTGTGCGTGAAAAAAAGCAAATAGGACAATCGCTAATCCAATTTTTACGAGAATGGAGAGTGATAAAATCCCGATCAAGATAAAGAGGGCGATCTTATAAAAATATATATTTTTTCGATTAAACGCAAGCGCATAGATAAAAATTGTTGCAAATAATGCAGTATCAAAAGCATATGCTTGTGCATACCACCATTGATATAAAGCTATGGAGACGGTGATTGGGATTAGATAGCGGTTACGTTGATGAGTAAGTGCGAGGATAAGCGAATACATTTCCAGTGTTGGAAAAACAATATTAAGCATATCGTTATCATAATAACCAGTCATGGTGCGATTGTAATAGCTGTGGGCAACAGAACCTATCAGTGCGGCGATAAACCCCATTGTTGTTTGATTCAAGGCGCGTCCGATTAGAATCAAGGGGATAACGATGAGTGAACCAATAAATGAGGGCATATATAGAATCAGTGTTTCAAAACTGATCGGAAGTATCGTGGCTAAGAATGCAGTGAGTTTTGAGATGGATGAATCTGCCCATGATAAATCATTTGCTTCATGATGTCCTTGGAGTATATCGCGAGCTCCCTCAGCAAAACCATATCCATCATTGGTATTGATCATTAGCTCATTATTCCAATGAAATTGTTCTAATGGGTTAAACTCATTTACCCAGATGAAGCGCATTGAGACAGAGAAAAGGTAGGCGATAACCATTAAAATAAGCAAGGTTGTTCTGGAAATTCGTTCTTCGCGCAGTTTTAGCATAATGTTTGTTGCTCCGTATTTCGATGGGTGTATTTTAGCTGAAAGGTTTTGCTTTATCAATGAAGAGAATGCTCAATGCAGAACACCCTCCTTTTGCACTACTTTTAAAAATGTCAAAAAAATGATTTTGAGGTCAAACAAAAAAGAGCGTCTTTGTAAATATTCCCTATCCAGGGCTACTTTTTGCGGTATTGGCAACTCATCACGACCATTAACCTGAGCCCATCCCGTCAATCCTGGTGTAAGGGTATGGATGCCTGCCACGGTGCGTTGAGCAATTAAATCATCTTGGTTAAAAAGTGCTGGTCTAGGCCCCACAAAGCTCATATCCCCTTTAAAAATACTCCACAGTTGCGGCAGTTCATCCAGACTGCTTTTACGTAAAAAAGAACCGATAGGTGTCAGCAGCGTTTCGGGATTATTTAGCAAATGGGTGGCTACTGCCGGTGTATCAATCCACATGGTGCGAAATTTCGGCATTAAAAAGAGCATATTATTTTTGCCGACCCGTTGTGACCAATAGAGGATGGGACCTTTTGAAGTTATGCGTACCAATAGGGCAATCATTAAAAATACGATAGACAGTACTGCAAAGGCTATAAGAGCCAATAATAAATCAAAGAGTCGTTTTAGTGGCATTGGACTTCACCTTGGATCATATTGTTAAATCCCTCCTCTGTAGTGTAGGGATTTTTAAGATGTAATTTCTCTTTTGTCAAAGTATTGTCGACTTCCAAGCTCCCATAGAGTCTTTTATAAAAAGAAGGTTTGATAAGTCTTAGCATTGTTTCAAAAAACGGTATTTTCACTAAAAATATTTTTTTATTTAAATTTTTAGCGATCAGCTCGATAAGTTCGGCTGTATTTAATGGTTTGTCATCACTGGCTAAAAATATTCCACTTTGTTTTTGAGTGAGTACTTCAGTCATAAGATAACAAAGATTGCCAACATAAACCATACTTCTTTTGTTATAAATATTTTGAAACGGTAAAATAGAAACTTTTTGGACTAAATTTATCAAATTTTTGATATTTGCTTTGACCCCTTTGCCATAAACGATGGGTGTTCTTATGATAGAAACAATAAATTTTTTATCTTCTAGTATTTTTAACTCTTGTTCTGCTTTGTATTTACTTTTTCCATAATCATCTTGTGGAGTACATGGGCTATTCTCATTGTAGGGAAGGGAAGCCTCTTCCCCATACACTTTTACCGTACTCATAAATACAAAGTGCCGGACTCCGTCGCGTTTGGCTTTTTTAGCCAAATTTATAGTTTGCGCAACATTGATTTTTTCGTATTGTTCTGGGCTTGCATCGTTCATCTGATGGACAAGAGCGGAGAGATGGAGAACCGTTTCTATCCCTGTTAAATTCAAACTTTCAAAATTATCTCTTTGAAATGAAAAGGTATTGATAACAAATTTTTCTGAATATTTTTCTAGGAAATAGCTCCCTATAAATCCTGTTGATCCTGTGAGGAGGATATTCATTGGTACAACTCTTGACTGAGCTGCTCAAGGGTTTGCTGATTTATTTTTTTTCTGTAAGAGTCGAAAAACCAACCGTATTTGTTAAAATAGATAAAGACTGAGTGGATAAAAATCCAGAGCAACCTACTATTTTTGTGTGCCCCCCGCTCATATTCGTGATAGATATGAACATGAGGGTAAAGGACAGTTTTTGCAACGGCTCCAATACGTCTGGAAAGGTCAGCATCTTCAAGATACATAAAAAAATGCTCATCGAAAGACCCTATTTTTTTGAGCGTATCTGTGCGTATAAACATAAAACATCCAGAGATAAAAGGAATTTCAATAATTGATGAATAATCGAAAAAAGTGAGGCTGTATCGGCGGTTTATTTTTTCTAAATAGCTTTTAACCCTGATAAATCGTCGAGCAAATAGATCCCAAGGAGTCGGTAAAAGCTTTGCAATGTATTGTATCTCACCGTTCGGATAGAGAACTTTTGGCATCAATAATCCTACATCAGGATGTGAGTTCATATACTCTACGATTTCTTCAAGCACTCCAGCATTAAAGTACACATCGGGGTTAAGGACAAGATGATAGGTAGTCCCTTCAGAGATGGATTTTCTTAAGGCGATATTGTGTGCAGTCCCGAATCCAGGATTAGAAGGATTATGAAGGTACTCGATCCTGTTATCCATTAAAGAGAGAGTTCTACGTGTATCGGTAGGCGAATTGTCGATAAGGTAGAGTTTGATGTTGAGAGAGGTGTTTAAAACGCTTTCTATTGCTTTTTTAAGCATGGTGATGGGGTTGTTGTAGAGGACGATAGAAACTGTTAATTTATACACGAAATAGCCACCTTTTTAGCTCTGATTTTAAATGTTTTAGAAAAGAGAATAAAAGTAATACACTAAAAACAAGCCATGAAACTTTGGTTGTATTTGAAAATTTTCGATACATTGCCATTTCACCCAGTCTCATCTGATGACGTGCAGCACTAATGCCACCTTTTGAAAGCATTGGTCGTCCGAGAACGCTTAATGGTGGTCCCATAAGTTCGAGGATTGAATAGCGGGCGGCAATTCTCACCCAAAGATCATGATCTTCAGCATAGCGAAGAGATTCATCGAATCGTTCGGTTATAGAACGTTTGCAGCAGCAGCATGGCGTTGCTATGGGATTGCGAAGTAGTATACTTAATTGTGAAATAGTATGTACTTGATAGGTTGAAGGGGAGATCTCCATAGTGAAAGAGTCGTAGGAAAGAGTAAAAGAGTGGAAGAGCAAAGTAGCTTCAGGACAGGTAGTGATAAAAGAATGGAGGATCATCAGTTTGTCAGGATGCCATTGATCATCAGCATCTAAAAAGGCAATATAATCTCCTTTGGCGTTTTCCCAGCCAATATTGCGCGTATAGGATGGTCCCATATTCTTCGAGTTCTGGATTAAATGAATTTGTAATTCAGGATGCAATACGAGGTAATCTTGAACCAGTGATACTGAGTTGTCACTACTTGAATCATCGATAATCAATATTTCCCAATCGGTAAAGTGTTGATTTTGGCAACTTTCTAGTGTTGAGAGGATAGTGTTTTCGGCGTTATATAGGGGGATTATGATTGAAAATATTTTGTGTTCTTGAATGGTCATATTAATTCTTAAAATGTAAAATATATTTTGTAAAATAGCGACAAGAAGTAAATGTTTGTTTCAGGGTGAATTGGACTTTATCCTTATAGGAGAGTGCGCTTATATTAGTTGCCCCCGATTCTTTATGCAGAACTTGGATTCTAGTATCAAAATAGATTTTTAACTTTCTGACTCGTAATAATTCGGCAAGAATGTATTCTTCACAATATAAGAACGTATGAGGATCAAATCCATCAAAGAATTTAAAAAATGTTGGTGTAAAAATCAAAAAACTTCCTTGAGGTGCATAAATATAGCCACTGTTTTGAGTAGTGTCTTTTGTCTTTGATATTTTTTTCTTATTCCGCCACTTAGTGTATATCGTGATGATATTATAAAGTACTTTGGTTCGGAGCAAGAAGTAAAATCTATCAAAACCAGTGCCAAAAAAAAGAAAAAACGTGATCTTATTTAATAGTGAAAAGGGGTGCAAACGAAATGGATTTTGGTAAATACCATCAAGGTTTTGGATATTTGGAGCAATTACTGTAATATTTGGATCTTGAGTAAAAAGTTCTAATAATAGTGGAGCTGGGTGTGCTTGGGATTGAATAGTGATATCACTATTAGAGCAGATGACAAACTCGCATCCATCGTCTCGTGCAGTAGTAATTCCTAGATTATTCCCTTCTGCAAAACCAGTATTGACAGTAGAATGTAGATATGTATAATGATATTTTTCACGTAATTTTTTAGATGATAAAATCTCATGAGAGAGATTCTGTGATCCGTTTTCCACAACATAAATATTTATATTGTCCCATTCATTTTTTTTGAGAGATTGCAAACATTTAAGTGTGTCTTTGTAGGTTTTGTAATTGAGGATAACAAAGCCAATTTTTGTATCCCTTTTCATTGTTTAGGCTTAAGTAGCATCATTGGTCGCTCTATAAAATGCCAAGACAGTGCGGCAAACATCATCGTAATTATAAATCCAGTATTTAAAAACAAAGGAAGTGAAATTTTTGGCATTAAATATAGAATGGCCTGTTGTATGGGAAAAGCATAGATGTAAAACCCATAGGAATAGTCAAATTTATTAAACAATGAAAGGATATTGCTGTGTGAAAATCCGAAACTTAAAACGGCAAATGGGATTATTAATAAGCTGGCTATAGAATACAAATCATTCCATTGGTAAATAAATATTAAGCAGAATATGGCCATTACAAAACTTTCAAATGAAAAAAACTTTTTAATATTCCAGTGAAACATCACTGCGCCAGCCCAGAAAAACACACCCGTCGTAATAACCGATCTTAAATCAACTCCATAGACAATAATTATATCAGGAGCCGTTTTGCTAGCAAGAGCTAAAAATAAAAATAAAAATCCAAGTACAACATATTTTGTATATTTGTTGCTTATACCAAATACAGCAACTAGAATATACATAAAAAATTCTACTGGTAATGACCAAAGGGAACCATTGACTGCATTTGGATAAATATTATGTTCAAAAACCCCTGGAAGGTTATATGAAATATATAGAAAAATATTTTTGAGATAGAGAAGCAGCTGCAAGCTTGTAAAGTAATCGTATAATGTCCATGTTGTCAGTATTGGACCCAATACAAAAGTTGAAAGAAAGGTTACAGCAATCAAGCCTGGAAAAATTCTCAAAGAACGTCTGATAAAAAATCTTCGCAGTGAAGGATCTTTTTCCCAGCTCATTGAAATCAAATAGCCACTAATTGCAAAAAAGATAAAAACCCCTAATCCATGATCTAAAACTGTATTGACCGAACCACCCATTAATATATGCGCATGTCCATAAAAAACTAAAAATGCAGCAAAGAGTCTAATGAAATTAAATTGATTGCTTTCTTGTTTGGCATCGATTTTCATGTTACTAATCCTCTGGCAAAGTTAAGTATTAAGTGCCAAAGAACTATTGGCGTTTGATTTTACGATAGAAAAATAATATGAGATTGTATATAGAAGGGTATTTTTTTTTGACTATATACTTCATTTTTGATGGAAGACTTATTAGGTTAGATTGACATAAATCTTGATAGTATTGATCTGCTATAGAATATTGGTTTATTTCCAAGCAACAAAGAGCTTTTTCAAAAATTGATCTGTTTACTAATCTCTTGATTTGGATTGTATATTTATACTCAAAATATTCATTCATATATTTTAGTACTTCTATCGCGTCATCTAACCTCTGAATTCTATTAGTTGATGTCCATATCCCATTATCGTGAACTCGATATGTGGCCATTTTGTCTGGAAAATACTTAATTTTTCCATGTTCAGCATGTAGCATATGTAAAGGCCAATCTCCTAGTTTTAATTCTTTAAAAAAATCTGGAATTTTGATGTTTATATTTCGATACACAAAAGTACAGGTATTCGCAATATTGGCATTGAATAAATCGTCTATCATCATATCTTTTTCTTGTTTAATATTTGGATATGAACTAATAATGGCTTGCGAGCTTTGGTCAAAAGTTTCAGAACGGTGGCAACATATTATAAAGTCTGAATTATTTTCTAAAAAATCAACTTGTTTCTGTAATTTATTGATATTTGTCCAGTAATCATCTCCTTCACATAAGGCAATATAGGTACCTGAGCAGGTATTGAAAGTTCTTGCAAAAATTTTTTGCATTCCAATGTTAAAGTCACATGTGATCACTTGGATCAAACTTGGGTAACGATCTTTATATTCGTTAATTATGTTGAGAGTATTGTCCGTACTACAATCTTCACCAATAATAATTTCAAAAGGAAAGGTAGTCTGTTGCATTAAAAAACTATCGATTGCCGCACCTATAAATTTTTCATGATTGTAAGTGATGCAGCAGATACTTACAATTGGATTTGAAGCAATGTCTTTCCAGTTCCTGACTATCTCTTGTTCACTTTTTGTTATCACTTTTTTAACCTTTTCTTGCCAATACCGATAATCTAACAAGTTTAAATTTTTTGTAAATTTTTCTTTTTATAAAAACTATCTTTCGTTTAGATTTAAATTTTACTAAGAAATATTTGTCACTTTGAGTTAACTTTTTTGGTTCGAAGGTAGAATTTATGGCTGCTTCAAAGGTATTTACCCGTACTTCGATTTGATTGAAAGTATCAAAAAGTTCTTGAATTCTTTTTTGCCCAAATATAGAAAGTTCAATTAACTTTTTTGGATCGTTATAATATTCAATAATAATATTGGAGATTTGTAGTGCATCAAGAGGGATTTTAACTATTTCTTTTCCAAAGAGATAATCCTTGTTCATATTTAGTTCATCAGATGTAAAGATGGGAACTCCACAATATCCAGCATCTGCACCAAGTGGAAAGCCATCAAATTGGGATCCAAATTGAAGAGGTCTATTTGGAGTTAAAAAAATATCCATATTGGAAAAAAACTCTGGAAAAAAATTTGAGTTTTGAGCCCCATAAAAAATTATTTTATTTCCTAAGGTTGAAATATCGATTTCATTTTTATCCCAATTTCCAACAATATGAAAACGTATATTTGAAATCTTTTCAGAAAGTATTTTGGCAGTGTCTATAAATAGATCATATCCTTTATTTAACCCAAATTCGACATATCTAAAAGCCACAAAACAAATATCAAATGTGTTTTTATCTTGTGGATAATATTTTCTAGCTAGTATGTCTTTCTTTTCAAATTGTGAAAATCCACCATATTTAAGGGTTATTTTAGATTCGTCACATAGCTGTTTACGAAGGATATAGTCTTTAGTATACTGCTGTGTTACTATAACTTGTTTAAATAATGGCGATAAGAAAATTCTTTTTAATTTCTCGTCGGACCTAGTCTTGTCAACAAAGAATCCTCCTCCTGGGTAAAGGCAAAAAACAAAAGAAATATTATGAGTTTCTAAATAGTCCAGTATTGTAAAAGTTTCATTTAAAAATAAAATATAAGCTAAATCAGCTTTTTGCGAATTTTTTGAATCAAATTCAATGAACTTATTGGCGTATTGTGGATGAGATAAGATATATTTAGAGGTATTTTGTATGTAAGTGATTGAATCTCTTCCTATATGATAGTCATCATCTTTGAGCCCTGATGGAATATTTACAATATAGCTATTCTCGACTTTATTGAGATATGATTCAAATTCAATAGCTCTAAATCCTCTAAAATTAGATTCTGGAAACCTACCATCAAAAATTAATAATTTATACTCAGTACTTGCTGAATTGTTTATTTCTGATAGATTATTCATATTTTGATGTTTCCTTAATGGGTGTATATGGCAGTTTTATTGTTATTTCATTATTTAAATAGCTTCCCATTTCTTTCAATTTCTGGAGATTGTAAAAACTTTTCATAGTTTCTAAAAACTTCTTCTTTATCACGCTCACCGACTTTTTTATTGCCGACATAAATTCCCCATGGCTCTAATGATTTAGTCACGACAGAACTTGCTCCAACTGTTGCGCCTTCTCCAACGCTCACTCCTGGTAGTACAACACTATTCGCCCCTATGATACAAAACTCACCAATGGATATCGGGGTACTTTTGATATTTCTATATTCATTAGCAACTGTTGAATTACCAAATCCCCACTCTTTAAAATCATCCGTAGCTGTTAAAATTCTACACCCTTGTGAAATGGCAGCATAATTACCAATGATAAGTTTGTTTCCGCCAGTAATAGAGGTGAAATTTGCAATATGAACATAATTTCCAATAGTGATTTTTTCTTTTGCATAAATCAGGACAAAATCATCGATAATGACATATTTCCCAAACCTGATATTTTCAAGACCTATGATTTTGGTATATTCAAAAGTTTGGACGTCGGGAATGTTATACTTGTCCATTTAGATATTTTCCTTCATAATCTTTATAATTAATTTTAAATCATTTTCTTCTAAATCAGCATACATAGGCAAACACAAAATTCTACTAGCAATATTCCTTGAGCTAGGACAATATTGTTTCGGTTCTATGTAACTTAATGTATCCAGTGACGGATAAAAGTAGCGTCTAGGAAAAATCTGCTGTTCATTGAGTGCTTTTTGAACTTTTTTGAGCTGTTCTTCACTTTTGAAAACTATCGGAAAATAACTATAATTTTGTGCGGCATTATCATTTTGTTCTTGGAATTGAATCAGTCCTCGCAACTCAGTTTGATACGTCTCTAAAATAGTCTTTCTTTTTTGCTGAATTTGTTCCATATCGTCTAAGACACAGAGCCCCATCGCTGCCTCAAACTCATTCATTTTTGCATTGGTACCAAGTTCTGGGATCGATTCACTGTTTTCAATACCGAAGTTGATCAGATAGCGTGCTTTTTGAACAAGATCATCATCGTTGATGATTAACGCGCCACCTTCTATCGTATGAAAAAGCTTCGTTGCATGAAAACTGAGGGTAGAAATATTACCATAGTTAAGTACGCTTTGCTCTTTATATTGCACATCAAAAGCGTGAGCAGCATCATAGACTACTTTAAGATTATTTTGTTTAGCAATTTGTTCAATCTTTTCAACTTCACAAGGATTTCCAAAAACATGAACTCCTAAAATTGCTGATGTGTTTTTAGTAATACTGTCTTCTATCTTGCTTGGATCGATATTAAAAGTATGTGGATTAATATCGGCGAAAATCGGTAAAAGACCATTAGTGACAAGGGAACTAGTTGTTGCTACAAAACTAAATGGAGTAGTTATAACAAAGTCTTTCAGTCCAAGTGTACGATAGGCTATTTCTAAGGCAACTGTACCATTTGCTACTAAAACAATATTTTTAACACCCAAATAGTCTGCTAGTCTTTTCTCGAGTCGCTGTACCAATGGCCCATTGTTTGTTACCCAATTGTTTGCATAAATTTCATCAATATATTGTTTATATTTTTCTTTATCAGGAAGATAAGTCTTGGTAACGTTGATTATTTTTTGATTTGTATGCATATTATTATTTTCATACCAATTCATTTTTAAAGATTATGGGGGGAAATTCCAAGTTTATACGCGTATTTTTTATTGTATACACTTTCCCACACCCTTCTATCGTACTCAACCGATGCGCAATCACAATCAATGTCTTATCTTCGCATATTTTATAGATTTCTTCCATAATTTTCGCTTCAGTATCGGTATCGAGAGCACTGGTTGCTTCATCAAGAACTAAAATTTCAGGATTGCCATAGAGTGCGCGGGCGATTGCGATACGTTGGCGCTGACCGCCGCTGAGTTTGATTCCGCCCTCGCCTACCCTTGTATGGATACCCTCATGATATGATTCCAAAAATTCTAATATATTGGCTTGATGAAGAGCTTTTTTGATTCTTTCTTCATTTATTTTTACATTGAAAGCTACATTTTGAGCCACTGTACCGTCAAAGAGATAGATACTTTGGGGAATATAGCCGATCTTGCTCCGCCACGCTTTGATATTGCCCTCATCCAATATCACCCCATCGACCGTTATTGCCCCTGATTTTGGGCGATAAAGTCCTATGATAAGGTCGATGAGCGTCGATTTCCCGCTCCCGCTTTCCCCGACAAAAGCTATTTTTTCCCCATTAAAAATTGTGAGGGTAATATCATCTAAGATAGGTTTGGATGGGTCATATTCGAAATAAACATGATCCAGCTGAATTGAGTGGTTAAAGGCTATTGGGTTATCACCGAAATTTTCAGCATCGTACATAAGGTCGTTGTGGATAATATCGAGAGACCTTTTATTGAAAATAATTTGATTGTATCCCGATAAAATACGATTAGCAGAGGGCATAAGACGATACAGTCCCAACACAAACATTGAGATAAGAGCCAAAGCACCGGAAATATCACTTTGATATTTATGAACGAGATAAATTACCATAAAAATAACAATCCCAAATCCCAATGCTTCTAAAAAAAGGCGCGGGAAATGGGTAAGGGTTTCATTGCGAATATTAGCTGACGCATAGCCTGCACTGGCTCGATTAAATTTTTCGAGAATCGGTGCTGTGTTTGAGTTGAGTTTCATGAGTTTGAAATTGCCAAGACTGCTTTGAAGTATCTCAAAAAACTTTTTTTGATGTTCTTCACGAGATACTCCTGCTTTTTTGATCGCTCTGGAGATGGTCAACACCAAAAAGAGAGCATTGACAATCAGTATTACACTGATTAAAAGAGTAATTTTCCAGTTGATATAGAGCATGACAGAATAGATAAATATGACGACAAAAACTTCACTGAGCATTAATAAAAGACCAGAAATTAAAGTCGTCATATTTTGGGCTTCGTTAATAATGGCTTTGCTAAGTTCTGCGCTGTTTTTGTCAATGAACAATCGATAGCTCATTCCGAGATAGTTTTCAAATAAGCGGTAGGCGATGAGATGATAACGCCCTTTTGAAAATTTTGCGAGGAGATAAAAATATCCAAGATTAAGCAGGCTTCGAAGAAAATAAAAAACCAATAGAACCCCTCCCATTGCAATTACAAAGTCAATATCACTGTGAAAATCAAAGAATTTATAGGTGAGCTCAAGATAATGATTGGTATGAATAGCCGAAAAATTATTGGCAATATTGATAAAAGGCAATACTGCAGTAACCCCAACCATTTCAATCAGTGAGATAGCTATTGAAATAAAAACCAAAACAAATAGAAATTTTTTATCATGTTGAGTAAGAATAGAAAAAAGTTTAGAAAAAAATAATTGCATATTACTTAGGGGCGCGTTTTGTTTTGTTCGCAATACCGCTTCGCATTTAAAAGCCGTTCTTTGTGACCTGCATCTGCCAATGCTTCGGGGACAACGTTACGCAGATAATATTCGACATATTTGCACAGATTGATGTCCCCTTGTATACCTGCATCGGTTTTAAATTTTTGAATAGCACGAGAGCGTTCAGAGTTGCGAAAGAGGGCTTCATTAAAATCAAATCCAAAATAGTTAAGGGATTCGGTGTATTGATGGGTTAATTTTTCTTTAATCTCATTAAAATATCGGAGAAACTCTTCTCGATGAAGATCCTCGAAGGCTTTAAGTGAAACTTGATGCTCTTCGAGCTCCTTGCGGTGCGTTCCGATGTAATGAATAGTATCCACCTGTTCTCGGCGAATTTTTTTGAGTTCATGTTCAAATTCATTACGAGCTTCTGGGAGAATTGTTCCTATTTGTTTTTCTAAAATATCTCGTTTGGCAGTTACGGCTTGCTCTTTGGAAATGAGCATTTGCAATTCAGATTTGAGAGTGTCAAACTCTTTTTTTTTATGTATATACGATTCTTGGGCACAGAGAAAACCTTCGGTATAAACTTTTTGAGCGTATTGAGTACGCTGTTCAAACTCACCGTAGCGCTCATTTAAATAACGGATAGCGTTGAATTGGCTGACAAGTTCTTGATTATAAATGGTAGGATCAATATCTTTAAACATTCCGGCAGCGGAATAAATGAACTCTTTAAAAACATCAAAACGGAAACGCTCATCGAAATCAAAACCGATAGCATTGAAGTATTTTTTGACAACTTTAATATCATCCGCAAAGAAGTCGAGGAGAATCTGTTTTTGAGAGATAGAGATGGGTATCATCGGTTGCGTTCTTTGACTAAAAATGTGATTTTCTTATGATAGCGTATAATACTGAAAACTTTAATATTAAGGAGTCGCAGAGTGTGTGGAATATTTGGAATTATCGGCGAATATTCTCCCGCGAAAGCACGTGCGGCTTTAGCAACACTGTCACATCGTGGACGTGACCATTGTGGAATCATTGAGGAGAAAGGGCTCTTTTTAGCCCATCAGCGTCTTTCGATTACGGATACTCATACCCGTGCACATCAACCGCTTCGACATAAAAAACTTTTACTTAGTTTCAATGGAGAGATCTACAATCATAAAGCATTGCGTTGTGAATTAGAAGGTTTCCGGTGGCAAACTTCCAGCGATGCTGAAGTAATTTTAGCGGCGTATCAACGGTGGGGAATTGAGTGCATTGAACGCTTTGAGGGGATGTTTGCATTTGCCCTTATTGATGAGGACAAACTCTATTTGGTGCGGGATCGGTTTGGAAAAAAGCCTATGTTTTACCATTATGGAGCGGATGGATTTGTGTTTGCCTCAGAGATTAAAGCGATTAAACCTTTTTTATCCTCAGTCAAAATGAATAAAGAAGCGATGCATTCCTATCTCTCATTTTTAGCCCCTACGCCACCCCATACATTTTATCAAGGGATTGAAAAACTTGAATCGGGGGAGTATCTTTGTCTTGAAAGGGGAGAAATAACCAAACACCGCTATTACACTCTTTTAGATACCCCGCAAAACTCCGTACACAATATCGAAGAATTATTTCACCAAAGTATCCAAAAAAGACTCGATAGTAATGTGCCGATTGCCGCATTGCTCTCAGGGGGAATTGACAGTGCAATGATTTGTGCGATTGCTAAATCTCAAGGTAAAATATTGCCTACGTTTACTCTCGGATACGATGAATATACAGGGTATGATGAGCGTGCAAATGCTGTATCTTCTGCAAAAGAGTTGGGGCTAGAAAATACTGAAGTGGTGATTTCACTCCATGATTTTGATGGAAATTTGGATACGGTTTTGAATCAAATGGATGAACCCCTCAATGATCCTGCTGCATTGCCATTGTATCTATTGATGAAGCACATTGCCCAAGAAGGTTACAAAGTGGTTCTCAGCGGTGAGGGGGCAGATGAGCTCTTCTTGGGGTATCGGCAGTATTTCGAGTATCTTGACATCGAAAAAGCCTCTACCCTTCACCACAAAAATTGGCTCAAAAAATATTTTCACAGCAATTTTTCAATGAACCGTGAATGGGAGTGGTACAAGCGGATTTTTGATGAGTCATTGCTTTTCCGTACGTCAGGAGAAAAATTTACCGATTTACAGCAAAATTTATTGTTGCGCCATAATGTCCGTGATAATGAATCTCTCCGATTTTTAGAACCGTATCGACAACATTTTGATGAGAGTAAGTATACCCACCCCTCTCATTGGTACAGTGCCATCGATCTGAAACTGTTTGTGGGGGAGCATTTTTTGACCAAACTTGACCGAATGTCGATGGCTCATACCCTTGAAGCTAGAGCTCCTTTTTTGGATCATAACCTTGCTCAAAGTATTTTTGCCCTACCCCCGGAAGAACGCTTAGGAGAAGGGGGAACAAAATACCTCCTTAAACAAATAGGAGGGAAATATTTGAGTAATGAGATTTTAAATCGGAAGAAAAAAGGATTTGCCAACCCCTATATGGAGTGGCTCATTGCATCCAAGAGGATTGATTTGATACAGGAAATTAATGCTCAAACCGGGCTGTTTCACACGAAAGAATTAGAAAAATATATCGATATGGCACATCGTGGGAAGTTTAAACAGCACACATGGGGATTGTACTGCTTAAGTCATTGGATAAAAAAAGAGCTGTTATAAAAATTACTTTTTATTTTCTTCCATCAAGAGCGCCAATTCCAATGTTCCACTGATATAATTGGAGAAAAAATTCATAATCCCTTCATCTTCATAGGTAAAGTCACCATTGTATTTATTGAGCATTTGAATCACACCGATGACTTCTTGTTTTGAGTTCAAAATAGGAACAGCCAGAATATTGCGCGTTATAAATCCGCTTTTAGTGTCAATTTTAGAGGAGAAACGGCTGTCCTCATACGGATTATTCACTAAAATTGGAAGTTTGGTTTTAACGGTTTCTCCAACAATCCCAGTCTCCATCCCCAATACAATTTTACCCACCCCATCACTTAGTTTACTCCACAACATGTTTGTAGTGTGATCTACCATAAAGATAGAGCATCGCTCCGCATTGATGATAGCTTTTGCCTCTTCTGAAATTTCAGGGAGCGTATTTTCGATGCTTTCGTACTGTGCTAAACGTTTTCCAAAAATGGCAATACGCTGATAAATTTCAATCCCCATAAGTTTCCTTTTTTAGTAATGAACCTTGATTGTCATACGAGAGAGAAAGTTCCAAATACGTACTAATATAATGAGCAAAGAAAATCATTGACTTCGCGTCCTCATTACTAAAGCCATCGGGCTTATTAAGCAGTTGAAAGACTCCAATAATCCGCCGATTAGAATCAAAAATAGGGATGGAAGCAATATTTTTGGTTATAAATCCTGTTTTATTATCAATAGAGGATAAAAAATGATCGTCATTGTAGGGGTCATTGATGAGGAGAGGTTTTCCCTCTTTGATGGTGTGCCCTGCTATACCGTCATTTTCATGGAGGGTAATGGTCTCCGTTCCATCGGCAAGCGTTGTCCAGAGTGTTTTATTGGAAAAATCACGGATAAAAATTGAGCATCTCTCTGCCCCGCTGACATTCTTGGCATATTCGGAGATGAGAGGAAGACCATCCTGCAAAGAGGGACGATTTAAAAGAGCACGCCCAAAATCAGCCAATTTGGTAAACGTAGGGTGCGGATCCATAAATTCTCCTAAATTATAATTTTTACTGCAATTAAGGGATAATGCTATCACTGTAAAGCTGAAAGTTGACTCAATTTGAAGATGGAAGAAAAAGATAGAGGATAGTGATATTCATCTGCCTCGACAGAGGCAAGCTTTAGTGCCATAGCGGCGAGCGTAGTCAAAGGGATTCGGCGTACCCCTTCGGGTATTATTCCTTTGGCGTTCTTAATTTTATTAAAGACTGTGCTCTTTTTTATAGTCGATAATCATTGCGTAGGCTTCGTCTTTAAGCAATAATTTCTCTTTTTTAAGTTTTTCAAGCTCCAAATCAGTTAAAGGAATGTTTCCTTTTTCAGCTTCGGTAATTTGATCGTCTAAACTGTTGTGACGATCGAAAATTTTCAAAAAATGGGCGTTTGCCGCATTATTTTCTTTCATATGAGTAATAACGTCACGGTATTCGTGTAGCATGGTGGCTCCTTAAAGGCTGTTTATTTGTCAAATTCTACCACTTTTTAGCTGATGTTATACACTTTTTGGGCGAAGCCCACAAAGTGGCAGGGACAAATTTCCCTGCACCCCCTAAAGCTACCCATATCTTTCGATTATGAGAGAAATTACTTCAAAATTCGTGGAAGAGTGATTCCCTCTTGCCCTTGATACTTCCCTTTTTTATCTTTATAGCTGGTTTCACACATCTCGTCACCCTGTAAAAAGAGGACTTGCGCAATCCCTTCGTTCGCATAAATTTTAGCAGGCAAAGGAGTTGTGTTGGAGATTTCGATAGTAATATGCCCTTCAAATTCAGGTTCAAAGGGGGTAACATTCACAATAATACCGCAACGGGCATAGGTTGATTTCCCCAAACAAATAGCTAAAACATCACGCGGAATTTTAAAATATTCCACGGTACGCGCCAAAGCAAATGAGTTTGGCGGGACAATGCAAACATCTCCCGTAAAGTCAACAACATTGGCATCATCGAAGAGTTTTGGGTCAACAACCGTTGAATTTAGGTTGGTAAAAATTTTAAATTCATCCGTTACACGAATATCGTATCCATACGAACTAAGTCCGTAACTAACAACTCCAACGCCTACTTGATCCTCGCAAAATGGGGATATCATCCCCTTTTCGAGTGCCATTTTTCGAATCCATCCATCACTTTTAAGACCCATACTATTATCCATTGTTAATTTTATTTGTGGTAGTATAACACATCTATTACCCTACTTTTAGGAGCGATTCACCCATGGATATGAAACAAATTAAGACATTAGTACAAGAGTTTGACGCAAGCACTCTTTCAAAATTAAAAATCACTTTAGATGCTTTTTCGATTGAATTAGAAAAAAATGTTGGTGTTATGTCAGCACCTGTTATGATGACAGCGCCGGTAGCGGCAGTAAGCACACCCGTTGCAGCAGCACCCGTTGCGGCAGAAGCGCCACTAAGCAGTGACGCAATTTTATCACCGATGGTAGGGACGTTTTACTCGTCCCCTTCACCAGAGTCAGCCCCGTTTGTTAAAGTAGGCGATCGCGTTAAAAAAGGGCAAGTTGTTGCAATTTTAGAAGCAATGAAAATTATGAATGAACTCGAAGCAGAGTTTGACTGCGAAATTCTTGAAGTACTAAAATCAGATGGGCAAGCGGTTGAATATGATATGCCGTTGTACGCTGTTAAGAAGCTTTAATTATGGCGGAAATTAAACGAATTTTAGTCGCAAATCGCGGTGAAATTGCTCTTCGTGCGATTCGTACGATTCAAGAGATGGGTAAAGAAGCGGTAGCTGTTTACTCGACTGCCGATAAAGATGCCTCCTATCTAAAACTTGCCGATGCGGCTATTTGTATCGGTGCGGCTCCAAGCTCGCAAAGCTATTTAAATATTCCGGCAATCATTGCTGCGGCAGAAATTAGTAAATGTGATGCCATCTTTCCAGGATATGGATTTTTAAGTGAAAATCAGCATTTTGTTGAGATTTGTACTCATCACGGGATTAAATTTATAGGTCCCACTCCTGAAGTGATGGTGATGATGTCGGATAAATCCAAAGCCAAAGACGTCATGATTGCTGCGGGTGTTCCGGTAGTACCAGGGTCTGATGGTGCAATTAAAGACATTGCTGAAGCTCGTGTACGTGCCAAAGAGGTTGGATTTCCTATTATCCTCAAAGCAGCTGCCGGCGGTGGCGGGCGCGGGATGCGTGTCGTTGAAGAAGAGGCCGGTATTGAAAACGCTTTTTTAGCTGCAGAAGCGGAAGCAATTACGGCATTTGGTGATGGAACCATCTATATGGAAAAATTTATTAAAAATCCGCGTCACATCGAAGTACAGATTATTGCCGATAGCCATGGCAATGTATTGCATATCGGTGAGCGGGATTGTTCTATGCAGCGTCGTCACCAAAAACTCATCGAAGAGTCTCCTGCTGTGGCATTGACCCCTGAAATCCGTGCGGAACTTCATGCATCAGCCGTTCGTGCAACAAAATATATCAAATATGAAGGCGCAGGTACATTTGAATACCTTCTTGATGCTGATAAAAACTTCTATTTTATGGAAATGAACACCCGCCTTCAAGTAGAGCACACCGTATCTGAAATGGTAAGCGGGTTGGATCTTATCGAGATGATGATTCGTGTAGCCGAGGGTGAAACATTGCCTTCCCAAGATACTGTTATTCTTAGCGGTCACTCGATTGAATGCCGTATTACGGCAGAAGATCCTATCAAATTTTTACCATGCCCAGGTAAAATCACCCAATGGATCGCACCAGGTGGACGAAATGTTCGTATCGACACCCATGTACATACGGGATATATGGTTCCTCCGACGTACGATTCTATGATTGGAAAACTCATTGTCTATGGAAGAGATCGTAACGATGCTATTGCTCGTATGCACCGTGCATTGAGTGAATTTACGGTTACTGGGATTAAAACAACAATTCCATTTCATCAAAAAATGATGAAAAATCCTGATTTCATCAACAACAACTTCGATACAAAATACCTAGAAAATTATAAAGGGTAAGGATTGCCTTTACGGCAATCGTATCACTTGAATATCTGCACTCAAACGTAACCGCGTAAAATAATCATTCAACACTTGATTTCTTTTCTCTCCCATAATTGCATTGGCAATCTGAGGTCGTACAGAATCGAGATTTTCGGTGATAAGATTAGGCTTATCTTTCATGTAAAAACTCATAAATCCATTTTTGCCGTTAGGGAGAATAGGACCGAATTTGCCCACTTCAATTTTATTGAGAATTTGTGCGAGCTGAGGATTGATTGCTTTTGAGGGAATTTTTTCATCTTTAGAAGCTACATTTTCAATATTATGCATCGGATCATCAATTTTTGCTTGCAGTGCTTCGGCAGAAGCAGAGAAATACGTCGTGACATCATACCGTTCAGGTTGTGAAAATTCATCGAGATGAAGTTGATAATAGTCTGCCTCCTCACTGGACGTGGGTTGTCCCATTTTTGAAAAAGCGATAGTACTGTAGAGCTTTTGTCCCTTGATACTCTCTTCCACTTTCTCTTTAAGCTCATTTTGACTAAGTCCGCGTGCAGTTTGCATCGCATCAAGAAATTTTTCCAAAGTGAGATTGTTTTGTTTTGCCATTCTCTCAAGCTCTTCTTGAATCTCAGCGGGAGTGACGGTGATTTTTTTCTCTACTGCTTCAAGCTGTTCAAGCTTTTTACGGATGAGAGTATCGGCACTTTGCTGTGCTGACGTTTTGCTTTGTTTCATCTCTTGTTGTACTTCATAAAGAGTTATGGGGCTGTTTTTAACCATGATGGCAACTCCGCCGATGGGGGCACTCCAAAGCGTGGCAAGGAGTAAGGATGAGAGTAGCAGTGAACGCAATTGTTGCTCCTGAGGTAAAGTTCTCTATTTTACCCGCTTTTAACATAGCCTTAACTAAAATTAGGCAACCAAAAAAGGATTATTGATGATAGTAACACGTTTCGCTCCAAGCCCTACGGGATATTTGCATATTGGCGGTTTGCGTACTGCTTTATTGAGCTACCTTTGGGCACGTCGAAATGGCGGAAAGTTTTTGCTTCGTATTGAAGATACCGATTTTAGCCGTAACGATGAAGCTGCCGCACTCGCAATTGTCGAAGCATTTAAGTGGGTGGGATTAGAGCATGATGGTGTTATCGAATATCAATCGAGCCGTTTAGAGATCTATCAACAACATGTCCAAAAACTGCTGGATTCAGGGAAAGCGTATAAGTGTTATATGTCCAAAGAAGAGCTTGACGCATTACGCGAAGAGCAAACTGCCCGCAAAGAACGCCCTCGATACGATAATCGTTACCGCGATTTTACCGGCACTCCACCTGAGGGGTGTGAAGCCGTTATCCGGATTAAAGCACCGCTGGAGGGGACAATTGTTGTTCACGATGGGGTCAAAGGGGATGTGGTTTTTAACGTCAGTGATATTCTCGATGATTTTATCATTGCACGTTCGGACGGAACTCCTACGTACAATTTCGTCGTAGCGGTCGATGATGCACTTATGGGGGTGACTGACGTTATCCGAGGAGATGACCATCTCAGCAATACCCCTAAGCAAATCGTAGTCTATCGAGCACTTGGATTTGAGCTTCCCCGCTTTTTTCACGTCCCGATGATTCACAATCATGACGGTAAAAAACTCTCCAAACGTGATGGCGCAACTGATGTTATGATGTACAAAACGATGGGCTATACCCCTGAAGCATTACTTAACTTTTTGGTACGTTTGGGATGGAGTCATGGGGATCAGGAAATTTTTTCAATGGAAGAGATGTTGGAATTGTTTGATCCAAGCGACATTAACCGCTCTGCTTCTGTTTATAATACCGAAAAGCTTGATTGGCTCAACAGTCATTATCTCAAAAATATGTCCAATGAGAAACTGTGTGAACTCCTTGAATTTCACGGAGTGATGCTCGTGAGTCACGATAAAAAAGAGATTCTTTTGGATGCGGTCAAAGAACGTGCGAAAACATTGGTAGAGATGGCGACGCTCATTAATGAGGTTTTGGTTCGTCCATTGGACTTTGATGAAGCAGCACTGAAAAAAGGGTATAAAGAAGAGAGTAAGGGGATTTTGGAAGCGTTTGCAACGGCGTTAAAAAACAGCTCCGAACTTCATTTGCCCAGTGATTATCACCATGTAATGGAAACTGTCGTAGCGCAGCTTGAAATCGGCTTCGGTAAAATCGGTCAGCCATTGCGCGTTGCGTTGCTAGGCAAGCTCTCAGGTCCTGGACTAGACAGCGTTATGGCGATTATCGGAGTTGAGGAGACATTGGCTCGAATTAACGCACTTTTAAAGCACTAAGCTTTTTTTGGTTAAAGACACCTTTTGATACTTTTTTTGCTACAATCCCTTGGCACACAAAATAGTGTGTATTATATGAATTTATGTAGGAGAAAATATGAAAAAAGATGTTTTTATTGTCGGAGTGAAGACAGTATTTCCAAGACTTTATAGCTCGGCTGATATTATTGGTAAATTATACAGCGAAAAATTATCTTCAGTAAGAATTAATAAATTTGCCAAAAGACTTGGCTCAAATACACAGATTAAGAATCGTGCTATCAGCATTGATCTTGAACAATTCCCACACAAAATTGTCTCTGAAGAAAACTCTCCGGTTATGTGGGCAAAAAGCGTTATCCAAAACTTTTCAAATAAACTGCAAAATGATCAAATTGAATTTGTCTCTATTTCATATAATGCAAGTTCTCATAAAATTTCTATCCCAAATCTTTCCTGCCAAATTGCACATGAATGCAAATTAAATCTACGGTTTCCGCCTCAAGAAATAGCTAATTATGGCTGTGCTTCCGGTATTTTTTCAATCCGATCGGCAGTTGATTTTTGCCAAAAGAGTGATTGTTTGGCAACAGTTTTTGCATTTGAACAACCGTCTTATACATTTAAGCCCATATATGATGACAATGATATTAATTTTAAAGCATCACTTAGAACAAATGCTATTTTTGGGGACGGCGGTGCTGGATTATTAATCGCAAGTGGTGAAAAAGCTGAAAAATTCGATAAAAAACTTAAAATAATTGACATACATCTAGATTATCAGTTTGGAGATGTCATTAAGATGGAAGAAGGTGCTTTTTATACTCGTGAAGGGGTAAAAGAGGTGATGCCTGAGCTGGTAAGTACCAATATCATAAAACCGCTATTGAAAAGAAATAATATAAAGATAGAAGATGTATTTGAATGGTCAATTCATCAAGGAGGTCTTCCTATTTTGGAAAGTTTTATGAAAGAAGATACTTTAGGGTTAAGTGAATCTCAAATTGAAATGTCAAAAAAGATGTTTATGGAATATGGAAATGTAAGCACTCCAAGTAATTTTATTGTTTTTGAACAACATTTTAATAATAAAGATGCACAAATCGGAGATTATGGAATGATAGTAGGTTTTGGTGCAGGCTATTATTTTGGAGCAGTGCTGTATCAACATTGCTGATACCGTATCTCTCTCATCGAGGGGGACAATCCCCTCTCTTTTGCCTCTTTTAAAAACTTTTTATATCCTCGTTTTTCTTTTTCACCAATTTTATAACTTATGTACTGTAAATAATGGGTGATTTGTTTAGCGGTCAAATTGGATTTTTTGGCATTTTCCATCAGAATATAGTGGGGAATTTTGATAGGATTTTTAATAAACGCATAACTTAGTTTTTTAAACTCATGGGTGTGATTGTGAGAGCATAGAAGAGCAAAAACAAAAGGAAGTCCCGTCTGCTCATTCCACACTTTTCCCAAATCAGTATATTCTCCGCCGCTGTTGTAATAATAACGCAATGCTTTATCGCCGATCAAAACCTCACCTTTTACCATTAATAGTTGAGCAAGGAGGTTTGAAGTTGCGGAATCAGCATCTTTTTTGTTTTTGTCACACGGGAGGGATAAGACACTCAAGACCTCACGTTTAGCAACTATTCCGACATTAAAACTTACGCAGTTCTTAGCGGTAATACTGGAGATAAAGGCAGCATCAATACGACGTGCAGCAAAGGAACGGTTGAGGATAGAGGGAACACCTTTATGATAATTGAGGCTTTGATGGGTACGAAGGGTGCGTGCATACCGTTTCATAAAAACATGAAACGGCAAGAGGTTTAAAAAATCTATTTTTCCAAAAATCACAATCAAGACCTTTTCATACAAGAGGTGCTATTATACTAAAATAATAAGTGGATTTAGAGGTATTTTTATGATAAGCGTAGAGTTTTTAGGGCCGATTCAAAAGCCTGTTTTGAAAATGGAAGCTTCAAGTTTGCAAGATGTGGCCGATGTCTTGAGACAAGATGATGAGATGGCACAATGGATTGACAGTTGTGCGGTGGCGGTGAATGATACCCTTGTGGCATCGTTGAATACCGTGCTCAAAGATGGAGACAAAGTATCACTTCTTCCCCCTGTGTGCGGAGGCTAAAGATGCTGGAGCTACATGATGGGGCATTGAATGTTCCTGAGATCTTGACCCGTTGGTATACCTGCGAAAGTACTAGTAATTATGGAGCATACATCCCCTTTGTAGGGACGGTACGTGATGAAGATGGGATTGAGGGGCTGAGTTTCGATGTCTATGAACCGATTCTAAATTCGTGGTTTGATGCGTGGGTAGCCAAAGCTGAACCTTTGGGGGCGATTCTTAAGATGGCACACTCTCGCGGAGATGTACTGGTACATGAATCCTCCTACATTGCGGCAGTATTTTCTCCGAAACGCCGTGTAGCATTAGAGACGATTGAGCAGTTTGTCGAAGATTTTAAAGCCTCGGCACCCATTTGGAAATATGATCTTCGAGACGGTGAACGACTTTACGCACGGGAGCGTTCAACCGCTATTGAAGGTGCCGGATTATTAGGGAGAGCCCAATGATTTCGTATGAGACCTCTCAAAATATGATTAGTTTATTGCCTATGGGAAGCGTTCGGAGTGAGCGACTTTTTATTGGTAACACATTAGGACGTATTTTAGCCGAAGATATTGTGGCACTCGAAGATTATCCCGCTCACCCCACGTCAGCCATGGATGGATATGCAGTAATTCATTCTGATTTTATGAAACATAAAGCATTGTCCATTTTGGGAGACAATCCTGCGGGTGCGGATGAAATCGGTACGGTAAAGAATGGAATTTGCATTAAAACCTTTACGGGATCGCTGATGCCAAAAGGCTCAGACACTCTTATTCCGATTGAAAACGTATCGGTTAAAGAAGGTCAGATTCTCATTGAAAAAACTGTTCCTCTTGGTTTTGCTGTTCGTCCTGTAGGGGAGAGTTACCGGCAGGGTGAAGTTTTAATTTCGCGTGGAACAGCTATCGGCTTTGCCGAGATTGGAGTCTTGGCTGGGATTAATCGGGTGATGATTTGGGTGGCGCAACGTCCTCGTGTGAGTATTATAGCAACGGGAAGCGAGATTTTGGATATTGGCGAAACACAACGCCATGCAGGGCAGATTCGCAGTTCCAACAGCTATACTCTCGAAGCATTGGTAAATCAGCTCGGCGGAGAGTCAATAGGGATGGGAATCATCGGAGATGATAAGAATGCCATTATGGAGCGGTTTGAGGAAGCCCTTCGCTCCAGTGATATTGTGGTAAGTACCGGTGGTGTGAGTGTCGGAGATTATGATTTTGTCAAACACATCGTCCCAAAACTTGGGGCTGAGGTGATTTTCAAAGGGGTAAATATCAAACCAGGACAGCACGTGATGGTGGCACAGCGAGGCTCAAAATTTATTGTTTCGTTACCAGGGTTTGCATACTCTTCGACTGTGACATTTATCCTTTATGTTGCACCTCTTATTGCTCGGATGATAGGAAGCACCAATCCATACGAGCCGATTGAAGCAACACTCAAAGTACCGTTTGCCAAACGCTCCAATAAAAGTGAATTCACTGCATGTAATCTCTCTTTTGAAGATGGGCACTATTGGGTTGATTTTGAAGATAAAAAGACGGGAAGCTCTGCTATTTTGACAAATTTACTTGGAAATGCCGCATTAATGATTTGTGGCGAAGATGACGGGGATTTGGATGCGGGGACATTGGTTAGAGTTATAAAGCTGTAGCTTTTACTCGTCATTCCGGGCTACTACACAGAATCTATAATGAACAAATGGATACCGTATCAAGTACGGTATGACATAATTATTTCACTATCTTCGCTCTAATAGCCTCTTCTTCAATCATATCTTTACGGTATTTAACTACGACCAAATTTTCGGTCTCATTGATAAACCACTCCGCAATATGCTCATGCTCCAGGCTGTTTAGTTTTTCCATATCCACATGATCCATAGGGATATAAAGATGTGAAAAACGCAGTGGATTAGTAAGTTTCATTGTCCATAAAAGCCACACCGTCGAAACGACAACCAAGGAAATAGCCAATGTCTCTTTGTTGGAATACTGCAACGCAAGACCTGCCACAATCCCGCCAATAAACGTCATGAAATACGCAAAGCCATTAGCGATACCCAGCGCAGCCCCTTTTTGGTGGACTTTAGCAAATTTGCTAGTCATCGATTGTACCAAAGGTTCCATCATGTTAAATGCGATAAAGAAGCTGATAACGCCCAAAACAAATTCCCATGATTGATGTGCAAAGCCCATTAATGTAAAGGCTACAATAAAGAGAACGATAGAGAGTAGAAATATTTGTTTTGGTTTGTTGTATTTTTCACCAAATACGGCAGCAGGTCCCATGGCTACAAGTCCTGCCAATAATGCCGGGACGTACACTTTCCACAAATCAGCGGCTACCCAATCAAATCCTTGTATTTTGTCCGTACCGATTAGCAATACAGGAATGAGGACGAACGCGACCGTCATAAGTCCCTTTTGCATCCCATTGATGATAACCATATTGAGTAGATTTGAGTCTTTGAGAATATCACGAGTGTTGGTAGAAGAGTGATAGATATGGCGAATACGTGGAGGCGTTGGAACTTTTGTAAAGAGAACAATCATTGAGAGAATCGACAAAACAGCTGTTATCCAAAAGAGAGAAGAGAGTCCGTAGTGTGCGGCAATTACAGGTCCAAGACCCATTGCAGCTGCGAAACTAATTGCAATTGTTCCTCCCATGAGAGCCATTGCATGCCCACGTTTTTCTTCGCTTACAAGGTCGCTAATCATGGCAGGGATAACGGCACCAATGGCACCGGCCCCTTGTAAAAATCGTCCAAACATGAGGGTGTAAATATCAACACTGAGTGCACAAATGATAGACCCTACGAGAAAAATAACCAGTCCAATAAGAAGTGTAGGTTTACGACCGATTTTATCGCTCATAATCCCAAAAGGGAGTTGAAAAATCGCTTGTGTGAGAGCATATCCGCCGACAGTAATCCCAATAAGAAGAGGTGTGGCTCCGGAAAGAGTGAGTCCATACACCGAAAGAACCGGCAAAACTAGAAAAAGACCGAAAAAACGAAGCGATAAAATCGCAGAAAGAGGCATGACTGTTTTAAACACGCTGTGACCTTAGATGAGATAAAATATTTGTCATTATAGTATATTCATATAACACGATTATTTGAAGGAAGAATTACTAAGTCTAGTCTAAGGATATGCATCAATGAGAATTGTTTTAGCTACGTCAAACAAAGGAAAAGTGCACGAGATTATCGAGCTGCTTCATGAGCTTGAGGTGTACCCGTATACCGATTTGATGGAGGGATTTGAGATTATTGAAGACGGAGAGACATTCAAAGAAAATGCCCTCATAAAAGCCCGCGCGGTTTATCATGCTCTGGGAGATATTGATGCCATTGTCATCGCCGATGACAGCGGCATCAGCGTGGATGCACTGGGTGGAGAACCCGGAATTTACAGTGCCCGTTATGGTGGAGAGAATGCGACCGATAAAGAGAATATGAATAAACTAATCGATGCTTTAAAGCAACAAGGCTTGGACTCTTCAAAAGCACATTACACAGCTGCTATCGCCATTGTAACGCATAAGGGAGAGAGTTGTGTTCATGGATGGATGCATGGGAATGTTTCAATTTCTCCAAGAGGGGAAAATGGATTTGGGTATGACCCGATTTTTGTCCCAAGCGGCTATGATAAAACATTAGGAGAGTTGGAAAGTGAGGTGAAAGTGGGACTTTCACACCGTTCTAAAGGACTAAATTTGGCGAAAATTTTGATTGATCAGATAAAACTACAGCGCGTTTAAACGGGTAGTGTAGCCACAAAATAAAAGAAGATGATTCCCACAAGGATACGATAAATCGCAAACGGGGTAAAGGTATGACGGCTGACAAATCCTACGAATGCTTTAACCGTCGCAAAAGCAAAAATAAAGGCAGTCACAAAGGCAACGGCGAGCATCGAGTAATCATCAACAACCATTTCGTTGCGGTGCTTGATGAGATCATACGCGGTGGCGATAATCATCGTCGGGATCGCGAGTAAAAATGAAAACTCAGCAGCACTTTTTCGATTGAGTCCCAAAAAGAGCCCACCGATAATGGTTGCACCCGATCGGCTTGTCCCAGGAACCATAGAGAGGCTTTGAAACAGACCGATAATGAGGGCTTCTTTATAGGTAAGAGAACTCAAATCTTTCCCCTCTTCGATGGGCTTATCTCGCCGTATGTACTCTACGATCAAGAATACGATTCCCCCAGCAATAAGCATAATACTGACCGTTTCGACTCCAAAAAGGGCTTTGATGTGTTTGTAAAATAAAAATCCGAGTGCTCCGGCGGGTAAGAATGCAATGGCTATTTTCAGCCACAGCGTCTTATCGGCAAGGAGTCGCTGTGCGTAGAGAAACAATACGGCGAGGATGCTACCCAGTTGAATAGAGACTTCAAACGCTTTGTGTGCTGCGGTTTGTTGCAGTCCCAGCAGTTGAGAAGCAAGAATAAGGTGTCCCGTGGAGGAGACGGGGAGAAATTCGGTTACCCCCTCAAGGGCACCTAAAACGAGGGCATCAAATAGTGTCACGTAAGCTCTTTTTTTAAGTGGCATTATAGCTTAAAGCTTCCCTAACTTCCTCTTGGCTATAATTCGCACATTTGGTATTAATTATGTACTTTATACAATACAAGGAAAATCATGCTCCTCTTTACTCCAGGACCTACCCCCGTACCCGAATCTGTCCGTGTCGCAATGGCAGGGGAAACCCTTCATCACCGTACGCCCGAGTTTGAAGCGATTTTTGAGCGAACGCGTACATTGTTATTTGAGCTGCTTGGTATGGATGAAGTATTGATGCTTGCCTCATCCGGTACGGGAGCTATGGAAGGGGCGGTTATTAATCTTACCCACTCCAAACTCCTCTCGATTAACTCGGGAAAATTTGGTGAGCGTTTTGGAAAAATTGCCGTAGCTCACGGAATTGCCAATGTGGAAATTAAGCACGAATGGGACACTCCTGCAACCGTAGAAGAGGTTCAAGCAGCATTAAATGCCAATCCTGATATTGATGCGATTGCTATTCAGATTTGTGAATCAGCAGGAGGGCTTCGCCATAACGTTGAAGCCATTGCGGCGACTGTCAAAGCACACAACCCTGCTATTATGGTCATTGCAGATGGGATTACAGCAGTAGGTGTTGAAAAAATCGACATTACCAATATTGACTGTTTGATTTCAGGAAGCCAAAAAGCATTGATGCTCCCTCCAGGGCTTGCTATCATGGGACTTTCCAACACAGCGATTGAAAAAATCGGAAGTGGCAAAGGGTATTATTTTAACCTTGCCACCGAGATTAAAAATCAGCGTAAAAATACCACCGCATGGACGGCTGCGACTACCTTGATTATCGGACTAGAGAGCATCCTTAACCGTATCAAAGCCCAAGGCGGTTTAGAAAAATTGTACGATGAAACGGCTCGTCGTGCGATGGCAACACGTGAAGCGATGGTTGCCATCGGTTTGCACATCTATCCGACTAGTCCTGCTGATTCGATGACAACAGTGGATGATATGCAGGCAAAAGAGATTCGCTCACTTTTGAAAAAAAAGTTTGACGTAAACGTTGCAGGCGGACAAGATCACATCAAAGATTCAATTTTTCGTATCAATCACATGGGTCTTATTGCCCCTTATGAAGCGTCCTGGGCAGTTAATAGCGTTGAGTTGGCATTGGATGCAATGGGACGCAGAACCTTTGACGGGACAGCAAATCGTGTATTTAATACCGTCTATTTTGGGCTGTAATAATGATTTTTGAACACGAAATTCCGCAAGGGGCGAAGCTCTATTTTGCCGGAACAGCTGCAACGAAACGTTTTATCGAAAACAAAGCAAGTACACTATTAAGTGAAGCAGGATTTGAAGAAATTTTAACACCGCTGTTTTCGTATCATCAGCATCAGAGCATTTGTGATGAGCGTGAGCTTATCCGTCTGAATGACAGTGAAAATCATTCGATGAGCTTACGTGCCGATTCAACTATTGATGTAGTCCGAATTTTGGGCAAACGTCTGGGGGGAAATACGGAACACAAAAAATGGTTTTATATTCAACCGGTGTATCGATACCCCTCTATCGAACAGTACCAAATAGGGGTTGAGATCTTGGACGAACCCAATCTTGCCGTTGCATTGAAGCAAGCGACTACAATTTTTAAAAGCCTAAAGATTCAGCCGTTGCTTCAAATTTCCAATATTAATATTCCTCGAATTCTTTCTGAAATATTGAATTTAGAATTAGATGATTTTCGCCATGTAAATATTGAGAAATTTTTATCATTAAAGATTGCTTGGTTACGAGAATTGGTCTATTTGGAGAAATTTGAACAAATTGAAGCGCTTTTGACCACTGCTCCTGAAGAAATTTGTGTTGAATTACGTAAAATCCAAGCATTATGCGCAGGGCTAGAATATCCCAATGTGGTGATTGCACCCTTATATTACGCTAAAATGCTCTATTATGATGAGCTTTTTTTCCGCGTAATTGAAGAAAATGAAGTGTTTGCAATGGGTGGACGGTACAAAGACGACGAGACAGTATCGGTTGGTTTTGCCATCTATACAGACGCATTAATTGATAAAATAAATGATATTGGGGATTTAAAATGAAAGCGGATTTAATCGTAGGAATACAATGGGGTGATGAAGGAAAAGGCAAAATTGTTGATTTGCTCGCGCAAAAATACGATTGTGTTGCCCGTTATCAAGGGGGACACAATGCCGGTCACACGATCGTCGTTGACGGCAAAACTCACGCATTGCATTTAATTCCCTCAGGAATTTTGAACCCAAAAGCAATCAATATCATCGGTAACGGTGTCGTAGTCTCTCCCGAAGCCCTTATCAAAGAGATGAAACAATTTGACAATCTTCTTGGACGGTTGTTCGTGAGCGAATCAGCACACATGATTTTGACGTTTCATACCCTTATCGATCAAGCCAAAGAGAAACTTCGCGGCGAGAAAGCAATCGGAACAACGGGTCGAGGTATTGGACCTGCGTACAGTGAAAAAATTGCCCGAGCAGGCTTTCGTTTAGGTGAACTCCGCAATGTTGAAACCTTAACGAGCCGTGTATTAGAATATTTTGTTCAAAACAAAGCAATTTTTGAAGCACTTGAAATTTCTTTGCCAAACCGTGAGGAACTAACAAAAGAACTTACGACATTTGCCGAAGCATTGGTTCCATTTTTAGCGAATACGACGCAAATGGCATGGAAAATGATGGATGAAGGGCAAAAAATCCTTCTCGAAGGAGCACAGGGGACATTGCTTGACATTGACCACGGTACCTATCCGTATGTTACAAGTTCATCGACGATTTCAGCAGGTGCGTGTACCGGTCTTGGGGTCAATCCAAAAGACATCGGAAAAGTAACAGGAATTGTAAAAGCGTACTGTACTCGCGTCGGAAACGGTCCTTTTCCTACAGAAGATCACGGTGAAATCGGTGAGCGCCTGCGTAAAGCCGGTCGCGAGTTTGGTACGACAACAGGTCGTCCGAGACGTTGCGGATGGTTTGATGCGGTTGCGTGCCGCTTTGCAAGCCGTATCAACGGATGTGATGACCTCTCTATTATGAAACTTGATGTCCTTGATGGCTTTGATGAGATTCAAGTGTGTGTTGCGTATGAACTCAATGGAGAAGTAATCGATTATATGCCGCTTGATCTTGAGGCGGTAACACCAATCTATAAGACCTTTACAGGATGGGACAAAACCGAAGGTGTTCGTCGTTTTGAAGACCTTCCCGTAACCGCGCAAGAATATCTAAAAGCGCTTGAAGAATTAACTAAAACCAAAATCGGGATGATTTCTACGTCCCCTGATCGAAACGATACTATTTTACTTTAATTGTGAAATCAAAATACACACCACTGGTCAAGCTCAAAAAAAGAGAGCTTGACCATGCCGAGAGTGATCTTATCGGGGCTAATAATGCTCTAACAATGGCATCCCGTGCACATGAAGATTCATACACTCTCCTTCAATCTCTTCATCTTCCAAGCAGCGGTACGGTGAGTGAATTTACCCAATCGCAGACCATCATTCAAGCACAACATTATGAGATAGAACAGTGTGCCCACAATGTTGTCAAAGCCCAACAAAAACAGCATCAAATGCAGGAACATTTTAAAGCCGCTATGATGGAGTACGAAAAGTTTAAGTATCTCCAATTGCAAGAGACACAAGCGCACAGTGCAAAAATTAAAAAAGAAGAGGCTAAAATGCTCGATGAAATCGGTGTAATGACCTACAAAAGAGAGCCTTTATGAAAATAATACTTTTACTTTTTCTCTTACTGAGTGTTGCGTTTGGGGTACAAAACAAAGCCTATGAATGTACTAAAGTGTTTGAATCTCGAAAAAATGAACTTTTGCTTGAGCTTGAAAAGATTGATGAACAAAAGCAATCGCTTGATGCCCTTAAGCGTGCTACGGAAGATTTATTAAAGAAAAAAGAGTCATTGGTTCAGGGCAAGGGGACGGCAGTCGATCAAAAACTTGCCGAAATCAAAACGCGAGAAGCCTCGATGAAAAAAATGGTCGATGAGAATAAAAAGATTTTAGAGGAGATGAAACAGCTCAAAAGCGATAAAGTTTCCCAAACCTTTGCAAAAATGAAACCGGGGGCAGCATCAGGAATCCTCTCACAAATGGGGGTAGACGATGTTGCTGAAATTATGAGTACCTTGAACTCAAAAGTGGTTGGGCAAATTTTAGGGAAAATGGATGCCAAAAAAGCGTCAGAAGTAACCGCTGCATTGCGCCGTATGCCCCCTGTTCCCTCAAAATAATGGTAAAGAAGCAGTGTGAATATTTGCGGTAATATCGACCAGATAGAAGATGGTACTTCGTTCATTAAAAATTTAGCTCTGCGATTATGGGCGAATTGGTGCTTAAAAGCCGTAGGAACAATGGGTTTTATCGCTCTTTTTTTTAGCCTCTATTTTTATCTTTTAACCCACCATTTTTTTCCTGTAACACAAATTCCTTTGACACCTGTTGATGGCTGGATCTCTTTTAATGACTTTTTCCTCTATTTTTATCTCTCATTGTGGGTGTACGTATCCCTTCCCCCAGCACTTATGAAAAGTAAAAAAGAGCTCTTTTACTATGGTGCATACGTGGGAATCGTATCGGTCATCGGAATACTCTTTTATCTTTTTTTTCCCACAGTTATCCCGCAAAACAGTCATGATTGGGCTGCGTCATCTAATATGAAGCTATTAAAATCGGTTGATTTAGGCGGGAATGCTTTCCCCTCTTTGCATGTGGCAACGGCATTTTTTTCCTTTTTTTGGCTTAACCTGCACTTAAAAGAGATGCAGGGAGCTAAAATCATTATATGGCTAAATGCTTTATGGTGTTTTGGGATTGTGTACTCGACAATAGCCATTAAGCAACATGTTTTTTTGGATGTACTTGGAGGATTAATTTTAGGGGGAGTGATGGCATTTTTTACCTTACGTCATCACAGAAAAGCTTTCTAAGCCATTTTAGAGGTCATCTAAAGTACAATAACAAAAAAGTACACTAGGGCTGCTCATGAAAGTTTCACTCTCACATTTACCTCATATTTCGAGTCGCATTGCCGTAGATCTCAACCGCAGCGGGTTGGTTACGATGACTCATGGCCTGGAAGCAACGGCACATGAAGCTGAAAAAATATTGATTGAGAGCGTTAAGCGTGAAATGGCACTTGAAGAAAAAGTCAAAGAAATCGTCAATGCCAACGAAGAGCAAATTGATTATTATTTAGCCGATGAACGCCAGCTCTTTTTCATGATTAAGAAAAGATTAGCACCCGATTTTGGGGTAATACTGTCGTATGAAGACCGTTATTCGGATATTGCCCATAAAATTCTGGATGTCTTATATGAAGAAGATTTAATTCACTACGATGTCAGTGAAAATCGTATCAAGAATATCATCTATGATGCAATAACTACTTTTATAGCCGATACCAGTGAACTAGAAAATGCAGTTTATGAAAAAATTAAAAGCTATAAGCGGCGTATGGTTCCGGGAACGGACGAATATGAAATCCTTTATGAAAAATTGTATAAAGATGAACTGGCAAAACGGGGGATGGCGTGATGCGTGACGTATGGATTTATCTCGAAAATGGTACTTACTTGCAAGCCAAAAGTTTTGGTGCTGATACTACAAGTGTCGGTGAAATTGTTTTTAATACATCATTGACAGGGTATCAAGAGATTATTTCTGACCCTTCGTATGCAGGACAATTTATCACATTTACTATGCCTGAAATCGGTAATGTGGGTGTCAATGATGAAGATATGGAAAGCTCTGCCGCTCATTGCAAAGGGGTGATTGTTCGTCAATATCAAAGCCAATACTCCTCTTTTCGCGCACAAGAAGCACTCCACACCTTTTTGGAAAAACACGGTGTTATCGGTATTTGCGATATCGATACCCGTTTTTTGACCAAAATGCTTCGTACGCAAGGAGCTATGATGATGATTGCCTCAACGCAAGTGAGTAATAAAGAAGAACTTAAAGCTCTCCTAGAAGCCGCTCCGCGTATTGAAGAGGTGAACTACATCAAAGAAGTAAGTACGAAAATAGCTTATACACACCGTAATGGCGTGTACGATCCGTTTAGTTTCCGTTACAACGAGGCACCTGAAGTAAAAGCACGGATTGCGGCAATCGACTTTGGGGTTAAACGCAATATTCTCAATGAGCTTACACAAGCAGGATTGGAAGTCGAAGTCTTGCCAAATACTTTTAGCGGCGATAATTTGATTGAGCGTTATGACAATAAAGAAATTGACGGCGTCTTCCTTTCTAATGGCCCGGGAGATCCATTGGTCTTGAAAAAAGAGCAAGAGGAGATCAAAAAACTTATTGCACGTCGTATCCCTTTATTTGGTATTTGTTTGGGACATCAGCTTCTCAGTATTGCACATGGCTACGATACCCATAAGCTGAAATTCGGTCACCATGGCGGTAATCATCCTGTTAAAAATGTTCAAACAGGTATGGTAGAGATTACCGCACAAAATCATAACTATAATGTTCCCGAATCGGTACGTGAGATTGCGGACGTAACGCATATAAACCTTTTTGACAATACGATTGAAGGACTTCGTTATAAAAACAGCCCTGTATTTTCAGTACAGCATCATCCAGAAGCCAGTCCGGGACCAAAAGAGAGCCGCTATATTTTTTCAGAGTTTTTAAACCTAATTGCACGCTAAAAAAAATCGTTTTAAAGGCTAAGGGGGATACGTCCTCTCTGGCTTTCGCTTAAGGTGTTACCTTTCTCCCCTTAATTCTTTCAAAAATCTTAAAAATATCATTAAGTTTCGTAAATAAGCGAAATATTTAATTTTTTAAGATTTATTAAATGCACTTGTGGCTACTATTAGAAAGTCTAATAGCCTATCTTTGTTACAAGAGTGTTAAGGACATCCCTAAAAGTTAAATGATTCTCTTTTTCGGGTGCCCTCGACGGGCTTTTATACTTTGAATCTTTAAGGAGGTCGTAAATGGAGAATCGTCCATTGGAGTATGATTACACGGTTGCAAAGTGGTTTATGCTTACAACTGTTGTTCTCGGTATTGTCGGGATGCTTATCGGCGTAATTTTGGCGTGGGAAATGGCTTTTCCTGCTGTTAATACCATTGCCGGATCAGGATTGGCGGAGTACACAAACTTTAGCCGTCTTCGTCCGTTACATACCGATGCAGTCATTTTTGGATTTACCCTTAGTGGTATTTTTGCTACGTGGTACTATATAGGTCAACGTGTATTGAAAGTTTCTATGGCAGAGTCAAAGTTTTTAATGTTCCTCGGAAAATTGCACTTTACTCTTTATCTATTAGTAGTTGTGGCGGTTGTCGGTTCACTTTTATTAGGAATCACTACGTCTAAAGAATATGCTGAATTTGAATGGCCTATTGATATCGCGGTTGTTCTTGTATGGGTTATTTGGGGGATGGGTCTTTTTGGTTTGATCGGTATTCGCCGTGAAAAATCATTGTATATCTCTATCTGGTATTACATTGCTACTTTCTTGGGTATTGCGATGTTATATCTTTTCAATAATATGGAAATTCCAACGTATTTTGCGTCAGGCGGAATTGGGGCATGGTACCATTCAGTTTCAATGTATTCAGGTACTAATGATGCGCTTGTACAATGGTGGTATGGACATAACGCGGTTGCGTTTGGTTTCACAGTACCTATCGTAGCGATGATCTATTACTTCCTCCCAAAAGAATCAGGTCAAGCGGTTTATTCATATAAATTGTCTCTCCTTGCATTCTGGGGCTTGATGTTTGTATACCTTTGGGCTGGCGGACACCACTTGTTGTTCTCTACTGTGCCTGACTGGATGCAAACAATGGGTTCTGTATTCTCTGTTGTTTTGATTCTCCCATCATGGGGTTCTGCAATCAACATGCTTCTTACAATGAAGGGTGAATGGCAACAAGTTGCGGCGAGTCCATTGATTAAATTCATGATTCTTGCATCAACATTCTATATGTTCTCTACTCTTGAAGGTCCAATTCAAGCGATTAAATCGGTTAATGCATTGGCACACTTCACAGACTGGATCGTCGGTCACGTACATGATGGTACTCTTGGTTGGGTTGGATTCATGATTATGGCAGCATTGTTCCATATGGCTCCACGTGTATTCAAGCGTGAGATTTACTCTAAATCGTTGATGGGTACACAATTCTGGATTCAAACTCTTGGTGTTGTACTGTATTTCACTTCTATGTGGATTGCTGGTATTACACAGGGTATGATGTGGCGTGCACACGATGAGTTCGGCAACCTTGCTTACTCATTTATTGATACGGTTGCGGTATTGCATCCATATTTCACAATCCGTGCGGTTGGTGGTACGTTGTATCTAGTGGGTATGTTGTTGTTTGCGTACAATATGTACAAAACAATGACAAGTTCTCGTCGTGTTGAAGAGAGTGAACTTCAAAACGCATCGCCAATGGGCGCATAATTAAGGAGGGGAAAATGTTTCACTGGTTAGAAAAACGCCCGTTCTTTTTTGCGGTTGCTGTCTTTGTTGTTATTGCGTTTGCAGGTCTCATTGAGATTTTACCAAACTTTGCACAGGCATCTCGTCCGGTTATCGGTACGAAGCCTTATACGACGCTTGAACTTGCTGGTCGTCATGTTTACATCAAAAATAGTTGTAATGCATGTCACTCACAGTTAATTCGTCCATTTAAATCAGAAACTGATCGTTACGGTCATTATAGTTTAAGTGGAGAATATGCGTATGATCGTCCGTTCCTTTGGGGTTCAAAACGTACAGGTCCAGATTTAATGCGTGTAGGCAACTACCGTACAACGGATTGGCACGAGAACCATATGAAAGATCCTGCAGCAGTTGTTCCGGGTTCTATTATGCCAGCCTATACATGGTTGTTTAAAAATACAGCAGACATTGACACAGCCTATGCTGAGCAATTAACTGTAATGAAAGCGTTTGCTGTTCCTTACAATAAAGAACTTCCAATGGCAGATGGTTCGAAAGCAACGGTTGCGTTGGCGGATACAGTTGAAGCTGCTCGCGCATCAGCTCTTGAAGAAGCAAAAGTAATCGCAGCGGATATGAAAGATCAAGATGTTAAAGATGCAGTAGCAGCGGGTCAGGTTCCTGAAATTGTTGCCCTTGTTGCATACCTTAATAGCTTGAAATAAGGAATAGCGTGGACATTGCTACATTTCAAGCGTATGGGTATTTTTTCTTTACCGCCTTTTTGGTGGTAGTGCTGTATGCATATATTTATCATCTGTACAGCTCACAGAAAAAAGGGACACGCGATTATGAGAAATATGGCAATATCGCGCTCCACGATGATATCACCGATCAACCGATCGAGGAGATCTCAAAAAACGATGAGATAAAAAAGTAGGAGGCATACATGAATAAGACAGTTTTAGCTGCTATTATAGTTGTAATTGCGATGCTTGGTTTCACATACGTAGCTGTCGGTTCTGCCGGCGGTATGGGTGGTGAGGGTGACTGGGTTAACAAACTTGCTGTATTGGGTGCGGTTGTTCTCGTCATCATAACGGCATTCGTAGTTACCAAATATGTGCGACAAATGCAAAACGATACAGCAGGCGGTAAGCTTGCGGATGAAAACTGGGATGGAATTGGAGAGTATAAAAACGAACTTCCTTTTGGATGGGCGGTTATCTTTCTTGGTGCAATCATTTGGGCGATTTGGTATTTTCTTGCAGGATACCCAGTCAATGCATATTCACAAATCGGTGAATACAATGAAGAAGTTGCGGCACACGATGCAAAATTTGAAGCGCAATTTGCCAATATGGATGATGCTACGCTTAACGCGATGGGCGAGTCTGTATTTATCGTTCAATGTGCACCATGTCATGGTTTGCAAGCAGACGGTATGGGTGGAAAAGCGGCTGATTTACATCAACGTCTTGCTGAGAAATCAGTTAAGCACGTTGTAATGAATGGCTCAAGTAACAATCTTTTGGGAACAAGCATGCCAATGCCTGATCGTAACGGATTGATGAATACTAATACCAATGCGTTGATTACAGATGCTGAGATTGATGCGGTAGCAAAATATGTTGCTGGCGGATTGAAGGGCACTGAAGGTGCAAGCGTATTTGCAGGTGCTTGTGCGGCGTGTCACGGTGCGGATGGCAAAGGTATGGAGATGGTTGCTCCAAACATTGCCCAAATGTCTCCGTCAATGGTAGATATGGTTCTTCATCACGGTAAAAAAGGTGCTATCGGTCAAATGCCGGCATTTACAAACCTGACTGCAGTTCAATACAAAGCACTTGACGCGTATGTTGCAAGCTTGAGTAAGAAATAAGGAGCAAATTATGGAAAATCGTAGTATATTTTCACTACACGGTATTACCGGTATGTTGATTGCTACCGTATTGCTTCTCTCTATCCTCGTCGGTTTAACCGTATGGGGATTGGGTGTACAACAAGCAAGTGCGGCTAACTTTTATCAAATCGCAAACGAAAAAGAGATCAAAATGATCAGCACTGAAAATGCTGCTCATTTGGTCGACGTAAAGTAAGGAGTTTTAGATGGCAAGTATCATGGATAAACTCATCACTGTTGCTTTGATCATTTCTGCAGCAATCACGTTGTGGGCGGTAGTTACCCCTAACCACCTCTATATCGGTTGATTAAATTGAAATTTTCACGAGGGCTCGCGGCCCTCACCCTCACACTTTTTTCTACACTTTCCTTACATGCTGAATTCTTATATAAAGATGATATTGTCAAAAATCCAAAATTTACGCAACAAATTGAGGCAATAGGGTCTGAGCTCAAAGCTAAAACGGGGATTTCACTCTATTTGGTTATGGTTCGCGATTTGGACAATAATGAATCAATTAGTGATTTTGAAAAGCGCATTAGCGTAGAGACGAATAACTCTGCCGTCATAATGACGTTTGTTGAACTCAAAAAAGAGGTCGATATTTTAGCCCGTCCAACATCTTTATATAATAATTTTAATAAAGCACAAGTTTTGAGTCCCAATGCAACATTTATTGGTGCAGTAGTAAGTTCGATTATGTTTGCCCGCAGTTTTGATGAAGTCAAAGAGCTGATTGGTAATCGCGGCGGGACGATTTTGCCTATTTTGGCAGAACGCGCCAAAGGTGCTGAGATTGTTTCAAAATATTCTGTGGCAATGTACAATGGATATGCAGATGTTGCAGAGCAAATTGCGGCTTCAAAAGGGCAAACTCTGGGATCTTCTGCCGGCAGCGGAAGCAAAGACTTTATCAATATTGTACGTTTAATTTTCTACGGTATCATTTTATATGCACTTTTCGTCTATGTACGAGGGCGCTTCTTTAGAAAAAGAGAGACAAAAAGTGAATAAAAATGCAGGGAAAAAATGGCCATGGATTATTGGCTTATCGATTGTTGGGGTCATTGGTTTTTCTGTAGCGACCGTTAAAGTTGCAATAAGCAATCCTGTTGAACTGTCTGATTACGGGATGCAAAGCTATCATGCCTATGATGATAACGTCAATAATATTATTAGCGCGAAAATCGCATTTGATCAAAACTACACAATCGCATTTTTGACACCGCAGATTTCAGAAAAAAAATCCGTTATTGTCTATCAAGTACAGGACAAATCAGGAAAAGCAATTGATAATGCCAAAATTGAGGTGGTGTTAACACGCCCCGATACGGCAAAATTTGACCTTAATCTCACCCAACCAAACGTAAGTAAGGGTACATATACCTTTAACGCAATTGATCTTCCAAAAATTGGACGATGGGATATTTTGGCAAAAGTCGCTATCGGTGACAAACAGCGCTATTATAATCTCAAAGCAGATACCCGCTACCCTACCACTTTCGAGTTTTAATTTTTCATTTCTTCCCCTTCTTCCCGCAAAAACGGGAATCTAGCCTTACAAATAGTGTTATTTCTTGTATAATAGACGACAACTAATAATAAAAGAAGCCTAATGATAAGCCTCAGTGAAATCCGAAACCGTGCCTTAAAATTCCAAAAAGAGTGGGAAGGGGAGAAATACGAGCGGGGTGAGGCTCAGAGCTTTTGGAATGACTTTTTTCAGATTTTCGATGTGTCGCGCCGTCGGGTAGCAACGTTTGAAGAGCCGATTAAAAAACTGGGCGGTTCTCAGGGGTTTATTGACCTGTTTTGGAAAGGTCAGCTTCTCATCGAGCATAAATCATTTGGCAAAGACTTAGGACGTGCCAAAACTCAAGCACTCGATTATTTCCCCAACATCCCCGACCGCGACCTACCGAAATTTATTCTCGTTTGTGATTTCCAAAACTTCGAGTTGTATGATTTGGATGAAAATGCCGAATACCATTTTCCTCTTAGCGAATTGCACAAAAATATTGAGATTTTCGCCTTTATCGCAGGATACGTGAAAAAAGCCTATAAAGAAGAAGAACCGACCAACCGCGCCGCCGCCGAACTGATGGGACGGTTACATGACAAGCTCCTCGAAAACGGATATGAGGGTCATGAACTCGAACTCTATCTTACGAGGCTGCTCTTTTGTATGTTCGCCGAGGATACGGGTATATTCCCGAAAAACGGCTTTCGAGAGTTTATCGACATCTACACCGACGAAGACGGACGTAACTTAGGGTCTCAAATCGGTTATTTGTTTCAGATTTTCGATACCCCTAACGACAAACGTCCCAAAAGCCTCGATGAGAGCTTCGCGCAGTTTCCCTATATCAACGGTTCTGTTTTCAGTGAGCAAATCCGTATCGCCTCATTTGACCGCTCCATGCGCGAAATGCTCCTCGATGCGTGTGCCTTCGATTGGAGCCTTATCAGTCCCGCTATTTTCGGTTCGATGTTTCAAGCGTCGATGGACAGTACCAAGCGTGGAGAACTCGGGGCGCATTTCACCAGTGAGAAAAACATCCTAAAAGCGATCAAACCGCTTTTCCTTGATGAGCTATGGGAAGAGTTTGAAAAGGTCAAAAAAACGCCCAAACAGCTCTACGCGTTCCACGATAAAATCTCCCGCCTCCATTTCCTCGACCCTGCGTGCGGAAGCGGAAATTTCCTCGTTATCGCCTACCGTGAGATAAAGCTTCTTGAATTTGAGATACTAAAAATCACCAAATCACTTTTACCGCTCATCCACATCGACCAGTTTTACGGATTTGAGATCGAGGAACTTCCCAGTCGTATCACCCAAACGGCGATGCTCCTAATCGACCACCAAATGAACCTCCGATTTGCCCAAATGTTCGGCGAACCGCATTTTAATATCCCGATAAAAGACAGTGCAAATATTTTTAACGTCAATGCGTTGCGTGTGGATTGGAAAGAGTTGTTAAAAGATACGCACATCGACTACATCATCGGGAATCCGCCGTTTTTGGGTGCTTCATTACAATCAAAAGAGCAAAAAGAGGATATGACTCTCGTATTCGAGGGGGTAAAAAATGCGGGAGATTTGGATTTTGTCGCGGCGTGGTACATCAAAGCAGCACAACTGATACAGGGAACCAACGGTAAAGTCGCTCTCGTCTCAACTAACTCGATAACGCAAGGAGAGCAAGTAGGGATTTTATGGCAAGAACTGTTCAATCGTTATGGTGTGAAAATCCACTTTGCCCATCGCACTTTCAAATGGAATAATGAAGCCAAGCGTAATGCCGCTGTTTTTTGCGTTATTATTGGATTTGCAGCTTATGATACGAAAAATAAACGCCTTTTTGAATATGACACCCCTATCTCTGAACCGCATGAAATTATCGTTCAAAATATTAATCCGTATTTAGTCAATGGCGATGATTTTGTAATTACTTCACGAAGAACTCATATACAAGCTTCAGTACCAAAAATTATTTATGGAAGCAAGCCTACAGATGGTGGCAACTTGCTTCTTTCGGATGAAGAAAAGAAAGATTTTTTGGTAAAAGAACCCAATGCCGAAAAATTTATTCGACCACTTATATCTGCACATGAATTTCTAAATGGAAAATTTAGATGGTGCTTATGGTTGGTCGATGCAAATCCTACGGAATTAAGACAATTACCGATGGTCATGGAAAGAATAGAAGCTGTCAAGCAGTTTCGTTTAGCCAGTCCGAAAGTGCCGACACAAAAGCAAGCGGCTACTCCGATGCTATTCGCAGAAATACGTCAACCTACAGATAGTTTTATCGTTGTACCTCTTCATTCATCAGAAATTCGTCAATACATTCCAATGGGTTTTTATAGTTCATCAAATATCGCAAGTAATTCAATTGCTGTAATTCCAAATGCCACTTTATATCATTTTGGAATTTTTACTTCTAAAATACACATGGATTGGGTGCGGTATGTATGTGGACGGCTTAAAAGCGATTATCGCTACTCAAACGAAATCGTCTATAATAATTTTCCATTCCCGCAAGAAATTACCGACAAACAGCGCGAACAAATCGAAACCTTAGCCCAAACAATTCTCGATGCCAGAGCGCAATTCCCCGACAGTTCCCTAGCCGACCTCTATAACCCGCTCACTATGCCGCCGAAACTCCTTAAAGCCCACGAAGCACTCGATAAAGCCGTCGATAAGCTGTATCGTAAAGAGGGGTTTAAAAGCGATACGGAGCGGGTGGCGCATTTGTTTGAGTTGAATCGAAGTTTGACTAGTTTGGTGGGGGAAGAGAAGAAGGCAAAAAGGAATAAAAAGTGAAACGGGATTTAGACTTAATTCGAGACATCATGCTGACGTTAGAAGAAAAAATGGATTACAAACATAATATGAAAGATAGTGTGCTGTTGGGTCTCTTAAGAATTGAGGAATTAACATCAGAAAAATTGAATTATCATCTTGGATTATTGTGTGAAAGTAATTTTATAGAAGCAACTGAACTTCGTGTTTTTGGAGGAGATAGAGCGTATATCATCAGAAGTATCACACAAAGTGGGCATGATTTTATCGATACTTTCGGATCAAAAAATATATGGGAGTACGCTAAAGGAAATGCAATAAAAGTAGGTACACATACTCTCTCGTTTCTTGTTGAAATTGGCAAGGATTATTTGAAAAAGCAGATTGGATTGTAAAATTTTTCACCCTGTCATATTTTTTCCCCATTTTCGAGTGATGGGATACAATGAATCAAAAGTTAATTGATCATTTTCGTGACGTCACGAAAATGGTATAAAGGGGATCTTAATGAACGAACTCACCACCTCCATCGACGAAACGATCAAAAACAAAATCTATACCATTCGCGGGATGCAGGTGATGTTGGATAGAGATTTGGCGGAGCTTTATGAGGTAGAAACAAGAGCATTAAAACAAGCTGTAAAAAGAAATATTGATAGATTCCCAAATGATTTTATGATTGAGCTAACTAATATTGAAATAGACTTTATGGTGTCACAATCTGTGATACCTTCGAAGCAACATTTAGGTGGATCAAAGCCTTTTGCATTTACGGAGCAGGGTGTATCTATGTTGTCATCAGTTTTGACAAGTAAAATCGCTTTAAGTATCCACATAGAAATCATGAGAGCTTTTGTACAAATGCGACAAGTAATCGCTTCAAATAGTGAATTATTTTCAAAGATCGAACAAATCGAAAAAAGACAAATCACTTATGAGTTAAAAAGCGATAAAAGATTTGAAAAAATATTTAGCGCCATCGAAGATAAATCGGCTAAACCAAAGCAAGGCATCTTTTACGATGGGCAGGTATATGATGCGTATATATTTGTCTCGGATTTGATAAAAAGTGCCGATGAAAGTATTGTGTTGATCGACAACTATATTGATGATACAGTTTTGACGTTGCTTTCTAAACGAGAGCAAAAAGTTAAAACCACTATTTACACAAAAAATATCACCAAACAGCTCGAACTCGATCTGCAAAAACACAATGCGCAATATCCAAATATAGAGCTAAAAAAGTTTGATTCATCCCACGATAGGTTTTTGATAATTGATGCTAAAGAAGTTTATCATATCGGCGCGAGTCTCAAAGATTTGGGTAAAAAGTGGTTTGCATTTTCAAAATTTGATGTGGGTGTGCTGGATATTTTAGGGAGATTGAAATGAAAAAAGAACTTATAGTTTTCCCCACCTCTCGTGCCATACGTGACACACTTGAAAATTACAGTGAAGGATTTTTACCTACCCTTATGGGGATGGGTGATTTTTTGGATCGGGTGATTTTGAGTGAAAACGTCATCTCTCCTGATAATGATTTACGCCTTCTTGCCCTTCACGAAGCCTCTAACTTTTCTACTTTTGATAAACTCCTTATTGAGCGCAACTTTTTTACGTTTATCCAAAATTCTTCCTATATTTTTCGTTTTTTTGAAGAGCTTAGCGGTGAAATGGTCTCCATTGATGCGTTGGAAGGGGCGGATGTTTACGGAGAATACGAAGAGCATATTGCGATATTAAAACAGTTGTGGCTGAGTTATGCAAAGATAGTGCAATCGCGTGGATGGAGTGATCCGATATTTTCTAAATCTGCAATAGTGATAAATGAAGGGTACGTAAAAGGCTTTGAAACCATTACGGTATATGTTGAGGGGTATTTAAGCCGTTATGAGCTCGAAGTTCTTCGTGCATGTGCGGCTATAACACAGGTGGAATGCATCTATTATGCCACAACATTTAATGAAAAAATGTCGATGCGATTTCGAGAGTTATCGTTGGAAATTGAAGCAGGATACCAGTATCGGCTTAATTTGAGTGATATGTCCATTGTGGAATCCTTTGCCATTGCACCGTTAAGCGATGTGACGTGCGAGGTATTTCATAACCGTTTGGTTCAGGTGGGATTTGTAAAAGCTCAGATAGCCATGATGGTGGAGAGCGGTATTAGTCCAGAGCGTATTGTGGTAGTGACTCCCGATGAGGCGTTTGCTCGCTATTTGCGAATGTTTGATGAAGAGCAAAATTTTAACTTTGCTATGGGAACATCGCTTGGTGATGAGAGAGTTGTGCGCGATATAGAAGCGATAGAGCTCTATATGGGTGAGCAAAGTGTGGAGAATAAGGCACGACTTGATCGGGTTTCATCAGCTCTTTGTGAGTGGATCAAAGCTCATTACTATGAACCGTTTTGTTATGATGATCTGGTTTGCTTGTGCGCCATGATGGTAGAGAGTGCCCATCGTAGTGAGGTCAAAGAGATTTTACATGAAGAGTGTGAAAAGTTCAAACCCATTGTCGATGCATTGGCAGGATATGAGTTCAAATCGGCATTGCGTATTTATCTCTCACGGGTGAAGAGTCGTTCCATCGATGATGTACGGGGTGGGAAAATTACGGTTATGGGATTGCTGGAGACGCGGGGAGTAGTATTTGATGGGGTAATTGTGGTTGATTTTAATGAAGGGTACGTTCCTCATCGAAGTCAAAAAGATCTTTTTTTAAATACGAAAACGAGGCGGATCGCCGATTTGCCTACGACACTGGAGCGTGAATCACTCCAAAAACATTATTATTGGATGTTATTTCAACGTGCACAGAATGTCGCGATTTCGTGTGTTCAAAACACCGAAACCATCCCGTCACGATTTTTATTGCAGTTGGGGATTGAGATGCATGAAGCACGTTTTGATTATGGGTCTTTTCTTTTCCCAACCGTAGCGTTTAAAGAGCGTCATGTTGAAGAGGCACGAAGCGACTATGATTTTTGCGCACACCCTCTCTCTGCAAGCGGATTAAAAAGTTTTTTGACGTGCAAGCGGCAATTTTATACAAAATACATTTTAAAAATAAAAGAGCATGAGCAGCCCCAAGATTTAAGTCGTGAACGGGACATTGGCAATCGTCTTCATGCGGCTATGGAAAAAATATACAGGGGATGCGATCATTATGATTCACTGATGGAGATTAAAAAAGCAATGGCTAAAGCGCTAGGGGAACATGAGACCTCTGATGGGATGGAGCGTTATGTTGAGGCATTGTGGATTGAGAAGCTAAACCCTTTTTACCTCAATGAGATCGAGAGATTTTCACAAGGAGTGCGTATCGCCTATCATGAAAAAGAGAGTGAAAGAGTTGTTGAGGGGATAAGGCTGACTGGCAGGATAGATCGACTAGACAGAACACTGGATGGATTGGAAGTATTGGATTATAAAACCGGTAATTTTGCGGATACAACCTCCAAGGTAAAAGAGGGAGATAATGATTACCAGCTCGCCATTTACGGAGTGCTTGCCCAAGAATTTGGAAACGTCAGTCGTTGCGGATATTATGATCTCAAAACAGGAAAAATTGTTTATGAGCAGTTTTTAGAGGAAAAAATCGAAAAATTACAGGAAATCTTACGGGGTTTGGCACTCCAAAAAACGTGGGTCTGGGAGTTGAGCGAGGATCTGAAACATTGCCGATACTGTCCCTATACACTTCTTTGTCAAAGGGAGCTTTAGATGAGTCATTTTGAACCTTTTTTAGCCTATGAGGCAAGTGCCGGAAGCGGAAAAACCTTTAATCTCGTCGTTCGTTATTTGAGTCTGCTTTTTATGGGAGAAGAGGTTGAAACCATCACGGCATTGACCTTTACCAACAAAGCTGCCAATGAGATGCGCACACGCGTAGTGGAAACATTGCACGCATTGGAAAAACGGGGTGAACTGGCTGAAATAGCCAAAGTAAGCGGTTTAAGTGAAGATGAAATCTTGGCCAGTCGAGATAAAGTGTTGTGGAAACTGCTTCGCTCGGATATGAAAATATCGACGATTGATACTTTTTTTGGAAGCATTTTGCGTAAATTTGCCCTTAATGCAGGGATTATGCCGACGTTTACTGCATCCAATGCACATCATGAAGTGAAGTTTTTGAAACGTTTTTTGCACGAAGTGGAGATAGCGGGGGAAATGGGAACGCTCACAAATCTCTCGCAATTAAGCTCTAAACGGCTTGAAGATATTTTCACCCTGCTCTCAACCCTTTACGCCAAACACAAAGAGCTTGAGGGGTTAAGTATTCCTAAAATCTCCTTGTCTTTTGACCCTGTTGCCCACGCCATGGCGTACTCAAGAGAACTTTCTGAATTGATACTTAGCAAACCGCTGAGTGATCGGGCGCGCAAGACGATGCGCATTGAAGATTATGAGGATCTATTAAAAAAATCATGGCTTTTTAAACAAAGTTTGGAATATTGGGACTTTAAAAAAATCTATGAGCCTAAAATGGATGCATTATTGCACAAAATTCAAGAGACCGTACTGACTCAGATGCAATACCGTGAAGCGGAGCTTTTGAGCGCCTTGAACCGTATTTTGAAAATTTATATCAAGAGCCGTCACGCACTGATTATTCAAAATAACGAGCTTACGTTTGATGATATTACGCTGATGGTACATGATTTATTACGGGGAAAACTGGAGAGTGAATTTCTCTATTTCCGGCTTGATGCGGCGATGAAACATCTTCTTCTCGATGAGTTTCAAGATACGAGTGTGATACAGTTTGACATCTTGCGACCGCTTATTGAAGAGATTGCCGCAGGTATTGGAGTCAATGAGGGGGGAAGCTTCTTTTTTGTCGGAGATGTCAAACAATCTATTTACCGTTTTCGCGGGGGGGTAAGCGCCCTATTCTATCAGGTTGCCCAACATTTTGATGTTCAGGTACAACCTCTTGAGGTGAACTATCGATCACGGTCAGAGGTGGTAGCCTTTGTCAACCGTGTATTCGGGTCAACAATGGAGCGTTATATTTCCCAATCTTCACCTTCCCATAAAAGTGGCGGATGGGTTGAGGTTCGTATTGACGAAGAGCCCCTTAACGTATTGCTCAAACAGATAGACGAATTACGTCAACTGGGTATACATGAGGATGATATTGCTGTTTTGTGCGGTACGAATTCGGATGCCACACGGGCACAAGAGGCTCTTGAAGAGCAGGGAATACCGGTTGTAAGTGAAGCGACCTCACGTCTTATTCATCAGAGAAGCGTACGTGCAATCATTGAATATCTTCGCTATTGCTATTTCGGGAACGAAATTTATCGCCAAAACTGCGTAGCATTGCTTGGGGAAGAGAACATAGAACGGCAGGCAATCGTTGAGGTTCAAAGCCAGTGTGTTGAATTTATTCTCAAATATGGCATTGGGGACAAAAGCGCGATACTCTTTATTGAAAAATTAAGTCAATATGCAGATATTGAGGCGGTTATTTTTGAGATAGATCGGCTTGAAGCCTCTTCGCCTCAAAGTGATTTGCACGGGATACGGATTATGACGGTGCATAAATCCAAGGGGCTGGAGTTTGAACACGTTATCGTCTTGGACAGACTGGGGCAGATGAAAAGCCGTAATGATTTCATCATGTATGAATATGATGGTATTCATCTTGAGCACATGTTTATCCGAACCAAAGGTCGAGAAGAATTGGATAACGTGTACAAAAACGGCTTAGAAAAAGAGCAAAAGCTTGAACAAAGTGATCAGCTCAATGCTCTCTATGTTGCATTAACAAGGGCGATACAGTCGCTCACCATCATTGCAAAGCCTAAGAGTTCTTGGTTTGAACCTTTGGCTCTTAGTGCAGGAAGTTGGGGAGAGCATTTGTTTGAAACCACTCCAATTGCGTCAGTACAACCTCTAAAGTACATTGAGACGAAGAGTGTAAGCTATGGAAAACAAAGCAACACCACAAAAGTAGAGAAAAATACCATTATCGATTATGAGGCGATTAATTATGGTTTAGCGCTCCATTATGCATTGGAGATGATGGGAAATTTTGAGAGTGAATCGCTCAAGAATGCCCTTGAATCGACTCGAAAACGGTATGGTATGAACATCGGTGAAGCAAAAATAGGACAGTTGTATCAAACACTGCATACATTAATCACCGATGAGCAGTTTCGCTTTTTGACACGTGGTAAAAGCTATAAAGAGCAAGCGTTTTACTATCAAGGTCAAAAATGGATTATTGATTTGCTTATAGAGCACGATGAGGGATATTGGGTTGTTATTGACTATAAAAGCGGTGAAGAGAAGAGTGTAGAGCATACCCAACAAGTGAAAAACTATATGGATGCAGTGGGTTTGCTTTTAGGCGGAGAGGTGAGAGGCTACGTCTGTTATGCACGTAATGAAACGTGTGAATGGCAAAAAGTGGTGTAATAATAGTGCTTATAGAAAACTTAATTTAAGTAGATTATAAGTTTAAAAGGGTACAATTTCGCCACTATTTATTAAAGACTTGAAAAGGAGGCTCACGATGAAATTTACTAAAATTGCAACACCTGAGCAAATCGACCGTAAATGGGTTTTGATCGACGCTGAGGGGAAAACATTTGGTCGTCTAATGACTGATGTTGCTGCTCGTCTTCGCGGAAAAGATAAACCTTATTTTACTCCAAACATTGACTGTGGTGACTTCGTTGTTATCGTTAACGCATCTAAAATCGTAATCAACGGTGGCGGTAAATTGGCAAACAAAGAGTACCACACTCACAGCGGTTACTTCGGTAGCGTTAAAAGTGTAAAAATGACAGAGCTTTTGGCAACTAACCCAGAAAAACTCTTCAAACTCGCAGCTCGCGGAATGCTTCCTAAAACAAAATTAGGTCGTGCGATGTTGAAAAAACTAAAAGTCTATGCAGATGCTGAGCACCCTCACTCTGCACAGATCGCTAAGTAAGGATAACCGATGGTAAAAACATATGCAACTGGCAAAAGAAAAACATCGATCGCTAAAGTATGGTTGACTCCAGGTACCGGTAAAATTACCGTTAATGGTCTTTCACTTGACGCATGGCTTGGTGGTCTTGAAGCGAAAAAATTGCGCGTAACGCAACCCCTTTCACTCACAAAACAAGATACATCAGTAGATATTAACGCAACAACAACCGGTGGCGGGTTTTCTGGTCAATCCGATGCACTTCGTCACGGTATTTCTAAAGCGCTTTGTACATTTGATCCAGCATTCCGTGCTGTATTGAAGCCTTACGGTATGCTTACTCGTGACTCACGTATCGTTGAGCGTAAGAAACCAGGTCTTCGTAAAGCACGTCGTTCTCCTCAATTCTCAAAACGTTAATCGTTTCTTCTTCCCTTTTTTGGGAAGAAACTTTCCTCTTTTTTTCTTCAATTATTTTTTTATATCAGGATCAACTATTAAAATCATACTGTTCTTATTCTTGTTCTTATGGTCACTTGAAGCAGAATCGCCACCCAGACAAATGCTTTCCCCTCAAGATACACTGGAAGAACTTTCTCATCTCAAACGATATGCCATCGTTATAGGAACCGGGGCTAAAGAGGTACATACGTTTATTGATCCCTATTGCTCATTTTCCCAAAAATATTTAGAGTATCTTTATGAACATGATGGTGCCATGCTCAAAAAATATACCGTGTATCTGTATCTGTATGAGCTAAAGCGAAAAAATTCAGCTGATGCTATCAATGCGATTTTGAACAGCCAATATCGGGAATCCTTGTTAAAACAAGTCATGTTGAATCATGATGAAGTTCCTCCCCAAAGCGATGATGGAAATGAGAAGACAATCGAAGCAATCAAAGTGAGTGCTGAAAAAATCGGCGTTTTTAAACGTCCCTATATCATTATCAATGGAAAGGCTTTATGATGCGATATGACAAATTACCCTATAGCGCTTATTTGAGATTTTTACTCCATTATAGAGTGATAATACTGGTATTGATAATGACCCTCGTAGCAGGGGCAACTTTTTGGGTCAAGCAAGAGGTCTCAAGTCAGGATCATCAGCTATGGATCGATGGTTCAAAAGCCAATAATGAGTTGCTTACTAAACACTACACTAGCCACACCATTAATAAAATTGATGTTGATATATCTCATAAAACATGGAGTCCCGAAACCATCCATGAATTACGGGCATTTGAACACGCTCTACACTCCATTCCCAAGGTTAAAGAAGTTCGCTCCTTATTTTCGTATAAATATGTCCAAAACTCTAAACTCAATGACGAACAGCAAATGATTGAAGTGCTGTCACTTAAGGATGTTTCTGATGATGAGGCATACCGTTTCCTCAAAGACAATGAGAAAGAGTATCAAAAATATATTGATAAAAATCATATCAGCTTTTATATATTAAGCAATGGATCTAATCAGTTCAAAGCTATTAATACCCCTTTAACGTACAGTATTCATAATAATTTTATCAACAAATATTTTAATCAATTCATCCTTTTTGGGATTGTGATGAGTGTACTGAGTCTCCTTTATTTTATCATCTTTAGATCACTGCTTCCGATCTTTTTGGGTGGGCTTTTCATCTATTCCGACGGAACATTAACCATTGCGGCCTATCAGCTTTTTTCTGCTGTTAGTATTATGCATGTCTCAATCGCACTGATCGCAATGACGATTTCGGTAATGAGTTTTACCTATATCTACTACAAATGGCATATTTTACAGCATAAATTTGATGCGCAATTCATCCTCTATCGAGTGATTGCAAAAACCATCGTACCCATTTTTTGGACATCCGTGATCGCGGTAGTAGGGATCGGGACATTAATATTGGTTGATTCTCATATACTCTATTCCATCGGTATGAATGTACTGCTCTCTACTATCATCGGGTTTATTCTTAGTTTTACAATGTTGCCCATTCTATTGTCATTTTTTAGACTCAAAAAAACCCCTAAAATTTTTAGTCAAAGCTCATCACGCTCTTTTGCATCGATGGAATCACGCTATAATAAAAAGGGACTCTATCTTTTATTACTTATCTCTTCGGGAGTACTGCTTTATTCCGTTTATGGCTATTTTATGAAGCCTCTAAATATGGCATCCAATACCAATACCTATCAAATTCAAGCCCTTCTAGCAGAAAAAGGGTCTGATTATGCGCAAATTATGCAGCTAAAGCAAATCGAACAGCAGCTGATGGAAAAATTTGATACGGTTAAGCAAGTGAGTTCCGCGTATTCAATGATCCGTTCTATTCATAAACAAGAAAATCCTGCTGAATCTTTTCGTCTCAAAAAAGAAGACCTCGATAGTTATTTTTTCCTGATTGACATGTATGGCTTGGAAGAGACATTAATGGAAAAGGGGAGGCTGACACTTCTTATAGATTTGAAAGAAGGGAGTGATAAAACAGCTGTTTTGGCATTTTTACGAGATAAAGCTCTGATTTTTCAAGATAGCTCAAGCTTGCTTGATTTAGCAAAAATCGAGAGTATCACGTTATTGTGGAGTGTCGTTTTCTTTGTTTTGTTTTTAATTGTAGCCGTGACGTATTACATTACACGATTGGTACCGATTGCATTAATCGCTTTAAGTGTGAATGTTATCCCTTTGATCTGGTTTTATGCCGCAATTCACTTTTTTAATATTCCGATCTCCAGTGAGGTGCTGGTTGCTATGATCGTTACTTTATCTCTCTCCAGCGATGCAACCCTCCACTTTATAAATTACTATCATAAAAATCGAAAGAAACCTCGCAGCGCCAAAAAAGCGCTTGAAGCCTCTTTTATCTATATCGGAACCCCTATGGGAATGGGAAACTTCATACTGGCAGTCACGTTCGCATCTATGACTTTTGTCCCAATTCCCATGATTTCTAATATTGGTCTTTACAGTTCAATCTTGATTTTACTCTCGCTGATTACTGATATTTTTGTATTGCCGGTACTCTTTTTAAATACGATCAAAACCAATCAAAAATTACAAGAATATAAATATACCCATTAGAAAGAGAGACACCTTTGTCTATTGCGACAGAGTGCATCACTATAGATCTAAAGCAGTTTTTCCAGCAAATATGCAATCAGCGGCAAAGTTACCAAAGAGACGATAATTCCATATCCAACCAATGCGGCACTCAAAGCAGGAGCAAATCCGGAAGCAATTGCCAAGGCTCCTGCGGTAATCATCGAGGGCATCCCCGACTCTAAAACTGCTGTCTTAAAAGCAAGAGGTTCTACCCCCATTCCATACAGAAGACCAAAGGCAAAGAATGGCATTACAAAAAGTTTAAGCATCAACGCTTTTGTGAGCAACGGATAATCGACTTCACCCCCAAATCGCAGCGAATACCCCACCGATACCAAGGCCAGAGGAACCAGTGTGGACGAAAGAAGTTCGATATATGGAAGAACCGGTACCGGCATTTGACCAAAAATTGAAGCAAAAACCAAAAAAATAAACGGCGGAAAAAAAAGAAGCTTTTTAAGAATGAGCCGTTTATGAAACAATCCCGTCTCATATCGGGCGATAACTGCCGCACCATACAGAGAAAGGATCAAAAATGTCCCAAACTGGTCATACATCAATACATACCCGATCGCATCTGATCCCAAAAGCGACTTGATAATCGGTATTCCCACAAACGACGTATTCCCCAGCGGAATAACGAGAAGCAGTGCCGCCCGTACATGCGTGGGATAATTTTTCGTCATAGCGATAACAAGCACTGCCATTATCGGAAGCAATAGCCACGGTATCAGAATGACACCCAAAGCTGAAAGGTCCAAATGTATTTTCGGTATTTGGATCAAAACTGTAGCAGGGAGAGAAACATAGATAACAAAAAAATTAAGACTTTTCGAAAAATTAACAGGGGCATCCATCTTTTGAAGTATGATACCGATTAACAACAGTGCGATAATAAAGACAAATTGCTCCAAAGCCGTTCCTTAAAAATGATAACGCAAATACTAATCCTATAACCCTTTTACTTCTCTAAAGGTACAATTCTTTATTGATACAAAAAGGTCTAAAGATGGTTCATCGTTATACATCGCCTAAACTTTCACTCATGACGATATTCAAATGGCAGCTCTCCAAACGTTTCACCGTGAAAGACAAAACAACTACCTCAATGGTGACGCAGCACCACAAAAAGCTTCCTGATGGGGATTATGCGCTTTGGCTGGGGCATGCAAGTGTTTGGATACATCTTGCAGATACCGCCATTGCCATCGATCCTGTTTTAGGCTCCATCCCCATGTATAAACGCCATACTGTACTTCCGATACCTCAAGAGAACTTACATGCCGATATCATTCTCATTACCCATGCCCATTATGACCATTTTGACAAGCCATCGGTTTTAAAACTGCTTTCAAATAATCCCAATACCATTATTGTAGCCCCTTCAGGATTTTGGCGCTATCTAAAAGGTGATATTACCAGAGAAAAATGTTTTGAACTGGAGTGGTGGGAGTCGGTCATGATAGGAGGGATTTTTATCACCCTCACCCCAAGCAAGCATTGGAGCAAGCGTACCCCTTTTGACACGAATAAAGCATTATGGGGAGGATACGTCATCCAAACTAAAGAGCAGTGCATCTATCACAGCGGAGATACGGCTAGCGGAGCGCATTTCAAAGAGATAGGGGAGAAATTTGAAATCAATGAAGCATTTTTACCCATCGGAGCCTATCGCCCTGAAAAGATTATGAAACACAATCACACCAATCCCCCCGAAGCATTGGAAGCATGTGAGTTGTTGGGAGCTAAAATACTCATCCCCATCCATTATGGGACCTTTAGACTCTCCGATGAACCGCTGGATGAACCGCTGGAGTGGTTTAACACTCTGAGAAGGACAAATACCTATCCCTTTGAGACTAAAGTTCTAGGTATTGGAGAGATTTATCGTTTGAGGGAAATATCCACCGTTAAATCCACTTGATCGCGTACCGTTAGAAACACCATCTTAATGGGTTTGATTCCGAAGTCGGTCATTTTCATGGTGCTTACCGTTTTAATGTGCACTTTACCCCCCTCTTCGATAATTGTCCCATCAAAACTCAGTGGTTTTGTTACTCCATGCAAGTTCATTGTCCCCTTGAGCGTATAGTTATTTCCCCCTTTGGCAACGACCTCTTTGACATCAAAGACCGCTTTGGGAAAACTATCAGATTCGAGAGCTTCTTGCATATGCTCATCACGTTTTTTGTTATCACTGATAAGATCGCTCATGGAGACTTCAATCGTCCCTTTTAAGGTTAACGGAGTAGCCTCCATGACTAAATGCGACGTTGCTCTCTTGGCGGTTGGATCAATCGTAGCATCCCCAAACACTTCGGTATGGGCTTTAATAGCACCTGATTCAAAACTCAAATTACCGGCATACATCGATGCAACCAGAGCCAACACTGCAATACTTGCTTTTTTCATACGGTTCTCCTAAAATAAAATGGATAGATAAAGGCAAAAGTTCCTAACACAGCGAGTGCAATCCAAAGCTGATGATAGAGAGCAACCAAGTTTGCTATCGACGATGCGCCCCAACCTACCCCTACCATAGCGATTCCAATACTGCGAACATCCCCCATTTGGGTTAACTCACGAAACAATAGAACATTATAATACGAAATAATAATCGGATAGACAATGGCAAGCAGTATCGGCTGATGAGCATAATAGACCCCATAGCTTAGAGTGAAAAGCCCTATAATCACTCCGCTGCTGCGCATCAATGTTTTGCCATAACGAAACGCCAAATACACTCCTAATAGATGGGATGCAATAATCACTGCCGTATAATGACTCCAAATATCCATCTCACTGGAGCGACTGAGTGTCTCAAATAAAGCAGAATCGGCAAAAATCCACACCACCATCACCCCTATCATTTTCCAATTTATAGAGATTCTTTTATTCTGTGACTTCATTGGAAGTGTTGAAAAATAAAGGGCGATCATTGAAACAGTGGGCAAAACAATCGCGATCCCCCCTCTCTCTTCAAACGGATATGTATAGAGCGCCGTCCCTACCGCATACGAGAGGGCAAGACCAAGCGCGAGGTTTTTTCGGCTTTGTTCCCGAAAACCATAGAGCAGTAGAGGGGTTGTGTATCCCACGATAAATCCAAGTACCAATAAAAGTCCCAGTGAATAATCAGGATAAAACCACGAAATCATAATCTGCGTACCAAACATAAAAAAAAGCTCTTCCTTGATCTCTAGGTGTTTCCAGTATGCTGCGAACAAACTCCCTGTCACCCCACCAATGGGAAGGGTATAAAGATCATAAAGATGCGAGTCAAACGCCCCGACAACTCCCGTCTGCGCAATCAGGAGATAATAAAGCAACTGAGAACTAAGAACGACCACGAGCATATTCATTTACGCAAGCCTAAAAAATAAATCATGGCATATACACCATCATAAAAGGCAATCAACAGTGCCAATTCATCCAAAATTCCCGCCATATACAATGCGGCGAATGTCGAAGAGATGAGGAGACGGATGGTTGCGCTGAGGCTTGCAAGGCGATTTGCATCCCCGTGCAGACCAAACCAGTGAATCATCCCCGTCCCCATGACAAATGCGAACACAACATACTCATACGTTCCGCCAAATGCAAATCCAAGCAATCCAAAAAGCCATCCTCCTGCAATCAGCAAAGCCAGCCCACCAAGCGCATCCCCTAAAAACCCTATCAAATGGTAAATTTTTAACGGTGAATCGAGAGATAGTCGGAGTCGATCATAGACTATTTTTACCACCAAAGCAACTACTGTTACCCCAAATACGGCACGTACCATCAACAATGGTTCAAGTGTTCCCCCTATCAGCCCAGCTTCGATAAGCCCCGCGAGGGAAAGGGCTATCGCCATTAAACTCATCAACAATGCCCACGCGGTTGCGTAAACACGCTTGAAAAGAGAGGGTAACAGATGGTGTGTGATGGAAAGTGCCATAAACGCTACCCCCAATCCCATCGCGATATGGGCATGTCCCACTACCAAATCGTTGCGATGTATCAAGGCTCGAAGCTGCGGGATAAAGAGGATGTTTCCCTCCACATCGACAAAGATAAACGCCGCGATTGAGAGGATGAGATACGGATTTCTTTTAAAGCTCACTCCTGCATCACGGAGCCAAATCCATAGCAATGGCAGATACAGCAATGTCAAATATTGAAAAAACCACTCTTCGTTGTAGCTCAGAGTGTGAAAAAAGTTCCGAATTATCAAAGAAACAACATATCCTCCCAGCGGAATACTCCACAGCCAATGAAAACGAGGTACAAATACTTTGGGAGAGGAAAGCTTGATGAGCAAATAATAGATCGGGATAAGGGTAAAACTCATGCCCAGCGTATTATCCCCATGAGGGCCCACAAGGGTTTTTTCCACCTGACCGTATTGGGGATTCATCAAAATCACCAATGCAATGGGGGCGGAGATAACTGCTAAGAGCGATACATTGACCCATAGCGGACGTTTTTTGTAACGTTTCAGTGCATCCAAAAGTGCCAAAAGATAAAACACTCCGCTAAAAGCGAGGAGAAAATTCAGCTGATAGGGAAAATCGTAAAAAGGTAATCCCCGAATGTTTCCAAAAAGAAGCGACATACTCATAAAGAGCAAAAAAACATTCCAAACGACAAAGTAACGTCCCAAATGTTTCAAACCGTTTTGGCTCAGAACACCCTCTTTTTCAAACAGCGCAAAAGGCAACAATGAGAGAATCAGAGGAAAGAAGCCGTACAGCATCTGTGAAATATGAAGTGACCGTGCACGTTCAGGCGAGAGAAGGGTCATAGAACCATCCAGTCCCAACATTTCTATGGCGTACACCAGTCCTGCAAAAAGCCCTAAAAAGAGCCAAAACAAGAGAAGCGGGAGATTATCGTTTAGAAATTTTGACAATTTTTCCATCCTCCATTTCTATGATTGTATCGGCATACTCGGCTATTTTTTTATCATGGGACGCGACCACAAATCCTGTCCCACCTTGCGAAAAACGTTTGAACAATTCATAAACACCCAACGCATTTTTCGTGTCCAGATTGCCCGTGGGCTCATCGGCGAACACTACGGCGGGGCGATTTACCAGTGCTCGTGCGATAGCGGCGCGCTGACGTTCACCCCCTGAAACCTCATCACTGTAACGAGCGGCTAATCGCCCAATTCCCAGACTCTCCATCAGTGGCTCAACGCTCTCATCATCCAAAGCAGAGAGGGCAATATTTTCACGCAACGTCAAATAGGAGATAAGATAGTGAAACTGAAATACAAATCCGATATTGTGCCGTCTAAACACATCGATATTTCCGAGTTCACCGACACTCTTTCCATCAAATGTCACTTCTCCGCTTGTAGGATTGAGCAATGTTGAGAGAATTGACAAGAGCGTTGTTTTTCCGCTCCCGCTCTCTCCGATAATCGCCGTAAAACTTCCTGCTTCGATTTCAACATTGACCTCTCGCAAAACATATTCTATCCCATAATACTGCTCTATATTTTTGGCTTGGATTCTCATGAACCGCCTCGCTGTATCAGCGTCATCGGGTCAATGCGTGCTGCATAAATCGCAGGAAGAAGCGTCCCCAACATCGCCATCACCACCGAGACAATAAAAACATTGAGCGCCAAGGAAACAGTAATCTCCCCGTTAATGTACCCTTGAAACTTATCCGCATGTTCAATCAGCTCCAGCACACCAAGCGATACCCCCAAAGCGACACAAAATGCCACCAGTGCAATAATCAATGTTTCCGCCAAAAGCTTTTTGATAATTACCCACGAGGAGAGTCCGATGGAGCGCATAATCCCAAACTCTGTTTTACGATCATTGACTACCATACTCATCATGCTCACAATCCCTAAAATTCCCATCAGGAATGCCATCGCTCCAATCACGTCGGAGCTGGTTTTAATAATCTTAAACTGATTGTACGAGTCGATAAAACTGTCGGTTGTTTTAGCTTCAATATCAGGAGTAAGGAGATTAATTTTTTCAATGACAGTATCACTTTTAGTTAGATCATCCAAACTTACCAAAAATATTGAGGCACTTTTGTGAAACAACGCACCTGCATCCTCCAAGCTCATCACCACACCGCCGTCTTCAAACCCGATACGGCTTTTAAACACACCTCTTACGGTAAATTTTTGCTTGGAGAGGATGATTGTTTTGGGATGCTTGAGCGTTTCATAAAGTTTAGAACCCACTATCACTTCCCCGTTTTTTGGAGTGGAGCCTTGGATTAGCGTATAACTCTTAAAACGGTTCTCACTCACCCCATAGATCCCCACAATAGGCAGTGGTTCGACGGGTGCAGCTCCCAAAATCAAAGCACCTGCTTCACGTACCCCCTCCATCTTGGCAATCTCATCACACATCGAGCGGTTAATGTCACTGAAAAAAGTATCGGCAATCCCTTTTTGTGTGACGATAATGTCCCCATCGGTTTTAAGCATTGCAGAGTACATACTTACCACCCCCCCCGATATGGCGCTGATAAGGAAAATCGCTGAAATAGAGACACTCATACTGATAAAGATGAGTGCCGTTTTAAAGCGATTCTTTCGAAGCGCTTTGATCGGGGTTATCACTACTCAATCGCCTGTTTCAGTTCTGCTGCCGTGGAGACAAATTCGATTTGTGTCAGGAAGTTGCCCCGAAATTTCATCACCGTGATCTTCTCTTCTTGGGCAGGAAATTTTAATCCCTGCTCTTCATCACGAATCAACAAAACCGTATGGGCATATTTGCGCATTTTAGGCAGAGCAAACGCTTCGGTGATAAAGTTGGGCATTTGACTAATGTCCGCAACAAACGCTGCATTATTCTTTTTTAAATATCCCTTGTCTTGCGTTGCCAAATACTCATTGACCGTCGCACCCGTCCCTTTTTCAAACGCCATAATCAACGTTTTTGGCATCGCTTTAAGCGTGGTACGTTTGCCAAACTGATCTTGCAAATCTAACGGCATAACCGATTGCCCCATTTTATAGGGGGCTCCAAAAAGGCTTAGTGCCAAGAGGGCGAAGAGTATAACTTTTTGCATAATAACCCTTTAGTTAATTTTTCAAAAGTGTAACCTATCAAGGGTTAATGAGGTACTTTTTTGTAAAGAATACAAAGGATCTATGAATTTTTGATGAAACGCATCTATCTGTTTAATGCTTATAGATTCCGTGTCGTAGCACAGAATGATGATAGGGCGAACGGTGCTTACTTATGGGTAATCGTTTTAAGGGTTTTCTCAATCTCACGGTGCTGATCCAGCGTTAAGGCAAAACTCTCATCCATCATCTTGTCCAAATGATTCATCTCGGTGAGGGTAATCCCTAATGGATCTTTTTTGGCTACTTTGGCAATACCTGCGGTAACCGTTACGTTATCGAGTTTTTTACCCGAATGTCGGAGAAAATAGGTGAGAAAATAGCCACCGGTGTGATCTTTTTCAATAGCAACAACAGCGCGGGTTGCTGCAGAATTTTCAAACTGCACAGTGGGAACAATGATTTTAAAATCCTCTATGCTCATATACCCGATATAGACTTTGGTGTAAATATCGTGATAACGCTGTGTAGCACTTTTACGGAAAAAATCCCAATCAATCGGTTTGCCTCCGCGAAGAGAACGCAGCATCCATGACAACGTTGCGTAGTATTTAAAAGATGCGATTTTTATATCTTCAGCATGGGTAATTTTATCGCTCTCAATCCGAACCATCGGTTGTTTGGGTCTGTTTGAACTGAGACTCTCCAACAGATGTTGTGCGCTGTAAGGTTGGGTAAACCATACGCTGGCATACGATGGCAAATCCGTTGTCCCCGTCGCCCCCTCATTGAGTACCAAAATTGATTTAACATTATAGCGGGGGAATAAAACTTCCAAAAGTGCCCGTTTTTTCCGAAGCCGTTTTTTAAGACTACTTGCCGATTTAACTAATGTCATCTCCATAAAATAAAGCTCTTTATCGGTAAACAAAAGCCCGTCAAATTCACCGATTTCTTTATGCCGTGCACGATAAATGATTTGCCCTTTCCAGCTCACCGACAATGCATCGCTTTGCGCATGGGTACGATGCTTATGCGGACCTTTGATAATAAAACTTTTGATTTCAGGCTCATTGGCAGCGTAACGGAGAAGCTTTTCATAGATATAATTCTCATACACTTCCCCCTCAAAAGAACGAAAAGCACTGACATACGACTCATCTTCCATCGTTTGCCCTTTAACTTGGAGAGAGAGCAAATGCCCGATATTGTAATCGTAATAGAGGAGGTTATCCCCAAGATCAGAGTCTCCGTGGGGAATTACAGTAGAATTGATGGTTAACAAATGGAGCCTCTTTATGAGCGTTTCTAGGCACATTCTTCTAATGCCCACAGTATTTTACTTTATTTTTTATAAGAGTTTAGAGTGATTCAAGAATTCCATTGGCAATTTTATGCAGAGATAATTGTTTTTCAACTGCCCCCAGTTCGTAGGCAACTTTCGGCATCCCGTACACCACACAGCTTGCCTCATCCTGCCCGATCGTTCGTGCCCCTGCCTTACGCATTGCCAAAAGCCCTCGGGCACCGTCTCCCCCCATCCCCGTCAATAAAACGCCAATAGCATTAGAACCGGCGATTTTGGCAACCGAGTTGAGCAGAACATCCGCAGAGGGTCTGTGTCCTGAGATTTTATCTCCGCTTCCGATCTCCACGTAATAGCGGGCACCCGAGCGACGCACAACCATATGATAATCTCCCGGAGCGATCAATGCTACACCCGGAACAATCGAATCACCGTTGCGTGCCTCACGCACCTCCATCGAACACAGAGAATTAAGTCTCTCCGCAAACGGACCCGTAAAATTGGCCGGCATATGCTGGACGATGACTGTTCCCGGAGCATTTCTCGGCAGTCCCATCAAAACATCTTTGAGGGCTTCCGTCCCCCCAGTCGATGCCCCGATCGCCAAAATTTTATGAGTTGTTTCAGAGAGTGCAGTAGTATTGGCGTGTGCTACATCGCCTAATATACGCTGCCGGACATTAACCTTGGAAGCAATTTTTATCTTGGCAATCAGCTCCTCGCGCATCTCCTCTTTGCCGTCATAAATGTGCGAATGAGGTTTGGGGACAAAATCAATGGCTCCCGCTTCAAGTGCGGCCAGTGTCGTTTTAGCTCCGGATTGAGTCAAAGATGAGACCATAATGACGGGAAGCGGCATATAATGCATCAGCCGTTTCAAAAAAGTAATTCCATCCATTCGCGGCATTTCAACATCCAGACAAATGACATCCGGATGCAGTTCCACAATTTTATCACGCGCAATATACGCATCTGATGCCGTTCCTACGACCTCAATCATAGGGTCAGATCCGAGTATTTCCGTTAAAACTGCTCGTGCGGTCGCACTGTCATCGACGATTAATACCCGTATTGCCATCTTTTATCTCCTCTCTTCACTGTCACTGCGGGAAGCATACTTCAACAGTACTTTTCCCCGTCCCAAATCAAATTGAATCTTGCGACCGCTTTGTCCTCCGACATCTTCGGCGACAATCGTGATTTTGTACTCTTTTAAAATTTCTTTGGCGACTAAAATATTTTTTTGTCCGATCATCATTGAATCGGCAGTGCTGATATTCATTGATGCACCGCCAAATATTTTTGCTTCCATTGTCTGGAGCATCGATCCTCTCATCATCATGGCCTCAATCAATTTCGGAATGGCAATATTGCCGAATTTCGGAGATTGCAAACCATTGCCATTCCAAAACGGCAGTAAATAATGGTTCATCCCTCCGATACCGAGCCTCACATCATACAAGCATACGGCGATGCACGAACCCAGCACTGTAGAGATTGCAGCGGGCGCACTATCGATATGAATCTGACCGACATGGATAAACGTGGAGCATCCGTGAATCATTAGAGCTCTATCGCATCGTCAAATGACTCAAATAAGAATTCATTCGATCCGCATGCCTCTGAATCCGGAAGTACTGTTTTGAGAGGAAAAGCAACCGTAAACGTCACAGAAGTCTCATCCGTACGATAGTCAACACTTCCGTCGAACCGCTCACACACATCACGAACAATGCTCAACCCCAGCCCCAGTCCATGCCCCCCCTCGGGTCCATGAGCAAAACGGGTAAAGACTTGCGGTTTAAACTCCACTTCCGGTCCACTTCCTTGGTTTTTGACCGCAAAAGTTACCATTGAATCCTTCTCCCAAATCTCCATCTCGACTCTTCCCCCCTCCGGCCCGTAGGTACATCCGTTGGCTAAAAGGTTTTTGAGGATTAGATAGAGTTTTTGGGGATCGGAAACAATCTTTTGTTTCAAAGTACTTTCAACCGTGACAGTACACTTTTTCGCTTTGATCGTATATCGCAACGCCTCTATTGCTTCATTGACCAACACCAGCGGATCGACCAATGCTGTCGTCATCGCCACCTCTCCGCTCTCAATCTCCGCAGCGGCAACAAGATTCTGGATACGAAAATCCAGAACAAGCGCCTCTTCGTGTACCAGTGCAAAAATAGCTTCGCGCGGATCACCGACAGAAGGAACAAGATGGGGAATCATCCCCAAAAGTGCCGTCATCGGATTGTTCAGTTCATTGGCAATGAGGGCTAAGAACCGTGTCTTCGCTTTTTCGCTTTCAATAAGCTGTTTGTTAAGATCCAAAATCTTACGGCTTAAAAAGGTAACCTCTTCACGAGCACTTTTACATTGCTGGTCTTCAAAAATTCTACAATCAGTTTTTTCCACCGGAGATCCTTATAGTCGTTGGTAAATAGAAGAGCCCAAAAGCTTAAACGTCTCACGATGTGCCGTCAGCGATTCTGAGCTCCCCAGAAAAAGAGGTGCCCCCCTGGGAAGCACCCTTCCAAAACGCCCTATCAGATCATGACGGGTCGGCTCATCAAAATAGATCATTACATTTCGACAAAAAACCATATCAAAACGGTTTTTGAAAAAAAATGGATCGGTCACCAAATTATAGAGACGAAACATCACTTTTTCTCGAAGATATGGGAGCACCTGATAGTAGATACCGCTTTTGCTGTGTACTTTTTCAAACGAGCGGATCACCATCTCTTTGGATAATGATTCCAACTGCTTGGATTCATAGCTCCCCGTGATCGCTTTTGAAAGGATTTTAGGAGAGATGTCGGTCGCCAGAATTTTAATATCCCATTGGTCAAAATCACTCAAGTGATGTTGCAAAAACATCAAAATCGTATACGGTTCTTCTCCGCTTGAACATCCCGCCGACCAGATACGGATCTTTTTCTCCCGCTTGGAGGCGATCAATTGCGGCAGATATTTTTCCAGCCATACCCATTGTGACGATTCCCTGAAAAAAGAGGTGACATTCGTCGATATTGCACTGACAAAAAAAGCGAGCTCCTCCCCCGATGCATCACGGATTAAATACTCATAATACCCTCTAAAGGAGCTCAATCCCAATTGATTGACCCGCTTGTTCAGCCGCCCTTTGATCAGGGTGCTTTTTTGATCCGAGAGAGAAATACCGACTTTTTCGTAGATATAACGGCGAAAAAGTTCAAATTCGTCCGTTTTTAGTTCAATTTCCACCATGGGCGACCTCGATTAGCGGTCGCAATTCATCGACATTGAGTATCAGTGCAATATCACCGTTGCCCAATATTGCCCCTCCGGTAATCTCTTTGAGCCGTGACAGTGATTTGCCCAGTGTTTTAATCACCACCTGCTGACGCCCTATCAGCTCATCGACCATGATTGCGATTCGTCCCGCATCCGTTTCGACACAGACTAAAATTCCCTCCCACGGTTCGATACGCTCCGTAGAGAGATCAAATACATCGCTCAGACGGATCACCGGTATATGCTGTCCCCGCAGGCTGACAAATTCCCCCTGCCCTTTGAGCACATGGACAATCTCTTTCTCGGGGCGGAACGATTCGACGACACTGAGGGTGGGAATGATATAAATCTCACCGGCGGCTTGAACAAGCATCCCGTCGATAATCGCCAAAGTCAGAGGAAGAACCATCGAAAATGTCGTCCCCTCCCCCTCCTTGGAATCGATCTCGATCTTTCCGCGCAGTTTTTCAATCGATGTTTTGACCACATCCAGACCTACCCCGCGTCCTGAAAGGTCACTGACCGTGTCAGCCGTCGAAAATCCAGGCTGCATAATTAGTCCAAAAATTTGTGTATCAGTGAGGCTTTCATCGCCGCTGACAACACCCCGTTCAATCGCTTTTTTAAGAACTTTCTCTTTATTGATTCCCCGTCCGTCATCACTGACACTGATAACGATACTGCCGCTCTTATGAAAAGCCCGTAGAGTAATGGTCCCCTCAACTTTTTTACCGACACTAAGCCGTTCGGTACCGTCAGATTCGAGACCGTGATCGATTGCATTTCGGATAATATGAATCAGCGGGTCAGAGAGGCTGTCAACCATCGTTTTATCGATCTCCGTCTCTTCCCCCTGGACAATCAGATGAAGCTCTTTGCCCGTTTTTTTGGAGGTATCACGAACAACTCTCTTCATCTTGTCAAACGTATCGCGGATAGCAACCATCCGCAGACTCATCACCCGATCTTGAATCCGCTTGGTGATCTTGGAAAGCGTTTCGATGGCTCGGCTGATCGACTCGTCTTCAATGGAGCGGATTTTGCCGTTTTGGGCGATAAAATTTTGGGCAATGACCAGCTCACCGACAGAATCAAACAGCTCATCGAGTTTAAACGTATCGATGCGAATCGTCGATTTGGGTACGGTTGCACTTGCCGTTACGGTATCGGAGGGGACTTTGCCCATTACTTTTTCAGCAACAACGGGGAGTTTTTCTTCCACACTCGGTACTCTGTCGGGGTCAATAAGGGCAGTCGCAACCTCATGATCGAATAAAAATTCAAAATTTTCAGCAACTTCGTCTGGAGTTTGTTCGGTCAATACGATAACAATGACACGTTTAATCGTATTTTCATCGCCGGCAAACCGATCGAGAGCCTCAACCTCTTCCATATCAAAAAAACTCTCTATAGCTTTTGCTTTTTCAGCCAACAGTTTCAGAAAAATAAGGTGATCAAATCCCCGTTTGTAGCAATCGTCATCCAGTGTCATATCAATGCGAAAGAGGTTTAGCCCCTCCTCTTGCATGGCTTGATGAGAACGTATGCTGTTTGCCACCCCCGCATCGATTTGCTCACAGCAGCTGAAACCAAACTCGGATGCCAAGTCAAACAAGGGTTCCGAATCTCTCTCCGAAACAACCGAAAGGGGGGCGTTTTTTTTCGAGGCGATCAGGTGTTTAATTTTTCCCAAACACTCCGGATACCTCTCCGGAAGATTAGGAAGCGCCTCCAATTCACAGGTCATCACCTCTTTGATAATATCCACACTGTCGACAAAAAGCTCCAGCTGATACGGCTCAATCTCCTCTTTGGTACTGCGGTAGTGGTCGAGTACGTCTTCAAAATGGTGTACAAATTCACCCAAACGGATAAACCCGAAGGCATTAGCATTCCCCTTGAGGGTATGAACTCCCCGAAAAATCTCGTTTAGCAGATCGAAATCATTAGAATTTTCTTCGAAGCGTACGATGTCAACGTCGAGTTTCTCGATAATCTCCCCTGCCTCTTCAATAAAAATCGCTTTAACCTGTTCTTGTTTAGTCATGACACATCCAATGCAGCGTTCCATACACGGACGAAGCGGTCACTCCCTGCTCTAAAAAAGGAATCTTTAACTCCGGCCGGCTCCGTTTTAGACTCACCAACAAAGATAAAAGAGAACTGCTTCGCAACACCGTCCCCTCTTCCGTCTCTATCATTTCAATATACTCCAGACGAGGTCGGACAAACTGCTCAAATTCCCGAATCTCTTCCATCGACATATCCAATCCGATCGTGAGAACATCCCCGTCAAATTGCATTTAAAACTCTTTCAAATCGTCCTCATTCAGAGGAAAAATATCTTCGGCTTTTGCCAAAACTCCTCTGCGCTGAGGAAGCGGACCACTTTTTCGAGGAGCAGACACCATGTTAATCTCTAAAGGATGGAGCTGTTTTCTTTTGGGTGACGATAGAGGAGCATCACTCTCCATTCCGACCATTTGCGCCAAAATACGTACGGTTTCCATCATCGAGGTGGCCTGAGCATTGAGCTCTTCGGCAGCGGCTGCAGCCTCTTCGGAATTGGCGGCAACCTGCTGTGTCACCTGATCGACTTGACCCATCGCCTGATTGATCTGTGCCATCCCCTCGCTTTGCTCTTTGCCGGCAATCGAGATTTCGCCGATCAAATCAGAAACTTTTTTCGATTGTTCGACAATCTCTTGGAATGAGGTGTGGGTAGCAAGGGCAATTTGATTCCCCTCTTTGATCTGACCAACGACTTCATCGATAATAACGGAGGTCTCTTTGGCTGCGGATGCGGCACGCTGTGCCAGATTGCGTACCTCATCGGCAACGACCGCAAAGCCCAAACCGTGTTCACCGGCCCGTGCCGCTTCCACCGCCGCATTGAGCGCTAAAAGATTTGTTTGAAAGGCGATTTGATCGATAGCTTTGATAATTCCGGATATTTTAGCTGCCGATACAGTAATGGCGTGCATAGAGAGAGAAAGCTGCTCCCCTTTCTCAAATCCTGCCCGTGCCGAATCATTGGCATTTTTTGCCAAAATATTGGCTTGACGCGCATTATCAGTATTTTGGGTATTGATTGCCGTACTCTCTTCAAGTGTCGCACTTACCTCTTCAACACTCGATGCTTGTACGCTTGCCCCTTGCGCCAAAGATGACGACGATGAGGCTACCTCATCACTGGCGGAAGTGATTTGCATTGCACCGTCTCGAATCGAGGTCACACTCATCGTAATAGCGCGTGTGATGGAACGAATAATCAGCATCGATAACAAAATAGCTCCAACAAAGGAACCAAGAACAATGAGAATAGTCATCTGTACAGCTGTCGCCGCTTCTTGCTCTGATAATTGTACCGCTTGATCTGCCACATCGATATTGATTTGCGCTAATTTTTTCATGCTCGCGAATGTTGCTTCTCTGGAAACTTTAATTTTTACCACAAAGGCAGATACCCGATCATAATAGCCCTCTATCATAGCCGGATCGGTATTATTCAGAAGAGGAGTCAGCGTATTTGCTAAATACTCCAGATTCATCTCTTTCCATGTCGTGTAGTGTTCCTCAAAATTTTTCCACTCTACCGCCTCTTCAGGAGTATGAGGGAGCTGGGAATAGATTTTATACCCTTTGTCAAAGCGTTCGTATCCGGCAGTGATCTTTTTGATAGCGTCTTGAAGCTTCGTATGTATTTCCGGATCGTCTTTAAGTCCCAGAATACGGTTTTGCTGAATTGCTACCTCGTTAATACCCGTACGCATCTCCATAATACCGACTATCGAGGGGAGCCTGACTTTGCCGATCGTATTGATCCCACTTTCCCATTTTTGTGTTGTACCGTACCCCAAAAAACCAAGGGTAGAAAGAGCGCCCATCATAAGCACCGTCAATAATATTAACTTACTTTTCAATACCATGTTGTCTAACCACTTCATTGTCATTCTCCCTCATCTATTTGCGTTTGCCGGATCTGCTCCAAGCTCACCAGTTCATCAGCTTCAAAAAGCTTAAGCACATCCAAAATCATTACAACATTCTCATCGATCTGTGCCATTGCGCGGATAAAATCGGTGTCGATATGGCTTCCAAACTTCGGAGGCTCACTCAAATGGCTCGCGTCAATCGAAACAACCTCTTCAACCCGATCAACGATAAACCCGATCATCACTTTTTCGATTTCAACGATGATAATCGCCGTATGCATGGTGGGCTCCACCAGCTCCATTCCAAAACGAAGACGCGTATCGACAACCGGAATAATTGCTCCACGCAAATTGATGACGCCTCGCATAAACGGAGGTGTTTTCGGGACATACGTCACCTTCATCATCGCAATGATCTCTTTGATCTGGTCAATGGCAATCCCGTATTGTTCCTCTCCTAGAAAAAAGGTAAGGTACCGTTCCCTCTTTGATCGGACAGCAGTGAGTGTCATAGCTATACCCCCAATACCATTTTAAGCGATTTGACCAGTTTCTCGTCGCTGAAAGGCTTCACCATCCAGCCGGTCACTCCAATCTCTTTACCTGCCATTTTCATCTCATTGGAACTCTCTGTCGTCAGGATGATAATCGGCTTGGTTTTGTACCGCTCATCGGATTTGATTGCTTTGGCCAATTCCAGTCCGTTGAGCTGAGGCATATTGACATCACTGATCAGCAGATCAAAATTTTCAGCACCTGCTTGCAGTGCTCCCAAAAGATCCAATGGGTTTAAATACGATTTGAACTCGATTACTCCGGTATCAATCATCTCTTCCAATGCCAACTCTGCTGTAGCAATGACTGCTCTCGAATCGTCTACGATAATTACTCTTTTTGCCATTTATGTCCTCCTTGGATTGTGTCTTAAAAAAATTCCATCTCATTATCATCGTCTGTCTCAATCTCTTTATTGCTGATCATCCCTTCGATTTGCATACAGGAACTAAAAAATGAACTGTCCAGATAATGAATATCCCCGGCATCTTGCAAGCTGAAAATATGATCCCGCCAAGATACGAGGTCTGAGCCCAAATGCTCCATAAACATCACCACATTTTTACGCTTTGTCGCATCGGCGATAACCGCATCGGCATGCTCTTTTAAACAACTTCCCAAAGAGGTAAGCGCGTAAGCAAGTGCCGTAAATTCAAAAAGATTATTAATCGCCCCCACATATACAGATAGCACTCCATCGACAAAATTCCAAATATTTTGGGCACTAGGTTCCTCTTCGAGGATACTAAGTTTGTCTCTCCACTCCTCATCCACACTGACCAAATCACGGATTTCATCCAGAACATCCCCTCCGATCTCACTCACATACTTTACGGCGGTCGTTTTATAGATAAAACTTTGATGCAGCATCTCTTTTTCATCGGAGTGAAGAGCTCTCGTCTCTTTGGGGAGGGGTATTTCTTTTAGAACCATGGGCTCACTTACTCTCTGGCTCTGCGGTTCGACTTTTATTTCGATGACCGGTACGGCTGTTGTCAATAGCGGCAGAGCTTCTTTTACCTCGAAGCTCTTTTGTTCTTGCTGCATTTGAAGACGTATACACACGATAGTGTCACGCACGATACACGCATTCCCAAGTTCTCGCAGAAGTACCATTGTTTTTGGCTTTAGATTAATAGTCTCATCGTATTTCATCGTGATGTATATCTCTTCAAAGCTCTCTTCGATAATAATAGCGAGAGATCCCCCCTGACGTATTTCATAGCGCATAATTTCGTAGAAAAGCTCAATAACCGTATCTACTTTTGTACACAATGCTGCCACACGCTCTTCACATCGTCCCAAAATCCACATACCAAAATCCATCATCGCATCCGTATCGCTAATGTCAAAAATAGTTTTAAAATGGCGGATGTCGGAGCAAAAGGGGTTAAGGGCTTCTTTTGCCGACAGCTTTTTATGCTTCCCCTCTTTGGAACGAAGCAGTGTGGAAAAATTTTGAAGCTTGAATCGAATAAGATCTTTATCAATCGGTTTGCGAATATACGCGGCCACCCCGATGGACGCCATATTCTCTTCCATCTTCGGATCGATAACCGCTGTTACGGCCATAATGATAATGTGAGGATAACGCTCTTTGATAATTTTTGATGCTTCAAAGCCATCCAGCCGAGGCATCATAATGTCCATCAAAATAATATGCGGAGACCAAGAATCTGCCTTTTCAACCGCTTCAATTCCGTCTTGGGCTTCTTGGATCTCAAACCCTTCCAGCTTTCGGCAAATCGCCCTCAATACCAACCGATTGTCTTCGACGTCATCAACAATCAATAATCGTATATTATCCATTCCGACTCTCCTTTGGCTCCACTTTTTTCGCTTTAAGGGTAAAACACGCCCCCTCCCCCTCGACTGAGCGGACATCCAAGGCAAATCCCATCGCTTGGGAATAGTCTCTCACGATGCTAAGACCCAGACCGGTCCCCTGATCGTGGACTCTCGCCTGCTCAAACGGTTCGAATATCGTCGAGAGTTTTTGGGAAGGAATCCCCCTCCCGCTGTCTTCGACCTCGATCCAACACTCCTCGCCCGCCTCGGTTAAACGCACTTCGATAAATCCCGTTTGCGTAAATTTAAACGCATTCGAAATAAGGTTGACTAAAATTTGTCTAAACTTCAAGGAATCACAATCTATCCACATATCAATTATAGTTATCTTAATCCGGTACTCTACACTTCTGTTTGTGTTCAGGCTTGAGCAATTATCGAACGTTTCCTGCACCAATCGAACCGCATTATAGGGCTCCATGGCAAACGTCTCTTTACCGGAGTTTAGTTTGGCCATATCCAGCAGCGAATTAATGAGAGATAACAGACTTTGAGAGTTTTTATAGGCGCGTTCCAAATACATTTGAACAAGATCGCGGGTATCTTCCTCCTCAAACATCTCCTCGAAATTTTCCAGCGCCTGATCGGTAAAGTTGATAATAGCATTGAGAGGGGTGCGAAGTTCATGCGATATCTGATCAAAAAATTTAGTTTTGGATTCGAGGGTGTGTATCGCCTCCTCCTTGGCTTTGACCATCTCGGTAATATCATGGCGGATGGAGAGGATTTCAATCACTTTCCCCTGTTTATTTTTCAAGGGGAAAAGAGTCGTATCAAAATAGTGAGCTTCTCCGTTTTTCCCTTTATTTTTTAAAATATCTTTCTTTATCTCCCCGTTTTCAAGCCCCGTCCATGTCTCTTTTTTGCACATGATTTCAGAATCTGAAAAAAACAGAACCGATACGTGCTGATTTATCAGCTCTTCGGGCATATAGTTTAACGCCTGACACAGAGAATCGTTCACATAGAGGATGTTTCCGTTTAGATCGCATCGGGCGACCATATTGGAAACGTCGATTGCCTGATTGTGCTGGGCTAGGAGAGAGTGCGCCTCTTCTTTATCCAAAATACTGGTGCGAACCCCCTCTTCAAGCACCGTTTTGTACCCCATCATCTCCGTTACGTCAGTTAATGTAGCGATATAAATATTATCCGACGCATCCAAAAGATTTAATATGATATTAAACGTATACAAAGTGCCCTCCTTGGTCACGCCGATACGATACTGCTCTTTTTCACCTTCTAAAACCGTCTCAAACCACCGCTTATTTTGATACCCGTCATAAACATAGCCAAACTTTTCAACCCGTTCCAGCAGCGAAGGAAAACAGCACTTCTCTAAAGATGCCCCTAGATACGGTTCAAAGAAGTTCAAAAATGAGGTATTGGCATCAAAAATACTGTCTCCGTCCGTAACGGCGATCATACCGCCCGTGAGATTGAAAATCGATTTGTAATAGCGGTACGCCGGATCGTTCTCCCTAAGGCGTTGTTTAAGAAGCTCTTTTGGCGTTTGTGCGGATACATCGTCATGCATAGAATTCCTCCTGCTTGCCTTTTCATTATCCTATGATAGCATATCATCGTCACAGAAGCGTTACAAATTTAATCACTTTTTATTGCCACTTTTACAGAAAATGCTATACTATGTTTATGCAACCATTCACCCCAACCGATGATCAGATCCGCACCCAGTTTGTCACCTCGCTGATGAACTATTTTAAAATCGAAGAGGACGTGTTCTTGCGCTCCCATATCGATGAACTTATCCGTCCCATCAGCACGGCTCGTTACAGTGAGTTTCTCCGCCGTCTTTCAAGTCGTGACTTTGCCTACAAAACAGGGATTGAGAAAATTTCTCTCATTGCTCACGAATTGGTCGAAGAGCAGCTCTCTCCTCTGGAGACGCAAGCGCATGAGAGAACACAAAAACTGTATGCACTGATGTACGATTTGCGCCGAAATATCACCGAGATAAAAAACAGCGAAAGCAGTGCCGCAGAGCGATTTGAAAACGTCCGCTTTACTTCCATCAAACACGCTGACTCTTCCGAACCGCTCCTTGATACTCTCGACATCGATGTTATCCGACTTCTCACAAAACGGTGGATTTACGATTACGTCTCCAACGATCGCGGATTGTTTGAGGCAAGAGTGGAGCATGAATACCTCACCTTGTTAATCGAGCAGGAGCGTCTATCGCGTCAGCCCTTTATCGCCAAAACGACCAAAAAAGCTTTAAAACGCTCATGATAGCCATCCCTTCTGCTCTCATCGATCGTGATGATTTGAATCTCTTGGAGCGTGCGCTTCTCCCGCTGATTATCCGTCACGGTATCATTTGGGGAGATAAGCCCAAAGCATTGAGCGCCTCGTTTTTAGCCGAGCTTTTGCACCACAGTCCTCGTGAAGTCGTAGAAGCTCTGGATGCCCTGGTTCTCAAAAAAATAGTCAAAACAACCCGTGAAAAAACCGCCCATGGGGTGATGATTCTCTACGTCCTTGAGCCCATGAGCGCGATTCCGCTCCCCACTGCTCTTCTCCCATCGCAATACACTGACAGCAACTATTATCTTAACCTCTCTAACGATTTTTTCGAGGAACTTCACGCCTACGCGTTGGAAGTGTGTGACCGCGAAGGGTTGCGACGGGAACTGTTTGACGATTTCAATCTCTATCAGCGCTCCCAAAATCGCCGCTCATTTGACTGGTTTGCCGAATTTGAACGGTGGATACGACGAGAAGTGAGTTCCAATGCGCCCGCCATCGCCAATCCAACACAAATAGAAGAGGCAAAACCTTCAACCCAAGAATTTGAGATGGCACAGTATTTTATCCGCCGTCTCTCCTCCATCGACCCGCAGTTCCAAGAGCCGTTTGATGTGATGAGCTGGGCGGCACAGATTAAACTTTTGAGCGATACGGGGGGATATTCTCTGTTGGAAATTAAATCAGGAATTGATTGGCTCTTTAGTGCCAAAGGGGATTGGTTCCGCCCCAATGTCCCTGATGCGTACCATCTGCGTAAACACTTCAAGCGGCTTATCTCCAACACCCGAAGTTTTCGAGACGGAGAGACTAAACTTCCCGACGGAATCAATATTTTTGATATTATCGGGCGGGAATAATTTCTGCCTCAATACTGTTCACACAGTAGTATAATAAAAAAAACGGATGAAAGGCTCTGTTGTGAATCTCTTATCTCTTGATCTCTCCAAACCCATTAACCGCTTGGCTCTCGAATATGCCCTCGACATCACCTTGGAAAAAGGGATTGAAAACAGTTATTACGGACAAAACGAAATACTCCATGTTGTCCTCTCCCCTTTTGATGTCCTTACCCTCATTTCTAATGAAAAAACAATTATTCTCAAAGCCCTCTCCAAGCTGGGATTAACCCTTAAAAATGATGATGAAGGCTTTGTCTACCAAGACTATCCCATTGAGATCAGAGAGGATCAGATAGAATCTTTTATCGTTGCCAATGAAGCAATATACCTCAAAAATCCGACTCCCCTCAATCTCAAAATAATTGCCCTTGCCATCAGCCAAAGTGTCGGATTGGAACGCTATGAAAAACAGCTTCATACCCTTTTTGCCCAAAATCGAAAAATAGTCGAGTCAATCCATAACTTTTCAATCGGACGGCGCACCCCTCTTATGAAATTTATCCAAAAACTCGCATTGATCCGTCACGACATGGTCGGAAATCTATTGCTGCTGGATAAGCCCAATATCCTCTGGGATGATGAAGAAGCCGAAGCCCTCTATAATCGTATGGCACGTATTTTAGAACTCGATGACCGGCATGAAACAGCCCTTTCAAAACTCTCTCAGATCAAAGAAGACGTTATGCTCGTGATGGATTTGCTCAACCATAAACAAAGCGAATTTTTAGAGTGGATCATCATCATTCTCATCGGAGTGGAAATTATCATGGGATTAATCGAATTTTTTCGGTAGGGCATGTTACAATCATAGTATCCTAATATCAGGGTCTCTAAATGTTTAAAACCGAAGCGTATCTTTCCACTATTGAGTCAAGTATCCATGATTTTTACAGCGATCTTGAACGTGAGGGGTATATTGGCAATAGCAATTTCGAGTATGCTCGAGCCATCAACCAACACAAAGAGCTCTTTATCTCACTGTTAGCATCGACTGATGCTAATGATGCAACCGAAAAAACCAAAGAGTTTGTCCAATTTTGTGTCATCCATGAAATCCCGTATATGTTTGTCTATGGCGAACTGCTTACCATTGCGCGAAACCTGATGGGACTCCTCGCAAAAGAAGGAGACCTTGAAAATCTGCAAGCCCTTAACAGCTACTTCGATAGCCTTGAGAGCAAAATTACTATTGCCTATTTTCATAAATTCCTACGACGGCTTGCTGCCAAAAACCACCTGCGCCTCTCCCATATCGCCAATCTGGTCGAAAAGAATCTTATGGTTCATTATCAAAAACACCTTGAGTGGTTGATTCAGCTTATCGCCTATATTGAAAATCAATGCTGTATTCCCCATCCGGAGCTCAACCACAGTTTATGCTCATTTGGAAAATGGCTCAACAATACATCAACCCCTTATATTATCACCACAAGCCATTTCAAAGAGGTCACACGGCTTCATCAAACCTTACATGATACGGCAGCCGATGTTATAGGGCAGTGCCAGCAACAAATCCACAAACCCAAACACCTCATCCATCTTCTCCAACGCCTTGACTATATCTCATTGGAAATCGGAAATGAGATTGCTATTTTAAACGATATGATGATGATCGAAGAGTATTCCAAAGACCCCCTCACAGGGTTGCTGACCCGCCGACTATTTGACAAAATAATGATGGGACAAATTGAGACAGCCAAGGCAACAGAGAGTCAGTGTTCTCTCATTATGTGTGATTTAGATCATTTTAAAATTATCAACGACACACACGGGCATCTTGCCGGAGATGCCGTCATCAAAGATTTTTCTGCCCTGCTCCAAAAAATATTGCGAAAATCTGATTTTATTTTCCGTTACGGTGGAGAAGAGTTTATTGTCCTTCTCCCTGCTACATCTGCACATGATGCACGAGTTATTGCCCAAAAAATTTGTGATGAAGCAACTTCTCGTATCACCCTCTTCGATACCGTCTCACTGTACTATACGGTCAGTATCGGAGTCATTCCCATTATAACCGAAACGACTTCATATGTTCTCAAAGAAACCATTGCACATTATGTCTCCGAAGTAGATAGCAAGCTCTATCTCGCCAAACAAAACGGGCGCAATCGGGTGGAGTGATTTTTACTGACAAACATTCCTTTCAGAATCTGTTTAGTCTTACAGTGTGAGAATCATCTTCAATCTTTTTTTTTTGTTGCTATAATATCTTATAAAGCTCTTCAAAAAGGAAGGATTACATGCAAGTAATTCATCAATACTTTCCCGATATTCAGGAATGTGTCCGCGATTTCGGTATTAAACTTGAACATATACAGTTCACTGGTTCTGACGGTCTTCTTTATACCCATGCGATAGCGGAACACAAAAAACTATTTTTAGACCTTCTTCTCTCCGCCTCAGACAAGGAAATCGAAAAAAACACCAAAGCACTGGTACACTTTACAATCGAACATGATATCTCTTATCTTTTTCTCTACAGTGAACTCATCACTGTCGCCCGAAAACTTCTCGGCAACCTTGCAGAAAGACAAGAGTTTGAAAATATTGCCGAAATAAACCGTTATTTTAGAGGTCATGAGGATCAAATCACCGCGTTGTATCTGCAAAAGTTTTTAAAACAGCTTACCCTAAAAGGGGAACTGCGACTCTCCCATATCTCGATTATGCCCGACAAAAAATTTCTGATACACTACGAGCACCATATCCAATGGGTACTCAATCTCATCCGCTACGTACAAGAAAACGAACTTAAGAATCAGCCCCCAGAACTCAATCCGAATAATTGTAAATTCGGTCAATGGCTGCACAATGCATCTACTTCATATCTGATGTCAACCTCTCATTTTAAAGTAATCGAGAAACTCCATATCAATCTGCATGATTTAGGTGCCAATGTCGTCAACTATTGCAAAAATCAAGAAAATCGCCCCGCAACACTCATCCATCTCATGCAGCGAATCGATTATTATTCCCTTGAAATCGGAAATGAGATTGCCTTTCTCAATGAAATCGAAGAGAGCTCCAAAGATCCTCTCACACATCTCTTAACTCGTCGATTATTTGATAAAATTATGCTCAATAAACTCGATATATCCAAAGCAACCGGCAGAGAATTTTCCCTAATGATGTGCGATTTGGACCATTTTAAAGCAGTCAACGACACCTACGGTCATGCAGTAGGAGATATAGTACTCAAACATTTTTCAGCTATCTTAGAACAAACACTTCGAAAGTCAGATTATATTTTCCGCTTCGGCGGAGAGGAGTTTATGATTTTACTTCCCACAACAAGCAAAGAAGAGGCTCTTGTACTTGGACAAAAACTATGTAACACTACGGCTGCCGAAGAGGTTATAGTTGAAGAGATAGTACTCCGCTACACTGTCAGTATCGGAGTACTCTCTGTCCTTATCGACAGTACCGTACCTATTCGTCAAGATACCATTGACCGTTTTGTCACCCAAGTTGATGAGAAACTCTATCTCGCCAAAGAGAAAGGGCGAAACCGCGTCGAATAGCGATTTTTATATCACCAAATATATCCGGTATGGAATGGTATAATTGTGCAAACAAATAAGAGGTGATACATGAAAGCTCGATGGTTACTACCGGCACTAGTGGCGGTATCGCTTCATGCAAATCCTCAATGCTACCTCCAAGGATACGGGGAGCTGATTACCTCTGCCGATGAAACCGCCCTTATCCTCAAAAACGGGGCTGTCCTTCCTTATCATACCAATACTGCCAAAGTGTCATGGGATGAAAAAATCAACAATGCCGATCTTGAAATGCAACTCTCACAATCCTATGATTCAGGGGGGATTGAAACACCGCCACTCTATCTCTTCGACCCGGGACGTTTGCGCTATCAACCATTTTTCCAAGCGCTTTATGGCAAAGACCAAAAAACTATCGAAAAAAATCTCGTCACGATACAATGGCCAACTCTAAAAGGTGCCATTAAACTCCCCGTGAACAAAGTCGCAGGAGTCGATAAAAAACTTTACGCTATTGGTCAAGAGATAGCAAAACTCCCAAAAAGTGACCGAATATGGGCGGAGGGGGCAACGACGTATGCCTATCGGGTTATCAAAGACACCGATCGCCTCTCCATGCACAGCTTCGGCATAGCCATCGACCTTGCCCCCACAAAAACCCAATACTGGAAAGATGAAGCGCCCAGCGAAACGGCACACATCGGCTACCGTAACACGATGCCCATATCCATCGTCCGTATCTTCGAAAAACATGGATTTATCTGGGGCGGGCGTTGGTATCACTACGATACGATGCATTTTGAATACCGCCCTGAACTTCTCGCTCCCGCATGCAGTGCAAAAAACTAACCGAAATTTCTATTGGAAGCTCCAAAAATTTCACGTATAATTTTTTGTCCCTATGTTAATTCACCCAACAAGTTTGTAAATCTTTTGGAAATTCGGTCGATACCGGAACACGGGGGAAACGGATTTTGATCGGTTCTTTCACATCTTCTCGTTTTACACTCAATTCGATCTCGCTTCCGACTTCTCCATGCAAGCGGCGGAATGCTTCATTCCCTTTCATGGAACTGACCAAAACGGTATCAATTGCAATAATCTCATCTTGACTCATCAATCCTGCCGCAGCTGCCTTGGATTCAGGAAGCAGGGCTGATATCGTCAAATGTCCTGTCCATCCGTATTCCGGCATAATCAATCCCGGCACAAATACCGTAGAGACGTCTGCCCCGATCCCTCCAGGGGCTAAAGGACCGTCAAATACCAACGTAAGATTGCGCTGTGCGATTACGGAAACTTCCTGACATTTATCGGCGGTTTCAAAGGAAAAAGGGAACGGTGACGCATAAAATACTTTAAGCTTTGGACGCTGTATCTGCAAGATGATACGCCCCTCTTTTTCCTGAAGTGTCCCCTCTACACTCCCTCCCTGTTTGGGAACGGTACACTGTTCAATTTGTGTCTCTTTGCTCTCCCATGTACCACTTAGCGTATCTGCTTTGCGTTCCAGATGAAAGGCGATCGTTTCAACGGCCGAGGTCGGAACGCTCATTGCCCCGACACCGGGACCGTAATATTCATCAACATCACCCGATAAATTTCTCCGGTTGGTTTTGAGTTCAATGCTATTTCCGTCCATACTTATTTGAAACGGTGTCCCGTCCGATTCTACCCATACTCCGGAGAGTTTTTGCTGTTTGGCTTGAAACTCTTGACGAAATTCGATCTTATTAATCATACTTTTCACCGTTCCCGTATCGGCGGCATTAGGAGAGAGTTTAAGGTATTTACGGAAACTTTCGATAGCCTCCGCATAGCGTTGCCCTTTTTCCTGCACCATACCGAGGTTATAATACACATCCCCCCACTGAGGCGCTATTGCAATCGCTTTTTTAAACTCATCGATCGCCATCTGATAATCAGACGGAGATTTGGCCATCTCTACCGCCGCCATCCCCCGGTCAAAAAAGCGTCGTGCCTCATCAGAGACATCCGCACTCCAAAGCGACACTGCCATCGCACCCATCATAACCGTCACCAAAAAAGCGTGTTGAACCGTTCTCATTTTACCTTCCTCATCCATTCTTCCGCATGCTGCGGATTGCTGCTGACATCATTATACATCACCTGCAAATCTGATGCTTCCTTTGCTTGTTTTTCAAGCTCCAACGCCTCACGCTTCAGTGCTTCATCCGTCCTCTTTTTTGCCTCATCCGATTGCGTGTCATTTTTCGGCTTTTTCTCTTTTTTAAAGGTTTCAATCCACCGATTTGTTTCCGCTATTTTTTGACGCGTCTGCACAATCTGTGGAAGTAATATCTCCGTTTTTTTAACAATATACGCATAGGCCTGAACCTGAGGATTGTATTCAATAGGCAGCGGAGCTTCCGGAATATTCATGACGATTTCAGGGCACTCACCGTCTGATTCAACACCTCTGGCCATAGCCGAGTTGTGGGCATATCGACTCGAAACGCTCAACGAATCGTTTAGATCTTTGGTGATACCGACTGTTCCCATCTCCTTAACTGCTTTCACCCCCCAGTACGCGCTGCAGCTGAGTTCTTTGAGTACTTTCTCGGTTTTTCGCACCGCTTCTGTACGCTTAGAGGAGGAAGAATCGGCATCAGCAGCGCCTTTCATGGCGGGCGCTGTCCCCCCCTTGAGCTGAGAGTTTAACTCCTCAGATCCAATTTTAAATTTCACCTCTGCCTCTTGTTTGGATCGCAATTGCTGTTGTTTTAGTTTATCCATATCGGCTTTGCTCATCCCGACATCCGGAGAATATACGGCTTTACCTGTCCCCGAATTCTGTTTCATTGCGCTGTTGAGGACATCTTGTATCATCTGATATTTCCACGCGTCTTTACTACCATGTCCTCCTACCCCGCCCGTACTGCCCGATCCTCCGGAAGGGGTACATGATCCGCCCCCAGACGTGCATTGACAATGATATGATGTTCCATTGTACGTATCATTCCATGTATCGCCGATACTATAGGGGCAAGCCCCGCGTGAGTCGCAGCAAGCTGCCACCGATACTCCGGCATAAACCGTTGTATTACACAACACGACTCCAGTCACCATGGCGACAATAGTTCTATTTACCCTAAGCATATAAGACCTCATTATTTTCCCCACCATTGGCTTGACGGTTCTATATGACTCGCTTCAATCGTAGCAGTACCATCCGGTGCAATCGTGATTTTTTCTCCCCCTTTAATACTTGACACTGCAGAAGTTTTTAGATTAGTGACATCAACAATCCCCTCAATCATCTCGACAACCGTTGCACCTGCATCATTTGTAGTGACAGTAAAAGCCGTTCCTCTAGCTGAAGTGACCGCACTTGGAGTACGCACTTCAAATTTTTTACTGTACTGCTTGGTATGAGCTTCAATTTTTTTGAACTCTTTTTTTAAAAATTCGTCCGGATCATCCGCCAGCTGGCTTCCCTTTTCCTGAACCCACTTTTCAAGCGCTTCGATTTTTTCCACCGCGATATAAATCTTTCCCTTTATCAGATTTAATGCTTCAGTTGTCTCATCTTTTTTCTCCATTTTAACGCTGCTGTATTCTCCGACTTTCAGTGTCCCTCTGCCGTCAAAACATTCTATTTCCGCACTGCTGTTGTTATAAGTCGAAAGGGTATCCCCCTCTTCGAAATAGCCGGCTCGATCTCCATCAAGAGCAACCGTATCGTAAGGCGGTTTGCCGGATGTCACTTGTACCCTGCCGGTATGCTGTGTCACCATTCCTGCAATTTTCATATTCATGCCGCTTTTATCCGCCATTTTATTATGAATGTACGCACTGTTTTTTTCAATCTGTATCTTTTTTTGCTCATATTTGCGCTTAGTCTCTTGCGCAGTCTGCAGTGCTCGATTTGCAATCGTTTCCGCTGCTGCATTCTCCGCAGCCTGTGCACGGGAAATAAGATTTTGCGCTTTTAAAATCATCTCATCTGTCTTGCGAATACGCTCAATTATTTCATCTTTCTGGCGTTCAAATTTGAAAATCATCCCCATTTGCGTCGCCGACCATGCCGTAGTATTATCCTCTTTTGCCAATATGCCTGCCTGCATGAAAATCATCAAGAACAATCCGACCATCATCAATTTTCGCATATTCACTTCCCACTATTGATTTAGTACTGTTACTGAGGATTGTATTCCAAATATCTTTGATTATTCTTTTAAAAAGTCAATCACCTTTTGACCCTCGAATTTAGGCACAACTAAAAGAGGGGTATGGTATAATCGTGCCATAATTTAGACTCCGATTAAGGTAATTCTTATGCACCAAACCATTACAGAAAAGATATTCTCCGAGCACGTCGGAAAACCCGTTTACGCAGGTGAAATCATCCGCTGTCCTATCGATATGGTCATCGGGAACGACATCACTACCCCGATTTCCATCAAAGCATTCGAGGAGATCGGAGCAACTAAACTCGCCAATCCTGAGGGCTTTTCCATCGTCCTTGACCACTTCATCCCCGCCAAAGATATTGCCTCTGCCAATCAAGCGCGCATCAGCCGTGATTTTGCTAAAAAATATCAGATGAAGCACTTTTTTGATGAAAAAGACATGGGGATCGAGCACGCATTACTTCCCGAAAAAGGGCTTGTTGTTCCTGGTGATGTCATCATCGGTGCCGATTCTCATACGTGTACTCACGGTGCACTCGGAGCTTTTTCTACCGGAATGGGTTCGACCGATTTGGCATTTGCGATGATTACAGGGGGAAACTGGTTCAAAGTTCCCGAAAGCATCAAAGTTGTCCTCACGGGGAAACCGGGAAAATATACCACGGGTAAAGACATTATCTTGGAAATTATCCGCCTTATCGGAGTTGATGGAGCCCTCTACCGCACTCTTGAATTTACAGGGGACACCATCCAATATCTTAGTATGGATGACCGATTTTCGATGTGCAATATGGCAATCGAAGCGGGTGCTAAAAGCGGTATCGTTGCCTATGACGACATCACGGCAGAATTTTTGAGCGACAAACCCATCGCCCGTGAGCCAAAAATATTTTACTCTGATGAAGACGCAACCTACGTCCAAGTCCTCGAAATTGATGTCGGAAAGCTTGAACCCGTCATTGCCTACCCATTTTTGCCCTCCAACGGGCACAGCCTCTCTCAAGCGGTGAATGACGGGATTAAAATCGATCAAGCCTTTATCGGAAGCTGTACCAATGGTCGATTGGGTGATCTTAAAATCGCTGCTGAAATTCTCAAAGGAAAACGGGTTCACCCCGATGTTCGCCTCATCGTCACACCGGCAACACAACGCATCGCACGAGAAGCAACCAAAGCGGGATACATGGACATCATCATCGATGCGGGCGGGGTTGTCTCCAACCCGACGTGCGGAGCATGCTTGGGTGGCTATATGGGGATCTTAGGCGATAACGAGGTTGCCATTGCAACAACCAATCGTAACTTTGTCGGACGTATGGGTTCACGCTCATCCAAAGTCTATCTCGCCAACTCTGCTGTTGCTGCTGCCTCGGCGATTACGGGTGTTATCACTGATCCTGCAACAATAATTTAAAGGATATTTCATGAAACGTTCTCTTATCGCATTTGCTTTTTCACTTTCTCTTATCTCGCCTAATGCTTTCGCCTTTGATTTCGCTTCTGCGATACAATCCGCCGCTCCGCTTACTGATGCTGTTGTTGCCAATACCTCTGTTGGCTCAAATCCGTTAGTAAAAAATATCACCTCATCTCTAGGTGTAACCCCGACTCAAGCCATCGGTGGTTCAGCTGCTTTATTTGGTGAAGCAAAAAAAGACATGAAACCAGCCGACTTTAAATCACTAACATCGAGTATGCCAGCAATTGGTTCTTTGATGTCAGCCGTACCTGCAAGTACGAGCCCTCTTATGGCTCAATTTGCTAAACTTGGACTAAAACCTGAGATGATTGATAAATTCACCCCATTTATCCTTGATTACGTCAAAAGCGGCACCACTCCTGCGATGGAAAATCTCGTAGCAGCAGCTCTTAAATAATGTTTCAAATCCCTTGCATTCTCTTTGCAGGCGGAAAAAGTTCCCGAATGGGACAAGACAAATCACTCCTCCCGTTCGGTGGATATTCGACCCTTGCGCAGTTCCAACATAACCGTCTCTCCAAACTTTTTACACACGTTGCTATCTCAACCAAAACAGCTGATAAATTTGGTTTCGAAGCCGACTTTATCCTTGATCCTGATGGCGTTGATTTTGCCCCGACGGCAGGATTTGTGAGCGCGTTTAACACCCTTGGATGTGAACGATTTTTTGTTCTTAGTGTCGACTCCCCCTTTGTGAATGAGGAAATTATTAAATCATTAGTTGAAGCCGACAATACTGATTTGGATGCCGTAATCGCTAAAACTCCCTCAGGCACGCATCCGTTGACGGGACTTTATCACGTATCCCTTTTGGGTGAATTTCAACGTATGCTCCAAGAGAGTGACCACCGCTTAGGAAAACTTCTCAGTATGAGTGCCACCCGATTTGTAGAGTTCGAAAACGAAGAACCCTTTATGAATCTCAATCACCCTTACGAATACGAAGAAGCACTTTCACGCTATAATAATAAAAAATAAATAGGGATTTGCCTGTGAATTTAACCCATTTAGATGAGCGTAACCGACCTAAGATGGTCGATGTATCCGACAAAAACACTACCTCGCGTACCGCCGTTGCAAGCGGGCTGATTACGATGAGCCAAGATGCATATGAAGCCGTAGTCAACCAAACCGCCAAAAAAGGACCTGTTCTTCAAACTGCCGTCATCGCAGCCATCATGGGGACGAAAAAAACAAGCGACCTTATCCCAATGTGCCATCCGCTCAATCTCAGCGGTGTCAACTGCGATATTGACGAACTTCCAGACTTACCGGGATTTCGTCTCATCGTTACTGCCAAACTCAGCAGTCAAACAGGGGTAGAAATGGAAGCCCTCACAGGGACAAGCATCGGATTGCTCACCATTTATGATATGCTCAAAGCAATTGATAAAGGGATGATAATCGGACCCATCCAACTTGAAACCAAATCAGGAGGAAAAAGTGGCGATTACATGCGAAATTAATGGGCAACAGCTGCAGCTTGAATATCCCTGTTCATGGTGCTACAAAGTCGTAGCCCTTGAGAGAGCAGGAATTGAAATAGCGGCGATGGAAATTTTTTCCCAGCGAATTTATTCACTAAAACCCTCTAATACGAGCCGTAATGGAAAATACGTCAGCATGAACTTAGAACTGTTGGTGCATAATGAGGACGAACGTACTTTTTTCTATGAAACACTTAAAGCCCATCAGCACATCAAAATGGTATTATAAAGGATTTTTATGAGTCTCGAAACCTTTCAAAATCAATTTACTCCAGAGGCAATAGCCAATCTGTCTCTTGATCAGCTAAAGACGTTTACTGTCTCTCTCTTAAATGATGAAGCATCAACTCTGCACAATGAACTCGAAGAGCTTCTCGAACAAAAAGAGCGCCTTGAGCGTCAAATTACCCGTAAAAGTGAAGAACTGCAGCACCTAAAATACCAATGTTTTGATGTTTTAGAAAAAAGATTTAATGAGGATGAAGGAATTTTAGAAAAATTACACCAAATAAAAATCCAATCCGTTGATCTACTCGACATACTCGAAGAGATGGTCGAATCGGCTATTATCACAACGCTTGAAAAAGGGTCCGATACCGAAGAGACGCTTCATGAAATCATCAAAGAACTCACCTTCCAAACGCTCAATGCCAATGTTCTCAATGCCGTTCGTATCCGCCAGATTTTTTCGAGCATACTCCAAAGCGCCCTCAATATTGCCGAAGCAACCCCCAATCAGGCCGAGCCTATTTTACGAGGAACACTTCTGGGTATCCGTTCAGCGCTTCACAAATCGATCGAAAAATTTCGTCAATATCTTCTCTATCTTCCCGATGAGATACGGGCACTGTATCACAAAGAGTATCAATTGATTGAAGACGAGCTAGAACAAATTCATACCCTCTTTGGTCAAATTGTCCATGGACTCTCCAAGCACAACTCTCCCGCTATCATCGAGCAGCTTACCGCTATTGGCGCTGAAATCCGTCTTGATACCGATGAACTCTCGATTTTGTCTCAAGAAACCGCCAAACTTCTCCAAAGCAAGCTCTCCAAACTACGTCAGGAAGTGAGTCAGCGCGGAGCTGCCCTGCTCAATTCAACCTCAGCACAAGAAGCAAAAGCGATGGGTAAACGAGCATGGAGTGTTGCTAAGTCAACGATGGAAGGGGCACTTAAAAGTGCCAAAGAGGCGATAGAGAAGAAATAGCCCTCTGTCATTCCCGTGAAAACGAGAATCCAGCTGGATACCCGCCTACGCGGGTATGACGAATAGGTTACATATCCCGAGCTAGAGTGAACATATTACTAAATTCTTTTTTATACCCTTCACAGCGATCACAAATCGGGTCGCCGCCTTTATACGGAAACGGACAGCGGCATTCATTGCACATCACCATCTCATAGTGAACCAATTGCTCTGAACGCTCATACGCGATACTGACCATATCAAATCCCTCTTTAGGAGTAATCGCATGCGCCTTGCATATATCTTCACAGATACCGCATCCGATACACTTGCCTTGACTAAAATAGATTCCCTGCTTGTCTGACGTAGGAAACAGTGCATCAGTCGGACAAAACTGGGTACAATCTCCACAATTCGTACACGCATTAAAATCAATTTTTTTATTAAAGAAAAGTGGACTTGACTCTGAAAATTCCGTTATCGTCATCTTCCCGACATGCTCTTTGAGACTGTTTTTCAAAAGAATACGCTTCAATGGCATAACAACATCAGGAAGAGCATGATGGGATGCCGTCATACTTTTAAGCGGTTTCTCATTCTCTCTAATAGCTTCTTTGGCTTTTTCAAATCCCTTGCGAAACAATGCTCGGCGCTCTTCTTGCTCTTCTTGTACTTCAACTGTTTTAATCTCTTTAGCAATCGAGGTTTGGGTTAAAAAATCATTTGCTTCTTCTATATGAGAACGAATAACAGCTTCCAGCTTACCGTTTTCATTCAAAATACACGAGGCACAATGACTCATATCACACACTACGTCCAACTCTCCGCGTAATGTCATAACAAGCAGATGATCCGTATCAAAAATCCCAAGACAGGGTGTTGTGCTTTTACATGAGAGCAAAGAGTTCTCCTGTCCTTGAAAAGAGGCAGAAAACTCATTGGGGTCAAAACTCTCAATCTCAAAAGCTTCCGTAGGACAGCTCCCGATACATCCTGCACATTCAATACACTCATTATCAAACAAGGTAAGTTTATTACGCACCAAATGGATCGCTTCTTTGGGACACAAATCAATACAAATATGGCAATCATTATGGAAATATTCATTGCGTAAACAACGTGTCGCCGTAAAGCTAAAAAGGTTACTTTTTTGAATAAAGTTATGATTACCCATTGGCAATCTTTTGGTGCAAATATTCATAATCCGATGCCAAAAACTCGACCATAAAATCACATATATCTTTGTAAAAAGGGGTATCCGCCATGCTTTTCATCCCGAGCATATACGGGACAGCCCACATAAACAAATGCTCATCCATAAACTGAACTTGTGCCTTCATCTCGTTACGAAATACCAGTATCTGCATGAAAGCCAGTTCGATGGAGAGGTGATCGGGAGCCATAAGTTCGGTTTGATCCATATTGAGCTCAAAACCATGGATAAAATAAAATGCCATTACGGGATTTTGCAATCCTACAAGCGTCTCATTTTTAGCATCCAATACAAAGGATTCAACCGGTTGTGTGTTGAGAAAAAACATCGAACTATAATCCATATTAAGTGCGTCATACAGTTCTTCTTCACTCGTTGCATCAAACCATGCTTTCGTCTCTTCACCAATAACCTCAAGCAATTGTTGATTATTCTTAAGGTCAGTGATAAAACGACGATCAGGGATATTGCTCATGACGCGCGATAGAAAAGCATAGATATAACGTCGATATTCAGTGTTCATCAATAATTCCTAAAATAAAAAGGGATTGTGTATTTCGTCATTGTAGACAGACAGTATACACTCCCAAGCTAGAGCTTGGGAGCGAGAAGTTGAAGGGTTTATTATAAACAACCCTTGAAAAATGATTTCTGCGGTGGCGGCGGAGCTTTAAATTCAGTAGCCGCGATAGTATTGGTCGCCGCGTCTAAAACACCGACGATAATAACACCGTTCTTGTTCATCCCCTCGCCCAGTTCAGAAACTTTCAATTTACTGACATCAATGAGATATGTTTTCCCAGTATTATGCTGGAAGAGTGCTAATTTTGGTTTTGTGGTTGCGCCTGGTTCGATTTTTTTAAAACAATTATCAGTCCCACACGCATAATTCTCTAAATAACAATCCGCGAATGCTCCCTGCGCAGCACAGCCAGGAGTTGTCAATAATCCCTCAAACTCTTGACCTTCATTTGCCAATGCGCCAACAACAAGTGCTGCACAAACAAGTGCAATCTTTTTCATTATTCTACCTCCGCTTTGAGCGTTTCAAGATAAGCCACGATGTCATCTAACGTATTCTTATCCAAATGACTGTAATCGGTCATTGTAGAAATACGCTTCCCTTTTTCAATATTATACCACGGTGTATTGCTGTGGGCATTGCGATTATATCCCGGAACAATAGCTGCAGATGGTTTAACAATCGATTCACGAAGATAAGAAGCCGTAGAGTATCCGCCCACATTTTTAAGCGAGGGAGCCATGAATGATTTAGAATCAGCCGATGTCATTTGGTGACAGCCGCTACATCCGTTTGATTCTGCTGCTTCTTTACCTTTAGCGGCATTGCCTTTAGAATCCGTGGTCAAATCTGCTATTAATGCCGCATTTTGTTTTTGACCATCCAGATTAATAGCAATCCATGCGCTTAGATTCTTAAGCCCATTGCGACCCATCTTTGATCCATCCCATACTGCGATAGAAACCGGTACTGTTCCGCTAAGATTAACGTAGTCATCTTTCAAAGGACGACTAAGAGTCCCAATCCAACCAGAAGTTCCATAGATCATAGCACTCTCTGCTTTCATGGAACCGTCTTTGATCTCTGTCAATGAACGGAATCCTTCACCCACAAAAACACGCTCATAGTCAGTTACGGCCAGTGCTGCGACTTTCGCATCGAAAGCAGCCAATTCTTTTCCAAATACGTCCGTTTGTTGACGGTTGACTTGTATAGAGACATCTTTGTTTCCATTGGGCTCATACACTTTTTCAGTTGCTTTTTGCAGATGAACGACTACCGGACGACCAACTGAACCCATTCCGATATACGGCAAAGGCTGTGGCTTAGCCGTTGCGCCAGCAAATTGAACCGCAAAACCATCACTGTACTCAGTTGAAGTTGCACCCGTTTGGAGATCTTTTGTTCCATCTGCCCACTTCACCATTAATGCAATACTCTTACCATCATACAATGCTGCAACCTGTGCTTTTTTTGCTTTCGCATTTTCGCACAGTGCATTCGCTTTTTTATCGTTCATCTCGATAGCAGTTTGTGGATAAAGCGTTACGCTAGAAAATTTTGCTTTCGACCAAACAGCCGAATCCGCTTTAATAGCCTTCAAGCTATCGGTTACTTTAACAGCAGTAATTGCTGCATCCGCTGCAAGAGCAGCCGAACATGCAAGACCCAATGAAAGGAGTGATGTTAAAATCTTGTTCATTAGTGGTGTCCTCCCGCTTTTGTAAATTTACCGGCAATGTAGCGTGTATCTACAGGTGCTAGAGGTGTACGGTTTTGCTCTTTTGCTACTTCTTGATAGTAGTGATTATCAAGACGGAACATATCCGCGTGTTGGTACGCGATCAAAATATCCATCAATTCACTTACGCCCGTCTCTTTACGTTTTTTCATCTCAGCTTTAAGTGTTTTAATTGCACCATGAACTTCTTTGCCAAAAAGTTTTTCAAGCTCTTCGATTGGAAGACGTGTCGAGCCTTCAATAATTTTCCCCTCAGCATCAAATTTAGCAGGAGACTCGGTCGGCGGAACATAATAAACATTTGGTTGTGTGCCGTAATCCGGACGAAGACCAATTGCTACTTTATAGACATTTACCAATTTATGAACTTGTGAATCTAAATCATCCAAGAATCCAACAAAACGGATACGACCGACACATTGTTGTGCACATGCCGGTGGCAAACCTTGTTCAATACGTGGGAAACACAAAATACATTTCTCTGATTTAGAGATTTTTGGATTGAAATAGATTTTTTTGTAAGGACATCCCGCGATACAATAGCGGTACCCTTGACAACGATCCAAGTCAACCAAAACAACACCGTCTTGCTCACGTTTGAAGATAGCATCACGAGGACACGCACTCAAACATCCCGGATTTGTACAGTGGTTACAAATACGTGGAAGGTAGAAAAAATAGTTGTCTTGTGGGAATGCACCCGCACCTTGGTCTTCATCCCAGTTTGGTCCCCATGTTGGAGAGATGTGAGGCTGGAATCGATTATGATCTGCGCTATCTGTCATTAATGACTCATAGTTATAATCCCAAGGTACACCATAATCAGCTTCAAGATTTGGGATAACACCCGGTTGAAGGTCGCCGGCAGCGTCAAAACCGCCACCAAGCTCCATCCAGTTTTTCGGGTACCCCGTACCTGGATAGGTCTCTACGTTATTCCAATACATATATTCACGGCCGTTACGGTTTGTCCACTGCGTTTTACATGCCACAGTACATGTTTGGCACCCGATACATTTGTTCAGGTCCATGACCATTGCTAATTGTCTTTTAGACATCTAAACCCCTTAATATTTTACGTCAGTTGCTTTTTCATAGTTCACGGCACCATCGTACGCGTATTGGTTACCATCCCACAGTCCACCAAACTTCAGATGACCCCAGCCATCTGCCATTTCCAAGAGGTTCAATGCAACAGGAACCACTTCATTATGACCTTTATTTCTTAGATACATATGCGGTTCCCATCCATCTTCTAGTACCAATCCATCTGCAGGTGCCGATGAAGAGAGTTTCGCCATAGCATAGAATTCACCTTGGTGATTGAAAATACGAATAGTATCTCCGTCTTTGATCCCTTTTGACGAAGCAACCACACGGTTTACTTGGATAGCAGGGACACCACGCTGCAAACGCAAGAGGGTACGTGATGTTTTGTAGTTGGAGTGAATTGACCAACGAGCGTGCGGTGTCATAAACACGTAAGGATGATCTTTGCTTTGTGGGCGGATTCCTTCCATACCTGTATTGGTCGCAGCACCCATTTTGATGTACATATCATGATCAACGTAGAATGTTTGACGGCCAGAAAGAGTATCAAGACGCTCAAATTTGTACAAAGTGTATTCCATAGAACTGTAAGGGCGATCCGAATAAAGAGGTGAGCTTTTTGCTGCTTTTTCGTTGATAAGCAAGAATCCGCCTACTTTGTACATTTTTTCCATCGTCCATGGCTCATACTGCTCACATTTTTCCAATGCCGCCTGTACTGCCATCTTGTCCGTTCCGAGATAATTTTCACCAGCCCCTTCAGACTCAGCATCCGTATTTGTGTACTCTTTGTGGAAAATAGTCAAATCATGGAAACCAGGTTTGGCGTATTTTTTATGATCAGGAACTTTTGCTTTGGCAATATTTTGCGGTCGGTTTGCCATCTCTTCCATTTTTTTAGCAAGAAGGGTAAACATTGACCACTCATCCATTGCTTCACCAATATTTTTGATGTTAGCAACCGGTTGGGCAAGGTTTGTAAAACGGTGATAACCCGGAGATGTACGAAGGTCATACACTTCATAGTGCGATTTCGCCGGCAGTAAAATATCGGCAAATTGTGCCGCTTCTGACATACGGTAATCTACATAGCCATAAAATTTTGTTTTCTCTAAAAATGCTTTACGATACTCAGTTCCTTTGTTACGGCGGAACTTATTATCAGCCACAATCAGCGCACAATCAGGTTGCCACCACGGCTTATTGACACTTCCGTGTGCTGACTCTGCATTCTCGAGTCCATTTTTGCCTTGCTTAAGCATTTCACCCAAAACAGCCATATACTCTTTTTTAGACATACCGTTTTGAGCACGCTTAACATCTTCGTCTCCGAAGAATTGATCAAACGATTTCATCCCTTCGCCAAATACAAATTCACCCACAAATCCAGAACCGAAACGGGCATTGTACTTACCGCCAAATCCTGCCAAAACACCAAGACCAGAGAGCTGGAACTCATTTTCAGTATTGAGTCCGCCGTATGGTCCCATACGTCCTGTCAATCCGCAGATTGATGAGATATTCCAAATAGACATAACACCGTTGAAGTATTTGTTCAATGAGAATCCGGTAGTGATTTCAACAACTTTCGGCAATGCAATATCACGCGCAAGGACGCGAACGGTATCTGGATGAACGCCTGTAATATCTGTAGTCGCTTCCGGTGCAAATTTTGCAGCTGATGCCTTAAGCATCTCAAATACAGTTGTTACTTCACGCTTATCGCCATTTATATCTGTAATTGTCCATTTTCCCTCAAGCTCAGGAGTGATCCCCTGCTCATCAAGACGAAGAGATTTAATCGCACTTCCCTCAGTAGCTGGCATTAATGCAGGCTTTTTGGTAGCTGAATTCATACAGTAGAATTCTTCGGTATATTTATGGTGATCCTCTTCGTTTGCTGCATGTTCCATGTCAGATCTGCGAATCATTTTTTGCGTTTTTACATCGACCAAGAACGGAAGATCGGTAAATGTTTTCATAAATTCCGGCTTATAAAGCTTTTCGTTAATAATAACATTCATAACACTCATCGCAAGAATATTATCTGAACCTGCTTTGATCGGAATCCAAAGATCCGCTGATTTAGCCGTTGCATTAAATTCAGGGGTAATAACAATAATTTTTGCACCGTTATACTTCCCTTCCCACACGAAGTGAGCATCCGGGATACGAGAAACTGACGGATTTCCCCCCCACATAACTGCTGTATCGACGGTATACATAAAATCCCATGTACAACCAACGTTACCTTCTCCGTAGGCAATCGCCGCACCTGAGAACATATCTCCTAAATACGATGATGGATAAATACGAATAGCGCCCAATTGAGTTGAGAACCGCAACGGCGCACCGCGACGACCTTCAGTCAAAAGACCCGTACCCGCATGAACCATTAATTTATCCGGTCCGCGCTCAGGATCTGTCATACAATCAAAAATTTGTTGACATACGACCTCAGCCGCCTCATCCCAGCTGATACGTTTCCATTTACCCTCACCGCGTTCACCAACACGTTGCATTGGATACAGCAAACGGTCTTTTTGGTACATTACTTGAGAATGCTGAACCCCTTTGTTACATCCGCGTGGGTTGAAGTCAGGGATTTTTGCATTGATAACCGGATAGCGAGCCGATTGGTTTTCACGCGTAACTACGCCATTATTTGACCAAACTTCCCATGCACAGTTACCTTGACAGTTGACACAGTGATACGCAAAACCGTGTTCCTCTTTTTTACCGTACGTAAACGCAAACTCATTGCGGTACATCGTTTCGGTATAGTTGGTATTTGGGTAATTTTCTTTACCATTTTCAACCGACATTACATTTGTTTTTGCAAAAAGAGAGCCTTGTGAAGCTACCAATGCAGCCGTCATCCCTGAAACTTTCAGGAAGTCGCGACGATTATTGTTCATTACTTTTGTCATATTTGAGCCTTATCGTTTAATCGGAAGATTCATGTCATTACCCCAAACATCCCAGCTTCCAGTGAAAACTTTGACATTTTTGTAACCGAGCAATTGGAACGCCGTAATGTGCTCAGAACCACGACCGGCACCTACTTGACAATAGGCATAAATCGTTTTATCTTTTGTAACACCATAACTATCATATATTTTTTGGATCTCATCAGCAGATTTAAACGACATTTTTTTATCTGCATCAGAGATTTGACTCCACTCAATGAATGTTGCACCCGGAATATGCCCGCCGCGTGCTACGTTATCCATTTTACGTTCACCAATGATCTCTGCAAGTCCGCGAGAATCGATAATCACAAATTTAGAATTTTTACCATTTTTAAGAATATCTTCCATTGCATGCTTAACTTCATTTTTTTCCGCAATAACACTGTATTTGATATTTTTAGGATCAATTTTATACGTTTTAGCGGTAACGCTTTCATCACCTTTTACGACCAAAAGACGTTTTTCTACTTCAGCCATTTTTGCTTTCAATGCTGTCATATCATTTTGCGCTTGGGCAATAGAAGCATTCAATGTTACTTTATCTGCATTAACTGCAGTTTTCAGCTTCTCTTTTGTATCTTTTTGTACTTTTGTAAGCGCTTTTAAATCTTTATTAAGAGCATCGTACTCTTTTTGAGCCGGATCTGCTGCCATTATAGCTGCACGACCGCCATTGAGTACTTTTAGATTTTTATGTCCATAACTGTCAAAAAATGAATAAACACCTGTCGCATTGGGACCCTTAAAGTCATCGTATGCGATTACTGTCATGTCATTGCTGATCCCTTTTTTACCAATAGTCTGCTCAGCATCATCAATACAGCGATACAAAGGTGCGCAATGCATCTCTCCATCAATCTCCGAATGGTGCAAGTGGTGCGCATACATTTCAACTGAGCCTTTAATGTGGCCAAGCTTATAAATATCTTCATTATCACCCGATACAAACATAACTTTTGGATTTCCGATCAGCGTAACTGCTTCTTCAGCTGAAATAAGGATGTCCTTATTTGCATAATCTGCCGCCAATATATTTGCCGCAGACAGTGATGCCGCTAAACAGAGTGTCATTAACAATCTATTCATCCATGCTCCTTTTTCTTTCATTATTTATTATCTGTTCATTGGATAATTCGCGTTAACAATAGAAATCTATCATTAATATTTTAGCACTTGAAGCTGTTGATTTACTAAAATTTCCTAAAGCATAGATATAAGTTTACATTATTTACTTAAACTGGAATTTGGTTTTTCGGGGGAACTGTCTATTAATAAAAGAAAGAGGGATTAAGATATAGAATGTCTACAGAAGTATTCTTTCATACAATTACGAAATCTTATTCTGTAGTTACAATTATTGCTAGAATTGGCATTTGGTCTTGAAACTCTGCTATCATCATGAAAGTTTAGAAATTTTATTTGTGTTTCATAAAGTCTTAACAGATTAATGTGTCAACGGGTTCTTGTTTGATACATCAATACCACCCAAGCTTCTTATAATGGATGGAATTTCTTCATCTAGCTCCTCTATTTTTTTAAGTTTTTCTTTGTCTGTTATTCTTAAAGCTGCCGCCCAAGCACTTAATGTTGGCATGCCAATTACTATCTTGTTTTCACCTTGTTTTACATACGCATACATAGAGCATGGTGCAAAAATTGCAGCTTCTGGCAAGGGATTTTTACCATCAAAAATGGTATATGAAAATGGAATATGGCAAAGCGACCAAACGACAAAATTCGAATACTCAGGCAGTACATCTTTGTTCGTATTTAAACTGTATTTCATATTATAAAAACCGGCAATAATATAACCCTTGGTTTGAAATGCCGTTTCAAACTTTTCTTGAAATGCGTCAAAGAACTCATCTATATCATTGGGTTGCTCAAAGGGTATCTCAAAGTTCATCATATTATGTTTGGCATAACCTTGAATTTTTGTATAGCTTTTTTTAGCATTGGCACCATACTCTTTTTCTATTGCCTCATCAAGAGGCTTAAACATGCCGATGTATTGATCTCTTACATCTTTATCTGATATATGAAGAATATCCAATGCAGCCTCTGGAGTAATATGGGTTATAACCGTTTTCATATCTGATTTTTTTCTATAAATGACTAAGTTAAATGGCGTAAAGCCGCTTATTCTGGGATCTTTATTAAAAAGCACTCTTGCCTTATCATCATTGACAAGAGAAGAAAATGACAACTGGCTTAAGGAGGTCGTGCCCAGCTGCTTTTCATACACATCATTAACATTATGATGTGGATCACTTACAAAAAAACCTATACTTTCTAAAGGTTTTTTTGTGAATTCAAAAAAACTTTTATCAAAAACAATATCCTTATTGTCTAAAGTATATTCAACCGCAAGATTTTTATTATTACTTGGGATAAATTCATCAGCTGCGCTTAACGATGTCAGCATCGTAATACTAAGCAGTATGGTTGGAATAATCTGTTTCAATACTTTCATATATCTTCCTTTAGAGTTAAAAAGTAAAACAAATCGTATTATTTGCTTTGCTTTTTAAACTTGCCACAAATGGGCAAGTAGACTTATACTGTAAAATTAATTCATACCATTAAGTATCTTATTAATCATACTTTGAGCTTCATAGAGTGGTTCAGTTGACTCTTTGTCTTTAATACCTAAACTTGAAATCCAGCTATCAACCCCCAAGTACCCAATATGGATCTTATTTTCACCTTTTTTCTTATAAATATACATTGAACAAGGAGCCCATGCACCGGCTTCTGGGTGAAGTTTTGAAACAGGATAAATGACATCAAATTTGCAGATAGAGTATGTTACATAGATATCATATTCATTATACCCTGCAGCATCAAAAAGATCATTTTTCAGATTGCTGTAGTTTGGTAACATAAAGCCTAATGGCTCCATTTCACCTTCAAACCCTGCCTCTAAGTTTTCCTTAACCTCTTTAATCCCTTTATCATCGGTTGCGGAAACATCTACTACATATTCTTGGGCAAATGATGCCGATTTATTGACTATAGGGAAATTCGTCTTTTTAAATTCACCCTTAGGCATAGCTGCTTTAAGTGCCGTTTTAACCATACCTGCATAGGCAACCAAGTCTGGGTCATTTACAGGAATTCCTACAGCCTTCGACATCCCATCTAGGCTAAGCGTAGCTATATTCATAGTGTTTTCTGAGTCATCCGACCAAATTGACATAGTTAGTGGTGTCAAAGCACCGAACTTAGGGTATTTCTTTATCAATTTTAACACTATATCCGCATTAGAAAACATTGCTAAATTGTAAATTTTATAATGAACGTGATTAAACCTTTTTTGAAAAGGTGAGTTCATATTATTGTCTCCACCCATAGTTAGACCACTTTTTTCAAAAGCTGCATCTATTGTTTTTGTTGTAATAGCACCATCTGTATTAGGAGCACTAAAAACTTGGACACTTTGACCTTTATTAGCTGCTTCAACCTTTGGATTGACTGCCGAATAAGCTATTGTTCCTAGCGCAAGGAAAGCAACAACTATAACCTTGTAGATGTTTTTCATTTTCATCCTTTGAATAATATTAATGTGACTTTCACCACATATTTACACCATTAAACAATGTGTGTTTAACAGTAGTCTACTGTATTTAAATAACAATCCTCTAAGAAATTATATAATTACAAGATCGCCTTTCTTTATGATTCCGTTTGTAACAGTTTTTGCAAATAAGCCTCTATCATTTTTTAAAATCTCAGGCAACTTTGGATCGATAATCGATAAGCCTTTGCAAAGTGTACAATTTTGGGTTATTTCTAAAACAATTTCACCAATTTTAAACTGATTTCCTACGCTTAAATAATTGATATTTTTATCAATCAAAATATTTTCACCTAGGCTGCCATACTCCAACTCGACACCACTCTCTTTAGCTAATGCATACGCAGCTATAGAAGTTATTAAGATTAAGCGGTTGTTATTCTTAGCATAAAATTTATCTTCTAAGACACCGTTCTCATCCAACTCAAGCTTCTCTTTGTGCACCCTTTTTCGTTTATCCTCAACCGAGGTAAACAGCTCCAAAACGCAAGGTTTTACAGACATACGACTCCTTTTAATCCCGACTGAATACACTTTACGGTTTTCGTGTTACATCAATTTTCTTGTCAAAAGTTTGATAATCCATCTTTTTATAGGCGCCACTATCAATATATTTCAATACGCCAAGAAATTGATCTTTATCCTGATAACCAAGAACACCATAAATTATCTTATTTTCACTGTTTAAAAACAGAGACGATGGATAAAAATTATAGCCTACGTATTTTGCAAAATCACGCCCGCTTCCCGTAAACTTTTTGTACGTTACAACGTCATTTTCACTGATGTTGATAGGAAGAAAGATGAATCCTTTCTGAATAAGCGCTTTGATGGAGTCATCATCAAGCGTAAAGGTCTGCATACTCTCGCAGTATCCACAATCGGTCCTATGAAGAAAAATAAATACATATTTATGTGATCCAATAGAATTTTTTACTATTGTGTTAATATCTATATTTTTCGCAAGAAGAGAAACGTGAAGTGTAACAATAATAAGAAAAAGTTTGATAAGTATTTTATGCATGCACTAATCCCTATATATATGGGAAAGCAGAATGAACTATTTTCCCATAGTGAAGACATAATCAGAACTATTTAATGATAGATTCTGATGTTTCGGTATCGCCTTTTAAATCTACCCATGTCATAACAATTTTATCGCCTACTGCAGCACCTTTGAATGTGAATTTAACAATAGGATTTTTAGATAAAAATTGACTTGTTGACATATCGAGTACAACTTTATTATTAACCGTTGCAGTCATATGAGTAATAAAATTTGCTTCCAAACCTTGTTTTGCTGCTACATCATACGTAAGCATAGGATGTTTTGCCATAGCTTTAACACTAACGATACCGTCTTTTAATTTTGCTTTAATTTCCATGAATTTCCCTTTATATGATCAATTTTTATAAGCATAAAGGCACATTAGCCTTCACAACCACCGAGTGCAACATTGATATTTTTTGATCCTGAGTAAAGTTTTCCATCTATGCCTTCTATAACGACAGTGATGGTTCCGCTTTGTTTCAATTTCATTTTAATGGAGTAGTCAATTACCATATTTTCATTGATGGTAAAGACGCACACTGCGCTCTCAGGATTTGAAGTTTGAAATACTGCAACGGATTTTGCAGATATATCGGATTGAATATCAACTGGAACGGCACCGCCATTAGCGGCAACATCTGGAGCGGTTATTTTTACACCCTCGGCTATCAATGTATTGCTACCATACAATTTGGCGATTGCATCTTCAACAGTATGAGCTTTCCACGCATCAGGCTTTATTTTTCTGTAGTCTTCTGCGCTAAGACTCACAGGAGCAAAAGCAGCCGCTGCCACTAAAGCACCAAAACTTAAAAATTTTCTTCTTTCCATGATTGTTCCTTTTATTTTATTTACTTGTGTTGACAATATAATCAACGACTGTTTTGAAGTCTGCATCAGACAAACTGCTTCCACCTTTTGCGGGCATACCGTTGATGCCGTTGTTGCCATTTTTATAAACAGCTTCCATCCCTTTTTGGGTAACGGTTGCCCATGCTTTTTTATCTCCAATAGCGGGTGCACCCATACTGCTGTTGGCATGGCACGCGGCACAGTTTACTTCATAAGCTGTTTTGGCGTCGAATCCTTTTGCCTCCTCTTTTGGTAGATCTCTAGCCGTTGCCATAGGGGGAACAAACTCTTTGATTCCTCCATTTTGAATACGTACTATTTTGGCTGTAGGTTTTTGACAATTTGTCATACAGCGCTCGCTAGGCTTAACTTTTTGTCCGCCAAAATTGGATGCTTTGGCGTAATAAGCGCGAATTCCAGGCAACGATTTTGGACCATCAATATTAGGCTCAAATCCATCTTTATTTGGCATTGATATTTTTAAGAACTTTGCACGGTCAAGAACGTAATCAGAATCAACAAGAATATTGTCAATTTTTATCTCATTTAATTGCAGAATATATGCCGTAAGAGCATACGTCTCATCAACCGTTAATGTTCCTGTACTTTGATGAGGCATAGCATCTTTAATATACCACCAAAGAGAGCTTGCTCTTGGCCAATAGGTACCAAATACACGAACAGGACCTTCGGCTCCGTCTTGACTTCTTTGACTTTTTAAGGAGCCTTTTAGCGTATAGGCATTTCCTTTGGTTAGCGATGGATATCCAGCTCCTCCAGAACCAAAGTCGCCATGGCACATGACGCATTTGGCATCATAAATATCGGAACCATCGGACGCTGAACCACTTCCTTCGGGTAAGCCTGTGCCATCCGGCATAACATCGGTATTCCATGCTTTTAGCTCATTGGCGGTTGGAACACGGCCATGGTTAAGTTTTTTGCCAATAGCTTTTGTATTGACACTGTATGGACCTGTTTTGCCATTGACGACAGGATAATAAACACCACCATCAATACTTGGCTTTGCAGTCGATTTTGTTTCTGTGGCACCATTTGCGCTAACTGCGCTCAATAACATCGCTGCTGCAATTGCTGAAGCAGATAGTATTAATTTACGATCTAATTTGTACATGAGTTACTTCCCCCGTTTCTGTTACTTCCCACGTTTCGACACCATTTCTATGATAGACAGATTCAACACCCATCACCGATGTTTCTTGGTCAACGGTTGGCTGAATATAACCAGCATCATCCATAGCACGAGATGTAAGCAGAAGCTTTTCGCCTTTTTTATAAGTGTGTATATAACTCCAACGCGTCCAAGATTTAGGAAGCACTAAGCCTTTTAGTTCGGCTTGAACGTACGTTTTTCCACCATCTAAAGAAAAATCTACACCCGTAATAGTACCCATTCCTGACCATGCGAGACCTTCAATTTCAACGACTGCTCCATCTTTGAGGTCAGTCCATGGAATCTCAGGAGAGGGAGAAACGACCGTCGAGTTTACCTCGTTAGCATAAAAGTGCTGAATTGCTTTGCCATTCGGTTTCAAAGCAGTGTATTTGGCTGTTTCTTCTTTACAATACCATGGTTCTGCGGCAAATTCCAAACGTCTTAGCCACTTAACGCACAAGTTCCCTTCCCAGCCCGGGAGGAGCAGTCTTACTGGATAACCTTGTTCGGGGCGAAGAGCTTCACCGTTTTGTCCCCAAACGAGCATTGCGTCATCGAGAACTTTGTCCATAGGGACAGTTCTGCCCATTTTAGAACTATCACCACCCTCAGCAAGCATCCATTGTGCTTCTGGTTTGATATCAAGATCTTCTAAAATAGTTTTAATATAGACGCCCGTCCATTCAGCGGAGGCCATGAAACCTTTAGCAAATTGAAGAGAATTAAACTGTGGCGCTCTCCACTCTTGTCCTCCGTTGGCAGGGCATTCAATAAAGTGAGTGCGAGTAACACTTGGGTAGCGTTTGAGTTCTGCGAGCGTGAGAACAATAGGATTTTTTACTAATCCATGAATCATCAAGCGATATTCATTCGGGTCAATGTGGGCAGTTCCGCCATGAGAACGGCTGAAAAAAAGACCATTAGGAGTAATAATACCCTTGGATTCATGTATTGGAGTTACTGCAATACTGGCCCTAAAATTACCTGAAGATAGTAGCTCGGTACTTCTTCTTGTAACGTTATGCTCATACTTTGATGGCACACCATACATATTCGTTATTACTGGGTCGCCCCATTTGGTTGCCCATTCGGGCTCTTCTAGGATTGCGGGATCATCAGCTGCAAAAATACTGGTTCCAGCTAATACTGTTGCTGATAAAACCGCTGTTTTCCTAAAAAAATCTCTTCTATCTAATTTTTTTTCATTAAATAAAGAATCTTTATTATTCATCTTTTCTTCCTTTTTAGATTGAATACATGGGCTTTCATTTATGTTGGCACCACCCAATAAGTGATTAATACAATACATATTATGCGCTGGTTTATGTATATATTTTATCACTTATTTATTACAAACATAATACTACAACAATTTAAATGTCTTATGTAAGCAATACCTATTGTATTTAAGCATGTGTGTTACCAAACAACACACTTTCGAAGCTTAACCACTAAAATAGCACCAATCTAAATTAAATATTGTTAAGGTCAGTTGTTTTTTTGAGTATTCCAAGAAGGACATAGGTCTCCTCTGCCTCATCACTGTAAAAAGGTATAACAAACCCTTGGTTTTCTATATCTTTAACTTTTTCATCATCAAAATAGACGGATGCCTTATATTTTGCAATTTTGCTTTGCATATTTATAATAACAGTGTCAAGATACAATTTAAAGCTTTTTGCACTATTGCTATCTTCTTTTTCCAAAGAGAGTAAGATCTCTTGGAATTGTTCTTCAAATAGAGTTGAGCTCACGATTTGCTTCATTGTTTTGTAATATGGGGTGAATTTGACCTTAGAGCTAAGGTAGCTGTTTAATTCTTGTTGTAGCTTTGTTTTCATTTTGTCACCTAAATTAAAGAGTGATGAATTCGCATTATTAGTGAATTCTTACTGATAATATTTTACCATTCAAAGCTGTCAATTTAGCAAGAGCTTGTTTTATTGCCGCCGCTGAACTAAAAGCAGTATTTTAATGTGTTTTGGCTAGTATCCCTCAATACTATTATTATATTACTCTAGGAAAATACCTATGAACGTCGCCTATGCTATCGAACACTCAGACACTCTCGCTCTTATTGAATTTCTCGAAGACAAAACCCTCCCTATCGAAGAAGTTCGTGCCATTTATGATGCATTTCGAGAGAACAAACAAATAGTCGGGCAAGTTGCTATGAACCTTTCATTGCGTACCTCTGTGTATGAACGTAAACAAGAATACAGTCCTGTTATGGTTGCATTACTCATTGATATTTCCCAAAATCCTATTGATATGGGAGCTCGTTGGGCGGTTGCTAAAAATCCGCATACGCCTGTCGAAGTTTTACGCTTTTTAGCCAACGATTCTATCAATCTCGTTCGTGCACTCGTGGCGACAAATCCTTCAACTCCCGGTGATGTTTTAGAGAAATTTTTCAGTGATGAGAAAATTGTACGTGATGGACTCTCAGGCAATCCAAACACCCCTCCAAAATTGCTTAAAATTCTGGTTGATGATAATGATAAGATGGTTCGTATGCGCCTTGCCGAAAATCGTGCAGCTCCAAAAGAAATTATCACCTCTCTTCTCCAAGATAATGATATTGACGTGATCAAAGCAGCACGTGCCAACTTGGACACAAGACAATGAAGAAAAATAACCAAGAAATGCGCAGTAAATTTTTAACCCTTGAAAATCATTTTCTTAATACTTTTTTTTCAGGGCTCTATCTGAGTGCCGCCGACTTTATCCGTATTGCCGCCCTCAATGGACTTGAGCTTAAAATGCACTCAAGAGAGATGCTTATCAAAGAACTTCTCAATGAAACCGACAAGCAAGGGACTATCGGCGGGGTTGTTGCAGCGCTTAACCGCCTCATTGATGAGCGGATTACCGCCTATCATCGCCTCAGCCTCGAATATCCTGCCACTCGTATACCGCTCGCCAAATTAGCCCAAAAAGCCAACGGAACAAAATCCCTTCTCGTACGAGACGTTAAAGGTAATCCTTATGAATAATAAAAATTTCGAGCATGCGCTTCAAGGGATAAAATATCCAAAGCTGAATCGAACTCTGGGGGAACTAAAGCTTATCTCTACGGCAAAGATAACAGATGAAAATGCTCACGTAGAGCTTCTTACTGTGAGTGATGAATCCTATCTCATGGTAAAAACAGCCATTGAAAATGCGTTTGCGAATGAATTCAAATCACTCAATATTACGAAAAAAGCGCAAGTACAAAAAGATACCAACTACGGCACAACCGCAACTCCGAATAACCGGGCACCGTATGCAGCCAATGTTATTGCGGTAACGAGCGGCAAGGGTGGAGTAGGTAAAAGTACGGTCAGTGTCAATCTTGCCATCGCCCTTGCTCAATTGGGCTACAAGGTGGGTTTATTGGATGCTGACGTCTATGGACCAAACGTCCCGCGTCTTACCAATACGGATTTGGAGAAAATCAGTTGGAATGATAATAATAAAATCGTTCCGAGTGAAAATTACGGGCTTAAAATCATGAGTGTGGCGTTAACCACACCAACCTCCGATACACCTCTCGTGTGGCGTTCTTCAGTGGCTGTTTCTGCCCTTATTCAGTTTCTTGAAGATGTGGCATGGGGAGCGCTTGATTTTATGGTCATTGATATGCCTCCGGGAACAGGTGATATTCAACTCACCATGGCACAAGAGCTTCCCATCACAGCAGGGGTGCTTGTTACCACACCTCAGCTTGTCGCTTCGGATGATGTGAGTCGTGCTATTCGAATGTTTCAAGATATTCACGTCCCCATGGCAGGATTAGTCGAAAACATGAGTTACTTTATTGCTCCGGATACGGGGAATAGATATGATATTTTTGGATCAGGAGGAGGAGCACGACTTGCCAAGCGGTACAATATCCCCCTACTAGGTCAAATACCGCTGGACATGGAAATTCGTGAGGGGTCAGATAACGGTGAACCGCCGGTAGCCCTTGGAAGCGATACTCAAAAAAAATATTATCAAGATATTGTTCAACGAATGCTAGAAGAGATAAAGTTTAAACTTTAGTCAGCGTAATGGATTCCGTGTCGTAGCACGGAATGACGAGAACAATTATTCCTGTCCCTTAAGCTCTCCATACAGCTTTGTACACGCCTCTACATCACTTCGTTGAGGCTTTACTCGTATAGAGAGATACGTAACACTCCCATCACTGCGCTCACGACGAAGTGCCGTTGCATACACCCAGTAATATCCATTATCTTTACGACGATTTTTGACAAATCCTGTCCAAAAACCTTTACTCTGTAAATCATCCCATAACCCTTTAAAAGCGATACGCGGCATATCAGGATGACGGACAATATTATGCGGCTGACCAACAAGTTCTTCTTTGGTATAGCCTGCAACTTCGCAAAAAAGATCATTGACATACGTAATAACTCCATTACCGTCTGTCTCGCTCAAAATATATCCACTAGAGGGGAAAAACCATTCATTGCTTGTTGGGTCTTGATAGATATCAGCCATACATAATTCCTTAGCAGAAGTTGCAAGAGTATACCTAAAAAATAAGAAAAAAAATTTAAAGAGAATAGAGGATTATAAGTGCAATTACTGCGTGTGGGCTCACTGCCAGAGTGAGCCCCGTCTTAATGCAGCCAAAGGGGTAATTCCTTTGGTATCAAAATTACTTAAAGATTTTTTGAAGATTTTTGGTGATTGCATCCGGCATAGTTGCAATTCCCATAAATTCAGTCATCGTTAAAAGCGGGTAGCTCACTGCGATAAAATACTTGGCATTGAGTGCTTTTGCTTTCCCATCTTCAATCAATACAGCATACGGCAAAATTTCACCATTTTGAGAACCAATTTTTTTGACAAATCCACTGGTACGCTTATCAAGCTCTACAAATGCAACATAACGATCTTTACCGATTTGCTCTACAGCAACAGTTCCCTTTGCTGCTTTCGCTTTTGCTACCAAATCGGCAGTTGACCCTTCACCTACAATATCCATCTCTTTATAATACGGCATACCCATCATGAAATGATAATTGCCTAATCCCGCATACTCCCATTGATCTTCAGAGTTTTTCAAAGGACCAAATGCTTTTTCCAAAGAACTCAACACTGCAGAAGCCGCCGAATGACTGTACTCTTCTTGCATAAACGCCGCACCAAAATAAACCGGGTTGGCAATACTGATTTGCTTGCGCTCATCATCTACCAAGATCCGTCCAACGGCATTAAAACCGCGAGAAGGTTTATTTGCCATCTCTTTCATTTTACCATTGGTATAGAGTACTGTTGTACCGCTATCCATTTTATAAGTTCCAACCACTTCAAATCCGGCAGCAGTAAGCTTGGATTTGGTACTCTCTACATCACTGTAAGAACCGATCTTATACGTAGAAATAACTTTTTCGATCTTTACTCCGGCTTCCGCTTGAGGAGAAACTCCGGCACACCCGCAAAATCCGAGTACAAGAGCACTCATAATAAGTGAATAGATTTTTTTCATAGCTCTTTCGCTCCTAAGTCTGTCATGATTTTAGCGATCTCTTTGTCCAACGCTATAATGGAATCGGTCATTTTTTTATCTTTGATCCCCATTACCGCTGTCCAAGTTTCCAAACGCGGCATACCCACCATCATCTTGTTTGATCCCTTGTCAACATACATATACATTGAACACGGCGCAAATACACCGGCATCAGGACGACCTTGGTTGAAAATACCCTCAGAGAATCGGAAATGACACAATGAATAAACCCAATACGCATCAAAACGATCAAATTTAATACCGGCACTGTCCATAGACTCTTTCATGTTTTTGTAACCGGCAATAATGTACTTATGAGCTTCAAACGCCTCTTCAAATCGGCTTTGGAAATCACTCGTAAACTTATCTACACCGCCAGCACGGTCAAACGGTACTTCAAACGTCATCATCGGCTTTGCAGGAAGTGCTTTGTAGTCTACATACTGTACTTTTGAACCGATCTCTTTCTCGGTCATTTTGTCCAATTCACCAAAAGAAGCAACAAATTTTTCACGCACTTCCTTGTCTTTGATCCCAACAATGTCAAGCATTGTATCCGGCATAACGTGACCTACGTAGGTTTTGTCTTCACCCATTTTTTTATAGATATGGAGATTAAACGGAGAGAACCCGCCCAATGACGGTTCCTTCATCAACAACGGTCCCACAACCGCATCGTTGGTAATCGAGAAAAATCCAAGATTATCCAAAGTTGCTTTAAATGTCGGATCAAAATCAGGATGCTTGCTCGTTACCCCTTTGATCGTCTGGAACTCTGTTCCCCATTTGGTTTTATACGAAATATCAATGTGCTCATGCGGATCAGAGAGAACAAAACCGATAGTACTGATCTTTTCATTGACCATACTCATATACGGTTTTTCTTTATCGCCGTCACCGACATAAAATTTAACCCCTTGGGCACCAAAAGCCACTGAAGCTGCGAGCGATAAAGCACACGCACCCATTAAAAGTTTGTTTAACATCTCATCTCCTAGTGTAAGTTGAAGGTCTTCTCATTTTAAGTAAACTATTGTATCACAAAGCCATCAAAAAAACGATAATAACATATCAATAATTTGATCTCTTATTATGGATTAAAAAAGTGAATGGATTGTGAATCTCTCCGAAGAGGAGAGAAAACGTCTTAGAATTTGAAGTTAAGTTGTGCAGTAGCCGCTTGCTGACTGTGCTTGGTAGTAATATTACCACCAGTCATAGCAGCAATGCTATAAGTTTCTGTAGCTTCTGGAACATACACATATGCTAAATCAGCTGATGTTGTTTTGTTAAACGCATAGCTTCCACCGACAGTGTAATGTTTTTCTACAATCGCTGGAAACCCAAGGAGATTGAAGAAGTTATTTACTGCACCTTGTGCAGTAGCTCCATTTTGTTCTTTAATAGGATTTTTGCCATAGTTATAACCTGCACGTAGCGCCCAACTGTCTTGTGCAAATTGATAACCTAGAATATAAACATTTTGATCTTCCCATCCGAAATCTTTATACCCTTTTGCACTACCCCATTTGATTTGTTTGAAATCTAATGCTACTGTACTTCCACCAATTTTGTACGAAGCACCAACCCCAACTTCAGCCGGCTGTTCTAGATGATCAGATAAAACTGCTGTTCCCATTAAACCATTAAACTGTGTAGTTGCAGCATTTATTTGCCCAGTATACACCATATCAATTGCTGATTTATACGATGCACCAACCGTTAAACCTTCCTCACTAAATGCTGCCCCAAGATTGTATCCATAACCAAAATCTTGAGCGACCCCTTGTGTAGTACTCTCTGCTCCACCAAATCCAATTGTTTTATATTTAATATCCAATGAACCATATTGAAGTACTGGAGCAACACCGAAGCTAAATCCGCCTGTTTTGTATGCCAACGGTACTGCAAACTGCATCAACTGTAAGTTTGTAACCATATTCATGTTCTGACCAGTTCCGCGATAGTCAGTACCCATGCCGGCCGTACCGAACATACCGATACCCCAATAGAAATTGTCTGATACTTTTTGAGCGATTGACACTTCAGGGATAACACTTAAGTCTGCTGCACTATCAGTAGAACCTGCACCTATATCAGTTTTAACTTTAGGCATAAACACTGTACCGCCAAAAGAGATCTCTGTACCATTTACAGATGTAATCAATGCCGGATTAGTAAGAGCCGATTCTGCCCCATGAGACATACCAATACCAGCACCACCCATACCGCGTGCTTTTGCACCTGTACCGATAAGACTGTCTCCATTTGTTGCGAATGCCGCTGTTGATGTTAGAGCAACTGCTGCTGCAACTGCTAATTTAATTGTACGTTTCATTAATTCTCCTGAATTGTATTTTTTCAAATCGGTAAACGATTCGTTAACAGTGTCATTATAGGGGTGTTAAAATAAATCTAAACTTAACACGAAATTATCACAAAATAAGAAATTCAAATAGTAAGTATTACAGATAAAATACGACGGTGTTATTAGGGATTATTATGATACATTCAACGTCAAAATAGTACCAAATAGCCTATTTTAGGTGTAATAAACAATAATGAAGAGTAAATGGGGGTTTTGTAAAAATGTAATAACTTTTTGAGAAAAGCAAGAAAGTGTTTCGAATTGTAACAATTTCATCATTCCCGCGAAGGCGGGAATTCAGCTTTATATTTTTCCCCATCATCCTCGGACTTGATCCGGGGATCCATCCCCCTAAATGCAGAGCTGGATTCCAACCTTCGCGGGAATGACGACGATGAGAAATAATTATTGAAGTATTTGTTGATTAAATTTGCGATTAAAAAAAAAGAAGAGTTTGTGATTAATTTTGAAGAGTGATAGTAAAAAAGAAAGAAGAAAATCCGAGGCCAGGCGGCGACCTACGTTTCCACACCTGAAAGATGCAGTATTATGAGCGAAGAGGGTCTTAGCTTCCGGGTTCGGAATGGGACCGGGCGTTTCCCCCTCTCTATAGCCACCTGAAC
>JAQTLL010000002.1 GCA_028714915.1 Sulfuricurvum sp.
ATGATGTACGGTACGGTAGAAACCGATGAAGAGATTATCGAGCATTGGAATCTCATTCGTGACCTCCAAGATGAGACAGGCGGTTTTAGAGCTTTTATCATGTGGTCGTTTCAGGGGATGAATACACAGCTTATGGAAGAGCATCCGGAAATTGAAAAACAGTCCTCCAATCGTTATTTGCGACTGCTTGCAGTATCACGATTATTTTTAGATAATTTTGAGAATATCCAAAGCTCATGGGTAACCCAAGGACCGTATATCGGTCAAATGGCACTGCTGTATGGAGCGAACGATTTGGGTTCCACGATGATGGAAGAGAACGTCGTCAGAAGTGCTGGGGCAGGATTTCGGATGGCGAAGGATGAGATGGTTCGTCTTATTCATGACATCGGGGAAATACCTGCAATTCGTAACACGGCTTATGAGATTTTAGAAAAATTTGCATGAAATATTTAGCGGTTATTATTTTATTTTTAGGGCATACACTTATGGCAAGCACATTGGAATTCATAGAGGTAAAAGGGGTAAAAGTTCCCTTTATTTACGAAGAGGATAAACGTCTCCCCATAGTCTCTATGCAAGTCGTATTTACAGGCAGTGGAAGCATTGACGAGGGGAACAATGGAGGTCTTGCACGTCTTAGTGCCAAGATGATGAATGAGGGGACGATTAAACGCGGTGCCGTTGGATTTGCCGATGCCCTCGATGCACACGCGATTCAACTCAGTACCAATGCAGGTTCTGAGACGCTTGTGATGGAACTTGGTACTCTTCGTGATGAGTTTGATGCGGGACTTTCGCTGATGAGTGAACTGTTGCGTTCTCCCAATCTTACCAAAGAGACATTGGAAAAAGTAAAAACCATTACCCTAAGTGATATTGCCCGCAAAGAGGCCGATTTTGATACCGTAGCCTCCGATGCGCTCAAAGCAATTTTGTTTGAGGGAACTCCGATTGCCATCCCCAATATCGGGACAAAAGACTCCATCGAAAAAATCAAGCTCAAAAATGTTGAAACCTTTTTAGAGGATAAAATGGTTCTTTCCAATATCCTTGTGGTTATCGGAGGGGATTTAAATCTCTCCGAAGCGCAGCAAAAGGTAACAGAACTTCTTTCCTCTTTAGCAACAGGTAAAGCTTCACCAGCACGCCATTATGAGACCCGAAAAATTCCTAAAGAGACGATTCTAAAGAGCCCAAGTACGCAGCAGGCTTACCTTTATTTTGGTGCCCCATTTGTGATGAACGAGGGTGATCCTGAGTTTTATAAAGCGCGTGTTGCAATGTTTGTTCTGGGTTCCAGCGGTTTTGGCAGTCGGTTGATGGAAGAGATACGGGTAAAGCGCGGATTGGCATACTCGGCATATTCACGCTTAGGAGTTGCGAAAACCAATACCTATTTTAGCGGCTACCTCCAAACAAAACTTGAGTCACAAGATGAAGCAAAAAAAAGTGTAATTGAAGTTATTGATACCTTTGTAAAAACCGGAGTGACTCAAAGCGAGCTTGATCAAGCACGTAAATTTCTCCTTGGTTCTGAACCGTTACGCGTTGAAACCCTCTCTCAGCGATTAGGACGAACGTTTACTGAATATTATCAAGGACAAGAACTGGGTCATTCACTTAAAGAACTGGAGATGATTCGACACTTGAGTCTTGATGATGTGAATGAGTTTATCAAACGTCATAACGAGATTACGCAACTAAGCTATGCCATTGTTACCAAATAATGATGATGCCGAAAAATTTCATCGTCTAGGAGCAGGGAGTGTTGTTACAGCCCTCTCCCTTATTGCCCCCGCCTCTTTTGAAGATCGCCGTCTAAGCTCCCACCTCACCCACAATGCCTCATGTGTACTCGATGCAACCGTTGAAAGTGTCGTACGTACCTCAAAAACCCTCAAAATCACTTTTTTTGCCCATAACCTAGATGAGAGAATCGAAGGAGTAATTTTTCACCCGCAACCGTATATGATTCACCAGTTTCCCACACATCAAAGAGCTTTTTTCAGCGCAAAGGCAATGTTGGAGCAAGGACGGTGGCAAATCATCCATCCGGTAAAAATCCCTGCCGTAGGGTCATTAGTTCCCGTCTATAAAACTACTTTACGGGTAGATGTGATGCGCCGTCTTATTGAAAAACACATTACCATTGAGGCTCTCATTGCTGATGGTCTGCCTCAAAATATTGCACAAGTTCTCCACGATATTCATTTTCCAAAAAGTCCGATGCCCCTTAGTGAATATCAGCTGCACGCGCTGAAGTTTGCCGAACTTTTTGACTATATGCGCCGTCTCAGGCTCAAACGCCGTTTTCATCCTACTCACTATAAAGGCAGTGGAGAGATTGAAGCGTGGAGTAAAACCCTCCCCTTTACCCTCACAGACGATCAAAAAAAAGCGATTGAGGAGATAAAAGCCGATTTATCAGGTGAGGTCGCGGCACGACGGATGATTGTGGGGGATGTCGGATCGGGTAAAACGATGGTGATTTTGGCATCCGTTGTCCTTATGCGACCGTATCGCTCACTTCTTATGGCACCTACGACGATACTTGCGGCACAGCTGTACGAGGAGGCGCAAAAATTTCTCCCTGATTTACGCATTGCCTTGGTGACCAATGCGACGAAAAAAGGGTCATTGGAAGAGTTTGATTTCATCATCGGAACCCACGCACTTCTTCACCGCGATCTCCCGAGTGCTGGATTGGTGATGGTGGATGAACAGCACCGCTTTGGCACCGCGCAACGTCATGCCCTCTCAAAACTCACCGAAAACAATTCCGCCCCCCATTTTCTCCAATTCTCCGCCACGCCGATTCCTCGAACGTTAGCAATGATTGAATCGGCGCACATCGATGTAAGTCTTATTGTTCAAACCCCCTTCACCAAAAATATTGCGACAAAAATCATCCATAAAACTGATTTTTCTGTATTACTTGAACATATTCGTTCAGAAATAGCACAAAATCATCAAGTATTACTCGTCTACCCACTCGTAGAACAAAGTGAAAGTATTAACTATCAAAGTATCGATGAAGCAAGAGGATTTTGGGAAAAGAAGTTTGAAAATGTCTACGTTACCCACGGAAAAGACAAAGAAAAAGAGGCAGTTTTACGAGAGTTCCGAGACAATGGCTCGATTTTGATTGCCACCACCGTCGTAGAAGTAGGTATCTCCCTCCCACGCCTCACTACGGTCATCATAGTAGGAGCCGAACGATTGGGTCTCTCCACCCTCCATCAGCTACGAGGACGTGTGAGCCGTACAGGGCTTCAGGGCTATTGCTATCTCTATACCAACACATCTGGTAAAAATGAACGGCTAGAGTCGTTTAGCAGGTGTATGAGCGGTTTTGAGATAGCGGCATTGGATTTAAAATTTCGTTCATCGGGTGATTTGCTGGAGGGAAGCATCCAAAGCGGTAAAAAATTTCGTTGGGCGGATATAGGGGAGGATGAAGAGATTGTTAAAGAAGTGAAAATGTGGTTAGATTCTCCGTCATTATCGGACTTGATCCGATAATCCAGCTCTTCTTTTAAGATGGATCCCCGATCAAGTCGGGGATGACGAAATACATAAACAGAAAATCAATACAACCCAAACTTCCCATCATTACGCTTAAAGAGTACCCGCATTTTTCCCTCTATATCGTAAAAGACATCAAACTGCTTCCCGCCATCTTTGAGGTTTTCGAGCACGTCAGCTACCTCTTGCGGTTTATAAAGCTTTAATTCCATAGGGACAATCTCATCCTCCATCGCTTCTCCGATAGCATGAAGATCAACAGTATGGGCAGCGGCATTTTTTGCCTCATTCAGTCCTTCATTTTTATGATCATTCAGACGCTCATGCAGACGGCGAAGTGCTTTTTGGGCACGGTCAATTGCAATATCAATCGCGGCATAAAGATCATTGTCACGCTGGGTGATAACGATGGTATTGTTACCGGCAACATTGATCGTAAATTCGATTGTCACCCCTTTTTTACGCTCATTCATGCTCGCAATAGCATTAACACTGATGAGATCGAGGTGAAATTTGGTGAGAGTATCGATGGAGTGCATTAGATGATCTTTGATTGCATCGCTAAGCTCGATGTGGCGTCCGACGAGAGAGATATTCATGGGGTACTGCCTTAGTATAAATTTTGAAGTGAAGCCGATTATAACACAGAAAAATCAATGATTCAACAGGTGTGATCAGTAAATTTCTAAGAATAAGAATATCTAATAACATGATTTAATTGCACTTTAATATTAGGTGGAATACACTTTGTAGAATGGCGTTTTCTCCTTTTTTAGGGGAGTAGTGATAGAGTTCAGAAATTAGTCTATTCTGTCGATAATGTAGTATTAAATAGGGTTCTGAGATATAGATTAGTACCGAGCTCGAATGGTGTGTGTCTTAAAAATAGAGTGGAGGATGAAATGAAAACAGTTACGTTAGAAATAGAAGACAGTAAGTTTGATCAGTTTATGACGATGATAAACTTGTTACGGAGTGATGTGGTAAAAAAATTTGAAGTAAAGAAAAAAGAAGACGATGAGGCAATCGATGAGCAGAATTGTTTGGAAGTCTTGGATAGGATTAACCGGAAAGATTATTCTGGTATGAAAAAAGTTTCATCGGATGAACTTTTTAAAGAGTTGGGACTCTGAAAATGTTTGAGATTATCAGGGATGACAAGTTTATAAAAACAGCTAAAAAGTTTTTGAAAAAGCATCCAGATTTGGCAAATAAATTCAAATATATGGTTCAAAAGCTTGAGAATGATCCGTTTGAATCTTCATTGAAATTGCACAAACTTCAAGGTAATTTAGAGAAGTTTCACGCGGTTCGTTTAACATACGAATACCGAATAGTATTGATTTTGCAGATAGTTGATGAACAAATTGTTTTGATCGATATTGGCACGCACGATGATGTGTATTAAAATAGTCCCAAGGAGGATGAAATGAAAACCTTAACGTCATTCCGTGCCACGACACGGAATCCAGCTTTTAAACTATTGTCACGGTTGATGGTCATTTTTGGACTGGCGATGATGTTGGCGGTGTCGGGATGGGGGACAACACATGTCGATTTAAGTCTTACAAAGAGCGCTCCGGCGAGTGTATCTGCGGGAACTTCCTTGACGTATACGTTAACTGCTAGCAATGTGAGCACTACTGCTGCTCCAAATGTTAGGGTTGTAGATACTCTGCCGACAGGTGTGACATACGTAAGTGGTGATGGAGCGGGATGGACGTGCGGTGCGAGTGGACAGACAGTGACATGTAATATGGGAAGTTTGGCAGCAAATCCCCCTGCTCCGGATATTACCATCCGTACAGCAGTGGCATCGACGACAACAGGGTCGATTACGAATAACGCAACGGTAAGTGTGACAACGTCAGGTTATGATGATAATCATGCTGGAAATGATACGGCAACAGCCGTCACAGCCGTGCAGACTCCAACCGCAGCGACAACTCAGGATTTGTGTTATGATCCCGAGACGGTAACTGGTTTTATGTTGTTTAGCAGCGTTGCAACACCGATTCGAGATGTCAGCGGTGGTGCGCTCTCGGATGTCACGGTGGTTAAATCGTTCAATGGCATTACGTTCGGCATAGGTGAGCAGATTGGAATAGATGTAGCGAATAACAAAACAATAGCTTTAGATAAAGACGAAGCCGAAGTCAATTCAGCGCTCTCTTTTGGCGGGATTACAATGAGCGGGATGTTTGGCAAAGGGATTGTTTATCGGGTAGGCAGCTACACCGCCAATCAAAGTCATACCATATACGACTATACTATGTTTTCGTTTAACTGGGCAAATATTGCACTTAATGCCATTTATAACAAAGGCGGTACTTATTACAGTGCTCGTATCAATGCGTGTCCGACACCGACACTTTCTATTGGCAATTCAACATTTTCGCCCGAAGGAAACACTACAACGACGGCGATGAGTTTCCCGATTATGCTCAATACTGCTTTGACGAGTGCGACGACAGTAAGGTACCGGTTTAACGATATCGATACCAACAGCAGTGATACGAATGTGACCAATAACTCAACGTATACGTTTACCCTTCCTATCAATTCATCAGGGACGATACAGGTTCCATTGGTAGGGATTGTCGGCGATACTGTTATTGAAAACAATGAAACTTTTTCGATAACGCTTCTAAGTGCAACGAATGGTGTAACAATCGATATGGCACACAATATAGGAATTGGAACAATTATCGATGACGACAATACGAGCGGAGGGGGGGTAACGCCTCCCATTTCATCAGCCTATGCCAATGTTGATGTTGTCAATGGCTACAGTGGTTTTGGTGGCACATATCACTCATGGATTACGACGAAAGTGTCAGCTCAACCACTGGTCACGCTCAATGCCGTTTATCTAGGGTATGATTCTGCCAATCCGGTACCTCAACCCTATGCGCCCGCTGGCAATCTAAGTCAGGCTGCTTCTTTAACAATTATCTATAAATTGGCTGATATGTCGGGTGGGGTGACCTGTGCGAATGCACCGACGGTGGATCTGTATCAAACGGATAATAGTGGAAATATTGTGTATTCAAGCGGTAAGCCGGTTCCTGCGGCTGCCGTTATTGCTCCGACTTCCAGCGCTTCTCCTAGTATTGCTACCAGTACACCCTTCACAATGCAATACCTTCCGGCAGGTTTGACGGCTCCGTTGGCGAAAAGAGATGTCAGAATTAAATACAAATCGGTTGATTTCAATACTTTAATCAATACTTCAGGTGTTCAATGTGCTAATAAGAGTTCGACTGGAGGGGTAGTGGAGGGCATACCTGCATGTTTGATTACCAATGCACCGGATACATCCCAAGCAGGTGCAAACTATAAAACAGTATTTGGTAATACGGCGTTTCAAAATTGTTATCATGCCAACGGACAACCATGTTACTCATCTAATGGAGGAGTAGGGCTTCCACCTTATGACTCAATATACGGATGTTTTGAATGCAGTATCGGAAATATGCCTTATACGTGTTCCAACGATAATTTTGCTATCCGTCCCAACTATTTTAATATTGGTTCGACACAAAGCGCTTTCCCGAATCTTCTTCGTTCAGGCGAAGACTATAACTTGTCTGTTTTTGCCTATGACTATGGAGTGACGAGCGGTACGAACGGGAGTGATGGTTATACTATTACCGGTGCGACATCGATGTATGAACTGAATACAACTAAATATTATATCAATGGAACGCCCGCCAGCAATACCCAAATGTGGGGGACTCCGCATTGGAGTGCGTACGATTTTAATATAACGGACGGCGTATCGTGGTCGAGTGCATCGGTTGGAAGCGAAGTGGCAGGGGTACAGTTCGATGATGTCGGCAAGGTCAATCTTCAGGTGAGAGATAAAGTATGGGCTGCAGTGGATATAAATAATGGATATGATACGACACCGCGTGATTGTTCAGCAAATGGTGCATGGATTTGTGGCGATAAAAATGTTACATATATTCCCTATAATTTCGATTTTCAGGATCTCAACATCACGAATAACAACGGCAATCCGGGATCGTTTACCTACATCGCGAACGAAGTTGGACAGATGGCGGGACGCATCCATACGAAAATGAGAGCGTTAAATAAAGCGGGAGCGGTGACTCAAAATTTTGCCCTCAACCCTCTGTGGGAAAATAATGTGACAGTTGTACCGGTAGTGACAAAATCAACGTATCTTTATCCTGATGCCAATGAAACCAATATTATGAATCTCGCTATCGGATTTGGAACCGGTACCGATGCCAATGGAACAAAAACAATTGTATGGAATGAAAGCAATGCTTCCAAGTATCTGCGGTTCAATTTTCGGCGCGATATTAATCAGACAGCAAATCCGTTTGATACGAATGGAACCGATTTGAATATTTCTATAATTTCTCATTATATTGATACCACGAATGGACACTTTGCAGATATTAACGGATCACGTTTGGGTACAGGTATAAATAATCTTCCATATACAGTTGTTTCTCCCGCTCTTGGTAGCTCGAAATTTGTTTACGGTCGTATCATTCCACGCGACATTCGTGTTTTTGGTGCAGCTACACCGTTTACGGCAAACGGATGGTATGAAGTCTATAATGTACCTGTTATTAATGCAATATCGTTACCTTCGAGTCGAAATGATGCATTATGGTATGTCAATGTTCCTCATTCAGATACGGTCAATGGGGATGGAGATGCCAATGTAACCGTCGTCATTACAGGTGCGAATCCTACTAATGCAACTGCTATTGGCGGTGTTGAAACCTATAGTTTTAACGGCGGGTTGGCGTTGGGCGGGTATAAAGCCCATATCTTGACAGCTCCATGGCTGTGGTATGGAGTCAATGCATTGCCGTATCTCGATCCAAACGGTCCTGCTCAGGCTGGGACAGATAATCTGGATTGTTTGACCCATCCATGTTTTAATATCAATGTAGTTCCTCCTGTAGGGGCAACAGGCAGTGCAAAAAGTGGTGCAGAAGGGCGTAAAGCGAGTAAAAAATCTGATAGTAGCGGATGGAGAAGTACCACCGACTATGCTCCGGCAATTCGATGATAAGGGGTCATACTGTGCGCCCTGCAATGGCGATGATTGAGCTGATCTTTGCGATTGTCATTATCGCCATTAGTGTGATGACGATCCCCTCGATGATGGCGGTTGCCGATAAAGCATCTAAGGGAATTGCCATTGATGAAGATATAATGTCGCGTTTGTCGGGATGGACCATCGATAAATTTCAGGCACGTTGGGATGGTAATTACAGTGCATCTGGTTCAGGACCTCTTAATATTGTCAGTATGGATGATTTAAACTGTTCACGAAGTGGAGGGTATCGTATCGGTTCAGATGAAAATGTCTCCTCGATGCAATGCAATATGGCGACATGGGATGATGCTATCCCGTCTTCGGGAAGTGGTGTTCTTGCGAATGGTATCGAACAGCTCAATGGGGGGAGTGAGCCGATTACGATTACTCCAATAGGTGATGGAACAAGCTACAATGTAACTGCAACGTACAGTGTGGCATATGTTGATTCCACGGTAACCCCTTTAACTGGGAGTAATACTCAAACGGCAATATGGACGCTTGGCTCATCCAATAATATGATGCCCGATGGATCGTTGAATAATCCAACCCATCTTAAGCGTGTTGTAACACGATTTAATGATGCTACACTGGGTGTGGATACTACTTTGACATTTTTTAAATCCAACAAAGGGAACTAGATGAGATTTCAACATTACCGTCGCGGTTTTACATTTATCGAACTCCTCTTTGTTATTGTTATATTGGGGATAGTAGGGGGGATTGCCCTTGAAGCGGTACGCCAATACTATGAGGGGATATACCGTACCCAAGAGTACAGCAAAAGAGTAGCCGAAGCTGATCATATACTCGAGCAGCTTTCTAAATATTTTGAAAATGCAATCAGTAGTTCGATTGTCAATTTAGACATAGATCCAACGGTTTCAGCATGTTATGGTCCACCAGAGCTTAATACTGCAACAGATTTTACGGTGGCATTTATTGGGGTGGATAATGACAGTATGTATGGGATCAGCGGAAATGTTCCTGGATGGAGCGAAGAAACTTCTTTGGGGACAGGAAACGTCATTACAGCTTTGGATGCGAACTATACGATGGCTGATAGTATCATTGCGGCACTTGGATCAACATTGGCAAATTCTGCCATCTATGATGCGGATAGTGTTGATGTCAATGCGTGTACTCGTTTTGGTTTAGATGGTGGTGTAACAGGAAGTGCAGGGTATCATAGAATCACAGGTTCTACAGAAACGACACTTTCATTGCATACTGAGAATAACGCAACTGATGGTCATCGTAAATATTTGCTTCGAACAGGTTATGCGTTTAGAGTGGATGATGATGGAAACTTTACAATGTATACCAATTTTCGACCGTGGGAAGGAGCATATTATACAGCAGCAACGAAACAAAATATTTTAGGTCGGAATGTTGCCCATTTTTATGCTGATTACAATGCAACCGATTTTGTGACGGATTCGAATGTTAGTGATCGTGGATTGGTATGGAGGCTTAAGGTGTGTATGCGAGGGGTGGATGCCAACCTCAGTACAAGCGATGCGGAGAGTCAAGCAATTTGTCGTGAAAGGAGAGTTCATGTACGCTACTAAACGATCTGGATTTGCGATGATCTTGGCGATTTTTGTAGTACTTCTTGTAGCGCTTGGAGGGGTACTATTACTCAGTAATGCGACTACAGGAGCTAAATCTATAGGTGATAATTATCTTTATGCTCAAGCTGAGTTACTCGCAGACAGTGCTACAGAGTTTGCCGTTATGCGAGCGCAGGGGTTTGATCATACAGGGGGAACATGTCTTAATCAGCTTAATATTACAGTAAATGGATCAGATGGAGCAACACATATGTTTGATGCGAATGTATCGTTAGCCTATTCGTTTCGTGGAGCAGCTATTGCAGGATGCACAACATTGAACTCTACTACAAATAAAGATACTATGATATTGATGGATGTGACAGTCGAGGATCATAATCTCAGTACAGAACCGATACGAGTTCATAAACGGTCGTGGCAGAAGTTGTAGCAGGTTAAATGAGTGGATCCCGTATCAAGTACGGGATGACGAGAAAAAGTGCGGTTTACTGTACGTTAGCCTTCACCGCTGAGGTGAAACATAGCGTTAGCGTAGCCAAAGTGACTTTATTGCTTTGACAGATTAAATCGTAAGCTGAGCTATTTTAGAAAGGACATCTTTTTCACGGATAGGTTTCATTAGAAACCCGTTTGCACCGCATTCCAATGCTTCAGTTTTTTTAGTCTCATCTGTTGTTAATATGATGACGGGAAGTTGACGAAGTGAGTCATCTGCCCGAATGACTTTTAGCATTTCGATACCGCCCATTACCGGCATAATAATATCAAGCAAGATAATGTCAATATCATCTTGTGATTTAAGAACACCAATGGCATCCGCACCATTCTTTGCTTCAATGACTTGCGCAACATTGGGAGCTTTCATCAGCATTGATTTTAACAATTTTAAGTTGATTAAATCATCGTCAACTGCGAGAACTTTGAGTTTTTTTTCATCCATTAATTGGTTCCTGCTTTAGATAAATTTTTCAAACACAAGACGTAACAAGTCTTTATTAACAATATTTTTAATCATCTCATGAACATACAGTGTATCGTTTTGATCATAATCCATGGAGGGGTCGACCAGCATAATCAACGAAATATCGCTGTTATTTTCACGAATTATATCAGAGAGTTCTTTTAGATTAAGATTTGCCAACCCTTTATCAAACAATGCCACTTTGTAGCGTTTTTCTTTGATATGGGTATACAGCTCATCGCTATTGTTGATACTCACATAAGTGTACCCTAAATCATCAAGAATACGTGTAAAAAGCTTCCTTTCGAGTGTATTTTGCTTAGCAAGTAAAATATCAGCCTCGTATACAGATTTTTCTACATGGCTGTTTTCACTAGGGGTTAGCGTTTCTGTAATTGCTTCATCCTCTATGTGCTCTTCTTTACTCTCAAGCTCATCAAGGGGAAGTTTTTCATCCTTTTGTATATTAAGGATGAGCTCTTCACTCTTGTTTTCATCTGCTGCTTCAGGAATATCAATAAGCTCTTGCTTCACTAATGGAATTGTTTGGATCATTTCTTTTTGATTGGCTGTCTCACTGCTTTCATCATAACCAAGAAGCTCATTGGCTGATTTTGGGATAATGTTTAAATCAATAATTTTATGCGAGAGAAAATTATTGAGCAAAGAGATAATATCACTGCGAACGAGTGGTTTGGTTGTGTACTCATCCATCCCTACTGCCATAAAGCGTTCACGATCACCTTTGAGGGCATTGGCGGTAAGGGCGATGATGGGGACATGGTGCTGATCGTAATCTTCCTCAAAATCCAAAATTTCCTGAGTCGCCTCCATACCATCCAGAACAGGCATCTGAATATCCATGAAAATAAGATCAAATTCTCCATTTTTACGTTTTTCAAACGCTTCCAAACCATTGTTTGCAACGGTTACCGTAAGTCCTAAGTCTTCTAAGGTGCGACGGATAAGTTTTTGGTTAATTACATTGTCTTCGGCTACAAGAACGTTGGCTGCAAAACGGGAGTTTTTCTCATCAAATCTTTTGCGACGCGATGTTTTTTGTTTACGGGTATTGAATGCTTCAGCATCATACGCTTCTAAGACGGAACGTATTTTTGAACCGTTAAGGGGTTCATAAAGTACTTTGAATAAATCAAGACCCATAGAATCGATTTTCTTCATGTAATACGATTTGGTAATAAGAATAGTCTGCTCGCTTGCCGAAGCGTATGCTATAAGACCATCATCATTGGTATAATCGTTGTCAACAAAAAGAAGGTCATAGTTGACTTGGCGCTCTAGTATTTTTAACTCTTCAAGCTCAGTAAACGTGGTATAGCTTACTCCAAGATAATCAAGATACTCTTTTAGATAGGTACTTTGTACTTTTTTCTTCGTTATGCTCTCATGAATAACGGCATTGATATTAGAGAAAGAACCTTTTAGCGGTTCGTTGAGAGTTTCAATTTCATCAAATGATAAGGTAAAGAAGAACATAGTTCCATCACCCGGTTGACTCTCAAGATCAAGTTTACCGCCCATAAGCTCAACAAAACGGCTGGAAATGGTTAGACCCAAACCTGTACCGCCATATTTACGGGTAATGGAGGTGTCTGCTTGACCAAAAGCTTCAAAAATACGAGATTTTTGTTCACTGGTGACACCAATACCGCTGTCTTTGACTTGGAAGCGAATACGCGCACGATGAGGCTCATCAGATTCGATACGGCGAACATCAACATTGACTGAACCGCCGCTGTTGGTAAATTTAACAGCATTGCTAAGAAGATTGATAATAACTTCTTTGATCTTGGTCGGATCCCCTTTGAGCGGTCGCTCAAGACTTGGATCGATAAAACACCCAAGGTCAATATGTTTTTCAGAAGCACGAACAGCGTACACTTCAACAGCGCTTTCAAACTCATCCATTGGGTTGAAGGCAATGTCTTCGATTTCAAGTTTATTGCTCTCAATTTTAGAGAGGTCAAGAATGTTATTGATAATTTCAAGAAGATTTTCAGAACTTTTCTCGATAATATCAATAAATTCTCGCTGTTCATCGTGAAGTTCAGTATCTTTTAGAAGTTCAGTAAATCCAACAATACCGTTGAGCGGTGTACGGATTTCATGGGACATATTTGCCAAGAACATTGATTTTGCTTCACTGGCTTCTTGAGCAAACTGCTTATCACCAAGCGTTTGCTCAATGATACGTTCCAAGAGAGTATAGGCTTGCGCGGTACCCTCTGCCGTATCAAGGTTGATCGATCTGCTCAGAGCATCGGCTTCGTTATCATGTGTATCTTCAGCTACCCGCTTGAGAACCGATTCAAGGTTTTTGATATTTTTTGCGATTTCATTGGAGAGCAGGTATCCCAAAGTACCGAGCAAGACCGATACCAACCATACGGTAATAGTACTAATAAGGAGTTGTACTGCTTGGGTTTTGATGATACTTGCCCGTGCATCCATACTATCGAGCAGAATTTTTTCAGTTTCACTGATAGCGTTGATTTTCTCAGAGAGCATCGCAAACCAGATTCCTGATTTCGTTTCAAATACGGTATCATTTTTTGTGCGTAAAATAACACTGCGCTCAGAGGTAATGTCTTGAAACAATTCGATATTGTCATCACTAAAGAGAGAGGAATTAAGAGAATCTTTTAGAGGTTTGTTGAGAATAGTATCAAAATTCAGAGCATCAGCTTTTGCAATAAAACTAAGCCATCGGTTAATTTCTTTATCTTCCAGCGTAATTCCGCGTGAGATAATATAGGTGATATAGTCACGCTCCAAGCTGGTGTGTTCATTGGCACGGACAAGAGAGAGATAGCTATTTTCCATGGCAGAGACCTGGTCATCAACCTGAAGGGTAGCAAGAGCGGAAAGTTCACTGATTAAAGCTGTTTGTGATTTTCCATAAACATTGTCAAAGACTTCATTAAAATCAGCAGTTTGATTATCAACGGAAGGTTTTGATTGGTGCCGTGCTTTTTCCAGTGTCGCAATCATTGCTGTAATTTTGGCAGAGGTGTAACTTGTGTCAAATGCTTTGATCTTTTGATCAACAATACTGCGCTGAGCTTTTAGTGATTTGAGTGTTGTATCGGAAGCATTACCCAAATACATCACCGTCATCCCGCGTTCGCGAGAAATATTATTGATGAGGTCATTAAGCTGTTTATTTTCTTCAAGTCTTGCTTGCAGTGTTTTTGCCGACTGAAAACTTACATACGATGTATAAACATAATAACTGGCGAGTGAAAACAAAATCAGAATCGGTAAGAGACTGATGAGTCGGAGTCGATTTTTAAGTCCTAAATGCATGGTTATTCCTCTTAAAGTTGATCGAGATAGTTATTAAGCCGTACCGAGGCTTTTTTGGCTTCTTGAGCATCATTTGTTTTTGATAAGATTGCAAGTTCTTCAGAAATTTCACTCAATCTGAGGTTATCGCTGATTCCTTTGAGTTTAGCCGCACTCTCTCGCCATGTATGGGTATCGAAAGCAATAATAGCTTGAGTGATTTGATTGCTAATAACCCTTGCATCATTCTTGTAATCAAAAAGCAACTCATCAAAAAAGCTTTTTTCCATTCCCAATTCTCTGGCTACACTTTGGGAATCATAATGAAACACGGGTAATTTTATAACAATATTTTCACGAATCGCTTCTTTGGGAATTACTGCTTTTTTTTCAGTTTCAATTGTAGCATTATCCAGATCAAGAAACTCTTTTTTAAATATACTTTCTTTGGGTAATAATGATTCGTGAACTTCTTCTGATGAGGCCATTTCCTCTTCATGTACCAAAAGAGGTTCGTCATCATATTGTTTAAGCCCAAAAGGATAGATATTTTGAAGTGTTTTATCGGTGATGGCGGCAGCAGGTTCTTCTGAAGAAATGGATACAACGGTATTGCTTGTCTGAGTATCCGGCACTTCTTGGGTCATATCTTCTTGTACACTTTCTTCTCCGGAAAGTTTTGAAATAATCTCAAAATAATATTTCAGATTGGCTTCGATTTCTGAAAGATCGCTTGAAGCATTGATAATACTAAGTGTTTCAAATGCATCATCAATCCGAAGATTGGCAGCTACCCCCTTAAGTTTATGGGACAAAATATGGAGATTATTGAAATCACTCTTCATAGCCGATCCAAAAAGATCTTCTTTAAACTCAAGCGATTGTTGAATAAAGTCACCGATAAATTCTTCGATAAGGTCAACAGGAAGCCCTAATTCGCTTGCCGCCACATGAGGATTATAGATATAGCTATTCTCTACTTTGTGATGAGAAAGGAACTCTTTTTCATGGGCACTATAGCGCATACTTTTTTGTATTAAAGAGGTGACCGGTATCGCTTTGACTGGGCTATCAATAGATTCTTTAAGCGAGAGTTTTTGAAGAGTCTCTTCAGCAGACGGCTTTTCAGCTGCCGTGTTTAGATTAGGATAAATATCCTCTATTTCATCAAAAGGGGAGAATGCAATATCCGGAATATCCAAAACACCTGGCGCATTGAGTTGTGTAGGAGTGATATGAGAGTAATCAGGCAGAGGTGATGGTTTACTAATGTATGTTGATTCAGCTTGAGGCGCACTAACCTCATGCTTTTGAGTTTTTGGGGGAATGGTGTGCGGCTTGATGTCCTCCCCGCTAATCGACTTAATGTGGGACATCTCAATGCTATAGCCATTTTGGAGAGGATTTTCACAAAGATACATTTTGCTAACGCTGAGCCGACAACTAAATACCCGTCCATTAGCGTGAACAATAGCGCTGGAAGTATCCGAATCTGAGTGAAGAAGAAAGTTAATCCACCCAAAATTTTTGAAATTATGAATGTATCCCGGTTCATTGGCAAACAAATCAGCAACATCTGAACAAACATTTAGAAGTTCATCAAGAGAGGAATAGTTAAGGAGACGTAACCCTTCCTCATCAATACCGATAAACTCTTGTTTATGATTGTATAGTAACACGTTCTCTCCCTTTAGCTTTCTTGCTCAATCATTTTTTTATAAACTGCTGCTGTTTCTTCAATATTTTTACGAGATGCAGGTTTTCGAGCGGCCATATACCCTTTCATAATACCGTTGTTGTCATAAATGGGAGATACTTCTGTATCTACCCAATAAAATTTACCGTCTTTGCGTAAATTTTTTACCAACCCGTGCCAGATGGTTCCAGATTGAATCGTTTTCCAAACCTGAGCAAAAGCTGCCTTGGGCATATCGGGATGGCGGATGATATTGTGGGGTTGCCCAACGAGCTCATTTAGAGCATAACCTGAAATTTCACAAAAGCGTCGATTGGCAAAGGTAATTACCCCCTCTAAGTCCGTTTCACTGACAATAGCGCGCCCTTCAAAAAAATACTCTTCATCGACTGCAGCAGGTCTTTCCATACTCCAACTCCTTAGCTAAAAAAATACTGATAAATATAATTTAAAGAATATGGCATAAACAAGGTAAAAGAATTCTTAGTTTGTCGATAACTGTGATAAATTATGGATAACTTTAGCGTCTTTTGTTCCAATTAGTTCAATAAGAGTCTCAAGTGTTGCTTTTTGTATTTCTTCAAAGGTACCGTAATATTCTAATAATTTATAAATCTTAGGGAGAGTTATCCCTTTTTGTGAGAGAAATTTTGATTCTTGATCCCGTTTTAATTTGATTTTTTTATGAAAAGTGATGGCGCTTCGATGGGCTTCATCACGTAAAAGTTGTATAAATTGAAGCCGTTTATCGTAAGATTCTAGGGAATATGTCCCGTCTTGTGTATGGAGACTATCCCGAGCAGATCCTTTTGCCCGATGTGCTTTGGCATCCAATTTCTCTTTGCTGATAGCGATGACATCGAGAGTCGTTCCGTACGATTGCAATAACTCTATGGCAAGCGTACGTAAGGTTGCACCACCGTCAAGTACCCACAAATCAGGCGGAGAGTTGGTGGGAAAGCTCTCAATACGACGCTTGAGCATTTCACGCATTTGTCCATATTCATCTCGTTCATGCAAATGGTATTGACGGTAAGAACTTTTTTCAAACGCACTATCTGTGTAGACAACCATTGCTCCCACGGTTGCAACACCTCCTAGATGGGAGTTATCAAAGATTTCGATTCGATTGGGAAGGTTTTGGAGAGAAAAGAGCTCTTTGAGTAATGCTAATAAATCGGAATTGTTGGGTTTATGTGTTTTAAGAAGCTCTTGGGCATTGGTGAGGGCAAGGGTGACAAGCTGTTTTTTGATCCCTTTTTGGGGAGCTTCCAAGAGTGCTTTTTTTTCAAATAGGATACTGAGATGTTCTTGAATCCACCCCTTTTCTTCAAATGAATGGGCAGTTAAGATAGGGACAATAATCGGAGGTTTGATTGCTCCATAGTAGTTTACCAAGGCACGTTCATACCCCTCATCCAGTGAAAAATCCTCGTGCGCCGTGAAAAAATCGTGTGAACTGGAGGCTACTTTTCCATCACGTATAAACATCCGTACGATACATCCGCGTTCTTTGAGAGTAGCAATGGCAAAAATATCGTACGCTACATTTCGGGCGAGATCGATGCTGGAGGTGACACAGCTTTTTTCGATACGTTCTCTCCTGTCACGCAGTTGCATTGCCTCTTCAAAACGCAGTTCCTCAGAATAAAATTCCATTCTTTCGGTGAGTTTTGGGAGGAGAAGATTTTTGTTTTGAATCCATGATATTGCGGTATCCGTCAGGCTTCGATAATGTGCCACGTCAACGGGAAATTCACAGGGTCCCAGGCATTGGTGCATTTGATAAAAGAGACACGCTTTTTTCCCTTTTAGACAGTTTTTTTTCTGTACCAACGGGAGTATTTCATACAGTGAATCGAGAATATCGCGAGCCCCGGTGGAAAAAGGACCGAAATAGCGGACATTTTTACCGGTGATAATTTTGCGGGTAATGTCAAAACGGGGATAGGGTTCGTTTAAATCAATATAAATATACGGATAGGTTTTATCGTCGCGTAAAAGGACATTGTACCGTGGGGCAAGCTGTTTGATAAGAGAATTCTCTAGGATAAGGGCATCGTGCTCATTTTCAACGACAATATAGTGCAGAGATACGGTTTCGGAGAGCATTTTTTGGATGCGCAGCGACAGGGTTGATTTGGGGGAGAGGATAGGGGTAAGGTTAAAATAGCTTTTGACCCTTTTGGAGAGATCTTTGGCTTTTCCGATGTAGAGAATCCGTCCTTTTGGATCAAGGTATTGGTAAATACCGGCATTGTGGGGAAGGGCACGTATTGTATCGATCATTCAAACCACTTAATCAATAATTTATAGTAGCTATTATAACATCCCTCTATCTGTTTTAGTGTCGTAGGAATCAAATGAAAACCATACTATTTTTTTTAGTTATACTTATTTTTAGCGGATGCGGATACAAAGCACCGCCGTATTATGAAAAACCGTCTAGGGAGGAAAAAAGCGTTGCGTTATGATGTTGTCATCATTGGAGCCGGTGTTGCCGGACTGTATGCAGCAATAGGATTACCGAAGCATTTAAAAGTTTTGGTTATCAGTAAATCGCATCCGTGGGAGTGCAATACCTATTATGCCCAAGGGGGTGTAACGACGGCGTATAATGATGCAGATATACCTCTTCATGTTGCGGATACGCTCGAAGCAGGGGCAGGAATGTGTGACCCCAGTGCAGTACAACTCATGAGTGAGTCATCTCAAGTGGTGATTACAGATTTGATGCAGCGTGGGTTTATATTTGACACTGATGAGGTTGGCAATCTCCTTTATACCAAAGAAGCCGCTCATTCTCGTAACCGAATTTTACACGCGGGGGGAGATGCGACAGGTCGCTATTTACATCTGTTTTTGCTCCAGCAAAATCCCCATCCGATGCTAAGCAATGCTACGGTAGTTGATTTGTTGATGGAGAATAAAAAATGTTGCGGAGTGGAGGTGCTTAGTGAAGGAGCACGAAAGCTTATTTATGCAAATAACGTGATTATTGCCAGCGGTGGTGTAGGATCATTGTATGAATATCACACCAATTCACATGCTATCAGTGCAGACATTCACGGTATTTGTCTCGAAAAAGGGATTGAGCTGGAAAGTATGGAGATGATGCAGTTTCATCCGACCGTATTTGTATCAGGCTCAGGTGCTCGAAAACTTTTGCTGACCGAAGCGCTTCGGGGTGAGGGGGCATGGATTGTCGATGAGAATGGGTATCGCTTTTTGTTTGAGTACGATGAGCGCGGGGAGATGGCACCAAGAGACATTGTAAGTCGGGCAATATTTGATTACAAACAGCGTACTTCCGGTCAAGTTTATATTTCCTGTGCTCATTTCGACAAAGAATATTTTCAAGGGCGTTTCCCTAATATTTATAAAGCATTACGAGATTTGGGGTATAACCTTCCTCATGATAGAGTCCCTATTTCTCCAGCCTTTCATTATGCTATTGGGGGAATAAAAAGTGATTTGGAAGGGAAAGTACCCAATACGCAAGGATTATATGTTATCGGTGAAGCGGCGTGTACTGGGGTTCACGGAGCTAATCGTCTTGCGAGTAATTCACTGTTGGAAGGACTCGTATTTGGTAAGCGTGCCGCAGAGTCAATTTTACATAATATTTCAAAAAATTGTATTCAAAAGTTTGAAATTTCCACGATTACCCTCGAAATGGAGGGCGACAAAGAGAAAAAAGATCTCTTGCGCCATATCATGTGGGATAAGGTGTCCATTGTTCGCACACCTGAAGGTCTGCATTATGCGTTGGATGAAATTGAGCAGATGTTGAACTCTGGGGTGGGAAGATTGCTACGCCTTAGGCTGTTGAGTGCACGCGCTATCGTAGCTTCTGCATTAAAGCGTACTGAATCGATAGGAGTCCATTACATTACTTCTATCTGATCGTGTTTTTCATGATGATGTGCCGCTATTTTTAGCAAAAATGGGACGCTCAAGTTCAAAATAAAAGCACTCACTGAAATCAAGAGTAAATCCGCACTGGTGATAAGATGCATGGAGAGTGCCGCCATTGCAACCAAAAAAGTAACTTCTGCTCGTCCTTGCATGGCAATTCCTATTAATACAGACGAGCGCCAAGGAAGAGTATTTATATATCGAGCGGTGAAAGAAGCGGCGATAAATTGGGCGATAAATACGACTCCTGAGAGAAAAAATGCTTGAGCAAGAATAGCACCAAGAGCGTTGAGGCTTTGGATTTCCATGTGTAAACCGATGCTGATAAAGAAAATAGGAGCGAAAAAATAGAGAGTCAAAAAACGAAGCTTTTCCATTATGCCGTGAAACACTTCATCACTGTTTGGATGCTCAGTCCCAAAGTGGTCTTTATTGATAATCAAACCCATAAAATAAGCACCCAAGGCAATACTGGTTTCGAAAAATTCTGCAATAAAAGAGCCTAGAAATGCCAAAAATATCATGATAACAATAGCGACATTTTGCTCTTGTTTTCCCAGAAATTTTCCGGCTCCGGCATGAGAATAGATGGATGCTTTGGTTTTGGCAAAGATGGTGAGGAGAATACTCTCTTTTTTGAGAGAGGTTGTCGGATGAAACAAAAAGAACAAATAGGCGATAAGAGCCATAGCCAAACTAAAAAAGAGAAAATTTGAAATAGGTTTTAGTGCAAGGGATGTGACACTTTGCAGTGAAATTTCATCGGATGATGCCCCTAATGAGACGAGAATACCCCCTAGTACCCCCCATAAAATTAAAGAAATAACGTCATCTGTTAGGGCTGCAGCTACGATAATGGGTTGAAGACGGCTTTTTGCACTAAAGTTGAGGGTATTGAGGGTTAAAAAAGCGATACCGATGGAGGTGGGAGCAAACGCCATCGCAAAAACAATCGATTTGATAGTATCATGGGATAGAGAGAGTTCGGTGAAATACAGTGCTGTGAAGGGCAAAATAACACCGGCAATCGCAATTTTCCACCCATTTTTAATCCCCTCTGCAAAGCTTTTGAGATTTTCCTCCAATCCGAGGTAAAAAAATAAAAATATGGTTCCAATAAAAGCGAAAACTTCGATGGTAGCGGATGTAGGGGAGAGAAGATGGAGATTAACCGCTGCCAGTCCCCCTACGAGATAAAAGAGAACATCGGCAATCCCCGTTTTTTTGGATGCCCATAACGATGCAATAATGATGATCAGTAGGTAAAGTAAAATTAAAGTTGTTATCATTTCCACGCGCTTGAGCCTCTTTTTTATGTGATTGTATCTAATCTTAAACAAGTTTAGAATACTATTACACACTTAAATTTATCCAATCTTGCACCCAAAGGCTCACCCGTGAAAGATGTCAATATTATCGTCCTCGATTTTGGTTCCCAGTACACTCAGCTCATTGCTCGCCGTTTGCGCGAAGATAAAATCTATTGCGAAGTCCTCCCGTATCACACTAAAATCGATGCAATCAAAGCAAAAAATCCTAAAGGTATCATCCTCAGCGGTGGTCCTTCATCGGTCTATAACAAAGATGCCTATACGGTGGATCAGGGGGTATATGCTCTTGGTATCCCTGTGCTTGGCATTTGTTATGGAATGCAGCGTATTGCAGTTGATTTTGGCGGTTCGGTAGTTCGAAGCGATCATCATGAATACGGTAAAGCAGAGCTTACGATCGACATGACACAACAGTCACCATTATTTGCAAATTGTGAAGATGAGCGTACTGTCTGGATGAGCCACTCGGATAAGGTCGATGTCTTACCAGAAGGGTTTGTCCCCATCGCCTATTCACCGAACTCTCCGTATGCGGCAATTGCCGATGAAGCACGACAAGTGTATGCAATGCAATATCACCCTGAAGTGAATCACTCCGAAGAGGGGTATTTAATGCTCCGTAACTTTGCGCGCACCATCTGTGGTATCACGGATAAATGGGATATGGGACATTTTCTTAAAGAGCAAATCGTAAAAATTCGCGCTCAAGTGGGTGAGGGAAAAGTACTTTGTGCCCTTAGTGGCGGGGTTGATTCCTCTGTTGTTGCGGCACTTTTGTACGAAGCAATCGGTAATCAGTTGATTCCTGTATTTGTTGATAATGGTCTTTTGCGTAAAGGTGAACGTGAATCGGTCGAAAACATCTTTAAAGTTCATCTAAAAGTTCCTCTTGTTGTTGCTGATGCATCGGAGAGTTTCCTTGGAAAACTTGCAGGGGTTACTGATCCTGAGACGAAGCGTAAGATTATCGGACATACGTTTATTGAAGTATTTGAACAAGAAGCGAAAAAACACGATGGGATTAAATTTTTGGCACAAGGAACATTGTATCCTGACGTTATTGAATCAGTATCGGTAAACGGTCCATCTGTGACGATTAAATCGCATCATAATGTCGGCGGACTCCCTGACTGGATGGATTTTGAGCTTATTGAGCCATTGCGTGATTTGTTTAAAGATGAAGTGCGTAAACTTGGATTAGAACTTGGACTTCCGGATTCACTCGTTAATCGCCATCCGTTCCCAGGACCGGGCTTGGGAATTCGTATTATGGGTGAAGTCAATAAGGACGATTTATTTATCCTTCGTGAAGCCGATGCAATTTTGCTTGATGAGCTCAAAGCAAGCGGATATTATTCGAAAACATGGCAGGCATTTGCGGTATTGCTCAATGTCAAAAGTGTTGGGGTAATGGGAGACAATCGTACGTATGACAATACCGTATGTGTTCGTGTTGTCGAAGCCGTTGATGGGATGACAGCAACATTTGCACATCTTCCACACACATTATTAGAGCGCATCAGCCGTCGTATTATCAATGAAGTGGACGGGATCAATCGTGTCGTTTATGACATCAGTTCCAAGCCTCCTGCTACTATCGAGTGGGAATAAAAGGGTACTGCTTTTGCGTCCCATCTATCTCGTCTCTAAAACTTCCCACCATGAAACAGTGGGTGTTGTTCATATTCCCATACTCTCCATCCATTTTTTGACGCCTGATATTGATTTTAATCTCTATGAGGGGATTGTTGTCACCTCTAAACAAGGAGTACTTGCTCTTAATCACTATGCAATTAAGTGGGAGAAACTTCACATCATCTGTGTGGGTCAATCTACTGCGCAAGAAGTCAAGAAACAAGGCGGTATTCATATTGAAATTGCGCAAGGGTACGGTGAGAGTATTTTTGATGCATTACGTCAATATCGAGGAAAATGGCTCTATTTGCGTCCCAAAATGATTGCGTCCTCATGGCCCGCGCGCGCACGAGAAGCGGGAATGATCCTCGATGAGGTAATTATTTACGAGACAACGTGTAATGAAGCGATGGAAAAACTAGAAATTGCAGACGATGGTGTGCTTATTTTTACGTCACCTTCGAGTATTGAGTGTTTTCTTCAAAAATATTCGCTTAGGAGTACGCATGATATTGTGGTGATCGGAAAAACGACTCAAAATGCTTTGCCCTTGGGAATTAAGTCAACCCTTAGTGAGACAACGAGTGTTGAATCGTGCATAGAAAAAGCGCAAAAATTAGTTTTTTATGGCAAATTTAACAGCTCGTCATTCCCAACTTGATTGGGAATCCAGTGCTCTTAAATACCAAAGATGGATCCCCGATCGAGCCGGGAATGACGGTTGGATTAAGCTTTTTGAGGTTATAATTATCTTTACCTGGGCGCAGCGAGTAACCGCAATATGAGGGTTCTACATATACAACTAGTCACATCCGTAGACGTTTCGGTGTGTCGGTGGTCTTGTTTGAGCGTGTAAACGTGAGAGATTGCCGCCGGAAGAGACGCTCGATGTGGCGCAATTACAGCTTTGAAGAACCAAAGCTACTGCGAAACGCCCGCCTGGGCTTTTGTTTTATTTGAGAATCAATTTTGGTTTTTAGATAAGACAAGTAATTTTTTACCAAGGTAACGCATGAACATAATGATAATCGGTAGCGGTGGACGAGAATTCTCGATCGGGAGAGTTTTAAAACAAGACCCTGAGGTTACCAAACTCTATTTTGCTCCCGGTAATGGCGCAACCACAATGCTGGGTGAAAATGTTGCACTCAAAGATTACGAAGAATTGGCACAATTTGCAGTCAATAATGCGATTGATTTAACCATCGTAGGTCCTGAAGGTCCTTTAACGGATGGCGTTGTCGATATTTTCAAAGCGCGTGGATTGGTCATTTTTGGTCCATCCAAAGCTGCTGCACAGCTTGAGGGTTCGAAAGTGTATATGAAAAACTTTTTGGCTAAATACAATATCCCAACCGCACGCTATATCGAAACAGCTCATATCGGTGATGCGTTTAAATTTATCGAGAGTCTGAGTGCCCCAATCGTTGTTAAAGCGGATGGATTGTGTGCGGGCAAGGGCGTTATTATCGCAATGAGTCATGATGAAGCCAAAGTAGCCGTTTCGGAAATGCTCAGCGGAAAATCGTTCGGAGATGCGGGATTGCGCGTTATCATTGAAGAGTTTTTGGATGGTTACGAACTCTCAATGTTTGCCCTTTGCGATGGAAAAGATTTTATCCTCCTCCCTGCGGCACAAGATCACAAACGACTTTTGGATAATGATGAAGGTCCAAACACCGGAGGAATGGGGGCGTATGCACCGACACCTTTGGTCGACGATGTGATTTATGAAAAAGTCAAAGAGCGGGTAATTCGCCCGACATTGTTGGGAATGCAAGAAGAGGGAGCACCTTTCGAGGGAGTTCTTTTTATCGGAATTATGGTGGTGAACGGTGAGCCCATTACGCTTGAATTTAACGTCCGTTTCGGTGATCCGGAGTGTGAAATTTTGATGCCACTGCTCAAAACCCCTGCACGTGAATTGTTTTACAAAGCTGCTACAAAGCAACTTGATACTTTAAATGTGGAATTTCACGACCAATATGCCGTCGGAGTGGTGATGGCAAGTAAAAATTATCCTTATGACAACTCCGTTCCTGCAGAGATTGTGGTCGATGAGATTCATCATGATGAGATTGCTCAAAATACCCATATTGCGTATGCGGGTGTGATCGAAGAAGATGGGAAACTTTACGCCAACGGCGGACGAGTGCTCGTATGTGTCGGTGTGGGCGAGAGCATTAAGCAAGCACGGGATCGTGCTTATATGCTGTGTGGGCAAGTTCATTTTGCCGGCAAAAAACTTCGCACCGATATTGCGTATCAAGCATTGCGTTAATGAATAACGAAATCGAAACCCTTATTTCACGAGAAAAGCTGCACCTTGCAAGTGTGCGCTCTCGTGTGGCAGCATTTGGAATCGATGAGGTACTGTTATCGATGATACTGCTTGCTATTTTATGGGATTCGATTTCAACGGCTGCCAGCGTGGAGGCGATGATTTTAATCATAAATACGTTTATTTTGGAATACATGGCGATTAAAATACTCTATCAAACCTTTTTTACAATGCAATACGGCGCAACATTGGGAAAAATCGTTATGAAAATACGGGTTATTGAAATCAAGACTCTCTCTAATCCAGGTTTTTTGAGTGCTTTTAATCGATCGGTGTTTCGAGTGGTGAGCGAAATTCTTTTTTATCTAGGATTTGCTTGGGCTTTTTTTGATCCTTATCGACGTAGTTGGCATGATCTTAGTGCACGAACTTTGGTTATTGATGCGTAAAATTTTACTGCTTAGCATGGTGAGTGCAAGCATACTGCTTGGTGGTGAGCGAGTCGAAATTATTGGTACTCAAGTTGATGCCAATGGTTCTCTTGTCCGTGCAGCTTCCTATCCTACACTTGTCTACCAAGATCAAATCGTAAGCGCCGAAAAGCTGACATACGATCGTAATACCAGTATCGTTGAGGCTTTTGGTCATGTTAATACTTTTAAATCAGGACAATACCACTCGATTAGTGAGTATTCACGATTAAACCTTGAGGAAGAGACTCGTTATTCAAAACCCTATTACGTGATTGATACCAATAGCAGTGCTTGGATGAGTACAGATGAGGCAAGTGGATGTCAAAATAAAATTGACTTTGCCAGTGGAGCGTTATCGGGATGTAATTCTACAGATCCTCTTTGGAAGATGCGTTTTACGAGTGCAGATTATAATACTGAAACGCAATGGGTCAATATGTATAATGCACGATTATTTATTGAAGATGTTCCGGTGATGTATTTTCCTTATTTTGGGTATTCGACCGACAACACACGTCGAAGCGGATTATTGATGCCCTTTTTTGGAATATCGAATGCGGAGGGTTTTTATTATCAACAGCCGATATATTTTGCACCGCAAAACTGGTGGGATTTGGAACTTACTCCTCAGATTCGTACCTCCAGAGGAGAGGGTATCTATGGAAATTTTCGATTTGTTGACAGCCTCCATTCAAAAGGTTCTATACGCGCAGGATACTTCAAAGAGCAAAGCGGTTATATAGCCCAATACAATTTAGCACATAAGACACATTACGGCTATAATGCCGATTATCGCCATGATGCTTTTTTAAAAGAGTGGTTTGGTCTTGATTTGGAAGGTACGTCAGGATTGTATGTACGTGCAAGCAGAATGAGTGATGTCGAGTATTTAAATCTTCAGCACACCAACCAAATTTATAATGTTACGGCAAATCAAGTTATTTCACGCATGAATAGCTATTACAGCAGTGAAGACAACTATTTTGGTGCCTATATCAAATATTATCAATACCTTAACCAAAGTTCGAACAGCCAAACCATTCAAGTACTGCCGTCGTTTCAGTATCATCGTTATTTAAAAACTTTTTTTGGGGATCATCTCCTTGTAAACGGAGATGCTACGGTTAATAACTTTTATCGCAGCGAAGGGAAAGCAGCAGTTCAAGGAGATGTCAATATACCTCTAACGCTGCAAACCTCTCTTTTTGATGATTATTTAGATGCGAGTTATGTGGCAAATAGTTCTATGAGAATAATTAAATTTTATGGAAATGAACTTCCGGGTGAGACAGGAAGCCGCTATGATCAAGGGACATACGCGCAGGTAGACCATATTTTTAAAATTGGCTCAACATTAATTCATCCGTATGAAACATTGACGCATGTGATGAATCCGGAAGTGAGTTATTCGTATGCAGGAAGCCGTCTGTATAATGGCTATTATAAAACCTATCACGATTCCTGTACCGTGGGAAGTACCGATCCTGCATGCAATTTTTATACGTTAAATGAGCCTAAAGACAATTTAGCATTGGCGCTTAATAATTATCTGTTTGAAGGGGGAAAACAGCTTTTTGTCGATCGATTATCCCAAAATTTTGCGCATGACAAACAGGGGAGTTCTTATGGAGAACTTCAAAATGAATTAGAATGGCAGGTCTCAAGTGCACTTTCATTTTACAATCAAACGGCATACAATCATGATCGTAATGTAATTTCAAAAGAACAAAATACAGTTCGCTATAATAGTGGAAGTATAAGGGGAAGTATCAGCCATTATTACACGGACACATTGCTCAATAATCTTCCGGTTTATGCATCGTACTTGACAGCTGATACATCTTACCAATACAATCGTTATTATCGGTTTTTTGGTCAAATAGCCTATGATTATCATGCAGAGGTACTGAAGCGGGGTGAGATAGGGTTTTTATACACTCAACGGTGTTTCGATTTCGGTTTGAGATTTGTCCAAAATTTACGCCCGATTGTAACCAATGATCCGCTGCATAATTCGTTGAATGATTCATATGTTTTTATTACCGTTAACTTAAAGCCGCTTGGCGGATCTGAATTCAATTATAAACTTACTAATGATCGATGAGGGGAAAATGAAACTAGAAGCAAAAATCGGATTATTTGTTGCAATAGCTCTTATGGCACTTTTGTTTCTCTCAACACAGGTGACATCGCTTGGAAAATGGGGTCAAAAGGGGTATGCGGTTGAAGCGTATGTAGAGGATGCTTCAGGGATAGAGAAGCGAACGCACGTTGCAATGAATGGTGTTGTGATTGGTGAAGTACAGAATATTACAATCGATGGGAAGCATGTACGACTAACCTTATTAATCAATGATGGTGTGAAGATTCCGGATGATTCATCGGTGATAGTAGCGCAAGAGTCTCTGTTGGGATCGAAGGTTTTGAATATCGTAGTTGGTGATTCTTCTTCAAATCTTCATACCGGCGGTATTTTAGCACAATCTAAAAAGTATGCTTCGTTCGATCAAACCAGCGATTCGGTGAATGCTGCCGCCAAAGAGCTTGAATTATTGATGCATGATTTTCGCTCAACTCTCGATAAAGAACATCGTAAAGCGATTCAAGATGCGATCATCGCGTTTAGGGATGTCGGGGTTAATCTTAATGGAGTGGTTGTTGATAATCGTGAGGAATTGCATGCAGCCATTGCTAATTTTAGAGCCATGAGCGCAGGATTTTCTCAAACTGCCGATACGGTGAACAAAGATCTGCCAGCAATAATGGGGCGTATAGATTCATTGGCAGCTCGAATGGATAATATCAGCGGTGCCTTGGAACATACACTTCCTGAAGCGGTTACCAAATTTGTCGGTATCGAAGACAATGTTAGTACTATTTTGGTTGAAAATCGTACAGGATTAAAGACTACCATAGATTCAGCAGGTACTTTCTTCAAAAGTGCTGAAAATGCTTTTGATAAAGTGGATTCGCTTCTCTCCAATTTTACCACCAGTGAATTGCAAGTGGCAATGCATACCGATTATATGATGCGTGATGGATACGGAAAAATTTATCTAGGGGCTATATACTTGCCTAATCCGGAAACCTATTATATGCTTGATTTGGTCAGTGCGGATGATTATTCTATTGATGCTATTAAATCTCCGGGAGCACACGTAAAAGGAAGACATTTTATTTCGGCACAGTATGGAAAACGATTTGATAATACTTTATTGCGCTTTGGTGGAATTGAATCTACCGGAGGGCTTGGTATTGATTATTTTATGAATCATGACAAGCTGAAATTTTCGGCAGAAGCATTTGATTTTAATGCCATTAATGATGTACGAGGGACTAACCCTCATCTTAAGGCACAACTGCGGTATCAAATGCTCAAGCATTTGGAATTGTACGGCGGATGGGATAATTTTCTTAATCCTCAATCGCAAAATATCTTTTTTGGTTTAGGGCTTCGCTTTATTGATAACAATCTTAAATATCTATCCGGTGCAACTTCGTTAGCGCGTTAAAAAACTAAATTTTAGGGAAAAAAATGAAATATACCATTGAACTGGCTTTAAATAATAAAAATGAGGCGTATGCGCTTAATCAAGTAGCGGCGCAAGCTAATGGTGCGGTATGGCTCAAATCTGGTAATACGGTTATTTTGGCAACAGTGGTTGTTGATGAGACCGACTTTGTCGATGAGGATTTTTTACCGTTGACGGTTCAATATATCGAAAAAAGTTACGCAGCAGGTAAGTTCCCGGGCGGATTTATTAAACGTGAAACCAAACCAAGTGATTTTGAAGCATTGACGTCACGTATTGTTGATCGCTCATTGCGTCCGCTTTTTCCCAAAGGATTTGCAAATCCGATTCAAATCTCAATATTGGTTCTCAGCAGTGATAACGAATCAGACTTACAGGTATTAGCCCTTAATGCAGCATCTGCGGCACTGTATCTTTCTGATATTGATATTTTTACCTCAGTGAGCGGGGTTCGTATCGCAAAAATTGATGGAAATATCGTCGTGAATCCTACCCTTTCACAGTTGAAAAAAAGTACTCTTGATTTGTATCTGGCAGGAAGTCGTGAAGATATGCTGATGATTGAGATGCAAGCCAACGGAAGCGATGAAGCCGTCATCGTCGATATGGGAATAGAGCCTTTTATTGATCCCGTTCTTTCCAATCAAACACTTCTACAGCGCCAAAGCAATGCCATCGGTGAAAATGAGCTTATTGAAATTTTAGCATTGGCACAAAATGAGCTAAAAAGTGCTAATACTGCGTATGAAAATGCATTTAAGCCTTACGCCAAATCTCCGTTTGAGCTGAAGTGTGTTGTCAGTGAAATCGATACTGAGATGATTGAGTACGTTCGTACGCACCATACCGATGATTTGAAACGCGGTATTAATCAAATGGCAAAAACAGAACGATCCACTGCACTTCGCACCATTCGTAAAACGATTATGGGTGAAATGCCGCAGTGGAATGAACATGAGTTGAAAAAAGCGATTGAGCAGGTGAAACGCTCAATGGTGCGTACTCAAATTCTTGATGAAAATATTCGAGCCGATGGACGTGCACTTAACGAAGTGCGTCCGATTACGATTGAAACAAATGTATTGCCAAGTGCACATGCCTCGGCATTGTTTACTCGCGGACAAACGCAAGCTTTGGTTATTTTGACCCTTGGCGGAGCTAAAGATGCTCAGATGTACGAAGGATTGACCGATAGCGGTACCCAAAACGAAGCCTTTATGGTTCATTACAACTTTCCGGGATTTAGTGTCGGAGAACCATCTCTTATCGGTGCACCGCGTCGTCGTGAGTTGGGTCACGGAAATCTAGCCAAACGAGCACTAGAGGGTGCAACCGTGCGTAACGGTCAAACGATTCGTCTTGTATCGGAAATCCTAGAGTCAAATGGTTCATCCTCTATGGCAACCGTGTGCGGTGGCTACATGGCATTACGTGCAGGAGACATTGAAGTGTGTGAGCCCATCGCAGGGGTAGCGATGGGGATGGTTCAAGAGGGAGATCGTCATGCCATCTTGAGTGATATTATGGGATTGGAAGATCATGACGGTGATTTGGATTTTAAAGTAGCCGGTACCAAAGAGGGTATTACCGCGATGCAAATGGACATCAAGCTTGGCGGTATCCATTTGGATATTCTAAAAGAAGCACTGTATCAAGCTGCCCAAGCGCGCGCTCATATTATCGATATTATGATCGCCTCAGAAGAGAGTATTGAGCTCAATGAAGGGACATTGCCAAGCACCGAGCTGTTTCATGTAGATCCAAGTTTTATCGGCGATATTATCGGACAAGCGGGTAAAACAATTCGTGAAATCATTGAAAAATTTGACGTAGCAATCGACATTGACAAGAAAAAAGGGTCGGTGAAACTTACAGGCAAAAATCGTGACGGGATCAAAGGGGCGCGCGATCACATCGAAGGGATTGTAAGCGGTGTGGAATCAACCCCTAAGGTTGAATACAAAGTGGGCGATGTTGTTAATGGAAAAGTGAAAAAAATCGTTGATTTTGGAGCGTTTATCGAGCTTCCGGGTGGCATTGATGGACTTATCCATATCTCAAAACTCTCCGATGGGCATATTACCCGTGTGAGTGATGTGGTAAGCGAAGGGGATGAATTGATGGTAGAAATCGTCGAATTCAAAGGAAATAAAATCGGATTGGCACGAGCTAAGTAAGTTTTTAGCTCTTGGGTTTTATAATGCCGTCCACAAAGTGATAAGTAGGGACACTATCCGAACAGACTTTGATAATTAATTATGGAGACAACCTATGAAAAAAGTTCTTTTTCTTATGATCGCTTTTGTTGCTGCAGCATTCGGTGCTGACGAAGCAGTAGCAGTTGTTGAAGCAGCTGTTGATGCTGCACCTGCTGTTGCAGCTGCAACAGGAGACGTTGCTAACCAAACATTGAAAGCGTATTCTATGATCGCTGCTGGTGTTGGTCTTGGTTTGGCTGCACTTGGTGGAGCTATCGGTATGGGTAGCACTGCTGCTGCAACTATTGCAGGTACTGCACGTAACCCAGGTCTTGGCGGAAAATTGATGACAACTATGTTCATCGCTCTTGCTATGATCGAAGCTCAAGTTATTTATACTCTTGTAATCGCTCTTATCGCACTTTACGCAAACCCTTATTTAGTAGCGTAAGTTATTCAATAAACCTCAGATTAGCTTCGGCTAATCAACCTTTTTTATGCGGTCGTGGTGGAATGGTAGACACGCTACCTTGAGGTGGTAGTGCCAACAGGTGTGGGGGTTCAAATCCCCCCGACCGCACCAACTCTATTTTAACGCCTATTTCAGGTACTTATTCAAGCAACTTCTTTCATTGTTACCAAAGCTCTTCCTTTCTTCTATTTTTTATTTCAACTATACTTTTCAATTCAATTGATACCGATAATAATGTATAATTTAGCACTTTAGTTGAGGATTTTTTATGTTATTGAGTGATCTTGTTGCTTATAAAAATGATTGTTTATGTATTGAAGCAACATTAAGCGATGCGATTGAGCGAATGGAGTATGAACAAGAGAGTCATATTTTATTGTTAGACGGTTCCATCGTTAAGGGAATTTTGACTCTTAAAAATATTATAGAACTATATGCATCAGGGGTTCAGCGAGAGTCTCAGGCAATTGAGTTTGCTACGTATCCTATTGTATCGATTCATAATAATCGTCCTATTGATATGGCAGTAGAGATGATGATTGACTATGAGATACGTCGCATTGTACTGATTGATGAAAATGAACATTATGTGGGTACTCTTACTCATGGGGATGTGCTGCGTTACTACGAAAGTTATATCCATACCAGTAATGAAATTTTTCAGTGTCTCCATAGGCGTAATCGCGCTATAACTGTGGAATATACTGCAACAGTAGAGAAAGCAATTCGTCTAATGCAGTATGAGCATCGTGATGTATTGATAGTAATGAGAGACAATAAAGCTGTTGGAGTTATCACCGAAAAAGATATTTTGGAATTGGTCTATCAAAAAATTCCAAGCAGTGAGTTGATTTCAACCTGCATATATGCTCCGATTGTTAGTATTGGGATGGATAAGAAAATTTACGATGCCGTTGAGTTGATGCGAGAAAAAAATATTCATCATCTGCTTGTTTGTGGGGAGGATGACCTTTATCTTCTAAATGAAAAAGATTTGGTTTTGAGCTACAATACGGCGCTTGAGGTGAAGCTTGAAGCAAAGCTTCGTGATGCTCGGGCAACGTACAATCTTTTGGGTCTTTCCTTTTGTGAGATTATTGATTTGGATGATACACAAATTATCAAATGGCTCAACGCTGAAGCGATGTTAACATTTCAGGTCAAAATAGATGATTGTGTATCACAAATGCTCGGATCAGAAAATTGGGATCACATAATGGAAGCATTTAGAGTGCATCGAGGGGTTGAGCACGAACAAATTGAGATAAACGGACGAATTTATGAAGTGACGCTTATGGAGGCAGAGGTTAATAATCAGTCTATTTTGAAACTTTTTTTGAATGATGTAAGCGATTTGGTACGGTTGAGCGAAGAACTTTCTCTTTCATTAAACCATACGATAGAGCTGGAAAAGGAAAAAAGCAAACTCTACTTGGATGTTGCATCGGTGATGTTTTTGGTATTGGATCGGGAGGGAAAAGTGGTTCTTCTAAATCCCAAAGGGTGTGAAATACTTGGGGTAACCAAAGAGGAAGCCATCGGGAAGGATTGGTTCAATACCTTTGTGGTAAAAGAGCAAGCCTCACCATCAAAAGAGCTTTTTATCGCTATCATCGATGGGCAGCAAGAGATGGTAGAGTATTATGAAAATATCGTACGGACCAAGAGCGGTGAAGAGCGGATTATTGCATGGCATAACGCATTGTTGAGAGATCAAAACGGAGTAATAACGGGAACTTTTTCATCGGGGGATGATATTACGAGAATTCAAGAGTCAGAAAAAGAGCTTGAACGTATGGCCCATTATGATACTTTAACCAATCTGCCCAATCGTCTGTTGTTGAGTGCTAGACTCGAACATTCTCTTCAGCGAGCCCAGCGTGAAAAAACAAAGATTGTTGTGTTGTATGTAGATATTGATAATTTTAAAGATATTAATGAATCGTATGGATATGGCGTAGGGGATGTAATCATTACGCAAGTAGCTTCCAAGATGGGAGCATTGATCCGCCATGAAGATACTATCAGCCGAATTGGCGGTGATGAGTTTGTTATTCTTCTCGAAGAGATTCAGGCGGTTAGTGAATGTGAACGTACTTTACAGCAGATTATGGAACTTTTTAATACGCTCATTGAGACACCTGCCGGGGCTTTGAAGCTAAGTGTCAGTATTGGAATCTCTCTTTATCCTGACGATGGTGAGAACGGCGAAACACTGTTAAAGCATGCAGATATTGCGCTGCGCAGAGCAAAAGAGGTGGGAGAGAGTAATTATTGTTTTTTTACGCAGGAGATGAGCGTACGGTTGCTGGAACGGGTATTGATGGAGAGAGAGCTTCGTCGTGCGATTGAGGAGAAAGAATTTGTTGTCTATTATCAGCCTCAAGTTGATCTTTTAACCGGTGCCGTTATCGGAGCAGAAGCGTTGGTGCGATGGCAGCATCCCACATTGGGGATCGTCCGTCCGGATGTGTTTATTCCTCTTGCAGAGAGTAATAATCTTATTATTCCCATAGGTGAAGAGGTATTGGCGCAGTCGTGCCAGACAGTAAAGAGATGGAAAGAGTCGGGTCTGTTTCCGGGGAGAATATCGGTAAACGTATCAGGAAAACAGTTTGAGCGTCCGGATGCAGTAGAGACGTTGTATCAAATTATCATTGAGAGTACGTTGGAGCCTGAATTTGTAGAGCTTGAGATTACAGAAAGTGTTTTGATGAGTAATCCAAAAGTATTAGGAGAGAAGCTGATTGCCTTGAAAAATTTAGGAATTGAGATAGCAATTGATGATTTTGGTACTGGGTATTCGAGTTTGAGTTATCTCAAAGCTTTTCCTATCGATAAGCTCAAAATCGACCAATCTTTCGTTTGTGAGCTTCCGCATAGTGATCGGGACGGTGCCATTGTCAAAGCTATTATTGCTATGGCGGATGCTCTTGGGTTTAAAACTATAGCCGAGGGGATTGAAGAAGAGGTTCAAGCTAAATTTTTAAAAGAGGCTGGATGTCTGCAAGGACAAGGGTACTTGTATTCACGTCCCTTGGATGAAAAGGCGTTTGAAGCGTTTTTAATTATGGAACACCAACGAAGCAAAGTCCTGCTTGGTTACACTAGCCTCTATGAAGGGAGAAATTTATAGCATTTCTTTCTCATAATGGCGTCGTAACCACGCATCCAGCGGGTACATGATGCGATAGAGTATCGGAACGATAAACAGTGCTAATAGGGTAGAACTGATAAGTCCTCCGATGATGGCAATTGCCATAGGGGCATTGCTTTCATGGCCTGCTCCAGCTCCAAGAGCGAGTGGCAGCATGGCAAAGATCATGGCAAATGTGGTCATGAGAATAGGGCGGAGGCGCTTTTCCCCTGCTTCCAAAAGCGCTTCATTGACCGGTTTCCCATTTTTGATGGCGGCATTGGCAAAATCGACGACCAAAACGGCATTTTTTCCTACCATCCCCAGCAGTAAAATAATCCCAATCATAACAAAGATACTAAAGGGGTTTCCGCTGATGTACAAAGCAAGAATAACCCCCGTAAAACTCAGCGGCATTGCCACCATGATGATGAGAGGCTGAATGAGCGATTCATAGAGTGCGGCGAGGATAAGATAGATTAAAATGACCGCCAAACCTACCGTAAATCCAAACGCCTCAATCGTCTCTTGCATCCGTTCAATATCTCCAGTATAGCGATAGTGATATCCCTCGCTCAGCAGGGCAGGGAGTTTTGAATCGATCAATGTGACGATAGAATCCAATGGTGCTCCGTCAAGATTGGAGGTAACCAAAATCTTGCGTTCACGATCAAAGCGGTTGATGGATGCGGTTCCTTTTGTCTCTTCCAAATTAACCAGTCCATCCAGAGAGATTAATTCTCCTGAAGCACTTGGAATTTGTATTTTTTTGAGATCATCGACAGTTTTGCGGTATTGATCCCCATTGCGCAGGGTTATGTCAAATTGGCGACCTTCCTGCTCGAAATTTGAGATAGCGCTGTCACTGGAATAAGAGGCATTAATGGTATTGGAAATCGCTTTTGCATTAATGCCAAGCCGTTGGGCACTCTGGCGATTAATAGTGATGCGAATTTCAGGTTTTCCCGGTTCAAAATCGCTGTCATTGTCGGTCGTCCCATGGCTGTCTTTGAGCAATTGCATCAAGGCAGCTGATTTGGTTTCCAGTACTTTGAGATCCGCTCCCGTGAGGACAACTTGAATAGGGGCATTGCTCTCACCCGTATCGATGGGGGGGACATCTTCAACGCTGATGACCAGATGGGAATAGGCTTTGAATTTGTCGCGATAAAGCGCAATCATAGCTTCAAGCCCCGGACGTTGTTCGACGGGGAGCAGTTTGGCGTAAATCATTGCTTTATGAGCTTCTTGTGCCGGATTGTAGCCGATGGTGAGGACAACGGTTTCGATTCGTTTGTCTTTTTGCAGGGCACTTACCAGCGGGTGCATCTCTCTTTTCATCGCTTCGAGTGATATTCCTACGGGAGCTTTGATCATGACACGCATTTCAGACATATCTTCCATGGGGACAAACGTCCCTCCGACTTTTCCGGCAAGAGAAAAGGAAAAAATAAGGAGAGCGATGACAACGATGAAGGTAGTCATTTTGAAACGGAGTAAAAAGGCTAAAAGTTTTCGGTAAGCGTAATCAAGCTTTTGGAACATCGGTTCGGTTTTTTCCCAAAAAGCACTTTCACTGCCGCTGAGAAGCCGTGCGCCTATGGTCGGGATAAACATGATGGCGACAAAATAGGAGATAAGAACACCAGAAGCTACCGTCATGGCAAATGAGTTGAAAAACTTTCCGACAATTCCACCCATGAAAGCGACGGGGACAAAAACGGCAAGAAGCATCGCTGAAATGGCCAAAACGGAAAAAGCGACCTCTTTTACCCCTTCAAAGGATGCGCGAAACGGCTCCATTCCCGACTCCATTTTTTTAGAAATGTTTTCGATGATGACAATGGCATCGTCGATAAAAATCCCGATGGCGAGGGTCAAACCAATGAGTGTAAGGCGGTTGAGGTCATAACCGAGGGCATCGATCAGGGCAAAGGTTCCGATGATGGAAGTCGGAATGGCAAGGGCGGAGATAAGGGTTGCTGTGAGGTTGCGCAAAAAGAAAAAGACGATTAGAACAGCCAAGAGTGCGCCGAAGAGCAGATCGAATTTTACATTGTCGATGTTGATGAGAATTTTATCGGATTGATCTTCGACGAGTTGCAGTGCGTAGTTGTCGGATGCCAATGTACGAAGGGAAGGGAGCACTTTTTTGACCCCTTTGATAACTTCTAAATCATTGGCACCTGATATTTTTTGCACCTCCAGCAGTACCCCTTCGTGCCCGTTGAACTGCGAGTAGCTTTTTGCATCTTTGAGACCGTCTTCGACGCGGGCAATCTCTCCCAGACGCAGTCCCGGACGAATAAGCAGTTTTTTCAAATCATCAATGCTCATTGCATCACTGCGGGTTTTAAGCACCAGTTCATTTTGTGCAGAGATGAGTTTCCCCCCTCCTGAACGGACATTTTCGCGTGCAATCAGATTTTGAAGCTCATCGGAGGAGATACCATATTTGTTGAGTAAAAACGGGTCGGTAAAGATGCGGATTTCCCGCTCCCGATACCCTACGATTTTAACATTGGCAACCCCTTGGATTCGTTGGAGTTTCGGTTTTATTTTTTCATCGGCAAAACGCATTAGAGAGATAGGATTACCCGATTTTGTGCTGACGAAAAGCTTGACAGAGGCAGCTCCCGAGACACTTACTTTTTGGACAACGGGTGATTTTATATCGTTATCAAGATGGATAGTCCCCACTTTGTCTCGAATATCATTTGCCGCTTCTTCAATGTCTTTGGTAAGTTTAAACTGTACCGTAACGACACTAAGCCCTTCGTAGCTGGTCGAGATAAGCTTGTCGATTCCGTCGATTCCGGATACGGCTTCTTCTATTTTATCGGTGACTTTGGATTCTACGGTTTCGGGATCGGCACCTGGATAGGAGGTTTGTATCGTAACAATCGGAAAGTCGATATTTGGGAAGAGGGCAACGGGCATAGCACGAAAAGAGAGAAGCCCAAAAACGATAAACGTCATGACGAGCATTAACGTCGTTATCGGACGATTTATAGCAAATTTATACATTTTGATTCCTTGCTGATTTCTAATAATACTGTAATAGAAGATACTTTTGTTATTCCCGTGAAGACGGGAATCCAGCTGGATACCCCGCCTACGCGGGTATGACGGGAATACGTTATTATTAAAAGTAGATGCTATTAGAGCTATTTTCCAATTATATACGCCTCACCAAAAAGCCCTGGCGCAATTTTTGAAACCATTACTTCTGCCGTTGCTTTTCGGTTTTTAGGATTGATTGTAGGATAGAGTTTGGTGATACGTCCGTTACGCCATTGGCTCTCTCCGTCAATACGATAGCGAATCGCAGACCCTTTTTTTACACGTGAAAGATATTTTTCATCGAATAAAATCAAGAGTTTGACATCGGGGGAGCTGATGAGTTTAAACAGAGGCATTGAACCTCCGCCGACTCCATCACCCAGTTCAATATTGCGCTCAGAAATGACACCGTTAAAGGGGGCACGAAGACGTGTTTTTTCAACAAGGGTGCTTTGGTAGCGCAGTTGTGCCTTAGCTTCTGCTAGTGCTGCGGAGGACTTCTGATACGTCAGAGTATTTTGATCCATGAGTTCGGCATCGATGACGCTTTCGACTTTTTTGTACCGATCATAGGTCTGTTTTGCAAACTGCTCTTCGATTTGCGCTTTTTTAAGACTCTCTTTGGCTAAATCGACTCCGGCCGTGAGATTGTCATTGTCAATTTCTAGGAGAATATCCCCTTTTTTGACATGGCTTCCGACATCAACCCGCAGTGTTTTGACAACGCCTGATGTTGTAAGGGCTAAATTTGCCTCTTTCGCGGCAATAACATCGAACGTTGCATAAATATCTTCACCCAGCAAAGAAGTGATAAGGAAGAAAAAAGAGAGCAGATATTTCATTGTACAAACTCCTTGGGGTCTAATCCCGCATAATAGTAATAGGCCGAATAGGCATAGTGAAGGGAGCGCTTGGCACGGCTGAGCTGATTGGTAGTATCGGTAAGGGAGTGGAGCGCATCCAGATAGGTGACGTAGTCAACGATTCGGGCTTCGTATTTTTGTTTGACGGCAGCAAATGTTTTTTGGGATGCGTTAAACGCACTTTGTGCCGCATCGATCAGAATACGGGAACGTTCCATGTATCGCACGGCCATGAGCACATTGTTTTGAGCTTCTTTGGATGCATACGCCAATTCGCTTGTTTTTGCTTGTGCCTGTGCGGCTAAAGACTGTTTGGCAGTCGATGCGGATGAAAAATCGGTCAGGTTCATCGTGAGGGATGCCGTCAATTTGTTTTGGGTATTGACACGCATGGCGGCAATGGGATCATTGTAGTAATCATAATAGCTGTATTGATCTTCGATTTTAAGAGTCGGCAAATATCCCGCATCGGTTTTTTGGGCTTCAAACTGCTTGGCATCACGTGAATATCGCAGAGCCTTGAGAGTATCGAGCTCTTCGGTTTTGGTCAGTGCCGGCTCGATTACGAGGGAGGGTTTAAGCTCGGTTATTTTTTGGTTGGAGATGATTTCCAAATCCCCTTTTTGCCGATCGGCTTGGTATTTTAAGTCTTCCAGCAGATACTGGGCATTGGAGAGTTCAGAACGCATCCTCATCAGAGTATCCTCACTTGCAAGTCCTGCACTTCGGAATTTTTCAAGCCGACCAAGCTGTGCGTTTAGCTGATCGTGTATCAGAATATGGGTGTCAATCGCATCAAGAGTATTTTGCAATTCAAAATAGCGCTGTATCACTTCGAGGGTTAATGCTTTTTTTCCGGCAGAGAGATCATAGCGGGCGGCATTTTTAAAAGCATCGCTTTGGTTGATCGTATTTTCACGTTTAAAACCGTCAAAAAGGATCATTTCTGCTTTGAGACCTGCGGCACTGCTGCGCTTGGCATCAAACCCTCCCATACGATCGACAACAAAGCCGTTTGCAAAAGCATCAACTCGTGGAAGATAGGAGTTCTTGGTGGCTTGATAGTTTAACCCTGCGGCAAGGGAACGCTGTTCTAAAGAGGTTATTTTTTCATTGTGCTGTGCCGATTCGATGAGGGAAGGGAGGGATGTATCTGCGTAAAGTGCAAGTGATACCAGTAAAAGCAAGGGTAATTTCATTTATTTTTCTTTTCTTTTGCTACAATTGTGACATTATACTACAAGGAAATATCATGGCTTATATTACACAACTAAAACATTTGATTCAAACCGAACTCATACCTGATGTCGAAGATCACATTGACGAATTGTTTGAGGGAATTGCATCGGCCAAAGATGCAACGCCACAAGAGCGCGCGGAGCTTGAAGACATGCAAGCGCTTCGTGATGAATACAAAGAGTTGCTCAAAGAGCTTGAAAGCGGTGAGATCGACGAAGAAGAAGCTGAACAACTCTATACCGAACTTACGGCTATGCGTGAGGGTGGAGACGAAGATGAGGATGACCTTGGATACGACGAAGAAGAGGAAGAGGACGAAGACGATTACGATGAGTTTGATATTGACAAAGAAGATGACCAGTATTAATGGCTAAATATGTCATTTTAGACACCGAAACAACGGGTGCAGGAGAAAACGATCGTGTGATACAGCTTGGATTTATGGTTCTGGATGGCAAAAATGTTCAGGTTCATAATGATTTGTGTTCCAGTATTGTTCCCATCGGATACGGTGCGATGGAAGTCCACGGTATTACACCTGACCAAATCGAAGGGAAGCCTTCTTGCGTTGAAACCTCCGCATTTAAGGCGTTGGAAGTGTTAAATACTCCCGATAACGTGATGATTATTCATAATGCCCCGTTTGATTTGGGGATGTTGCAGAAAGAAAACTTTACCTCAAAAATGCGTCTGATTGATACCCTGCGATGTGCAAAACACCTTTTTGATGAAGAGGAAGCGCATCGGTTGCAGTTTTTTCGGTATCGATTGGGACTGTACAAACTCGAGCAAGCGGAAGCAGAGGCATTGGGAATTGTCGTCAAAGCGCACGATGCCATCGGCGATGTGTTGGTATTGAAGCTTTTTCTCACGGAACTTCGTAAAAAACTCACCGAACGTTTCGGAAACGTCAATCCCATCGATAAGATGGTGGAACTGACTCAAACCCCTGTTTTGATTACGAAGCCTTTGAAGTTTGGTAAACATAAGGGCAAAACACTCAGTGAGATTGTGATGACGGATAAAGGGTATCTTTCATGGATGCTCGCCAATATGGAAAATCTTGACGAAGATATGAAATACAGTATTGCTAAGGTTTTGGAATAAACTTTAACGCAATACGTAGCTTAACGGAACGCTGATCCGAACCGATTTGGAAGGTTTCGGAAAGCGAGACGCGGTTTTTTCAATCAGCGTTCGCGCATCCTCATCCAATAAATCAAATCCTGAACTCTCGATGATTTTAATATCCTCAACACTGCCATCGCTACCCAGTGAAAACGCAATCCGAACTTCTCCCTGCATTTTTAACTTTTGTGCCATTTTTGGGTATTTCAAATTTTGGAGTAATAATCCTCGAATTTCCCCTAAATGTTCATTTATAAACTCTTTTTCGACATTTATGGGTGGAGCTGGCGGTAGTTGAGGGGTTGGAACAACCGTTTTAGGTGGAGCAACGGGTGTGGGAGCGGAGACGACGGTGGGCAAGGGTTGCGGAATCGTTTGCGTTATTGGTGTTGGCGGTGTCGGGCGAGCAGCAATGGGTGGCGATGGTTTAGCCGGAGTGCTGACAATAGACGATGCCGGGATATTTTTTGGGATAGGGAGTGGGGCTTGTTGTTTTGGTGGCAGCGGAGGCTGGATACTTTGATGTACGGGTGTTGCAAATGAAGAGAGATGAATTTTTAGGGGTTCGTCTTGTTTTTTTTGGACAGCGCTCAAGAGCCCAAAAAGAAAAAGTCCAAGCACTAAGGCATGAAGTAAAAGGGATATTCCAAGCGGACGGTTGTGTAAAATCATAGAGGAATTATACCGCTTGGCACTTTTGGATACCTTGAGAGGGTTCTGCTAAAACGTTGTTTTAGTAGAAGTGGTAATTTCGCTGAGACGGTATGCCGCATCGACGTGCCCGCTTCGCATTGCTTTTTTCCACCATGCCATTGCAGCTTCTACGTTTTTTTCAACCCCTTCACCGTAAAAATAGATCATTCCTAGGTAAAACTGTGCCTCTGCATCACGGCTATAGGCTCCAAGGGGATAAAGGAGAGTATAGGCTTTCTCATAATCTTCGGTATCATATGCGGCAATTCCATCGGCGAGGGGGTCTGTCATTGATAATCCTTTAAAGTATGGTGTTATTATAGCAATCCCCCCTATTTTTTACTCTGATGGATTATAATACGCGAATGAACTATGAAGAGTACGCAGGAAAATCGGTATTGCTGTTGGGTAAAACCCGCTCGCTTAATGGGGTGGAATTTGAAGTGCTGTTGAAACTGCATTCTATGAGTGTTGTTAAGCAGTTTGACGAGACGGTTGCCCTTATCATCGAGGGAAAGATGATGAACCCCCTTGAGCTTCAAGAGAGCGAACGGATTTATGAGTCACATACTGTTCCCATTGTAGACATTGGTGCGATTGAGAAATGGCTGTGCGGTTCTATTGAACCTAATCGTTTGCTTATGAGTTTGAAACTTTCACGCGACCAAGATCGTCTGGTCAATTTTCTCCAAAATCCTTACATCACCGATGAACTTTTTTTTAAACTTCTGAAGCTGTACGATTGGCAGGGGGAAGGGTTGTTTGATAACGATACAAACCGTGACGTAACGGCAGCGATTATCGGACGATTTTATATCGATTTGGAGCGTAATCATAATGTTCAATACGCGATGAGCGGTTTGGCCCATTTGGTTGAGAAATATGGAAATTCCCAATTAATTATGGCTATTTCTGAGCTTTCTCCGATTGCGAAAGAGTTAAAAAATTCAAATGACAGGTCACTTTCTGGAGTGCTTGATGCAATGGCACTGCACAGCGATACTCCTAAATCTCTTTTACAATTATTGCTTAAAGAGCGAGCTTATTTATTGGCACACCGAGAACCGTTGGTGTTGGAAAAAGAGCTTCTTGCGTTGGAGGATGAGACTATCTTGCGGAGTTTGGCGCACAATGTTACATTGTCGCAAGAAGGGGCAGATAGTTTGGAGCAACAATATCCTGAGCTGATTGCCTCATTTTATCCTTTGGATGAGATACGTTTTGAGCGGTTGATGGGAGAATCCATCGCCCTTGCTTCAAATCCATCCCTCACACCTTCGATGCAAGAGAGATTGATGGAGATGAACAAGGAGGCTGTTTTTTCAGCCCTTGCTCAAAATACGGCACTTAGACCAGAGCATTTAGAAACGCTTTTTGTGCTGAATCAATACGGTGAGCAATTGGCTTCCAATGCCTCTTTATTTCCGGAATATTTGGAACGCTTGTATCAAAATGCTTCTCCAAATATTTTGAGGGCATTAGCCTCCAACACCTCTACACCCGTAGAGATACTCTATCAACTCTCCCTCGACCAACGCACTGAGAGAGCGGTAAAAACCAACCCCGCTTTTGGCAAACACATACAAACCTATAATTTAGGATGGAACTAATGCGTGTCAGAGAAACAATAGCAACAATGAGTTCAATGATTGACTCAAAAATACCGACATTTTTATGGGGTCCTCCGGGAATCGGAAAGTCGTCGATTATCAAACAAATTGCACAAGACAGTGGTGTGGAATGCATCGATTTGCGCCTCTCTTTGATGGACCCGACTGATCTCAAAGGGATTCCATTTTATGAGAAAGAGTCTCACACTGCTTTATGGGCTCCACCGTCGTTCTTGCCTCGTGAAGGTCGGGGGATACTTTTTCTCGATGAGCTTAACTCTGCCGCCCCTGCTGTGCAAGCCTCTGCCTATCAGCTGATTTTGGATCGTCGTGTGGGCGAATACGTTCTTCCTGATGGGTGGGCGATTGTTGCGGCGGGAAACCGTGAGGGGGATCGCGGGGTTGTGTATCGTCTCCCCTCGCCGTTAGCAAACCGTTTTGTCCATATTGAAATGGAAGTTAATGTGGCAGATTGGCGTGAGTGGGCGATGAAGCGTAGGGTGGATGGACGTATTGTGGCGTACATCGGATTTAAAAACGGCGCGCTTTTTACGTTTGATCCTACTGCTAATGAGCGAAGTTTTGCGACACCTCGAAGCTGGGAAGCGGTGCATAATGTTTTGCAAAGCACGTTGCCACAGCCGTTACTCCTCGAAGCAATCAGTGGTGCGGTAGGAAAAGCCAATGCAGTGGATTTTTTGGGATTTTGTAAAGTGATGACCCTTTTGCCCGATATGGATGCGATTTTGAGCGGTGAAAGCAGTGACCACCCAACAGATATTTCGGCACTGTATGCTCTCTCGTCAGCTCTCGTCGGACGGATTTTAAGTGATCCTGATGAGAAGAAAATCGACCATCTCCTTCGTTATACATTGAAACTACAAAGCGAGTTTGCGGTGATGATTGTCCAAGACATTCAACGTCAGGGAATCGTGATGGATCATATTCAAAGTTACGGCGATTGGGTCAATGCGTACGCCTATTTGCTATGCTAGATTTTAGCCGAGTCAAATCGAAGCTTCTCGTCGAGCATCCCTATTTTGGCACTCTTTCGAGCGGTTTGGAAATTGTGGTCAATGATAATATCGAGAGCTTTATCCTGCACGGCAATTGTTTTGAGTATAGAGAAGATTTTTTTAACACTCTTAGCGATGAGCAGGTGGCGTTTTCCCTCTCTAATGCGGCACTGCACACTGTCCTCTCTCATCCCTTACGTATTGGCAATCGTAGTCCATGGCTATGGTATACGGCATGTGATCATGCGATTAACAATATGCTCATCGACAATGATTTTGTCCCCCCCAGTAAAATCACCTATGATCCGCGCTTTCGAGGTCAATACGCCGAAGAGATTTATGAAGAGCTTTTAGACACTATCACCCGTGAAGATTTGAACGATAAAGATAATGATTTACGGCGAAATAATGAAATACCTCCAGATAAACTTGAAGCTGCACAAACCGAGATACTCTCCCAAAATGCGCTTCAAAAAGGCTCAGAGATGGGAAGTTTGCCGGAAGGATTGGAGCGATTAATACCCATATCTCTTAAAGGGTTGATTGATTGGCGTAGCGTTTTGCGAGATGCTATCGGCGGATACTACGTCAGCGATTACGCCATGATGCCCCCTTCCAAAAAGCTCCTCTATGCCGGTATCTATCTCCCCAGCGCCACATCACGTCATTTGGAACTTGTCATTGGGATTGACAGTTCAGGTTCGGTGGATGAGGTGGTATTGGCGCAGTTTATCGCTGAGGTTGAATCGATAACGGAGCTTTTTGGCTCGTACAGTATTGAGTTACTGGTGTGTGATGATCGTGTTCGCAGTCATCAGCGTTTTACCAACGGAGAGAATATAGAGTACACTCTTGAAGGGGGAGGGGGAACTGATTTTACCCCTGTTTTTGAGTTCATTGATAGACAATTAACCCCTCCGAAGATGCTCCTTTATTTTACCGATTTGGACGGCAAATTTCCGATGAGAGAGCCTCATTATGAGACGGTGTGGATTACACCTGTGATGAGAGACGTACCGTTTGGGAGAGTGATAGAAATCAAGGATAAAAGTGTGCTATAATACTATCAAAGGTAAGTATAAGGAGATGCAATGCAAACGATAGGTATTAAAGATTTACAACTTAACCCAGCCATACTCACAAACTCTTTACAAAATGATGAGTACACTATGATAACAAAACACTCGAAGCCCATCGGAATGGCAGTATCCTTTAACGATGCTATCATATCTGATGGTCTGAAAACAGCCTTGATGGTTGATGCGTACAAAAAAGGGTACATCAGCTTGGGACAACTGGGAAAATCACTCGATATATCGCACAAAAAAGCGATGAAAATGCTCTCTTTGATGCACATTGATGTTGTTGATTACGATTTCAAAGATGATGTGAAATTTTTGGATAGCTTTTAATGATTATCAGCGATAGCACGACACTTATTGTCTTGTTTGACTTGGATAGAACCGATTTGCTCTCAAATCTTTTTTCCACTATTATTATACCAACCTCGGTTTATAAAGAAATTTCTACGAAAAACGAGCTTGTTTTGCCCAACTTTATGAGTGTTATAGAAGTTCAAAACAGCGAACTGCTCGAAAGTCTCAAAATGATTTTAGATGATGGAGAAAGTGAAGCAATTGCTTTGGCGGTGGAAAGAAAAAGTAAGTTGATTATTGATGAAAAAAAGGGACGTAAAATAGCCATTAATCAAGGACTAAAAATTATCGGGCTGCTTGGTATTGTCTATCTTAATGTCAAAAGAGAATTTTTAATTAAACAGCAAGCCATAAAACTGTTAGAAGATATTCAAGCCCACGGATACAGAATCAATCAACGTATTATCGATGATATGCTTAAGATGCTAGATACCTAAGAGATTAAGAAGAATAAAATGATTGAAAATGCCTTAAAAATCTTAGAAACCTCTAACCTCTTTATCACCGGCGGTGCAGGTTCGGGAAAAACGACACTGACGCGTACCATCATTGAGGATATTAAAAAAAGAGGGCTGAAAGTAGCCTGTTTAGCCTCTACGGGAATGGCGGCGACGTTGATTGAAGGGCAGACGCTTCACAGCTTTTTTGATTTGGGGATTTCGAACTCCCAAGAGGAACTGGAGCGTAACGGCAAACTCGATGCGGCGAAAAAAATTATCAAACTTGCGGGGAGTATGGACGTTATTATCATCGATGAAATTTCAATGGTTGGAGCTGCGTTGCTGGACATGATACGGCTTCGTTTGTTGCAATGCGATTTTAAAGGCAAGCTCATTGTGGTGGGGGATTTTTTACAGCTTCCTCCTGTCGTACGGGGGAATGAGCCGATATATTTTGCGTTTGAATCTCCTAGCTGGGAGCGGTTTGCGTTTGAAACGCTTCATTTGGAAGGATCATATCGAACCTGTGAATCGGAGTTTTTGACGTTGCTGGAGAGTGTCCGTCATGCCTCAATTGATGAGGAGTCGATGTGTGCATTGGATGCGTTGGTGAAGCCGTTAAACGAGGATAAAAGTACCATCACATTACTGTACGGCAAAAACATCAGTGCCCAAAATCATAACCGTGCACAACTGGAACATCTAAACGGAGAAGCCATAGCGTTGTCTACTTACGTCACGATTCATGACAAAAAAATGCAAGAGCGTGATGTAGAGCGGTTTATGAGTGAAAGCCGTCTGGAGAGGGTTATGGTTCTTAAACTCGGTGCCCCCATCCTCTTTACCCGCAACTCATGGAACTACTACAATGGGGAACGGGGAAGAATCCTCTCTATTGAAGAAGAGTGTGTTTGGGTCAAAAAAGAGGACGGAAAGAGCGTTAAAGTGGAGCGGGTAGAGACGATAAAGTCACGATGGAGTGAGAAAGGAAAATCACTTAATGAGGAGAAGCTCATTACCCTGAGCCAATTTCCCATCACCCTCGCGTTTGCGATCACCATCCATAAATCACAAGGGATGTCTTTGGCGGATTACGTCATCGACACCAACGAGATTTTTGCCCCATCGCAGTTTTATGTGGCACTTTCACGTTCGGTATCAGCGCATCGGGTGACGCTGACGAAACCCAATCGCTCATGGGAGAAACTATGCTTTGTACATCCGAAAGCGCAGAGATTTTTTTACTCAAAATGAGCTTCTAATCTTTTATCATATCCATGAGCAAGGTACCACTTTCATCTCGGATTTCCCATTTCTCGCCATTGCGTTTGAATGTTGACGCTCTTGAAAGAGTAGTAATAAATTGCTGCTCTTGTTCCATCAGCTCTGGTGGGCAGATTTTGCGGGTTATTGCAGGGAAACCGATGGTGATTTGTTCCCCTTTGAGGGTATAGGAGGTAGTGTACTGATTGCACCCTGTATCTCCTTCCATTTTTCCATCCGGTCCAATTTTGAGGCTGATGGGACTTTTGAGCGTGAGAACGGCTTGTTTGCTATTATTGATATGTTTAATCTCATAAAACCCTTCTTCGAGTGTGTTGGAGAGCATTTTAAACTCAATCAACGGTTCTCCTTTCCCCCCCATCAAGAGAAGTGTTTTGCCATCATTCTCATAAAATTTAGTGTTCATTAAAGCATTTTTAAATGCAGTGGCATTTTTATTAGAACATGCCATCATAGTAGACATCATTTTATCTGATATGCTGAGGCTGTTTTCCTCAGTAGCGTAGCTCCCAATAAATTGGTTGCATCCATCATTACCACTAATTGTCCCTTTGTCAAAACGGACAGTTGCATTAGAAATTATCGATTTCCATTCGCCATCCAAAGAAGTTTTAGGGACTTTGGTCACATATTCAGGTGTTGCACATCCGCTTAGAAGCAGGATGATTGTTAGGATGGAATAAAACAGTATTTTCATCAGAACCCTTGTTTGGTTAGTTTTATTGTATGATTTTATCATAACGCAGTCAATGAGGTGCTCCTTAAGAAACCTTTGGTTACTATTTGTCAAACTACATGTTTTTGGAGTATGCAATGAACGGTGAATGGTTGACTATTTTTGTGGGAATTATTGCCATTTGTATGGTTTTTATAACAATGGTTATTGTCTTTATTGGACTGCAAACACTTCAAACGATGAAGCGTGTACATGAATTTATAGGGCAAGCCCAAAGCGAAATCAGTTTTCTCTCGACCAAAGTTGCATTGACACTGCATGAAATTAATGAGCTCATTGCTCATTTCAAAGAAGAGAGCCGTGCGCTCAGTGATAAATCAAAACTCTCACTGCACGAATTGCATGATTTAATCTCGTATGTACATGATGAAACCAAAAACCTCGCCCTTAAAGCCTCTAACGGTATTGCAAAAGTGACACTTGGCTCACTTGCAATTGGGGCGTTGTCTCAAATTTTAAAAAAGAAATCCAACTAAACCCAAGGAGCAGATAATGAATTCAAACAATGGCATTAGTTTTTTACTCGGAGCCGCACTCGGAGGGGTAGCAATCTATTTTGCACTCAAGCATCAAGACGAGATTATCGATAAGATTCATGAACTCGAAGAGAATTTGAATATCGATCATAATGGATTGATTGACAACGCAAAAGGGAAACTCGATCAGTTGACCAGCAGTTTACAATCTACGATCGGGCGTTATACTCACAGTGATGATACAGCTGAAAAAGCAGATGAAATCGCTGCCATCACTGAGGAGTTAAATCGTCTCCGTGCTGAAGTTCAAGCTTTAAAGGCTTAATGCACTGCATGATTACGTCGTAACATTCGTAAGAGTGTTACAGCAAATGCTACAATCGCAGGTCCTAAAATAAATCCCCAAAATCCAAATGTCGTAAGTCCCGCCAAAATCGCAAAGAAAATCAAAAAATCATTGATGGCTTTACGACCGTGGCTCAAAAGATGGTTGAGCTGTTGTAAGATAATAAGCCGTACGATGTTATCGATGAAAAATGAGAGCATTGCCCATGAATAGATAAAAATAATTAAGGCATTAACGCTGTGTCCGCCAAAAAATTCATTGAGTGTAATAGGTATCCATATCAAGGCCGTTCCGACAATAGGGATGACTGAGGTTACTGCGATCATGAGTCCCAAAAGAAGAGGATCATATCCATCGAAGAAACTGATAAAAATTCCAAATGCCAATCCTTGCGCAATTGCAACGCCGATAAGGGAATAAAATCCTGTTGATGTTGTCGCAATCATATCCAATATGAATTCTGAACGAATGGAGCGTTTAATGGGGATGATAGGGGTAATGGCAAGGGTAAGATCACGTCGGTACCATGAGAGAAAAAAGAAGAAAATCACAATCATAACCATATCGCCTAATGCACTCATAATGCTAAGAACGCCATTCCCTAATCCCGCAACAGCAGTTGAAATAATTTTTTCTTGGTTTTCAACTACTTTTTCGCTGAGCATGGCAAGAGGCTTTTTAAGCCAGCTTACCGAATCGGGTGCGAGAGAGAGGAGATGAATCCCCTGCGTATAGAAGGTCTCTCCCATAGCATAAAGCTCCGATGGATGGGCAATAATGTAGTAGACAAAAAAGAGAATAGGGACGAAGAGAACGGTGATTAAAAACAATGTCATAGCACTGGCAGTGAGGATGGAGGCTAGCGTAGATATTTTTGGATATTTTTTGAGTTTTGTTTCAAACAGCACATGCAATGGGGTAAAGGCAGTGACGAGGAGTAAAGCCACAAAAAAACTTTTTAAAAAAGGGAAAAAAAGCCAAATAAACAACCCAATCGCAATAAATATCATTGTTTTTACAAAACTGTTGCGCTGCATGGCTACTTCCTGATCTTGAGTGCTCTTATTTTACCATTTAATGGTGATGATTGCGACCAATTGTTTTACACACCAATTTAAAGAATTACACATTACAATAAAGCAATCAGAAAAAAAGAACCATAAATGAGCGAAAAACCCAATATCAGCGGATTAAAAACTGCCCAAGCGCAAGAGAGACTGATTCACTACGGGCGCAATGCCCTCCCCGGCAGTGAACCAAAAACCGTGATAGCGCTTATTGTCAAAGTTGTCCGTGAGCCTATGTTTTTGATGCTGCTCATAGCGGGACTTATCTATTTGGCTCTTGGTGATCGTGCTGAAGCCGGATTTTTACTGGCCTTTGTCTTTGTGGTTATCGGTATCACGTTGGCGCAGGAGCACAAAACGCAACGGGCACTGGAGTCATTACGCGATCTTTCTGCACCCAGAGCATTGGTAATACGGGATAACAAAGAGATCCGTATATCCAGCCAAGAGGTCGTTCCCGGTGATGTGATGGTATTGCATGAGGGGGACCGTATTGCGGCGGATGCACAACTCGTGCAAGGACAGTTATCGGTGGATGAGTCATTACTGACCGGTGAATCGGTCAGTGTGGATAAATCAGCAGGTTTAACGGATGCCTGTTCTTTGTTTGCAAGCACGGTGGTGACTAAGGGTGTTGGACTGGCTATCGTGCAAACGACGGGAATCGCAACGGCTGTAGGACATATAGGACAATCATTGGCCCTCACGGATGAAACCCCCTCTGGACTTCAATACTCTTCCCGTACTTTTATCCGGTCGTTAACGATACTTGCGATTGGTTTGGCTTCGGTGCTTGTGTTGGTGAATTGGGTATGGAACAATCATTCTATTTTGAAAAGTCTCCTCTCGGGGATTGCCCTTTCGATGGCGATTTTGCCTGAAGAAATCCCCGTTATTCTCACCGTATTTTTAGCCCTTGGTGCTTGGAGAATCAGTAAAATAAAAGTACTCACACGCAACATTACGGCTGTTGAGGCACTGGGGGCTATTACTATACTGGCCGTTGACAAAACAGGGACGTTGACACAAAACTGTATGGAAGTCGCTGAACTCTCTGCCGACAACGTCACCTATAGTGTGAGGGAAGAGAGCGAATTGCCTGAGACATTTCATACTCTGGTCGAATTTGCGATGTTGGCCACCCCAGTGGATCCTTTTGATCCTATGGAAAAAGCGATCCATTTGTTTGGTTATACCCGCTTAAGCGGTACTGAACACATGCATGATGACCGCACCCTAAAGTTTCAATATGAGCTTTCACCCGATATTCTGGCTATGACCCATGTCTATTGTGATGAAAAACCATCATTGTATCTGCTGGCGACCAAGGGGGCACCTGAAGCGGTTGCTGATTTGTGTCATCTCAGTGTCTCACAGCTTCACAGTATTGAGATTCAAGTGGAGCAGATGGCTAAGCGGGGTCTACGGGTATTGGGTGTTGCCAGAGGTATGTGGCAAGCACCGCAGAATGATTGTGCTTGGCCTGCAAGCCAGCATGATTTTGATTTCACCTTTTTGGGTCTTGTAGGCTTTATGGATCCCCCGCGACCTGATGTTTCTGCCGCAATTGCCCAATGTCGCAGTGCCGGTATTCGTCTCCTTATGATTACGGGCGATCATCCCCAAACAGCCCGCTCAATTGCACAACAAGTAGGTTTGTCTGAAAATGCTGAAGTAATGTTGGGTGATGAGATTAGCACCCTTAATGATGACGATTTGCTTCGTCGCCTCGAGACAAGCGATGTTTGCGCCCGTATGAAGCCTGAACAAAAATTGCGTCTTGTCCGTGTGTTGCAAGAGGGCGGGAATATTGTGGCTATGACGGGTGATGGGGTGAATGATGCTCCGGCACTTAAAGCTGCGGATGTCGGTATTGCGATGGGGGAGCGTGGGACGGATGTTGCCAGAGAATCGGCAGCTCTTGTACTGTTGGATGACAGTTTTGAGAGCATTGTAGCGGCTATCTCGCAAGGAAGACGTATTTATGACAATATTATTAAAGCCACACGGTTTACTTTTGCAGTTCACGTCCCCATTATTGCTTTGATGCTTGTCCCCGCATTGATGCAGTGGCCGGATATATTGCAACCGGTGCACATCGTTTTATTTGAGCTTTTAATCGATCCCACCTGCGCGATTGTCTTTGAAGCTGAAGCTGCGGCACTCAATGTAATGAATCGTCCGCCACGCAGTGCTTCATTAAGCCCTTTTTCGGTCAAAAATGTGAGTTATGGCTCAATACAAGGGATAGGAGTCGCATTGATACTGCTTGTGGGATATGCATTGCTTCGACATAACGGCTGGGATGAAAGAGATCTTCGACTCAGTGTCTTTACGGCATTAATTTTTACCCTGTTTTTTTTGGTCTTGGTAAATCGTGATTCAAGATTTATTTTTAAAGGCAACCCATGGATAGTAACCATGTTTGGGGGAGTGAGTCTGATTCTTATGGCGGTTTTGTTTGTCCCATTTTTACGCGAGATGCTGAAATTTACACCCATCACCCTTCCGTCCTTTTTTGCAGCGGCAACGATGGTGATTATAAGCGGAATATGGCTGAAAGTTTTACAAAGTATTCATCAAAAAGTTTAGATCCCTTGATGCTTGACAAAATGGCGAAAGCTTCCGTCCTCTTTTTCTAAATTCGCGCGCGTCCCCTCTTCGAGAATCGTCCCATTTTCAAGTACGTAGATATAATCGGCTCTTGTCACGGTGCTAAGACGGTGTGCAATGATAATAACCGTCTTTTCTCTTAAAAATTCTTGCAATGCTTCAAACAGTGCACTCTCTGTATGGACATCCAGCGCCGAGGTAGACTCATCGAAGATAACGACTTTGGGATTGGCTAACACCATCCGTGCGATGGAGAGACGCTGACGCTGACCCCCTGAGAGACGGATACCGAATTTTCCGACTTGTGTTTCCAATCCTTGAGGTAAATCATGGACAAATGAGGAGAGCTGCGCGATGGAGAGAGCCTTGTAAATCTCTTCATCTTCTATCGCATCCCCCATCGTGAGATTAAAGCGCAGTGTCTCATTAAACATCAACGGCTGTTGAAGCACCACAAAGACTTCATCACGAATAGCGGGAAAACCGATTTTTTCTACCTCAATATCATTGTACAAAATGGTTCCCGATGTCGGTGGATAAAAACCGACTAATAGCTGTGAAAGGGTACTTTTTCCGCTTCCGCTTGCACCGATGATAGCGACTTTTGAGCCTGCTTGTATATGAAGATTGAGCCCTTTGAGTACCGGTTCGTTTTCATCGTATCCAAAGACCAAATCACGTGTTTGAATCGACAATGCTTTTGAATTTTCAAGGGTAGTTTTGAGATGATGAGATACGGGTTCTGTGGGAAGAGACAACAGTTCGTTGAGGCGCAAGAGGGCATTTTTGGCATTGGCATACGCGTATTGAAGCGAGAGAAGCTCTTGGACGGGGGTCATCATAAACCATAAATAGCCGAAAATTCCGAACATTAATCCGATCGAAAGGTCGGAATACAGAACCATCACCAGCCCCATAGCACGGAAAATCTCAAATCCGCTCAAAAAGAGAGTATACGAATATTTTTCCCCAAACAGTGCTTTGATCCCATACTCACTGGCGCTTTGTTTGAGATGCTTGGACTGCTCAATCGCACTTGCGACAAAACGCTCCTCTTTGTTACTGGCGCGGATTTGCCCGAAGAGGTCACACATTTGGGTCAGGGTATCGGAGAGTTCACCGATGGTACGATTTTGCTCTTTTTTGAGCTTTCCGACGGAGGTGGAAATTTTACGGGTTACAATCATCACCATCGGCTGAAAGATCAAAATCAAAATGCCGAAAAAGGGGTTAATCCAGATAAGAACGACCGCTACACCTATGAGCGTTGTCACCGAAACGATCAGTTTGGAGAGGGCATTGCCCAAAAAATATTCAATGGTATCGATGTCGGTGATAAGGTGAGTGATGACTTTACCGCTTCCAAGGCGTTCGTAGGCACTCATCGAAACGTGCTTGAGATGTTCCAATGCCTGGACGCGAATAGCGAAGCTCAACTCCTGAGAGAGGATAATAAAAAAGCGTTGAGAGACTACGCTTAAGAGAAAAAAGAGAAAGCGTAATCCGATAGTCACCGCTAAAACGATACCGATATAGAGCAATGGCTCGTGCAGAGAGGTAAATAGATCGATGGCTTCAGTGATGAGCCCCCCCTTTTTGAGGAGCACTTCATCAACCATTAAAGGGATAAGCAACGGGATGGGAATAGAGATCAAGGTTGCGAGTATGGCAATAATATTTCCCCATACCAACTGGCGCTTGTAGCGTAACATCATTTCAAAAAGGGTTTTAAAAGTAAGCATAGTGGGATTATATCGATTTTTAGGGAAGAAATTTACTAAAATATAAAGAGATTGGAATAAGAGGTTTTGATTGGTTGCGGAAGCAGGATTTGAACCTACGACCTTCGGGTTATGAGCCCGACGAGCTACCGGACTGCTCTATTCCGCGGTAAAAAAGTGGATGGGGTGGAAGGACTCGAACCTTCAATCTACAGTACCAAAAACTGTTGGCATACCATTTGCCTACACCCCAATATTCTTGTTACTAGGTGGAATTATAGCTTGTTCTCCTTTAATTTGTCCATGCTATTAAAGGATATTAATTTTCGTATTACGAGACACTACGTTCACATTGCGAATTGTTAGTGTGACTATTTAAATTATCCGTATTAATAGCACCCGACGAGAGTGCAATTAATAGGCTTTCCTGTATTTTTTTGGCTAAACGATACGCTAGATTTGGAGGAACAGCATTGCCTACCATTTTATAACCAGCAGTTAAATTATCATAATAAAATTTATGATTATCAGGAAAAGTTTGAATACGTGCACATTCTCTAATGCTGAGTCGTCGGTATAAATGTTCATGTGCTGGAACAAATATTCTTATGTTTGGTTCTACAAATTCCATTTTTGGTGCAGATGGATGGAGCGGGGCATGTCTTCCACCTGCTTGAATGGTAAAGGAGGGTTCATCCCAATTGCGCACTCTATTTCTTGACATGTACATGGTTGAAAAACCACCAATCATATATTCATGATTATCAATAGCACAATTCTCACCATTGGTGTAATTTTTTTCTTTTGCAGCTAAAACATTATCTTTTAAATCCCAAATGACATCTTTTAAAAATCTTTTTTTTGGAAATTCTTTTGGAAACTCAAAGGAGATATTTAAATCTTTTCTAAAGCCCACAAAAAAGAGTCTCTTTCTATCCTGAGGCACTTGATAATCATGTGCATTTAGAAGTTTAAATGAAAGATCATAGCCACTATCAATAAAATGATTTTTTATATTATCAAGGGCTTCACTGTGCCGCCCAGCCAACATACCTGAAACATTTTCAGCCAAAAAGAAAAGGGGTTTTTTGTCTCTTAAAACGCGAATAAATTCAAAAAACAATTGCCCTCTGTGATCCTCTATTCCTCTTGACTTCCCTGCTTCACTCCAGCTTTGACACGGAGGTCCGCCAATTAATCCTATTGCTTCAGGAATATCAATAGAGGGGACATTTGCGATGCTTCGTCTGTCTAGTGTTGTTTTTGGAAAGTTTTTTTCAAATGTTTCCCAAATTTCATTATCGTATTCATTTGCCCAAATAGTTTTAAAACCTGCTTTTTCAAAACCTAAATCCAATCCGCCAGCACCTGAAAATAAGGATAAAATATTCATGATTTAAACCTTAAAAACTAAAAGTTTTGCATCGAGTAAATTAGCAGGATTATTAGGATTTTTTATCCTTACGTCTTGTATTAAGATTTTGCCGTTTTTACTTAATGTCTCTAAATCTTCAGTTGGAAAAGAATCATATTTGGATTTTTTCATAAGACACACTAATTGAAAGGAGGCATTTTTATCGTATTGGTAAATATAGTTATAGACTTTATTTGGATTTTCAATTATCCACATCCCTCTTATTCTAAGATAGGTGATATTTAAGGGATCAACATTTCTGATACCACTCAACTCATTGGTATCATGATTGATTTCTAAGTCATCTAAACTATCAATTAAAGTAGTTATGCTTTCTTCTACTTTTTGATAGGTTTCAAAATCAGCAGCATAGCAATCTCCATAAACCATCCATAGAGATTGTAGTTTTTTATTTTCAACATAACCAATTGAATATATTAAATCTTTTTCATTCCACTTTTCACATTCTCTGCATGTTTTATTAATCTTGCTATTTCTTGCCAATAATTTAGATTTAGGGTGAGAACTATTAAGTTGCAAGCTAGTGTTTGCGGACTCAATTTTTTTAACTTCAATAGCATCCCCATTCCATAACATCATGTCGGGAGGATTTGTTTTATTTCCAGTATAGGAGAACGTCTTGCTTATTTTTTCTAATTTTATCTGTTCATCTATCTCATTGATAGTGTCAGCAAAAGCATTTTTTATATACGCTTCTAAGCCTTCACCCATATTGGTTGCACGGTTATTGCCATTAGTAATGTGTTCAACTCCTAACTGGGTATTGTTGGTAATATTAAGAATGGCTTTGATTAGGTTTGACATAATAATCCCTAAATAAAATATGTTGAAACTTTACTCTACATTCTTACGACTAAACAATTTTATTACATTTTGTCATAAAAGGAGTCATTTTGAGTCCAAAGAAAATAAGTGAGATTATAGTATAAATCACATACGATTAGTAGCTTAACCAGTCTTCATGAGTATGACGAACACGAATAATAAAAATATCATTTTTTTCAGTCAGGGTATATAAAATGATATGCGAACCAAATGGATGTACTCGGATGGAAGGGGTTAACTCTTCACGTATTCGTGCTGCTTTCGGATGTGTCGATAAAAAATGAAATATTTTTTCCAATTCATTATGATAGTGTTCTGCTTGTGCTAATCCAAATTGTTCAGCACCCGCAATAAAAATATCAATTACATCCTCTTCGGCTTCGATGCTTAAGATATATGCCACTACTTTGTACTGGCAGTAAGCCGATTTTTGGCGATGTTTTTGAGCTCGCTCATTGTGCGATTACCCGCACCGCTTTCTATCCCTTCATCAATAAGGCTTTGCATATGCACAACCTTGCTCTCTTTTTGTGATTCATCCATCATGAGCACAACGTGTAAAGACTTAGAGGCAAACTCCCGATACAGTGGAGGGATTTCGATAATACCATTTTTAGAGACTGCTTCAAATTCAACTGCATACATAAAAACCACCTTCACTTTTTTCTAATTATACCATTGAAACTTAACTAACAAAGATTCATGTATAATTCCGCCACAAAAAGTTTATCAGAGGAAAATATGGCAAAAGGGTTTGGGGGGCGTTATTTTTCGCTTCAAGCGATTACCGCCACTGTCAATGCAGTCACCTTGCATCGCAATGGCGTGCGCACTCGCAACTGCCATACCCGCCGTTTTTCGTGTGCCGATGATGCTATCGATGAGTCTCCTCCGGATGAACTTGATTTTCTCCTAGAAGCGATTGAACCCTTTACCCCCAGGGTTTCCCGTTGTCAGTGCCACTGTAACTGTTTTTTTCGCCGCCGTACGGCTCGTGCTCTCCATCTTTCTACATTACTCCCCAAGCTCCGTTTTTTATTTCGCTATTTTCATACAGACTCTTCACCCCCTTTTTATTTATCCTAATTCAACTTTCATCATTTATAAAACAAAATTTAAAGGTAATAAAAATGACAAACAAAACAGCAGTGCTCGGATTTCCCCGAATTGGTGAAAAAAGAGAGTTAAAATCAGTCCTAGAAAACTATTGGAAAGGGAGTATTCCCCTAAATGAATTGGAGAGCGTTGCCTCAGAACTTCGTTTAAAACATTGGACCCTCCAACGAAATGCAGGCATTGATAAGGTTGCCGTCAATGATTTTAGTTTCTATGACAACACTTTGGATTTGATGGTTGCATTGGGTGCCCAACCTGAACGATTTCGTGATATTACGGATGCGACACAGCGTTATTTTACGATGGCACGAGGCGATGAAACGCATACCGCAATGGAGATGACCAAATGGTTTAATACCAACTACCATTACATCGTCCCTGAATTGGGGATAAATTTTGCCTTTGACACTGTCCGAGCAGATAAAATTTTGGGTGAGTACCGTGAAGCAAAAGCAAACGGGTTTAAGGGTGCCATTCATTTGATTGGACCCATCACTTTTTTGGGTCTTTCAAAATGTTCCGATGATGTTGCCCTTGCCCTTTTTGACAGGCTGTTGGGGCAATATTCAAAGCTGTTGGATGAAATCATTGCTTTGGATGACAATATTGAAATTGTGATGCACGAACCATTTTTGAGTACGGGTGCAGATGCAGGGCAACTCTCCTTACTCAAAATTGCGTACAAGCGTTTGGGTACTCTCTCACAAAACTTAAGTGTTGCGACCTATTTTGAGCACTCCACAGAAGCTACTGCGGTTCTTGTTCATACCTCTATTAAAGGGTTGTCTCTCGATTTTGTTCACGGAGTCAAAAACAGCGAGTCTCTTGAATTGCTAGGAAAAAGCGATAAGCACGTGACCGTTGGAATTATTGACGGGCGCAATGTGTGGAAAAATAACCTTCAACTCTCCCTCAAAACACTGGAGCATATCGAGACATATATTCCCAAAGAGAGATTGAGTATTGGGACATCGTGTTCACTGCTTCATGTCCCTTATACCCTAAAATATGAAGAAAATCTGGATGCCAATGTAAAAGAGCTGTTGGCATTTGCAGAAGAAAAATTGGATGAACTCTCATTGCTTGCTAAGGCGTTTTTTTCTCATGAAAAAATTACGTTTCCTTCTCATGAAAAAGCCGTAGCGGATGAAGCGGTTCAAAATCGCTTACGTACTCTAAGACCTAATGACTTCAAGCGCTCTCACCCTTTTGCCGTGCGTCAAATGTCCGCACGAGACTATTTTGATCTTCCACTATTGCCGACAACGACGATTGGTTCATTTCCCCAAACCGCAGAGGTTCGTAAAGTGCGTCAAGAATTTAAAAAAGGGCTTATATCCAAAGAAACGTATAATGAGACAATGAAGAATATGATTGCGTCGTGTGTGGCATTTCAAGAGTCTATTGATTTGGATGTTTTGGTTCATGGCGAGTTTGAGCGTAACGATATGGTGGAGTATTTCGGCGAACAGTTGAGCGGTTTTGCGTTTAGCCAAAACGGTTGGGTTCAAAGCTACGGCAGCCGATGCGTCAAACCGCCGCTTCTCTACGGTGACGTGAGCCGTCCACATCCTATGACGCTGGAATGGAGTCTCTATGCCCAAAGCCTTACAACGCGTCCTATGAAGGGGATGCTAACAGGTCCAGTGACGATTTTAAACTGGAGTTTCGTCCGTGATGATCAGCCTCGCGCACTTACAGCCATACAAATCGCTCTGGCTATTCGTGATGAGGTGGATGATTTACAGCGTGGAGGAATCGCAATGATCCAAGTGGACGAAGCGGCGTTCAAAGAGGGGTATCCTTTGCGGCGTGAAAATCGAAGCGCGTATGAAAAATGGGCGCTGGAGAGTTTTTTGCTCAGTACCGCAGTAGCAGACAAAGAGACCCAAATCCATACCCACATGTGTTACAGTGAATTTACCGACATTATCAAAACCATTGAAGAGATGGATGCCGATGTCATCTCCATCGAAACCTCTCGCAGCGGTAATCGGTTATTACGGATTTTTAAAGAGTCTGGCTATACGCAAGAGGTTGGACCGGGAGTGTATGACATCCACTCTCCTCGTATTCCCAGTGTAGAGGAGATGAAATCTCAAATTTATGCGCTGCTTGAAGTGCTTCCTGCATCACAGCTGTGGATTAATCCTGATTGCGGTCTCAAAACCCGCGGATGGAGTGAAACTGAAGAGGCTTTGAGAAATATGGTGGAGGCGACGAAGGCGGTGAGAGAAACTTTGTAAAGGTTCATTATAGATAATAAAAATTATCCTTTAGAGTTTCGGGTTAACTTCCCGATGCTCATTTACATTAATCTTCGTGTGTTACAATTTCTCTACATTAAAAACCACATAAGGAAATACTATGCTCGTAACCAAACAAGCTCCAGATTTTTCGGCAACAGCAGTTTTAGCAGATGGCACCATCGTTGATGGATTCAAATTATCCGAGAATTTCGGGAAAAAAGGGACGGTTTTGTTCTTTTATCCATTGGATTTTACGTTCGTCTGTCCATCAGAAATTATCGCGTTCTCTCACCGTATTGAAGATTTTGAAAGCCGTGGCGTAAACGTTATCGGGGTTTCTGTTGACAGCCAATTTTCACACTTTGCATGGAGAGAAACTCCGGTAGAAAAAGGGGGGATCGGTCGCGTTAAATTTCCTCTTGTAGCAGATTTGAGCAAACAAATTTCAAAAGATTACGATGTCCTTTTCGGTGAATCGGTAGCTCTTCGTGGTTCATTCTTGATCGATGCAAAAGGTATTATTCGTCATGCAGTTATCAACGATCTTCCATTGGGGCGTAACATCGATGAGATGATTCGTATGGTCGATACGATGCAATTTACCGATGAGCACGGCGAAGTGTGTCCTGCTGGCTGGGTAAAAGGTGATGCGGGTATGAAAGCAAGCACTGCGGGTGTTGCTGAATATCTTGCACAGCATGCTGCGGCACTTTAATTTCTTCTCTTCCCCTTTTTGGGGAAAATATTTTCTTATGCAGAAGCTCTATCTAACGAAATCCCCTGTAAAAATCCACGTACACTTAAATCTTCATCAAGTTCTTCCCAATAAATCCCTTCACCATCTCCTAAAATCTCAAAATTATTTCGCAGTTGCTGTGGGGCATGATTGAGTTTTGGAAACCACGAAAGAGGTAGCTGCAATACACGACCGTCTTTGAGAGTTACAATCAATTCATTATTCGTGCATTGCACATCTGATGCCAATGGATTAACGGTTAAAGTATTCATTCCATTCCTTTTCAAAAAGTTCTTTGTTTAAAGTTACAAGCTTTTCAAGCTCATTGAGTTCATGTGCTCTAAAATTACTTGAGCTAGCAATTACTATCGGATTAAGCCAAAATTTGGCTAACTTTTTTCCTTCTTGAATATGAATATGAGGAGGCTCACCCCATTCATTACTAAAAAAGAAAAACCGATAACTGCCGATGCGTAAAACTGTTGGCACAAATACCCTCTAATTTTTCTCAATTGTATCGAATTTTCGTAAAATACAATGATAATTTAGCAATTTGCCCCGTATAATAGCAACTATGTAATACTCTTTCCTAGCCTCCTGCGCTCTTAACATCTTTGCCCTAAAAAATAGACACTTACTTCCTCTGTTTTGATAATAGAGACGTTTAGTATCATAAGTTTTTACTCTTTGAGGATAAGTGCTATAATAGATAAAATATAACATGAGTGTGGAGTCGTATGCAACTGATTAATCATCGATACAAAAGTCATGAAGAGCTAAAAGTATTTTTAGAGACTCTCTTGTCCACGCCTTGCAAATCCATCTTAATCCAACTCTTTAGCGGAGTGATGGACAAACCGCTCATCCAATCCATACTTGACGTTCTTATTGTAAATCTTCCTACTGCTACTCTCATTGGCGCTACGACTGCGGGTGAGATTATGGATGGGGTTATGAGTTCATCTGAAATTATCCTCTCCTTTTCGTTGTTTGATGCGACCGATGTGTCAACCTATTATTTTCCACAATCCGATTTTGAGAACGGTGTTCGTGCGGCGCAGGAGATACTTACCGATCGGACAAAAGTGTGTATCGCTTTTAGTGAAGGGCTGACAAGTGATTCGGAGTCATTTTTAGATGGATTTACATCGATTCGAAGTGATGTCATGGTTGCGGGGGGAAATGCGGGTGATGATTTGAGTTTTACGCGCACCTACGTGATGCAAGGTTCTCATCTCTATGATGCGGGGATTGTTATTGCAGTATTGGACAGTGATTTCTTAGTCGCCAACAATGCTTATTCTCTTTCATGGACTCCCGTAGGTAAGTTAATGACGATTACTAAGGTAGAAAAAAATGTTATCTATGAGATAGATAATCATCCAGTGCGAGAGCTTTATACCCACTATTTGGGTGCCGAAACGGTTGAACATATTCCTGCGAGTGCGATTGAATTTCCACTAATAAAAATCGAAGATGATGTCCCCATCGCACGATCAATGATTGCCCAAAGCGAGGATGGCGGTTTTGTTTATGCGGGACATTTTCACAATGGAGATCAGGTTCGTTTTGCGATTGGAAATGTCGAAGAGGTTCTCAACTATGCGACGGATATTCAAGCGACTATTACATCCTTTCCTGTGGAAGCGACTTATATCTATTCGTGCTCAGTTCGGAAACTTTTTTTACAAGAACAGCTCAACTATGAGTTTGGACTTATCAATGATATTGCGTCGACAGCGGGATTTTTTACCTACGGTGAGTTTTTTCACTCTCATATGGATAATCAACTGCTCAACATCACTACGACAACCCTCTCTTTGAGTGAATCCGAACGTATTCATAAACCCGTTCAGCCAATGAGTGTGCATAATACGTATCAGTATTCAATGCTAAAATCACTCACCCATCTGGTCAATGTTACGCAAGAGGAATTGGATGAGAATATTCGAAAACTGATGTCTAAAGAGCGGACAATTGAGCGTCAGCTTCGGGATGAGCTTACGGGTGTAAAAAACCGTACGGCACTTTTTAGTGATATGGAAGCAACGGATGGGGCTATGATATTAGTGGTGCTCAATATTGATCTTTTTTCCAATATAAATGATTATTACGGATATGAAATCGGGGATCAGCTTTTGGGTATATTTGCCAAAAAGCTCAGAGAGATTGTCGGGCATGATAGTATTTATCGTATTAGCGGTGATGAATTTGCTGTGATTTGTACCAAAGCCATTTTGGATGAAGAGTGCAGAGAACGGATTTTGGATATGGTAAAAGCCTTGGAAAATTACCGATTCTTGGTTGTTGGTCATGGGATTTCTCTGGATATTTCAGCGGGTGTTGCTAGTGCAGAACATTTAAATGTCTACAATCTGGCACATATCGCCCTCAAAGAGGCGAAAGAACGGCGAGTAAAAGTAATCTTTTTTGATGATTATAAAACATTGGAGACAAAAACACGTAACAATATTGTTATGGTCAATACTATCAAATCTGCTATTGAGAATAATCGGATTATCCCTTATTTTCAGGGTATTGTTGATAATCAAACGAGACGTATTGTCAAATACGAAGCATTAATCCGTTTGATTGATGAGGACGGTCATGTGTTGAGTCCTTACGTCTTTTTGGAACATGCCAAAAAATCAAAACTCTATGACACGCTTACGCAAATTATGGTTGCCAAAACCTTTGAAGTGTTTGAGCCATTAGAGATTGAATTTTCGATTAATCTCACACTTCAAGATATACAATGCGAAGAGACACGATTGTTTTTATACGAGACGTTGCAATACTCAAAAGCCGCCAACCGTGCCGTTTTCGAAATTGTTGAATCGGAGGGGATTGAAAATTTTGAGGACGTTGCTTTATTTATTAAAACGGTAAAAGAGTATGGCTGTAAAATTGCTATTGATGATTTTGGTACGGGATATTCGAATTTTAGTTATTTGAGCAAACTGGACGTTGATTACATAAAAATCGACGGTTCCCTTATCAAAAATATTAACAATGATACCGATCATCTGCTGATAGTGGAGAGTATACTCTTTTTTGCACACAAAAAAGGGATTGAAACAATTGCTGAATTTGTCGAAGATGAGGCAACCTTCACCAAACTTTTGGAGTTGGGGGTAACGTATACACAAGGGTATCTATTTTCGATTCCATCGGCGAAGATTAAGGAGTTTTTTTAACTTACCATAGCATTACAGTTTCTTTTTTTTCTAAAAGGAGTATACTTGAATACTACGCAAAGGTTATTGATGAGAATTTTTCTCCTTATCATTATTATGATTACTTTGCTTATGGGGCAAGATAGTCTCCAAAAAGTATCTGTTCAGCTTGACTGGAAATATCAGTTTGAGTTTGCGGGGTTTATTGCTGCCAAAGAAAAAGGGTTTTACCGCGATGCAGGTCTGGACGTAGAACTGCGCGAATATAGGGATGGAATCGACATTGGTGCGGATGTTTTAGGTGGAAAGGCGACGTATGGAGTTTACAACTCAAGTATTATGGTTGAGGGAGGACGTGTAAAACCGATTGTATTGATGGGGATGTATTTTCAGCACTCCCCGCTCATCTTCGTTGCACGTAAGGGGATTAAAACTCCTGCGGACATGGTGGGTAAAACGATCATGGGAACAACCTATGAACTCAAATACAGTTCCCTTGCCCTCTTGCTTAACCATTTTAATATTTCGCCCAAAAATACCAAATTTGTTGATCATACGTTTAATATTCAACAGTTTATTGAGGGAAAAGTGGATGTGATGAGCGCTTTTCGCTCCAATCAGCTTTATGAGCTCGACCGTACAGGTATTGAGTATGAGATAATTGATCCTGCTCAATATGGGTTTATGATGAGTGCGGTCAATTTGTTTACCTCTCCCTCGGAGGCGATTAAACATACTGATCGGACACAGCAGTTTATTGATGCGACTAATCGCGGATGGAAATACGCACTCGATCATCCCAATGAAATGATTAATATTTTACTCCACAAATACGCTGCCCAAAAATCACGCAACGCTTTGAAATATGAGGTGCAAGTAACCAAGCAATTGATGATGACCGATTTTTATCCTATCGGTGAAGTCAATTCTGAACTGACTGTTCGAACATTTAAACAGCTGATTCAAACCGGTGTCCTTAAAGAGGGTCAGAAACTGGGTCGCTATATGTTTAAGGATATTGCCGCAAATTCTCATGAAAAGATTAAATTTTCGGACACGGAGAAAAACTATCTTCTTGGAAAGAAAAAAATCATGATGTGCGTCGATCCGGAGTGGTATCCGCTCGAAGCAATCCGTGGCGGCAAACATATCGGAATTGCGGCTGATGTGATGGAAATTTTTGAAAAAAAATTAGGGTTGCCAATTGAGTTGGTGCCAACCATATCATGGAGTCAGTCCCTTTTGTACGCACAGCAAAGAAAATGTGATATTTTATCCCTTGCAAGCAGTGCTCCTGCGCGATTAAAATATATAAACTTTACCTCTACGTATCTGAGTATCCCTTACGTTATGGTGACAATGAATGAAAAACCTTTTACAGAGGACATGGCTTCATTAAGAAAGGAAAAGATTGGAATCGTCAAAGGATATTCTACTGTCGGTATGGTGAAAGCCCATTACCCACGTTTGCATATTGTTGAAGTAAAATCAATTAATGAGGGCTTGAGTAAAGTCGAGAGTGGTGAGCTGTACGGTTATGTCGATAATTTGATAGTTGTGTCATCGTATATCCAAAAAGAGTATACGGGAATTTTGAAAGTATCCTCACGTCTTGAGGAAAAAGATGACTTGAGTGTCGGTGTCCGCAACGATGAACCGTTACTGTATGGTGTGTTTGAGAAAATGGTCAAAAATCTTGATGCTGCTGTGATGCAAAGTATCTATAACCGCTGGGTATCAACAGTGGAAGAAGTATCATGGATTGATTATGGGATTGTGTGGAAGTTTCTTTTGATCATTTTGATTTTTGGTTCGGCATTTACCTGGCGCTATATTGTCCTTAAGCGGTATAATAAAAGTTTGCTTGAGCTCTCAATTACGGATAAGTTAACAGGGTTGTATAACCGTCAAAAAACCGATATTATCCTCATGAATGAACAAAAAAAGGTGAGTCGATATACCGACCATCATTGCGCCCTTATGATGATTGATGTGGATAATTTCAAAGCAATTAACGACACAGCTGGGCATCAGGCAGGAGACAGAGTTTTATACTATCTAGCCAATATTATGAAAACAAATCTTCGTAATACTGATATACTGGGGCGCTGGGGCGGAGAGGAATTTATTGCTATTCTTCCTCATACGACTTCAGATGAAGCAATGGTTGTTGCAGAAAATTTACGCTGTAAAGTTGAAGAATTTAGCTTTGGATTGGGACATAGTGTGACGATCAGTATCGGTGTGGGTGAATTTATGAAAGATGAAAGTGTTCATGAATGTGTCGGGAGAGTGGACACTGCTCTTTATATGGCAAAAGAGAGAGGTCGAAATAAAGTATGCCAAGTGTAAGTAGAGAAAAGGTGTGTCAGCGCAGATCGGGCAGGGGAATATCTATCGCTGTATAGCCCGTTTGAGCTACAGCATTTTGCATTGCTTTTAGAGAAACGGTTTCGTCGCTTATCACATATGCACTTTCATTTTTAAAATTTACTTTTGCCTCTTGGACACCGTGAACGCCAAGCAGCGCTTTTTTAACTGCCAGTGTGCAGGCAATGCAGTGCATTCCCCCGATATGCAGTCTCCATTCACGCCCATACATTAGAGAGGCTAACAGTAGCAGTCCCAGTGTTATTCTTCCCATATCAATACCTCATAATAGGGATAAAAAAGAGCGGCGAGGCTAAAGAGGAACAGCGCCCAAAACAGTATTATTAGAATCTTCGAGGTTAAACTCGGCTCGCAATCGCATTCAATCTGCTTTTTAATAACCATTTTATAAAAGCCAATACTGAGCATTATGATGGCAAATGCAGTGAATATCCAGCGATATGATTCCAGTGCAGGAACATTAATCACACCTGCAAATGAGATTCCAAACACCATAAACAGTGTCGGAATGATACAGCACGATGCAGATAATAATGCCGTGACTAACGCCCCTGATAGGACTAGGACAGCACTTTTACGCTCTTGTTGCATCATAAAATCTATGGGGTTCTCTTCCTCGATGCGCTGAACATACCCAAGCCCTTTGGTGATGGTCAATCGTGTGGCGCCATCTTCTAGGAGTTCTTCGGTAAAAGTACAGTGTTGTGAGAGGGCAAACCGCTTGCAGTTTTCACGACCGCTTATGGTATTTACCTCTACGATAAGGGTTGCATCTTCGGGGAGGGAATCCAATACTTTTTTGGTCTCCAGTACGGGTCTGGGACACTCCATATCACGGCAATCAAGAATCACAGAACGACTTTTTTAGAGAGGATGGTATAGCGGTAGTGTGTGGGCTCAAAGGGATCGAGATATTCGCCGTCCACTTCGCCGTATGCATAGCCAAACGAATCCAGTGATCCTTGGGCATTGGCAGGGTAGAGGTCAAAATCGCGTGCATGATTGAACGCCATCCAGTTGTTTTCCCAAAACCCAAAAAATTTATCTGCGAGTTCAAGGGCACGAGGAGATGTTTTTTCAATCCCTTCTTTGAGCACCAGTTTGGTAATATCGGCAGGATCACACGGAATCCATCCCAGTGTGGGGATGAAAAACTCCAGTTTGCAGTGTTGGGATTTGGTAATATCCTCTTTGGCTCCAAAAGCATTCGAGAGGCGTGAAGCTCCGACACGAATTCCCATCACTTCCCGTGCAGGGAGTCCGGATGAACGCATGAGTGCGACCGTCAGTGCCGACATATCAAGGCATTTGCCCCCCATACGACCTTCTTTTTCGAGCTGTGCCAACATTGCATTTGGACTCCCCACTCCGCATCCGTGAACGCTCTCATCACGGTAACTGTTAGCAATAATCCAGTCGTATATTTTTCGGGCTTTTTTGAGGAGGTCTTTTTCGTTTCCTATGATGAGTTTGGCAATTTTTGCAACTGCTCCATCGGTTGGGATATGGGCTGTCGGGGCTAAAAACTTGTTGGCTTCTTTGATGGCATCAGGGCAGATTCGTTTCGGTTTAAAATCACATTGGCGGTCTCGCAACGCTACTTTCATTGTGATATTTAGGATTTTTATTACGCTGTTTTTATCCCATTTTGCATACAGTGTGGCACTTTTATAGAGATTATGGGTGGTTTGAAAGCTCTCTTTCGCATCGGTGGAAGAACCCAGTTGAAGGACGTTTTGAAATCCTGAAATATCACCAGGGAGGGGAGCCCATAATGTGCACTCTTTGGCAGTATGCTCTGAGAGGTCAAATTTCCATTGGATGTCATACAGGGCCAAAGTGTTTTTTATCTCGACAGAAGCGGAAAGAAAAGAAGGAGTAAGACAAATTGCCCCTGAAAGTGCTGTTTTTTTGATAAATTCGCGTCGGTGCATTGTGTTATCCTACAATAATATCGGTATCGGTTTTAGCAATGACTGAGGCTACAATGACGGCATTTATCCCCTCATTCAGACAGCGTTCCACTATTTTTTGAGCATCTTTTTGGGTTGCACAAATGAGCAAACCGCCGGAGGTCTGTGCGTCAAAAAGGATCATTTCCAAATCGGCACCAATATCTCGTTTGAAATGGACATGAGATTGGAGATACTCTTGATTGGCATAGCTTCCAGCAGGAATAATCCCCATTTCGGCCATTCCAAGAGCTTCGGGGAAAAACGGGACAGCAGAAGCATCAACATGAATCGTTTTTACTCCCCCGCACATTTCCCGCAAATGCCCTAAAAATCCAAAACCTGTCACATCGGTACAGGCGTGGGCATTAAATTCCCGTGCAATCAATGACGCTTTATAGTTGAGGGTGCGCATCGTATCGGCAACTTTTATCACGGTGCTCTCATCCAATAAATCGGCTTTGATTGCCGTGGTTAAAATCCCAAGACCTAAAGGTTTGGTGATGAGAATCACATCCCCCTCCTGCACTGTATTATTGCGCAGTATTTTATTAGGATGGACAAATCCGGTACATGATAGACCGTAAATCATCTCAGGCGTTTCAATGGTATGACCGCCCACGATCACCGCACCGCACTCGTGCACTTTGCTCATTCCTCCGCGTAAAATTTCGGTGAGAATTTCGGTGTGGTGGTTTTTGCCGTCAAACCCTACGAGGTTGAGAGCGGTTTTCGCATCGCCTCCCATCGCAAAGACATCACTGAGAGAATTAGCCGCCGCGATTTGACCGTAAATGAACGGATCATCGACGACGGGAGTGATGAAATCGACCGTCTGTACCATCGCCAAATCATCTGTGATTCGGTAGACTCCCGCATCTTCGTTCCCCTCAAATCCCACAAGCAAGTCTTTGTGAAACGATTTTAGATGACACGTGACATTTTCCAGTGATCCGGGAGAGAGTTTCGCGGCGCATCCCGAAGCGCGGACAAATTTTGTTAATTTAGCGCTGTTGTTCACGTTGTATGTCCTTGAGGTTTTCGACTGTTTTGGCAGGGTCATCGTTGCAGAGGATCATGTCAGGTTTGACGGTAATTTTGTAGACTTTATCGTAATACTGGGTCAATAATATCTCAGAGACACGTGCTAGGTCACCGTTAAGAAATGCAGCAATACTGGAAGCTTTGTCATCACGGCTGATATAGGGTGAAATCCGCTCCATACGTGCGAGAAAAAAGCTTTCATCCATCTGATCGTACATTCGCATAATCCGAGTTACACGCTGCTCGATGGGTGCGGTAATTTCAATACGAAAACCTGATTCCATTTGCTTATGGAGTCCACCGGGGACAATAATCTTTCCAATCCGTTTGCTCTCCGCTTCGACAAAAGCGCTTGTAGCAAAATCTAATCCCAAAAAGGCATGAGCAAGGCGGTTTTGAAACTCTTTTTGAGTGGGTTGCGCACCGTTGACATCGCCAAATACCGAACCGTAGTGATTTGCCATGGCTTCTAAATCGATGACGTTGGATAATTCGTGCAACAGATCGCTTTTACCGCATCCCGTATATCCTGCAAGGGTAATAAAATTGGTTTCGGGAAGATGGTCAAGATAGTGGGTTATGACCGTTCGATACGATTTGTATCCCCCTGTGATACGATCGATTCGGTAGCCAATACTTGAAAGAATGGTTCCAAGAGAAGAGGAGCGCATCCCGCCACGGGCGCAATAAATAGCAATTTTGGAGTTGGGGGTAAAAGAGGGATATATATTCTCGATATGGCGAGCTGCGTTAAGGCAGACGAAAGATGCCCCTTTTACCCGTGCTTCGAAAGGGGAAATTTGTTTGTAGATCGTCCCCACTTGTGCGTGTTCATCATCACTGAGGGCATAAAAATTTTGAGCATTGGGAATATGGGACTCACCGTATTCGTGCGGACTTCTCGCATCGATAATGAGATCATAGGTGTCAAGTGACTCTAAAAAAGTTTCGATAGGGAGTGTTTGCATCATGACGGAATTTTATCACGGGAAGCCTAATAGTGCTATTAGTTTAACGTCTCAACGGTGCTAGAGCAGTATAAGTGCCGTTGCCGTGAAGGCACCGATGGAGATTAGATAGTACATAAAGACAAAACGAAACAGTTGTACTTTCCCCAGAAAAAGGACCAATGCCGTCTTGGTCAGGGTATTGGTAATGATAGCGATTAAAATTGCATGGTGCGCTGTAACCGGATTCAATCCGTTTTTAGCTAACGAAGAGAGTGATAAGACGATTGCATCAACATCGGCAATCCCCGATAGAGAAGCAATCGCATAGACCCCCATATTTCCTGTATAAATATTGGCGAGTTTGATCAGGGCAAGAGTGACACCAAAGATAATGCCCATAATCAAGGCTTCTTTAATATCAAAAGGATTTTTAAACTCTATGTTTTGGGGAATCTCTTCACGTCTTGAAGTGAGGTATAGCATCCCTATGTATCCAAATCCGCAGAGGGATCCGATAGCAATGGGGAGGATAAAGGAGCGCGTCAGCTCAGGATTGATGACCCACATCTCGATACCGGCACGGATCAGCATCATTGAGGAGGCCAGAGCAATTCCTATCGCAACATTTTTGGCTAAAAAGCCGTTTTGATGTATCCGTCGCGCCATATTCATGGCAACGGCAGTTGAGGAGACAAGCCCGCCAAAAAGTCCTGCTACTCCGATCCCGTGTGTCGCTCCCAAAAGACGGATGGCAATGTAGCCAAAAAATGAGATTCCTGCGACCAAGACCACCATTATCCAGATACGATAAAGATTGACCAAACCCATAGCATCGATTGGTTTATCGGGGAGTATCGGGAGGATGACAAAAGTCATGATCATAAACAAGATGGCTGCGCTGAGGTCTTGTTTGGTGATAGTTTGTTTGTATTCTTGGACGGTATCTTTGATATTGAGGACAAACAAGACAATGATGGTAATAAAAACAGGAAAAAGGGGCGGAACAAAATAGAGCATCGCTCCGATGATAAAAGTGATCAGCGCGGCAAATTCGCTAGTTGACCCTTTTTCAGAGACAGCCATACTGTTGATGACGTATGCAGCAACAAGCAATATCCCTGCTGCCGCTGATGCAACAAGGATAAAATAGGGGGAAAATGAGGTAAACCATGAGGATAAATAACCAAAAAGGGCAATCATCGAAAAGGTTCGTGCTCCTCCGAAATCTTCGATTTTATGTGAATAGATGGTATGCATTTCACGTTGTAAGCCGATAAGAAAACCCAGTACGAGAGAGAGGATACTGTTTTGAATAAATAACGGGTCCATTCCTATATCCTCTTTTTAAGTTCGAGTACAATGAATATGAGATGATTATAGCGTATTCTGCTCACATAGAGGATGGGACGATTGCGTGCCGCCTTTTTTATTTGCAGATGCTTATTTGTTGGCTATTTTAATTAATTTATGATAAAAGAAGGGTAGAATAATAGGGTATAAGTAGATAAAAATAAGACAATAAAAAATAATAAACTAAAGCAGGGGGATAATGTTTTTGAATACTTACCAAAAATTGCCGCAATCTTTAAAACAAGCAGTAAATTCGGTAGATGCTTTCATCGGTAAGAGCGATACTGCCCCCAAACCGATACTTCGTCGTCTTATGATTATTTTGTTTGGTATGACTTCGGTATTTGCGGTAGGCTTTGGAATACTGTTGGTTCAACAATATCAACATCATCTGCATGATATGTTTCAAAGTCAAAGAGAAGAAGTTGTAAGCGATTTTAAAGGGCTGCTCAATCAGCAAGTATCGGGTATGACGATGGCATTACAGCCTATCGCGGCAAATGCTGATGTAAAAAAAGCTCTGCGTGAGGGAGATGTTAATCGCCTTTGGGCGGATTGGCACAGTGTGTTTGGTGAGATGAAAACAAAGAGTCACCTTACCCATTTTTATTTTTTTGATAAAAACCGTATATGTCTGTTGCGGGTGCATAATCCTGCAAAACGGGGAGACCTTATTAACCGTTTCACGGCTCTTGAGGCAGAGTGGACCCGAAAAACGGCTTCAGGTATTGAAATCGGTCCTTTGGGTACCTTTACCTTGCGGGTAGTGCAGCCGGTGTTTGACGGCACGGAACTGATAGGGTATGTGGAGTTTGGCAAAGAGATCGAGGATGTGCTGAAGACGCTTCATTCCAAAACTCATAATGAGATTGCCCTGATAATTGGCAAAAAGTATTTGAAGCGGCAGGCGTGGGAAGAGGGGATGCGTATGTTGGGACGCAAGGGAGATTGGAATCAGTTACAAAATGACGTAATTATCTATACCTCTTTTGGGAGACTGCCGGATGCTTTTGTATCAATAGCACAACATTCTCGTTACCGTGATGATAACAGCGACCAAGAAGTCTCTTCCCTCGGCAAGAGATGGCAAGTATCGATGACTCCCGTAGAAGACGTTTCGGGTAAAGAGATTGGCAGTTTGATGATTATGAATGACATTAGTATCGAGAGATCTGAATTTGCCTATTTTATTATATCTAATGCGACTGTCGGCATGGTTTTACTGGGAATAAGTTTTGGTTTTGTCTTTTTTCTGTTACGCCGCACGGACAGGAGCGTTTATCGTCAACAGACCAGTTTGCAAGAGAGTGAAGAGAAGATTAATACATTGGCTTTTTTCGATCAGCTGACAGGGTTACCCAATCAGGTCCTTTTGCTGGATCGGTTAAAACAGGCAATGGCCAGCAGTTCACGCAGTGAGAGTTATGGTGCATTGCTGTTTATTGATCTCGATAATTTTAAAGTACTTAATGATACGCTGGGGCATGATGTGGGCGATGCTCTTTTGAAACAAGTTGCGCACCGCTTGAGCTTATGCGTGCGGGAGGGGGATACTGTAGCACGATTTGGCGGAGATGAATTCGTCGTGGTATTATCGGGGCTTGGACTGAGTGAAACGGCGGCGGCGGTTGCAAGCGAGATGGTTGCCGAAAAGATTCTTGTATCGTTAAATCAAAGCTATCTTCTCACTAGAGCTTCTCATCGCAGTACGGCCAGTATTGGGGTGACGTTGTTTAAAGGCGACCTCTCTTCTATTGATGATTTGATGAAGCAAGCAGATCTTGCAATGTATAAATCCAAGGAAGCGGGACGAAACGGTCTTAGTTTTTTTGATCCGAAGATGGAATCGGTACTCAAAGAGCGTACGATATTAGAGGAGGATTTGCGAAGAGGAATTGATGAAAAGCAATTTTTACTTTATTATCAAGCTCAGGTGATGGAGAATGGTTATATCTCAGGGGTCGAGGCACTCATTCGTTGGCAGCACCCCCAGCGTGGAATGGTATCCCCAATGGAGTTTATTCCTGTGGCAGAAGAGACGGGACTTATCCTCCCCTTGGGAGATTGGATCTTAAAAACCGCATGTGAACAGCTGGCATTATGGTCACATCATGAGGAAACTCAAGAAATGACGATAGCGGTGAATGTCAGTATTCGACAGTTTGCCCAAAAAGATTTCGTTGATCGTGTGTTGTCTGCCCTGGAAGCCAGCGGTGCTAATGCGCAGAGATTGAAGCTGGAGCTTACCGAGAGTCTTTTGGTTCACAATGTGGACAATGTTATTAAAAAAATGGTTGCGCTCAAAGCCGAAGGAATATCTTTTTCATTGGATGATTTTGGTACGGGCTACTCGTCCCTTTCGTATTTGAAACGGCTGCCTCTCGATCAGCTGAAAATCGATCAAAGTTTTGTACGCGATATTCTGACGGATACCAACGATGCCATTATTTGTCAATCTACTATTGCTTTGGCAGAGAGTATGGGACTTTCGGTTATTGCCGAGGGGGTAGAGACTCAAGAGCAGCGCGATATGTTGGCGAAGATAGGGTGTTATGCCTATCAAGGGTATTGGTTTAGCCGTCCATTGGCGCTAGAAGAGTTTGAGGTATTTCATAAAAGGGCGATGAGTGAAGTATCAGGTGAGAACCGTGATAAAAAATAATTTAAAAACAAAAATATTACTGACGCTTAGTTCTGTTATTTTTGGTGTTGCAATGATTGTAACGATGTACAATATTATTCATGATAAAGAGCAAAATGATATTCGTATGAAAGAAGCGTATGAGAGTGTTCGCCTAAATTATGAAGAAACAATTCATGAAACCGTCCGTTTTTATGCCGCAAGGGCAAATGCCAATATGCAATCTCCCGATGTTCTCAATGCTTTCATATCGAGGGATCATGATAAGCTTTATGCGTTGATTTTGCCCCGATGGAAAGTGATGCAAGCCGAGAATCCCTCTTTGAGCGTTATGCAGTTTCACAATGCGGATGGAACTTCGTTACTGCGAATGCATCAGCCTGCGGTGTATGGTGACTTGATTGCGGCGAAGCGGGGGATGGTTGCTTATATTCATAAGTATCATCAAACTATTTTTGGATTTGAAGAGGGGCGGCAAGGACTTGCTTTTCGCGTGCTTGTCCCGATTGTCAATGGGAATGTGTATGTGGGTGCGGTTGAATTTGGAATTTCAGCCCCTTTTCTTACCGAAAAGATTTATCGTTATACAGCATATAACTCTTTTTTCCTTGTTCGTCAAGATTTTTTAGGGACATTTGCCCATATCGACCGCTATTTTCAAATAGGAGAGTATAAGGCAATCGATGTTTCACCAAAACTCTTACCCCTGTTGAGAGAGTATAAAAGTAAACATTCAGTTTTAGAAAACAGTATACTCGACCATCAACATAAGACGTTCGCGATGACAGCAGTACCTGTTCTCAATTATCTCAATCAACCAATGGGTGCCGTTATGTTTATCCGAGAAGTTCCTGATTTTTGGAGTCATGTGATGCAGATGATTCTGGCTGCTGCTCTTATCGCGTTGACGTTGATGATCACGTTGGGGCTGATTGTCGCTCGAGTGTATGATGAGATGACTAAAAAAATGAACTTTCAAGAGATGTATAATCAAACGATTCTCGATGCAATCCCTTCCCCCATTATCGTTACGGATGGTGATCAGCTTGTTGCCGCTAATCAAACTTTTTTAGAGTATTTACACTACACGAGCATTGAAGAGTTTAAACGCAATCACGTGTGTGTTTGTGAATATTTTGAAGAAGGGGATACAGAGGATTTCCTGATGCCGACGCTCAATGACCAGCGCTGGACCGAATACATTATCGATCATCCGCTTATTCATCACAAAGCCAAAATCACGATGGAGGGGAAAACGACGATATTTGATGTAAAACTTTCCGTGTTTCGGTTCAAAGAGGAGAGCCGATATGTTGTAATTTTTACCGACATTTCATCGATTCAGTCGATCTCTGTGACCGATGTGCTAACAGGAGTTGCCAATCGGCTCCATTTTACAATGGTGTATGAACACATAATCAATGTGACGCGTCGTGAAGAATATTCACTTGGAATAATATTTTTTGATATTGATCATTTTAAACAGATAAATGATGATTACGGACATCTCACTGGGGATAAGATATTAAAGTATATTGCCGCATTGGTCAAACAAAAAATCCGTAAAAGTGATATTGTTGCCAGATGGGGAGGAGAAGAGTTTGTTGTATTGCTCCCCAATACTTCCCTTGAAGAGACTGTCTTGCTTGCTGAAAATCTCAGAAGTGCCATTGAGCAAGAACATTTTGAAGTGGTGGATAAAATAACGTGCTCATTCGGTGTGGCGGCTTTGGGTGAAAATGAATCAGGTGAAGCATTGCTCAAACGTGCTGATGATCTGATGTATGAAGCCAAAGAACGTGGTCGAAACAGAGTTATTCACGCATTAAGCAACCCATTATAAAACCCTGTTGCAGCAAAGCTTTCTAAGGATTTTAGTCTCTCATTCTTTTAGAATGCCAAGTTTTTACGGAAAAAAATCACTGCTTTCCGTAAATCAAAATTTTCCCATTTCTCCATCCCCAGACACCAAAGAGAATGATCCATGCGGTTACAGTAAGATCAAAAATCCAAGGATTAGCCCCTCCGAATCCAGTATCGATAGAGAGAGCTGCGCGTGCGAGGACAACCCCTTGTGTCAACCAGAAAAGCCAAATAGCAAGGGTGTCCGCATGTGGAGACTGTCCTGAGTGTCCTAACGTTACCCGTGTTCCAAATCCAATCAATACCGTTGTCAGAAATCCTAAAACCAGCAGATGCATCCCGATAAAAAGCAAAGATATATGGGCAAAATATTCAATTATCTGTCCCAATGCTCCTAAAAATAATCCTATTGGCAGCCAAAACAAAGCGAGATGAAGTATCCATACGATGGCAGGTGAGTTGAAAACAGGAAGTTTCCATCGCAAAAATTCCCGTAACAGATACAGTGAGAGGAGGATACTGACTGCGGCTTCAGCAAGAGGAATCATGAGTATATTCGAGAGGGTTTTTAAGATCAAGAGGGCAAAAACACTTTTGACAAAGTAGGGGGACCGAAAGTATATACTGTGGCTGAAAAAAGGAATCATTCGCTGTGAAACGGCAAAGGTAAGAAAAATCAAAAAAAGATTGACAATGACGGGAGCAATAAGCGATAACGCATCGAAGGTTATTCCTAAAAGCTCAAGACCGTAGGCAATCATCCAAAGGGTATGCATCGCAATGCCAATACCGTGACTGATAAGTATCCAATACGGATCTTGTTTTAGAGGAGATTGACCGTTTTTATAAATCCAATGCAATGTGAAAATGGCCATAGCATGGGCAAACAAAAGGATGCTCATCCCTATCCATGCCAGTGGGTTCCAGAGTAATGCCCCTGCGAAAAAGAGAGATGCTCCGATTTGATAAAGCCAAACAATTCGGACATAAACATCCCGTGGTACTGCCGTGCTCGTACAAAAGCGTGGGAAAGTTGTAAATAAAAAGCCATGAAAAAATTGGGTAAAAACAATAAAGGCGAGACTGTAAAGATGAAAAGCATTTTCGGGTACGGCGAGGGTTATTATCCCCTTGTGAGAAAGGGTAAAAATAACCATTGAAATAATCGCCCACAGTACACCAAAGAGAAAAAAAGGCTGATGAGGCTGGGATAAAAAAGAGTGTTTAGGCTGTGTTGAAAAATTGTGTTTAGGTTGTGTTGAAAAGGTCATTATCGCTTTATCCTTTATAAAAGTATGAGAGTATAGCGCTAGAAAAGAGAAAATTGATTGATTGTTATCAATAATGGATTGATTCTTTTGTGATACAACTGAGATAATTGTTGTAATAAAAAAAATTAGTGGCTTAATTATCACCGTAAATCAAAATTATTTAAACTGTATTCTTTTTTTGACATCATATCTTTCAAAATAAAGTGGCAGCATTTGATCCAGAAGTGCTGGTGAGAGAGGTGGATGAAGGCCAAAACTTTTTAAAACCTGTGGCGGTAACGTAGAGCCTTGGATGGTAGGGTTTAGCAAATAAAGACGCATGGCTTTTTGAGAACGCTTAGTGGAACCGTGCGTTTGTAAATAGCGAAAATAGATCATTTCTAAATCAGGAATATTGGTGCTATGACACGTCACACACGCATGCTCAAAGCTCTCCTTGGCAAAAGCGGGCATGTTAAATAATAATAGAATACCTAAAACTAGGCGATAAGAGATTTTGGCCATCGGATGATAAACTCGCTTCCTTGATTTTTAGCTGAATGGATCTCCAGTGTGAGATTGTACGTCTTGCATACCCGTATTACGATCTCCATTCCGATTCCAAGACCTGTTTCAAATGATTCTCCTCTCCAGTAGCGCTCATGAATTTTTTGTTTTTCTACTTCGGACAATCCGATTCCACTGTCTTTGATACTTAAGTATTCGCACGTTAGGGTGAGAACAATTAGTCCTTTGGGTTTGTTATATTTGATGGCATTAGTAAGGAGATTGTTCAGCAGTCGATGAAAATCATCGGCATAAATGGTCAGTTTTATTTCGCTTAAATCGGTCATAACGGAGAGTTTTTTATACTCGATGAGTGTTTCGAGTAAAGATAGCTGTTCATGAATTAACGCTTTGATTCCTTCAGGTTTTGGAATAAGTGGATGGGGTCGAAAGTTAAGATAGACGAGATCTTCATAGAGTCCTGTAAGCGTTTTGGCACCGATGGAAATACGTTGGACAAAACGCTGGAGGGAGGGTTCGGTAATTTTTTCTTCTAAAATACGGGCATTGGAGAGAATAGCGGCAATAGGGGTGTTGAGATCATGGGTCGCGTGTTTGATAAAAGTATCGACCGTTTCAAAAGCATTTCGAGCCGGTTTTAAAGCAATTCGGCTTAACAGATACCCTACAAGTGCCATCATCCATAAAAGAGGGACAAATACCGATGTAAGACGGATGAGGATGGGGGTTGTTTCTATCTTTTTAGAGATGACGATGGAGGTAACCCCCAAAAAATAAAGGGAAAAATCATGACGTGAGTAGAGTACATCTTTTTCCATCCATGTGATTTCACTCCAAGGCAGATTATGAGAGTATTGGGTGATTATAGGAAGATGATCGATGTCGTACAATCCGATCCTATAACCTTTCGTGTTGATTACAAGTTCGTCAAAATGACGGAAATGATGATCTTTGAGCGTTTGTTCTAAATCTGAAAGATACCTATCCATATTCCGTGTTTCATCCGAGATGAGACGCTCTTTTTCTATCGTAAAAGCCAAAAAAGCAAGCAGTAAAAACAAGAGGAGGAGTGAACCAAGATACAGAATTCGAAATTGTCGAAGAGCCGCTTTTAAGGGCTTTTCATACAAGACGGTACCCTATGGAGCGGATCGTTTGAACTTCTAATTCAGGCAGGGCTTTGCGAAAATTTTTAATATGGGCGCGAAGAGCATCAAACCCAGGATCGTTCCCATATCCCCACAGTGTATTGAAAAATTCATCGTAAGTTATCGCCTCTCCACGCTTGGATAAAAATAGCTTAAGGATTTCAAGCTCTTTGGTATGAAGAGCAATCTCAATCCCTTCTGACGTGAAGACTTGCTGAGTAAGAGGGTTGTAGTGGCTATTTTTTGCTATTGGAAGGAGAGAAGATGATGTGTGAAAAAATGCCCTGCGTAGAAGATTTTTAAGACGTGCTACGAGTTCTGAGGGCTCAAACGGTTTTTTGAGATAATCATCACCACCGCTTTCAAATCCAAGGATGACGGCATCAGCAGAGCTTTGTGCCGTCAAAAATAAAATCGGTGTTCCAATATCATTGGATCGCATTTCTTTAGCTAAGTCAAATCCATTGCCATCAGGGAGATTGACGTCCAAGATGACAGCGGTAAAACGATTTTCATACAGAGCAATTTCAGCATCCTTAAAAGAAAAATAAGGGGTAACTTCAAATCCTTCAACACTTAGGATGTCACTCACTGTATCGCTCAAAAGTAAATCATCTTCAATAAGAGCAAGCTTCACTAGGACTTCTTTGAGTAAAAATTTTATTGATACTGTAACACAGTTGTGTTGAACCGATCTTAATTTGTGGGGATTGCGTGCTCTCTTGTTCTAAATTTATTTCATAGAGTTTAATGTATTTGTAAAAATTGGTCACCATATGAGAAAATGCGATTATGAGTCCAGCATAACCATCCAAAAATCCTTTCTTTAAAATATAGGTACGAAAAAAAGAGTAAAGTCCATTAAAAAGTGCTTTGGCAGGGGATGAAGATTTTTTACCGACATTATCAGTCGCAAAGAGAGTCGAATAGCGATCGGCTTTTAATAAAAATTCTGAAATACTCTGATAAGGAAAATGGTTAAAACTATTTTGGAGTTTTTCGACTTTTACTCCCTCCGTTAAGACGTGTTCATGCACACAATGGTGACTATAGCAGGTCTCTCTCCTATTATAGATGCGAACGATTTCATCTGCACTCCAGCAATGGCGGATTTCAGTCATGTTATAAAAATTCTTTCGTAACAGAGAATAAACAATGTGTTGATCATTTGGCAATGCAAAAATTTCTTGAATAATCGCATCATTCATCACTTCGTCACTATCAATCGATAAAATCCAATTATGCCGTGCGTAGGCTGTCGCCATATTTTTAGTCGAGCCAAAGCCGATAAATTCCCCTTCAATCAACTGCACATTTGCATAGTTGGAGGCAATGGAGACCGTATCGTCACTACTACCATTGTTGTACACTACAATATCATCAAAAGCAGACAAGCTATCAAGGCATCGCCTAAGCATTGCTGCACCATTTTTTACAATTATCACAACAGAAACACGCATCTTTACCCCTTATTGAATTGCATAATGTACAAAATGATATACCTTGTGTGTGAAATGAATGTGAAACAGGGGGTTTCATATTCATTTCGTTTTACTTTTATATAATACTCATTATAAATATCAAAGGGAAAGTATGAAAAAAATTATTCTAGCCCTATTCTTCAGCAGTGTTGTAGTATTTGCAACCGATTACAGCGGTAAAAGTTTAGAAGAGATGAAAACGATTCGTAGTACACTGTCGTGGATGGAATTGCCTTCATTTCGAGCAGAAATGCAAAAAAGGATGAAAAATATGACTCCCCAAGAGCGTCAAAAATTGCAAGATGAGATGAAGCAAAGTAAGTAATAAACAAAATGATTTTATGAATAGGAACCGTATGCAGCCGAGACATGTTTTTTTCTTTTTTTTACTCAGCGTGAGTGCAAGTGCTTTAACTCTCGAAGAGGCGATTGAGAGAACGCTAAAAACTCATCCCAGCGCACAAATCGCTTCTTTACAATACGAAAGTGCAGTAGCGCAAAGCAAGAGTGCTGATGCACAGCTTTACCCGCGTATTGATGCCAATGCTAACTATTTTCCGACCAAAACGTATGTTATTCCTTCAGGGGGAGTTTTTGCGACGAAGCAGGGGGATGGATTTCATGCGGATGTGAGCGGATCGTATATGTTGTGGGATTTTGGACGGACTAAAGATAAAGTCAATGCTGCGTACAGTGCGCAAGAAGGGGCAGGTTCTACCCAACGAAGGACTCAAAATGAGTTGGTTGAACAAGTGTGGTCGCAGTATTACGGTGTTGCGTATAATGCTTCATTGATCGATACCGCAGAGGCTTCGGTACAATTTTACAAAGGAAAGTTTGAACAAGCGCTCAATATGCGTAAAAATGGACTAAAAACCGAGGCGGATGAGTTGCGCTTCAAGGCATCCCTGTTGGAAGCACAAGAGCGTTTTGTGAGAGCAAAGATTGAATACGATAAAGGATCTTTGTCATTGGGAATTTTGACTGGAAACGATGCTTTTGTAGCTGTCAATAAATCCAGTTTAGATCAACGCTGCGAAACACTGCCTCTCCAAAGCATCTCTTTGGAGACTTTGCGTCAAGAATTGCGTGAAAATAACCCTCAGCTCAAAGCATTACGCTCATCCATCACCTCTGCCAAAGGTTTATCGGATGCTTCAAGTCATGAAAAATATGGAAATGTAGCGCTCGTAGGTTCGTACGGCTACGATAATTCACTCTCGGCGTATGACAGTTACCAAGCAGGAGTCGTGGGGACGATACCGCTGTATGATGGCGGTAAACTCTCGGCAGAAGCACAAAAAAGCCGTATTGCCCATACGATAGCCCAAAAAGAGTTTGAGAGCGTTGAGCGTCAGCTTTGGCAAGAAGTGTATGGAGCGTATCGTGATTTGGTACGTGCGGATGAGTCGATCAAATCCAAAGAAGGGGTGATCGAAGCAACGACTAAATCATTGCACCTCATTGGAGGAAGATATGCGCAAGGGCTTGCAACCTATGTCGATGTATTGGAATCTCAAAGCACTTTAGAAAATGCCAAATCTGATTTAGCCCAAGCAAAATATCAAAAAATCGGTGCGTATGCACACCTGCAGCGATTATTAAACAAAGGATGTGTCAATGACATTTGTAAATAGTAAAAAGCGGCTCATCATAGGGATTGTTCTTATCGGCATTGGTACGTTGGTCACGACTAAAATCTATCTATCAAAAACGACCAAAAACAATACACCCCCTCTAGTAAAGATTGATCTTACTAGGGTAAGCGGTGTGGGGACGATTGAAGCCAAAGAGATAGTAATCCTCGCTCCAAAAACAACGTCTAAGCTTGAAGAATTGTTTGCTGATGAGGGAGATACAATTCATCGAGGTCAAGTATTGGCAAAAATGGAAATCTCGGAATTGCGCGGAAACTTACAAGAAAGTACCGCAATTATTGCCAAAAGCCGCTCTCAATTGGCATCCCAAAATGCGACTATCGAGGATTTGAAAGCCAAAAAAAATCTAGCCGATATAACATTCAATCGTTACGCTGCCCTTTTAAAAGGGGGCTTTGTGACCCAAGCAGAGTTTGACAGCGCACAAGCTACTGCACAAAGTGCCGCAGCACAACTGATGAGTGCCCAAGAAAATTTCAAACTCTCCGAACACGACATCGAAAGATCCCTTGCAATACGGACAAGCCAACAAGAGAAGATAGATGATTTTACCTTACGTTCTCCGTTTGATGGAGTCGTCGTTTCGCGTAAGTTTGAAGTAGGGAGTACGGTGGGCGCAGGTATGGCGGTGTTTCATATTGCCAATCCAAAAACTCTGTGGATTAAGACCTATATCGATGAACGTCAAAGCGCAAATGTAAAAGTAGGGCAGAGTGCAACGGTAACCCTCCGATCGTTTCCGGATCAGAAATTTACGGGCAAAGTGGTTCGAATCGGGGTGGAGAGTGACCGTATTACTGAAGAGCGCGTAGTGTATATTGGTTTGGACGTTCTTCCACATCCCATTCACATAGGCGAGCAAGCGGAAGCATTTATTGATATTTCATCCCCGTCTAAAATAGAATTATGATAAATCTAGCACAACGTGATATTGCCCACTCGCTGGGAAAATTCATCACTACTGCCTTGGGTGTGGGGATGCTTATCGGGGTAGTTCTCATTATGATTGGGGTATATCGGGGGATGGTGCACGATGCGATGATTGTCCCCAATGATATAGCGGCAGATTTATGGGTGGTTCAAAAAGATACATTAGGACCTTTTGCTGAGAGCTCTCGTCTCCACGAAGATCTCAAATATGCTTTAAAAGGTTTTTTGGGTGTCAAAGAGGTTTATCCGCTCACCTTTCAGAATTTGCAAATCCATCAAAATAAAAAACCGATTCGTGTTTATGCGCTTGGGTATGAAGCCCTCAGCGGATTTAAACCTTTTTCCCTCATACAAGGACGGGCGATAGAGGTAAGAAATAATGAAATCATTGTCGATATAAAGACAGGATTTCATCTTGATGATCGTATTAAACTGGGGCGTAATATCTATACGGTAGTCGGACTTACCCGCAAAGCAGTCTCTTCAGGCGGTGATCCAATGATTTATCTGGATCTAAGTGCGGCGCAAGAGCTTCAGTTTTTGTTTAGTAACGAGCAGATTCGTAATGACCGCTCCCGTGGCGGAGAACTAAGTGCAACGGCTATGGTCAATACGTTTGCCCTTACCCTTCGACCGGGATCTGATGCCAAGAGTATTGCCAAAGAGATACATCGCTGGAAACATCAAGAGGTCTATACGACGCAGGAACAATCTGATATTCTCACCAAAAATCTCATTGAACGTTCTGCCAAGCAAATAGGGATGTTTACTGTGATTTTGCTCATTGTCTCCTCTGTTATTATCTCCCTTATTATTTATACGATGACCATTGGAAAAATGAAAGAGATAGCCATTTTAAAACTCATAGGAGCACCTAATATCATCATTACGAAGATGATTGGACAGCAATCTGTATTGCTGGGAATTCTTGCGTTTATCGGTGGAAATATTTTTGCCAATGCGAGCGCCAATTTTTTCCCAAAAACGGTCATTCTTATTCCCGGTGATGCCCTAAAGCTTTTTGTGGTCATTATTATTGTGAGTATTTTGGCATCACTTTCGGGTATTCGTACGGCTCTTCGTGTTGATCCCTCCAGTGCGATAGGGGGATAAATGAGTATGCCAATAATAGCCATGAACGGTATTTCAAAAACGTATGGTACCGGTGATAGTGCGGTCACAGCAATCAAAGAGGCGACATTAAAGATTTATTCAGGGGAAACAGTAGCGCTATTAGGTCCAAGCGGTTCGGGTAAAACAACCCTCATTACGATGATCGGTTGTATCACTGAACCTACAAGCGGGAAACTTTTCTTGAATAATGAACTCGTATACGATGAGAAATGGAGAGTTAGTGATACCCGCAAGATACGTCGAGAGAATATTGGATTTATTTTCCAAGCACACAACCTTATTCCTTTTTTGAATGTAAGAGAAAATGTAACCCTTGTCCCTCTCATGAATGGAATAAGTGACAAAGAGGCAAATGCCCGAGCCAGAGAGCTGTTGGAGTATTTGGGAGTAGGGGAGAAAGAAAATAAAATGCCTTCGCAACTCTCAGGAGGTCAAAGTCAGAGGGTTGCCATAGCCCGTTCTCTGGCCAATAATCCTAAAATTATCTTAGCCGATGAGCCAACTGCAGCATTGGATGCCCAACGGGCGTTATCGGTCATGCAATTGTTAAAAAAGCTCTCTATTGAGCAAAATGTAGCCATTGTCGTCGTTACTCACGACGAGAGGATGTTACCGCTGTTTGATCGGATTTTACGAGTTGAAGATGGATATGTACGAGAGGAATAACAGACAGACAGCAATTTGTAACAAACAAATTTAAGGAGGTCGTTTTTTAGCCTTGCTGTCTGTCTGCTATGCCCCCATAAGGGCATACAGATTATTTGGCAATATAAGAAGCGATAGCAGTAATCTGAGCATCAGTCAGAGTTGCTACTTGCCCTTTCATCATACCTTTCATAGGCCCGCCGTAGCTGCCATCTTTGTACCCTTTAAGTGCAGTAATAACACCCGCCACCCCCAAGTCTTTGATGATTTTACTTTTGCCAAGAGCTGCTTTTTCACCCTGAGCTCCATGACAAGCAGCACATTTTTTAAATAAATCTGCCCCCTCGTCCGCCATTACGTTAACAGAACTAAACCCTACCAATGCTACCAATACCATGATACTTTTTTTCATAATTATAACCCTCTATAAAGATACCATTATTATAAAAGATTATGAACAAAATTGCTTTGATACAGGTCAAGAAATGTTAAGGTCGTAACGTTATATAGGGAGCCAGTTTTTCATAGTCAATACGATGATTCGATACCGAAAGGTCTCCTATCGTTTTCATCCCTCCTTGAAAAAGCTGTACATAATACTCGCGGTCATATCCCCTTCGCTTCAAAGTTTTTGCCATGGTGATAATATCTTCTTCGCTCAACAGCTCCGGATGAAACGTTGTTCGTACTTCAAAATCAATCCCGCTTTTACGAACAGCTTTAAAACTCTCCCAAAATCGTTTTTCACTTCCTCCGCCACAAATTTCGCTCATCTTAGAGTCAGTCGCTTTGTAATCCAAAGCAACATAATCGATAAGATTTTCCCTCAGTAATTGATGAATAATATCGGTGCGCATACCGTTGGTATCAAGTTTGATTTTATAGCCCAGTGATTTTATAGAACGACAAAAAGCCAGAAGATGGGGATAGGTTGTGCATTCGCCGCCACTGAGCACTACCCCCTCCAGCAGTCCTTGCCGGCGACGTAAAAAAGCGAGAGCTTCTTCTTCATCTATGTGTGCAACACCAAAAACAATATCGGGGTTATAGCAATAAACGCATCGTAGATTGCACCCTGCAAACCAAAAGATAGCTGCAGGAGTGTCAGGAAAATCGAGAAGGGTAAACGGGGTTATATCATACAGTGCTTTCATTTTAATGAATGCCGAAGGGATCAAATCCCTTTAGCTGACTTTTAAACATTCTTTAAAATACGTTCGATCTCTATGCTCTTGTTTTTTTCCGATATTAAAACTCTCAACAGGGCGATGATACCCCATCACTCTCGTATAAACCATACAACGTGTTCGTTTGTTTTCTTGGCTTTTCAGCACCATTTCGTCTTTCATGCAACCTCCTTGGATAAGATTAATTCATCACATTTTGGGCAAAACTCATGTTCGCCGTGTAAATAGCCATGCGTTGGACACACCGAGAAAAGCGGTGTGATCGTGATATAAGGGAGTCTATGTTTGGTTAAGACATTTTTGACCATTCGTCGACACGCCTCAACCGTCCCGATGCGCTCACTCATATAGAGATGCAATACTGTCCCCCCTGTATATTTACACTGAAGCTCATCTTGGAGTTCCAGCGCTTCAAAAGGGTCATCCGTCCAGGCAACTGGGATTTGAGAGCTGTTAGTATAGTAAATATTGTCTCCCTCTCCTGCTTGGAGGATGTCAGGATAACGTTTTTTATCCTCTTTCGCAAAACGATAGGTCGTCCCTTCAGCAGGTGTCGCCTCTAGGTTGTACAAATTACCGCTTCTCTCTTGGTATCCTCGGATGGTAGTGCGCATACTTTCTAAAATAGCCAATGAAAAGTCTACTCCCCACGCAGTGGATAAATCCTCGGTGTCACCACTAAAATTACGAACCATTTCATTCATTCCATTGACACCGATGGTGGAGAAATGGTTATTGAATCCTTTTAAATATCGCGCCGTATAGGGGTAAAGTCCCCGTTCAAACATCTCGTTTACAAAGACTCTTTTTTTCTCCAGTGTTGAATAGGCGATTTCCATTAATACATCCAATGCATCAAAGAATCCTTTTTCATCTCCGGGATACAAATATCCTAAGCGCGCCATATTGATAGTAACGACACCGATACTTCCCGTCATTTCGGCACTTCCGAACAGTCCATTGCCCCGCTTGAGAAGTTCGCGCAAATCAAGCTGTAAACGGCAGCACATACTGCGAACAGCTCCCGGCTTATAGGCATTTGGATTTTCTACTTTCACCCCATTCTCATCTTTAAGATACTGACTTCCGATAAAGTTTTGAAAATAGCTTGAACCGATCTTAGCCGTATTTTCAAATAAAATATCGGTATTTTCACCGTACCAGTCGAAATCTTCAGTGATATTGACGGTTGGGATAGGGAAGGTAAAGGGCTGACCTCCATTGTCTCCTTCTGTCATTATCTCATAGTAAGCACGGTTGATCATCCGCATTTCCGGTAAAAAGTGCTTGTAGGTAACATCCGTAAATTTTGTGATATGACTGTCTCTGTTCTTCAATTCACTCAACAGCTCGTTTGACGTACTCGTTTCAAAGAGGTGGTGCTGATTTTTGGTAGGAATTTGATCTTTTAAATCTTCCGGTACCATCCAGTCAATCGTGATATTGGTAAAAGGAGATTGACCCCAACGGGCAGGGACATTAAGATTGTACACAAACTGCCGTATCGCTTTTTTTACCTCGGTAAACGAGAGTTGATCTTTATAAACATAAGGTGCCAAATAGGTATCAAACGAACTAAACGCTTGCGCTCCTGCCCACTCACTTTGGAGAATTCCCAAGAAGTTGGCCATTTGACCCAATGCCTCTCTAAAGTGATTAGGAGCTTTGCTGTCAACACGTCCGCGTACTCCATTAAACCCTTCATCCAGCAATGCCCGTAAACTCCATCCGGCACAATATCCAGTAAGACAATCGAGATCATGGATATGGATGTCGCCGTTACGATGGGATCCTCCCTCTTGGGGAGAGTAGATGGTATCAAGCCAAAAATTGGCAATCACTTTACCTGCGAGATTGTTAATAAGTCCCGCATTGGAATAGCCCGTATTTGCATTGGCATTGATCCGCCAATCGGTTTTATAGATGTACTCTTGAACACTTTGAGTAGAGTTGACGAAGGTAGTGTCAGGTAAAAGACCTGCAACGTGTTCACGCTGCATTTTATGCAAGAAACGGTAGGTGATAAAAGATTTCATCACCGCAAACTCTCCAGAATTATGGAGCTCTTCCTCGATGATGTCTTGAATCTCTTCAACGCTCCAAATAGGTTTTGTCTCGATTCTCTCTAAGAGACTTTTTAACGCAATTTGATTGTAAGGACGTGAAACACTTTCAAATGCTTTTTTGATCGCATCCACAATTTTATAGAGGTGAAAAAGTTCTGTTGATCCGTCACGTTTTAAAACTTGCATGCCTAACCTTGAAAAAAGAATGACTCATTATAACTCAAATAGATCACTTTCTCATTGATTTTTGTCAACAAGATATTTTAAAAACGATCTTTGAGATCACCGTTATATTTGATGTCGCGCTTGGTGGCGTTTTCATCGTTTAGCCATGAGGGTAAATCATCACCTACTGCTTCAAGTTTATCACGCTCAGCGTTGAGTTCATCCTCACTGTACGCAAATGACATATCCGCAGAAATAATGTGTGCCATCTCTTGAATTTTAACAAGTTTTGCAATCTCTTCTTCGACACCTTCACCTTCAATGGTAACGATAATACGTCCTTTTTCATCATGAAAATGGTAATCACAAAAATCAGCCGATTTGAGTATTTCTACTACTTCTTCGGTATAGGTTGGGTTGGTCTGTACTACGATACTTGAAATATTCACGGTATTCTCCAATAATAAATTTTATTCTCTTCCCCAGAGCCGATCAACAGATGATCGTCAACAAAAAGAAGTTTATCGTAAATCACCTCTCCCCCCTTTAGGCGAGAGATCTTTTTTTGTGTTGCTATGTCAATCACTTGCAACTCGTTTTCTTCTCCATCTGTATAAACGCCTCTGGAGGTTGATGGGCTAAGACCTACAGCATAGACAAAAAAGCCTGTGTCAATAAAATAACTGCCCTCTTTACGATACACACCGACACGACGATCATGCCCTGCGCTCATAATAGTATTTTGCTGATAGGAGAGACGATTGATCGCATCAAGGTTAATCCCTCGAAGTGTTTTAATCTTTCGACCACTTTTGGTCTCAATCATCGTAATTTCTCCACCTTCGTCACCCACTGCAACCAATGAACGACTAGGGCTAAGTTCCATATCGCCGAATACTCCTCCACCTGCTTGAACTTGGTAAACAAGTTTTTTCTTCTCCAAATCCATTAGAACGATTGTATCACCCGAGAGTCCGAAGAGTAAATGACCTGCATCAAGGAAGCGGACTTTTTTAATCAATAACCCTTGGGTATGATCGATAATTTTAGTTATTATCCCATTTTTATGAAGATACACATCTCGAAAATCTCCGCCACTTTCTGAAACCATAGCACTTGTACCTGCTAAATAATCCATAGAATAAATTTTTGGAATAAAAGAAGTTCCATCGGGATTTTTAACTTTTGGCAAAGTAATAGAAGGAAGTTTCTTGCGGGTAGTCACATCAAACATATTGACTCGACCCTCGTCAGTAGAAACTACTATTTTACCCTCAGTAATCACCATATCACTGATAGACCCTTCGGTTCTCAGTGTAGCAAAAGGTGAAATTGCATCTGCAATACTGTGGGTAATAAAAAGAAGAAAGAGAATTATAAATTTCATGCTACCATCTCAATTGCTGCACTGGGACACACTGCGATACAATATCCGCAACCCGTACATTTTTCAGGGAGAATAATCGGATGAAACATCCCTTTAAAAACAATTGCATTTTCTAAACAGGGCTCTTTGCATGTAAAACAAATTGTTTCGTGATGCGACATACAACTGGTCATAGAAATTTTTGCATGACCACTAATAAATCGCTGGGGATCATTGAGTACATTAGGTGTACACACATCAAGACATTTGTGACAATCACTGCATCCCGTTGTTTTAAAATCTAAAAAAGGGGTCTTATGACCATCGAGACGGATGATTTTTTCTTCACATGCGACAACACACATCGCTTCACACGTTTTGCACGCATCAAACGTTTCGTTTAACGCGGCATAAGGTGGTCGAACAAGGAGAGTCTTCTCTTCTTTAAAAAGTGCAGAGAGTGCACCAAAAAAACCTCCTCGTCCTTTAAGTTGCATGGCTAGAGCCCGTTTCCGACTTGAACACCGATATTAAGTTCATCAAGTAGATACGATTTATTTTTGTGTTTTTGCCCTTTTTTATCCGTATAGTCAGGCTTAAACGTATTGTTTACTTTTAAATTCCCTTTTGTTTGCGGAGCATGACATTGGGTACAGCTGTATCGCCCTTGCCATAATTTCCCATGGAGATCTTTTTTGATGATTTGATCATCACTTTCTGCTTTAACATTATCATCGCTATCAACTTCTACATTTGGTCTAAAGCTGGTGAAATGTGTTTTAGGAATTGGTGTTGCCCCCATAGTTTTGGCAACATCAGGCATATGACATCCTAGACAAGCATTATTATTTTTGTCAATCTCTCCCAATTCACTGATGTCATGGGGGATCATTGGCGGTGCATTGGTATACGCACGATCAAATCGTTTTGACGTTCCTGGAGCTTCCTTATTGTAATTCGTACCATCAGGGACAGCGGTATCTTCTGTATAAAGATCTACTTTACGTAATCCCAATTGGGTTTCATCCACCTCTATATTAACAGCGTAAACACTGCTAACGATTAGTGAAGCAGCGATTAGACTGCCGATTAGTTGTTTTGCTTTCATTCCTCATCCTTTGGTTGTTTTAACTGACTTCGAATAGAAAATCCGAGTGCGTCTTCTTGGCAGACATCAACACATCTGCCACAATTGGTACACTCACCCATAAGCACGCTTTCACTGCTGCGATTGATCATGTGGAGCACCTCTTTTTCGGGGCACACCGTGATACAATCACGACAATCGGTACATTTGTTGGCATCATGAGAAATACGGATAAGGGAAAATTTCCCAATAAGCGAATGGGTTGCGCCCAGAGGACATATATACCCACACCATCCATTTTCATGCACCAGCAAATCAAATAAAAAGATAACGATCAGCGCACCGCCACCCATTCCCATACCAAAAATAAGCCCACGGTGAGCCATCGAAATAGGACTAATAAGTTCAAATACCGCTGTTCCCATAAGAGCAGAGAGAATCAAACTAAGTCCTAATATCCAATAGCGCAACGCTCGGCTCATATAAAACCGTTTTTGCACTTCGGAAAACTTGAGTTTTCGACGCAGCCATGCCGCTGTATCCGTAATCATATTGATAGGACACACCCAACTGCAAAAACCACGTCCACCGATCACTCCATAAAATAGAGTTACGATTAATGCTCCAAGGAGTATATCCATCCCTAAACTCGCTCCCGTAACGGCGATTTGAAGCACCGCATAGGGATCGCTAAGGGGGAGGATTCCTAGCACTAATGAGCTGCTAAGATTACCTTGAATCATTTTCCATCCCCATACATTGGCACCCACATAGAGAACCAACAAAGAAATTTGTGTTAAACGACGAAGAAGCAGATAGCGATAATTTTTCATCACAGACTCCCCTCATCGTTGAGTGAATCAAGAGCACTCTTTTCACTCATTTTGGTTTTAGTCTCCTCTATAGAGGCACCCTCCAGCCGCTTCTCATCTGTTTTGTCCCACCCTTTGATGTAGTGGTCTCCCGCTTTCCCCATCGCCAATGCTCTGGGGAGGATATGGATAGCGGCAATTTCGGTAACACAAGCATGTTCACACATACCGCATCCCGTACACACATCTGCATGAACGACAGGTTTTAAAATGGCATGCTTGCCGGTGCGATCGTTTTTAGATGTCTCGATAGTAATCGCTTCACCCAAAAGGGGACATGCACGATAACACGCATCACACTGAATTCCCCACATCGCGATACACGAACTTTCATCAAGTACCGCTAAACCCATCCGCGATTTATTGATATCCAAAACAGCTTTGTTTTTCACATAACTGCTTACGGAAGGTTCATTCAATGCTCCACTGGGACACACTGGGACACAGGGAATATCCGTACACATATAGCAAGGGATGCTTCGTGGTGTGAAAAAAGGAGTTCCTATGGGGAGATTATCCCCCGGACGCGCCAAGATCAGCGTATCATACGGACACGCTTCCACACACAAACCGCACTTGATACAGTTTTTGATAAAGTCTACTTCCCCCAATGCTCCCGGAGGACGTAAAACCAAAGGCGCTGCTTTGACTTCTCCTACGTAGGCACTCCAAACCAAAGCCCCCATCGCACTAAGCCCAATTCCTCTTGCAATCGAGAGGAGAAAACGGCGACGATCATTAGGAGTTTTAGCTTTCATAGTCATTACGCTTTATAAATTTTGACCGCACATTTTTTGTGATCGACTTGTTTAGAGATTGGACATGTATGATCCAAACACACTTTATTGATAAAGACTTTTTCATCAAACCATGGGACAAATACCAATCCACGCGGCGGTCGGTTACGACCACGGGTTTCAACGTGCGCTTTTACTTTACCGCGACGTGATTCAACCCATACCATTTCACCCCGTTTAACACCACGTTTTTCTGCATCGGAAGGATGCATATAACACAATGCCTCAGGAACGGCACGATAAAGTTCAGGAACACGCATTGTCATCGTACCACTGTGCCAGTGCTCGAGTACACGACCGGTACAAAGCCAGATATCATAGTTTGCATCTGGCACTTCCGTTGGTTCCATATAAGGGCGGAAGAAAATTTTGGCTTTGTTGCCCAAATTTACTTTTGCAGTATCGGTAACCCCTTTTAGATTTCCGCTTGGGATTTCTTTAAATGCATGACCGTAGAATGCAAATGCACCGTTATTTGCTTTTTTTGCATACGGATCGTATTTTGCGTTGTAACGCCAGAAGGTCTCTTTGCCGTCGACAACCGGCCATTTTAGACCGCGTACTCTATGATATGTGTCGAAATCGGCGTAATCGTGCCCATGACCGTCACCAAATTTGCGATACTCTTCCCACAAATATTTTTGCAAGAAGAAACCATATCCTGTAAACGGTTTCCCATCACTTCCGATAACATTACGTTTATCACCGGTAACTTCAGAGTTTTGATACCCTTTGCCTACAGCATCAGGCCATGCAAAGGCTTTTGCTCGTGTATTGCCAAAAAGGATGTCATACAAAGTTGAGTTATCGTCGTACCCCATTGCTTTTGCTTTTTCCATAACATCCGGTAATCCGCCTTCAAGTCCTGGAATCTTTTGAGCACCCCATACTTCTTTGATCGTGAAACGTTTGGAGAGTTCAACAAACTGCCATGTATCGGACATTGAGTTACCCATTGGAGTAACTTGTTGTCGCCAGTGTTGTGTTCGGCGCTCTGCATTACCGTACGCTCCCCACTTCTCATACATCATAGCACTTGGCAAAATCAAATCGGATACTTTTGCCGAAATCCCCGGATAAGCTTCCGATGTTACGATGAAATTATCCATTGTTCGTGCCGCTTTAATCCAGTGCTCTGCATTACCTGTATCTTGATAAGGATTACAGACACTTACCCATGCAAATTTCACTTTGCCATCTTCGAGGTCACGGTGAATTTGAGTAAAATGAGATCCCATTTTTGGATTAAGCGTTCCATCAGGAATCGCCCAGATACCCTCTGCCATTTTACGATGTGCAGGATTCATTACAACCATATCCGCAGGAAGACGGTGCGCAAATGTTCCTACTTCGCGTGCTGTTCCGCATGCTGATGGCTGACCTGTGAGAGAGAATGCTCCATTACCCGGTTTGGCTTGTTTACCCAAAAGGAAATGAACCATATAGGCTTGTTCATTTACCCACGTTCCACGTGTATGCTGATTGAAGCCCATCGTCCAGAAAGTCAAACATTTGCGTTTTTTCTCGATGTAAAGATCTGCCATTTTTTGAAGTTTTGCTTTGTAGCTCTCAAGACTTTCATCCGGATCACCTTTGGAAACTTTAGCTACATAATCAAGTGTGTATGGAGCAAGCCCTTTTTTGAACTCTTCAAAGGTGATTTTCCAGTGTTTGTTAGCATCATTGGCATTTTTCATCTCTAGCGTATCACCCGCTTTGTAGCCTAAATACCCAAGACTGACCCCCTCGTCGGCAGTGAGAACTTTTGATTTTTGTTTGGCTGCGGTATCGAGTTCTTTTGCCCCATATTTAGGGTGATGAATATCATCGCGCAAACCATACCCGATGTCTACAGGACCTGTTGCAAATACGATATTTTTGTCAAGGAACTCTTGATCCATTGCTTCAGGATGATTGTAAACAATCTCGCGAGCAATATAGTTCCAAATTGCCAAATCGGTATTAGGCTTGAAGATAATTTCAACGTCGGCAAGGTCCATAGTGCGGTGTTTGTACGTTGAGAGAACAACGACTTGTACTTTATCAGGATTACTTAGTTTGCGATCACTGACACGTGACCAAAGAATAGGGTGCATTTCTGCCATATTGGAACCAAACGCAACAATTGTTTCTGCCAGTTCAATATCTTCATAACAGCCTGATGGCTCATCTGCTCCAAAAACGTTCATAAATCCTGTAACGGCAGATGCCATACAAAGACGTGCGTTAGGATCGATATTATTAGTACGGAAACCTGCTTTCATCAGCTTGACCGCTGCGTGACCTTCCATTACCGTTTGCTGCCCTGAACTGAACATTGCAATACCGGTTGGCCCTTTTTCTTTGAGAGCAGATTTGATGTGTATTTCCATCTCATCAAACGCACGCTGCCAAGAAACAGGTTTAAATTTACCCTGTTTATCAAACTGACCTTTATCATTCATACGCAACAATGGTTGAGTAAGACGATCCGCACCGTACATAATTTTGGCGTTAAAATATCCTTTGATACAGTTAAGACCACGATTGACAGGGGCTAAAGGGTCACCTTTGACCGCAACGATACGATCATCTTTGGTTGCCATCATAATACCGCATCCCGTTCCGCAAAAACGACATGCCGCTTTATCCCAACGCCATCCTGCTTGACCTTCAACAGCTGCCGCTTCTACTGAAGCGGGAACTGCCATTCCTATTGCTGTGGCGGCTGATGCCGCTGCAGCACTTTTTAAAAACTCTCTTCTATCCAATGACATAAAAGCCTCCTTAGTGGAATCACTTGTTCGAACCAAAATGGACGAACTCCTTAAGTTTTCCTGATGCTATGAAATAACTCATGCACTTCAAACATTATAAAGAAATAGGAAGAAAAAGTATTTGACTTAAGTCAAACGGAAGAGGAGCTTCCCTTAGGAATTTCGTATTTTATTTGCTTTTTGAAGATTGTTTTTAAGCTTTTTAAGACGCAGAGAAGTTTGGTGCAGCTCTTCGCTTACTTGGATCATTACATCCTCACTTTGCTCTATCAAGCTTTGCGCTTCAGGGGTAGAACTCATCAAGGTAGCAGTTGCTGCTTCACTTTTTTCCACCGCATCTGTAGCACTTTGAAGTGCTTCTTCGACATTATGTAAAAAATATTCAATATGCGAGCAGGCAATATCAAGTTCATTTCCGCTATGGTTGAGGATTTCTTCTCCGCTGATACTTTTTGAATGTTCTAAAAATTTCTCAAAATTACGCTGTATCTGTAAGGTTGTACGTGCCATATAGAGGATAATTCCAAAGGAGATAAGGGCGAGTACGATTTGAATGCGGTGTGCCAGCATCCGTTTGTCCATCATTGATTCTTCGTATTGGTTTACCGCTTTATCCATGAGGGCTAAGGTTTGATCCCCGTTCTCATAAATAGTTTTAAGATCATACAAATTGTGATCACCTTGTAAATAGCGATCAATCAACCCCCCCATTCGACTCCAATGGGCATGTACTTCCATCATAGTTGCATCAATTTTATCATTTTTATATCGTTGATATTCTAAGGCTGTTGTGCTGAGTTGTTTAAAATTACGATCAAATTCTTCTCGGGCTTTTTGAAGGCGCTCGTATGCTCCATCTTCGTCGACAAGAAGACGGTGCAGTTCTAAAACGGTACGCTGAGAGAGCATTCGCTGTTTTCCTGCAGTATTGATAACTTTTGCATCAAGTTTTTGAGACGAATTGAGCCAAATATCTACCATTATAATAGTAATAAGATTGATGGAGAGAATGAGAACGATCCACCGAATTTTAGTAGATATGGATTGCATTAGAGCCCCTCTGTAAAATAATGTGCTAATTCATCTCTGGACAGGATAACCGTTTTGTGATCTTCTTCGATGATAATCCCTTTCCGGATAAATTTTGCCAATACACGTGAAAGGGTAGCTGGCTGAATATTGAGACGATAGGATATTTCTTGTTTTTTCAAACTGTTGTACAAATCCAAGTGTTCATAAATCATTTTAGCAACTTTTGCGGTGACATCATAGACCATCCCCATGGTAACCATGCAATCAATCATCTGTTTTTGATCAGCCAGCATATTGACGAGCTTGACAAGTAATGTTATATCGGTTTTAACCACTTCTTTAAAGATTTTTAAATCAAATGATATTACACGACTGGGGAGAAGAAACTCAACATTGCTAAAACAACTGATACGATCACAATCAAGTGAACCGATATTGGTGAGTAAGGCTTGATCTTTTAAAGTATAAAGAAAAACTTCATTATCAAACCTGTCAACCTTATACAATTTTACTTCTCCTTCAAGAAGAAAATAAACACGATTAATATCATCATCTTCATATACTAATATGTCGGAGGCTTCATACGTTTTAAATTTTGTGCTCAATAATAAAGGCTGCAATTTTTGAGGATCGCACTCTTTAAAGAAATCAAGCTGATCTAGCAATAACGCCATAGATACCCTTTCCTCTATCTAATTTTTATAATAACATACAGGGACTGCAAAATAAATTGATGTATGTCAAGAAGATAATCTCAAGCGTAGGTTACCATAAGAAATCAAGAATAAAGAAGAAGGTAATTATGTTACGAGACAGTTTCAATCGTGAAGTGACTTATTTACGCGTATCTGTTACCGAACGATGCAATTTTCGGTGCCGCTACTGTATGAGTGAAAAACCTTTTAGCTGGGTTCCAAAAGAGAATTTACTCAGTTATGAAGAACTCTTTGCTTTTATAAAGATCAGTATCGACAGCGGTATTCGCAAAATTCGTATCACGGGGGGGGAGCCAACCACTCGGGAGAATCTCGATGAGTTGGTTGCCATGATTCACGCTTACGCCTCGGATGTGGATATAGGACTTACTACAAATGGCTTTTTACTTCCTGCAATGGCAGAAAAGCTAAAAAGTGCAGGGCTAAAACGGGTTAATATTTCCCTTGATTCGCTAGAGCGTGAAACGCTTCATTATATTGCTCAAAAAGATGTACTTGAACATGTACTTAAAGGGATAGAAGCCGCAATTGATGCCGGATTGTCTGTTAAGATCAACAGTGTTATTTTACGGGGGATCAATGACCATGAAATAGGGTCTTTGTTTAAGTATGCACAAAATATCGGTGCTCAAATACGCTACATCGAATACATGGAAAATATTCATGCTTCGGATGGGATAAAAGGGCTTTCAAGCCAAGAGATACTGGAAGAACTTTCCAAAATCCACTCTTTCTCTCGTATTGTAAATGAAAAAAGTGGTCCTGCAAATTTGTATGAAACTTCCAAGGGCTATCGCTTTGGAACGATTGAACCCCATCGCCATGATTTTTGTGCAACCTGCGACCGTCTTCGTTTAAGTGCAGAAGGGGACTTGATCGGGTGTTTGTACTTTGAGGGGGCAAAAAATATTAAAGAGGCGATTCGAAGCGGAAATACCGGGGAAGCGTATAAAATGTTGGTCAATGTGGTCGATAATAAGCCTGAAAAGAATCTCTGGGGAATCGAAAATGTCGAGATCTCCTCACGTGCGTTTTATCAGACGGGGGGATGATCATTATTTACATACTTATACATACGGTACATTTGCTTTCCGCTTTTATGTACGGCGGTTTTTTATTTGTTGATTTCTTTTTTCTTTCTAAAATGTCGCAGACATTAAATCCGGAAGAACAAAGCAGAGCACGAGAAGCGATTATGATGCATGTTCGCAAAGTTGTCCCCTATAGTCTCTTTGTTGCTGTTGGAACAGGAGTTTATCTCATCAGTCAAATTTTTGGCGAGATTAATGATGGCGGATTAAGTCGTTTTCAAATACTCCTGCTCATTAAGGCACTATTTGGACTTTGGTTGGGGATACGGGGCTTTAATCAAAAGGTATTTAAAATAAATCCATGGGTATTTACGTCACATACATTACCCTTTATGTTGGTTTTATCCATCATCATACTCTCTCAGTTAATGTATGCATAAAATACCTAAAGAGAGATTCTCACATCTTATTGAGAGTATTATTGCCGGAGTAGGGGCATTTATAGGACTTTCTCTTATTGGTTTGATTGCACAAAAAGCGGATACAATGATGGTTATTGCTCCATTTGGGGCGACTGCGGTTCTTCTTTTTAGTGCACCAAGTAGCCCTTTTTCAAAACCATGGAATATTTTTGGCGGTTATCTCATTGCAACAATACTTGGATCAATTGTTCTTGTTTATACAAATGGGGGATGGCTTTGGATTGGTACAGGGTTGGGATTAACAATTATGCTGATGCATTGGACCAAAACGATTCATCCCCCTGCTGGTGCAAACTTTTTAATTGTAACGCAAGGGCATCTTTCATTTTATTTACTTGAGCCCCTTTTTATTGGGCTTCTTGCTCTTATTATCATTGCCCTTAGTATTGAAAAAATCAAAACGAAGGTGCTTTCTCAATAAAAAGCTATTTTACAACACACTGTCGCATTGAAAATTTATTTCCTGCACTGTTTGTAAAAAATTCTCCATCGCTTTTCCATACCGATCCGTTCTCTATTTCGATATTTCGATCTCCCATTTTACTTCGTCGTTCTGAACATAAAACGACTTTTCCTTTTTCAAATGCGGCTTTGACTTCTACGGCTCTATCTTCAGTAATCTTAAAATGTAAAGCAATCGTAAGAGAGAGAAAAATAGCCAATGCGGGGAGAAAGCGTCGTAGTACAAACGGAGAGATAAACGACCGTGTCCCGATAAAAAGAGTCACTGCAAGGATAAATAAAGCGATAGAGATATACGGTAATTCCATAGAAAAAAAATGGCTCATGAGACGGCTCCTAGTGTAAATTGTTGCTCCCACGCGTAGGTGTCGGGAGTGAAATATTTAATTCGTATTTTTTTGTATTCATGCAAAGAGGTGAGGACAAAATGATCACGTGCCCCCAACTCGGTTCCCATTCGCTCAATCACTGTTTCCAACTCTTCGTTTGATGAGGCATGCGTCATAGTAAAAAGATTGTAATTCCATCCCTCAAATCGCGGGCGTAAATAACAATGCGATACGGCAGAAAATTCAGCAGCTTTAGCTCCGATGGCTTCGGCAACAGTATCATCAATGTCCCACACTACCATCGCATTAGCAACAAAGCCTGCATTTCTGTGATTGAGAATGGTGGCATAACGACGCATATAACCACCTCGTGAAAGATCATTGATACACTCAAAAAAGAGAGGATAATCAATACCTAAATGTGAAATCATTTGTGCGAATGGCTCTTCACAGGCGCTTAAATCTTCTTGTATTTGAGCAATGATTCGATAGTGCAATGGGGTTAGCTCGACAGGGACAATCTCTTTTTTAATCACTTTTTCTTTGAGCTCTTTGGAATTATTCGTATCGAGTTTAACAGAAATTTTAAACATCTTCAGTGTCGGCAGAAGCATTGATTGTACAGCACCCACTTTTTTAGCAAGCAATTTAACTGTCCCTTCCAGACCCAGTGCTGAATCAGGAGGGACAGCAATCGTAAACCAGAGGTTATAGGAGTGTGCCCGTTTGTAGTTGTGACTTACTCCCGGATGAGTGCTGATAAATGCTGCTGCATCATCAATTTGAGCTTCGTCTATTTTAAAGGCAACCAATGATGAGAGATAGCCCAGGCGTTTGGTATCCAAAATCGCTGATGTTTGGCGAATAATCTTCTCTTCTTTAAGGTGTGAATAAAGCTCGATAGCCTCTTCTTCTGTAGCATTCAATTGTGCATCCAACTCTAAAAATGGACGCTCACAAAGAGGAAATCCCTCTTGCAGTACTGCTAAAAAATCACCACTGTTCATCTTAAGCTCCAAACCATTGCAATTGCTCTTGCAGTCCTACTGTCTCTCCGACAACGACAATGGCCGGAGAATTCATATCACGGGATGCTTCTACAATGGTTTCCAGTGTTGCGGTAACGCATTTTTGTGTTGGCATAGTACCATTTTCAATAACGGCACAAGGAGTTGAGGGTGCGGCACCATTTTTTACCAAGGACTTAATAATTTTTGCCAATCCATGCAATCCCATCAAAATTACAAGAGTTTCGTTTTCACGTAATACCCCCGCGTCAAAGTTATGATCTTTACCGCATTTATGACATGCAGCTTGATGTCCCGTCATTACACGAAAAGAGGTATTAACCCCCCGATGGGTAAGCGGAATGCCTGCATAGGTAGGCACGGCGACAGCCGAACTGATCCCGGGGATAAACTCAAAGGCAATCCCGTTTTCAGCCAGAAAGAGTGCCTCTTCGCCACCACGTCCAAAAACGAGAGGATCACCACCTTTGAGACGAACTACCTTATCGTATTTTAAGGCATATTCAACCAGCTGGGCATTGATGTCTTCTTGGGGCATGGTGTGATGCTTATCCTCTTTGCCCACATAGATAAGAATCGCCCCCTCTTTGACTTCATTCAAAATCTCTTCGTTGACGAGATGATCGTACAAAATAACATCGGCTTGTCGAATAGCTCGCCGTGCTTTGATCGTCAACAATTCAGGATCACCGGGACCTGCTCCCGTGAGATAGACTTTACCACTCATTTGCTCTCCTTTGAATCTTGGTATAAAAATATTCCTGATGGGCGTTTCACAGGGACAGTTCCCCGTTTTTCCCACGTTATTGTATCGAGAATTTGCACTTCATCGGCAGTATTGACTGCAACAAAGAGTTTGGGTGATACATCACTCCATCGCACGTGCAATACCGTTCCTTCAAATCTAAGGGTTTGAATAATTTTTAACGTTGCCGTATCAATGATCTGAACAACCGGAAACTCTTTGCCGCTAAACGTCACTGCCAATAATTTTTTATCAGGACTTAGTGCCGTAAAGACAGGAAGCCCCTCAGTGGGTATCCGAGACAAGAATTTAAAATCATTATCAAATGCCATGATTGCAGATTCACCTACACTTGGGATAAAAATTGTATGATCGCCAATACTCCAGAATCCAAAATGAGGTACTTTGAGAACAGGTTTATTTTCCTCTTTATTCATCGGAACTTTTTTGTAGTTCATGGTGTCCAAATCAACGACTCCCACCCATGGAGAGTTGAAAAAACCGACAATATAGAGGTTGTTTTTAATCATCGCATCAAAGGGAATCTCCCCTACAGACTCAAACTTTTTAAGCAATGAAAATGAAGGCGCTCTAGTCCCGTCATTTTTTAAAACCCATAGCTCATCTTTGTCCATCAGAGCAAAAATCATTTTGTCTTTATAGGTTTTAATCCCAACATTTTTTGAGCCTGTTTGAATTGTTTGCAGAGGCTTGAGATTACGATCTAAAATTTCAACGGTTTTATTGTCGTAGTTTGCCACTGCAACAAACGTTGGTTCGACCACAAATCCGATAGCACTTTTGCTTGTTTGATACTCGGCAGTTTTCGTATTTGTTTCAGGATTAAATTTAATTACAAATCCATCTCGTGTAATCATGTATCCATCGTGTTCGGCAAATTTTACCGTGGCGTGATTGGTATTTCGCATATTTTCGATTCGGTCATTTAACATTCCGTTTTTAATAACGGCAAGAGAAGAATTTTCCCGCTCAACAACAAAGATTTTTTCATCACTCCACAACGATGTTAAAACTAAGAGTAAAAAAGTTAAAGTTTTCATGCAATATCCTTATGAAAAATTTGATCTAAATAACACGACGGGTCGTCTCCATTCAACGTACCGTGGACGGCATATGCACGAGCCCGTGAGCCGCCATTGCAAATACTTAGATACTCACATTTGCTGCATTTCCCTTCAAGGACTCTAGGATGAGTGCGCAGCGCGGTGAGTAAGGCATTGTCAGGATCATTCCAAATCAGCCCAAAAGGCTTTTCTTTGATTGAGCCAAGTGTTACGGGAAAAAATGGGTCTGGCTTGACATTGCCGCGACTGTCAATATTGACCAGCTTTCGTCCTGCTGAATTTCCCCCCCATTTGAGGAGGCGATCATGCATGTTGGATGAATGCTCAGGGTATCGGCGTGAAAACTCTTCGAAGAGAGAAATTGCATCCATCTCCATATTTCCAGTCACAACTTCAATAGATTTATTGGTTTCGTAATAATCAAAGGCTTTAGAAAGGACAAATTTAACGGCTTCAATACGTTGCTCGACACTCAAATCCATCGCACGATTTTCCAGTCCACGCCCTGAATAGACCAAATGGGAGATATAGACTTTAGGGATATTCAGTGTTTCGGCAAGCTCAAAAATAAAGGGAAGATCCTCTAATGTCTGAGTCGTTAGGGTAAAGCGGATACCCACCCGGTTTGAATATTGCAGCAGGAGTTTGATGGCTTCCATCGAGAGTTTAAATGATCCCTTAAGCCCTCTAAAATGATCATGCGTCTCTTCCCGACCATCAATACTTACCCCGATGTAGTCGAATGCGGCAACAATTTTTTCAACATTGCTTTTATGAACATAAAGACCATTTGTGGAGAGATAGGTAATGATACCCAGCTCACGGGCCCGCGCAGCAATATCAAAAATATCATGGCGAGTAAGCGGCTCGCCCCCGGAAAAGATAATAAACTTGATACCGCTTTGTGCCATATCTGCCATTGTTTTGAAAATCTCATTGGTATCCAGAGCATCTTCACTCTCCAAAGTTGCTTTGGAATAGCAGTGCAAACACGATAGATTACATCGGTTAGTGAGATTCCAGATGGCAATCGCACCATCGAGAACCCGTTCCCTCCCCCCTTCAATCGAAGCGCGAATTAAATTTGAAACTCTTAACATTTGTAGTACCTCCAATACTCTTTGATTTAACAATAACTGTGTGTAGTATTCTTTGTCAGAGTTGCCTCGTTAAAAGAGTTGGAGGTCTTGAGAATAACGAGACAACCCCGACAAAAAATACTATTGTATATAAACGCAAAATCTACTTAAAACTTTTAATATAGACTGTAATGTTTTGCAACTCTTCGCCAGACAAGGCAAAGGGAGGCATAGCATTACGAGTATAGCCTAACTGTTTATAGAGAAGATCAGGACGGACTATCTGTCCTTGAATCTCACTATCAGAACGCTTACGAGCAATGCTTTGAAATGAGGGTCCAAAAGCTTCTGCTGTTGGGTGGTGACACCCCCAGCAGAGTTTGAGGAAAAGGGCTTCACCCTCTTTCATTTCATTGGCACTTATGCTCGCTACGCTCCAGAGAACCGCAAGGGTTCCCACTATGGCTTTATGCACCCGGAATTTCCATACGGTGTTCGATAGAGTAGGTAAATGTTGGGGTAGTTAGCCCTTCAATTTTAGTAATGTACTCACCTGTTTTAGAATTAAAGACCAAAATACGTCCACCTGTCCAGTCTGAGACGTACATGTGTTCACCATGATCTGATGGTTCTGCGTGCAATAATCGTGGAATTATTGCCTCACCTTTGGCATTTTTAACCACACCTGCTGACCACTCTTTGATCACTTTGTGCGTATCAGGATTGATAAGTTTGATTGTCCCATCAATATCAGCTTCAATGATACGGTCTACCATTAAAGTTTCTTTGTTGATCAAATTAATTTTATTGTAGTTTGATTCACCACCAATAACATTGTCTGCCCAAACAAAAGGTGTTTTTTCATTGGTTCCGACAAATAATCCGCCGCCTTCAGTATTGACTTGTTTAACAACATTCCATTTATTATCCCAAATTGTTGTCTGCCCAAGATTCATATTGACAGTTGCGTGCAATTGTTTCGCCAATTTTTCAGAATACCAGCTTGACCCTTGCCCTGGATGCGGTTTGCTTCCCGGTCCTGTGTAGACTTTACCTGCTAATGTTTTAGTTTTAAAGTCTACGATACCCACAACGTCACTGCCTTGAGAAGCGATCATATAATAGCGCCCGATTTCTTCTCCCTCATTCAAAAAGGCATCGTGCAAGATTTTACCAATCCCCGGAATATCTCCTACGATAGGGAAATCAGGTTTTGAGTAATCAACGATGTATACATGTCCTGCATCTTTGAGAGCAAATGCAATATACGGACCGTATGGAGTATCAGCGATAGAAGCAACTCGTGATGTTCCAAGATTTCCATCCATGTCAATAACACTGCTCGTTGGGTATACTTTGAGCGGTTTAAGTGTCATTGCATCCAAAAGAATTGCACCACCCGGTACATAGTTACCAGCCATGACATATTTACCATCTGGAGTACATGCTAAACCACGGCTATCACTACCAACACGAATTTTTGCAATGATCGGTTGTCCCGGTGCATTGAGGTCGAACATATTGACCCATCCGTCACGGCTGATGTTATAAACATAACGAGGGATACGTTTATTAACAACTGTTACGTGTGTTGCAAAACCTGAATCATGCTTAGAAAGAACTTTATTGGTAGTTCCATCAATAAATCCGACTTTGGATGCATCGCGTTCAGTAAAAATAACAATATCCTGTACACTTTTTACATCTGCCGGTTTTGGATATTTTTTGTACAGTGCATCACGATCTTGAAGAACTTGATGCGTTGCTGCTACATCTTCAATTGTCAGATTTTTAATTTGCTGACCTTGGTATTTGAGAAGATAATCGACCATTTTATCGGCATCATCTTTATTCATTTTATCTTTAAAGGATGGCATTGCCGTCCCTGCACGACCACCCATAATCGTATCAACAAGCAAGTAAGCATTCTTTTTGCTGATTACTTTTGGATCAAGACTGCTTCCGACACCACCTTCGTGGTTTGGACCATGACACCCTTGACACTCTTTTTCAAACATTTTGGCAACGTCCATTTTGGACTCGCCAGCCATTAGTGGAAGGGTGGCAAATACTGCACCCGCAAGGGTTATTCCTAGAACTTTTTTCATTTCATTACTCCTTGGCTTATATAAATTAAGATTGACTCCAACTCTTCTTTGTCAACACTATTTTTTAGTGTCCTATTCGTTTCTTTTCAGCTTTATAGATGAAATACATCGGAAGAACAATAATCGAGTGTAAAAAGATTGTCAAGGTCATTGGACCTTGATTGAGCATTCCCCAGAAACTGGGGACAATGTCGGTAAATTCTGTAAACATAACTTATCCTTTTAATTAGCCAAGGCTTTTGAGCGCTTAGCAATCGTTAGAAGATCTTTGACGAGTAGTAAGAAACCAAGGAAGGTAACTACACCCATCGCAAGACGCCAATCAATTCCTTGAGTAAACCACGTAGCCCCTTGAGCGATGAAGTAACCATCCCATGTTGCGCCGTATTCAGCTCTCTCAACAAATGCTTGAACATACCCTGAAAGTGTCAACGCAACTGTCATCCCAAGAACACCGATTGTAATAAGTGAAACTGCCCATTTAGAGGTAGCCGTACTTCTCATCTCTTCGATACCGTTACGTCGTTGGATTGCAACGTACATCATACCGATCAAAATCGTAGCGTATGCGCCGTAGAATGCCAAGTGACCATGACCCGCAGTGAACTGTGAACCGTGTGTATAGATATTGATCTGAGGAAGTGTGTGCATAAAGCCCCAAACACCAGCTCCTAAAAAGTTTCCGAATGCATTAACGATAAACCAGCTAAACGCAGGACCATTGTTGACTTTTCCGTTGTGTTTACCCATATCGTAGATAACGTGTACGAGCATTCCAACCAATGGTACTGGCTCAAGTGCTGAGAACAATGCCCCGATTTCCCACCAGTATTCCGGTGTTCCGATCCAAAAGTAGTGGTGACCCATACCCAAGATACCAGATCCAAACAACATTGTTACTTCGATCCATAACCACATCTCAACGATTTGACGGTTAGCGTGCATAACTTTGATAAGACCGTAAGCGATTAGTACACCAACAAAGACTTCCCAAGTAGCTTCAACCCAAAGGTGAATAACCCACCACCACCAAAACTGATCCATAGTGATATTGCTTGTATAGAACATTCCTGCGAGATAAAGACCTGCAAGAGCAATCAAGTCCGCCATTAAAACCGTAGTGATTCCTGTGCGTTTGCCTTTCATAACTGTTGCAAAAACATTGTAAACAAAGATAAGAACTACAACAGTAATTCCGATGTCTGCCCAACGCGGTGCTTCAAGATACTCACGACCTTCATTGATCAACCAAATACTAGCTTCTGTACCCGGACCTACTTGAACAAGGATATAAACCCCGACCACTATCGTAACCGCAAGAGTTAAAATATAGAAGCCAAGAGTTCCGAGCTTTATCCCAACTGTTTCAATCCCTGTTTCTTCAGGCAGCATCCAATAGGCAGAACCTATCATCGCATACAACATCCACACAACGAGTGCATTAATGTGTACCATTCGAGCCGTTGAGAAATTAAAGACATTAAACAAAAACTCTGGATTGACAAACTGATACGCAGCAATCAGACCCATAACCAACTGTGCTCCAAAGAGGACAACAGCAACAAAGAAATATTTCATAGCCAATGATTGTGATAAATATTTAGGGGTTGCAATACTCATTTTTGTGTGCTCCCTTGAATTTTATTGAAATTTCTTGGGAATCCATTGGTATCGATGGATGACATTTGTTTCAAGAATGCCACTAACCCTTTTGCTTCCTCAGGAGTAATTCCAAGATTTGGCATACGTCGTGCATGAGAAGCATATTTGTCTGGGTTTTGTAAGAATACTAACATTGCTTCATCTGTTGATGTAGTTCCTGTCATACCCTGCATTACACCACCTGCTTGCCATGCTGGATCAAGCCATGCTTTGGTCAAATCAGGAGCGTAGTACGCACCATTACCCAATAATGTATGACAATTCATACAGTTTTTTGCTTGAGAGGTCAACTTACCTTTCTCAAGAAGGGCATTTGCTTCTGCTTCACTGTAATCATTACGACCGAAAAAGAGCTCTTTTTCACCAATAACGGGAACTTCATGTCCTCGAACAGCACTGTACTCATACGTTACTTTGTAATTAATAACAGAAGCTGAAGGGACACGTTTGGTCACCTTATTTGCCAAATCTTCGGCAGAACCCATTGTAATCTGTCCCAATGTATCCATTGTTAGAAGGATTAACAATACGGCACTAAATCCCGTAACCCAACCTGCTGAACGACTCCAAAAACGGTTGCTCGTCCAAACCGATTCCGGTTCTTTATAATCTTCACTCATGAAGAGCTCCTTTTATATATGTTCAAACCGCTCGTGTGTGCGGTGAACCAAAAAGTAAATAAAATGGGGAATAAGTAAATAGCCAACCATTGCCGCAAATAAAATCTTTACGGTAAACGGATCGCTTTTAACCAATATCCCCAACATCACCATACTGTACGTCTGTACACCCCATGCTAGATATGCCAAAGCAATATAAAGCGGTTTAACTTTTTCTATCTTGACAAGAGTGAAAATCCCAACATAGATAGCTCCGAACATGATGACAGCAGCAGCTGACGCAAATATACCTAAAAAACTTTCAGGGTCTAAATACTCCATTACAGTACCTCCTTCTCATCACTAAAAGGAGTGTACTCTTAATAACATAACAGATGCATTGATGTAGGTCAATTTTTTAAGACAAAATTATTTTATTGTGCGGTGAAGATTAAAATAACCACAGAGTTTTTGAGATTGGTTATCGGATTGTGTGCAGATTCTAAACGCAGAGAGAGAGTATAGTTTTGTTCGCCACGATGATAATAATAAGTTGTGTGTGACACATCAAAGGGAACTCCAGTCCCCATACTGACGCTTTTATACAGATCAAAGGGATAATATACGTTATCTTTCTTTTTTTCTATTTTGATAGATTTTGCCCCTCTATTTTTTCCTTGAAAGAAATTTTCTGCCCCTATATTTCTAAGTATAAAATTTTCAAGCTTTGGCGGTGTTTGATTTCTTATCGGTGAAGCAGTGAGTAAAAACGGAACAACGAGAAGTAAATACGCCATCTTTTTTTTCATGGTTGTCTCCCTATTTGGGTTAGGCTTTTGAGTGTAATGGCGGGTGGTGTCGGTAATTGGGGACGGGTTTGCTGGACAGCACTTGTTACCCACTGAGGATAGATACGAAATCGAAGTTTTACATCCGCAACTACAGGATAGACAATGTCTGAGGGAAGGGGATAGCTCTCATCTCTAAACCCTTTGGCTGGAATACGGGTATCCTCAAGCAGTTTTTCATATTTCCAAAATTTCAGACCTACAGGCACTCCATTACGATCTCCAAAAACTTTACGGAACAATCGGGACCCTTTTTCGATCTCGCCTGTCTCATCGATCATTCCGCTGGAGAGGATGATTTTTCCTGTAGCATCTTTGAGGGTTACTTCCAGCCAAAGTTCTCTAAAATCAGCCACTCCTGTGGGGAGATGGTGACCGGCACCTACATTACGTACACGAACCACTAATGCTTTTTTGGAAAACTTGACGTTGATCGCGGCAGCACTTTTGAGCAAATCAAGCGTCATTTTTTCATGCTCAGAGCTTCTCAAACCACTTAAAAAATGGTTGGAACCTGCGAAATGGTGCGTTCTAACACTTTGTTTCAATGTTCCTCCGACTGTTGAATATCCAGGAATTTTTTGGTCTAAATTAGAGGTAGATGCATTCATATGGCAATCGATACACCCTTTGGTCTTTGGATTCTTAGAGCCTTTGTTGTACGGTGACTTTTCCCATTCTCCATAGGTGTCGACAATTTTAACACCATTTCCGGGAGCAAATTCATCGTGACAGCTCATACAGTATTTGGAGTCTTTATAAAAAGGTTTGCTGTAACTTTGGGCATGAACTTTTGGCTTTGCATTAATCATCGAATCATGCGTAGCGCCCAAAAGCCCGTGCCGATCTTCAAAAAGATATTGGGGACGATCTCGAAGGTTGAGGGTATATCCCCCATTTCCCCGTACCTCTTCAAGTTTGGTGATACGGTGGCAAAACAGACACGAAGTTCCCTCTTCCGGTTCGCTTACCTTTTGATTCAATGTCTCCACGAGGCTAGAGCCGTTTTTATCAAAAAGATGCGATATTTTTGCCGTTCGTCGTCCTCCGCTGGTCAAAACACTCGGAGAGTGACACCCCATACACCAAAAACGGATTCCCTCTCCCTCTTCTTTAGCCGCCAGATCTTCCAAAACGCTGTAATAGGGATTGGAACCTCCCATGAGGCGGTGATTGGAATTTGCCCATTGGTTAAATATTTCCGGATGACAGCTTTTGCAGGAGGCAGAGTTGAGCCACTCTTTTGGGTGGTAGTGAGTTGTGTTTTCATCGAGCCTGACCCAGGTTGAGAAAAACGGGAGATTGTGCCGTGAGCGAATAAAGAGATGCAAATCGCCCATTGCTTGCATAATTTCGGGTGAGGGTTTATGAAGATTTTGAACGCTCCCCCCTTGTTCTTGAATGGCGAGTAGATAATCCTCGACAAAATCTTTTGCAAAAAAGTGCTTCAAGTGTTTATGCCCGATAACTGCCGATTTTTTAGGATCAATTTTGGCAGCGGCAAAGAGAAGATGATTGGATTCATTAAAACCGCCTTTATGACAGCTTGCACAACTTTGCTTCCCATTTCCCATACGTAAACCCTCAATACCACTGGCTTTTGTGCTGTTAAAAAGTACCTCTCCGCGTGCATAAGAAGAGTTGTCTTCTTGCGCATGTAATGAGGGTGTTGTTAATGTAATGAGCACAGCAACTAAAGCCAGCAGTTTTACATTCTGAGCAGATTTAAATAAAGCGGAATGGAGTAGAAAAATGGGAACAATCAATAATGAGGAAGTCAGATGGGACAATTGGGCAATTTTTCCAATCAGATCCCCTCGTTGACCGATAATCATCAACCAAATACCGCTTAAAACAGAGACCATAATCATCACACCCAACGCCATTCCGCTAGTACGTTTAAAAGAAGTCTCTTTTTTTGCTCTGGGCAGATGATACGAGAGATGAGGGACGATATACGCTAATAAATAATAGCCGATGATTGCAAAAGCAAGAGGGGCATGGAAAAATAAAATCCATCGTTGACTTCCCCATCCTAAGTCAATCCAATCCCATAAAAGCAAGCCGCTTATAAACAATAGGATCAGGGAAAAAATATGCATCATGGTAGATCCTTTGAAGAGGGCTGTATTCGCGGTATTTTCCCCGTAAGTGTCCCCAAGAAAGCTTCAAGTGCACTCACATCTTCATCAGGGAGATTGACTCCCAGTTGAACGCGACCCATGGTACGAATGGCTTCGGAGAGTTCCCAAACCTGACCTTGCGTAAAATAGGGACGATTAATCTCCACATTACGCAAACTCGCCACTCGAAAGCGGTATTTGTCGCCATTACGCTGCGTCAAAGTGTACATTCCTTGATCAATACGTCTCAGATTCTCATCTTCATAGGTATTTCCAAGCAGAGCATACCATCCAAAAGGATCATTAAGTTTATGGAGCTTATAGGTACCAAATATTTTAAAAGAGTTGCCTCCGATATTTACTCCATTATGGCACACACTGCATCCTTGCTCTTTGAAAACTTTGTATCCTTGTTTTTCATGAGGGGTTAGGGCATTTGTTTCACCGCGTAAATATCGATCAAAACGGCTATCTGTTGCCACAAGCGTTTTGACATATTCACCCAACATCTCTGATGCTTCCTGCGGGTTTAAGTCAGTTGAAATATTCAAATCCTCTAAATGTGATGCTATAAAACTGCTTAATTCAAACTCTCTTCCATCCCATCCATAGCCTATGTTATAGCGAGAATTCCATACTGAGAGAGTATTACGTTTTGTTGTTTTCGCTAACGATTCTCCGTCTCCTCCGCTTCCGCGTATAGGGGCGACGTGGCATGTTCGGCAGTTGGTCGCAGAGACGGCAAAACAGACATCCGGACGATCATTGGTGAGAGTGTGACACGTTTCGCACTGCGCCTTACCAAACCAAAGTTTTTTTCCAATGAAGGCTTTGGTTGTATTAAAATCATGTTCTTTGGGAAGAGGGAGAATCTCTCTACCGCCAAGCTTGGCATGTTCTTGCATCTCATAAGAAAATTCGCTTGGAAGGCGTTCGGTTGAGACAAAGTAGAGCGCAGGAAGGATAATGGAAACCGTGATAAGAAACCAAAAGCCAAATTCGGTTTTATTCATAGTGTTTCCTTTGTGATACAGCGTATATAAAACCGCCCGCCCTCATGATCTGAAGTCGCTCTGCCACTTCCAAAAGAGAGACCATAGCTAAACAGTTGACTCTCTTTTGGATACGTTGAGCTCCAGTAAAGATCAGCAACCGCATAGGGGAAGAGATGAGGATTAATGGTTGGGATATGGTCAACATCAAGAAGGGACTGAAGCTCTTTTAGTGTCGGTATACGCCATTTTTTTTCACAAATTGTTAGTTTTGAGCAATATTCTACTGCCTCTTCGTAAGAGTACGTTATCTTATAGTTGGAGTAGTTTTTTGATTCCCATCCCATTTTGCTAACAGAATCAGTAACAACTCCCAGACAAGAGTTTTGCGCATGCAAAGATATGCTAGCCATAAAAATTAAAACGGATAAAAAAAGAAATCTGCTTATCATTTTGCATCCTTGTCTTTAGTTGAACGTACTGTTTTTAGCGCAATCAATCTACTCCCAATTTAAAAGCTTTTGTTGCCCCTCTAGTTTTCGTATATCGGTAACATCTTGCGACATTTCAATAACGCCTCGGTATTTTTTATCTTCATCTCGGACAGCAAAATATCGAATATGTATAAACTGCTCTTTAAAAGTAATCCAGAACTCTGCAACGTCTCTCGTCCCTTTTTTGAACTCTTCGAGTATTCGTAAAACCGTATCAACACTTTTAGGAGGGTGACAAAATTTTACTTCTCTCCCTATAATACCTGCACTTCTTGGAAAAACTCTATCCTCTCCTCTGTTATAAAAGACAACCTTGTCATTCTCATCAACGTAAGTGATGTCTACAGGGAGAAATTTAAAGATAAAATTAACCTGTTCAGGGGTTAAATACCCTTCATCATAATGGGTCTTATCTTCTATATTAAATGAAAGTTTTTTGTTTGGCTTGGCAAGACTTGGATGTTCATACTCATTCTCTTCTTGTGGCGGATACATTGGCGGCTCATTTTCTAGCATCCATCCTATCTCTTTGTCCCCTTCTCTCATTTCTTTCCAATCTTGAGCACTGAGCATCTCCATGGCTCTTGGGAAAAGTCTCCCCTCTTCAACTTGCATGATGTGATCTAAACTTCTAAAAAGTATCGAAAGGTTTTGTTTTAATTGGGGAATGTTCTTTTGCTCCAAGGCCCCTTTAGCCGCTTTTATTTCAGCTCGTATTTGATCATGAAATGCCCACATATTTTGACTTGGAGAAGTCCAGCCATATTTTTCAAGATAGGGGAAAAGTTGATTTTCTTTTCGTGCATATTTTTTTTCAATTCCTGAAAGCTTTAGAAAAAGCTCCTCAAATTGATCCATCTGTGTATCAAAATCAACCTTAACAATCTCTCCAATAAGAGTTCGTGTTAAAGCATTTTCCTCTAGATATACCCGCACCGGATGTCCAGCCGGATAATAGTCAGCTGCTGTTTTTTGGTTTAAAAATTCGCTCATTTTAGCCCTTTATTTAAACTCATAATATCAAAAAATAGTCAATAGCCAATTGATTATTATCAAGATTTAGGATAACCTCTACAATTCCCAGTACTTCTTGCTGGTCAGTAGTTTTTTGATTTGCGGAGAAATATTCTCATCTGCTTTACCAATTGTCCACAGTTTTTTACTTAGGTGGCGTATGGCATCTTTAAAATCATCTTCAATTAGGGATAAAAAAGATTCTCCAGCAAAATACTCTTCCAGTAACTCTTTTTCTGTTGTAAAATGAACGGAGGTTGGTGTATCTAATGTATAAAGTGTGATTTTTTTATTGGTTTCGAGTTTTGCCAAAAACCATAACGCACAAAATTCTTCACTAAAATGGTTAAGCACGTGGATCGAAAAATCTTCAAAGCTCTCCTGCCCGCTGGCCTCATACTCATCAATAATCATTCCTATAACGTTGCTTATATGTTCAAGAGGAACCATCGTAAAAAGCTCTCGTCCAACACTTTCTCCAGTAGAGTGCTGTGCACCCAAATAGATGCGTGCGGCTTTATCTACATCCCCAAAACTGTTCGTACGTAATCCAATGAGCCCAATATCGCAGTGCTGATGTCTGCCACACCCTTTAGCGCAGCCTGAAACACCCACTTGGATACGGTGTTTTTGAATTTTCTCCAGAGGTAACAAAAGCGCCTCATTTTTTAAATCCCAAAACGAAAAAGGGCAATAACTGCTCCCTGCACACACAATGACTGTAGCACTTTTGGAGAGATTTTCAAAAGGAGTTGTTTTTTCAAGAAGTCCTAAAATAACAATATTTTGCTGTGTAGTAAGTCGTACTGAGGCTTCATGTATGTGTGCAAAAGTAGCAATACGAGTAAGCTCATCCGGCGTTATGCGTCCAAAATTACTCTCATAGCAAAAAGCATAGCTCTCGTCTTGAAGTTTTTCATACTCTGAAAATCCTCTTTTTTCCAACACCAATGTTCCTGCGGTTTGCCATGATTTTTGGTACTCGTGTGCGATGTATTCTTTAAATGTTTCGATTCCGATTGCTTCAAGGAGATAAAAAAGACGTATCTGTGAGCGAGTCGTGCGTAAACCGTGTTTATTAAATGCTTCGATAAAGGCACTAAAAAAGGCCACTACTTCATCATAGAGCAAGAATATATTCGCACAGCGGGCAATTTCGGTATTTTTACCCCCCATATAGACGTTAAATCCAAAAATATCTCCTTTTTTTGCCAATCCAAAATAGAGGTCATTGGCAAAAAATGAGGTAACATTCGAGCGGTTTCCGGAAATACCGGTTGAAATTCTCCGTGGCAGCATCCCCACTTGGCGAGGAATTTTGAGGATATATCGTTCCATTTCCAGGATAAGCGGATAGGTTTCAATCTCACATGCCTCTCCCCTCCCGTCATACACATCCGTCACGATATTTCGAACATTATCACCAAATGTCTGCCATGTGGTGATTCCTGTTGCGTTAATTTGATGGAAAATACTCAATACATTTTCACTGTTGAGTCCATGCAGCTGCATTCCTGCGCGGGCGGTTAGGATGATGTCAAGAGAGTGTGTTTTGGCAATATGAGCGATGGAGTGAAGCTGTTGTACGGTGATCCGACCTGCCGTGATACGCAAACGGAGGGTAAACTCCTCTTCGTCCAGAGGGTTATTAAAAATACCAAAATCTTGGAGATAAAAAACATCCGCCTCGCTGATAGCACTAAAATCAAGGGTTTCAATTTGCGGATAATAGTCATACGGAATCATCTTCGCTTTGTAGCGCTCCCGTTTATTCAGCTTTTTTAAGGCAACTTCCATACTAATCACTACTCCTGACATTCCGATATGCCGACCAGCCCATCAGCAGTCCTTTGAGCAACAAACCTACCATAACAAGCAAAAATATTTTTTCGGTAAAGTGCCGTTCGATCTTGATAAGGGTATCATCAAGGGTGTAAGAGACCAAATATCCCTCTGCTCCCGTGGGGTTAAAGCGTATAGGGAGAAACGTGACGACATAATCTTTCCCTTTCGCTTTTGTCGTCATCATAAAGGGTTGATATTTTTCCAATGTTGAAAACGCTTTCTTTGCCAAGGATAGATTGATTTTTGTAATAGTTTCATTATTTTCACCTCTTTTTTGAGAGACAAAATTAGAGGAGATTTGGCTGGGAATAAATTCTTCATTTTCTTGGTATTGTAATGAGGATTTTTTTAGTTCAAGACCTAAATTACTATTATTGTTCAAAAGAAAATTATTTGCATGGATAGCTTCTAGTTCTTTTAGATGTATTTGTTTATATTCTTTTAACTGTGCTTCTTTGTCGATAAACCATATCCATGCTATGGTAAAAAAAGCTGCTGCTGCTATTAGATGAAAGACTTTAGCTTTCCAACGCTTATGCAAAAAGTTCATATAACCCCGCTTTATTAAGTATCTGAAAATCTTTTCCATCATCACTGATGAGTCCTAGAGTTTTAAGTTTTCTAAGTGTTCGAGAGAGAGTCTCATGGGTCATATTGAGAATTGTTGCAATTTTATTGTGTTTCATCGTGAGGTAGAGCTTCTCGTTATCGTATAGAAATTTTGCGACACGGGATGTTGCATCGAGTGTCAAATGGGTTGTGATAATATTTTCGAGAAATTTTACTTTTTGGGAGAGTGATTTGATCACTTCTAAGGAAATCAGAGGATTTTTAAGAAAATCTTCTTCAAAAGGGAGATAGTCGATCTCCACAACGACAACATCCGTCTCACATTCAGCTGTTGCGGGAAATGGGATACGATGAAGATTGGCCATTTCAGCAACCATCGAAATAGGGTAAAAATAGTGCAAAACGATTTCGTTCCCTTTCATATCTGTTTTATACGCTTTAAGCATACCTTCTAGCAGGATATAAAGTTTTGCTGATGGATCTCCCTCATAAAAGAGGATATCTCCTGCACTGTAATGCTTTATTTTACTAATGGAACTAAGCTTGGTGAGATCGCTCTCATCCAGTTGTTTGAATAAGAAAATATTATTTAATTGGGTATTCATCAAGCCCCTCCATGTTATTTAGGGTATTTTAAACTAATTGATGAGCATAATGGTTGATATAGGTCAAAAAGGGAATGCTATTATCTTGATTTATATCAATGTATCTTTGAGTTTTACATTCTATAATCTCGAAACTTTTAAAAGGAGCAAATGTGCCTTGGATTTTATACATCCATATTCTCGCGGCGTGTGCGTGGATTGGCGGAAGTATTGTGCTGTTTGGATTGGGACTTTTTTTAAAAGATAAATCAACTCAAGATGCGGTATATGGTGCAATTGGTCCTTTTTATGGCTATTTCGAGACAGGATGGCTCTTAATGTTAATTGCGACGGGATTTTTATTGGGAGAGCATTATGAGTTATTTTCATTGATTGGAAATGGCGACAGTGAACTTGCTTATTATTTTACAACCAAAATGATATTGGTATCAGCACTGAGCTTAGCGACGCTGATCCATTTGTATATTGCATTTTCTACCCATCAAAAAACACGTTCCTTACGCCAGAAGCTTCTTTCTCGCGGAGGATCAATGGCTATTTTCATTTTAAACCTTGCTATATTATGGGTTGCAATGAATATTCGAACACTACTATAAAATAGGAAAAACATAATGATAACGATACCAAATGATGCATTAAAAATTGAAGTTGAAGGCTCGACGGTCGATTTCGTCGTGTTTCAAGACGGCGGGTTGACATACTACGCATTTGACACCTCCCGCTGCGGACCACCTGAACCAATGGTAAATGCAATGGCAGGATTACGTCTGATCGATACACCTGAGAAAAGACTGATTATGATCAATCATAAAATGCCGATGGGGCTTTTTAGTAAAATGGAGGATGATTTTGAGATTGATTCATGTATCCGAGAAGATGGTTTAGCCGAAGTTATTTTTGCTTTTAAAGGTTCTGTAAATTTGAATGATCCCCGTTACAGTGCAAAGTGCCATGGATAATGAATTGTGAAAATTTCGAGTAATTTTGCCCCTCCGCTGAGGATTATTTCTCCGTTTTTTATCGCCGGAGTTCTTTTTTATATCCTCAGTATCATAGGGCTTTTTACCCTTGAGTCCCATATCGCATGGCTTGATCTTCATTGGATCGGATTTGTCCATACGTATCTGATCGGTTTTGTGATGTTGGTTATTGTCGGTGCGATGGCTCAGCTGATTCCTGTTGTTTTGGAAAGAGGGCATTGTTGTGTCGGATTTTATCCAATTATTTTTACTTTTATTTCTTTGGGTACACTGCTCTTACTGATGGGATTTTTGGCGTATCCTCTTCTCCTCTCGTATGGAGGGCTCATTATTGTACTTGGCTTTGCTATTTTTGGAATTGAGCTGATCCTGACGGGGAAGGATGTTTTATGGCGGAGTCTGTCGACGCGTGCAGTGAGCTTTGCTATACTATTTTTAATCCTCGGAACGGTATTGGGATGGGTAATGACTCTTGGATTATCAGGAATAGTGGAGATTGATCCCTCACGTCTGATTGATGCACATGCTACGACATTATTGGCAGGAGGGGTAATGCTCATCCTTATCGGTTTGGCTCAAATACTATTGCCGATGTTTGGTCTGGCGCATGGCTTTGATACTAAACCGGCAACTTGGGCATTTGGTTTAATAATTTTTGGTGTAATGCTGTATCTTTGCGGTAAAATCTTCTTTTTGAATATTTTTCAGACACTTGGGATGATCTCGATTCTTCTTGCTGTGTGTGCCCATATCGTACAGGTTGTTGCTATTGCCCGTAAAAAAGGGCGTCGCGAATATGATATTTGGTTTCGCTCATTAGTGGTGGCCTATCTCTCTTTGGTATTGTCCCTTATAAGTTTGATTTTTGCATTGGTAAGCGGAGATGATCGGGCATGGATACTGGCTGGGTGGTTGTTCGGTGTTGGTTTTTTAGGATTTATGATCACCGGACATTTGTATAAGATTATCCCTTTTTTAGTATGGTTTGAAAAGTTTAGTCCCTTGGTCGGGAAGCAAAAAGTACCGATGCTGCATCAAATGGTCCCTAAGCGCAGTGCTGATTTTCAATGGGGATATTCGAGTATCGGAGTGTTTGTTGCAGGGCTTTCGCTCATATTAGAGAACAATGATTTATGGCACGGCGGGCTCTCGTTCTTATTAGTCGGGAGTTTATTTTTAATCCGTAATATTCTTTGGATGTTACGATTTAAATAGGAGAAAAAATGAAATTAGTAACCAAAGAAGAAGTGTATGCCGCGATTAGCACCGTAATTGATCCGGAAGTGGGATGTAATCTTGTTGATCTTGGACTTATTTATGGAGCAGAGATAGATGAAAATAATCATGTTAATGTGACGATGACGTTATCGACGCGCGGATGCCCTTTACACCAATCAATGATTGATTGGGTTAAAGAAGCCGTCGAGAAGATTGAATTGGTTGCAGGGTGCGATGTTGAGATAGTCTGGGAACCGGAATGGAATATTTCAATGGCCGCAGAGCATGTCAAACAATCACTTGGCGGTGGAGGAACAGGAATGTGGTAAAGCTATGGCGGTATCTATACGGTTCCGCGTGGATGCTGTTATATTTTACCAAATGGCCCGCTTTGATAGGGGTTGGGTTGCTTTATACGCTAACACCTTTCAAAACAAGCTTGGGTGTGAACCTTTTATGGTTGATCTCATTGAGTGCGATTGTTTATGATAGAGTTTATAAATTCAAGAATAAGTGTAGACTATAAAGTTTAATACTTATCGTTGCCTACAAATAGAAAAAGTTTTACTTTTAATTGCAGCAAAAAAATATTCCTAAAAATTTTGGATTTGGATAAATTGCTATGGATGAGGTTGGACAGGTAAAATAGCTTAAAGTGCTTGAGTGACGATGTTTATAAGGTGTTTTTGGATGAATTTGGATTGTTTTGGAAGTGTTGGTGGTGGCCAATCTCGGAATCGAACCAAGGACACGCAGATTTTCAATCTACTGCTCTACCGACTGAGCTAATTGGCCACGTTTTGTGGAGTGCAATTATAGCTATGTAAGCTTGAAGATAAGCTTAATGTCTATTAACTTGTTTGTGCAAGCTCCTTAAACAGATTGCCTCGTTGGGCGTATGAGGTAAATTGATCCAGACTGGCGGCTGCAGGAGAGAGCATTGCGACACTCTGACGATTATGTTTTTGTTTGATTTGTTCTACTGCAACATCAAGAGTATGACAGAGCATACAGGGGATGTTGTATTGTTTGCACAATGCTTCCAGTCTGGTTGCATTAGCACCGATAGCATAAACGGTGAGTTCATATTTTTTGAGAGGGATAAACAGCTCTTCGAGTTCAACACCCTTATCATCCCCACCGAGGATGAGGTGAATAGGATATTCACCGTAGGTACGTAATGCTGCGAGGGTGGCATCGATATTAGTCGCCTTTGAATCATTGACCCAGAGACGGTTCTTGGAATCACGAAACTCCTCTTGGCGGTGGGGATCTAGGATAAAGGCATTGATACGGTCGTAATCGACACGATCGTAAAGGATTTTATCAATTCCCATCGCAATCATGGCATCCATTAAAAATGCCCCTTTGAATTTGATTTTAGACGCATCAAATCCAAAATACTTTGCCAAATCTTTTTCATCTTCATAGATAATTTTAAATCCATTGGTAGGAGCATCCGCAAACATTTTAGGAAGTATTATCACTTCCCCCTCTTTCATCTGTGACAGAGGCTTTAATTTCGCTTCGTAGTAGGCTTCCATGCTTCCATGCCAGCTTACATGATCTGGGGTGACGGGGAGGAGGGCATAGATATTAGGACGCGCAATACGGTTGTAGTGCATACTAAAGGAACTGGTCTCTAAAATCCAGATAGGTGCTTGGGGAGACATATCCGCCAGCGGTGTTCCGATATTTCCGCCGCTGATAGCTCCTTTGTCGCTTAGAAGATGTTCAACCATTTGGGTGGTGGTAGTTTTGCCGTTAGTTCCGCTGATCCAGATTGAAAACGGTATTTTAGGGGCAAAAAAATCGTATTCGCTGATGAGATGTGATGCTCTTTGGATGAGAGGATGAGAGGGTGGAAATCCGGGGGAAGGGATTTCGTGCGTGAAAGCCCTTGTATCAAATTCACTCGCAGGTTTAAGGTGATTTCCCTCTTCGTCCGTAAAAGGTTTTGTCACTTTGTCATCGAAAAAGGTACACGGTCCAGTCACTTTAGCAATAGCTCGGGTTGTTTTGCCATACCCGAAACAGGCAATCTTCATGTTTTCCATTAACGAATCTTCATGGTGATAAGAGCGAGGATGTTCGAGAGCATCGAAATAATCCAAAATCGGACGATAATTTTATTTTCCGCCCACTGTTTCATCTCAAAATGGTGATGGATCGGTGCCATTAAAAAGACCCTTTTTTTGCGGAGTTTGTAGCTTCCTACTTGCAATATGACCGATACGGTTTCAATGACAAAAATAAATCCGATAAGGATAAGTAAAATCTCACTTTTTCCGATAATTGCCATATAGGCGATAAAAGCACCCAATGTCAGTGAACCGCTGTCTCCCATAAATACTTGCGCAGGATGACAGTTAAACCACAAAAATCCAACCAGTGAACCAATCAGCGCCGCAGCGATAACCACCACTTCTCCCGCAGGAATTTTTGGCATCAAAAGATAATGGGAGAGGGCGGCATTACCGACAACATAAACGATGACGCTCAGTGAGAGGAGGGCAAATACCGAGGGGACAGTTGCAAGTCCATCGAGCCCGTCGGTAAGATTGACCGCGTTAGAAGTAGCAATGATTACCAAAACCCAAAACCCGATACTAAAATACCCCATGTCAAAAAGGCTTGATTTGATAAACGGAACATAAAAACCGGTTTCGAGTTTTGCAAAATAGATCAGAAAAGCACCGATAGCAAGCCCAAAAACAAGCTGAAGGGCAAGTTTGGCACGCGCACTAAGACCTGCAAGGTTATCACCGCCTCGAATTTTTCCCCAATCATCCGTAAAACCGATATAGGCATAAAAGATAAGTGTAAGCAATCCGCCAATAGCAAAGGGATTCATGATGTTGACTGTGAGGAGGGAGGCAATAACGGTAGAAACGATAAAAACAATTCCCCCCATCGTGGGTGTTTTGGCTTTGCCTTGGTGGGCACTCACGTATTCATTGATGGGCTGAACTTTGGCTGAACGCTGTGCCCATGCGATAAAACGGGGCATAAAAAAGAGGGTAAGTAATAAGCCGATAAAAAAAGCAACCCCAGCTCGAACGGTAATGTATTGAAGAATATTAATACCTAAGTGTTGATGAAACCAATATAACATTATGAGGACTCTTTGGAAGACAAAATTGTAAAGCAAGTGACATTTTAATATAATTAGTCAAAAGTTTGATTAATCAGGAGGGAAAATGGGCAAAAAAACCGTTTTGGTCATTACCGATGGGATTGGATATTCGCCGAAGCACTCGTTTAATGCCTTTCATTCTGCACGTAAACCGACGTACGATCAGCTGTTTACAGATGTTCCGCACTCTCTTATCGACACCTTTGGTTTGAGTGTCGGTTTACCTGAAGGGCAGATGGGTAATTCCGAAGTAGGGCACATGAGCATCGGAAGCGGTCGTGTGTTGTATCAGGATCTGGTCAAAATTTCTCTTGCTTTAGAAGATGGCAGCTTTGAGCGTAATGAGGTATTTAGTGCTTTATTGAAAACAAGCAATCACCTCCATCTCATTGCTCTTATGTCTGATGGCGGAGTTCATTCGCATATTGACCATTTGATAGGTGTCGCAGACATTGCTGCTGATGCGAGTAAGGAAGTGTGGCTTCATCTTATTAGTGATGGACGGGATGTCTCTCCTACTTCTGCAATCCATTTTGTTCAAACCATCAAAGCGCATGGACGTCGTAACATTAGGATCGGTTCGTTAGGCGGACGTTTTTACACGATGGATCGGGATAACCGTTGGGAGCGGGTTGAGTGTGGGTATAACGCCATCGTTAACGCAACTCCAAAAAGTGAACAAAGTGTTGTCGATTACATCGAAAATTCGTATGCCAAGGGTGAAAAGGATGAGTTTATCGTCCCCACCGCATTTGATGGATATGAAGGATTTTCGGAGGGGGATGCGGTTTTAACCCTTAATTTCAGAAGTGATCGGATGCGGCAATTTGCTACAGCCTTGGGAGATGAGCAGTTTAAGGGATTTGAGCGTCGTTTTATCCCTACCCATTTTGCAACGATGACCCAGTATGATAAAAGCTTTCCGTATCCTGTGCTGTTTCCCAAAGATGCGCCTATAAATACCCTCTCAGAAGTGATTTCTCGTGCGGGTAAACGACAGCTTCATACGGCTGAGACGGAAAAATACGCCCATGTTACGTTTTTCTTTAATGGCGGTATCGAAGAACCGTATGAAAATGAAACGCGAGTCCTGATCCCCAGCCCACAAGTAAAAACGTACGATATGCAGCCTGAAATGTCTGCGGCAGAAGTGGGTGATGTCGTGGTAAAAGCGATCAACGAGGGGATTGATTTTGTTGTGGTAAACTTTGCCAACGGTGATATGGTGGGGCATACGGGTAACTTTGAAGCAGCAGTCAGAGCTGTTGAAGCCGTCGATGAACAGCTTGGACGGATTGTCAAAGCGGCAAAAGAGCAAGGGTATGCGATGGTTATCACCTCCGATCATGGCAACTGTGAAGAGATGCGCGATGATGCAGGAAATATCTTGACGAATCATACTGTGGGTAAAGTGTGGTGTTTTGTGATGGCGGATGAGGTTAAGAATGTTCATGTGGGTGCATTGAATAATGTTGCTCCCACCGTACTTAAGCTCATGGGGATTGAAATTCCATCGGAGATGGATTCACCACTAATTTAAAGGATAAGTATGAAATTTACAGGTAAAAATGTTTTAGTAACCGGTTCAAGCCGAGGTATCGGTGCAGAAGTGGCAAAAGTATTAGCTGGGTATGGTCTTAAAGTATGGATTAATTACCGAAGTGGAGCAGAGGCAGCTGATGCAATCAAGGCAGGGATCGAAGCAGAGGGCGGAAAAGCGGCTGTGATCGGCTTTGATGTGAGTGATGAAGCAGCATTTGTTGACGCTATCAAAACGATACTTGATGCCGATGGTGAACTCTCGTATTTGGTCAATAATGCAGGGATTACGAACGATAAATTGGCGATGCGCATGAAAGCCCAAGAGTTTACCAGTGTCATCGATGCCAATCTTACATCAGCATTTATTGGATGTCGTGAAGCGATGAAAGCAATGCGCAAACAAAAGTTTGGAAGTGTGGTCAATATGGCATCTATCGTCGGTGAAACAGGCAATGCGGGACAAACCAATTATGCAGCATCTAAGGGTGGAATGATCGCAATGACAAAAAGTTTTGCGATCGAAGCGGCAACCAGCGGAATCCGCTATAACAGTATCACTCCCGGTTTTATTGCAACCGATATGACTGATGAGCTTAAAGAGGAGATTAAAGCAGCTTTTACCGCTAAAATTCCGATGGCACGTTTTGGAAATGCTACGGAAGTAGCAGAAGCTACGGCATTTTTACTCAGTGATCACTCAAGTTATATCACTGGTGAGACTCTTAAAGTTAATGGTGGAATGTATATGTAAACCAAAACTTAAGGATAAAATTTTCCCTCTTAAGTTAAATATGCTATACTTTTACGATTTTATTCATATGAACAGGAGCTATTATGGCACTTTTGGAAGACATTAAAGAAGTAGTGGTTGAGCAACTCAGCGTAAACCCAGATGAAGTAAAAGCGGATTCTAAATTCGTAGAAGATCTTGGTGCTGATAGCCTTGATGTTGTTGAATTGGTAATGGCTCTTGAAGAGAAGTTCGATATCGAAATTCCTGATGATGAAGCAGAAAAAATCCAAACAGTTCAAGATGTAATCAACTACATCGAAGGTAAAAAGTAATCACAAATGCTTCAAGGCCTTTGCCTTGATGATAGTGATTTTAACTGTTGGCTTATACAAGCCATCGCTTAAGACCATTGATACGCAGGAGAAAATGTGAAACGAGTAGTAGTAACCGGCATGGGGATGATCAACGCATTGGGCCATGATAAAGAGAGTTCTTTCAAGGCTATATGTGAGGGTGAATGCGGTATCGATATGATTACTATTTTCGATGCATCACAACACAGTGTACAAATTGCAGGTGAGGTAAAAGGGTTTGATCCTGAAACCGTAATGCCCCCAAAAGAGGTTAAAAAAGCGGATCGCTTTATTCACTTCGGACTCAAAGCAGCCCAAGAAGCGATGGCAGATGCAGGATTGAATACAGATATGGATAAAGATCGTTTTGGTATCAGTGCAGCAGCGGGTATCGGTGGATTGGCAGCGATAGAAGCAAGTTCTATTATTTTAGAGACGAAAGGTCCTCGTCGTATTTCTCCATTTTTTATCCCTTCAGCGCTTGTTAATATGCTTGGCGGATTTGTTTCAATTGAGCATGGACTTAAAGGTCCAAACCTTTCAAGTGTAACGGCATGTGCAGCAGGAACTCATGGAATTAGTGAAGCGGCAAAAACTATAATGGTTGGTGGTGCGGATCAAATGCTTGTTGTTGCGGCAGAATCAGCAGTTTGTGGTGTCGGTATTGGTGGATTTGCGGCGATGAAAGCTCTCTCAACACGTAATGATGAGCCTAAGAAAGCGTCTCGCCCTTTTGATGCGGATCGTACAGGATTTGTTATGGGCGAGGGTGCAGCAGCGCTCGTACTTGAAGAGTATGAGAGTGCAGTAGCACGCGGAGCGCGTATTTATGCAGAGCTTATTGGATTCGGTGAAAGCGGTGATGCTAATCACATTACAACTCCTGCACCCGGTGGTGAGGGTGCAGCGCGTGCGATGAAAGCAGCAATGAAAATGGCAGGACATCCCAAGGTTGATTACATCAATGCGCATGGAACCAGTACCAAGTACAATGACTGGTATGAGACGATGGCAACCAAAGAGACATTTGGCGGGATAGAAAATTGCCCTCCGATCAGCTCGACCAAAGGTCAAACAGGACATTGTTTGGGAGCTGCCGGCGGTATTGAAGCGGTTGTAAGTATTATGGCAATGCGTGATAGCATTATCCCTCCAACCATCAACTACGAAACACCGGATCCTGATTGTGATTTGGACATTGTCCCTAACGTAGCACGTAAAGCGGAGCTTAATGTAGTTATGAGTAATTCATTTGGATTTGGCGGCACCAATGGTGTTGTTATTTTCAAAAAAATCTAAGGCACTCTTTTGGCTACCTATCTTGATTTTGAACAAAAAATTTGCCAAATACAGGAAGAGATTATTGCTGCAGAGGTTCGTTATGACCATCATGCGGTAACAATTCTCAAGCAAGATTTGGATAAAGAAGTTCAACAAACCTATAGTAACCTTTCCCCATATCAAGAGCTTCAGCTTGCACGCCATCAAGACCGTCCGTATGCATTGGATTACATCAATCTTCTTTTTGATAAGAAATATGAGCTCCATGGAGATCGTCATTTTCGTGATGATCTCTCTATTATCTGTTATTTGGGGACGATTGGTAATGAGCGGGTTATGATTATCGGTGAACAAAAAGGGCGCGGAACAAAAAATAAGCTCAAGCGCAATTTTGGTATGCCAAATCCTGAAGGTTACCGAAAAGCGTTGCGTATGGCGAAGATGGCGGAAAAGTTTAATATACCTCTTTTGATGCTGATTGACACTCCGGGCGCTTATCCGGGTTTGGGTGCAGAAGAACGCAATCAAAGTGAAGCAATTGCACGTAATTTACTCGAACTTTCCAATCTCAATACTATTACTGTCTCTGTTGTTATCGGTGAAGGCGGAAGCGGTGGTGCATTGGCTATTGGTGTTGCCGATCGTCTTGCAATGATGCGGTATTCGATTTTTAGTGTTATTTCACCTGAGGGGTGTTCAGCAATTTTGTGGAATGACCCAAGTAAAGTGGAGGCAGCGACCAAAGCACTGAAAATTACAAGTGAAGATTTAAAATCACTGGATTTGATTGATGATGTCATTGATGAGCCATTAATCGGTGCCCATCGTGATAAAGCGGGAGCGGTCAAAGCGGTTAAGGACTATTTCCTCTCACAAGTTGAATCGTTACGTAAGCTTAGCGATGCAGAGCGTCTTGAAAAACGATACAACCGTCTTGTCGGTGTTGGTAAATACAGCGAATAAGCAAAGAGGGATAGCTAATAAAGTGCGGCTTGCTGCACATGAGCATTTACCGCTGAGGTAAAACACAGCGTTAGCGTGGTCAAAGTGACTTTGTTGCTTTGGCGTATTTTAAATGGTTGGTTTCAACCTCTTCATTCTTGCAGCCTCTTTTGAAAATGCAATCAACTCTTCGGTCGTATGAATATTTTTAGGAACCATGGGAAGTACTTGTGCTAGGAGCTGTGCCGTGGTGATGGCATCGGAGAGGGCGCGATGATAGGTTGCTTCGCTGTGAAGGTCATACATTTCATTTAAATATCTCAACCCATAGCGCTCAGATTCAAATGTTCGCTCCGCTAAATCAATCGTACATAGCTGTCGATTGAGCAATACTCCAAGCCTGACTCGCTCCATCATGGCAGAGACAAATTTATAATCAAACTTTGCATCATGCCCTACAAAAACAGCATCTCCTAAAAAAAGTCGAAAGTCACTCATCACTTTTGAGAGAGGGGGAGCATCTATGGTCTGTTCGACGTTTATCCCCGTAATTTCTGCAATTGCATCCGAGATACTGTCACAATACACTAGGCTTTCAAAGGTGTCGATAATCTCCCCATTTTGAAATTTCACTGCACCGATTTCAATGATTTGGTGGTGAGCTGTTTTTGAACCGTTTGTCTCAACATCCACGATACAAAAAAGCGTTTCATTAACAGGAGTAAGAGAAGTTCGGAATTTATAGACCTTTGAATGTAAAATGATGTTCATGCCTTGAGCTTTTAACATTTCAAGTGCAAAATCATCACCTACTTTTTCTTCAAACTCTTCTTTTGGAATCCCATTTTTAGAGAGGCGATTAATAATTTTTGGATCCAATGGAATCATGATTTTGCCCGTGTGATAAAATCGAATACTTTTTGGTGATCTTTTTTTCCGTGAGATAATTCAACACCGCTGCTCACATCCACACTATAGAAGCCGTACTCTTTGAGCGAAGTGATATTTTCAGGATCAAGCCCGCCTGCGAGGATAATCTTAGAACAATCAAGCCCATTGAACCATTCGATATTAAGACGCTTCCCGCTTCCTCCATAGCTTTCACAGTAGGCATCAATGAGACGATATTCGTCTGCATAGCGCAGAATATCTTCACGGTTTTTGGCTCGGATCACTTTGAGAGAGGGGAAATGCAATGAAGTATAAAAATTATCACTGACGTCGAAATGAATTTGAGCCAGCGTGCATCCTGTTTCTAAGCATAAGGATTGAATATGTTCAGATGTTTCATTGACAAAGAGAGCAACTTTTTCAACAAAAGGGGGAAGTTTAGCAATAATAGTTTGGGCGTCATGAGGTGTAATATATCGGGGAGATTCAGGATAAAAGACAAATCCGAGGGCGTCCGCTCCTGCATTAATTGCGTTTAGTGCATCCTCAAGATTAGTAATACCGCAGATCTTTACTTTCATACGCGAAGGCTGTCGATAGCCGTTTTATAATCATCAGCGCCAAAAACATAACTTCCTGCTACACACACATCCACACCTGCTTCTTTGAGCTGTTGGATGTTTGAACTTCCTACCCCACCATCGATTTCAATAAGACAGTTGGGATTGATGGTATCACGTAAAACTTTAAGCCGTTTAATTTTTTCAACGACGGTGGGAATAAACTTTTGACCGCCGAATCCTGGGTTGACAGACATAACCAGAACCATATCCAAATCCTCCAAGAGATACTCGATCGCCTCAGCAGGGGTATGGGGATTGAGAACGATGGCAGGTTTAATACCCAGTGAGCGAATATATTGGATGAGACGATGAGGATTTTTTTCCTCTTCGATATGGAAGGAGATATATTGGGGGTTCAGAGGGGCAAAGAGATCGACAAAAAAGGTATTGTTTTGAACCATAAGATGAATATCGAGAGGTTTGGTAGCGGCAGCTGCAATAGCACTGACAACGACAGGCCCAAGAGTAATGTTCGGAACAAAATGTCCATCCATCACATCGATGTGGACTAAATCGCATCCTGCATCACAGATGGCACGAACATCACGGGCAAGATTGCCAAAATCGGCAGAAAGGATACTAGGTGCAACGAGCATAGTTTAAACCTTCATTATTTTTTTGACATTCTAGCGAAAAAGTCAGCGTGTTAGGAAAAAGATAAAATCTTGCCCTTCAAAACTTAAATCTACTTGAACTCCTTTTTTGTCTTGGGCAATTTCAAGAAGAGTTTTGACATCAGCATACGTTCTGGGCAACGTAATGTCAAGACGTTTCTTATTCTCAGAGAGAAGTACTTTTGCACGTCCGCCGATAATGTTGACAAACTCAGCCAAGGAGTCGAGGATATCTTCATCGGTAATATTAGAATCTCCGATAAGAAGTTCACACGCTTTTTTGGCAATAGCACGAGGAAAAACAAGGATGATCAATCCATCAATATCTCCATAAAAACCGATAGAACTTGCTACTTGATCGGTAGAATCTGAAACAGTAAGGGTTTGAATTTTTACGGAGCTTTTGGTTGCTTCAGCATTGGTCATCATAGCAATCGTAGAGACGGTAGCGTCAATAAAATGGGTAAGCTCATTGACAAGAGCTTTATTTAGGGAGCGATGCTGTTTCGCTGTTGCTCCGCCTCCGCCACCAAGATCGCTTAATAGCTCTTTATTTTTGAGGATGTCTTCCATATTGTCAAAAAAGAGTATTCCTGCATCTTCGAGATCATTTTTAAAGGCTTCAGGTGTTTTTTCGAAAGTTAGCCCTACAAAGCAGATTGTTGCGTTGTATTCAGCTCCGGCTGAAGCTAATTTTGTGAAAAAATTGAGAGCATGGATATTCATCGAAACAACTTTGTAGGCATCAAAGATAAATAGCCGAAATCCAACATTCAGCGAATTATTGTGATAAGCGATATTAAATGTATTGCTGATTTCAGCATCCAAAAAATTGGAGATGGTATAAATAATCGCGTTACCCGTGACACGAGTGGCTATTTTTTGTCCAAAATATCCCAAATAGGTATCTTCAATAACAGCATAATAGAGATCGAGATGTTGTTTCTTCTCTTCAAATTCGTGTAAACTTTGAGCAATGACGGGATTGTGTCCATAATCAAACAGCTCAATAGCCATAGCGGAGCGTTGAGAATGGTCTGTATTGTAAAGTAAAACTGTCTTGGATTCACTTTTATTGCTGGAGACAAAGAGTTCGGCTATTTTTTCACTTTTAAATAAAGAGAAGCTTAGCTCATCTCCATAAAAGGTATTGATTGCTTTAAATTTTGTATGATCATAATCGCAAAATCCAACAACGATATGTTTTTGAATACGTATATTGGTTAAGAGACGAACAAAAGTATCAAGACCATTTTTATTAAAGAAAATCACTTTTTTGAGAGATACCAGCAACATGTCTATATTAAGACTTTCGGTTGCTTTGATGTCATCTATGGTTAAAAAAGAGGGGGCATTATTCCCATCCAAAAAACCTTGAAGATGAAAAATTCCAATACGTCCTTTCACTACGGCGCGCATGGTTATGCCATCACTTGCATAAAGGGTTCGTAAATATCGTGAACGAAATCGATTTGGAAATCGATAAATTCATTGAGTCCGGCACTCACATAAACACTTTGACTGAGTTCATAAAAAAGAAGTAAATGCATCCATTGAGCCAGTATTTTTTCCTCAGTGCTTAAAGTGTTTCGCAGTCCGGATGCACCTTGAATAAGAGTAACTGTTTTCTCGCTCATCTCCCACATGTGTGCAATTTCTGCTGCAAGGTCAAAAAGATCACGACCGCTGAGCCGCTTTAATATGGTATTAAAATCAAGTGCTTTAACGCTGCGAAGTTGCGTAACTTCAGCTTTTCTGGAGGCAAAAAGAGATTCACAAACAATTATAGTAGCGGGGATAAGAGAAATGGCACTTTGAATCTCTTTATCATCGATATTAAGATGAAGCAAAATTTTCTCCCAGTATTTACTCAATGACGCTTGCAAATAGTAGAACTGGTGATCGGTGAGGGCAAATAATTCCCATTTTTTTGGTGTGAGCAGACTCAATAAATAGTTATAAAGGGTTTGAACCGTTGCACTGACACCAAGAATACTAAAAATTTGACTGACATCACTCACTTCATTTTTAAATCCATAGAGAGGACGATTAACTAATATTTTTAGATAATGACGAAGAGCCGGATCTTCAGAGGCGTATTTCGCTGCTTTGGTTAGATCCCCACTCCGAGCGTAATTCAGTGCCTGACGTACAACAGCAGGGGCGGGCGGGATGCTTTGAATATAAAGGGTTACTTCTTCTGATGTTATCACGGCAGCGTATATCCAATGTTTTTCTCAATTGTAGTACTTCTTGGTTAAAGAGAACTTTAGCGGAATAAAAAGTAGTTGCTTAAGGTAAACTTTGGGTTCATTGAGGTAGAATTCGCAACCTAAATTTACGCAAGGAGCCTCAAGATGGCAAGAAGATGTGCTATTAGTGGTAAAGGCCCAATGAGCGGGAACAACGTTTCTCACGCGAAAAACAGAACAAAACGCCGTTTTTTACCAAATCTTCGTACTGTACGTGTTACACTTGAAGACGGTACAACGAAAAAATTGAAAATTGCTGCTTCTGAGCTTCGTACCCTTAAAAAAGATTCGTAACCCCGCACATAGTGCCCTCGACTTTCGGGAGTTTCTCCCGATTGACTCTCTTTATTCTTTTTTAACTCCCTTTTGAAATTCATCCCTTTTAACCTTCTTCTAGGCTTCAGTGTTTATAATAATGCAGTTTATTTTTTGGAGATTTTTTAATGTTTACACTTAAAAATATGGATGGCGGAGTGTGTGCTGCAAATGGTTTTTATGCTGATGGAATTTCTATTGGTCTGAAAAAAGAAGGGGCACGCGATATTGCTTTTATCTATTCAGATGCCCTTTGTGTGAATGCCTCCGTTTTTACGACGAATAAAATGACAGCAGCGCCGATACGCCATTTTCGTCAAAAAGGAAATTTTGAGGGAAATTTTGTCTTGATTAATTCCAAAAATGCGAATGCTATGACAGGCAGTGCCGGGATTGAGGATATTGATGAAGTTCTTGCCGCACTTCAAGGAGTGTTTCCTCAAATACAAAATCCTGTGATGAGTTCTACGGGAGTTATCGGTGTGCGTCTTCCGAAGGCAAAAATTATTGAGGGCGCTTTGAATTTTGATCTCACCCGACGGGATGGTATGGCGGCATCGGAGGCGATTATGACTACGGACACGTTTGCCAAACGTATCGCTTATGAGGTCACTCTTGAAAACGGCACATCGTTTCGCATCGGTGCAATGGCCAAGGGGGCAGGGATGATTAATCCTGCCATGGCGACGATGCTGTGTTTTATCACGACCGATGCAGCAGTGGATAAGGCGACGATGCAAACAATGTTGGATGAGTGTACTCGCACAACATTTAATGCGGCAAGTGTGGATGGGGACACCTCGACAAATGATACCGTTTTAGTGATGGCAAATGGACAAAGCGGTGTGTTCCATGCAGAGGGATTCAAAGAAGCATTGGGGAAAATCATGCTCTTTTTAGCCAAAGAGATGGTGCGTGACGGTGAAGGGGCTACAAAGTTGGTGACCTACAAAGTGACAGGGGCAATGGATGAGTATGAGGCAGAAGTTGCAGCCAAAGCACTCTCTAATTCTTTGCTTGTCAAAACAGCTCTTTTTGGGCAAGACCCCAACTGGGGACGTATCGCCTCAACCGTGGGTGCAAGCGGTGTAATGTGCGATGAGGCAACTTTGAGTATTTGGTTTGATGAAGTGTGTGTGTACCAAAAAGGGGAACTTCTTTTTGACGAAAAGCTCGAACCCTTTGCAGCGGCAGTGATGCAAAAGCCGACGTTTACCATCCATTGCGATATTGGTCAAGGTGAGGGTGAATTTATTGCCTACGGGTGTGATTTGGGACACGAATATGTCAAAATTAATGCCGATTATCGCACCTAAAACTTTTTGTCATTCCCAACTTGATTGGGAATGACGACTCTTCGTATTATCTCTCACTAAGTCTCCTATTGCTATAATCGCGCCTATAATAACCAAAAAATAAATCGCAAGTGATTTTGGGCTTCCTGCCGAAGGAAACCCAGTGTTAACGTAGCCAATCGGGACGAGTTCCGATGGCGTATAAAAATAATAGGAAACCCAATGCGCGGATACAAAATTTTCAGCGGTTCAGCTTGTCAGGCATTTTCTGTAGAAGTGTGCAAAACGCTCGATGTTCCTCTCTCAAAAGCAGAAATCAAACGTTTTAGTGATGGTGAGATTAATGTCCAAATCTCTGAGAGTGTTCGTGGGCGGGATGTATTTATTATTCAAAGTACAGGAGCACCATCGAATGACAACTTGATGGAACTGCTTATCATGACCGATGCTCTGCGTCGTTCATCTGCAAGCTCTATTACGGCGGTTGTTCCGTATTTCGGCTATGCACGCCAAGATCGAAAAGCAGCCCCTCGTGTCCCTATTACGGCACGGCTTGTTGCGGATATGTTTGAAAAAGCGGGGGTTGATCGTGTCGTTACCATTGATTTGCATGCGGGTCAAATCCAAGGCTTTTTTGATATTCCGGTAGATAATCTATACGGCTCTATTATCTTCCAAGAGTACATCAGCTCCAAAAATCTTCCTAATCCTGTTATCGCCTCTCCCGATATTGGGGGTGTTACACGGGCTCGCTATTTTGCCGAAAAATTGGGGCTTGATATGGTTATTGTCGATAAGCGTCGTGAAAAAGCCAATGAGTCTGAAGTAATGAATATTATCGGTGACGTTGAGGGCAAAGACGTTATTATAATCGATGATATGGTTGATACGGCCGGAACGATGGTAAAAGCGGCAGCTGCCCTTAAAAAGCGTGGAGCCAATTCGGTTATGGCATGTGCAACTCATGCAGTCCTCAGCGGTAGTGCCTACGATAATATCAACAACGGCGAACTCGATGAGCTCGTTGTTTCCAATACCTTGGTGCTTCGTGGTCACAGTGACAAAATCAAAGTCATCAGCGTCGCTCCACTGTTCGCAGAAGTCATCCGTCGTGTTTATCACAACGAGAGTGTTAATAGTTTGTTCAGCTAATGAATAATATTCGCAACTTTTCAATCATCGCCCACATCGACCACGGTAAAAGTACCTTAGCCGACCGTATCATCCAAGAGTGCGGTTCTGTCACGGAACGTGAACTTGGCAAGCAGATGATGGACACCATGGACATTGAGCAAGAGCGCGGAATCACGATTAAAGCGCAAAGCGTCCGTTTGGATTATGTCAAAGACGGACAGCATTACATCCTAAATTTGATCGACACTCCGGGTCACGTCGATTTTAGTTATGAAGTCTCTAAATCACTGGCATCAAGCGATGGTGCATTGCTCATTGTCGATGCAGCCCAAGGGGTTGAGGCGCAAACCATTGCCAATGTCTATTTAGCAATGGAAAATAACCTCAAACTTATCCCTGTTATCAACAAAATTGATCTCCCCTCTGCAGAGCCTGAGCGTGTTGCTGAAGAGATTGAAGCGACGATCGGAATCGATGCAACCGATGCATTGCTGATTTCGGCAAAAACGGGTGTGGGAATTCGTGAGCTCATCGATGCGATTGTGGATCGTATCCCTGCACCCAGCGGAGACCCTGCCGCTACGACAAAAGCAATTATTTACGATTCGTGGTTTGATTCATATCAGGGTGCTATGGCGCTTGTCCGCGTATTCGATGGCGAGATCAAAATGGGTCAGATGATTAAGCTTATGCACAACGGTGAAAATCATCAGGTACTTGAGCTGATGTATCCCCATCCAATCCGTCGCCAAAAGACGCAAACTCTCAAGAGTGGTGAAATCGGGATTGTCGTACTGGGCGTTAAAGATGTGGGAAGTATTCGTGTAGGGGATACCATTACCGATGCTAAAAATCCGACTTCTCAGCCTGTGACTGAGTATGCGCCTGCCAAACCGTTTGTTTTCGCAGGGTTGTATCCTATCGATACGGACGAGTTTGAAGCGGTTCGTGATGCGCTCGACAAGCTCAAGCTCAATGATAGCTCTTTGAGTTACGAACCGGAGACCTCCATGGCTCTTGGGTTTGGATTCCGTGTCGGATTCTTGGGGATGCTTCACATGGAAGTCATCAAAGAGCGGCTGGAGCGGGAGTTTAATCTTGATCTTATCGCCACGGCTCCATCGGTTGTGTACAAAGTATATAAAACCGATGGAACGATGGTCGAAGTGCAAAACCCAAGCGAGCTTCCAGAACCACAGTTTATTGAGCGTATCGAAGAGCCATACGTGCGAGCGACCGTTATTACTCCGGTTGATTATTTGGGAAATGTTATCACGTTGGTGACCAATAAACGCGGGATGCAAGAGAAGATGGATTATCTCAATGAAACGCGGGTCATGTTGATTTATTCAATGCCGATGAATGAGATCGTTGTGGACTTCTATGACAAACTCAAATCGACTTCCAAAGGATATGCAAGTTTTGACTATGATCCTATCGAGTTTCGTGATGGTGATTTGGTTAAGCTTGATGTTCGCGTAGCAGGCGATGTGGTCGATGCTCTTAGCGTTATCGTTCCTCGTACTTCTGCCGATTTCAGAGGACGTGCGTTGGTCAAAAATATGAAAGAGATTGTTCCACGACAGCTTTTTGAAGTGGCCATCCAAGCGAGTATCGGTAATCGTGTTATCGCGCGTGAGACGGTCAAGTCTATGGGCAAAAACGTGACGGCAAAATGTTACGGGGGGGATATTTCCCGTAAACGCAAACTCCTCGACAAACAAAAAGAGGGTAAAAAACGGATGAAAGCAATCGGGAAAGTTCAGCTTCCGCAAGAGGCATTTATGTCTGTTCTTAAGATGGACTAATATGCGCTGTATGGTGTGTGAGAAATTCTCGCTCACTCATATTTGCTCTGCCTGTCAAAAAAATCTTCTCTCTCCAACGTTGCACAAACGTAAAATTTTAGGTTCTATCCCTGTATACTCTTTTTATTCTTATGATGCTATCGAAGCCTTGCTTCTCACCAAGCACACCGATGTTGGATTTTATATTTACACCCTTTTGGCAAAAAATTCATTCTTAAAATTTGCAAATGAGTGGAATTATGAAAACCGCGTAGCTTCTATCGGTATTGATGACAATTCCAAAAGCGGTTATTCTCATACCGCTATTTTGAACCGTGCCCTTAAATCAACCAATATTACTCCCTATTTCGGAAAACTCAGGGCGCAAAATTTCTATAAATATGCAGGGAAAAGTGTGGAGGAGAGGCTAATAAATCCGCGAAATTTTAACACTTTCCCTTTTAAAGAAGACGAAGTTATTTTGGTGGATGATATTGTCACGACGGGTTCAACGCTCACGGAAGCCACCGAAGCTCTCAGTGCAAATGGAAAAAAAGTGATACTTTGTCTTACACTCACCGATGCTGAGAATAAGTAATTAGTGAAACTTATCCAAAAGCTCTTGAAGCATTTTGTCATGAGAAGGGGATGCTTCGAAGGGAATATTTCTCAAATCTGAGGTAAAAGTTCCAGAATAATGGCGTTCTTTGGGTGAAAGTATTAGTTTGATAGAAGAATCAAATGTAATATCAGGCTGAGTGATGCTGTAATCGCGTTTCAGAATGGCGCTTTGAGTTTGAGCTTTTTGAATCGCTAAAGAGAGTGTTGCATTTGAAAAATCCAAATTGACAGAAGCATTTAGCATTCCGGTTATAGGGGCAGGGAGTGAGAGTAGAGTAAAAAGTGAGTGGATGTCGGCGTGTTTGATCTGCAGTTGCAGTTTGTTAGGACGTAATTTGTGAAGGGTTAATTGGGTATCAATATCTCCTTTTGCGGCTTTGGCGTGGGCGTTTAATAGCAGTTGATGTTGTGAGCCTTGAAGTGTAGCATTTAGGGACGCGCTTGTTCGAAGAGGATACGAGACAAATTGCTCCACTATTCCTAACTCATCGACTTGGGCTTTGATTTTTGCATTGATGGTAAAGGGCTTGATTTTCCCATTTTTATCTGCAAGCAGTGACCAAAAGTCAAAGCTTTCATTATCATCTTCCATGATGGGGGAGGGCTTGAAGGTGTGTGTTGTGGCGATGAGTTTCCCTGAGGCATTAATATCCCGCTGTTGGATTCCACTAATGGTCAGATTTCCATTGAGAGTGGTATCGCTCTCGTGAGGGTATTGGAGAACATCCATGAGCTCTTGATAGTGAATTCCACGTAATGTAAGGGTGAGAGTACTTGGAGTCGCAAAAAGAAGGGTCGTATTGTAATCTGCTACTCCATGAAAGACATCCGCAACTCCTTCAAGGGTGAGATGATGGTAGGTTCCTTTGAGTGAGCCGTTCAAATTTAGAGGAAAACTTGCGCTCTTTATTCCCGCTGGTACAGACAAATTCGTAGTATAACGGGCATTGATTTGAGGGGGGAAGAGAACATAGTTTCCAACGATGCGGGCATGGTTGGAAACTTTATCCCTCAGCGTGATTTCAAAATGATTGAGTGTGAGGCTAAAAGAGGTGAGAGTGACGGGCTGACCTAATACCGATTCTATTTGTTTTTGAATGACAGGGGCAATTTGTCGATTACCCCATGGAGTGAATAGGAGTGTATAGATGCTAATAATGAGTGCTATGACGATGAGTATTACAAGGGTAATGATACGAATTCTGTCCGAATGGGCAGGTTCTATTAGCGGCTTATCAGCAGTATCCACGGTGTTCCGATTCCTAAAAAGATGATGAGGTTGAGCAGTGTAACGGCTCCTCCGTAGATGTAGATTTCACGCGCGGTAATGTAGCCTGAACTTAGATAAATAGCATTGCTTGATGAACCTTGCGGGGTGATTGTGGCATTGAAATTGGTCGCGAATAATAACATCATGGTCATCAGCTCTCCGGGAACTCCTGCAGCAAGTCCTACAGAGAGAAAAATTCCAAAAAGAGCAAGTAAATGGGCACTTTGGGAGACGAAAAGGTAGTGGATCAGAACATAGATGACGATGAGTAAAACATAGACCATCATCCATGAGAGACCCTCCAAATAGAGGGTAAAATGGTTCGCTACGGCACTCATAAATCCCTGTTGAGCTAACTGAGTACTCAAAGCGAAAAGAATCGCAAACCAAATCAAAGTGCTGAGTGCTTCGCCCTGAGATTTAAAATCTTCTATCCCAAACACCCGCGTTGCCATAAGTATCCCAAGTCCGCCGAAGGCAACGGCTGTTTTGTCGATAAGAAAAATCCCTGAAAGGGACCAAAAAATCAGCATTCCCAAAAAGACAGCTCCTGTAATCCACTCATTACGGCTTATGCGACCCATAGTGATAAGTGCCTCCCCTGCCATGCGCGGAGCATTCGGAGTGTCGCGAAGTTCGGGCGGATAGATACGATAGAGAACCCAAGGAATGAGAGCAAAAGCAATGAGGGTTGGAACGAGCGCAAAGAGAAGCCATGAGATAAAGGTGATATGAATCCCCATCGTTGCGGCGATTCCTACTCCTATGGGATTGACTGCCATGGCGGTGAGCCAAAGTCCAGAGGAGATGGTCAGACCTGCCATAGATGTCATCATGAGATAACTTCCGGCTCTTTTTTGAGTTGAGTTCCCTACTTTCGAGCCGCAATCGTGTGCGAGACCATAGATGATAGGATACAGTACTCCTGAGCGGGCGGTGTTGCTTGGAAATGCAGGGGCAATGAGAATATCGGTTGCGATGATGCTGTATCCCAGTCCCAAAGTGGAATGACCGAAGCGCCGAATAATATGGAGTGAAAGCCGTTTGCCCAAACCTGATTTATGGACGGCATGGGAGACTAAAAATGCGGCAACGATAAGGAGGATAAAGCTCTCTGAAAATCCGGCGTATGCTTTGGAGGGTTCTATAACGCCTGAGAGAACGCTGATAGAGAGTGCAATGATAGAGGCGGTAATGATAGGAAGAAGGTTGAAAAGAATAGCTAAGATAGTAGAAATAAAGATAGTAAATAAAATCCATGCTTGGTGTGTGATTCCAAAAGGGGGTGGAGTGAAAACAAGAAATACAGCAAAAAGTAAAAGAGCGACACTGCTTAGAAGGCGTTTTAGTGAGATGTCCATGTGTTGTTCTTTTTCTATTATTATAGCACTAGAAGAGAAGTTTTAGACTTGATACGATTAGACTAAACTATTCTTAGTAAAAATTTTCATATACCTCTTGACATTAAGTGACTCAATGCATTATAATACTACCGGATTTCAACAAAGGAGCTTTAAAACATTATGTCAACCCAAACAAATGAAGAAGAAATAAACGAAGAACAAGTTGTCCTTACTGAGGATGATGAGTCCATCGAAGAACCTAAGAGCGAATTAGAAATTGCACAAGCCGAATTAGCATCTTTCAAAGATAAGTATGCACGTGTACATGCTGATTTCGACAATATCAAAAAGCGTCTTGAACGTGAGAAATACAGTGCGCTTGAATACGCAAACGAAAAATTTGCCAAAGATTTGATTCCGGTAGTGGATTCGCTCTCTATGGCGATCGGTGCTACGGCGATTGAAGCGGATGCGACCGTTTTGCTCGAAAAACTCAAAGAGGGTGTTGAGCTTACGATGAAGCAGCTTCTTGGCGTTCTCGAAAAACACGGCGTAACTGCTGTGGACGAAAACGAGCCGTTTAATCCGGATATTCACAATGCTGTCCAAAAAGTGGACAGTGACGCTCACGAGAGTGGTGAAATTGTCAATACCTTTCAAAAAGGTTTTCGATACAAAGAACGAACATTGCGCGATGCAATGGTTGTTGTAGCAAACTAAATAAAATTAAGGAAATAATATGTCAAAAGTAATTGGAATCGATTTAGGAACAACTAACTCATGTGTTGCTGTCTATGAGGGCGGCGAAGCAAAAATTATCCCGAACAAAGAGGGTAAAAATACCACTCCATCGGTAGTTGCGTTTACGGATAAAGGGGAAATCCTTGTAGGTGATCCGGCAAAACGTCAAGCAATCACAAACCCTGATAAAACGATTTACTCGGTAAAACGTATCATGGGTCTTTTGATGAACGAAGAAAAAGCCAAAGAGGCACACGATAAAGTTACTTATAAAATCGTCGATAAAAACGGTATGGCTGCGGTTGACGTAGCGGGTAAAGTGTATACGCCTCAAGAGATTTCAGCCAAAATCCTTTCAAAATTGAAGGCAGATGCTGAGTCGTATCTCGGTCAAGCAGTTACGGATGCGGTTATTACTGTCCCTGCGTATTTCAATGATGCACAGCGTAAAGCGACCAAAGAAGCAGGAACTATCGCAGGATTGAACGTTCTTCGTATCATTAACGAGCCAACAGCTTCTGCTCTTGCCTACGGTTTGGATTCAAAAGCCGATGAGAAAGTTCTCGTTTACGATTTGGGCGGCGGAACGTTTGACGTTACAGTTCTTGAAATTTCGGAGGGGACTTTCGAGGTTCTTTCAACCGACGGTAATGCATTCTTGGGCGGAGATGACTTTGATAACAAAGTTGTTGATTTCCTTGCAAGCGAATTTAAAAGCGACCACGGTATCGATTTAAAAGCGGACAAAATGGCGCTTCAACGTCTTAAAGATGCAGCAGAAAATGCAAAAAAAGAGCTCTCTTCAGCAGAAGAGACGGAAATCAACTTGCCATTTATTACAGCAGATGCGACAGGACCTAAGCACTTGGTGATGAAGCTTACCCGTGCGAAATTCGAGGGGATGATTTCAGAGATGATCAAAGAGACCATTTCTCACATCAAAACCGCGATGAAAGATGCAGGCCTTAGTAAAAATGAGATCAATGAAATCATCATGGTCGGAGGATCAACGCGTCTTCCATTGGCACAAAAAATGGTTTCGGAAGAGTTCGGCGGTAAAACACTCAACAAAGGGGTAAATCCTGATGAAGTGGTTGCAGCGGGCGCGGCTATCCAAGGCGGAGTTCTTCGCGGAGATGTCAAAGACGTTCTTCTTCTTGACGTAACGCCACTTAGCCTTGGGATTGAAACTCTTGGCGGTGTGATGACGAAAATCATCGAAAAAGGGACGACTATCCCTGTAAAAAAATCACAAGTGTTCTCAACTGCGGAAGACAACCAACCAGCGGTTAGCATCTCAGTTGGTCAAGGTGAACGTGAGTTTGCCCGTGATAACAAATCATTGGGTCTTTTCGAGCTTACAGGTATCCCATCAGCACGACGCGGTGTACCACAAATCGAAGTAACGTTTGACATTGATGCAAACGGTATCTTGACGGTATCTGCAAGTGATAAAGGAACTGGCAAAACTCAAGAGATCAAAATCACTGGGTCAAGCGGATTGAGTGAAGAAGAGATCAATAAAATGGTTCAAGACGCGGAAAACCATAAAGCAGAAGATGCAAAACGCAAAGAGGTCGTAGATCTTCGTAACCAGGCGGATGCATTGGCAAACCAAACTGAAAAAAGCCTTGAAGAGATGGGAGATAAAATCGACGCAGCTGAAAAGGCAACAATTGAAACTGCCCTCGAAGAGCTCAAAGCAGTGTTGAAAAATACTGATTCTTCCAAAGAAGAGATCGAAGCAGCAACGAAAAAATTAGCCGATGCAAGCCACAAAATGGCAGAGCAAATGTACAAACAAAATGAAGGCGGTGAAGCCGCTGCAAGTCACGCGAAAAAAGATGACGACGTCATCGACGCTGAAATCGAGTAATTTTCTCCGTTATTCCCGACTTGATCGGGAATCCGGTTCTTCTCCCTTTTTGGGAATTTCTCTTCTTAACTCTCCTTCGTTATAATATCTCTTATTAAAAGGGAATCATTATGGAACAATTTTTAGAAAAAGCAAAATCAGCAAGCCGTACTCTCGCTACCATGAGCGGAAGTGAACGTAATCGAATTTTACGTGAGATGGCGCAAAGTCTGCGTGCCAATACAATGAGCATACTTGAAGCCAATGCTTTGGATATGCGTCATGCAAAAGAAGAAAACCTTGCTTCCTCACTTAAAGAGCGTCTTATGCTCGATGAAAAGCGTATTGATGCGATGGCCGTTGCGATTGAAGAGATTGCTGCCCTTAAAGACCCAATCGGACGAGTGCTTGAGGGATGGGTGACTGAAGCAGGACTCAAAATCGAAAAAGTGAGTATCCCTATCGGGGTGATCGGAATCATCTATGAATCACGCCCAAATGTCACTTCGGACACGGCAGCATTGTGTTTTAAAAGCTCAAACGGATGTGTCCTAAAAGGGGGGAAAGAGGCAGAGCTTTCCAACATTGCGATTGCAGAGGCCTTGCAAGCGGTTTTAACCCGTAATAATCTCCCAAAAGAGCTGATTGCACTGCTGCCGGATTCGTCGCGTGAAGGGGTGGCAAAGCTTATCAAGATGGATCGTTATGTCGATTTGATTGTCCCTCGTGGCGGTGAGGGGTTGATTCGTTATGTGAGCCAAAACTCCAGTGTTCCTGTCGTCAAACATGATAAAGGGCTGTGTCATACCTACATTGATTCAGAGGCGAATATCGAGAATGCTATTGCTATTGCACTCAATGCCAAAGTTCAGCGCCCGGGAGTGTGCAATTCGATGGAGACATTGCTTATCGACAGTGCTATTGCACCAAGTGTATTGCCTTTGTTTAAAGAGGCGTTTGATCGTGCACACACGCAGCTCAAAGGATGCAATTTGACGCGAGAGGTGATTAGTGTAGCCGAAGCTTTCGAAGAGGATTTTGATACGGAGTATTTGGCCAATATTTTGAATATTCGGGTTGTGGACGGGGTAGAGGGGGCGATTAGTCATATCGTCCGTTTTGGTTCCGGGCATTCCGAGGCGATTATCACAGAGAGTATTACGACGGCTGAGCGCTTTATGGATGCGATTGATGCGGCTGCGGTGTATGTGAATGCATCGACGCGCTTTACTGATGGAGGAGCATTTGGATTTGGGGCAGAAGTAGGAATTAGTACCAATAAGCTTCACGCACGAGGACCGATGGGGGTCGAGGGACTGACGACGTACAAATACAAAGTGTATGGTAAAGGTCAGATTCGTTGAGCCAAACTATTTTGGAAATCGAAAACCTTAGCTTCGGATACTCTCATGAGAAAAAAATTTTCGATAATTTTTCTCTTACCTTGAAGAGAGGAGAGATAAAAGCGATTGTGGGACCCAGCGGTGTGGGAAAATCAACATTGTTTGAGCTTATTTTGGGTCGTTTAAAGGCTCAAAAGGGGGAAATAAAAGTGGCAACTCTTTCGCAAGTATTTCAAGACCCCTACAGCTCATTTCATCCCACTTATACGATTCGTGAACAAATAGCAGATGTAACTTCGATGGAGGGGTACGAGAGTTTGTTATCTCAAATGGGATTAGAGGAGTTGCATTTGGATACCCTCCCTCATAAACTTTCCGGCGGTCAGTTACAACGGTGTTCGATTTTACGAGCACTGCTCATGAAGCCACAGCTTTTACTTCTTGATGAGCCGACGTCGGCATTGGATAATCTTAATCAGCTCGATATTATGAAATTGATTGTGAAACATTTGGAGGGGACGGGGGTGTTACTCATCACCCATGACCAATATCTCGCACAATGGTGTGCTAATGAGGTTATTTCGTTAACGTAACCAGATAATATCCTGATGCTGCCATGGCAACTGTTCCGAAGGTATTAAGCGCCATATTCGCCGCCGCCATCAATAGATTTCCACCACTGAGTAAAAATACGGTTTCCATCGCAAAGGTTGAATAGGTGGTAAATCCCCCTAAAAATCCGGTAGTCAGAAATGATTTTGCCTGCACGCTAAAAAAAGTAGTGTAGCTGAAATAGGCAAAAAGAACCCCTATGATAAAACTGCCGATGAGATTGACCGAGAGAGTACCAAAGGGGAGGGTGTGAGGCAAATGGTGGTTTACGACACCGTTAAGATAAGCTCGAAAAATGGCACCGATAAAGGCTCCGCTACCGATTGCGAGGATGGTTTGTAAACTCATCATCATATACCTTTTGCATTTGGTTTTGGGTGTTTTTGAGCCAATCTGGATTACTTTTATCGGCAATAAACGGTTCCATAAAAACAGCTGTTGCTATACCTGGACGAAAATCTTTGCGTTTATTGCTAAAGTAGGATGAAGTAGCAATGAGAACAACGGGCTGAACTTTAAGCGCATATTTATCTGCTACCATTTTAGCCCCTGCTTTAAAAGGTTTCATAACTCCGCTCTCGCTGCGAGTTCCTTCGGGGAAGATAGTGATGGCACGCCCCTCATCTAGCCGCTCTTTGGCATCTTTAATCATCTTAACCAAAGATGTTTTACTTTCACGTTCTACAGCAATATCGTTGGGAAGTTTAAGGACTAGCCCGAAAAAAGGGACATCAAAAAGTTCTCTTTTGGCAACCCATGCGAGATCATGGGATGTGATAGTCTCCATGATGCCAATATCAATATCACTTTGATGATTGATGAGAAACATCTGTGTATCAGGATCACATTTTCCTTTTACCCTTACAGGAGAGAAAATAAATAAGCGGATGAACCACGAGGATAATTTTACAGAGTAAGGTTTTGGAAGAAGATAAAACATTACAATCATAAGCGTCATCCCCGTAAAGATGACAATTACGGCATAAAGCCATCTAATTCGAGCAAAGATCGCGTGCATGCACCCAGCCTACTTTATTATTTCCAAGATGGATTTTTGTAAAATCTCCTACCGTATTTTCGACTTCCAGCTTCTCTTCTTCTGTAGTCGTTTCAAAAATCGTTCCATGTTTAATCGGTAAAAGATAGACAGATGCACCTTTTTTAACACACACATTTGAGTTGGGAAGAAGTGCAAAAATTACATAAAAAAGAGGGAGAACCGAGGCGTACAAATACCACTTTGAGCGTCTCCAATAGAACAATGAGATACAAATCACCCCAAAAATTGCAGCAGCTCCCACTTTTAATTCGGTATGGCGTGCATCCGTTGGAGAAAGATCGCTTTGTGTCGATACAGCGTCATCGTCAACAATAATAGGGATACTGATAGATTCATAACGATTTTTTTTGAGATTAAAGATGGTAAAATCGAGGGTTTGTTCGCTGTTGGGAATAATGGCATAATAGGTCATCGTTGATTCGGCTACATTAGGAAGCTTAGATTCAAAGCCTTGCTTAATAGCGTTGACAAGTGAAAATGTTGCAATATTACAGCGTGTTGCTTTGACTGTAAAGACAACAATATTGCTCTCTTGATTGTATGCAGTTGTTTTATAGTCGATGACTTTAAACGAATCGGCTAAGACATTGGCATACGTTGAAGGGGGATTCAAAGGAGAAGCATTAAAAGAAATTCCTGCTAATACATTGGAAAGCGCTCCTGTGGAAGTTGCTGTTGCCGTGATGTCTGGAAGACGTATCGTATTAGATTGAACGAGAAAATAAAAAGTATCGTAAACCGCATCACCCTTAACACTGCGAACCGGAGTTTGGCTGAAAATACGGATTCCCTCTTCCCCTTGCAGGGTATATTCAATATTTCCAGAAGCAACATCGGTCGGCGTGAGCTTTAGAGTCAGAGGAAAAATTTCACCGATATAGAGATGGGAAGGTGTATTGGAGTGTTCTAAAACGACTGCACCATTATTTTTGGTAGCATTGGAAAACAACGTGTCAATACCGTTTTGCTCTGTAGTGTCAGAGCTTTGAGGTGCTTGTGTCTCTTGGGGTGCGGCAGTATCGGTTAAGACCGAAGGCTCAGCCCAAAGCAGCCCGACTAGTAGTGATGATAAAATAAGGATTAATTTTTTCAAGCGGATAAAAAGCCCTCAAGCATACGACGACCATCACTGCTTCCAAGTAATGATTCCATCGCCCGTTCAGGGTGAGGCATCAATCCAAACACATTTTTGGCAACATTACAAATTCCAGCGATACTATCAATCGAACCGTTTGGGTTATCAATATTTCCATTTTCATCGGTATATTGCAATAATACTTGATGATTGGTATAAAGCTCTTTTAGACCTTGGGCATCAATATAATAGTTTCCGTCATGGTGAGCGATAGGAATATTAACCACTTCATTCGCCTCGCAAAGACGTAAAAATGTATTATCATATGAAATAACTTTTAAGTGATGATGACGTGAAATGAAATGAAGCCCTTCATTGCGTTTGAGCGCACCCGGAAGAAGACCTATTTCTGTCAAGACTTGAAAACCGTTACAAATCCCCAGTACTTTTCCTCCATCATTAGCATAGTGTTTCAGTGCTTTCATAATGGGTGACATTTTGGCAATAGCTCCGCTGCGAAGATAGTCTCCATAGCTAAAACCACCTGCAACCACTACCAAATCGGTTCCATCAGGAATAGTGTTTTCTTTGTGCCACAAGATGACTGTTTCACACCCAAGTGAATCAAATGCGTGCTGTGTATCGTATTCACAGTTGGTTCCCGGGAACTGTACGATACCTACTTTTATCTTTGCACTCATGAAATAATCTCAATATTATAATCTTCAATAACAGTATTGGCTAATAGCTCTTCACACATGTGAGCTACTTTTTCTTTTGCCGCAGCACTATCACTCTCGTCCATTTCAATAATAATTTGCTTACCGACACGAACGTCACGAACACTCTCGAATCCATGACCGCTAAGTGCGTGCAAGACTGCTTTCCCCTGAGAGTCAAGAACTCCGTTTTTTAAAAATACATTGACAATTGCTTTCATGTTCTTCCTTAAAATTAGTTCAAAATTCTATTTAATACTTCTTCGTAGGCGACTTTGAGTCCACCCATCCCTTGACGAAAACGGTCTTTGTCCATTTTTTCACCTGTCTCTAAATCCCAAAAACGGCAGTTGTCAGGACTGATCTCATCTGCAAGAATAATTTTACCATTTTCATCACGACCGAACTCAAGTTTGAAATCGACAAGATTTAACCCACGTGCATGAAAATAAGGGCGTAAAATATCGTTCACTTGACGTGCCATGGCGCGAAGTTGATCAAGTTCCGCCTCATTTTTAACAAGTCCTAAGATAAGGCAGTGCTGATCATTGAGTTTTGGATCACCCAGAGCATCATTTTTGTAATCAAATTCGACCAACGTAAATGGAAGTACCGTACCATCGGCAATTCCAAGATTTTTGCTCAGACTTCCAGTGGCAATATTGCGTACAATGACTTCGATAAGGATAATATCAACTTTTTTACACAGCATATTCGTATCATCGAGCATCTTAACAAAATGGGATTCAACCCCTTCGCGTGCGAGCATTTTGAAAAGTTCAGTTGAAATTTTGTTATTCAGAGCACCTTTACCCGCTTCACTGTCTTTTTTAGCGCCATTAAATGCGGTCAAATCGTCTTTGAATTCTGCGATAACCAAATTTGCATCGTCGGTATTAAAAAGGCGTTTTGCCTTTCCTTCATAAATGAGTTCGCGTTTTTCCATGACTATTTTCCTTTTACTATGATAAGAGCTTTGAGGATGCCGACACCCTCTTTGAGTTGTATGTCTTTTGTAAGCTGCTCTTTGGTGATAATGGTTTTGTTGGTAGCATTGATTTCGGTAACGTCTACCATCCCATTTGTTTTTTCGAGCTCATTTTCGAGGTGTTTTTTTAAATCTGCTTCTTTAATATCAAAATTGTTTTCACGTTTTTTGATCTCTCCGGCATCGACTTCAACATCAGGAATGACACCAACGGCTTGGATAGTACGTCCGCTAGGGAGGTAGTATCGGGCAATGGTAAGCTTGATGGCTTCCGTATCGGTGATGGGCATAACGATTTGAACAGACCCTTTTCCGAAGGTTTTGGTTCCTACAATCACGCCGCGTTTCAAATCTTGTATCGCACCGCTGACGATTTCAGAAGCGCTGGCTGAACCTTCGTTTACGAGTACTACAAGAGGAAGATGCGTAACGGTCCCTTTTTTGGTGGCACTGTAGCTGATGTCATCACTCTTAATGCGCCCTTTTTGAGAAACGATTACCCCCTCATCCACAAACAAATCAGTGAGTTCAACCGCCTGATCGAGCAACCCGCCCGGATTATTACGAAGATCGAGGATAATACCTTGGCTTTTTGCTGCATATTTTTTGAGTACGGCTTTAACATCGTTAGCAACTTTTTTATCAAAACTGGTGACACGTATATAAAGGATATTGTCATCAATAGTACGAGCATAGACGGATTCAACGGTGATGATGTCACGAATAATATGAAATTTGAGCGGCTCACCTGCCCCTTTGCGAACAACAGTCAAGTCAATGGGTGTTTTTGGAGTACCTCGCATAACCCCTACCGCATCATCGATGGTCATACTAAGGGTGGATTTATCATTAATTTTGAGGATAATATCTCCCGCTTTGATTCCCGCTTTATCAGCAGGTGTCCCTTCGATAGGGGCGATGACGGTGAGGGCATTGTCCCGCATTCCGACCGTAATTCCTAATCCGCCAAATTCGCCATCAGTTTGACTTTTGAGAGACTCAAAGCTTTTTTTATCCAAAAAGGTAGAATGGGCATCGAGATTGGAAAGAAGACCTTGAAGAGATTTGTCAATGAGCTGATCAACCCCAAGACCATCAACATTGTATTGCTCCACGATACTGAGGACTTTGGTAAATTTTGCCAGCGATTGGAGCCGTGAGGCTTCTGCAGAAGCCTCTGAGGGGAGGGGCTGTACGTCACTTTTGGCAACCAGGGAAGTGGAGAGTGCAAAGCTGAGTGCGATTGCACTGATAAAGCCTACTACCATCATTTTTTTATTTTTCATGAGTTACTAAACCTTTTTGGTCTACATGCGTATTTAAGATGGGCAATTATAGTTAAAACTCCATTAATAATCAATTGACATTGATAATGACATCTCCAATTTGGATTTGTTCCCCTCGGAGGATTTTGGCACGTTTGCGTGTTTCAACTTCGCCATTTCGCTTAACGTGTCCTTCTTCTACAAGCAGCTTGGCCTGTCCGCCTGAATCTACGAGGTCTAAAACTTTTAATAATTTGGTAAGTTCGATGTATTCATCGGTTAAAGTAAAGGTCATTGTATGTCCATAATTTAAAAATAGGCGTAAATAAGAGTTTAAGAAAGAGAAAGAGAACCGAAGTGAAGCTCAGAAATGAGCTTCAGTATCTTTTACCAGTTGTTGCTACGCTCACGTGGAGGGCGTGGAGCACGTGGGCGTGCTTCGTTTACACGAAGTGTACGTCCGCCGAAGTCGCTATTTTCAAGCGCAGTGATTGCCTTGTTGGCTTCATCTTGGTTTACCATTTCAACAAAACCGAAACCACGAAAACGTCCTGTCTCTTTGTCGTTAACGAATTTAACCGAACTAACTTCACCGTATTGTCCAAAAAGATCTTTTAGATCGTTTTCATCTTTGCCGTAGGGAATATTCCCGACATAAATTTGTATCACATTGTGCTCCGTGAGAAAAATCGAACTATAACCAGCATAATCCTTAGGACTTATTTTATCCGCTCCAATCTTAGGCTAATGTTAAAAAAGGTGAAGAGAGCGTAAAATCACAAAGAATAATAGTTGATGATGATTTAAATGGAAAATTTATATCAATAATCTTACAAAAGCCTCCTCTTATTTGCTCTTAGATATAATCGCGCCATTTAATATACCTCGATAAAGAGAGCACACATTTATGGTACAAGTTACAAAATTAACAATGCGTTTTGGAAGTCGGATTTTGTTTGAGGGGATTAACCTCAAGCTTGATCGGCATAAACGTTACGGTCTCATCGGTGCGAACGGTGCCGGAAAAACAACCTTCTTAAATATTCTTAGTGGTCAGATTAAAGACTATGAGGGTGACGTCTCTATTGAGCCTGGCCTTAAGGTCGGTATTTTAGGGCAAAATCAATTTGCTTATGAAGATTTTACCATTGCTGATACCGTTTTATTTGGAAACAAGCGTCTTTATGATGCCATCAAAGAGAAAGAACATTTGTATGCTAATGGTGATTTTGAGGATGATAAAGTCAACGATCGTCTTGCAGAACTTGAAATGATCAGTGTTGAGGAAGACCCAACGTATGAGTACGATGTCCAAATCGCAAAAATTTTAGAAACGGTCGGGATCAGTGCAGAACATCATCAAGATTTGATGTCTACCCTCCCTTCATCGGAAAAATTCAAAGTTTTGTTGGCACAAGTGTTGTATCCAAAACCTGATGTTTTGTTCCTTGATGAGCCTACAAATAACCTCGATATTGAAACTATCGGATGGTTGGAGCGTGAGCTTCAGCGCCATGAGGGGACGTTGGTTATTATCTCGCATGACCGTCACTTTATCAATGCCGTTGTGACCAATATTCTCGATGTTGACTTCCAAAAAATCCGCGAGTTTACGGGGACGTACGATGATTGGTATTTGGCGTCTACCGTTATGGCAAACCAAATGCAGATGGATCGGGATAAAAAAGTAAAAGAAAAAGAGCAGCTCGAAGCATTTGTCCGCCGCTTCTCTGCCAATGCATCCAAAGCAAAACAAGCAACATCACGTCAAAAACAGCTTGATAAGATGAACATTGAAGACATCAAGCCCTCAAGCCGTCGTGATCCAAGTATTGTTTTTAAAGCCAAGCGTCAGATGGGGGATGAGGCATTACGCGTAGCGAATGTTTCCCATAGTTATGGTGATCTAAATGTTTTGCATAATTTCGACATTCTTGTTGCTCCGGGGGAAAAGATCGCTATTATCGGTGCCAACGGTGCCGGTAAATCGACGTTATGTAAAATTCTTATGGAAGAGATTAAGCCTACCAGCGGAACCGTTACGTGGGGAGCAACCATTGAACCTAGTTATTTCCCGCAAGATACGACGGATAAAATTAAAGGCGATGGAACGCTGTATGACTGGCTTCGCGGGTTTGATCCTAAGCGTGAAATTTCAGAGATTCGTAACTGTCTGGGACGAATGCTTTTCAACGGCGAACAGCAAGAGAAGAGTGTTGAGAAAATCAGCGGGGGAGAAAAGCACCGTATGATGCTTTCCAAGATGATGCTTGAGGGGGGCAATTTCCTCGTACTCGATGAGCCTACCAATCACCTTGACCTTGAAGCGATTGTTGCTTTGGGTGAGGCATTGCTGGACTTTGAAGGCAATGTCATCTGTGTGAGCCATGACCGTGAGCTTCTTGATGCATTTGCAGGGCGTGTTATTGAATTGCACCTCGATGGAACCTATACCGATTTCAAAGGTTCGTACGAAGAGTTTGCTGAAGCAAAAGCAAGCGGATCACTGTAGATTTTTTGTCATTCCCGCGAAAGCGGGAATCTAGCTGGATTCCCGATCAGGTCGGGAATGACGGGAAGGGGATAGAATTATGAACGATTATAAAAGTTTTATTGGATTAGGTGTTGCCGGAAATTTTGCCCTTCACCTAGAACAAGCAGGAGAGAGTGCTGATTTCAAAGATGTACTCACCGATGATCCAAACGGCCCCAAAGGGATGTTTCCTTTTTACATCCCCAACCGTCCTGATTTTTTAGGAACGTATCCTCTAAGCTGCGATACCCTCATCCTTCCTGAGAATCACTGCAATGTCCAAATCGAGCCAGAAGTGGCACTGATTTGTGATTTGACCTACGATATGCTCGGCAATGTTACACAGATAATTCCTAAGTTTTTTGGTGCTTATAATGACTGTTCTTTACGCATTGAAGGTGCTCCTAAAATTAGCCACAAAAAAAATTGGGGAAAGTGTTCCAAGGGATTATCCGATACCCTTATTCCTATTGACAATTTTGCACGTGGCGGAGTGATGGACAGTTATCGTATCGCTTCGTTTTTACGGCGTGATGGGATGTTGATGCGTTACGGCGAAGATGTTGAACTCACAGGATACAGCTATTTTTACGAGAAGCTTATCGAGTGGATGACCAATCAAATCAATACACAAATATCGGTGGGACCATTGGAGCCAATCAGTGACTATTTAAAAGAAGCATCTTTCCCAAAACAAGCTATTATCAGTATTGGTGCAACGCGCTATACTCATTTTGGCGAAACAAATTTCCTTCAAGAGAACGATGAGATCATGGTCGTAGTGTATGATAACAATCTTTATTGTATGAATCCGATACTGATGATGGCAAACAGTGGCAAGCTGAATGTTGAAGGTGTCAGTGTTCTGGTGCAAAAGGTAATTTGTGCTTAAAGAGGGGAAATATCTCCACTATAAAGGAAATGAGTATGACGTAATGGGTGTTGCAAAGCACTCTGAAACCGAGGAATTGCTTGTTGTCTATCGTGCACTGTATGGTGAGCGAGGGCTTTGGATTCGACCGCTTGAGATGTTCGATGGAGTACTTGATGATGGGACAAAGCGTTTTGTCTATGTAGGAGATTCGCATGGCGAAGGGTGAAAAATTTTCATTGGAACTTGGGGCATCTTGGGGTGAGGGATGGAAGCTAGAAGAGGAAAAAACGTCTTGTATAATCACTTTGTTAGAGCCATCAGCACACCGTTTAGTATTTCAAAAAGAGAAGCGCAAGGGGAAGGTTGTGACGCTCGTTGGGGTGTTTAATCTCAACGATGCGGATGCTCAAAAAATACTCTCAACCTTGAAAAAATCTCTTGCCTGTGGCGGTGCTTACAAAGAGGGCTGGATGGAGTTTCAAGGAGAAATCACTCCAAAAGTGCGTGAACAGCTAGAGATGTTAGGGTTTAGATTTAAAAATCCGAAATTATAATGTACTGGAAAATACAACCCTATTGCGTCCGTGTTCTTTGGCGGCATAGAGGTTGGTATCAGCTGTATGCAGAAGAGATTCGTTGTTCATTAACTCGGTAGGTATGACACAGACAGCACCCAGTGAAATGGTGAGCAAACCCGTTTTTTTATTCCCTTTGTGTTCCATATTGAGGGATTCAATGTTAAATCGAAGCCGTTCTGCCATTTTGCGTGTATGAATGCAGTCAGCCTCGGTAAGAATGACTCCAAACTCTTCCCCTCCCAGACGAAAGACAAAATCTCCCGGACGTAGTAAGGATGTTTTCAATACTCGAGCCACATTCTGCAAGGCAACATCCCCTTGTAAATGACCGTAGGTATCGTTGTATTGCTTAAAAAAATCGATGTCAACCATAATAAAGGTAATCGATTTGCTGGCACGTAAGGCACGTTTGAATTCACGCTCGTATACCAGATTGAAATAGCGTCGGTTAAAAATTCCTGTGAGAGTGTCGGTATAGGAGGCTTGCTCGAGCTTGATGTTGAGATGTTTGAGTGCTTGGGTAGATTGGAGAAGCTGTTGCTGTTGTTGTTCGATTTGCATAAAAATTCGCCACGCAAAGGTCATGACCCCCAGTAAAATAACCCCTAACATCACTGCGAGTTGTATCAGGGAATTTTGATGATGCGAAAGGAGAACAGAGTGCTCGTATGTAGCGGTGGCAGTTTCGTAGGCAATGAGCCCAGAGACGGTGTTGTGAATAGAAGAGGTGTTATCTGAGAGGGTAACCACCGAAATGGCAGATCGGGAGGTGTGGTTAAATACAAGGGAGCGTATCTCCTCAAAATAGCGCTTCATAATCTCCATCTGTTCTTCGGTATAGTGAATATAGGGGAGCTCTTCGGGGCGTTTGTGATGGGAGAGATAGCTCGCCCACATCTGATCGACGTGTTCTAGCCCTAAAGTAATATTTTGAGCTAAATCATCATCACTTATCAGCCCCTCTTTCCATCGGTAGATACTGGCTTCGAAATCATGATGGTAAGCAGAGTTGATGGAGTTCAGTTCACTTAAGGGAATAAGAGAACCAAAATAGAGAGTATCGACATTTTTTTTCATCGTAAGAAGATTGATATATCCAATAAAGCCCACTACGACCAATCCTAGCGCTACACTCAGAAGCAGATATAACAGTTTGGTTTTAAGCTGCAAGGATTCCATAAACAGTTGTGCACCTTTTGGGGCATAGATATTTATTCTAAGCAACTCCTATACCAAAAAAGACTAGAATAAAAGAATAAAAATACAGGAAAAAAGATGTCCAAAAGGATCGTTAAGGGTGAGCGAATTAAAGCAATCATTCACAATATTGCTGAAGATTTTCGTTTCTCAGGTGAAATGGGAGATTTCCCTCTATTGTTTTACAAAGCGGACACAGAGGGACTTCTTCGAGGAGCAGAGACTGATCAAATGGTTGAATATTTAACCACAGGACTCAAAGAGCTGCAAGATAATATTCAGTGGCGACGGGAGTTTTTAAGTGAAAATCCTGCTATTGATGAAATTCGAATGTTGGATAGTCTCGGTGTAATCGAAAAAGAGTACATCGAGCTATTGGAATTTTTGCGTTAAGATTTTTGTTTGTAGGGCTCTAGGGAGATTTTTTTCGCAATTGCGTATTGAATTCCCCCTTGAAGATCAATGACGCTGTAGCCCATTTTTTGTCCCAAATAGGTTCCTAATATTTTTGATCGGTTTCCACTGTTACAGATGAGGGCAAAATGCTCTTCTTTTTTGACTTTTTTATTTAATTCATCCAAAAAAGCATTTATATTATAGTTCCCTTTTTCATCAAAAAACATGATGGGGATAGAGCCTTTTACCAGCCCTGTCGTTTTCCATTCAGAGGGTGTCCGAATGTCAATAATTTTGATTTTAGAATCGAGAAGCTTCTGATCGATAGGTTGTGCGGTATAATCCGCCATCAAGGCAGTGGTTGTCAAAAGTAGAGTAAGTAGCCATTTGTTCATCGATAACCTTTTACTAAAAATAATAGATATAATTGTAACCAATAACAGTTAACTGAAGGTACTATGGGCGCACCAAAAGAAGAAAATGCAAAACGGCTTCGTTACGTTCGACTGCTGGGTCGTTTTGTGAATGGGATATTGTCGTATTTGGCAAAAAGTGATAATCCGACGAAAGAGCAGTACAATCAAAAAGTGGACATAAATTTCCGTTTTTTAGAGAAAAACGAAGCGGTTAAGCTCTACAAAGATGAGTACATGGAACTCGAAGGCCTAGGGCAAAAGATTTTAAATTTTCGAACCAGTGATGAAGACATCAAAACAATCAAAGAAGAACTTTTTTACGCTCAAAATCAGCTTGAAAAAAGAGTTAATGCGTGTCGCTATAAAAAATCAAAGCACGATAATCATGCGCAGGATGGATGGTAGCAGCCTCTATCCCCTCTCTAAATCTTTAAGCAAACGAGGAAAAATTCATGTTACAGGGCATCTATCTTGGACGGGTCGCACAAGTATTTTTTCTCATTAGCGACGCGCGCGCACTTCATGCAGATGTATTTTGGATTTTGAATAATTTTGATGATTTTTTTGAGATGAGTGGTTAGCTCACCTTTTTTAAGTTTGCATAGCTCTTTCATGACAATCTCCTCTGTTTTTCGTCATTCCGTGCCACGACACGGAATCCAGTATTATTCAATACAAAAGATAGAGTCCGTATCTACTCTAAAGGCACGTGGAGTACGGGATGACGAAGTAAAAACTAACGCAATTAGTGTAAACATTCTCGCTTGAAATATTCACGTCCTACTTTGCACAATGGGCACGCAGCGGGTGCTTTTTTACCTCTGTGTACATGACCGCACACTTCGCATATCCAAATTTCATCTTCAGCGCCGGCAAAAAAACCATCAGCAATCAATGCCTCTTTAAGTGCTGAATATTCACGCTCATGTTCCACTTCGACTTTACCGATTGCGGTGAAGAGTCGGGCTAAATCATTGTGCCCTTCGGCTTTGGCAATTTCGGAAAATCCGGGATACATTGTCTCGTGTTCGTAGTGTTCTCCCTCCATTGCCGTATCGAGGTTTGCGAGCGTTGCATCAAATTCAGTGCCATATATTAATGTGTGATACGCTTTATATTGCGCACGGGCATGGAACATTTCATTATTAGCAGCTTCACGGAAATGGCGCTCTACGGCATGCCATCCTTCATCACGGGAAATATCGGCAAAGAGCTCATATTTATTCCGCGCCATACTCTCACCACTAAATGCTTTCATTAGATTAACCGCTGTGAGGCTTTTGGTGATCATCTCCATTTCAGCTTGGCAACAGACTAATGTTCCCCCTCCGACATTTTGGACTTCAACTTCATTTCCGCACGTATTGCAACGGTAGGTTTCGTATTGGCGCATGAAAACTCCTAACTCAGATTTTATTTATTGTAGCAGAAGGGGTACTCTCTTATTCTTAATTTTTAGGCACAGTGCAATCGGCAGCTTTTTCAAAATTACACTTGACACCTCTTGGCATATTGCTTTTTAGTATTTGTCCATCATTGTAGATTAAAATATATCCAATTCCCAAAGAGTCCAAAAGTTGACGTGCTTTTTTCTCTTCCATCACGGCAACGGCAGTTGCAAGTGCATCAATTCGCGTATTGTCTTTTGCATCAATGAGGGTAATGGAGGCATATCGTTGCTCGGAGAGTCCAGATTTCGGATCAATCAAGTGGTTATTGGCTTTGGTTTTAATGTACCGCTCATAATTACCGCTGGTGCTGATGGCAATGCGTTGCAATGAAGAATGGATAAGGGCAATAGAGCCATCTGGATGGAACGGATCTCGAATCTGAATATCACATGAGCCTAAACAGCCAATATCACCGGATGCTGCCACAACTGCTTTTGTAAGCCCTGTGTTCTGCAACATATCGATTGTTAAATCAACTGCATATCCTTTGCCTATTCCCCCCAGATCAATAATTGTTCCGGGGAGAAGTTTTACATGATTTCCCTCTAAAATGATCCGTTCTGACCCCACAAATTTTCTTAATTTTTGAAGCTCTGAGTGACTTGGAAGGTGCTCATTTTCATATCCGAAACGGTACGCTCCATGGGTCAGTGAACCAATCGTTATATCAAATGCTCCAGCACTAAGACGAAACATTTCAAGGGAACGTTCCAATACTTTTTGAGTGACGGGCGATACAAAGCCCTCCAACTTTTGGTTAAGCTGTGAAATTTCAGAGTCACTTTTGTAGGTTGAAAGGCGATTGTCCAAATCTTTAAAGAGCATAAAAACAGCATCACTGAGATTTTCATCGCCAATAGTGACATTTATGAGAGTTCCCATATGTGCTTGAGTACGTGATGAAGCATCTAGTGAGCTAAGTAGCAAAAATAAGAAGAGAAGCGTTTTCATAAGACGAAGTGTACCATAGCTAGAAAAAGCTTTTTGTAAATGATAATTAGTTGCAATATTAATATTGCTTTCAGGTTGTTGGCCTATACTTTCGTAATCAATAATCACTATCATAAAAAAGGATAACCAATGAAAAACCTCCTCCTAAGTACTGTCGCCGCGATGGCAATTACTACCGCTTTGAGCGCTGATGAACTAAGTGATCTTAAATCTCAGCTCAAAATTCTCAGTGAACGGCTCTCAACACTAGAAGCTAATGATAAAAAACAAGGTGAACAAACACAGACGCTTACCAATGAGCTGATTAATGTTCAAAACACGACCTCTTTTGGTACCGTTGACATGAGTAAAACTGAACCAGGCCTGGGAGCCGCCGCATCTAAAGTATACTATTCCAAAAATCCGCTCTCTATCGGAGGGTATGGTGAAATGTATTATTCGCATCAAAAACATGCGGGTACGGATGAGACGGAAGTTGCCCGCTTTGTCCCTTATATCGGTTATAAATTTAGTGATAACATAATCTTGAATTCTGAAATTGAATTTGAGCACGGCGGTGCAGAAGTATCTATTGAACAGCTGTATCTTGATTTTTTAATTAATCCGGCATTTAATGTCCGTTTGGGACAACAAGTCGTTCCTATGGGTCTTATTAACCTTAATCATGAGCCAGTACTTTACAATACCGTAAAACGTCCGGATGTAGAAACGTATCTCATCCCCTCAACGTGGCATGAGAACGGTCTAACTGTGCATGGGAAAACGGACACTTTCAATTACGCTGCAGGAGCGGTTGTTGCCCTTGATATGGGTCTTGCCAATCATGATGGAACTCCTGAAGCCAATACGTTCGGTCAAAGCTGGATTCGTGATGGTCGCCGAGGTGGAAATGAAAGAAATAATGCTACCTCCAACATGGGGGGTGTGGCTCGTCTTGATTACACCGGTATTAACGGTCTATTGGTTGGAGCGAGTCTTTATACGGGGAAAGCAGGTTCTTCCACGAATGGTCAGGGCGAGGGTAGAATGAGTATGGCGGATGTACATGCACAGTACCAATATGAGGGATTTAAAGTCAAAGGGCTGTATACCCAATCACATCTTAGCCATGCTGATTCGTATTTAGGTGACCATAGTGGCGTTATTGCCAATACCCATGCACAATCAGCACGTGGCGGTTATCTGAATATGGAGTATAATATTCTTCCATATTTTACGCAAGCGGGTACACGATTACCGATTTTTTTCCAGTATGAAAACTACAATCTGGCAACCTCCATTACCGATGGAACCTCATTTGGAAACACGGAGAGCTTCACATACGGTTTGAATTACTTTCCGCATGAGCAAGTGGTCTTAAAAGGGGAGTATAAGTTGCGCCATAATAAAAATGGGGTTGACATGGCTGAAAATGAGGGAATCTACTCGCTTGGATTAGGATTTATCTTTTGATTAAAATTGCTTTTTTGACTTCTCTTTTTTCTGTTCTCCTTTTCGCCCAAGTTTTGGGCGATCCGGTTGCTTTGACACAACGTGCCTTTGGCTCTAAAAGTGTTGATACTCAAAATATCATTCTGAGTGAAGCACAGCTGCAAGAACTTATTAAAACATCCCAGCAGAGCATCGACTCCAAACTCTATCGGCTTTATATTGCTAAAAATGAAGGTAAAGTGGCAGGTTATGGGGTATTGATGAATAAAAAAGTGCGCACCAAAACGGCCATTGCTCTCTATCTTATCGGTACCGATAGTAAAATAAAATCAATTGAAATTGTCGCTTTTAACGAACCGATGGAATATCTCCCTACCAAGACGTGGTTGGACGGTTTTGATAACAAAAGTTCCGCCAATACCCTTAAGCTCAATCAAGACATCCCAACAACAACGGGAGCCACACTCTCAGCTCGTGCTATCACCGATGGTGCCCGCGCTGCTTTGGCTCTTTTGGAAATTGTAAAGCCGTAAATCATGAAATTTATCGCTTCCAAAAAGCTCTCCGATAATTCTGTGCTGAGAGTAGTAATTCTGTGGATGCTTATCGCACTCATTCTTGCTATGGGTCTTAGTATCACAGCAAAAGCTATCGATTATGGTATCAGTCCTGTCCAATGGAGCCGTACGATACTTGGAAATCCCAATGAGTTTATTGAACCATTGGTGTTTAATGATTTGCTTTTAAGCATACATACTGATTTGTTCGGTTTTATTATAACGTTTATTCTCATTGCCTCAATTTATGCACGAACCTCACGCTCCACTAGGATAAAAATAGGCTTTTTTACCCTTTCGCTCGTGAGTTTATTGCTTTATCCGCTTGCCTTGCTCTCATCACCATTGAGCGGAAGTATTGGTGTTACTATTGCTTTTGGATTGTTTCTTTTCTTTCATAATTTGATAATTTTAGGCTCGGTTGATCTAATCATTTTACTGATAAGAAAAAAGTTATAATGAATCAACGTCTTCTCACTTTTTTGGCGCTTATTTTTGTTGCGTTAGTGATTATGCAAGCCGTTATAGGGGCTGTGCTGTTTGCACAATTGGTTGGAATATCTCCCGATGAGGTGATAAAATATTATGGAAATAAATCATTGCATGGAATGTTGGAGGTAATGCTCCCCCATGTGCTGTTTATCTCTATCGCACTGATGGCATCACTCCATTTTTTAGCATTTATCGATACCCTTTCTAAAAAAGAAAAAACACTCTTTACCCAGCTTTTATTCACCTTGTTTTTTATGGATCAAGTGAGCCCCATTTTTATAAGTTATGGAATTGTCTTTTTTGCTTATGTCAAAATAGTTGCATTTTTTGGATTTGAGGGTGTCCTTGGGTGGGTATGGATCGTGATATTCAGGGAATCTTTACTAAACGATACTTCACGTCACTGAGACGGACAAAGCTGAATCCTTCTTTAAGCAAAATGTTAATTCCTTCGATTACCCCTTCTCGTGTTCCTCCCTCAGGATGATTCATGTGAAAGATAACAATATCACCGCTGTGTGCGCCAGTGAGCTGTTGAGTAACTTTGGATGCGCTGAAGGTAGCACCTGCATCACCTAGAACTGAAAAGCCGCCGATTTCCATCCCCAGAGTATGAGCAATAGCTACAGCATTTTCGTCATAAAAGGCAGTGCCGGCACGAAAAAATTGAGGGCGAATACCTGTGAGTTTTTCTATTTTTTGATTGTTCCCTTCGATTTCGGCGATTACTTCATCTTCAGAGGCAGTACCATGGATTCCATAAATACTTTTTCCCTCAACAGAGAGAGGTTTATGCGCCGTTCCGTGGTTGGCTATTTCAAATAATGGATTAGAGGCAAGGCGGATAAATATTTCTGGATTGCTATCGATCCAGCGGGTATTGATAAAGAGGGTAGCCGGTATGTGGTTAATACTCAAAAATTCGATTAATCCGGCATCATATTGAGAGCTTTTTGCACTTCCGCCGCAGGCATCAAAGGTTAAAGCAATTTCTTTTTTATCGCTGTGAAAACGGGTCACAACTCCCGTTACATTTTCACCCCATTGGGATGATGGTGTCTGAGCCATGAGGGTCATAATATTAAGCAATAGAGCAAGTAAAATAGGCATAATCTGTCCCTTTAAAGTTGAGATTGTAGCATGGATAGTTGCTTTTTAGTGCAAGATGGGCGTATACTGTCAAAATTTAATTTTATAAAGTTAGAGGGTATGAAATGAAAAAGATTGCTTTCGTTATTGCTAGTATGTTGATGATAACGCAGTTGCAAGCGAATAATAGTGCGAGTAGTGAAATGAGTCATGTTGTCGGCGGATCTGTACTGGCAGGAGGGATTACGGCTGTCGTAAATAGCTATTATCCGGAATATAAAGAGAACAGAGGGATGATTGGTTTTGAAATCAGCAGTGCGGCTATTATTGTAGAACAAAGTATAGAATTTGCCCTTCATGGCAATGCAAAAGGACAGATTTTAGATGCTATTTCTCATATAGCAGGTTCGGCATTTGGAGCATTTGTGACGGATAAATATATCTTAGCGCCTGTCATAAACACTTCCCCTCTTGAGGGAAAGTCTGTTGGCTTGACGCTGCAGCATTCTTTTTAAAAAAGCTGATTATTCAGTTTTTTCTTTGACATAACTGGCACTGTCATTAACCTTTTTTTTAGTCCAATCGGTTGCGGAAGTGGTATCTTCTTTGACACCGTGCCATGTTGCTGAACAGCCTGAAATGGCAAGCAGTACAAGAGGGAGAAGAAACAGATTTTTCATGATGAAATCCTTTACAATAACAAATATTTTACTATCTGTTATTGTAGCAAAAGAAGAGAAACAAAAATGATTAAACTTTTTTACTGAGGGCTTCGACATTGTTGCTGTTTCCCAGAACAACGAGAATATCACCCTTTTCGAGAATATCATCTTTTTCAAACGAGGTATGCCATTCACCTTGATGTTTGTAGGCGATCGGTTTAACGTCGAACTCTTCTTCAAATATAGGAGAGAGGATGGATGTCCCTACCCAAAATGGGGGAAGTGTCATTTTAGCAAGTTTCATTGTGATGGAGAGATCGATTGTCTCATAGTGCATGTTGGTAACAATCTTTTTGACCAGTTTTTTAGCTGATTCCATTTCAGGATAGATCACCTTTGCCGCACCTAATTTTGAAAGAATCTGACCGTGTACTTGAGTTATCGCTTTGGCAACGACCGTTTCGATACCAATCTCTTTAAGCGCCATAACGGTGAGGATACTTGCTTCGAGGTGTTCACCGATACTGACGATGGCAACTTCAGCATCAGCGATTCCTGCTTCGCGCAACGCACGGGGATCGGAGGAGTCAAGCATAATGGCATCTTGAACGTATTCGCTAATATCGCGAATTTTGTCCTCATCATTGTCGATGGCGATAACCGTTTCTCCTTGTTGAGCCAACCCTTTGGCAACATGAAATCCAAATTTTCCTAATCCAATAACTACATACGTCATATAATAACCTTTCCTTCTGCATATTTAATACGGCTTTGCATCGCTTTACCCACGAGAACGATGGTAAAGGCAAAAACACCGATCCGTCCCATCAGCATCAAGAGGATGATGTTGGCTTTGCCCAGATCACTAAAGAGGGCACTGTAACTCAGCACTCCGCCATTTCCCGTTGATACTCCAACGGTAGCAAATGCTGAACATGTTTCAAACAATAATCGGATAAAAGGGAAGCCTTCGCTTTCGCTCAAAATAACCGTCGAGATCAAAATATAAAACGATGCGATGAAAATAATCGCATACGCTTTGTTGATCTGATAGGCGGAGAGACTGCGTCTAAAAATATGAGGATTGTTCTCACCTCGCAGCGTGAACCAAACTCCGATAATGGAGAGTGCGAAGGCAGTGGTTTTGATACCTCCTGCGGTTCCTCCCGGGCTCCCCCCGATAACCATGAAGATTGTTCCGAAAAAGAGGTCAGAGTCGGTAAATGTCGAAAAATCAACCGTATTGAATCCGGCTGTACGGTAGTTGACGGATGCGAACCATGCTGAGAGAATTTTCTCATAAGCATCCATAGATCCCAGTGATTTGGGATTATGCCACTCGAGTGAGAGGATGATTGCCATACTGCCCAGTATCAAAAATCCTGTTGTCCATAAAACAAGTTTCGTATGCGTTGAGAGGCGAAGCAGTGATTGTTTGCGGTAGTTGTAAAGCTCTAAGAGGACCAAATATCCCAAACCGCCGAGGATAATGAGAAAAGGAATGGTGAGATTGATAATAATATCCCTTCGATAGTCCATAAGATTGGTACTAAAAAGAGAAAAACCGGCGTTGTTAAACGCAGAGATAGCGTGAAAAAAGCCAAACCAAACAGCATTTCCAATAGGCATATCATTCAAAAAGCGGAGAGTGAGGATGATGCCTCCTGTTGCTTCGATGAGGATGATGCTGGCAAAAACAATTTTTAAAAATCTGAATATTCCGCTCATACCGGGATGGTTCAACGACTCTTTGAGAATCAAGCGGTCGCGATACCCCAGTTTTTTACGGCGCATGAGGGCGAAAAAAGTGACTGCCGTCATGTAGCCTAATCCACCGATTTGAATCAATATGAGGATAATAGCCTGACCAAAAGGGGTAAAGTCGAGAGCCGTATCTTTTACAATAAGTCCTGTTACACATGTGGCAGAAGTAGTGGTAAAAATGGCATCGATGAACGAAAGGTCACCGCGGTGAGAAAAAGGGAGCATCAAGAGCATCGCACCGACGAAAATGATGGAGACGAAGCTCATAAAGATAATTTTAACGTCTTGGTTTTGCAGTGGAGAATCCTTGTGAATAATAGTGAACGAAATAATAGAGCGGTTTGGATAAAAAAGATATTAAAAAAGATAATATCCTTTTTTACAAATCACACGTAAATTTAAAATTATTTTTGCCAGATTTTTTTGCTTCATACATAGCATTATCTGCTTGCCGTAACATTTCATCAGCATTGGCGGCACTTTTAGGGAAGATACTTATACCTATACTTGCTCCAATAGTAGCAATAGAACCGTTTAAGGAAAATTCTTCATTAAGTGTTTGAATAATATTATTTGCTATCTTAGTTATATTGCTGATGTCTTGAGCACCACATAGTAATATAATAAACTCATCACCGCCAAGTCTTGCTACCGTATCGCTTTGTCTAATGCAATTCGTAAGTCTTAATGCTGTATTTTTTAACAACAGATCTCCCATTTCATGTCCATGGTTATCATTAATACTTTTGAAACCATCAAGGTCTAAAAACATAACAGCAACGATTTTATCATTTAGTTTTGCTTTATTAAGAGCTTGTTCCAATATTTCCATAAGTTGTTTTCTATTTGGTAATCCCGTTAGTGCGTCTATATGAGCTTCTGTTTCCAAATTATCTACAGGACGGATAATATTATGGGTTATTCTTAGTGAAGCAATAACTCCAAAAGTAATCAGCATTAATGCTGTAAGAGCGATACTGTTTCTTATGGATTCTAACGGTTTTAGGGCTTCGTCTTTGTCAATTTTAGCCACCATTCCCCAGTTAGATATTGGAACATATCTCCAAGCCGCAAGGACGTCTACTCCTCTGTAGTCAATAGAAGAACCACTCCCATTGTGTTTAGTCGCTCCCATAATAAAAGGTCTGGCTATTGGTCCATCTATTAGAACGCTTTTTTTCATTCCGGCATCCAAGTCGTGCCTAAGCGGATTAATAAAAATAACTTTATCGCCCATTTTTTTACCCAGAAGGGTCTCTCCACTGCTCCCAAGCCCTGAATAATCTTGTATCAGATCAAAAAAATTATCAGCACTAAACTCAGCAACAACGACACCAATTGGCTTATTGTTGTAATCTAAAATGGGGGCAGAAGCAGTAAAAAAATAGCTTTTATTTTTGTCAATGGAGGAACGCAAGGTGTCTTTTCTGTAAATATTTGAAAAGAATATTTTTGTCTTACCTTCTTCAAATGCCAACTTATGAAACAAAGTAAATTTATTTTCTTTTACTTTTTTGGCGCTAGCAAGAACACTGCCGTCCAATCTGATTATGTATACTTCATTGATTTCGTGATTAAAAATATATTCATTCAGCTGTTGTTCATATAAACTTTTTGTTTCCTTGTAGTGAGACGATTGACTGCTTGAGCCAGTAGATATTATATTTACAGTATAGGGTGAGTTTTTAATTGTTTGTATATCATTTTCACTTTCATTGTAAAAGTTTTCAATCTGTAATGATTTTAGCTTTGCGATTGCTTCCAAATGAGATAGGTCTGAAGAGATTATTTGATTTTTAATATTGTAGTAGCTGTACAAAGCGATAAGAAGCATAGGAACTAAAGCAAAAAGCAAAAAAAGCCACAATAATTTCATTCTTAACAATTTGGCATGTATATTCATAACTTTCCCCTTGGCAAAGTTGAATATTATACAATAGCAATTTGAGAATGCTTCTTTTTTATAAAATCTTTAAGTATTGAAATCCCTATTTTAATCAGGTATAATGGGAGTTAATTACCATAAAGGACGAAAATGTTCTCAAAATTATTGGTTGAATCAAAAAAATTTATTCTTCGTAACGATCTAGCCTATCAACGATATTTTATAAAAGAGAAGAAAATTAAGCATCGCCTCACCATTATAGTGGGTCAAAGAGGTGTAGGAAAAACTACCACCATCGCGCAGTATATGAAACAGCACGATGTACTAAAATCACTTTATGTCAGTATGGACAGCTTTTTGGTAGGTGAGCTGTCGATGTATGAAATAGCCGAACGCTTTGAGATGGAAGGGGGAAAACTGCTGTGTTTTGATGAAATACACAAATACCAAAATTGGTCACAAGAGTTAAAATCTATTTATGATACCTTTCCCGCTTTGCAAATCATAGCCTCCGGAAGCTCGGCTTTGGAAATCAACAAGGGGAGTCATGACCTAAGCCGTAGAGCCAATGTGCTGAAAATGGTGGGGATGAGTTTAAGGGAGTATATGGAGTTAACGCTAGCGATAAAACTCCCAAAATACACCCTCCAAGAGATACTGCAAAACCACGAAGCTATTGCTTTTGATATCGTTAGCAAGTTAGAGAAAATCGATAAAAAGATACTTCCACTGTTTCAACGATATTGTAAAGTCGGGTATTATCCCTACAGTTTGAGCATTCAAGACGATGAAATATTCTACGATATGCTTCAACAAAACATCAATGTTTCCATCTCTGGTGATTTGCTTTTTGTCTATCCCAGTCTCGATGGCAACAGCATCAAAAAACTCAAACTTCTACTGAACATCATCATGGAAAGTGTGCCGTTCGTCCCCGTGATCGAAAAGTTAAAAAATTCACTGGATATTGGTGATGGAAGAACCTTAAAAGATTATTTTATCAAACTCGAAGATGCAGGTATTTTGCACTTACTCATGAAGGCCTCGGGCAAGGGGCTTCGAAAACTGGAAAAACCCGAAAAAATATATCTCAGCAATACCAATTTACTCTCAATCACTACTCCGGAAATAGGGACAGTGCGTGAAACATTTTTTCTAAATGTCCTAAGTATCTTTTACGCAGTCACCTATCCGCCTAAAGGTGATTTTTTGGTGGACAATGTCTATTTATTTGAAATTGGTGGTAAAAATAAAGGATTTACCCAAATAAAAGATATAGAAAACAGTTTTGTGGCGAGTGACGACATTGAAGTGGGGTATAAAAATAAGATTCCACTTTGGATTTTTGGATTTTTGTATTAAAGGGACAGTTTTTGTTATCTCATAAAAAAAGTGGAGACCTAATAAAGCTTAAAGTGGTTGAAAGTACGCTGTGCAGGGAAAGTGTTATGGTGACTCCAAGGGGATTTGAACCCCTATGACCAGAATGAAAATCTGAAATCCTAACCATTAGATGATGGAGCCACTGAACAATGGTAAAAAATGGTGTCCCGTGATGGATTCGAACCATCGACCCCTTCATTAAAAGTGAAATGCTCTACCAGCTGAGCTAACGGGACAAGAACGCACATTATTGCTTGCACAATTTGTGGACGGGAATTATAGCGGTTATAGCCTTTGATGTCAATGGTTTAAGCCATGAAGTATGATTTAATATATTAAAGAGCTTTTTTAGGAAAAAAATCACAAATATTAACATCTAAAACGTATGCAATTTTGACAAGATGTTCAATATTAAAGTGCTGTTTATTGTGGTAAATTTCTGCAAGAGAGATTATGGAAAGAGATTTATGTCCAATCGCTTGTGCTAATTTAAGTTGACTGACCCCTTTTTCCATGCGGATTTTTTTGACATTCTGCCCAATTTCTATATATGTATTTTCAATGCAATCATCAGGTAAATCAATAATATCTTTCATTCATCCAACTTGCTATAAGAAGTTGTGAAGTTTATTAGGATAGAATTTTTTCAGCAACTTGTTATAACAAGTCGTAGATACTTATATTAATTTTTGGTTGTATTGATCATAGAACAATTTAGCATAGCGGAGTTAGAGTGAGAAATTTAGTCGAAGAACATTCCCGTATTACCAATGAAGTTAAAAAAATAATTGAACCTCTAAAAATCGTCTTCCCCGTACAATACAGTAAAATATATTCAGAGATAGCCCATTCACATGAAATTGATCTTCAGCCTGATCAGCTTCTGACCCGTGAAATGCTCGATGAAAAAATGATACGTCATATCACTACACTATCAGAGTGTACCTCTGATGCAATTCACGCTATGAAGAATGAAGATCAAGTTTTATTGAATGCAATATTACTAAAAACACAACAGCTCCAAGAAGAGATTCAAGAACTTCGAAAAATTATCTATGAAGATTCTCTTACACAAAGCTATAATCGAAAATGGTTCGAAGACGAACTTCTTGATATATCTAAATTACGTCTTCGAGATAGTGGAATACTCGTGATGATTGATCTGAATAAGTTTAAAGAAATCAATGATACTTATGGTCATATTGTTGGAGATAAAGTACTTTCACTTGTAGCAAATAAACTGCGTGATACCGGGGGACGGGTTGTTCGTTATGGAGGAGATGAATTTATTGTTGTGTTTGATCAGACTCTTTCACATGGGCATATAAAAACTAAAATCGAATCGATTCTAAGCTACTTTCAAAAAGTCCATTTTAAAGTGGGAGAATACTCGTTTAAAATAGATTTTGCATTTGGAATGTCCTTTTTTACGCATGATGCTGAAGTATTGGCGGTCATTGAATCAGCGGATAAAGCAATGTATCGTCATAAACATGGAGTTTAACTCAAGATAAATATTTATAACATCGTCCGGCAGTTTGGAATTGAGTTATGGTAAACTACTCTTATCAATTGAATTTCGAGAGTACGATGAAAACAAAATTTTTTGGTGCAGTATGTTTTATGGTTCTCACTTTTAGCCCATTAATATGGGCGATGGATATGGGGAAGATGCAAGAGGATGATAATAGACAATCATTAGGTATCAAGGGAACCATGCAAGGTGCACACCAATTATCCAATATGCGAGAGCATTTGACAGCGTTGTCCGAAATTGTCAAATATATGAATAGTGACCAATATGATGAAGCATCTAAAATAGCAACAGAGAAACTTGGGTTAACGCTTGAAAAAAATACAATGTGTGGAAGTTTTAAAAATCAATCGTTTGAGCAAATGGGAGTTCGATTCCACAAATCAGCAGATAATCTTGCCCAAACATTAAAAACAAAAGATTCCAAAAAATCTATGCTGGCTTTGGAAAAAGTGATGAACGGATGTGTCCTTTGTCATAGTACCTTTAAACAGTAAAAGCAAGAAGAGAATGATGATAAAATATTTACTATTTGGCTGGATGATGGCTGTGAGTCTCTTGGGTGGGACGATTCAGAATGATGAGCAGTTTAAAACTGCCGTTTCGTCGATGGGTACGGACAATAAATTGGTTTTGATGATCTATACGACTGATGATTGCCCTGAGTGTGCCTACATGAAACAAAAAGTATTTCATGATAAAGTGGTCGAACCATATATGAGTCAAAATTTCGTCGTGATTGAGAAAAACGTCCATAAAGGTAAGCTTCCTGACGGATACGATTTTTTCGGGATTCCGACGATGTTTTTTATTGATAAAGCGGGAAATAAAAAAGAGACGATGGTCGGAAGTAAACGGGCACAGCCGTTTATGGCGGAACTTCGCCGTATTCGAGGGATGAAATGAGAGCCCTCTTTTTAGCGGTTATTTTAGGGGTGACTTTAAGTGCTTACGATGTGGCGCATCTGAAAAAAGCGTTGAAAGAGAAAGAGTGCATCGGATGTGACCTGCGAGGAGCCAATCTCAGCAAAAGCGACTTTAGCGGCGGCGATTTTCACGGAAGTGATTTGAGCGGAGCCGATTTACGTGAAAGCGTGTTTGAGATGGGCGATTTTAACGACTGTAACTTGAGTAGAGTGAATGCAGAGGGGGCACTCTTTTGGAAAGGGACGATGATGCGTTCAGACCTCACCCATATTCATGCGCGAGGAGCCAATTTTAAAGGGACGCATCTTGAGAAGAGTAATTTGCGTTTTGCCGATTTTCGAGGAACTAAGAGCTGGAAAGCCAATTTTTCGGATGCGCTCTTGGAGAAAACGGATTTTACGAATTCGGAGCTTGGTGATTCAAAATTTATCCATAACGATTTGCGTACAGCGAAGCTTTCAGGAAGCCTTTTGTGGCAAACTTTTTTTAATAATGTAAAAATGACAAAAGGTCAATGTGTTCATGCCAAAAAAGAAGAGGCGATTTTGGATACTAATGTGACGTGTCACTAAGAGACGATATAATATTTGTATGAATATATGGCTATTTAATTATTCGTGGGTGTGGTTAATTGCCCTACCGATTTTGGTATGTCTCTATCGATGCAAAAAAGTTGGGGTGGTGCGCATTTTCCCGCATCTCTACTTTTTTGGTACTGTAGGAAAGTGGCGTAATCTCGAATGGCTGCTCAAAGCGCTTGTCGTATTGCTGATGGTCGCGGCGTTGGCAGCTCCTGTGGTGGTTGATTATTCTGACCCCCGCAATCGTAACGGAATTGATATTGTCCTCTCTATCGATGGCAGCGGGTCAATGAATGCCTCAGGGTTTGGTGCAGAAGATAAACGAGCCAGTCGGTTTGAGATTGTCCAACGTATCGCGAGTGATTTTGTGATGAAGCGGCTCGAAGACAACGTCGGGGTAGTGTTGTTCGGCGATTTTGCGTTTATTGCTTCTCCTGTAACGTATGAAAAAGAGATCGTCTCTGAGATGATAGGGTATCTCTCGCACGGTATGGCAGGACAAAATACCGCAATCGGTGAGGGAATTGCGATGAGTGTACGGGCATTGCGTGACTCAAAAGCTAAAAGTAAAGTGATTATCCTCCTCACCGACGGAGAGCACAACAGCGGTGCGATTTCTCCCAAAGAAGCCATTGCCCTGGTACAAAAAAATAAGATTAAGCTCTATACTATTGGAATCGGACAAAAAGGGGAGTTTGATAATGCCCTTTTAGCGCAATTGGCGCGTGATGGAGGAGGGAAGTTTTTTACCGCTTCGGATGAGAAAGAGCTTCAAGGGGTGTATGATGAGATTGATACAATGGAGCGTTCCTCTATCAAAAGTGAAAAGCATACGTTTAAGGAACATTATTACTGGATGCCGCTTTTGGGGGCATTGGGAATCATGATGCTGCTGTTATGGCGACGCAGGAAGGTGATGTAATGATGTTGCTAAATCCATTGTGGCTGATGGCATTATTGGCAATACCTCTTTATGGTGTCGCAGCTAGGCGCAAGCGATGGGGAATGGATGCTTCTCAAAAGTGGCTGTTGCTTTCTATTGCATTGGTCATTCTCTCCCTTGCTCGTCCGATAATTCCTCAGAAACCGCTTGAGATAGAGCAAGCAGGGCGGGATGTGATACTGGCAATCGATTTGTCTTACTCGATGCGGGGGACGGATGTAGTTCCCAGTCGCTTGAGTGAGGCTAAAAAAATCTTGATAGAGACGGTACGCACCCATCCCAAAGATCGTTTTGGGGTGATTGGATTTACGACTCAAGCTATCGTCCTCTCACCTCTGACCAGAGATACCGAATTGCTTGAGCATCTTTTTGGTGCATTGGATGAAACGCAGATTATCACCAAAGGGACAGAGGTGATGAGTGCGTTGGAACTCTCACGTAAAATGTCCCATGCCAAAACTCCTTTGGTCATTCTCCTCACCGATGGGGGTGATGAGGCTAATTATGATAAAGAAGCCCAGTTTTCACAGGACAATAATCTCCGCGTAAATGTTGTGATGCTGGCATCACAAAACGGCAGTACATTACCTACTGATGAGGGGAGTGCGCTTAAAGATGAGAAGGGGCACATCGTTGTGAGTGCTCGAAATGATGCCATCAATGAGATAGCCAGTATGAGTGATGGAAAAGTTGTTTCCAGTGCTGAGGAGCTGCACGTACTGATCGATGATTCAGGAATAGAAGATTTTACCGGAAGTTCCAGTATAAGTGACAACCAAGAGCTTTTTACTTTTCCTCTTGGGTTGGCATTAGCGGCATTTGTGTTGGCGATGACCTCGTTAGGGGATAAGATCTCTAAGATGTTTATCATTGCTTTGGCATTTATCGGAATCTCTGCCAATGCTGGGGTATTGGATTTTGCGTATTTCCACTGGGCTTCCAAAGAGTACAGCCGTAAAAACTATGAAGTTTCTGCACAATTATTTGAAAAAATAGATTCTGTGGAAGCTGGCTATAACCGTGCCAACGCTCTCTATAAAGCGGGAAAATATCAAGAGGCATTGACACAGTATCGTCAACTTCGCTCTAATGAGCCATTGTTCAAATCAAAACTTTATTATAATATGGGCAATTGTCATATCCGCCTTGGCGAGTTTGAGAACGGGCGGAATGCTTTTTTGAAATCATTGACCCTTCATTACACCAAAGAAGCGGATGAAAATCTCCATTTTATTGCACAGGCAGAGGAAAAAAAGACATTGAATGTTCGAAAAGAGAAAAAAGATCAGTTCTCGCAAGAAGAAAATGTTCCTACCGGGGAGAAAAAAGAGTCCAAGCAAGGGGGCGGAAGCAATATGCAAAGTGATATGAAATCCGGAGGCGGCGGCGATGAGGGGAAAAAGACTCAGGGTGACCCCCGTTTTTCTGCATCACAAGGCAAAGCAAAGCTCTCCTCCCGTCAATATGAGCTTATCAATGCGAGGAGTGTCCATGAAACCAAACCTTGGTAGAATTCTTTTTCTTTGGATTATCGCTGTTGGACAGCTGTGGGGAGCGTACCAGTGGAGCGTACTTGAAGCACCTAAGATATTGGCGGTAGGTCAAAGCGGGATTGTCCGTTATGAATGTCGGTTTGATAGCAGTGCAGCAGAATACTCCATCAAATTAAAACTTAACGATACTCCTCTCTATAAAACTTCCATCCTGACGGAACAGGATAAGGTGGTTGGAGGCAAACGAATTGAAACATTTGATGTTCTTATCACTCCAAAAACATCTGGTACTATTAAAATCAATACGGAAGCTGTAGTTCGTTTTACGGGACTGGGTGCGGTCGAAAACACCGTATTAGGGCGTGATAATCTCAGTAAAGATGATATTGTCGAAGAAAAAGCAAACCTTCCCTCTATCACCTTGGTTGCGAATAAAAATATGATGACACTTACCGGAAAGTTGACACTTGAAGTACGCAGTGACACGCGGATGGTTCGCGCCCATGAGCCGTTGCATCTAAGCGTAATTGTAAGAGGGGCGGGGAGTCTGGATAAAATGACCCCGTATAAACTCAATATTAGTGGAGTAAAAGTATTTGCTGAACTACCTCAGCAATCATTGACCCCTTCACCGCAAGGATTTGAGGGGGAAGTTTCCCAAGAGTTTGCCTTAGTAGCTGATAAATCGTATACGATTGAGCCTTTGAGTTTGAGCTATTTTGATACGGCAAAAAATCAAATCGTGACCCTTAAAAGCAAACCTATTTATGTCGAAGTGGGGGAGGGGTATGCTCTCTCCTCGTTGCTTGATGTTCCCGAAATAAACGACTATGGGACGCTTAAGCGGTATGCTTTGTATCTGTTTTTTATTGGGTTGGGAGCAGGGTTCAATGAAGCAGCAAGGTGGTTGTGGAAATATCGACCTGTGAGAAAAAAACGTACCTTTTGGGAGTCGGCATCTACCCTCAGCGAATTGGTGCGAATACTATCCTTGAGCGGAGAGAAACGTTTTGATGAGGTCATTCGAGCATTGGAAGAGGGGAAGATGGATTTACGTGAAGCGAAAAAGAGATTAAGATCACAAGAGGAAAAACAATGATAACAACAATAAATGCCATACGCGCCGAAGTTGCCAAAGTCGTCGTCGGGCACGAAAAGATGATTGATGGTTTGCTCATCGGACTGTTGTGTGAGGGGCATATTCTTATTGAGGGAATTCCTGGATTGGCGAAAACAACTACGGTAAAAGCGCTCTCAAAAACATTGGGTCTGGGGTTTAAGCGCGTACAGTTTACTCCCGATTTGCTACCGAGCGATATTTTGGGAGCAGAAGTGTATGACCCTCAAAACAACGGGTTTAAAATCAAAAAAGGGCCGATCTTCACAAACCTTCTCCTCGCCGATGAGATCAACCGCGCCCCTGCCAAAGTGCAATCGGCATTACTGGAAGTGATGCAAGAACATCAAGTGACATTGGGGGATGAGAGTTTTAAACTTTCTCCGCCGTTTCTCGTTATGGCGACCCAAAATCCGATAGAGAATGAGGGGGTTTATCCTCTCCCTGAAGCACAGCTGGATCGTTTTATGTTGAAGTTGCGTGTGGGATACAATACGACCGAAGAAGAACTTGCTATTGCACGCCGTGTTGCTTCTTCTACGTATGAAGAGATAGAAGCGGTCATCGATCACGCAACACTGGAAAAACTCAAAGAAAAAGTTCGAAGCATCCATATCGACGAAGAGGTAGAGCGGTATATGATTACACTTGTGCAAGCAACCCGCAACCCGCAAGAGTTTGGATTGAGTGAAATCAAAAGATACATTCAGTTTGGGGCAAGTCCTCGTGTGAGTATCGATTTGTTTAAAGCATCCCGTGCAGTGGCATTTTTACGCGGGAAAGAGTTTGTGACCCCTAGTGATATACTGAGTATTCTCAAAGATATTATGCGTCACCGTATCGTCCTCTCGTATGAAGCGGAAGCTGAAAATATTGATGTCGATACCCTTATCGAACAAATCGCCAAAGCCGTACCGATACCGTAACCGATGAAAAATACACAACAGATTCTCATCCGTGCCCGTCGTCAAATCGTGGGAGACCGTATTGGTAACAATCCCTCTATGTTTCGCGGTGAGGGGTATGATTTTATCGAGCTTCGCGAATACATGAGCGGTGATGATACGCGTCATATTGATTGGAACGTGACGGCAAAACTGCAACGCCCCTATGTCAAAGTATTTCGTGAGGAGCGGGAACTGAGTATCGTTACTGTGGCGATGCTGGGAGGAGCGCTTCATTTTGGAACGGATAAATTTAAGATAGAGAGTGTTGCTGAGGCAGTAGCCCTAATCGGATACTCGGCATTAGGAAATGGTGATTTGTTTACCCACTATAATTTTAGTGAAGGGTTAGCGGATGAGGTGCGAGGAAGCAAAAAACGCTTTGCCGTAGCTGTGAGCGTGGAAAAAATAATGAACGCTGACCTTATAGGACATCGTGCTGATTATAATACGATGGCTGTGACGCTGTACAAACGACTGCGACGTAAATCGCTGATTGTGATTATCGGTGATTTTTTTGATATTCCAGAATTACGGTTATTGGCAAAAAAACATGAAGTGGTTGCTGTAGTCGTCCGTGACAGATTAGAAGAAAAGCCGCCAGTCTTAGGATTCGGAAGTTTGAGTGATCCTGAGAGCGGTACAGTGTTAGAGGGGGATTTCAATGCCCGAAGTGTCCAAAAATATACGCAGAGAGTACGAGCGCACGATGTGGAGCTGTTTGAACGTTTTCGTTCATGCTCGATACGCGCGGTGAAACTTTATACTGATGACAATGCCTCTGTCGTATTGCGCCGTTTATTTGAGGGGCGATCATGAAGCAGTCGATTGATATTCCTCTTCACGATATTATGCCGTTGGTCGAAGTTCCGGATACGTCAATCTATTGGATTGGTTTCCTGATGATTGTTGTGTTGGTTATTTTTGCAAGCGGTGTATTTTGGTTTTTAACATGGAAACGAAGTAAAAAAATGAGTGTGCGACAGCTCCATTACGAAGCCTTACTAAAAATTGATCTGAAAAATCCCAAACAAAGTGCCTACACTATCAGCAAAGAGGGGTATTTTTTTGCGCATGATAATGAACGAACCCTTGGGGTATATCAAAACCTTTTTGGCCGCTTAGAACCGTATAAATATGCCCCTGCCGTAGAAAAAATCGATGAGGAGACGTTGGGATATTATCATCTGTATCTCGGAATAATCGATGTTTGAGGGATTCTATTTTGAATTTCCAAAGCTTAGTTTTTTGCTATTTGTTTTTTTGGCGTGTGAAAATCTTTGCCCCCTTCGTTCCCAAATGCTCTATTTCCCCCATATCTCACATTTTGGCGATTCGGGGGTAAAATCTCCGGCATGGATGTGGATTTCCAAGTGGCTGATGATTGTTTTTTTGATTGTTGCATTGATGTCCCCCGTTAAAGAAATCCAAGAACCTCCCCGTTTTGAGGGGTACAGTACGTTGATTGTTGCCGATTCACCGGATGAGGAAATGAGGGAAAAGATAGCGACATTTATTGCACTTCGTCCCTTTGATGCCATCGCTTTGTATGTTCCCGACAGGGTTAAAGTCCCTTTGACAAAGGATTATGAGGCGTTGTTGTCGATTTTGCATCAATTGCCAAAAACACCTCATGTGCAGATTGATTACACAATAAAAGAGTTTTTATCCACACAGGAACGCCGATGGATTGTCATCTTTTCAAACCATCCAAAAACATTTGTTCACTCGATTCCCACACAGATAGAGAGCTCTGTTGTCCCCGAAAAACAGTGGAGGGAATGGATGAAAAAAAGCAATCATGAACACGACCTTATCCCCATTGTCACAGAAGCGACACGACTGAAATATCTTTATTTTTATCCCCTCTTTTTTGGATTTATAGCAATGTTTGTCTATTTGTTCGGACGTAATCAAAGAGGGTTTCTATGAGTTTCTTGCATCCTGAGTTTCTTATTTGGATGACCCCTTTTGTGGGAGTGCTTTTTTATTTTTGGTTTACCCAAAAACGTCACAATGAGTACCCTTTTAGCCCAGCGGCATTGGAAAAACTGCGGGTAAGTGAGTCAACCTTGGGAAGTAATGAACGTAATGCTCTTTTTTTGAGCGCATCATTGCTCATCATCATAGCCCTCGCGCAACCGGTGGCACAGCAAGAGAAAATTATAGATGCTCCTGCAAGCATAACGATTGCCTTGGATATATCAAATCAGCCGTTAGCTGAATTTGAGGTAATGAAAAAACAGGCGACGAGTCTTGTAGATGAGTTTGAGGGGGCAATTGAGCTAGTTGCCTTTGATTCAAAAGTCTACCGTATTGCTCCAAGCAGTAAGGATAAAAGAATACTCAAAGAGTTAATCCAAAATCTCTCGCCACGTGTTATGAATACCGAAATTTCGGATGAAAATAATTTGAATAATATCTGTAAAATATTTACTATTGTTATTATTTCTGGAAATAAAAATCTGGATAAACGAGAGATTGAATCTTTGCGCAAACCAAAAGAGCATTGGATCTATTTTCCCCTCTTTTATTTTCCATTAGGACTTGCGATGATACTTATAGCCATTGCCTTATCGTCCATGAGCAAGCGTCAAAGTGTTTCGATGGTGATTGCTCTTATGCTTTTTGCAGGCGAGAGCGATGTGCGTGCCGGGGTGATAGATTTTAAGATATTGGAAGATGCAATGAGTGCCTATTCACACAAAGAGTATGAGCAAAGCGCACGATTGTTTGGTAAGTATCAACAGCTTCATGATAGCCCTCAAGTACGCTACAACTATGCGAATGCTCTTTTTAAGGCGGGTCATTATGAGAGGGCGCGGTATTGGTACGAGCATGTGGGAACTAGCGATCCAAAATTGAGAGAATGGGTAAAAATCAATCTGGCAAAGTTACCCATTGAAAACAGTGAGAAACTTCAAAAAGTGGTAAAAAAATTAGAAAAAATGGTTAAAAAAGAGACTCAAAAAGTTCAAGAAGTGATTCAGATTCAAAACGCAACACCGTTGTTTGTGTATTAAATTCCCGTCATTCCCGCGAAGGCGGGAATCCAGCTTTGCTTTATGGGGATGGATCCCCGGGTCAAGCCCGAGGATGACGGAGCTGTGTCTTTCTACGTAATATCAGTTAACTAAAAATCTCATACAATTTATTGGCGTGTTTCATCTCTTTGTGCAAGGTTGTATAATCTTTCTCTTGCAACGCCTCTTTGAGAGTGGCAAGTTCACGCTGAAAAAGTTCTACCGCATCGAGAACATTGGCTCGATTTTGGCGAAAAATATCTTCCCACATTGTTGGGGAACTCTTGGCTAAACGGCTCATAGAGCGAAATCCTCCTGCTGCAAGGGCTAAAATATTCTCTTTTTCCTCTTGAGCTAAAACAGTATTGGCCAGTGCATACGAAATAATGTGGGGCATATGGCTGATAATAGCGGCATGACGGTCGTGTTGTGCAGCCCCCATAGTGTGAATCTGCATCCCGATAGAACGGAAAAGTTTGAGTGCAATATCTCGCTGTATTGCGCCGCTGTGTTCGAGGTCACATAAAACGACGACTTTATCGGTATAGAGCCCTTCAAATGCAGCTTTTGGACCAAACTGCTCAGTTCCTGTCATAGGATGAGCTGCGACGACATTGGTACGAATCTCCGCAGGGATTGCGGCTACGATAAGGGCTTTTGTACTTCCCAAATCGATAAGAGTTTTATCACTTCCTGCCAAATCAACAGATTGGTTCAAAAGGGCAATAACCCCATCCACAGGAACCGCAAGAAAGAGTACGTCACAGCGTTTTTTTAATTCTTCAAACGGAAGGATGGCCTGAACAAGACCAAGTTCTAAGGCCACTTTCTGATGCTCAAGATTGTGATCGCTTCCAATGACAGAGGTGACGAAAGGGAGCTTGCGCAGTGAAAGGGCGAGAGATCCTCCCATTAGTCCCAATCCGACGATTCCAATCTCCATACTCAACCCTTGCTCAATTTACTTCGTTTTGCGTATTCTAGCAGATTTACAGAAATATTAACCATTAGGGTGGTAAAATAAGAGATAATTTAACGCAATGGATTTTAACTTGAAAAAAATCACCCTCTCTTTGTTGCTCTGCACAGCTCTATTAAATGCATCTTCTCAAAATGTTGAAGCTATTCATTACGATGGGATGGTTCATATTTCAGAAGCCGTTGCCAAGCGACTTAATGCAGTGAAGATTGGTGAACCGCTGAATCCTGTTGAGGTCGATAAAACAATTAAAACTTTTTTTGATCAAGGCTACTTTGAAGATATATGGGCAGATGAAGAAAACGGTACCGTCACATTCCACTTCAAAGAGAAACCGACTATTTCCAAGATTGAGCTAAAAGGGTACAAAGAAAATGATGAAGAAGCAAAAAAAACTCTTCTTCAAATTGAAAAAGGATCACTGTATGATGCGCGGCGTATCGAGAGTACACGCAAGCGTATTGTTGAAGCACTAAATCAAGAGGGTAAGATTGACTCAGTTGTAGAGGTAGAGAGTAAAAAGCTCGAAAATGGCAGTATGCACGTGAAGTTTATTGCCAATGAGGGACAAGAAATTATTATCAAAGAGTTGAAATATTACGGAGTGTCCGGAGTTGATTCCGATGAGTTTGAAAAAACCACAGCCAATAAAGAGCAAGATTTCATGGGATGGTTGTGGGGACGCAATAACGGCAAGATGAAGATTGCTGAACTGCAGTACGATCCGATGCGTATTCGTGATTATTATATGCAAAATGGATATTTGGATGCCAAAGTGGATCAGCCTTTTGTCTCGGTTGATTTTAACCATTATGAAGCCTCAATGGCATACAGCGTTTTTGAAGGGGATATTTTTCGTATATCGGACATTCTTATTTTTCAAGATACTAACGTTATCGACGATCAGGCCTTGTTAAACGTAATAGCACTCGAAAAAAACAAGCCGTTTAATATTAAAACATTCCGGGATGATGCGGAGCGGATCAAAACCAAGATCGCCGATTTGGGATATGCGTATGTGCAGGTTCAACCCGATTTACGCAAAGACAAAGAGACCAAAACCGTAGAGGTTATTTATCGGATTGTCCCCGGTAAAAAAGTGCGTATTCACAACGTTATTATTGCGGGGAACAACCGTACTCTTGATCGTATTACTCGCCGAGAGCTCTTTTTGGCACCGGGAGATTTATACAGTCTTAGTAATCTAAAAGATTCACGCAATGCATTGGGACGAACCGGCTACTTTGAAAGTACGACGATTGAAGAGAAGCGTCTTGATGATGAGTCAATGGATTTGATTGTCCAAACCAAAGAAGCACCTACTGGGAATATTCAGCTAGGCGGGGGATACGGAAGTTTTGGCGGTATTATGCTCAGTGTCGCAGTAAGTGACCGCAATATCTTTGGCTCAGGGCTCAACGTAGGGGTTCATCTTGAGAAGTCAGTACGAACCAAAAATTATTCATTTAATATTTCTAACCCGCGCCTCAATGACAGTGACTTTAGCGGTAATTTCTCAATCTACAATACCATGACTAAATATTATACCTATACGACCGATTCGGCCGGTATTAGTTTTGGTACGGGACATAAATTTAATCGCTCTCTGAGCGGATATGTAGGGTATAACTACGCTAAAAATCATTATAGTGATTTTGATCCAACAATACTAACAGCAAGTCAGATACGCTATTATGAGAGCTATTCCAAAAGTTCGGTGACTACTTCGGTGACCTTTGATAATACGGATGATTACTATGTGCCGCGAGAGGGGATGAGCTTATCTCAGAGTTTTGAAAAAGCAGGGCTTGGCGGTGATGCTGACTTCTTAAAAAGCCGTACGAATTTGGGGATTTACCGCGGATTACAAAAGCTTATTGATGCAGATTTGATTGTACGCTATAAAGCTCGCTTTAGCTATGTTGCTGATACTGGGTATTTACCGCTTAATGAGCGATTTTATATGGGGGGAATCGGATCGGTTCGTGGCTATAGAAGTTATTCCATCTCTCCTTATTTGCTAGATTCAGCGGGAGCCATTGTGTATAATTCATTAGGAAATGCTCAACTTGCCGGCGGAACAAAAATGTTTTCAAATAGCTTTGAATTAAGTGTTCCTCTTGTCCCTGCGGCAAAAATGCGGGCGACAGCATTTGTGGATTATGGGATGATAGGTGCAAACAGCTTAAGTGAAATAACACGAGGCGGTTATGGAGTATCATTGGAATGGTTCAGTCCTGTTGGACCGCTTCAGCTTGTTTTTTGTGAGCCCTTGAATCAGCAACCCGGAGATCATGTAGAACATTTTGAATTTACAATCGGACAAAGATTTTAATCACTTCGTCATTCCCAACTTGATGCTCTTGTCATCCTCATCATCCTCGGGCGTGACCCGGGGATCCATCCCCCAAACTGTACAGTTATAAGAACTAGAGAATGGTAATGGTCAAGTTTTTTGGAATGACAAGATTTTTGAGTTGTTCACGTGCGAGATAAAGATGAGGAGCTTGGATACGCAGCTCGCCGTCACTAAATGATACGATAATGTGATGAGCCAAAATACGCCCTGCTAAGAGGATATGAGAAAGCCATAGTAAACAATGAAGAGTATCAAGGATTTTATTCTCTGGAAGCAGTGAACCATAACTGTTTTTTGGGAGTAAATCGGAAGAGCTAAACCCTTTTTTGAACAGCAGCAGATGAGAGATAAGAGCGATTTGTGAATGGGTCAATCCATAGTCAAGAGCACTTAATGCTAGATAATGGCTGTGTTTTTGATAGGCATAATAGCGAACACCCAAACCAATAGGAAGCAGTTTTGCTGCAATACTAAGTTCATGACGCCAGGAAGAAGCAAGTTTTAAATGCTCATGTGTTGCATCAAAAAGTGTTTTGAATAATGCTGCACATTCAACACCATGATTGCTGTGTGTAGCATGAGTATCCAATAAGTACCGAACCGATGGGTTATAATTATTGGGAAACTTATGGGCAGAGTTGCGCAGCAAATCACTTAAGAATACCCCCTCACGAACCCCAACACCACTGCATATTAGCTCTTCAGAGCGTAAATGATTGAGAATACGTAAAAAGATAAGGGCTCCTGCTTTTATGGTATCAAAGCGCTCAGGTTTTATGTTGAGAGATCTGAGTTTTTTGGATGACGCATCGAGAATAGCATCACAAAAAGATTTGAATGCTGTATCCGATGTTGAAAAGCCATGAAGCTTTTTGAGGGGATATGCCTCTTTTTTCATAATTCCATGGGTAATGGCACGAAACGTCCCCCCGATACCTATGAGGGTTGGGATGGAGTGGAAAGGGAGTGATTGTAAAGCGGTATCGATGTAAGCGTTCGCTCCTTCAATATCGCCGTTATCCATAAAAAGTTCTTTGAGGCGAACGGTACCAATGTTAAGCGAGATGGTTTGGGTAACATTTCCATTCTCCAACAGTGAAAACTCACTGGAACCGCCGCCTACATCAATGGCAATAGCATTAACTTTAGGAAGAAGATTTGCACAGGCGATTCCCCCTAAATAGGCCTCTTTATTGCCGTCAATGACTTTGATAGAGAGAGAGTGCTCTTTCTGTATGCGGCGGATAAAATCGGATTTATTAGGAGCCTCACGCAGTGCAGAGGTAGCAATACAGAGAATCTTACGTGCTTTGAATGATTGGGCAACACGTAAAAATTCTCCTATCGCCTGTGAACCTCGATCCATTGCTTCGGGTTGAAGATTTCCGCCGTTGCTGTAGGCATGCTGTGCAAGGCGAACAGAACTTTTGACTTCATGAATGATATGAAATGCAAAACGGCTGGTTTTTTGAAATACCGCCATTCGCATCGAGTTTGACCCAATGTCGATAACGGCGGTACATTGCGCCATTTATTCTTCTTCTTCTGCAAGCTGCTTGTGTTTGTATAAAAGTTCTTGCATCGTCTCAACGTTATCTTTATCAGGAATGATACAATCAACGGGACATACCGCGATACACGCAGGTTCATCATACGTTCCTACACACTCAGTACAACGATCCGGATCAATGATATAAATCGGATCACCCTCTTCAATAGCATCCATTGGACACTCTTCACGACATGCATCGCATGCAATACACTCATCGATAATAATTAATGGCATTTTATGACCTTGATGTTAAATGTTTTGGTTAATGCGCGATTTATAGCAAAAGGTAGCTTAAGGGGAGTTGTGCCTTAGTGCAAAGGCAGTAAGCAATAGAGTTTTGAGGGAAGAATAAGTCGCGCAACGGTCCCCTCCAGAGCATCTGTACGATTGGTAATACTAATGTGTGCCCCAATAGCTTCAGCAGCACTCTTGGCTAAAAATAGCCCCAATCCTACCCCCGATTTATTCCCTTGGCGTTTGAATGGGGCAAAAAGGTCGACACTCTCATCGATTCCACATCCCTCATCGATCACTTCAATAACAATATCTGTTTGGTCAAGATAACTTTGAAAGATAATTGTTTTCCCCTCAGGAGTAAATTTGAGTGCATTTTGCAAGAAGTTTTGCAAGATTTGATTGAGCAAAGTGACTTGAAGTACGGCATCAAAAGATTCAGGTTCGAAATGGGTTTGGAGTGTTTTATTTTCACTGTGCGCTAAAAGGGAAAAATCACCCTCCCATTTTTTGAGAATTTTAATGATATCCGCTTCAGAGGGCATCTCTAACTGTGCTCCCTCTTGACGACCAATATTGAGAATATTGGCAACAATCTTATTCATCTCATCCACACTTTGGTTGGTGATACGTATAGCTTCAATATACTCTTCACTAGAGCGTTTTTTGATGAGGGTTACTTGATTTTTGAGTTTAATAACGGCTAGAGGAGTTTTAAGCTCATGCGCTGCACCGATAAAAAGCTCTTTTTGATATTTGACAAAATTTTGGATTCGTCCCATAAGACGGTTGAGCGTTTCCCCTAAAGGCTCGAATTCTTCGGGGAGGTGTTCAACTTTAATAGGACGCAGGAGATGTTCGTTCATATTGGCAAGTCGGCGTGTTAACGCACTGATAGGAGCGACGAGCATTTTGGAAAAGGCGATGGCATAGAAGATAATAACGACAAAGCCAAAAGCATTGATGAGAAAAATGGAGCGGAGAATTTTTTTGAGCAAATGTTTAGTGGGAGTAATATCACGGCTTACTTTGAGATAGGTAGAGTGTTCAAAATCAAAGGGGTAGATCAAGGTAAGTGCGGTTGTCTTATCTTTGTGTTTGGTCTCATAAAATTCAAGTAAATTTTCTTCTTTTTTTAGGGTGATAAGTTCGACATTGAGTCCAAGCAATAGCTCGGGATTGTTTTGTTTAGCGGTTATCAGTGACTTGGAGGTACAAATATTTTGGGCAGTACTAATAAGTTCAGCTTGCTTTTCATCATAAATAGATTGTTGTATAAAAAGGTATAAAAAGGAGGAAAAGAGAAGAACGAGTGCCGCCGAAGCGACAATCAGTTGCAGTAAAAATCGACGTCTTATACTTCTTTTAGAAAACAAAACGACTCTCTTTCTTGAGAATTAGTTGACTTCTTTTGGAAAACAAAAGCGGTATCCTCGACGACGTACGGTTTCAATCGTGGTAATTCCGAGAGGTTTGTCCATTTTTTGACGAATTTGGTTGATAGCAACCTCAATAACGTTCGGAGTAACAAGCTCAGGCTCTTCCCAGATAGCATCAAGAAGCTGTTCTTTAGAGACGATCTGGTCACGGTGACGCGCCAAATGAGTAAGAACTTCAAACGGTTTACCTTTGAGTTCAATCTCTTTTTCTTTGTAGATAATTTTCTCTTCTTCAGGGTTGATGATAAGATCATCAATCTCGATAATGTTGCTTCCGCCAAAACGCAAACGTGCTTCGATACGGGCAATGAGAACATCAAAATCAAACGGTTTACGGATATAATCATCCGCACCTGAACGGAGTGCTTCGATTTCACTCTCGTTATCATCACGAGCTGATAAAACAACAACTACCGTTTTTGGTGTGTTGCGTTTAATATCAGGGATAATATCGACACTGTTTCCGTCTGGAAGCATCCAATCCATAAGAATCAGGTCATAGTTGCGGATGTCGAGATAATACTCGCCGTCTTTTAGTGTTTCTACAACATCGCTTTGGTAGCCAAACTCTTTGAGCCCTTCTGCTAGGGTTTTATTGAGAGTTACTTCATCTTCGATAATTAAAATGCGCATTAGCGTTCCTCGAAAGTGGATATTTTGCCGAAATTATAGCATAGTTTTAGAAAATTTTAAACTCTTTTTAAACTCTTTTTAAAAAATAAAATTGTTTTGAACACCAACAGTGCAATTTTGGAGGATAGTCGGTTTGCGTATGGTCAAGTGAAGTTCATTTATAAGAGGAAAACTGTTTTTGAGAGTTGTGCCAAGGTGTTCGAGGGCTTCTTCTATAAGATAGAATTTCTCATCTTGCAGAGTTTTTTCGATGCTAGTTGAAACCTCTGCATAATTTATAAAATTATTTTTACAATAGGTGTAATCAATAATGCAATCGACGATAACCTGCTGAGGGGTGATTCTCTCATTCTCTAAAATCCCGATAATGGTGAAAAATGTGAGATTTTCGATGAGAATTTTCATGCGACTTGTTTTTCTTCACCTTGAAATAGTCGGATAAAGTTTGGGATATGTTTGTAAAACAAAATAAAGGCGATAAATACGACGGGTGCATGAAACATAGTTGGGTACATAACAAACGAAGCAACCACCAATGCGGTGAGTCCCAACATAGAGGAGAGGGATGAGATACGGATTGTTTTTGCCGCGACTCCCCACACTGCAAGGGCAATGGCGGTAGGAATAGGGAGCATGACTGCCATAACACCCATACCAGTAGCAACTCCTTTGCCCCCTTCGAACCACAAATAAGGACTAAAGCAGTGACCGACAACGGCGAGGACGGCAACCATCCATTGAACGCTTTCATCGAATCCCATGTATTTAGCAGCAAGGACGACGGCAATCCCTTTAATCGCATCCAAAGCAAGCGTTGCAGCACCCAGTTTTTTGGCAAGCGAGGGATTAGTCTCTTTAACAACCCGTAAAACATTAGTAGCACCAATACTTCCTGAACCCGATTCTTTGATGTTTACCCCTGCAAAAAATTTGGCGAGCAGAAGACCAAAAGGAATACCGCCCAAGAGATAAGCGACAAGATAAAATTGTACGTTTTGATTAAATAACAGTTCCATATTCGTTTCCTTTTTGATTTTCGTTTGAGAATTATAATCCACCCATCGTTACAGAGAACTAAAAAAGATATAATAACGACTTAATGATAGATAAGGAACGTTTTAATTATGAAGAGCGAAGAACTGAAACAAAAAATTATTGATTTAAAAAGCCGCCTGAATGTTACGGTTGTGGCGCACTTTTATCAGCGTGATGAAGTGTTTGAGATGGGGGATATCACGGGTGATTCGTTGGAGTTGGCAAAGCGAACGATGGCGGATGATAAAGAGTTTGTCGTATTTTGCGGTGTCGGATTTATGGGGCAAAGTGTCAAAATTCTCAGCCCTCACAAACGGGTAGTGATGCCAAAGCTCGCATGCTGTGCGATGGCACGGATGATTGACGGACTTTATTTTGATCAGTCAATCGAAAAATTACAGCAAAGCGGAATCAAGGCAGAGGATATTTTGCCGATAACCTACATCAACTCCGATGCCGCTGTGAAAGCGCGTGTGGGGAAAATGGGGGGAATGGTCTGTACCAGTTCCAATGCCAAAGTGATTATTGAAAAAGCATTGAACGAAGGGAAAAAGATACTTTTCGTCCCAGACCGTTGTTTGGGACAAAATATTGCCAATATGATGGGATTGAAATCGTGTATTATCGGAGATGGGAAAGACCCAAAAGAAGCGGATATTATTTGTTATAACGGGTTTTGCTCGGTCCATCAGCTCTTTAGTGTCGATGACATCGAGTTTTACCGCAACAAATATCCAGGAATCTTGATTGCTGTCCATCCCGAATGCGACCCCTCAATCTGTGAACGTGCCGATTTTGTCGGATCCACTTCACAGCTTATAAAATATATTAAAGAGCTTCCCGAAGATCAGAAAGTGGCGGTAGGGACAGAATTTAATATGGTCAATCGCCTTCGAGACAAAAATACGTATATCCTCTCCTCAACAAAACCCGAATGTCCGACAATGAATGAGACAACGTTGGAGGATTTGTACAATACCCTCAAAGCGATTGAGGATGGTACACCAATTAACGAGATTGAAATAGACGAAGAGACGAGCTATTGGGCAAGAATTGCGCTTGAGAGGATGATGGCGTTATGATCGAACAATTTATCCGTGAAGTATTAGCTGAAGATGTGGGGCGTGGAGATTTGTATGCTCGTGTATCTGTACCTGTGGATGCCAGTGCGAAGATTATTGCCAAAAGTGATGGTGTATTTGCGGGGGAAGAGTATCTGCGTGTACTGGCTGGACTGGAAAAGTTTGAGATTTATTGGCATAAACGTGACGGGGAACGATTTGTGAGAGGGGAAGTGCTGTTAGGTCTTAGCGGGAATTCCCATACCCTCCTTCGTATCGAGCGGACATTGCTCAATATGCTGTTGCATGCAAGTTCTATTGCAACTTTGACGCGACAATATGTCGATCTTGTAGCTCCCTACGGGACGAAACTGCTTGATACCCGAAAAACTCGTCCGATGTTGCGCAATTTTGAGAAATATGCCACCCGTATCGGCGGAGCGACCAATCATCGGATGGGGCTGGATGATGCGCTGATGCTCAAAGATACCCATCTCAAAACGATTGAAAATTTAGAGCAGTTTATGGAAGAAGCGCGTGCCAAAATCCCTTTTACAGCGAAGATAGAGATTGAAGCCGAGACGATAGAGATGGCAAAGAAGGCGATGGAAGTGGGGGCGGATATTGTGATGTGTGACAATATGACTCCTGAAGCATTGCGTGAAGTGGTGGAGTATAAATGGATCCATCATTCAAGTGTTCTGCTTGAAGCCAGCGGAAATATTTCACTCAGCACCATTGAAAGCTATGCCAAAACGGGTGTGGATGCCATCAGTACAGGCTCCCTCATTCATCAGGCCAACTGGATTGATATGTCGATGAAAATGGACTAAGCAGTGGCAGACGACCAAGAAAAGACAGAAGAACCCACCGCCAAGAAGCTCGAAGATGCCAGAGAAGAGGGGAATGTCCCCCGAAGTCAGGATACGGCGGGTGTCATTGTTTTATTTGTCGCTATTTTGGCACTTGTAATGCTGCTGCCCTTTATTGCAGAACATCTTTTGGGATTGGTCCGGTATTATTTTTCACTTATGAATCATCCCTTGGAAGAGACAAATCTCATTGACATGGCATTTGTAACAATGAAAGAGTTTTTGATTATGGCGTTGCCCTTTAGTCTTATTATTGCGATTGCCGGGGTAGCGGGTACGGTTTCACAGATAGGGTTTAATTTTACGACGAAGCCATTAACCCCTAATTTTTCGAAACTAGACCCCATTGCGGGACTCAAAAATATGCTTAGTATGCAAAAAGTACTCGAAGCGCTCAAAATTACCTTTAAATCCTTTGTTGCTATGGGAATTGGATTCCTCTTTTTTTGGTCATACATAAAAGAACTTCCGACGGTTGCCTTATTTGGTCTGTGGGAGCAGATGGGATGGTTTGAAGAGAAGGCGATTGTTTTGGCTTCGGTGATGCTGATTATTCTCTTTTTCTTTGCCATGATTGATTTGTTTCTTACTCGAAAACACTATTTTGATAAGCTCAAGATGTCATTGCAAGAGGTCAAGGATGAGATGAAAAATATGGAAGGGGATCCCCATATTAAAGCAAAAATCCGCCAAATCCAAATGCAGGCAGCACGTAAGAGGATGATGTCAGCCGTACCTAATGCCGATGTCGTCATCACCAATCCGACCCATTATGCAGTGGCAATCAAATACGATGAGACGAAACATAACGCTCCTGTAGTGGTAGCAAAAGGGGTGGATAATATCGCCATTCAAATCAAAAAAATTGCTCGTGAAAATGGAGTCCATTTAGTTCAAAATCCCCCTTTGGCACGATCACTGTATGCTGAAGTAGAGATAGACCACCCTATCCCTGAGTTACTGTTCGCCGCAGTCGCGGAAGTATTGGCGTATGTCTATAAAATGGGTAAAAAGAGTAAGGGCTAAAGAAGAGATTTATGAACCTAGAGTTAGGTAGAGATACTCAAAAATTTCACCGCTTTTAGCAAGAATGTCACTATCATCTAATCCATTAGCACGAATGGCAGTCAGTATGAGTTTTATCCCTTGGGCTTCAGGTGTGATGTATTTGTCATCATTGAGATCAAGTGTGTGAATAATTTTAGCGATAGCATTCATCGTATTATCTTCAATACCGAATGATTTTAACAAAACCTCAAAAGTACATAAGTCGCCAATATGGGTAAAATCCGCTTGGTTCATGTCGTAAGTGACAATAGCAGACTTTGACGTATCGATCGTATTGGCAAAGATGAATTCTGCAGCAGGATCGATACATTTGCGAATAAGCCAAGCTGATGCCATCCGATCTACAAACGGACGGGTGCGTGTCTGCCATTGTTTGCCTTGATAATTAGCACTATTTTGAAGATGAATTATTGGGGTAGAGGAAGATGCTGTCGATTCAAGAGCAGATTCTAATCTATTTTGAGCGTTTTGAATTGCTTTTTGGAGTGTTTTACCTTTTTGAGAGTGAAAAAAATCGATTGCATAAAGTGCATCAAAGTCACGGATAATTTTTTTCAAGTTTTGTTGTGTTTCATATTCTTGGTTTAAATCAATATTAAATGTTCTAATTTTTTCCTCTACGGCGTTGTACGATGATTCTGCTTGTGCTTGGAAAAGTGCAATCACATTGGCATTATCCATCATCTCCAGTTTTTCAATGGTAACAAACTGCATCTCTCCGCCAAGGGTTTTGATCTCTTGGGAGAGCCATTGAAAAAATTCGTATTGGTCATCACTGAAGGGGAGAATATGAACACCGTCTTTGAGCGACAGCGTCCCCTCTTTTTGAAGCCTTCTATAAATCCGTAAACGGTTCCGTTCAGGCTTGGAAGGCATTGAATAAAACATTAATATCCAAGTAGAAATCATATATTCACTTTATTTAGTCCACTGGCTCATGCCCCATTTGGACAAAGATTGATCTGCCCAGTCAAGATTTTTATCTTTATGGCAATTTGTACACGCATTGGGAACATTATACTTTCGTGTCTCTTCAGGAGTGATAAATCCGAAAATATGGGTACGTACCGTTAGCGGTGATTCTTTCAGATGTTTACCCGTTTTCGGCATATGACATTCGATACAGCTTGATCCTGTAGACCCTGCTTTATGATGGGTATGTGCTTCAATCGAGCTTTGGTGCGGTCCGATCGGTGAGCCTAACGAATGACACTTCATACACGCAGCATCTCCGACTGGCTTAGTGGTTGTGTTGTTAAGCTGATGCGGATCATGGCAATTCACACAGGTGATACCGTGTTTGTACATCATTGACTTCACAAATTCATTTCCCTGCGTTCGATTCTTTTTGCCGACACCGTTGCCGTAGAATTCATCGGTTTCATTACCGTCAAAGGGTGCTTTGGTTTTATAAATACTTAACGGTTTGCCGGGTTCATATCCTTGTGGATAATCGCGAATATCTCCGAACAAAGAGTGCATATCAGTTGTCTCAAGGCGTTTGTCCCGATTACGCATATGGCATTGAAGACATACTTCAGTGGCACGTTTGGGATCGGCGTTTGTCGCTTTATAAATTTTATCCGCATCGTCTGGTTTTTTTACATGTTCACTTCCCGGACCATGACACGCTTCGCATGCTATTGCCGGTTCAGTCCGTTTTCCTTGGCTCATAACTCCGGTGAAGTGACATCCGTCACAAGTTTTGGATGTTCCAACTTTACTGTTGTTTTCTTCATATCCATCGTGATACCAATCTTTGGTTGTACTGTAAGGCTGCCATTTTTTAAGCTGTGTATTCCATTGATAATTCCCTACTACAAAATCTTGTGTCCCGTTGATCTCTTTTGCCATCATGTAGCGTTGTTTGAACTTACCGCCGATGGTATAAACGATATCTTCTTTTTTGAAGTTAGCCTCGCTTGGAAGTTTCATAAAATCAGCCAATATGGCAGAGGGGTCTTTGCTCACATTTTGAATCATCTTGGAATGATACGAGTGCTTCCATTGATCAAATTGATTTTCGTGACACTTCTTGCATTGTTGTGAACCTACATAAAGAGCCTTTTTTTGCCCAATAGGCTGAATGTCAGCGTGTTCATCCACCTGATCTTTACTCAGTTGCTCAATAAACGGGATGATTTTTCCGTGTTTTTGAACCAAAGAGTACCCAAATGCACCCAACCCTAGTATGGATACTGCAAGCAGTGTCCAAATAATTTTTTGTCGCATAATTTTTTCCTTTAATAACGTAATTGTAGACCCGCATAAAAGAGGGCAGCTTTTGAGGACTCTGGTGATATAAGTTCACGACCACTAGAGAATAAAAAACTAGTATAGGATGAGATCCAATACTTAAGACCGCCATTGGCAATCATCGTCGTATTCCCGCCACTGAGAGCAGAAGCGTTATGCAGTTCAGCTAAGAGTTCTAAATGCTCAAGCACTTCATATCCGACCACAGCTCCGTATTCAATCTGATCACGGCTTCCTTTGATAGAGAGATAACCGAATTCACCCGTTACCGCCAATGTACCTATTTTTTTACTGATTTCGATAGGTAAAAAGAGTGCTTGATCGATGTCAGCAATACCATTATGATAATTTTTCTTGATTGGTACGAAGGTATATTGAGGATAGGTTGAAATAAGAATATTACCGGCAGAATTTTCATAAAAGCGCCATTTTACCCCTATCTTAGTATTTCCTATCCCTTGGGTATGAGATTCACCGTCACGGAATAAAGAGACATACGAACTTTCAACTTTAAGCTGTATGTTCTCTCCGACCCCGTAATTAATATCGATGATAGGCTGTTCATATCGCAAGGTGTTAGCTTGGATGTCGCCCTTGTAGGCAACATTGACTTCCAAATTGCCATTACCCGGTGTTTCGGGGTCATCCGTTATTATCGGAGGGCCGCCGGCAGCGTATATGCGTCCGATTAGCAATACTGTAAAGGGAAGGGCTCGGTTTATAAGCATATACGACCATTTTTATTAAGAATGTAACAGTTAGATAAAAATGTATCAACTATTACAAAAATATTATAGTATAAAAACTTTTATGAGCTTAAGGAAATACGTTAAAATATTTTATGATTAGCCATGTTATAGTTTAGTCTCTCATTGTACTGTAAGCTTATCATCAAAAAATAGTTCTCGGTTGTTGTCAAAATTTTATCGATAGAGCAAGTATTACCCCCTTCAGTAAATATATTTTTAAAAAGTAAAAACCGCGTTTCATTACTGAGTGTCTTAAATATTTTGAGTTTTTGTTTCATATCGAGTATGTGAATCCTTGACAGATTAGTTTTATTATTATACTATATAAGGATATTAGCTTTTTAGCTAAAATCATAAATACAAGGAATGAAGATGAAAAAGATTCAAATAGTTCTACTGGTTGCAAGCTTGCTCGTAGGCTCATCAGTAATGGCGGGGCATCCAGAAAGTGAAAAATTGATCGATATTGCGAGACAAGAGGCAGGAGAGATGACTCCTAAGCAGCTTAAAGAGATGCTGGATGCTGAAAAAAAAGTAATTGTAATGGATGTACGCGAAGAGAATCAACGTGCAGAGGGTGAAATATACGCTTCAAATATGATGGCGATGACACGCGGAAATTTAGAATTTGAAGTGCTCAATAAAATTAAAGATAAAAATGTTGTGATTGTCACCTATTGTCGTGGTGGAAGCCGTGGGGCATTGGCGGCACAAACACTCAGAAAGCTTGGATACGCCAAGGCTACTACTCTTAAAGGTGGTCTTAAAGGATGGGCTGAAGAGGGATACCCGATTGAGACAGGGCTAGGCGTTACCCATTTGACCAAAGAATAATAAGGAGATTATGAGAGAAATTTTTATTAAGAATGTAACAGTTAGATAAAAATATATCAACTATTACAAAAATATTATAGTATAAAAACTTTTATGAGCTTAAGGAAATACGTTAAAATATTATAATAAAATATCGTTATGTAATAAATGATATAGCGATTAAAAAGGTTTTTAATATATCTTAAGGAAGTTAAAATGAAATTAGTGAATCTCAGTATTGCGGCATCAGTCGTATGTTTGTTGGCTGTTTCCGCTCAAGCGGCAGAAGATTTGGCAAGTGCGTTCAAAGAGGGGAAGCTCGACGGACGTATCCGACTGCACTACATCGGAACCGATTGGGATCATAATGATGATTGGCTTAAAGGTTATAACAATACTGTTCTTAACAAGCCAAATGAAGACAGTCATGGTGCTGCTATAGGGGGAAGTTTAATTTATACAACAGCTCCTTTATACGGAGTAAGGGCCGGAGCGGGATTTTATACCACACACAGTTTAGGAATTCTTACGAATACTGATAACGGTACGACAACGGGCAATGCAAAAAATACGACTGGATCAGATCTTTTTGCTCGTGGTCCTGGTGCAGCAACTAATTATGGTACGGGATACAGTGTTTTAGGACAAGCGTATCTCCAATACAATATTGCTAAATCTTCGGTCAAAGGGGGAAGATTCTTGATGAGCAATCCGTTCATCTCTCCCAATGACACGAAAATGATCCCGCTTGCCGTTGAAGGTGCCAGTTTTGTTTCCAATGATATTGCAGATACCACGATTCAGCTTGACTATGCTGATAAAATTAAAGAGCGGGGTATGACCTATTTTGGGTCGATGGCCGATACGGGCGATACACCTGATGCGATTAAAAACTATTACAATACCCACTATACAGCTGCCGGCGTTTCAAGCTTTGGACAACATTCAGCACCGGGCGTTGGAATTCTTGGTGTCAAAAATAAATCAATTAAAGACCTTGACCTTCAAGGATGGTACATGACATGGCCCGATATCATCGATCAAGCGATGGCAGAAGCTAATTACAAAGTTAAAGCCGGAGATGTCGGTTTGGCTTTCGGCGCCCGCTATATGCAGCAAATAGACCACGGAGCTGGAGATATTATCAAACCAATGGATGGTTCGTCGGTTTATTCTAGTAAAGCTGTCACGGCTACGTCACCGACTGGAGGGACTTCTACAGTGCGATTAAAAGGAGATAATGATAACAGCGTTGATACCTATATGTACGCACTCCGTGCTATTGTCAATTACAAAGCGGCGCGATTTATGATAGCATATTCTCATACAGCCAGCGGTGGGGATTTGATCGCTCCGTGGCGCGCGTTTCCAACCGATGGGTATACGCGTTCGATGACGATCACGGACTGGAATGCGAACACCAAGGCCTATAAAGGTCAGCTTGATTATGACTTTAACAGTATGGTTACAGGCTTGAGTGCTTTGGTCAGTTATAGCTACTATAATCGTGACCCGTCAAAAGTGGGATATCAAGGTCAAACAGACCGTTATTATGGAAACGGGGATACGCATCAATGGAATGCAGATGTTAAATATGCTGTAGCTGGTATCAAAGGGTTGGAATTGAAACTTCGAACGATGATTCAAAAAAATGATGTTGTAACAAATATTACAGGTAATACTGGTGGAGCTTCAGAAGGGGTTGGAATTGATACTTCTAATAAAGAGATGCGTGTTGAGATCAACTACCTATTCTAAAGGATAAAGGGATAATGAAATAGGAAAGCGATTATAGAAAGAGGGTATAATCGCGAATATTTTTTGCGAAGAGGATCCCATTGCAAGCGCTTATCGATTCTGCCCGCCACATCGTCCTTATTGCGCATGAGCATCCTGATGCAGATTCATTGGGGAGTGCGTGTGCATTTTACTCCTACCTTTTACGATCCAAGACAAAAGTGACCCTTTTTTGTGTCACCTCTTCTTTGGATCAAAATCTCTCTTTTCTTCCATGGTTTGACGAAGTAACCGATAAATTTCCCTCTAATACGGATTTGGTCATTAGCTTTGACTGTGGTAGTTTTGGGCGATTGGGGATTGACTACAGCGGTGAACTTATTAATTTTGATCATCATATCAGTAATGAATTGTATGGGACCCATAATTGTATTGATACCCAAGCTCTGAGCACGACACAGATAGTTTATGAGTGGTTCGTTACCAAGACAATCAAAATCAATGGTAAAATGGCGAATGCGCTTTATGCAGGGTTGCTTGACGATACCCACTGTTTTAGTGATTCAAGTTGTACCAATGCAGTATTTGAGATGGCACATTCGTTAATACAAGCAGGTGCTAATCATGCTTTGTGTGTGGAGGCGTTGTTTCACAGTCACTCTTTGGCTTCTTTTAGATTGAAATCGGAGATGTTAAAGCGGATGAAAATACTTCATGATGGGCGCGTGGCAGTGTTTGAAGTGGATCAAGCCCTTTTTGCCAGCTCAGGCGCTCTCTTGCGGGACTGTAAAGCAGTTGTGGATAAAGCATTGAGCCTTAAAACGGTTCAAATTGCACTTTTAGTGGTAGAGCTAAAGAGCGGCGGTGTTAAGGTTTCATTGCGAAGTGATGGAGTTATCAATGCTGCTGAACTATTGCACTGTTATGGCGGAGGCGGACATAAAATCCGTGCAGGAGCTCGAATTGCAGAGTGTTCGCGTAAGTCAGTAATTAAAAATTTAATGGATTCAATAAAAATAGCACTTGAGCTTACGGCACGAGTAAACATAGCGTTAGCGTAGTTTGTTGGGACGAGTTCCAATAAGCGTTTAAAATAATAAAATATTACGGAGGTATTGGTGTGAGAAGACGAGGAAATGGTTCGGGTGCAGTTGGATTGATTTTGGGTGCGGTAGCGATTGGTGCCATTGGATTTATGGCATTTTCGCCACTTTTTGAGCGAGAAGATCCAAAATTAACGATCAGCCGAGATGGTTACTGGAATTTTCAAGACCCAATCAATGTAGACGTTGAAGATGTAAGCGGTTTGAAATCTTTTACGGCTACTATCGTAGGTCCACATGATGAGTGGGTGGTAGTAGATGAAGCAACTCCTTCCAAAGAGACCAAGAAAACTTTTCAAATTCTCCCCCCTAAAGGTAAACGAAACGCTGAAGCGCAAAGTGTTGTGTTGAAAATCAAAGCAACCGATAACAGTCTTTGGGGATTGTTTATGGGTAATACCATAAAAAAAGAGGTTACGTTAGTAATCGACCAGCGTCGTCCGATCCTTTCCGTCATCGCAAGCTCGTATAAAATTCAAAAGGGCGGTTCTGCCATCGTAGTTTTTAAAGCGGAAGATGATCAGATGGAAAGCTTGAAAATTGAAACAACTATCGGAAAAACATTTAGTGCCCAACCTTTTTATAAAAAAGGATATTATGCCTCATTGCTCGCATGGCCTGTTCAAAGCGAGAGCTTTAGTGCAACAGTGGTCGCTCGTGATAAGGCAGGAAATGAGACGCGAGGAAGTGTCCCTTTACGACTTAAAGATCATGCATATAAAGTCTCTAAGATTGAACTTAGTGACGCGTTTTTGGATGGCAAGATTGCTGAACTGGCAAGTGTGTATGAGCAAACTACAGGGGTAAATGACCGACTGGAGCAATTTCGTATTATCAACGAAAAAGTACGTGCGGATAATGAAAAAGTGATTCATACCATTACTTCTAAAGTTTCCAATGCGATGATTGGTGATTTTAGACCTGTCCCTTTTTATCCTTTGGTAAACGGTCAGAAAGTAGCCGATTTCGGAGATCACCGTATTTACAGCTACAAAGGTCAAGCAAATATTTCTCAAGCCTACCATATGGGTCTGGATTTGGCGAGTGTTCATTTGGGGGCTATTACCAGCTCAAACGGGGGCAAGGTTGTTTTCTCGGCACCTAATGGTATTTATGGAAATCTTCCGATTATCGATCATGGCTTTGGTCTGTACACGTTGTATGGGCACTGTTCTGAAGTACATGTTCATGAAAAGGATAATACTCAAGCTGGACAAGAGATCGCTAAAACGGGGATGAGCGGGTATGCTATGGGAGATCATCTCCATTTTGGTATCTTGGTTCAGGGGATCGAAGTACGTCCGGAAGAGTGGATGGACAGCAAATGGATTGCAGATAATATTACCAGTGTGATTGATACAGCTAAAATGTTTATCGATCAACAGTAAAAACAGTTATAATGGGAAATAATTCTCTAGCATGAGGAAGCAGTAGTTATGAAACGACAAACAACAATCGGTAAAAAAGTTGAATTGGTAGGAATCGGATTGCACAAAGGTATTCCGGTCCACTTGCGTCTTGAACCGATGGAGAGCAATAGCGGAATTGTCTTTTTTAGAAGCGATGCGGGTGTCTCGATTCCATTGACACCCGAGAGCGTGGTGGATACCAAAATGGCGACTGTGATTGGTAAAGACGGGGTATTTATCTCCACGATTGAACACATGCTCTCTGCTATTTATGCTTATGGGATTGATAATCTTCGTGTTATTGTGGATGCGGATGAGGTTCCTGTCATGGATGGTTCTTCGATGAGCTTCTGTATGCTTTTGGATGAGGCAGGGCTTGTGGAGCTCGATGCCCCAAAGAAAATTATGCGGATAAAAAAAGAGGTTGAAGTACGTGAGGGGGAGAAGTACGTCAAGCTCTCTCCTTCCAATGATCTTAGTTATGACTTTACGATTAAATTTTCTCATCCCGTGATCGATAAACAAAGCTATGTTTTGAAATTTACCAAAGAAAACTACAAAAAAGAGATTGCGAGAGCCCGTACTTTTGGTTTTGTTCATGAGGTACAGTATTTGCGTTCAAAAGGGCTTGCTTTGGGCGGAAGTTTGGAAAATGCGGTGGTTTTGGACGATAAAAAAGTCCTTAATCCCGAAGGATTACGTTTTACCGATGAGTTTGTCCGCCATAAGATTCTCGATGCTATCGGAGATATGTCGTTAATCGGAATGAACTTTATCGGGAATTATGAGGCATTTGCGGGAAGTCATGATTTGAATCATAAGCTGACGATGGAATTGTTAAAAGATCCTGCGAACTATGAGATCGTTGAGCTGGTTACCGCAGAGTCAAAAGAGTTGGCAAAAGCGTATGCATGATGCGGTTGTCATTGCACTGGGGAGTCCTGTTTTAGTCGGTGTTTACGATGAGTCGGGGAAACTGGTCGAAGCTATTAAGAGTGAGAAGGTGGGGTCGGATGCGTTAAGTGAAATTTTCGATGATTTCTTGGAGCGCTATTCGTTTCGTCATTTGGTGTATGCGAATGGACCGGGGAGTTTTATGGGGATAAAAGTGACCTATCTTTTTTTAAAAACACTCAGTATCATCAAAAAAATCCCCCTCTTGGCAATAGATGGGTTCTTTTTCAATGAAAATCACCCCATCAAAGCAGTAGGAAAGCTCTATTTCGTTAAAAATAGTACTACGATTTCGACGACGGCGCTGGAACAGCCAGTTTTAAAAGGCTTTGAGCTTCCAAACGTCATAAATGTCGAAAATTTTAATACCGATAACGCCCCTTATTATGGAATTGATGCGGTCGGATAAGGAACAAGAGTGTTTGTAAGTGTACCTGCAACCAGTGCCAACTTAGGGCCCGGTTTTGACTCATTAGGATTAGCGGTTGATTTGCGTAACCGTGTTGAGCTCGTCCCTTCACGATTTTTTACGGTTTCAATCAAAGGGGAGGGGGAGAATAATCCTCGTCTCAAAGGGAACAATCTGTTTGTGAGTATTTTTAACGAGCATTATCGCCGTTTGACTCAGAAGCGCCAAAATTTTAAATTTACGTTTTACAACCAAATACCTATGTCGCGCGGACTTGGGAGTTCATCTGCCGTTATCGTCAGTGCGATAAGTTGTGCGCATGAAGCGGCGGGGGTAAAAGTCTCTAAACGGCGTATTCTCAACTATGCATTGGTCTATGAAACTCATCCTGATAACATCACTCCTGCGGTAATGGGGGGGTTTAATTCGGCAATGGTGGAGAAGCAAAAAGTATTTTCGCAACAAAAACATATGCCCGATTATCTTAAAGCCGTTGTGGTTATCCCTAATAAGCCAATTTCTACAGCAAAATCACGAACAACTCTTCCTCGATCGTATAGCAAAGAAAATGCGGTATTTAATCTCTCACATACGGCAGTTACGGTTGGGGCATTTTATAATGAAGATTGGGAGATGCTGCGTCTCTCCACACAAGACCGTTTTCATCAGAGATTGCGGATGAAAATGTTGCCTGAGTTGTTTGATGTACAACGAATTGCCTATGAAAATGGTGCGCTTATGAGTACGTTATCGGGAAGCGGATCGACTTTTTTCAATATGGTGTATGACCAAGATGCGTCATCAATGGCCGATAAATTTATCAATGCGTTTCCGGATTTTGAAGTAAAAATATTAAACTTTGATAACGATGGACTAGTTGTCGAACGATAAGTAAAAGCAAAGCGCGGGCTTACTGCCGAAGTAAACCCAGTGTTAACGTAGTATAAGGGGCTTTGCTCCTTATACGTTAAGTAAAGAAAGAATTTGGTATAATGGCGCAAAATAGTAGTCATCCCGTACGCATGTGTATTGTTTGTCGTGAACGATTCGAGCAATCGACATTAATACGACTCCAATGCCGTGAAGGCAATTTAGAATCTTACGTCGGGATGGGGCGAAGTTTTTATCTGTGCTTCGCGTGCACAGAGCATAAAAAAACTTCGGGGCAACTCGCCCGCCACTGCAAGAGCAATACCCCCGTACAGCTCATGAATCGTTTAAAGGAGATCGTCGTTAATGATGGATAAAGTAAGAGTTCATGAAATAGCCAAGGAACTTGGAATCAATTCTAAAGAGGTGGTGGATAAAGCGGCCATTATGGGATTGAATGTAAAAACTGCTTCAAGTACAGTATCAATGGAAGAAGCTGAAAAAATTATGAACTACATCATGAGTGGTGCGGCGCATGAGTCGAGTGCTCCAAAAGTCTCAACCTACGAAGCGCCTGTTGAAGCACCTGCTATCGTTGCTGCTGTTGCTGCTATCGTTGTTCCTGAAACGTCAACTGTGCCTGACGTGGCTCCTGTTACAGAAGCAACTCAAGAGATTGCACCAGAAATTGAAATTCCAAAACGTTCAGGTTTGAAAATTGTTAAAAAAGCACGCCCTGTTGAAGCGGTTGCCGCACCTGTTCGTTATGAAAATATCAACGTCTCACAATATGGTAAAGTAAGTGCGGAAGTACAGCGTGAGCTGGAAGCAAAAAAAGCAAAAAAACTTCATAGCAATGCCCCTACGCAAAGAAAAGAACAAGGGACTCGCCTTGATATTTTTGATGGCGGCATGTCTGATATTTCGATGGATTATGAAGATGAGCAAGTCGTATTGCTTGATTTTAGTGATTTAAATGCGAAGTTACCGCCAGAAGAAGAGCAAAAGCCAAAAGAGAAAAAACCTATTGGGCGAAATGCAGGAAAAAAACAAGGGGCTAATCGTGGTAAACCGCGTCAAGTTTCGCGTGAATCCCGTAAAAAATATACCAAAGATGCCAAAGAAGATGAAGTTATTACGCACGTGGAAATTCCTGAAGATGTCCGTGTCTATGAATTCGCTGAAAAAGTAGGACAAAGTATTTCTGCGGTTATTAAAGTCCTTTTTGACCTTGGAATGATGGTTACTAAAAATGACTTTTTGGGCAAAGATGAAATCGAAATTTTGGCGAGCGAGTTTGGTGTAGAAGTGACCACCATCGATCCGAAAGACGCGTTTAATCTTGAGACTGCATACGATGAAGAGCACGAGGACAGTGAAGGTTCGGTAGAACGTCCTCCGGTTATCACTATTATGGGGCACGTTGACCATGGTAAAACGTCTCTTCTTGATGCGATTCGTAATGCTAAAGTAGCACACGGTGAAGCAGGTGGGATTACGCAACACATCGGTGCGTATTCGGTAGAGCAAAAAGGCAAACTGATTACGTTCTTGGATACTCCGGGACACGAAGCCTTTAGTGCGATGCGTTCACGCGGTGCACAACTCACGGATATTATTGTTATCGTTGTAGCAGCAGACGATGGTGTCAAGCCTCAAACCCGTGAATCGGTTCAGCATGCAAAAGATGCCAAGGTTCCTGTCATCGTTGCGGTAAATAAAATGGATAAACCGGGAGCTAATCCTGATATGGTTAAAGCGCAAATGGCTGAGCTTGGATTAAATCCTACTGAGTGGGGCGGAGATGTCGAGTTTGTAGGAGTTTCTGCAAAAGCAATGACAGGTATTGATGAGCTTTTAGAAGCTATTTTACTTCAATCCGAAGTAATGGAGCTTAAAGCAAATCCAACTGTAATGGCAAAAGCTGTGGTTGTTGAGAGTACGCTTGAAAAAGGGCGTGGACCGGTTGCTACGGTAATCGTTCAAAACGGAACACTTCACGTCGGCGACAACATTGTTTGTGGTGGTGCATATGGACGTGTTCGTGCATTGATTAATGATCGTAAAGCACAGCTTAAAGAGATTGGACCAAGCCAAACGGCTGTGGTGGTTGGTTTGAGCGACGTACCTCCATCGGGTGAAGTTATGATGGCAATGGAGAGCGATCGTGAAGCGCGTGAAGTAGCACAAAAACGTGCTGAGTATGATCGTCACCGTGAACTTTCATTGAGTACTAAAGCATCCTTTGATGACTTGACATCGTTGATTGCCGAGGGTCGTATTAAAGCCCTTAAGGTGGTTCTTAAAACGGACGTTCACGGTTCTCTAGAAGCGATTAAATCGGCTCTTGCAGACTTGCGGAATGAAGAAGTAAAAGTTGAAGTTATCTCCAGCGGTGTGGGTGGAATTACTGAAAATGACGTTGCACTGGTAAACAATAGTGAAAACTGTGTCCTATTAGGGTTCAATGTCCGACCAACAGGTAATGTCAATGCCATGGCAAAACAAATGAGTGTAGAGATCAAAACCTACTCTATTATTTATCAGCTTATCGACGATGTCAAATTACTGCTCGGTGGTATGATGGCACCGCAATATCGTGAAGAAAATACCGGTCAAGCAGAAGTTCGTGATACATTCCCAATGCCAAAAGGGTCAGGAACCATCGCAGGATGTGTAGTTGTTGACGGCAAGCTTGTCCGTGGAGGTATGGTACGTGTTATCCGTGACGGTGTTGTTATCCACGAAGGTGATTTGACCTCTCTAAGACGTTTCAAAGACGATGTGAAAGAGGTTGGTAAAGGATTTGATTGTGGTGTTGTTCTAAACGGCTATACCGATGTTAAAGTGGGTGACGTTGTTGAAACCTTCAAGAAAATTGAGAAAAAAGTAACCCTGTGACTCCGGCTCAGATAAAAATTAAACGGACAGAATCGATGCTCAAAGAGCTGATTCCAGAAGCTATTTCAGGACTCTCAGATGCGCGTGTCCGCGAAGTAGATGTGATCGATGTCAAATGTTCACGAGGACGCAGTGATGCGAAAGTCTATCTTGACCCTCATCATTATACTGCTCAAGAGCAAGCTGCATTTATAAAATTACTTGAAAAAGTGCGTCCTATTATTGAGGAACACTGTATGAAAGATCAAGGGTGGTTCCGCTCACCTCGTTTAACGTTTGTCTTTGACGATACGTTAGAGCGCAGTAAAAATATTGAAGCATTATTTGCCAAAATTGCCAAGGAGAAAAAAGATGAGTCTTGAGCGCGATATTAAAAAAATGGTCGAATCCATCGGTCTTTCTCTTTATGACACACAAATTTTAAATGAAAATGAGAATACAATTTACCGAGTGAGTGTTACTGCGCCGGGCGGTGTTACTTTGGATCAATGTGCCCAGTTGACTCATTTGATTAATCCTCTGCTTGACGTAACTCCGCCTATGAGCGGTGAATACCGTCTGGAAGTGAGTTCTCCGGGGATTGAGCGCCGTCTTAAAACGTTGGAGCATTTTGCTCAATCGGTTGGAGAAAAAGTGGCTTTTTCTACTATCACTAAAGATAAGTTCGAAGGTGAACTGCTCAGTGTTAATGGTGAAGAAATTACGGTTTTAACCAAAGAAGAGGGTGAGCAAAAAGTCCCTTTTCGCTCTATTAGCAAGGCAAAAACTTACTTCGAGTGGTAATGAAAATCTCTCACACCGCTATGAACCTCGCCATTAATGCGGCGTGGGAGTATCAACTTTTAACTTTCCCAAATCCTGCTGTCGGGGCCGTGTGTATCGGTTTATCAGGTGAAATACTCTCCATCGGTGCTCACAAATGCGCAGGCGGACCTCATGCCGAGGTATATGCGCTTCGTGATGCCTACGTGACTCTAAGCGGTGACGAAACGATTGCTCTGAGTGACGATTCTGCACACATCCACAATTATTTACGAAAAAATCATAATAATCTTTTTCAAAATATCTCCATGGCAGTAACGCTAGAGCCCTGTGCACACAGCGGTAAAACCCCTTCGTGCGCTTTACTGATTCGTGATTTGGGGATAAAGACGCTCTTTATTTCTTGTAAAGATTCCAATCCAATTGCGGCAAATGGTATGAGCATTTTAGAAGAGGCTGGGATACCGTGTACATTTGGTGTTATGGAAGAAGAGGGACGTAAACTTCTTGAACCGTTTTTACTATGGCAAAATAAACCTTTCGTCTTTTTCAAATGGGCACAACGACTCGATGGAACAGTGAACAATGGAATTATTAGCTCTCAAACGTCTCGTGAGCACGTTCATGCCTTGCGGAATTGTTGTGACCTAATCGTTGTTGGCGGTAATACGGTTCGCCATGACCGCCCCACATTGGATGCACGACTGGTAGTGGGAAAAGCTCCTGATGTATTGATTTATTCACACGACAAAGATTTTGACACCACTATTCCCCTGTTTTCTATCCCCAATCGTAGAGTATTTATTGAGCCTTCATTGGAAAAGATAAAAGAGTATTCTTTGGTGATGATTGAGGGTGGAGCGGCTATGATGGAGGTGACAGAGGATGTGTGTGACTGGCATTTGTGTTACATTGCGCCCATAATCGGTGGCGGAAGTATGAGTATGGGAGCGGCTACAGAGAGTTTTGAGGTTCTGCACGCTAAAATCAGCGATAATATTCTCCTTTGGATGAGAAAGAAATAGGAAAATAAAATTTAATAAGCACGTATGTGCGCATGGGCCTCCTGCCGAAGGAAGCTTAGCGCTAGCGTAGACAACAGGACGAGTTCTGTTGGCGTTTAAAGGAAACAAGTGACCAAACAAGAAAAAATCGTATCTATGTTTAATGATATTGCTCCGACGTACGATCGGGCAAATCGTGTTTTGAGTATGGGTGTTGATACGATTTGGCGAAAAAAAGCGTGTAATCTTGCCTTTAGTTATTGCGGGAAAGAGGCACTTTCCATTGTGGATGTAGCGTGCGGTACAGGCGATATGATGGGATATTGGAAGCGTATCGGTGATGAAAACAGCATTCATATTGATGAGATTATTGGTGTTGACCCTAGCGATGGGATGGTCGGTGTCGGACGTGAAAAATTCCCGCAAATGTCATTTTACATCGCTCCTGCAACGGTGCTTCCAAGAGAGGATAATTCTGCGGACATTATCAGTATTTCATACGGTATTCGTAATGTCATGGAGCGACAAGCAGCCCTTGTTGAATTTAGCCGTGTTCTCAAAACAGGCGGATTGGTTGTTATTCTCGAATTTATGAAAAATGAAAATCCTTCTGCTTTAGGTAAAGTACGTGATTGGTATATGAACAATATCCTCCCTCGTATCGGCGGACTGATCTCTAATAACTATGAAGCATATCGCTATCTTCCTGATTCGATCGAAGGATTTTTGACGGTCGGAAAAATGGAAAAAGAGCTTGAAGAAGCAGGATTTGAGATGCTGTATACACAAAGTTTTTCGATGGACATTTCGACGTTAATGATTGCTCGAAAAAAATAACGTTATGGCCTCCACTCTTAGTGTTAGCGGACTAAACGAACAAATCAAGACGCTGTTGGAAACAACATTTGAATTTGTCAGTGTTGAAGGGGAACTTTCGCGCGTTACCAAACATGGCAGCGGTCACATCTATTTCACCCTCAAAGATGCTAATTCCTCGATAAAATGTGTCATGTTCCGAGGCAATGCGGCACGGTTAAAGTTTTCTCTTGATGAGGGGGCGCATATTGTCATTCATGGAGCGCTTAGTCTCTATACCCCGCGCGGAGAATATCAGATTAACTGCGTCAGTGCCGAGCCTTACGGGGCAGGGGCATTAGCCGTAGCGTTCGAGCAGCTCAAAAAAAAGCTTGAACAAAAAGGCTATTTTGATCCTTCTCATAAAAAACCGTTCCCTAAATTTCCGCAAAAAATCGTGTTGGTGACATCGGCTACAGGTGCAGCTTTGCAAGATATGCAGCGTGTTGCTGCTCACAGGTGGCCTTTGGTAAATCTCATTGTGATAGATGTACTGGTGCAAGGGGTTAGTGCGGCTACAATGATTGCGGATGGCTTGCGCTATGCAGATATGCTCAATGTGGATGCGGTTATCGTCGGGCGTGGCGGTGGAAGTGTTGAGGATTTATGGGCATTTAACGAAGAGGTCGTTGCGGATGCACTTTTTGCGATGGCTACACCGGTTATTTCAGCCGTGGGACATGAAATTGATTGGGTAATCAGTGATTATGTTGCCGATTTACGTGCTCCCACCCCCAGTGCTGCGATGCAGATGCTTCTTCCTGATGCTGCGGAGATGATGCAGAGTATCGATGAGATGCGCTATGGTGCATATGGGATGATTATGCAACGATTAGAGCGAAAACGCGAACAGCTTTTATCGATGCAAGAGGCGTTTAAACGCAATGGTGTTGAACATCGTTTAGAGGTGCAACGAGAGCTTGTAAAAGAGTTAAGAGAGCGAATAAATACTCAAATAATAAGAATTTTAGAGCAAAAAGCAGGTGAGCTTTCCCCCCTTAGAGAGCGTTTAGTACAAGCAATAGAGAATGTTGTACGTCAAAAACAAAACATAATATCTCAAATGATGCAAGCGTACGAATCCCAACATCCGAAACATAAAAACAAACGAGGGTTTGCCCAGATAACACGTGATGGCAAAGTGATTGATTTGGATGAGCTGAGTATCGGCGATGAGTATGTAGCAATGAACGATAAAACAGCTATTACTTCAAAGGTTGTGAAAAAAGTGACGATGTAATATTTGTCATCCCCGGCTCGATCGGGGATGACGGGAAGTATTATTTCAATGTTACCGGCGGAAAGTACAGGTGTGCAAGCGTTGCCCCCTCAGCAGCAAATTTCTTGAAAAATCTATCCATAGGATCTTCTTTGTTCCAAACAGGATCGCTGACATGAGCGAGATCGGCAGTGCGCTTTTTGGCATCAAACTCTACACCAAGTGCATCAACGAGTTTGACCTCTTTGGCTTGAGCTGCGGTAAAGATATGAGCATCTGCATAGTCGCTGCTGCGATTTAAATCCAGCTTACGTGCACGGGCAACATCTCCGACAAAAAGAGTGTAGGTACCACCGATTACTTTTTCAAGCTCAGCACGCTCTACATTACTCCACGGCCGATCAAACGTCCCTACTTGTTTGTAGGTCCCTGCATGAACCACTTGGGTTTTCACTCCTACTTTTTGCATCAGTTCGGAGATGTCAGCCCCTTCCATGATAACACCGATGGAGCCAACCATGCTTCCGGGATTGGCAATGATCTCGTTTCCCCAAATAGCAGAGTAATATCCACCGCTTGCCATAATACCTGCGGCATAGATGACGACGGGTTTGGTCTCTCTCAGACGTTTTATAGCGTACGCAATTTCAACCGAGGGGGCAACGGCTCCACCGGGAGAATCGATACTAAACAATACCCCTTTGACATCTTTATTTTCTCTTGCTTCATCAAGTTGTTCGACGATTGATGTCGCATCTATGATGGGACCCGCCAAGGAAATTTTTTGCAGATTGTAAGAGGTCAAACCCTCTTCGCTTGAGGGGAGTATGAGCCATACGATGAACAGTACGAGCAGTGTCGCTTTAAAATTATTTTGTATAAATCGTAATCCGTTTGCTAGGCAAGAGCCTATTTTTTTAATCCATTCCATCATAACTATCCTTTTACTTTTTCTCCGACAATATAGACCGATTCAATATGCGGTGGTTGCAACAGCAGATGAATCGGCAGTTGATCGTTGATCTCATAATTTACCCGCGTAACGAGTAAATCTGCATCATAAGAAGGTGCGATTGTACCACAGTTTAGTCGTAACGCGTCCGCCGCATCCACGGTAACGCTTCTCCAAAGTTTACGGGAGAGTTCTGGCAAATTGTGGTCAGGGTGCATAAAAAGGGCAATTTTCATCTCTTCAAATAGATTCAGAGTGTAGTTGGAACTTAGCCCATCGGTTCCGCATACCCAGCGGATATTGTGACTATTCAGCCGTTGTACATCAAGCACACCGTTGCCCAGAAGGCGGTTGGAGATGGGGCAGTGGATGATGGTGTGATTGCCTTGTTGGAGTGTCACCAGTTCATCTTCTTTTGCATGAATGACATGGGTAAACAGTGTCGGTACTTCTTTGAAATAGGCTAAAAATTCTTCTACCGTATTGGCGGCGGTGGTTTGTTTGAGAAAGTTTTGAAAAAACGGTTGCAAATCTCCGCTATTGGTATCGAGCCATTGGCGCTCAGCCGGACTTTCCAGTAAATGGGCAGTGACACGAATCTCATTTTCGAGAGCATATTTGAGTGCTTTTTGGATGAGTATGCGATGGACGGAGTAGGGGGAGTGGATGGCAATTGAGGGATAAAATCCTTCTCGCTTTACCGTTTGTGATGCAAATAAACGCTCTTGAAAATTACCGTACAGCGCATCTGCCATGAGAGGGTCTGAGCCTATGAGTTCATTAAAATAGACTACTTTTTGAGGGGTATTGGCACAAGCATCCAAATCAAAACCATACGAGCTCACCGCCCCAAATGCCGTAATACCATTGTCCAGCATCTCTTGCGTGGCACGCTCCATACACTCACTCTCACAGCTGTGAATGAGCTCATCTCGATTGGCGATAACACTCGAAAGCCACGGCATAAATTCACCATACGTAAGAGTTGAACGATTGGCACTGAACTCCAGATGAACGTGTGCATTGATAAGACCGCTCATAATGACTGACCCCTCGCCTAGTTCTTGGCACTGTGCACCGTATTGAGCGCGGAGTTCACTGTTGGGGGCAATAGTAAGAATGGTTTTGTCAAAAACAATGCCGTGATTTCGTAAAATAGTGTCGGGGGTAAAAATGGCATCGGCGAGAAGTATCTGCAAGTGAGAGCCTTTGAAAATTTTAATAGCAGTATAGCAGAACCTTTTTAACGATAATTTGCTACAATTTATTTAGAAGTAAAATGCAGGAGTGAAGGTGAAGATACTGGTTGCAGATGATTCAAAATTGGCACGATTATCGCTGATGAAAATAGTCAAAGAACTTGAGCCTAGTTGTGAAGTTATTGAAGCGGACAATGGTCAGATTGCTATTGAAAAATTCCAAGAGAATTCTCCTTCAATTGTATTTTTGGATTTAACAATGCCCATTATTGATGGATATGAAGCATTGACACAGATTCTTGAGATAAATCCAAAAGCCCAAGTGGTTGTGGTTACGGCGGATATTCAGAGTCAGGCTCAAGCACAAGTAATGGCGTTAGGAGCAAAGATGGTGATACCAAAGCCTATCAGCAGTGAAAAAATGCAAACTGTTTTACAACAGCTTGTATTCTAAGAGGAAATAGTAGTGAAATTAATTGAATTTAGCGGAGATCATTTGGATGTTCTGCGGGAGCTTATGAATATTGCTGTGGGAAATGCGACGGCGAGTATTGCTGATTTGTTGAAAGCTTTCGGGACGATGCATATTCCTAAAATTACGATTAGTGATATTACGGGATTAAAGCAGTATATACAAGACACCATCCCAAGTGAGAATAGTCACTATGTGACCAAACAGCTTTTTGGAGGTCCGTTGGGGGGTGAATTTATTTTTGTCATTACCGATGAATCAGCTATTAATTTGGGAAATCATCTTTATGATATAGATGCCCCAAATGATGCTGATATTTATGATGCCGTTATTGAACTGACCAATATTTTAAGTGCCACGATGATAAGCCGATTGACCGAAGAATTGAATGTAAAAGTCCAGTTTTTTGTCCCTTCAACGCAAATTATTAAAGGGAATGATTTAATTGATTTAGATGAAGCTCAAGGGTATGTACAGGTTATTATTATCAGCACACAAATGGAGTTTCAAAATCAAAATATCAATGGACATATTTTTATTCTGACTAAAGATGCGATGATTCAAAGCCTCAAAGACCTTATTGATCAAAAACTTGAAGAGTTGTATGCATGACAAAGCTGGTTGATTATCCCAATATTTTATTGGATGCACTTGAGCATGGAGTGATGATTGTCGATGAAGAGTTTAATGTTGTGTATTGGAATCAATGGTTGGAAATTAATACAGCCCATTCGTATGCGAGTATGGTGGGAAAATCACTTTTAACGTTTTATCCGGATATTGATTATCGAACACTGCAGCGAAAAATCAGAACAACGCTTAGGCTTAATTCTCCTACGTTTTACGATGCTTCATTGAATAATCGCTTTATTCCCATCCCTCGAAATAAAATTACCAGTTCTGTTTTGAATACGATGCAGTTGCAGGTAACGATTTCACCCTATGTTGTCGAGCAAAGAATGGTGATGATTGCTGTTTATGATATTAGTGATTTGCATGAATTGAAGCTGAAACTGCAACAGCAGATGAAAAAAATAGCACAACTTAATGTGGAACTTCAGCACGATAAACAGATTATTGATGATAATTTGTTAATTGTTAAAACAGATGGAGACTTTCATATTATTGAAGTTTCAAAGGCATTTAACGCCTTTTTTGGGTTTAAGGAAAATGAATTAATCGGGTGGCCGTTGCAAATAATTTATTCGGATAAAACGCCCCTGTCTGAATATACGCATATGAAAAAAACGCTTCAAGATTTGGAGCGTTGGAGTGGTGAAATTGAAATCCTATCCAAACAAAGCAAAGCATTGTGGATGGATGCTGTGGTGACACCGTGGATTGACCATTTAGGTATATTGAGCAGTTATACGGCAATTTATCATGATATAACCGATAAAAAACGGCTTGAGCTTCTGGCAACTACCGATCCTTTGACCAAACTTTATAATCGTTATAGATTTGATGAAATTTTTGATATTACGTTGATGCGGGAACATTGGAAAACAGGTGATTCTTTTGCTCTTGTAATAGCAGATATTGACCATTTTAAACAAATAAATGATGCTTACGGGCATCAAAGAGGGGATGAAGTGCTTGTGTGTATTGCCGAAGTCCTTCGGCACACACTGCGCGAAGGGGATACGTTGGCGCGATGGGGAGGAGAGGAGTTTATCTTTTTACTGCCGCATGTAGATGCGCGCAGAGCAATCCTTGTAGCGGAAAAACTAAGAGTGGCTGTTGAGCAACTAAATTTATTTGTGAACGTTCAGTTATCGTTTGGAGTGAGTCTGTTTGTTGCAGGCGATACGCAAGAAACACTTTTGAATCGTGCCGATACCGCTTTGTATAAAGCCAAGGAGAATGGCAGAAACAAAGTTGAATTACTTTGATGAAAGTTCCTTGTAATCTAGTAGTGCGTATAATCTATCTTTAAAAGTTAAATCGAAGGTTTTTGTATGAAGATAGCGGTAATTCAAGGTCCAAATCTTAATATGTTGGGTGTGCGTGATCAGCAAGTATACGGTCCGATGCGTTTAGAGCAAATCCATGCTCAAATGAAAGATTTTGCAGGGCAAAACGGGATTGATATTGATTTTTACCAAAGTAATTTAGAGGGTGAGATTGTTGATAAAATCCAAGAGTGTTATGGAGATGCGGATGGAATCATCATTAATCCTGCCGCGTATTCCCATACATCAATTGCTATTCGTGATGCGATCAGTGCGGTGAGTATCCCGACGATTGAAGTCCATATCAGCAATATTTATCGCCGTGAAGAGTTTCGTCAAAAAAGTATGACAGCTCCTGTATGTACCTCGTCAATTATCGGATTTGGACCATTTGGGTATCATTTGGCAATGATGGGGATGATGCAGATTTTGAGTGAAATTCAAGCAATACAACGTGCACAGCAAGGCACTGTAGAAGAATAATCATGTTTCTTGCGCGAGCGTTGGATAAGAAGCATACGATTTATGTCAGTCGAAGATTTCCTTCCAAACTGCACGTAAATAATAATCACCGATTCTCGGTTATTTTGGGAGTGGGTGGTAATGTAGGTGATGTCAGACGGCGCATGGAACATTTGTGGGTTTATTTGGGGAGACTCTCCCAGCTTACAAGAGTTCAAAGCGGAGTGATTTTAAAAAATCCCCCGTTTGGGTATACCCAGCAAGATGATTTTTACAACACAGTAATTAAGATTTCAACATCGCTTTCTCCTCGAGCACTTTTACGGGTATTGTGGAGAATTGAAAAGCGTTTTGGGAGGGTTCGTAGTTTCACGAATGCTCCAAGAACACTTGATTTGGATATGATATTCTTTGATAAACGGATACTTGATTATCCAGAATTAAAAATCCCCCATCCTCATTGGGAAAAGCGTTCTAGTGTGGTGATACCATTGAAAAGTATGGCTCGAAACACGATACGGAGACACTATGAAAATCTTAACGTTTAGCGGTTCTACTCCGGCTGAGGCCCTAAAAAAAGCACAGCTTGAAGTGGGCGAAGATGCAATGCTGATTGAAACACGTGAAATACAAAAAAAATCGCTTGGTAAAACTGCTCTTTATGAAATTGTGGTCGGTGTGGAAGAAAACACTGCTCCCCGCACTCCTCAACGTCAAGCCCAACCGTTGACCAAGCAGCGCCCCCTTACCGAAAAAAGCAATGATGTTTTGTATAACATATCCGAAGCAGCAAAACAAATTTCTAAAATTGCAAAAGTCACCGAAGAAGATCGCCCCTCCAAGCAGATTCCAGAAGCACCAAATGAAGATCTCAAAAAAATCAAAGATGAGATTGAAAAACTGGGGGATAAAGTCAAGCTTATTCAAAATATGTTTTGGAATGAAAAGTCACCGAAAAACAGTCTCCCTATCCCCCCTGAATTTGCAGAGATTTACCGTCTTGCACGTACCAGCGGTATGAATCAAGAGCATTTGGATGAAATAATGCAGCTCACGCTGGAGCATATGCCCTCCAAAATGCGTGAAAATTCCGAAACCGTTAAGCGTTATTTTCAAGTACTTTTGCGGAAAATGATTCCTGTTCGCTTAGAGAGCGCTCCCAAAATGGGGGCTAAAAAAGTGGTGATGCTCGTGGGCCCTACGGGAGTGGGCAAAACAACTTCTATCGCAAAGCTTGCTGCTCGATACTCCTATTTTTTAGAGAAAAAATACAAAGTAGGATTGGTGGTACTGGACACGTATCGTATCGGGGCGGTAGAGCAGTTGATGCAATACGCACGAATGATGAAACTGGGCATTGAAACAGTAGTCGATCCGCCAGAATTTTCTACCGCTTTAAACTCCTTACAGTACAGCGATTATATTTTGATTGATACAATGGGTTCTTCCCCGTATGACAAGAGTAAAATCGAAAAAATTTATGAGTGTTTACGCTCTAATACTACCCATTACAGCGTAGACGTGATTCTTGTTTTGCCCAGTTCCATTAAATATGAAGATTTAAAATCAACGTATGAGAATTTTGCCCCACTGGGAATTGATACGATGATGTTTACAAAACTCGATGAAACAAGAGGTTTCGGTAATATTTTTTCCCTAGTCTATGAGACCAAAGTCCCTATCAGCTACTTCTCAATCGGACAAGAAGTTCCCGAAGATTTAGTTGTTTCCAGCAGTGACTTTTTAATCGACTGCTTGCTCAACGGATTCCGTAAGGGTGAAAACTTATGAGTCACCAAGCCACAAAACTTGAAGCACTGGTAAAGCAAAATTCACACGCAACATCTAAAAAAACCCGTTTTATCGCGATTACGAGCGGTAAAGGGGGTGTCGGAAAGAGTACTATCAGCTCCAATATGGCACATGTTATGGCAAAAAATGGACTCAAGGTAGGGATTTTTGATGCGGATATAGGACTTGCCAATCTTGATGTGATGTTTAATGTCAAAATTAAAAAAAATATTTTGCATGTTCTTCGCGGAGAAGCTACCGTTGAGGAAATTTTGGTTCCGATTGAGAAAAATCTTGTCTTAATCCCCGGTGAGAGCGGCGAAGAGATTTTTAAATATGCTTCGTCGGGATTGTTTGAGCGCTTTATGGATGAAGCCCATGTTTTGGATGATTTGGATGTGATGATTATTGATACGGGAGCGGGAATCGGCGAGCATATTCAGCTTTTTTTACGCGCATGCGATGATGTCATTGTCGTTACTGTTCCTGACCCTGCTGCCATTACTGATGCCTATGCGACGATAAAAGTCACCTCACGTCTTCGAAATGATATTAGTGTTATTATGAATCAGGTTCGCAGTGCGCAAGAAGCCACTGCCTTGTTTGAGAAAATTCAAAAAGTGGCGCTTGCAAATATCGGTGAGCAATTGAAACTTAATTTTTTAGGACAAATCACGGCGGATCCAAAAGTCTCCATCAGTGTCAAAAAAAGGGCATTGTATACGAGAGAATTTCCCACTTCAACCCCTGCGGTTGAGCTGGAAATGATTGTGAAGAAAATTGCAAAGAAATTGGAACGAAATGTGCTCGTTACTGCTCAGGAGAGTGGACTCGGCGGCTTCTTTAAGCGTCTGATGGAACACTTTTGATATTCCTTCAAGGTATATAATGCGCGGGCAGAATTTCGTCTCTTTCTTAACAGTACAAGGATTTCTCTTTGGTATTGTATTTGGAATATTGCAGTCGACCTCTGCTGAAAACTTTTTGGGACTGGTAATTTTGATTACCATATTCTTTTATTTATTTGCCCATTTGTGTGTCGGGTTCTATTTTCAAACGTTGGGCGTTAAAGTTCATCCGTTTCCAAAGCATTCACACGAGAGAAGTTTGGACAATTATGTTCGTGAAATTAATCGTCGTGAGCAATTTATTGATGCCTACTACATTCATAAATCGGAGCTGCTAAGCGATGACGAGAAGGTGAGCGTATGAGTGGCGCAGGTGTGTATTGCCAAGAATTGAAACACCAAGAGGATCAGCTTGCCTTGCAATATCTTCCGGCGGTCAAGGCAATGTCGTTTCGTCTCAAAGAGAGGCTTCCAAGTTCCATCGATTATATGGATTTGTGCGCGATTGGGACAGAAGAACTTGTTAAACTTGCCCGTCGGTATGACGAAGCGCAAAATGATTCGTTTTGGGGATACGCTAAAACAAGAGTGTATGGAGCAATGTTGGACTATCTCAGGTCACTGGATGTTGTGAGTCGTGCCAGCAGACGGTTGATTAAAGAGATCGATGTAGCAATTGAACATTATCTGGCAGAATATGACAGTGAACCGACGAATAAAGAACTGGCGGGTATATTGGGGATTGAGGAAGAAAAAATCCATGAAGCCCGTATCGCTTCTGATATTTATACTGTTTTACCGTTGGATGATCAGTTGGGAAATGAGGGTGAGGGCGGAACGCTAGAGCGTATGGAGTATGAGGAGTTAGTGGATGTTATAAAAGAAGTTCTGATAGGATTTGAGACCCGAGAACAGATGATTATTCAGCTCTATTATTTCGAGGAACTGACGTTGAAAGAGATCAGTGAGATTGTCAATATCACCGAATCGCGTATTTCGCAGATTCACAAATCGGTAATTCGACGTATTAAAGAAATGGTAAGGGGGTAAAAGATGGCTGATATTTTATCCCAAGAAGAGATTGATGCCTTATTGGATGTTGTGGATGATGAAGGTGATGTTTCACTGGAAGGTGAAGAAGAAAATCTATTTCCAAACCGTCAGATAACACTCTATGATTTTAAGCGTCCAAATCGCGTATCTAAAGAACAATTGCGGGCATTCCGCGGTATTCATGACAAGATGGCGCGTTCGATCTCCTCTCAAATATCTTCCATTATGCGCTCTATTGTTGAGATACAGCTTCATTCTGTCGATCAGATGACGTATGGGGAGTTTTTGATGTCGCTTCCCAATCCGACGAGCTTTAACGTCTTTTCGATGAAGCCATTGGAGGGAAACGGTGTTTTGGAGATTAACCCTTCCATCGCTTTTCCTATGTTGGATCGTATTTTGGGGGGGAAGGGCGAACCTTTTGAGGCGAATCGAGAGTTTTCTGATATTGAACTTTCCCTATTTGAAACTATTTTGCGGGTTATGATGGCAACACTGCGTGAAGCATGGGGCCCCGTAACAGAGCTCTACCCTCAAATCGAGTCCAAAGAATCAAGCCCGAATGTTGTTCAAATCGTGGCGCAAAATGAGATTGTTGTTATGGTAGTTATGGAGATTATTATCGGTCACAGTTCGGGGATGATGAATATATGTTATCCTGTTATTGCCTTGGAACCGATATTGCCAAAACTTGCCAGCCGTGATTTGATGCTTAATGAGACAAGTTCTAAAAAAAGCCGTAATCAAGAGCTTCAAGTCCTTCTAGGCGGTGCTCATGTCAATGTAGACGTGAATCTTGGGTATGCCCAGTTGAGTCTTCATGAATTGCTGGACATTGAAGAGGGGGATATTTTACGTCTCAATCTCCCCGCAAATGATGTTGTAAGTGTAAGTGTTGATGGTAAAGAGCGTTTCATAGCCCAAATGGGATTACGGCGTTTTCGAAAATCGGTTCAAATCACCGAAGTAATTGATACTGAAAAAGATGCAGTCAAGCGTGCACTTAAAGAGTTTGAAACAAAACGCAAAGAGCGGATTATTGGTGCCAAAGAGATAATAAAGACTCATGATGAGTTTGATGAGGATGAAAGATGAGTGATTTTACCGGATTATTTTCTACCGAAACAACGGCGACAATTGAGGGACTGACAGGTCAAGCACCGACGGTTACGTTTAAAAATGCTGAAATTATTTCGATTGTCAGCAATGTTATTCCACCGATTGCCTCAGTGCAGTTAAGCTTTAGCGGAGCAGCTTCTGGACGAGGGATGATTATGGTCCCTCCAATGTTGGCTACTGCCCTTGGTGATATGATGCTAGGGGGTGATGGCGAGGGCAAAGAGGAGATGAATGATGAAGATCTTGATGCCCTTAAAGAGATTATTTCCAATATTACCGGAGCGATGAGTACGACACTAGGGTCTCAAAAAGAACTCCCAAAATTTTCGATTAAAACAGACAGTGCCGTTTTTATTGGCGAGAGTGAAGAGATTAATCTTGATCCGTATGCAAAGATGTATGTTTTTTCTTTTGTTTTGGGCAGTATAAATTCTTTGGTGATGTTTGCGGTAGATTCATCAATTGTAAGTGCGCTGGATGGATCTCATAGCGTGATGTCTCATGAGGATGTCAGCGAGAGAGATTCAGGATACGCGAGCCAAGATACAATGAACAAAGGGCGTCGACTCGATGAGGGAGAGATGAAAAACATCGGGCTCATTATGGATGTCAAACTCCCTGTCCGTGTTCGTATCGGCAAGAAAAAAATGTTGCTTAAAGATGTTTTGAGCATGGATATTGGTTCAGTAATTGAGCTTAATCAGCTGGCTAATGATCCGTTGGATATTTTGGTTGATGATCACGTGATTGCCCAAGGCGAAGTCGTTATTGTGGATGGTAACTTTGGAGTCCAAATTACTTCCATCGGGACAAAACGTGACCGTTTGACCAAGTTAAAAGGATAAGTAATGGCGCATTATCGAGGAAGAAAAAAAGAGTATCCGAGCAGCCGTTATGTTAAAGATATTAAGTCAGCAGATGTATGGAGTGTCTTTAAAATTATTGCCGATTTTGTTCAAGGATTCGATGAGCTTGGGGATTTAGGACCTTCTGTTACTATTTTTGGCAGCGCTCGTGTCGATGAAAATCATCCCTACTACAAACAAGCGATGCAACTCTCCGATATGCTTGGAGCTCGAGGTTATAATGTGATTACGGGCGGTGGTCCAGGAGTTATGGAAGCAGCAAACCGAGGAGCATACGCGCACGAAGAGGTGGAGTCCATCGGACTTAATATTGAGCTTGCTTCTGAACAGCAGCCTAACCCTTATATTACGAAGGGACGGTCGTTTGATTATTTTTTCTCTCGCAAAGTGATGTTGGTTAAATATTCTATGGCATACGTGATCTTTCCGGGAGGTTTTGGAACGCTTGATGAGATGTTCGAAGCATTAACTCTGATTCAAACCCGAAAAGTATGGGGTGTACGCCTTTTTGTTATTGGGACAGAATTTTACGCACCGCTTATAGAGTTTATACGGACGAAAGTGTTAGCAGAGGGGATGATTGATGAACGTGATATAAATTTGATGACTTTGAGTGATGATTTGAATTTTGTGATGAGCGAGATTGAAAAATCATTGAGGGCACAAATGAATGACTTAGAAAAAGAGGGGTTAAATAATACAAAATATTATCAATCTCTTTCTTCCTATGTTACGGATCGATGTAATACGGACGGGGAGAGTGTTTAATGGCACAAAAAGTACTAATCGGTATGAGCGGAGGTGTCGATTCGACTGTTTCGACGTTATTGTTAAAAGAGCAAGGTTATGAAGTGGAAGGAGTGTATATGAAGTTACACTCAAAACCGGGGTATCATGAAATTCACCAAGAGCGTGCTCAAAGAGCAGCTGATTTTGCGGGAGTGAAGCTCCATATTCTCGATTTGCAAGAAAAATTCAATGAAAAAGTCTTTACTCCGTTTATCGAGATCTACAAAGAGGGAAAAACGCCTAACCCGTGTGCATTGTGTAATCGCAATATCAAATTTGGAGCAATGGTGCAGTTTGCGGATTCTTTGGGAGCAGATTTTGTAGCAACTGGACATTATATCCGTCATAACGGGCAATATCTTCAGATGGCAGAAGATGATACCAAAGATCAAAGCTATTTTCTTTTCTATATCGATCCCGCGATTGTTCCCCGTCTCCTTTTTCCTCTGGGTGAAAAACACAAAACGGACATAAAAGCGTATGCGGCAGGTATTTCAGGATTGGAATCGTTTGCATCGCAAGGAGAATCGAGCGAAATTTGTTTTGTGGAAACGACCTACGCCGAGGTGTTAAAACCGTATGTCAATGTCGATGTTGAGGGGGAAGTTCTAAACCTTGAGGGAAAAGTGGTCGGAAAACATAAGGGCTATATGCACTACACCATTGGAAAACGTAAAGGCTTTAGTGTTCATGGTGCTCATGATCCTCATTTTGTGGTTGAAATCAGACCCGATACCAATCAAATCGTAGTCGGTCCTCGTGAGGCGCTAGAGTGCCATCGTGTCGTGCTGGAGAATGTCAATATGTTTGATGACCGTGTCAATTTTGAATGCGATGTGAAACTTCGCTATCGCACGACGGCTGTACGTTGCAGTGTTGTTATTGAGGGCGACCATGCTACGGTGGAGTTGCATGAGAGCGTGTTAGGTGTGGCATCGGGACAAGCGGGTGTTTTTTACGAGGGTGATAAACTGCTTGGCGGCGGATGGATCGTTTGATCGGATCTAAAAAACGTATTATTGCCGCAGGAATCATCGGTAACGTTATTGAATATTATGATTTTGCCCTTATTGGTTTTTTAGCGGTGATGATGGGGAAGCTCTTTTTCCCTTCCGATGATCCGTTTCTCTCATTGCTGGGTTCTTTTGGAGCGTTTGCGGCTGGGATGATTATGCGTCCTGTGGGTGCTGCGATTTTTGGTCATATCGGAGATCGTATTGGGCGGCGCTTTGCTTTGATGGCATCATTGATGTTGATGGCATTGCCGACATTTCTCATTGGATTTTTACCGACGTACGGACAAGTCGGGATTATGGCACCGATACTTCTCGTTGCACTTCGTATGATTCAAGGGCTCTCTGTCGGGGGTGAATACGCCAGCTCCATCGTCTATCTCGTAGAACAATCCAGCCCCAATCGTCAAAATCTTTACGGCTCTTTCGTCTCTGTCGGAGCGAAAATCGGGATGGCGTTGGGTTCGGCACTGTGCGGTGGATTGCTCTGGTATCTGGGGGAAGATGCGATGGGTGAGTGGGGATGGAGAATCCCGTTTATTGTGAGTATTGTCATCGCAGCGGCAGGGGTGTATCTGCGCCGAAATCTCACCGATAACTATCAGCCCCATGAAGATAAAACGATTCCTTTGGTGGCAATTTTCAAAGAGCACAAAAAGGTTTTTGGACAATTTCTTATCGTTGCCTCGGTCATTTGGATGTTTTACTACACCTTGTTTATCTATCTCCCCATTTGGCTTGAATCAAGTGCGGGATTGACCAAAGCGCAAGCGGGAAATATTAATACCATTTCTATCGTTTTAGGGGTGATTTTTATCCCTTTGATGGCAATGGTAGCTGATAGATTTGGCTCGATTCGTGTTATGAGAACTGCTTCATTTTTTACCGCAATCACCATCTATCCGTTGATGTATGTGATGATGCATGGCGGATTTTACGGGGCATTAGCGGCAACATCGGTCATGGTGCTATTACTCTGTGCTTATCAAGCACCGATATTTTCAGCCGTTGTTCATGCACTTGAGTATCATGGATACCGAGCCTCATTTACGGCATTGATTTTAGGGAGTGCGGCAGGTCTTGTAGGAGGGATTACTCCGGCATTGATGACATCACTGGTAGAATTTAGCGGTAATGTGTATGCCCCTTCCTATTTGATTATGATTGCTTCCTTGATTGCCCTGAATACTTTGGGACGGATTAAAAGCTACTAAAACTACTGTGTCACATTCCCCTCATCCTTCATAAAAACAGAAGGTTCAGGAGGGCTTTCGCCCAGTGATGGCTCACCTTTTTCCACTGAGGAATCATTAGTGGCGCTATCAAATAATGACTCCACGGAACCATTCGTTTCAGTTGATTTCTCCTCTTTTGCAGGGGTCATGACTTCTTTATAGATGGATTGGATGACACCTCGACGCCGCATGGTTTTGTAGATAATACGAGCACGGTTTTTGACGTATTTTTGATTTCCTGTCGGATTGTATCTGATAGGATTTGGGAGAACAGCGGCGAGATGCGAAGCTTCGTCTGCTGTAAGATTTTTGGCACTTTTGTGGTAATAATGATGTGCGGCGGCTTGAATACCGAATATCCCATCTCCCCATTCAGCTACGTTGAGATAAATCTCTAAAATACGGCGTTTGGAGAGAGTCTTTTCGATACGCCATGTGATGATGGCCTCTTTGATTTTTCGCACCGGATTTTTACTCGGTGACAGGTAGAGATTTTTAGAGAGTTGCTGGCTAATGGTGCTGCCTCCCGCAAGTGTTCCTTTTTTGATACTTCGCTCGATGGCATTTTCCATCCCTTTGACATCAAATCCGTCATGTTTCCAAAATCCGTCATCTTCTCCGATAAGGACCGCTTTGATAATATTGGGAGAGATTTTATCCATGCTTACCCATTGTTGGGTGATGTGTATATTACGATTTTCGTCTGCCCATTGGCTTTGGCGATATTCCATAAAGGCAGTGGGTACAGGGCGAACTTTTTTTAGATCGTTGATATTAGGATAAATGAAATAACGCCCGATATCGAGTGCTCCCAGTACGGTAAGGATAAGGATAATTTTCCAAAATAACTTCATTTTATTTCCAGTTTGGGCAAGTGCCATTGTTTGGTATAGGCCAAGAGACGCAAAGTGATGGCGAGGGTTGCGATGAGTGCCACGCTAAGGGTATTGAGATTCCAAAGAGCATTGGAAAGAATGAGCAAGACGGCGACGATAAGAGCAATAGAACCGTAAAAATCGCTGATGAGGACGGAGGGGATTTGATTAATCATCGTGTCACGCAATACGCCTCCCCCGATAGCGGTTAAAAAGCTCAAGATTATGACCCCAAAAAAGTTAAATTCGGCATTGATAGCCAGCAGAGCACCGGTGATGCTAAATGCTACCAGACCGATAGTATCGCTGATGACAAAAAGCCACTGGCGTTCTAACTCCTCACGCAGATTATTACGAAATATAAAAGCAATTAAAACGGTCAAAAATACGGTAATGGCAGGATAATATTCATTAAAAGCAAAAGGGGTACGATCCAAGATAACATCACGAACCACCCCGCCGCCAAGTGCAGTAATGGAGGCAGAAATCATAATTCCAAGAAGATCCAGCTTGTGACGCACTCCAATTAAAAAACCGCTCAAAGCAAAAGCGATAATTCCGAGAATATCGGCGACAACAACCAGATTAAATTCAAACATTAGAGGTACGGTAGTTTTCTTTGAAGCTTACGTATCGGCGTGCTGAGGCATAAAGTTCGGACACTTCTTCATCGGTGAGTTCACGGACAACTTTGGCAGGGCTTCCCATGATGAGTGAGCGGGGAGGGAATACTTTATTTTTAGTAACCAATGCCCCCGCACCGACGATAGATTCTTTACCGATCACCGCTCCATCGAGTATGGTCGCACTCATTCCGATAAGACAGGCATCTTCAATAGTACAGCCATGAAGCATGACACGATGCCCTACGGTGACATCGTTGCCGATAATAGTGGGATGACCGTCACTCATATCATCACGTTTGTGATGGGTAACGTGAATCATGCTCAAATCTTGAATATTGCTGCGATCTCCGATTTTGATATAGTGGACATCCCCGCGTACGACGCACCCAAACCAAATGCTCACATCCTCCCCCATCTCAACTCGACCGATAATATCGGCAGAGGGGGCAATCCAAACACGATCGTTTAGGGTTGGAGTGTAGTTAAGGTAATTTCCGATCATTGATGTTCCTTGGGTTAGCTTTCCTTAAACAAGCGCGACGAGAGTTGCTGCATGTAGTTGGGAGACTGTTTTTTGGCAGAATTATATACTTTATTGGTTGTGGTTTCAACAATTTGATGAGAGTTGATGACACTGCTGCTTTCATGAGTAATTTTGATATAGGTTCCATTACTTTGAAGTTCGTGAGCGAGAACATTATCAGAAATTTGTAATTGTAAAATTTGGATAAGTTTAGCGGACGCCTCTTCACCCGCGATTGGGGTCAGAAGTTCGATTCGGCGCAGCAGATTACGAGGCATCCAATCCGCACTGGAGATATAGGTTTGAGGGGTAGAGTGTTTAAAGTAAAAAATTCGGGCATGTTCGAGATATTTGCCGATAATGGAGATGACACGGATATTCTCGCTGACACCGGGAACCCCAGGACGCAAACAACACACGCCTCGGATGATGAGCTGAATTTTAACCCCTGCGATAGAGGCTTTGTAGAGTGCTTTGATGATGTCATCATCGACGAGAGCATTCATTTTGGCGATAATCACCCCTTCACTTCCCATGCGTGTTTCGTTGTGGATAAGAGAGAGAATTTTAGGTTTAATCTGCGTCGGAGCCATATAAAGCTCGTTGAGCTTCCCTTTTTTACTAAAGCCCGTAAGGAAGTGAAAGAAGCGGGTCATGTCGTTTGTAATGGCATCGTTGGAGGTCATATAGCTGATGTCGGTGTAGACGGTTGCCGTGGAGGGGTTATAGTTTCCGGTTCCGATATGAGCGTATTGTTTAAGTTTTCCTCCCACACGACGGGTGATGAGAGCAGCCTTGGCATGAACTTTAAATCCTGAAATGCCGTAGATAACATGGGCTCCGGCATTTTCAAGGGCTTTTGCCCAGATGAGGTTGTTCTCTTCATCGAAACGGGCTTTGAGCTCCACCATAACGGTCACTTGTTTGCCTGATTCAGCTGCAGCGATGAGGGATTGGACAATAACAGACTTGGAGCCTGAGCGATAGAGAGTCATACGGATGGAGACCACATCGGGATCTTTTGCAGCGACTTGAATGAGACGGACAACGGGTTCAAAACTCTCTACCGGATGAAAGATAACCAAATCTTGTTTATCCAAAATAGAGTATAGATTTTCGTCTGAATTGAGAGGCGGGAGATTGCGCGGTTTAAAACTTGGGCTGGTGAGATGGGCAAAATCTTTATTTCCCACCACTTGCCAAAGTGCTCCAAGATTTAGGTAGGTTTGAAAACGGTAGATGTCGTCTTTAAAAACATTGGCATGACGGTTAAAGAAGTTTAAGAGGTCATCATCGGCATGATTGCTCAGCTCCAGCCGAACCAATTCCCCTTTTTTACGAAGCTTGAGCCCCTCTTCGAGCATCTCCATGAAATCATCAGCTTCCTCTTCTTCGATGGCGATGTCGGCATTACGGGTAACACGAAATGCAGAGAATTTGATGAGCTCATACCCTGGAAACAGATCATCGATATGCTCAGCAACAATGCTTCCAATAGGGATATAAATACGGTTGTCTATATCAACAAAACGTGGAAGTACTCTGGGAACACGAATAATCCCATAGCGTTCAATATTTTCATTATCTTTGTCTCGAAGTTTGACGATCAGTCCAAAACTAAGGTTGTTGAGATGGGGGAAAGGGTGAGTAGCATCGACGGCAATAGGGACAATAACCGGATAAATGTTTTCAAAAAAGTAACGATCAAGAATCTGTCTTTGAGGTACTGTAACTTCTTTATAGGATTTAAAAAAAATCCCCTCTTTTTCCAATGAGTTCATAATCCCGAGCAAACACCCTTCAACCGCTTGTTGCTCAGTATGGAGATAAGTACGGATCTCACGTAGCTGATGAAGAGGAGTAAAGCGATCTGCGCCGGAGACGTTGACCCCTGCGCTAAAGAGCTTTTTCAAGCCTGCAACACGAATCATGTAAAATTCATCGAGATTGGTTCCATAAATTGCAAGAAATTTTAATCGTTCAAGTAAAGGTAATGATTCGTCTTGTGCTTGCCCTAAAACACGGGTATTAAACTGAAGCCATGAGAGCTCACGGTTGATATAAAGGGCTGGATCTTTTAAATTACTATGCATGATGCGTACCTATTATTATGTTGTTGCGATTATAGTATACTTTGATTACAAAAAGGAGTTCTATGAGTATATTTGCCATTATTATGTTGGGAGCAACAGGATTTTTTGCTTATCAAATTTATCGCCATGTTCAAATATTGGAAGATCCTATAGAGAAATATGAAGAGCCAGCCCCGGTTTCTACTAAATCTATTTTAATAAATAATTCAACTGCGTTGGTCGATGAAGCAGACGAAGCCTACAGTGAGGGAGATTTAGAGAGGGCATTGGATAAACTAAACCGTGCTAACACTCTTTCTCCCAATAACACCGAAATTCTTAATAAGCTTGCCTTTATTCATGGAAAAATGGGAGATACGCAAGAAGCCATTGCCTTATACCTCCGTTCGATTGAACTGGATGGTACGGATGATTTAACCCACAACGCCATTGCCTCGATGTATAAAGAACAAGGTTCGCTGCTTCTTGCACAAGAGCATTATGAAAAAGCATTAGAGATTGATGAACACTATGCCATTACGTACTACAACTACGGAAATCTTTTGAATGAAATGGGAGAGGGCGATAAGGCAGCGAAGATGTACACTCACGCACTGACTTTGAAAGAAGATTTTCCTGAAGCACGCAAAGCGCTGGAACAATTAAAGGAAGCCAAGTGAATCAGAATCAAGCCCGCTTGGCGGTACTGATTGATGCGGACAATTCGCAACCCTCCATTATTGCAGGATTATTGGATGAAATCGCCGGACATGGAGTAGCGAGTGTTAAGCGGATTTACGGGGATTGGACAGACGTAAAGCTCAAGGGATGGAAAAATGTATTGCTTGAACACGGACTTCATCCGATGCAGCAATTCGCTTACACGACAGGGAAAAATGCAACTGACAGTGCTATGATTATTGACGCAATGGATTTGCTGTATACGAAAAACTTTGATGGTTTTTGTATTGTTTCCAGTGACAGCGATTTTACCCGACTTGCCAGCCGTATTCGGGAATCAGGGATTAAGGTGTACGGCTTTGGAGAGCAAAAAACACCCAAATCGTTTATCGGTGCATGCGACAAATTTATCTATACCGAAAATCTTCGCCGCTCTATTACGACGCCTACGATTGCCCCTTCGACTGTTAAACATGATACAAAAGCTCTATTGGAATTGGTACGCAATGCCGTCGAAGACACGACGAACGAAGCCGGGTGGTCGTATATGGGGGCTATCGGTCAAAATTTGATCAACAAATCCCCCGAATTTGACCCGCGCAGTTTTGGGTACAAAAAATTGGTCGATTTGATTGAAGGGTTGGGAGAATTTGAGTTCAAATATTCTGATCCTCTCTCAGGTTCTCAATCGATTCACGTGAGAGTGAAGCGTAAAAAAAGGAGTTATGAAAAATGACCGTTCGAGATATTTACACCTTTTTAGATGAACTTTCCCCTTTTGCACTTCAAGAGAGCTGGGATAATTCGGGACTCTTAGTCGGTAATTTTGACCAAGATATCTCTACTATAGTTCTTTCGATTGATATGGACGAAGCGTTGATTGACTCCATTCCTGATAATGCGTTACTCATTACTCACCACCCCATTATCTTTGGAGGGCTCAAGCAGTTACAATTTAACCAATACCCTGCCAAACTTCTTGCCCCGATGATTCGTAAGAATATTTCCAATATCGCCATGCACACAAATTTTGATCATACCCATCTCAATGAGTACGTTGCAACAAAAGTATTAGGGTATGAGATACTTGCCAAAGAGGGATTTGTTGCCTATTTTGGCGTGAATGAACCGTTCGACCTTTTTGCCGCTAAAATCAAAAAAGTGATGGGGCTTGAGCATATCCGAAGCGTACAGTGTCACGAGCATATCCGTTCGTGTGCTTTGGTAACCGGTTCCGGTGCATCACTAATGCGAAATATCCAAGCAGATTGTTTTTTAACCGGAGACATCAAATACCACGATGCGATGGAAGCAAAAGCCATTGGATTGTCGATGATGGACATCGGTCATTATGAAAGTGAGTGCTATTTTGGAGAGATATTGGCAACACACTTGGAAAAATTAGGTTTGAGTGTTATAATTTCACCATCAAAAAACCCATTCTCTTATCATTGAGATGAAGCACCCCCAAAAAGGCACATTATGAACAAACATTTAGAGCAGCTAATCGACTTGTCGTTGATTGACAAAGAGATCGATGCGTTCGAGCCGCAAATTGACGAAGCAAACCTTCAGTATGACGCTCTTTTAGCCACAAAAACAGCTTTAGTAAGTGAGATTTCAACCCTCTCTGGTGAGATCAAAGATGAGCAAGTTAAGAAGCAAAAAAATGAGCTTCACCTTGCAGAACTTTCTGCAAAATTAGAAGATAACAGCAAAAAAAGTGCTGAAATCAAAACTGAACGTGAGATGAAATCACTTCAGCTTGAAGAAGAAATTGCAAAAGAGCAAGTTAATTTCGCTAATGAAGAGATTGGACGTTTGGAAAAACTTATCGATCACAAAAAAGCAAAAATTGAAGAACTTGAGACAAAAGCATCCGAAGTAGAAGGAAAACTTTCAGGGGTAAAAGCCGATGTTGATGTAAAATTGGCACGAATTGATGAAGAACGCAAAGTAATATTCGCCAAAAAAGAGATTCTTGTGGGCGCAATGAATCAAAAAGGGCTCTCTTTCTATCAAAAAATTCGTCGTTGGGCTAAAAATACGACAGCTGTACCAGTTCGTAATCAAGCGTGTATGGGATGCTATATGGCATTGAGTGACAAAGTGTATTCAGAAGTCATCAAAGGTGAAGAGATTACAATGTGCCCTCATTGCGGACGTCTTTTGTATCTTGAGCCTGTCACTGAAGAGATGGGTGCGTAAATTTTTTCGTGAAGGTGTTTGACCTTTTTTACACCTTCCTAGCCACCGTTCTTTTTATGGTGGCTCTTCCCTTTATAATTTTTCTATCTTTTAAAAAAAAATACCAATCCTCCATTCCTTCTCGTTTTTTTCTCTATAACAATCGCCCCTTCAAAGATCATGATATTTGGTTTCATGTCTGCTCTTTAGGAGAAGCCAAAGCAATCGCCCCGATATTAGAGCGCCTAAAAGGGCTTAAAATCGCCATCAGCGTTATTACCCATACAGGATATGAGGCAGCATCCAAATACACCGCAGAGGTACGTTATCTCCCTTTTGAGCCATGGTTATGGTTTTGGATTCGTCGCCCCAAGACAGTCGTAGTCTTAGAAGCTGAGTTTTGGTATCTTTTATTTAGCATTGCTGCTCTTCGAGGTGCACGGGTGATCGCACTTAATGCACGTATCAGTGATCGAAGTTTTCCGAAATATTATAAGATGAAGTGGTTCTATACGAGACTCTTTGAGAAGTGCGATCTTATTTTATGCCAAAGCAGTGAGGATAGGGGACGTTTTATTGCCCTTGGTGCACACAACGTTGAAGTGGTCGGAAACATCAAGTTGGCGCAAAAGATTGAAGCGACCAAAGCGTATCTCAAACCCGATGGATTACTTATTGTTGCGGGAAGTACCCATGAGGGAGAAGAAGAGGGGATACTTCGAGGATTTATGGAATATCGTGCCCTTAATCCTTACGCAAAACTCCTCATTGTCCCTCGTCATCCTGAACGCTTTACCAAAGTAGCGGACCTCATTGGTCGCACTGCCCCAAACTATAGTTTTTCACGTTGGAGCCAGACCCAAACAATTGGAGATGATATTACCCTCATCGATACCATGGGAGAACTCAATAACCTCTACGCCATCAGTGATATAGCAATTTTGGGAGGAGCATTTGCTCCCATCGGAGGACACAATCCTCTTGAACCTGCCCGTTTTGGATGTAAGATTATTACGGGAGAGCATTTCTTTTTACAGCGAGAACTTTTTAAGTACGTTTCTCATGTTCAGTTTGTGGGATTAGACGGTGTTGCGGAAGCATTGAAATATGCTGAAATGTTGCCTCCGTCGCAGATTAACGGCAATGTTGATTTAGAAAGAGTGATTGGGTATTTGAAAGAGAGATTTTGATTATAGCGGGATGTTTTCTACCCGAAGGTAGAACTATTATTTGGCTTGGTTTGCCATTCTTGTGAGTTTTTCTTTGTAGGCAGCCATATCAAAGTTTTTTACTCTGGCAACGCCGTCGGCGATTGCTGCTTCAGCTACCGCATACGATACCCATTCCATTAGTCGTTTGTCGAAAGGAGAAGGGATAATATACTCTTTTCCATAGACCATATCGGTTCTACTGTGTGCTTTTGCAACATAATCAGGTACTGGCTCTTTCGCAAGTGCGGCCAAAGCTTTTGAAGCTGCCATTTTCATGTTTTCAGTGATTTTAGTCGCTCTGACATCAAGTGCACCACGGAAGATAAACGGGAAGCCCAAAACATTGTTGACTTGGTTTGCAAAGTCACTTCTGCCGGTACCGATAATAAGATCATCTCTCACTGATTTTGCAAGATCAGGCATGATTTCAGGTGTCGGGTTTGCACACGCAAAGATGATCGGATTACTTGCCATGGAAGCAACCATATCTTTGCTGATTTGTTCAGGACCTGAAAGACCAAGGATCATATCAGCATTTTGTGCCGCATCTTCAGGAGTTCTGTCTTCCGTATCGATTGCATAGGCTTTTTTCTGTTCGTTAAGGTCTGTTCTTCCGGTATGGATAACACCTTTAGAATCAAGCATCGTGATATTTTTAACACCAAGTTGTTTGTACATATTGGCACACGCGATTCCGCTTGCACCTGCTCCAATAACAACTACTTTAAGATCTTCGGCTTTTTTACCGCTCATCTCAAGAACATTGATCAACCCGGCAGTTGTGATGACCGCAGTTCCGTGTTGGTCATCATGGAAAACAGGAACATTACAAATCTCTTTTAATCGCTCTTCGATTTCAAAACATCTTGGAGCACTGATGTCTTCCAAATTGATCCCACCAAAGGTATCAGCGATTGCTGCAACTGTTCTAATGATCTCCTCGGTATCTTTGGTATTAAGTTCAATATCAATGGCATCAACGTGAGCAAATGATTTGAACAATACGCATTTGCCTTCCATGACAGGTTTTCCTGCCAAATGCCCAATATCTCCAAGACCAAGAACCGCCGTTCCATCGGAGATAACAGCTACTAGGTTTCCTTTGTTGGTATAATCGTACGCAGTACTTATGTCTTTTTCGATTTCAAGACAAGGATAGGCAACGCCTGGGCTATACGCCATGGATAACTCATCTACTGTATCACAAGGTTTTGTGATAAGCGTTCCTGTCTTTCCGTTTGTGTCGAATTCATTCTTGGCTTTATGATATTCTAGTGATTCTTGCTCAAAAGTTGACATGTATTTTCCCTCTTTAAGTTTGAAACGATTATATCTTTTATTTTGACACTATTAGCCTTTTGTGATACATATAGTAACATATAGAGAGGCATAGAGTTTCATTTAGTAACACAGCTTGATTTCAAAGCCAATTGCATGTGAGCCATTTCCGATAACTTACCTGCATTGAAGCACACTCATGTTAAAATAATCAACATATACGGATTGAAAAGTACAACCTGAGGATAATATTATGGAAAAACCAAAAGCATATAAACTGTTAGCAGCACAAGAAGAAATCAGCAATTCTGAGGCCAAATCACTGATCGATCGCGGTTTGGTCTATGTGGGTAATTCCAAGGTATTGATTGCACGGGGTGAAATCAGTGCTAAAACACATTTTATCGTTCAAAAGGTAGAAAAAGCGCATCCTATTTATGAAGATGACAACCTGATTGTCATTGACAAGCCTGCCTTTGTAAACTCCGATGAGATTGAGCGACAATTTAAAGGTTCTCAGCTTCTTCATAGACTTGACCGTGAAACAAGCGGTGTGTTGATGTTGGTAAAAAATGAAGAATATCGCCTTAAAGCCATTGGTGAGTTTAAAAAAGACAATGTTTATAAAGAGTATGTCGCGTGGGTAGATGGAATCATAAGTGAGCCATTTGTTATCGACCAGCCTCTTATCACTGAGAAAAAAGGGAACAAGGCGTATACGAAAGTAGCCAAAAATGGTAAGCCAGCCATTACGGAAGTAACCCCGCTGGAAGTATCCGGGAAAAAGACGAAAGTTCAGCTGATTATTCATCACGGACGAACGCACCAAATTCGTGCACACATGAAATACGCTCTTCATCCAATAGTAGGTGATGAGAGCTACGGCGGACGACAGGCGAAACGTGTTATGTTGCATGCGAAGAAAGTAACTATTTTAGGATTGACATTTATAGCGTCAGAGCCGAAAATATTTGGACATTTTGGCAGTTAAAAAAGCGTAATTAAAGTAAAAATTAAGTATAATCCGAAACTTTTTATACCCTATAACCGTACTATTTAGGAGTTCAAGTGTTTGATACGCTCACCGAATCATTTACATCCGCTATACGCAAGATTCGTTTTCATGACGATGAAAAAGCACTTACCAAGGCATTGGGCGAGCTTAAAAAAGCGTTATTAAAAGCAGATGTTCATCACAAAGTAGTGAAAGATCTTATTGATTCGGTTGAACTTCAAGTAAAACAAAACGGTATTGGCAAAGACCAATTTTTGGATGCGCTTCGCAGTTCATTGTATGAGCTTTTGAAGGTCAAAGGAAATTCGGGCTTTGTGTATGCACCGTCAGCTCCTACGGTTATTTTAATGACCGGATTGCAAGGTTCAGGGAAAACTACCACCACGGGTAAGCTTGCAAACTACCTTAAAATTCGTCAGAAAAAACGTGTTTTGGTTGTTGCAGCAGACTTACAGCGTCTTGCGGCGGTAGAGCAGCTTCGTCAAGTGTGTGCGGGTATTGAAGTTGAGCTTTACAGCGACGAAACAACCAAAAGTCCGTCTGAAGTAGTCAAAGGGGCGCTTGCGTACGCGCAAAAACTTCTTGTTGATGTTGTGTTAATTGATACGGCAGGACGTTTGGCAATCGATGATGCCCTTATGGATGAGCTAGCTGAGGTCAAGCGTGCTGCAAACCCTCATGAAATTTTCTACGTTGCCGATTCCCTCTCGGGTCAAGATGCAGTGCGTACAGCGGAAAGTTTCAATGAAAAAATCGGTATTGATGGTGTCATCCTCACGAAATACGACGGGGATTCCAAAGGCGGTGTTGCGCTAGGGATTGCTTCACAAATTCAAGTTCCGTTGCGCTTTATCGGTGCGGGTGAGAAGATGGAAGATTTAGAAATCTTTTTACCTGATCGTATCGTCAATCGTCTTATGGGTCTTGGAGATATTGAAGGGCTTGCGGAAAAAACGGCTTCGATTATCGATGAGAAAAAAGCAAAGCAGCTCACCAAAAAGATCAAAAAAGGGGAATTCAATTTTAATGACTTCCTAGAGCAAATGGAAAGTCTCAAAAAAATGGGGAGCATGAAATCCATCATGGGGATGATTCCTGGGATGGGCGCAATGGCATCGGCACTCAAAGATTTTGATTTGGAAAACTCAGGTGAATTGAAACGGATTAAAGCATTGGTTTCCTCTATGACGATGAAAGAGCGTGAAGATCCTGAATTGCTTAATAACAGCCGAAAAGCACGTTTGGCAAGAGGATGCGGTTTGAATATTGTTGATATTAATCGTATCTTGAAACAGTTTAAAAATGCTTCAAAAATGGCAAAGCGTTTTTCAGGTAAAAAAGGGATGCAAGACCTCCAAAATATGATGGGGCAAATGCAAGGTTCAAAAATTCCACGCTAAACGGAACGTTAAGCAGGAGATTTTTTTAAATCTCTGACTTAGCGTTCTAGTCATTTTGTGGTTTCTTTTTGCTTTTATGGGCAAAACACTCTTCAAAGTAACTGTGCGCAAAAATATTATTTAAAAGGATCTAAAATGGCAACAGTCATTCGTCTAACCCGTATGGGTCGTAAAAAACAACCTTTCTACCGTATCGCAGTAACAGACAGCCGTAAGCGTCGTGATGGTGGTTGGATTGAATTGATCGGTTATTATAACCCAATGACAGACCCTATTACGGTTAAAGTAGACGAAGAGCGTCTTACGTATTGGATGAGCGTTGGTGCTCAAATGTCAGATCGCGTTAAAAAAATTACAGGTAAATAAATATGATTGCTGACTTCGTCGCTGGTTTTGCCAAGCTAGTTGCCACCTATCCTGAGGATGTTCGAGTGGAATTTTACGAGCGCGATGAAGTAACAGAAATTTTATTGTACGCTAATCAAGCCGATGTAGGTAAGCTCATCGGTAAAGAGGGAAAGATGATCGGTGCGATCAAAACTGTCATTTCTGGTTGTAAAGCCAAAGATGGAAAGAGTTATCGTATCAATGTCGAACCGCTTTCGTAATTCTCCTAATCCTGATCTTCTTCATGTCGCCACCTTGGGTCGTGTTGTCGGTCTGAAGGGTGATATAAAACTTAACCTCCATACTGATTTTCCGGAACAATTTGCCAAAGGTGCAACCTTTGATTTAGAAAACGGTAAAACCATAACTCTCCAAAATTATAACCCCGATCGGGAGCTCGCGCATATTGTGGGATACGATACGCCTGAAACGGCAAAAGTGCTCACCAATGCAAAACTCTTTACCACGCACGAAGCAACGCGTAATCGTTGTAAGCTTGCTGAGGGGGAGTTTTTTTGGTTTGATTTACCGGGGCTTAATGTTTTTGAAGGAGAAAAACTTTTGGGAACGGTTGTGGAAGTTGAGCGTATCGGACCACAGGACTATTTGTTTATTAAAACGGATAATGCTTTGGTGTTGCAAGAGCTTCCTGCTACATTTTTAATCCCTTATATTGACCGTTTTGTCCTCAATATTGATTTAGAAACGAAAAAAATTAGCGTGGATGGTGGCATCGACTTACTCGAGGCATCATAATGCGATTTACCTACGTTACCCTCTTTGCCAATTTGATTGAAGGATATTTTCAAGATTCTATTTTGAAGCGTGCCATTGAATCGGGGAAGTTTGAGGTTGCGTATCTCAATCCCAGAGATTACAGTGCATCAAAACACTCTAAAGTCGATGATACGGCAGTAGGGGGAGGTGCTGGGATGGTTATGACTCCTCAGCCTCTTTTTGACGCACTCAATGTATTGGAAGATGATGCTTATATCATTTTTGCTGCACCAGTAGGAAAACAATTTACCCAAAACGATGCCAAGCGTCTCGCTTTAAAGTCGCACGTTGTTTTTGTAAGCGGACGGTATGAGGGGATTGATGAGCGGGTAATTGAAACGTTCGCGGATGAAGTGTTTAGCATCGGTGATTATGTCCTTACCGGAGGAGAACTTCCATCGCTTGTCATGAGTGATGCAATTGTTAGAAATATTGATGGCGTTCTTGGAAACAGTGAATCACTTGAATATGAAAGCTTTGAAACGCCACTTTTAGAAGCACCTTCTTTTGGGAAACCACCTATTTACGAGAAAATGGGTGTTCCATCAGAATATTTAAAGGGAAATCACAGTAAAATTCTAGCACTAAAATTAGCTTTGTCTGAATGTAAAACAAAATATTTCAGACCCCAACAGCTACTAAAGCATAAAATAAGGACTTCTTATGAAAAATAAATACATTGCTAGCTTCGAGCAAGCACAAATCGCTGGGAAAGATATTCCTTTATTTCGTGCAGGTGATACGCTTCGTCTTGCTGTTAGCATTACAGAGGGTGAAAAAACTCGTGTACAAAGTTATGAGGGTGTATGTATCTCTATTCGTGGAGAAGGCACTGGTCGTACTATTACTGTTCGTAAAATCGGAGCAAACGCTATCGGTATCGAGCGTGTATTCCCAATCTACAGCGATAGCTTAGAGAAAATCGAAGTACTTCGTCGTGGTCGTGTTCGTCGTGCGAAATTGTTCTATCTTCGTGACCTTGCTGGTAAAAAAGCACGTATCAAAGAAATTCGTCGCGCTAAATAATTCTTCATGCTACTCTTCGGAGTGGCAAAGCTCCTTACCCTTCAGTATTTTAAATCCGTTATTTTATTTTATTTCTCATACCACTCTATTATTCTCCTTTGAGAGCTCGTTCCATGTCTCGTTTAAGACTTTTCTCTTTTAAGTCATCTCGTTTATCGTAAAGTTTTTTCCCTTTTGCGATAGCGACTTGCATCTTGAAAATATTGCGATCATTGAGATAAATACTTAGAGGTACGAGAGTAAACCCCTCTTTTTCAACGGCTTTGAACATCTTGTCAATTTGTTTTTTATGGAGGAGCAGTTTTCGGCTTCCCCGTTCTTCATGCGCGTAAAAATGGTGTGTTGTGGCGAGAATACCAATGTGAACATTAAATAAAAAGGCTTCCCCTCGGACAATTTTGATAAATCCCTCTTTGAGATTAACCCGTCCTGCTCGTAACGCTTTTACTTCAGAGCCGTGAAGGACAAGTCCTGCTTCAAACTTCTCTTCGATATGGTAGTCAAAAAAGGCTTTTTTATTGGTGGCTATGTTTTCGCCCATTATACTTTTTCCTTTGCTCTAAAAAAGCTACTGCCGCTGCCGCTGAAAAACCATCCCTCTTTTTCGGCAAGTTTACTATAGCATTCTAGTGCGGCTTTGTAGAGATCATTTGCCTCTTTGGGCTCCATGGTTGTTAAAATGTCTCGTGACGGTGTTGCTTCGAGGGTTGATGCTTCTGCTGTAGTTATGGGTGCATAGAGTGACTTACGGTAGTAGCGATAGACAGTAGGGGTGCTGATTTGGATGGGCGGGGTAATCGTTTCAAAATCAATAAGTTTCTCATTGTAGGGCTTTACGATTTCTCCGATTCCGCTGACATTGGCACTCTCGTAGCCGTAGACGAAGAAGGGGACATCTGCACCCACGGATGAGCCAATTTCAGAGAGTTCTTCGATGCTTAGCCCAAGATGGAGGGTGTCGTTGCACAGATGAAGATAGGTGGCGGCATCGGAACTCCCTCCGCCTAAACCCGCATAGGAAGGGATTTGTTTATCAACACATACGGCATTTTCTTCCATTAGGGTTGATAATGCATTTGAACGGGTATAGGCAAGGAGGTATTTATAGGCTTTGTAAATGGTGTTAGAATGTATCTCACAGTCAAAATTTCCTCTGATTTCAAACTCAGGGGTCGATTTTGGTTCAAACCACAGGGTGTCAAAAAGAGAGGAGACCCGCATAAATCGTGAGGTGATGGTGTGGTATTCTCCTCGCATCCCTGTGATTTTTAAAAAAATATTGACTTTCGCAAAGGCTTTGTAACGTTTCATAGTTTGAATTTTTGGGCAAGTTGATGCAAGAGGGATTCGTCATGTTCAGCAGAAGCTTCTTTGTTGGAATCTTCTACGGCACGGATAAGTTCACTGCGAAGAATACGGACATTACTAGGGGCTTCAATGCCGAGCTTAACGACCCCTTTGTCGATAGCGACCACCTTGAGCATTATTGAATCTCCAATAAGGATAGATTCATCAAGTTTGCGTGAGAGTATTAGCATGCCTCAACCTTATTGAGAATATAGTGAACTTTATCGTCGGCAATCTCGATAATGGAGATTGTTTCATCGTTATCAATCCAGTAGGTGCCATTGCTCTCGTTATTAAAAAGAGTACGATCTAACGGTTGACCTAAAAGAATGGTTTCTTTAGTGCCATTATACCTATTTTTGGGGATACCAAGTCCAGTTTTGATGTCGATTGCTTTTTCATTATCGAATATAAACTGTCCTTCACTCAGACGTTCTAATGCGCTAAGTGAACCTGAACATCCCAGCACATCTGCAATCATTTCACCCAGTGAGCGAATATAGCTCCCCTCAGAAACGCTTGCTTCAAACGTAACAAAGGGGTGACAATAGTGGAGCATTTTTATCTCATGAATGGTAGAAGTGATAGTTTTTAGTTCCACTTCAATACCAGCACGGGCAAATTCGTAGGCACGTTTGCCATTGAGCCTTTTTGCACTGAATTTGGGAGGAAGATAGGTGAGTTCTCCTTGAAGTGAGGAAATAACGGCTTTTATTTTTTCGACTTGAAAAGGTTCAAGTGTTTGGATCTCTTCTACCCCTTCAATATCAAGGGTTGGGGAATACGCACCCAGCCACAGTGTTGCCCGATAGCGTTTGGGCGTTTTGTTTAAAAAGCGAAAGAGTCGTCCATGATTACCAAAAGCGACAATCAAAACCCCTTTTGCAAAAGGGTCAAGGGTTCCTGAAAAGCCCGCTTTTTTTACCCCATAACGACGTTTTATCCGCCCTAAAAAATGGTTAGAACTTATCCCTGCAGGCTTATAGGCTACAAAAAGACGATTCAATTATAATTTCTCTACAAAGGAGGCGAGAATATCCCGTTTATTGCCACCAAAGTTGATGAGAAGTTTAAACTCACGTCCTGACTTGCTCACACCCTCGACACGTCCGGCTCCGAATATTTTATGGCGCACTAAATCCCCTTTTTTATAGGCAGTATTTTTTTCCAAAATGAGAGATCCCTCACACAGTCCCGCTTCATTGATAAAGCGGCTTTTTTGCAGCTCGGTGCGACGACCTTTGTAAAAACGGCTGTTGACACTTGATAAGGTGAGATTGCTTTTGGCACGGGTAAAAGCAACGTACCCAAGGCGACGCTCTTCCTCCAGATCACTTCCATCTCCGATGAGGGGCAAAAATCCCTCTTCCATCCCGATCACAAAGAGGTGTTCAAATTCCAATCCTTTGGAAGCATGGATACTCATAATGTAGATGCTCTCCCCTTCGACTTGATCTTGATCGCTTTGGAGGGTAATGTCGTTGAGAAATTCGGCGAGAGAGGCTTCTGGATTTTGTTTGACATAATCACGGAACAGTCCGTAAAATTCATCCACATTTGAGATCTTGTCGGCTTCATCGGGGAGCCCTTTTAGAGTTTCTTTGATTTTGAAGCGCTTTTCAAGCTGATCGATAAATTGATAAATGGCTTCCTCGGCAATATCGCGCAATTCGATGATTTCTCGGATAAAACTGCGTAATTCCCCGACACTTTTTTTACGTGCCAAGCTTTCAAGTTCGGTATCGGATAAGGTATCAATAAATTCAAACATCGATTTGCCTGCAGCCATTGCGGAGAGTTCGAGTTTTTCGATAGTTGCTTTTCCAAGACCGCGTTTAGGTTTATTGATGATGCGTTTGAGGGAAAAATTATCATGGACATTGGTGATAACACGTAAATAGCTAATGAGGTCTTTGACTTCGGCGCGGTCGTAAAAACGCAACCCTCCTACGAGCTTGTAGGCCACTCCGGCACGATTTAGCCCCTCTTCAAGAGAACGGCTGAGGGCATTGATTCGATACAGTACGGCAATTTCATTGGCACGAACACCGCTGTCTAAGAGGCGACGAATCTCTTTCGCCACCTTTTGAGACTCTTCGCTTTCGTCGTGCGCACTGAGAACTTTGACCTCCTCCCCACCTGTTTTTGTGGCAATGAGGGTTTTGCCTAATCGTGAGCGGTTATGTTCAATAAGGGAATTGGCAACGGTGAGAATGGCTTGTGTGGAGCGGTAGTTGTGTTCGAGTTTGACGATGGTCGTGTTGGGAAAGTCTTGGTCGAACTCCAAAATATTGCGAACATGTGCTCCTCGCCATCCATAGATGCTTTGATCGTCATCACCCACGACACAAAGGTTATTATGGGTAGAACAGAGTTTTTGTAGCAACCGAAGTTGCAGTTCATTTGTATCTTGGTACTCATCAATCATAATGTAGCGGTATTTTTCACTGGTTTGAGTGCAAAGTTCATTATTTTCATCCAGCAGTTTATAGGTAAGGCATAGAAGATCATCAAAGTCGACCAAATTGTTATCGAGTAAATAGGCTTGATACTCTTCGTAAATTTTAGCAATATGTTTGTAGTTGGTAAGTTCAGCTTGTGCGTAGGCTTCGGTAGGGTCAATGAGAGAGTTTTTGTAACGAGAAATTTCACTGGCAATGAGTGCTGTAGGTAAATCGGCATTAATTTTTTTGAGAATCTTTTTTTTATCATCACTGTCAATAACTACAAAGGTATTGCTCCGTCCCAGTAGGTGAATGTGAAATTTTAAAAATAATAATCCAAACTTATGAAACGTACACAGCAGCGGAGGATAGCTATTTTGTGAGATAAGTCCCATGGCACGTTCGCGCATCTCTTTGGCTGCTTTGTTGGTAAAGGTAAGTGTGAGTGTTTGGCTAGAGGGGACACCAACAGAGTCCAGCAGATAGGCGAGTCGCGACGTAATAGTTTTTGTTTTTCCGCTTCCTGCGCCTGCTAAAATGAGAAGAGGTCCATCGATTTGCTCAACTGCTGTTCGTTGAGCATCGTTGAGACTATCAAAAATTTTATTCATATCCACGCGCGCCTTATTGCTTAATATGTTTTATTATAGCCCAATTTCTCTCAAAGTATGAAAAAACTGAATACCTTGCCAAGGTCATAATAATAGGTTATAATACGTGCATAGATTTTACTTATAGGAATTATTATGTTAAAAGACTTTGCGAAACTCTTGACTTTCTTGACGGTAGTTAAAGAAAAAAGCTTTTCAAAAGCATCTGCAAAACTTGGAATCTCACAGCCTGCGGTAACGCAGCAGATTAAATTTATTGAAGATTATCTTGATACACGTGTTGTTGAGCGGAAGAAAAATGGGATTAAGCTCACAAAAGAGGGTGAAGATTTGTATCGTATTGCGACAAAACTCGAAAAAGCCATTCTTAGCAGTGAAAAAGATTTATTAAAAATTATCAATAAAGAATTTACCTTTGTGGTTGGAGCATCGTACGCTATTGGAAACTATGTTCTTCCGACATATCTTGCTGCGCTTAAAGATAAAATCAATAATGAAGTTCATGTTCGTGTTGCTTTTTCGCAGGATATTATCGATCAGCTTGTAGATAAAAAAATTGACATCGCCCTTATTGAATCACCGATATTCCAAGACGGGATTATTTATCGTGAATGGGAAGAGGATGAATTGGTGATTTTTTCCAATCAGCCTATTCCTAAGCAGCTTCGTAAAGAGGATTTATATAAATTCGACTGGATTTGCCGTGATGAGAATTCTCACACCCGTAAGCTGACTTCAGAAGTCTTTGAAGAGATAGGGGTTGAATGCTCCGGTTTCAGTGTGATTGGTGTAGTTGCAAGCTCAACTGCAATTAAAGAGACAATTATTCGTTCTCCTAAAAATGCCCAACGCCCTGTTGTCTCCGTTATCTCTCGTCACGTGATCCAAGATGAGGTAGAAGAGGGCAAGTTGTTCGAAGCACGGATTAAAAACTATAAAATCAAACGTAAATTCTACATCGCTTACAGCAAAGAGCGTAAGCATGATGCCTTTATTGATAATGTTGTTACTTACTTATTAGGGCTAAAGCTTTAATTGTATATTTTAGCCTTCTCTTCATTATTGGGGTAGTAGGGCTTGAAAGTATTTTCTTCCATTTGACCTTTATTAACCGAAACAATACTGTCTGCGAGAGGACAATAAGGCTTAAAAACAATTTGTTCCCATGAACCTTTATCGTAATGAACGATGTCTTCTGCCTGTGCTGATGCGATAAATAAAAAGATAGTGGCGATTGTTTTTTTCATAATTCAACTTCCTGTTTTTGATTTAACGGAAGCATATCTTAAATAGGACAAAAATACTCTTGATTAAAATCAATAAATAGGATAAAAATAGTCCTATTTAAATTTTTTGATAATTAAATATATAAGAATAGGCTATTTTTTCAAAAATTTCTGATTTTCAGGATTTGAAAGAAAAGTACTCATAGAGTTTTGAACTCCTTCATTTTTTTCACTATTGGCAGGAGATATTCGCTCATTTGGAAGGGCGAGATTGACAAATGCCGGGGTGTCATCAATGATAATTTGTACAATAGAGAGAAGGGGAATGCTTACAAAACTACCAATGTTTTCTTGACCAAATCCTGCTTCAAAAATTAAAATATCATTATCAATTCGAGCACTTTCAAAGGTGTATCCGGCAAGAAAAAAAAGAGTCATGGTTCTAAATTCATCTGCAATATGTTTGGGGAGCGAAGGGTCGAACGTAACGGACTCGATTTTACATAAAACACCAAAATTTTGATCATTTTCAAATAGATAAATGAGCATATCACGAACATGGTTTCCCATGAGTCTGGCAAAAGAAGAACTTTTAATAATATCGTATAACATGTTGATTAACCTATTTTTTTATGTTTGGGCAATTATACCATTATCCATCTCAATGAACCCTATCATCGCATTCATAAGGGCAATTTTTGGTGCCTTAAGTGCATCAGAAATGCTTAAAACAGCAGGAGTTATTTTTCCTTCATCTATCAGTCGTGAGCGTGTCGTCCCCTCAAGAAGAGGTGTTTCAGGGGTGAACCATTGGTTATTGATAAAAAAGGCAATATTGGCAATAGTGGTGTCGGTGAGGCAGCCATTTTGGACAATGAGTATGTCGTCACATCCATCGCGGGCATCAAAGAGTTTGTCCAGCGAACTGCGATCGGAATATTTGGATGAATACTTTATGGTATTGTCCTGAATCAAACGAAGTGAGATAATTTTTTTGGGAATGTAGGGATGATACTCAATACTGCATTGCGCTTCATCATATAAAAAACGGCATCGATAAAGGGCAGCGTCAGGTGGATTGATGAGTTCTGAGAGGTTATAGGACGTACTAATATTAAATTTTTGTAATGTGCTATCCAGCCGTCGTTGGTGATAGAAGAGATGATGTGCAACTCCTTGATTGCACAAGATGGTCTCCAAAAATGATTTAGGCTTCAAACAGTGCTGTACTTAGGTAACGTTCTGCAGTATCACAAAGGATAGTAACAACTGTTTTACCCTGATTTTCAGGGCGAGAAGCTATCTCAATGGCTGCATAAACATTTGCACCCGCTGAGATACCCACAAGAATTCCCTCCTCACGTGCAAGCTTTTTGGCAGTAGCGATAGCATCTTCATTACTAACTATTATGACTTCATTGTAGAGAGTGGTATTAAGTACATCGGGAATAAAGCCTGCCCCAATACCTTGAATTTTATGAGGTCCTGCTCTCCCTCCTGAGAGGACACATGAGTCTTTTGGTTCTACGGCAATGATTTGAATGTTGGGTAAAACGGCGCGTAATGCTTCTCCTGTCCCTGTAAGAGTCCCCCCCGTTCCTACTGCAGCTACAAAAATATCCACTTTGCCATCCGTATCCCGTAGAATTTCTTGTGCAGTCGTTGTACGATGAATCTGGGGATTGGCAGGATTAGAAAATTGCTGTAAAACAAGTGAGTTAGGGGTGTTCTGACAGAGCGCATCGGCTTCATCGATTGCCCCTTTCATTCCTTGAGATGCAGGAGTTAAAACAAGATTGGCTCCGAGAGCATATAGTAAATTCCGTCGTTCGATACTCATGGATTCTGGCATAGTGAGGGTGAGGTTGAGTCCCAAAGCAGCACAAATGGAAGCAAGTGCAATGCCTGTATTCCCACTGGTTGGCTCTATAATCAAGGTTTCTTTTGTGATTTTGCCTTCATCCACTGCTGTTTTAATCATGTTAAAGCCTATGCGGTCTTTGACAGAGCTTGTGGGATTCATAAATTCGCATTTCCCCAATAGTGTAGCACCAGAGGCTTGAGAAGGGATGTTGAGACGTACAAGAGGTGTATTTCCTATAAGTTCAGTGATATTGGCAGCGATATTCATACTACAGATTCCCCTTTTTTAAAATTTTATAATACCATAAATGGCTAAAACCAATACTAATTACAACTATTGTACTCGTATATAAATTTATTTTATTGCTATTTTATTGCTATTCTTGTTGGTTACACTTGTGTTTACAAAAACTAAAGGGTGAGGCAGATGGCAGAGCAAACAAAAATCAATAAGATCTTGATAGCAAATCGTGGTGAGATTGCATTGCGCATTATTCGAGCGTGTAAAGAGCTTGGGAAAAAAAGTGTTGTTATTTTTTCTGAAGTAGACGTAAACGGCGTTTGGGTACGTAAAGCAGATGAATGTTATCCGATTATGGGAGACCCGATTGCTGCATATTTAGACTATGAGCGTATTATTTCATTGGCTAAAAAAGCAGATTGTGATGCGATTCATCCGGGGTATGGTTTTCTCTCTGAAAGTGCTGAATTTGCACAGGCATGTGCGGATAATGGATTGATTTTTATAGGACCAAAACCTGAACACATTGCCCTTTTCGGGGACAAAATGGCCTCTAAAGTCGCAATGCGCGAAGTCGGTGTCCCGATGCTTCCGGGCACAGATGAGCCGATTGACAACATCGATGATGCCCAAAAGATAGCAACGGAGATTGGTTTCCCCATTATTATTAAAGCGGCTTTTGGTGGTGGCGGACGCGGTATGCGTATCGTTGAAAAAGCAGAAGATTTTAAAGAGATGTATATATCGGCAACCAATGAAGCATTACGATTTTTTAATCGTGGTGAAACATTTATTGAAAAATATCTCAAAAATCCTCGTCATATCGAGATCCAAATCGTAGCGGATAAATACGGCAATGTTATCCATTTGGGAGACCGTGACTGTTCTATTCAACGTCGTCACCAAAAAGTGATTGAAATTGCTCCATCACCGTTGCTCAATGAAGATACGCGCCGTGAGCTTTATCGTGTTTCAACCAAAGCAATGTTCAAGCTAGGCTATGAAAGCGTCGGGACAATCGAATATCTGGTCGATCAAGACGATAATTTCTATTTTATTGAAATGAATACGCGCGTGCAGGTTGAGCATCCGGTTACAGAGATTATCTCAGGAATTGATTTGATTCAACGGATGATTGAAATTTCTGAGGGTGATCCATTGAAATTCTTGCAAGAAGAGATCAAGCTTCGAGGCTACGCGATTGAATTTCGTATCAATGCTGAGAATCCAAAGCTTGGATTCGTTCCATCACCGGGTCTTATCACCAACTATCTGGCTCCCGGTGGTCCAGGTGTGCGTTTGGACAGTATGGCGTATACCAACTACCAAATTCCATCCAATTATGATTCTATGATCGGGAAGCTTATTGTTTCAGCATTGACATGGGAAGACGCTGTACGCAAAGCGCGACGTGCTCTTGATGAATTTATTATCGAGGGGATACCTACCAATATTTCTCTTCACCGTCAAATTGTCTGCGACCAAGATTTTATCGACGGAAAACTGGACACGGGTTATTTGGATACTAAATTGAGCACCTTTAATCTTGATGCTATCCATAATATGCAAAACGAAGAGATAAAGATGAAGCAAATTGAGCAGATCATTGCTGCGATTAACGCTAAGAATTTAACAGTACGACACTAAAATACCACTCCACTTCCTCCGCCATTGGCGGAATGAAATACTATAGAATTATTTTTTCGTGCATAAAATCGGATTAAAATATTTTGTAATGTTGGCTCAATGGAGGGTTGAAACCATCCATTATTACTGGTTGCAATAAGATAGCGAGCGTCTGGTGTATACAGCTCCTCTCTCGTAGCTTCATAGCAGATAGCATTGCGAAATTTTACCCCTTTGATAACAAAGTCGGTTGGTTTATCCGCCGTGACAAAGTCAGATCCTCCTCCAAAAATTTGACGATTAACCCACCCTTTTAAAAACGATGGAAGAGGAATATATTCCCCGAAAGGGACGAGGATCATTTTTTTGGCTACAGTGATTTTTCCATGGTCAAAAAGATATGACACATTGTAATTGAGATTATTTTCATCGTGCAGTGTTCCTGTGAGAATAGCAATAGAGTCAGATTTTTGTTGCAGTTCTTTCATTAACATCGGAGCGTGATTCATGTAGAGGGTAAAGGCGGCTTCTGGGAGAACGACGAGATCGTATCCTTGCGCTATGGCTTCATCGATACTGGCTAGATTGTTGTTGATGGTATCTTCGAGTATAAATTCTTGCCATTTTAAATCTTGCGGAATGTTAGTTGAGATTAATTTTATTTTTAGTGGCGGTAGTGGAGGAGGGGTATAAGTGGTTTGCATGGCCAAGGGGAGCAATAGCAGAGGGAGAACTTTTTTCTGTCGATAAAACCATGATGTGGAGGCTAAAAGTGCCAAAACAAAGGCAAACTGCCATTTTTCAAAACCGAGATAACTTTCCACAAAAATAAGCTCCGGCTGCATCCAGTTAAAATCCATCGGCCATACGTAGGTCAAGCCAAAGAGAATAAATGCACGAAGCCATGGATTGCTTGTTATCCCAAGTGCTCCATAATAAAGAGTATAGACGAAACCAAACCCAAGAGCCACGAGCCATGTAGCCCATCCAAGCCCATAATATTGAAAACTGTATCCAATCCAATAGCACCAAAAAAGACCGATCCAAAATCCTGTCAGGGGAAGCATAATACGAGGAGCATACAGCAGTCCATAAAGAGCGCCAAGAGCCGCAAGGGTATTGATAAGTCGAATCGTGATATGAAAGTATTCAAAATAGATAAAAGCACTGAATCCAAGTGCGATAAGCAACGGGATGATGAGTAGGTTATAGGGGATGGCGATCGGTAATTTCATGGGCGAATTATAGCGATGTTAATCTCTTTTGAGTATAATGCAAGAACTTTTATATATCCAAGGATCCATAACATGGCAATAGTCACTCAACTACTCCCTTTTGTCTTTTTGATAGCGATTATGTACTTCGTCATCATTCGTCCACAACAAAAACAAGCGAAGAAACACGCTGAGGTTCTGGCCGCCCTTACAAAAGGGGACAAGATAGTTACCAACGGCGGTTTGATCGTCGAGATTAAAAAAGTCGAAGAGACATTTTTCGTAGTAAAATTTAATAATGACGTAGAGGGGCGTTTAGTCAAAGATGCTGTTGCGCGAAAGTACGAGGATGAAGCTTAATTTTCGTCTTGTTTTACTGATTGCTGCTACCGTTTTTGGAATTATTTTCTCGTTACCATCGTTAACTCAAAGCGAACGTGGTGCAAAAGTGACTTTGGGTCTGGATTTGCAGGGCGGGTTGCATATGTTGCTGGGGGTTAAAACCGAAGAAGCGGTTACTTCTCAGCTTAAATCGATTGCCGCAGGTATAAGTCGATTTGCTGAGCATAATGACATTATGATCGATAGTTTAAATGCGAGCAGCGATACGGTAACGTTTGAATTGCTCGATAATGATGATGCAGTATTGTTTGATGGCTATTTTAAAAAAATAGAAGGGACAGTTGTCCGAGCATCAGGAGGGAGCTATAGCATCTCAATGACCCCAGTGGCAGTAGAGAAGCTAAAAGTTCAAGCCGTCGATCAGGCGATTGAAACGATTCGTAACCGACTCGATCAATTTGGTCTTGCAGAACCTACCGTGGCAAAGCAGGGTGTGGATAAAATCTTGGTTGAACTTCCCGGTATCAAAACTCAAGAAGAGGAGCAGCGTGCCCGTGAATTGATTTCACGTGCGGCGAAACTCGAACTTATGGCGGTTGATGAAGATCGTGCCATGCGCGTTCATGAGCTAAGTGATACCGAAGTAATGGGGTATGGAGATAAAATTCTTGCAGATGCCTTGCAACCAAAAATGAAACATTTGGTGCGTGAAATTCCTATTCTTGACGGGACGATGCTCACCAATGCTCAAGTGGGATACGATCAGAACAATAACCCAACTATTAACTTTACACTTAATTCTGAGGGTGCACAGATTTTCGGCGATTTTACCGCTAAAAGCGTTGGAAAACGGCTCGCGATTGTTCTTGATGGAAAAGTTTATTCAGCACCGGTGATTAATGAACGTATTGGCGGTGGAAGCGGTCAAATCAGTGGTAATTATACGACGGCTGAAGCCAATGACTTGGCGATAGCCCTGCGTTCCGGTGCATTGCTTGCTCCGATCTATATGATGGAGAAGCGCTCGGTAGGACCAAGTTTGGGAGCAGATAGTATTCGCGCATCTCTGCTTGCTCTTGTGAGCGGTTTTGGGCTTGTTATTTTGTTTATGATGTTCTATTACGGTCTTGCAGGGGTCATTGCAAACCTTGCGGTTGTAATCAATCTTTTCATCATTTTGGCATTGATGTCTCTTATGGGGGCTACTCTAACTCTTCCTGGGATGGCAGGTATTGTCTTGCATATAGGACTTGCGGTGGATGCAAATATTATTATCAATGAGCGGATACGTGAAGGATTTAGAGCCGGAGTTCCAACGCGTCGCGCAATTGCCGAGGGGTATTCTAAAGCAATGAGAGCAATCTTAGATTCGAATGTGACACAAATTTTGGCATGTACTATTTTGTATGTGTATGGAACGGGTGCTATCAAAGGATTTGCGGTAACGCTTAGTATGGGGCTTTTGGCTTCTATGCTTACTGCTATCGTCGGATCGTATGGAATTTATCAATTGTTTATGGAGCGTATTGAGAAAAATAAAAACTACACTTTGTGGTTTGGTATGACGAGAAAGGCTAAATAAACATGGAACTTTTTAAAGAAGACAAAATTTATAACTTTCTAGGACGTGGGAAAATCTTTTTTATCGCGTCGTTTGTTTTATTTTTCCTTGCAATTGCACTGATCTCGGTAAAAGGGTTCTCTTTTGGAATCGATTTTACCGGCGGAACGGTCGTACAGGTTAAATACGCAGATGTGGCACCTATTGATAAAATACGGGAAAGCTTGAAAAAAAATGAGCTGTTTGCACACGCTACGGTCACTGAGTTTGGTTCACCTCAAGAAGTTGTTATTAAAACGCCTGCCTCGACGATGGGATTGAGCAATGACATTGGCGATACCACGAAAAAGATTCTTGCAGGGACAGGTGATTTTGAGATTCGCCGTGTTGATATGGTAGGACCAAAAGTGGGTGATGAATTGCGGGTTAAGGGATTAACTGCGTTTTTGCTTACACTCCTTGCAATTATGGCAACGGTAACGTTTCGCTATGAGTGGCGTTTTGCCCTTGCCGCAATTATTGCGATTGTTCACGATATTATTATTACCTTTGGCTTTGTATCGTATTTTGAGGTTGATTTTAATATCGAAAGTGTTGCGGCATTGTTGATGATTTTGGGCTATTCGATTCACGATACGATTATTGTGTATGACCGTATTCGTGAACACATTGAAGAGTCTAAAAATACCGATTTTATTATGATAGTCAACGAAGCGGTATCCCGTACCCAATCACGAACGACACTCACGTCATTGACAGTATTCTTCGTTGTATTGACTTTGTTTGTTTTCGGCGGTGACATTATGATGGGCTTTAGCTTCCCGATGTTGATCGGAGTCATTGTCGGTACATATAGCTCAATTTTCGTTGCGGCACAACTGGTCGTTTGGACAGGATTTAATGTTGCAGGTTACCGTCAGATGTTGGCAGAAAAAGTAAAAAATCGAGTCGATAAAGAGAAAATGCGTGCTCAATTCGAGCAGGGCATTGTCTAAAATTCTTCTTTAAAATTCCCGTGAAAACGGGAATTTTGAAATATTAAAGGTTGAGTATTTATGACCATTTCTAAAATAAAAATCAATCTCCAAGAACTCATCCAAAATCCCCCCCCTCAAACGTTTTCTTCTAACCTTTTGCTCGTATACGGGTTTCAAAAATCAACTATTATCCGTTTGCAAGTACCTCTATAAAAAGATCATGTAATGGCTGAAAATAAATACCTTAAAAAATTTATTCCAGAAGATTATATAAGCGGTAATAGTTTAATTGCAGATTATGAGGGCAATATTTCAATTGTTGATAATCGAATCACTTTTGCGTATTTAGAATTTGATGCAAAAGTAAAAATTAATACTAATTGTTTAGTTCTCTCAAAAGATACAAATGATATTTTGGATCAAGAAATTTACAGTTTTAAAGGTAAAAATGACGATGATTCAACATATCCAGTAACATTTGAAACGCTTAATTATGAATTTACGGGATGTGTATTTAATAATAATGTAAATTTTAATCCACTCGAAAATAGCACTGCAACAGTTGATTATTGTACATTTAAAAAATATTTTTATATAAATGATGAGTATGACCATGATAATAAGAAAATAAAAATTAATCAAATCATAATAGAGAATTCAACCTTTGAAAATGACTTTGGAATTTACAAAGCAGAAATAAATACTATTAAAATAAAAAATGTCGATTTTGAAGCATTGTCAGAATTCAATGAAGTTGTCTTTCAAGAAGAGTTCGATTTCAGAGAGATAACCTATAAAGGTTTTACATTATTTGATAAGTGTATTTTTAATACAAAAGCTGAATTTGAATACATTATATTTGAAAAATTTACCTCATTTAGAGGTTCGATGTTTAATAAAGGGGTGACTTTAGATTATACAAGCGGTGACAAAGAAATTAATTTTTTTGGGATAAATGGACTTGAAAGTAAAGAATCCAAAGAAAATACATCACGGGAAACATATCGTATTATCAAAAATAACTTTGAAAAAATTGGTAATAAAATTGAAGCAAATAAATACCATGCTTTAGAATTGGATCAAAAAAGAAGAGAGCTTGAAAAGAATAAATGGCAGAATAAACTAGATTATATTGTATTTAAATTACATGATTTAAGCTCTGAACATTCTACAAATTGGTTTTTAGCTTTATTTTGGATATTTATTGTCAGCTTTTTTACTAATATATGGTTAAGCAATGAGTTAAGCATTAATTGTTTATTTAAATATATAAATATTTTGTCAAAGATTGAAGATTTTGGTGATTCATATTTGGCAATGGTTTTTAATAAAGTATCATTGGGGTATTTGTATTATCAATTTTTAACAGCGGTTAGAAAAGATACGAGAAAGTAGGTAATACATGAAAGAGATAGATCGCTCAAATGAATATAACTCCTTTTTAGTAGATATTAAAAATCAAATAAAAGTCTCTCAACAAAAAGCATTTAGTGCCATCAATCAAGAGATGATACTACTCTATTTTAACATTGGATTAGCGATAGAAAAACGGCAAAATGAGTTGGGATGGGGTGCAAAAGTTATTGATAAACTGAGTCGAGATATTTTGCGCGAGTTTCCAAATATGAGCGGATTTTCAACGAGAAATATTAAACTTATGGTGCAGTTTTATAAAGAGTATGCCAATGATGAAATTGGGCAACTGTCGGTTGCACAAATTCCGTGGACACACAATATCATTTTAATTCAAAAAATTAAAGATAAAGTATTACGATATTGGTACATACAAAAAACCCTTGAAAATGGCTGGAGCAAAGACGTTTTAAGTCTGATGATCAAAAGTGAAGTGCATAAGCGGGAAGGCAATCTTGTCTCTAATTTTAAAAATATTTTACCTCCGTTTGAGAGCGATTTTGTGCAACAGTCCTTTAAAGACCCGTATAGATTTGACTTTTTGACCATCACGGAACCATTTAGGGAAAGAGAGCTTGAAAACAATCTTATCAAGCATATGGAAAGATTTTTAATCGAGCTGGGAAGCGGATTTGCCTTTGTAGGACGACAATACAAGCTTGAAGTCGGTGATGATGAGTTTTATATTGATTTGCTTTTTTATCATCTTAAGCTTCGATGCTTTGTCGTGATTGAGCTTAAAAAAGGGAAATTTAAACCTGAGTATTCGGGACAGGTAAATTTTTATTGCAGTGCCGTTGATAGTGTCTTAGCGCAAAAAGAGGATAATCCGACCATTGGGCTGATACTTTGCCAAGAGAAAAATGAGATCGTTGCAGAGTATTCTTTGCGAAACATGTCTCAACCTATTGGAATATCAGAATATCAACTGACTGAAATTTTGCCAAAAGAGTTCGAGTCAAGTCTGCCGACAATAGAGATGATAGAAAATGAACTGAATATCGGCTTGGAAGAGATAGGCTAAAATATGAATTATAAATCATATTGAGAGAATCTCTGGTGTTCGTGGATAATGGGAAGTAAAAAATTTAATAGAGTGCTTATCGGAAATGCGATAAAATCGCTGATAACTATATGAACTATTTAGGGTAACAAAAGGTATGAATTATTCTCCATCGATCATAGAACAAAAGTGGCAAAAATTTTGGGCTGAAAATAAAAGTTTTGAGCCGAGTGAAGATTTTACAAAAACAAAAAAATACATATTAAGTATGTTTCCCTTTCCTAGCGGAAGACTTCATATGGGACATGTACGAAACTATACCCTCAGCGATACGTTTGCCCGTTATTATCGCCAACAGGGTTTCAATGTTCTTCATCCTATCGGTTTTGACAGTTTTGGAATGCCTGCTGAAAATGCGGCGATTAAAAACGGTTCTCATCCTAAAAATTGGACGTACGACAACATTGATTACATGAAAAAAGAGTTTGCATCCTTGGGTTTTTCATTTTCAAAAGAGCGAGAGCTTGCAACCAGTGATGAGCTTTATACGAAGTTTGAGCAGGGCTTTATTATCGATATGTATGAAAAAGGGCTTCTTTATCGTAAAAAAGGGATGTTAAACTGGTGTCCGCATGATTTGACTGTTTTGGCGAATGAGCAAGTCGTTGACGGATGTTGCTGGAGATGCGATACCCCGATTGTCAAAAAAGATATGAACCAGTACTATTTTAAGATTACCCAGTACGGTGACGAACTGTTGGATGATCTGAAAAAACTTGAGGGCGGTTGGCCGAAACAAGTACTTACGATGCAGGAAAACTGGATCGGAAAATCAAACGGTTTGGCGTTTGATCTGTTCTTTGATGCAGCAAGCAAGGCAAAACTAAACTCAAATTTCGAGAGCTTTGATGTCTTTACGACTCGTCCTGATACGATTTACGGAGTTTCCTATACTGCGTTAGCCCCTGAGCATCCTATTGTCTCTTATATGATGGATAATGCGTTGCTTGATAATGACGTTATTGCTCAAATCAAAGAGATGAAAAACAGTTCCTCTATTGATAGACAAAAAGAGAAATCAGGGGTAGCCTTAGGGCTTGAAGTGCTTCATCCTTTGACGGGGGCAAAAGTGCCTGTTTGGGTGGCTAATTTTGTTCTGATGGATTACGGCAGCGGTGCGGTGATGGCCGTTCCTGCCCATGATGATCGAGATTTTGATTTTGCTAATAAGTATGATTTGCCAATTCATGCCGTTATTAAACCTTTGGAGGGTGAATTGGATTTAAGCAAAGCCTACACCGAAGTAGGGGTGCTGTTTAATTCACAGCAGTTTAATGGAATCAATTCAAAAGAAGCGCAAAGTAAAGTCATTGAGCATTTTGAGAGTGAGAAAATAGGACAAAAAACAACCAATTATAAACTCAAAGACTGGGGTGTATCACGCCAGCGATATTGGGGTGCTCCACTCCCTTTTGTTCATTGTGATGAGTGTGGTTTGGTAATGGAGAAAAAAGAGAATCTCCCCATTGCCCTTCCTCATGATATAGAAATAACCGGAGAGGGAAATCCGCTCGAGAAACATCCCACATGGAAACACTGTAAATGCCCGAAGTGCGGAAAAGATGCGATTCGTGAAACCGATACGATGGATACGTTCGTCGAGTCAAGTTGGTACTTTTTGCGTTTTTGTGCATCACCTGCAAACTGGGAAAGTGAAGCGTTTTCCAGTGAGCAGATAAAGTATTGGATGGGTGTTGACCACTACATCGGCGGGATCGAGCATGCAATCTTGCATTTGCTCTATGCACGATTTTTTACCAAAGTATTCAGAGATTTGGGATACGTCGAATTTGATGAACCGTTTGAGAAACTTTTGACACAGGGAATGGTTCTCAAAGACGGGGCAAAAATGTCCAAGTCAAAAGGCAATACGGTCGATCCCGATGCAATCATCGAGAAATATGGTGCGGATACAGCCCGTTTATTTATCCTTTTTGCTGCTCCTCCTACCCAAGAGTTAGAGTGGAATGACAGTGCGGTTGAGGGGGCATTTCGTTTTCTCAAGCGATTCGCTGATCGTAGTCAATATGTAAACAAAATGAGTAAACTTCCAACTATAGATCATGCGAGCCTCTCTAAAGAAGAGAAACATGCACGTAAAAAAGTGTATGAAGCACTCAAGCGGGCACAAGAAGTATATGTTGAGCGTTATACGTTTAATACAATGATCGCCGGAGTTATGGAAGCGATGAATGCTCTCAATGAGCAAACTAATCGTGACGTATGGAGCGAGGGGTATTGGATTTTGACCTCTGTGATGGAGCCGATAGTTCCTCATCTGTGTTGGGAACTTTCACAGACACTTTTTGGCGGAAAAAATTTTGCTCCTCAGAGCGTACTCGAAGAGGTTTTTGAGGTAGATACTTTGGTGTTTGGTGTATCGATTAATGGGAAGAATCGTGCTACCATAGAAGTGGGTGTTCAAGAATCGGTATCTACAATTGTAGAAATTGCCAAAGCCTCGGTCGAAAAATGGATTGAAGGCAAAGAGATTCTCAAATCGATTGTTATTCCCGGAAAACTTGTCAATCTCGTCGTTAAAGGATAAGGATGAAATTTCTACTTTCAGCTGTAGTTTTCTTCTTGATAGCCGGATGCGGCTATTTACCCGCCAGTCATTATGCTAAAAATATTGTCGGAGAGAGTGTGAGCACTGAGGTAGTCATCTCAATGGAAGATCCGCAAAATACGGTTATTATCAAAGATGCTGTTGATACGGCAATTATTACCAAATTTCGTACGGCATTGGTGAGTAAAAGTAATTCGCAAACGCATTTGAAATTTACTATTTTATCCGTTGGATTCTCTCCCTTGCGTTATGATGCGAACGGATATGTAACTACCTATCGAACGACTGTCTCCATGGGGGTAGAGAGAGGTTCAAAAACTTCACAAGGGCATTATACTGTTTCTGGAGTTTATGACTTTAATATAGAACCCAATGCGATTATTTCTGATCAGGCTCGTTTTGAAGCGATACGACAAAGTTCACAAAAAGCGATTGATGTGTTTATTGCTCAAGTCGCAGCACAAGGTTCAAAACCTCCAAAGGAGTAACAGTGACAATCAATCAAATTGTACGTAATACAGTAGAACGGCTAAAATCTGAAGGGAAAGTATGGACTCCTGATCTGTATGCCGAAGTATTTTGTATGGAAGCAAAAAAAGCGGGCGTACAGGTAGAAGACTGTACCGGTATAGAGCGATTCACACTTTTGCTGGATAAAAAAACATTGGATGAAGTGAAGCAGTATCGCGTCAGAACAACAGCTGAATTGATTCGATTTCTAATCTCTAAGCTAGGGCGTCTTAATCCAAGTGAAGCCTCTATGTTAGTTGAGGTGTTAATTGCACTCTCACGAGCAATGGCACAAAGCATTGATCTTCTTCATAATCCTGATGCTTCGGCTTTGGCAAAAAAAACCATTACTATTTTAGAAACTCAAGGGGGTAAAACCCAGTTGGAGTTACTGAAGCAGGCATGGGAAAATTTTTTAAGTGTATACGATGATACCTTTTTGATAAAGCTCTCTTCATTTGGGATCGTTGATCGAGCCAATCTTAAAAAAACAGTTGAAGGATTAGAGAATGTGAAAATAACTTCTCCTTCAAAAGACAACTCAAAAGTAGCCTCTTTACTTATGATGGGACTTTCTCCCTCGATTGCTCCAACAATGGACGATGAACTTGCAACCTTGGCTCGTAAAGTATATGATAATCCTGATTATATTGACCATGATACATTTGAAAATGAGATCAAAATGGCTATTGCAATGCGGATTGCTTTGGATAAAAAAAGTGTGAATGAGATGATTCGTTCTCTTGATGAGTTGCTGGGGAAACTCTCCGTACAGCTTATTGATTTGATTGAGAAAAGTGATATATCAACGGTAGAGATTAGAGAAATTAAAAATAATTTAGAAAGTTTGGAGACCGATAAGAGCGGTGATTTTAAAGCCGCCCACAAACGACTCTATACTATTGCAAGTGCTTTGGAAGAAAAAGTAGAAGTATTAAGTAAAGATTTGAAATTTCACAATGAAAAAGTGATTCAAATGGGATCCAAAATTACTGCACTTGAAGAGGAGTTGGCACAAGCAACGCATGCGGCACGAGAAGATTTTTTAACCAAGCTTTATAATAAACGAGCACTTGATGAGTTTATGGGACATAAAGAGGCTGAATATGAACGTCATGGGCGCTCGTATTGTATCGCAATGTTTGATTTGGATCATTTTAAAAAAGTAAATGATACTTATGGGCATGAAGCGGGAGATATGGTACTGCGAGCATTTGCCCGTATTCTCAAAGAGGAGGGGCGGACGAATGATATTATTGGACGTTTTGGCGGGGAAGAATTTTTAGTTATTCTAGGAGATACGACCCTTGAGGGGGCGAAAATTTTTGCCAATAAAGTTCGTGAACATGTACAAGGGGCGCATTTTATGTATCAGGATCAACGCATCGAGCTTACCGTAAGTGTCGGAATCGCGCAGCGTGATGCCTATTCATCACTTGGCAATACCATCGTTGGTGCGGATGAACAACTTTATGCGGCAAAGAAAAAAGGGCGTAATCGCGTCGAGCCTGCATGACATTAGCTCCCTTCCTTGGCTCAAAGCCTCTTTTTTATGATGTTATTGACTATGAGCGATTCCCGAAAGCATATCAAAGTATCCGATCTTTTTTGACCCTTCCTAAGATTATTCATATTGTTGGTACGAATGGCAAAGGCTCTACCGGACGATTTTTAGCCACGGCATTGCATCGAGCAGGGAAAAAAACGGGGCATTACACTTCTCCGCATATTGTATGCTTTAATGAGCGGATATGGATGGATGGTGCAGAAATATCGGATGATGCCCTTGAAAAAGCCCATCAAAAACTGTTGGGTATGCTTACTCCTCTTAATACCCACTCTCTTAGCTATTTTGAGTACACAACACTCCTTGCAATAGTGGCATTTGAAGAGTGTGAGTACGTCGTTCTCGAAGCAGGGCTTGGGGGTGAGTTTGATGCGACCAATGTTTTTGACAAAATCTTGAGTATTTTTACCCCTATTGATTTTGATCACAGTGCATTTTTAGGCAGTACAATAGAGTCCATTGCCTCAACAAAATTACGAAGTATGAAAAGTGTAGCTTTGATGGGTAAGCAGCCGTATATTGAAACAAAAATTATTGCTCGTCAAATCGCGGATGAAAAAAAAACCGAGATTAAATGCATTGACGGAATGGCAAGTGTTGAAATTAAAGAATGTGCATTGCATATTGCCATAAAAAATGGTCTCAGTGATTATTTACGCGATAATTTGGAACTCGCAATGGCAGCCTTTGAGATTTTGGGCTATACAGCAGAAGAGGAGTTGTTTGATCAAAATGCACTCTTTGGACGACTGACTAAAATCAAGGATAATATTACCCTTGATGTTGGGCACAATGCACTAGCTGCTCGTGCGATAGCTGAAGCATTTGCAGGTAAAAAAGTAACACTCATTTATAACACCTACGCGGATAAAGATTATCAAGAGATAGTCAGCATTTTAGCTCCTATTATTGAGAGTGTTGAAATCATTGAGGTGGATGAAGCTCGTATCGTAGAGCGAGAACTGCTTGAATCGGTACTCAGAAAAGCAGGAATAGAATATCGTCGATTTAGCGAGATAGAAGAGAATAAAGAGTATTTAGTTTTCGGCTCATTCAGTGTTGCTGAAGCGTTTTTGAAGAGGATGAAGGACGTTTGATGACAAAATTAATGAAAAATAGACTTAATCTATTTCAAAATTATAAATGTCCAAAGACAAGGTATCAAGGGAGTAAATATAAACTTCGAGAATGGATTAGACACAGTTTAGAAAAATTAGAGTTCAAAACAGCTATCGATGCTTTTTCTGGAACAAGTTCAATCGCCTATACCCTTAAAGAAATGGGCAAAGAAGTCTATTGTAATGATAAATTATCCTTTAATTGTGAAGTGGCTAAGGCTTTGATTGAGAATGTATCAGAACAGATTACGGATGAAGAGTATTCCTTTATTATTGGGCAACATACAAACTATAATTATTCATCTTTTATTCAAGATACTTTTCACGATATATATTATACAGATGAAGAAAATAGTTGGCTTGATACGGTTGTCCAAAATATAAATCAAGTAAAAAATGAATACAAGAAAGCAATACTATTTTGGGCTTTATACCAGTCGTGTATTTCTAAGAGACCTTACAACCTTTTTCATAGAAAAAATTTATATGTTAGAACGTCAGATGTTAAGCGAAACTTTGGAAATAAGACAACGTGGGATAAGCCTTTTGAAGAGCATTTTTATAAGTTTATTCAAGAAATAAACAGTGCAGTTTTTGATAATGGTAAACGAAATAAGGCATTTTGTGGTGATATTATTGATTTGAAAATTGAAGCAGATTTAATTTATATTGACCCACCTTATATTCCCAAGACAGGTACTTTAACCCTATATAGAGAGTTTTACCACTTTTTGGATGGTTTGACAGATTATCCTAATTGGAAATCTAAAATCGATTATGATTCTAAACATAAAAGACTAATACCTGAGTATTCAATATGGGAAGATAAAAAAAATATTTATACTGGATTTGAACAATTAATAGAAAAATTCAAAAAGAGTATTATTGTCATTTCATATCGGGATGATGGAATTCCTACTGTTAGTGAGATTTGTGAAATGCTTCGTTTTCATGGGAAAAAAGTTCATATTGAAACGGTAGATTATAAATATGTTCTATCAAAAAAAGAAAATTTACAAGAAGTCCTAATAATTGGAGAATAAAATATGAGCTTTGAAGATAGATTTAATGAGTTTATCCCTGAATTAACCCAAATGTTGAGTATTCCGAATAGTCCGGATTGGTCTGTAAAAGGATTTATTGATTATTACCAAAATATATATTCGATAAGCACGGACACAAAAGTTGTTTCAAAAATTATTGAGTTAATGATATTTCCGAAATTTTTGGAATTTGCCTCACGGAATGGATATACGTTAAGACTTTCTCCTCATCAAAACTATTATCCAGATATTACGTTTATAGATGGAGAAGGGAAAAAATACGCGGTTGATTTAAAAAGCACTTATAGGGTTAGCCCAACCAATGTTAACGGGATGACGTTGGGTGCTTTTACTGGGTATTTTAGAAATAGAACATCATCAAAAAATGTTCTATTTCCATACGGCGACTATGAAAAACATTATGTATTCGGCATTATTTATTCAAGAGCAGAGATAAAGGAAGATGAAACTAAAGCTTATAATTTAGAAAATTTTACCACCATTCCATCCGTTGTAAGAGACTTTGATTTTTTTATCCAAGAAAAATGGAAAATTGCCAGTGATAGACCAGGAAGTGGAAATACGAAAAATATTGGTTCAGAATCTGATATTCAAAGATTGAAAACTGGAGATGGTTTGTTCGCCAGAGAATTCGGTGAAGAGGGTAAAAGTGTATTTGATAGCTATTGGATAAACTACCAAACAAAAGATATGGCAAAAGTTGATGGGAGAGATAAATCTTCTTATAATAATTTAGCAACCTATCGAGAATGGGTAGAATCTCTTCGATTATAGTTTTTACTTGATATTAAAAGAATTGTTCACAGTGACGAATAAGGAAAAATAAGAATGCCACAACCACGATTTTACGAATATTTAAAAAATAATCCCAAAAAACGATGCGATATACTCGTATGTGAAGATGCCAAAGAGGCGAGTGAACTTGCCGATGTGGCAAAGTATTTGGAAATTGAAACGCTTGTTTTTCCCGATTTTCGAGCTTCTTATATGGATGATTTACGCCCCTTCCATGAAGAGTTGTTTGCACTGTTTGCTGCATTACGGTCTTATTATACTTCTGCGAAAAAACCGTTCATCATCTCCCCCTTAAAAACACTGCTCTATCCGCTTCCCAATGCTTCTTTACTTCAAAGTATGACCCTTGAATTTGCCTCTCGTATCGAGCTTAAAAGTGTTAAAGAGATGCTTTTGCGTTGGGGTTATACGTTTGTGGATATGGTGGAGATGGAGGGGGAAGTCTCCCATCGCGGGGACATAATCGATATTTTTATCCCTAATACCGAAAATCCGTATCGTATTAGTTTGTTTGATGATGAAATCGAAGAGATTAAAGCGTTTGATGTTGAGACGCAACGAACCCAAAAAGAAGAGCTGGCCTCCATCGAAGTAACCAGTGCCTTTTTCTCGCTGGATGAAGAGCAGGGGAAGCGGTTTGACAAAGCTATTTCAACTGCGCAAAGCGACAGTTTTGTCAAAGATATGGCATCGCTTGGATTTTGGGTTTTAGGGGAGGAGGGGACTGATTTTACGTTAGGTAAATCACTCTTGCGTCTTCACGAAATGAAATCACTGCTCGATGAGTCGTATGGACTGGATTTTCCACTCATCCCCCGTGAACATTTAGAAGTTGAAATTCTCCCTGAAGCGGTGCGTTATAAATCACTGATAGCTCCAAATTTTCAAAGGTTACAGAGTGTTCATAAAAACAAAAAATTTACCCTTATTGTCGCCAGTGATACACAGCTCAAATCAGCAGAGATTTTTGAGACCAAAGATTTAACCATCAAAACTTCTGGAATTGTTCTTAATCTTATCAGTGCGGATGAGGTGATAATCTCGCTCAACCGACATGAGAAAAAGCGCCGTCGCCGTAAAACATCTATTCTCCTCGATGATTTAAAAGTGGGGGATTATGTCGTCCACGAAGAGTATGGAGTCGGGATATTCGAGGGGATTGAGCAGGCAGAAATTCTTGGCGGTATCAAAGATCTTGTTGTCATCAAATACATGGGGGATGACAAGCTCCTCCTCCCTGTCGAAAACCTCGATACGATTGATCGCTATATCGCCTCGGGATCACTTCCTGTACTAGACAGATTGGGTAAAGGGAGTTTTGGAAAGCTCAAAGAGTCGGTTAAGGCGCGATTATTTGAAATTGCCTCTGAAATTGTGGGAATTGCGGCGAGTCGAGCCCTTATCAAAGCCCCTAGGTTGAGCGTGGATGCGGGTGAGCTGAAACGGTTTCAGGCGGGTGCAGGATTTGACTATACCGCCGACCAGTCCAGTGCAATCGCATCAATCGTCAGTGACATAGCTTCGGGGCAGATTATGGATCGGCTTCTTAGCGGTGACGTTGGATTTGGTAAAACGGAAGTGGCGATGAATGCTATATTTGCGGCAGCTCGCGGTGGATACCAGTCACTTCTTGTTGTCCCCACAACCCTTCTTAGTTCACAGCATTTCAAATCCTTGCAAGAGCGCTTAGGGGTGTTTGGTTTGCGTGTTGCCAAACTTGACCGCTTTGTGAGTACCAAAGAAAAAACTGCAACCCTCAAAGCCCTCTCTGCGGGTGAGCTTGATTGTGTGGTCGGAACCCATGCCCTGTTTGGGGTGAGCTGTGCGAAGTTGGGGCTTGTAATCATTGATGAAGAACACAAATTCGGGGTCAAACAAAAAGAGAAGCTCAAATCGCTCTATGAAAACGTTCATCTCCTCTCTATGAGTGCGACACCGATTCCACGAAGCTTGAACCAAGCGATGAGTTCGATTAAGACAATGTCTGAGCTTTTAACACCTCCAAGTGAGCGGCTTGGTGTGCGGACGTTTGTGAAAAATTACGATGAGAAGCTTATCAAAGAGGTCATTTTGCGGGAACTTCGTCGTGGCGGACAATTATTTTATGTCCATAACTCGATTGACTCGATGATTATTAAATCGGGTGAGCTCAAAGCGATTTTGCCAAATTTACGTATTTTAATTTTGCATTCACAAATCGGTGCAACCCAAACCGAGGAGGAGTTGGCGAAATTTGCAAATCGTGAGTACGATGTACTGCTTGCCACGTCGATTATCGAATCAGGTATCCATATGCCTACGGTGAATACGATGATTATTGATGGAGCTGACCGTTTTGGGATGGCGGATTTGCATCAACTTCGTGGACGTGTCGGACGGGGGCATATCGAGGGGTATGCGTACTTTATCGTTGATGACAAAGACCATTTGACTGAAGAGGCAAAGAAACGTCTTGTGGCACTCGAATCGAACTCATTTCTGGGAAGCGGCTCGATGTTGGCGTATCATGATCTCGAAATACGTGGCGGCGGAAATCTCGTAGGCGATGCTCAAAGCGGTCATATCAAAAATATCGGCTACTCACTTTATCTACGGATGCTGGAAGATGCGATTAAAATTCTCACTAATCAAACGACTGCCGTGCGTGCAAAAGTGGATATTAAACTCACTATCAGTGCTTTTATCAGTGATGATGTTGTGCATGAGGATCGCTTACGGCTTGAACTGTACCGTCGTTTGAGCCATTGTGAAGCGCCTAGTGAGGTGTATGAGATACTCGAAGAGGTCGAAGACCGTTTTGGTAAGCCCGATACCCCAACGAAGCAATTTTTTGAGATCATGGTGATGAAACTGCTGTGCATCGAGAAAAAAATCAAAACGGTGAGTAACTACAATCAAAATATTGGAATTGAATACCTCAATGGTTCTAAAGAGAGCTTGCAAAGTAAAAGCAAAGACGATGATGATTTGATTGCAACCGTTTTGCACTATCTTCGAACCGTTAAGCCAAAGGGTATAGGATGAGTTTTTGTTCTTTTTATGATGCCCATGTCTGCCGCTCTTGCTCCTGGATAGACTTTTTTTATGCGGAGCAGTTGACACTAAAGGGTGAGAATTTATATGGCTTACTCTCTAAATTTAACCCTAAAGAATATTTGAAACCTTCTCCAAGCTCTCTAAAAGGATTTCGAAATAAGGCCAAGATGGTTGCTAGTACGAGTAGAGATGGTGTAGTATTGGGACTTTCTGAAGAGGTTTGCTTGGTTCAATGCCCGCTATACGACGTATCCATGCAGCATGTGTTGGAAAATACGCAAACATGGCTTCGTAATTTAGGGATTAAAGCATACGATGTCAAAGCAAAAAAAGGTGAACTTAAATATGTATTGCTAACGCGAAGCAAAGTTAATAATTCTATGATGCTTCGTTTTGTCTTACGTTCTCATGGCGTGATTTCACGGCTTCAAAATGGTTTGAAAGAGCTGATGATACGTTGTCCTGAGCTAAAGGTTGTTACTGTGAATATCCAACCGATTCACATGGCGATTTTAGAAGGGGAGGAGGAGATTTTTCTCACTGAGCAAATCCGTCTCGAAGAGAGGCTTAATGGAATTCCTCTTTTTATACGACCCAAAAGTTTTTTTCAAACCAATACCGATGTGGCGGGTAAGCTGTATAAAACGGCTGCCGAATGGGTAGGAGCGAGTAACCCAAAAGTAATATGGGATCTTTTTTGTGGGGTGGGGGGCTTTGCCCTTCATTGTGCCGCAGCTGATCGAGAGATTATCGGGATCGAGATTGAGAGTGAAGCGATTGCCTGTGCTCGTGATTCGGCAAAGTTGATTGGGTTTGAAACCCTCCGTTTTGAGGCAATGGATACAGCAAGTTTCACAGTCGCCTCTGGGAAAAATGTGGATGTCGTCATTGTAAATCCTCCTCGCCGAGGATTAGGTGAGCAGTTATGCAAATGGCTCGAGAGATGTGCCCCTGCGCAGATTGTATATTCGAGTTGTAATGCGACAAGCTTGGCGAGGGATTTGGATTACTTACCGCAGTACAGTGTTAAGAGGGTGCAATTGTTTGATATGTTCCCTCATACAGAACATTATGAGACATTAGTGGAATTAGTAAGAGTTTAAAATTAAGAGAGAAAAACCAAGCTATCTTAGTATGAATTTTTATTCCAAGAGATAGTAAATGTCGTTCCGTTGGAAATCTTTGATTCAACGTGGATTAAAAAATCATATTCTTTGCAAATCATTTGAATGATATTTAAGCCAATTCCAAATCCGCCGTTTGCTTCATCAAAACGTTTATAGCGAGTAAAAATCTGTTTAATATCTTCGGTAGCAATCCCAATACCCGTATCTCGAATACATAAAGCAGTATGGGTCAATTCAATATAAATATCACCTAGCGGTTTATTATATTTGATTGCATTAGAGAGTAAATTATCAATAATACGGGTTAGTTTTTCACGATCTGCGCTAAGGTCAAAAGGTTGAAGATTGGCATGAATGGTAATTTTTTTTGCATCAGCGAGAGGACGAAAGTACTCAATCCGTTCTTCTGTGAGAGAGGAAATATTGAGTAAAGTATTATTGTTTTTAGTGTGCTCATACATAATTAGAAAAGCGAGATCATTGTAGAGATTTGATATTGTTCGAGCGGCAACGCTGATTCGTTTGATATGCTTTAGCTGAGTGGGCGCTAATGACTCTTTATTCAATTGTTCAATACTCATAGTAATAACCGATAAGGGGGTGTTGAGTTCATGGGTCGTATCACGAATAAATTGATCGAGTTTTGCAATGGCATCTCGAAGCGGGTGTAAAAAAAGTTTTGAGAGAGCATAAATGACGAGCGACAAGAATAAAATAGAAAAAATTAAAAAAAGATAGATGCTTTGACGCGTTTGTTCCAATTGAGCCTCGATAGTATTGGTGCGTACAACAATGTAATGAATTTTTTTTAGATGTTCGAGTTCAATAATGGTGCTGTAGAAATAGTGATGTTGATATTCAAAAAATCCTTGATGGAATGGAAATCGTACATTAGGTGCTGAGGAATAAAGGACCTTTTTGCTGTGGTCTAGAAAGGTGATGTCAAAACGGGGGTCACGGCTAAGGTGTTGATGAAGTTCTGTGAGATTCTTAGCCTTCAAAATATGCTCTTGCAAGGTACCGGTATAATAAATCATCGAGGCATGCCGTAGGTCTAAAAAAACATTTTTTTGATAAGAGTAATAGATACTGGATATGATTAGCAAAAATATGGTGTTGAGAACAACAAAAAGGGATACAAACCGAATAAGGGCTTTTCGTTCAGGATCGCGCAATACAATACCCTTGGCCTCGAATATTGAGAATGGTCTCTTTTCCTAAATATTTGCGTAAATTTTTGATATGAGTACGAAGGTTTTCCTCACTCGCTTCTTCGTTAAAGTTCCATGCTGATTCTATGAGTGTTTGCGTACTGACTACTTCGTTGGGATAAGAAAGGAGTATTTTAAGAATTTTTGCTTCTTTGCGGGGAAGAATGATGTCCTTGCCTTCTATATTCAACCGCCCTGATTTTGGATCAAATAGCAAAGTGTCGCCAATACTGATTAGGACATCGGTTTTAAGGAGAGTTGAGCGTTTTATCAAAGCTTTAACCCGTAGTTCCAGTTCTTTGAGCTCAAAAGGTTTTTTAAGATAGTCGTCGCATCCGGCATCATAAGCAGATGAAAGATCATCAAGACCGCTAAGCGAAGTGATAAAAATGGCAGAAGAGTGTTTATGATTCTTCCGCAGTTCGCGTAAAACATCAAAGCCATTGCAATAGGGTACTTTGACATCGAGTAAAAATAGATCAAATGTTTTCTCATACCCTAAATCAATTGCCGTATTTCCATCATAAGCGCATACAACCTCATATCCTTGATCGGTGAGGAACTCTTGCAGGATACTTGAGAGGGTAAAATCGTCCTCTAAAAGTAATATCCGGTAGGCTGAGAGAGGTATTGGTTTTGGCATGATCAACTTTACTGGTAGATTTAAGAGTGTATTATAAGGGATTTAGATTAATAAAGTACACCGAAGTGATCTACTTGTGTCAAATAAAGCCGTACATCAAACTCAAGCTGATGGTATGCAGGCTCGATATGGGCACAGAGTTTATAAAAAGCTTTATTGTGCTCTTTTTCTTTGAGATGGGCAAGTTCATGGGTAACGATCATTCGTAAAAACGGCTCAGGTACTTTTTTGAAAAGATGAGAAATTCGGATCTCATTTTTGGCTTTGAGGTTGCCTCCTTGAACGCGGGAGACAAAGGTATGCGTACCCAAGGCTGATTGAAGATCACGGATTTTGGTATCGTAGAGGACTTTTGAGATGGGGGAAGCATTGCGTAAATGGCTATTTTTTAAATCAATAACAAAATCGTAGAGGCTTTTATCCGTAGCATAGATATGGGTAACAGGGTATTTGGCGAGTAAGTGTGCTCCAAGAGTATTTTTGCGGAGCAGAGATTCGATTTGAGCTTTGATGGCTGGGCTGTAACTATTGATGTACTTTAACATACGTAATGATACACTTTCATTATTAATATATGAGGCAATAGTAGTGAAAATAGCATTTATAGGGGATGTCGTCGGCAGGCCAGGACGGGTGATGATTAAAGAACACGTCAAGAAGCTTCGGCGTGAGTATGGAATAGATTTTGTTATCGCTAACTATGAAAATGCTTCGCACGGTTTTGGTTTAACGTTGAAAAATGCGCAAGAGCTCTTTGATTCAGGTATCGATGTGATGACCGGCGGAAATCATACATGGGATAAAAAAGATATTCTCCCGCTTCTGGAAACACTTCCCTTGCTTCGCCCTCACAATTATCCCGTGGGCGTGCCTGGGCACGGATACCGTGTTTTTGAGGTAGAAGGGGAAAGGCTTGCCGTTTTAAATATCATGGGGCACTACGGGATGCCGTACGTCGATAATGCCTTCCGATGCGCTCGCGATACGGTAGCAGGGCTTAAAGAGCAGGGGATTGACCATATCTTTATCGATTTTCACGCCGAAGCCAGCAGTGAGAAGCGTGCCATGATGATGTTGCTCCAAGGTGAAGTAAGTGGACTCATCGGAACCCATACACATGTAGGGAGTGATGATTTTCAAATCTCAAAAGGGACAGCATATCTGACGGATATGGGTCTAAGTGGTTGTCGTGATAATGTTATCGGGATGGATGCAAAAGTACCGTTAGAGCGATTTGTTACAGGTATTTCGGGACGTTTTGAAGTACCTGAAAAATGTAAAAAAATTCTTCAAATTGCGATTATGACCCTTGAAGAGGGGAGCTGTACTGAAGCATTCAAACTCAAAATATTCGATGACGGCAGAATCGTCCGAACCGATGCGTGGCACGAAGTCTAATGGAACTCTCCGACTCATTGGAGCTTTTTAACGCATTAGAGCGTTTAGAGCTACTTGAAAATTCTCCGAGGCTTTGGTGGCCAGAGTATGGAACGTTTGAAGTGGTCATCGGAGCCATTTTGACCCAAAATACTCAATGGAATCGTGTCCAAATTTCCCTCGAAAACCTCGCACAACATAATCTTTTAAACCTTGAATCTCTTTCACAATGCGATAACGAAATACTTATGGAACTCATTCGTCCAAGTGGCTTATTTAAAGCCAAAGCCCAAAATCTAATACGCCTTAGTCGTACAATAGTCGAGGATTTTGGCAGTTTTGAAGAATTTGCTTTAAATGTAGACAGAGAGTGGCTATTATCGCAAAAAGGAATCGGCCCTGAGACTGCCGACTCAATCTTATGTTACGCATGTGGACGTAGCGTGATGGTAGTCGATAGCTATACCGCACGACTTTTAAATGCTTTTGGATATGAGTTTGAAAGTTATGATGACCTTCAGGAGTGGTGTGAGAGGGGAATAAGAACTCATTTTGAGGAGTCGCATCTGCCTGAGCTCTTTGCCCATTTTCATGGGATGATTGTGGAGTATGTGAAGAGGAATAGTCAGGGGAAGAGTGTGGGAGTAGATGCATGTTATAATGCACTCAATTCTAAAATTAAAAAACCTCTTTAACGCGACCAACTTCCCCACTCATTAACCGTACTTTGATACCGTGAGGATGGGACGGTGAGGTTGTCAGGATGTCGCGTACAACTCCCTCTGTTAAAGCGCCGGTAGATTGATGCTGTTTGAGGACAATCGTTACACGCTTACCGGATTGGATATTTTTACGCTCGTTACCGTTCACCCTGTTTCCTTAGTCTCTTAAATTAAGCCATGAGGGAGGATTGTCAAAACACAGTTCGCTTTGATTCCAGTCATTTTTTTCTCCATGACGTGCATGCAGCTTTCCGTCGATATGAATATATTGCAGACCTGTAACGGTACTGGTAAGTTTTTTACCTTTTGAAAGGGCATCTAAAACGGCTTCTCTGCTTTCCATGGGTAATCCTTGTATTCTGTAAATAAGATTGGTTAATAGGTGGAAAGGTGAATGAATTAAATTGTAATGGAGCAACGAATGAAACGATTTTGAATGAATGAGTAGAAGATATTGGGTAGGAAACCTACCCAATGAGAAGAACTTACAGTGCTGTAACGTTCTCTGCTTGTGGACCTTTTTCGCCTTGGCCAACAGTATAAGTTACTTTTTGACCTTCTTCAAGTGAAACACGGCCATAACCAGTGCGGTTGATTTGACGGAAGTGAACAAACAAATCTTTATCTCCGTTATCTTGTTGGATAAATCCAAAACCTTTTTCGCCATTGAACCATTTTACTGTTCCGTTGATTACATCTGCCATAGTAGACCTTTTTGTTTAAAAATACACCCCGTTGCCGTGGTGGTCGAAAATATAAAGTGGAGTATTCTTAGAGCGGGCCGTACTGTTAACAAAAGGTCTTCAATAGAGAGCTAGCCAAAGATGAAACTCTAAATCATCTTTCAATACCTGAAGTATAGCTGAAAAAAAGAAAAAAAGCAATAAAGTAATTTGGATTCAATACTATAATCGGATAAACTCGCATGAATAAAGGAAAGAATGTGATTTTTAAAGAAAAAAATATTTATGAAACGGATGAGTCGGTGTCGCAATATTGTGATTTTCAGTATGGAGAGGATTGTTTTGGTGTGCTGAATTTTGCGTTAGCCTGTGCTACGAAAGCAATTGGTTATACGAAAGAGACTCCGAAAAACAGAGCATTGGATTTGGGATGTGCAACGGGACGAGCCTCGTTTGAGCTTGCACGCAGCTATAAACATGTTGATGGAGTGGATTATTCGCAAGCATTTGTCGATGCAGCAACAGAGTTACAAAAAAATGGTTGTATCGGTTATTCTCAAAATGGTGAGGGGGAGTTGAAAAATTATAAAGTGATTGATAGAGAAGGGTATGCATTTCGAGATTCGTTTACAAAAGTAGAGTTTTTTCAAGGGGATGCCTGCAATTTGACCCCTCAGTTTAAAGAATATGATCTAATTATGGCAACGAACCTTATCGATCGGTTATATGAACCGCGACTCTTTTTGGAAAACATACATAAGCGGATAAATGAAAAAGGGTATTTGATTTTGACCTCCCCTTATACGTGGAGAGAAGAGTATACGGCTAAAAAGTTTTGGATAGGCGGCTATGTGGATGAAAATGGAAAAGAAGTTTCTACACTTGAAGGATTAAAAGAGATATTGGAAATCCATTTTGAGCTTGTCGCAACTGAGGATATTCCGTTTGTTATTCGTGAAACCTCTCGAAAGTTTCAACACACGATTTCGCAAATGTCGGTGTGGAAGGTTATTTCAACGTGAGGCGATAAAAACTTTCTTATTTCTTTTTTGGTTTTATGGGGACAAAAATAAAACAATTGAGGGTATCGCGTCGCTCGTATGCCAGTACATATCCATGTTCTCTTAAAATTGCATCGACGATGTAAAGTCCCAAGCCAAAACTGTCTTTGGTCGGCTGATCTTTGGTAAAAGGTTCGATGTAATGAGAAAGAGGTTTTTTAAGAGGCTCACCGAGATTGGCAAAAAATATCTCATCATTCTCCATAAAGATGGACATTTTTTTCTCGGGAGAATATTTGATCCCATTGTCAATGAGATTTTTAATCGCGGTTACAAACAACCGATAGTCCACCTCAATTTTAACCGAAGCATCAACATTAGAATCTACCGAATCATATTCTACCATCGCACTGTCAATCGCTCCATCAATAATATCAATGAGACGGTACTCCTTTTTATCCAAATATTGTGAACCGGAACTGATTTCTTCGATCAGGGCAAATTCACCGATCAGCCCCTCAAGTCTCTCAAAAATACTGACAAAGCGTCCTCTTTGTTTTTCATCCTCGATCATCGTAGTGACAATTCGCCCTTTGGCAATCGGTGTTTTAAGCTCGTGCATAATATTACGTAAAAATAATGTTCGAGATTCAATAAGAGAGCGTATTTTGCTTTGCGCCGTTTCGAGTTCATTGGCAATCAATGCAATTTCATCTTCACCGTTTGCATGAAAGCGTACTCCCATATCTCCCTCTCCAAAACGGGCAATTTGACGACGCAAACGCCGAAGCGGGGCAATACGAATAATAATCAAACCAAAAGAGAAGAGCAAAATAAGTAAAATAGTTCCGTATGCGTACAGCAGATACGATGGATCATACCCTTGTACCTTCCGATCTTCCAAAAGAATTGAGTGGTGGTCTGATTGAATCCAAAAGTATATTTTTCCATTAAACTGTAGCATTCGTGCATACACTTGACTGACAATCAAATCATTATAAGGGGCTTCAAAAGAGATATGCTGTGATACTGATTGCCCCTCTTCTTTGAGTACTAGCGCTTGTTGTGTAACACTCTTATACCCTGCGTCATTCACAACATACAAATCATATACGGCAAGATTGGCTTCCAAAATAGGCAATGAGATTTGTTTGAGTAAAAAAGTATTGTAAATTTGGGAGATGAGAGAATATTTACTAAAGAGGTTGTCTGTATGTTTGGCTCGGTTAGTTTGATACAGCTGATAAAAGGTATAACTGACGCTCCCTACTGTAACAGCAAGAGCAAAAAGAACCGTCAGCAAAACGGCATTGCGTCTAAATATCATTTCAGAAGCTTATACCCAATACCGCGAATTGATTCAATAAGAGCTTTGTCTCCAAGCTTATTGCGGATACGTCCCATCATGACATCGATACTTTTATTCGAAGAGTCTTCATTGATAGCCGAAACATTATGAATCAAATCTTCTCGTGAAACCACCATTCCCTGCTTTTTAATCATGTGGGCAAGGATACCGTATTCTGCATTGGTAAAGTCCAAGGCTCTCCCCTTGTAGCTGATCTGCATGGCAGATTCATTGAGGTTAAAATCACTCTCATTCTCTGCCGCTGCTTGTGATGCCGCATCATAACGGCGTAATACTGAGTGGATACGTGCTTCGAGTTCTCGTGGGTCGTAAGGTTTGGGGAGATAATCATCTGCACCCAACTCCAGTGCATGAATCTTATCGGTTACATCCGAGCGTGCGGAAGAGATAATAATGGGGATATTTTGATAGGAACGAATTGCTTCGCATACCTCTAACCCATCCATTCCTGGCAGTGTCAAATCGAGTATCACTGCATCAAATTTTTCCAATTTAAGGATACTAAGCGCTTTGAACGGATCGTCTTCCGTTGTGACCGTGAAGTCAAACTGCTCTAAAAATTCGGTCAAAATTTCGGCAAGTTCGAGATCATCTTCTATCATTAATATTTTATTCATACCGTCATTGTAACCCACGAACAGTTAATGGTTTCCTAACTAAGCCACAATGTCATATGATACGCTACATAAGCGAGCGAATAGGCAACAATTGTTGTAAAGAAGAAAAGGTATCCGAAATATTTAATCCCTCCAGCCTCGCGGGTAAAGACAACTGAGGCTGCCAGACACGGTAAATAGGTCATAATAACGACAATAAATGCAACGGCTGAGGGGAGAGGAATTTGTTGATGAATCGTATTGATCAACGAGTTGTCTTTCTCCGTGGCATCACTTCCGAGAGAATAAAGTACCCCCAGCGTCGAAACAACCACCTCTTTGGCTGCTAATCCCGCTTGCAGTGCTACTGCCATTTTCCAGTCGAACCCAAGCGGTTCAAATACAGGCTCTATCGTATGACCGATAACGCCCAAGAAACTCTGAGAAAGCTGCGCTTCGGCACGTTGATTTTCAAGTGTCCGCACCTCTGTCTCCGAAGCGGCCACTTCACTTTTTTGTGCGAATACCCTCTCCACTTCTCCATTTTTCGGATAGGTGCTCAAAAACCAAACGAGGAGTGAGGCAGCGGCGATAAAGGTTCCCGCTTTTTTCAGATACATCATCGTTTTAATAACAACCGTGTGCCAAATCAGCTTCATTGAGGGGAGCCGGTATTTGGGCATCTCCATAACAAACGGCTCATCCGCACCTTTAAATGCGGTCATCTTTAATACTTTTGCTGCCACTAGACCGATCATCGCTCCGAGAATATAGATACCGAATAAGACGTTTCCGGCCATCTCTGAACCAAAAAATGCCCCCGTAAAAAGGACATATACGGGAAGTCTCGCGCCGCAGCTCATAAATCCGATAACAAACAGCGTAAGAAGACGATCACGGTCATTTTTTAAAATCCTTGCCGACATATAAGCGGGAATTGAACACCCGAATCCGGTCACAAGGGGGATAAAGGACTGCCCGTGAAGCCCGAATTTATGAAAAAAACCGTCCAGTAAAAAGGCAACCCGCGACATGTATCCCGTCGATTCCAGCAGTGCTATCCCTATAAATAAAATAACAATATTGGGGACAAAAAGGACGACCGCACCGACTCCGGAAATCACACCGTCCACAACCAAAGATCGTATCTCATCATTGCTAATCGTAGAACCTATCACCTTTCCAAACCAGCCGAAAAAAGCATCGATCCAATCCATCGGAATAGAGCCGATCTCAAACGTAAGCTGAAACAGTGACCACATAAAAAACAAAAAGAGAGGAATCCCCAATATCGGATGGATCAATACGCTGTCGATCTTCTCCGTCATTGTTTTTTGCTCAACCGCTTTTACTCTTACCTTGACCGCTTCGGCGATAACCCCTCGATTGAACGCAAAATACTCTTCAGCAAAAATTTCTTTGACATCCTCGCTGTCATGATGAAGCGAAATATGATGATCCGCTTCAATCAACATCGGTTGCAGCTCTGTCCATATCGGATTATCATGAAGAACACGGTAGGTTTTTTTCTCTTGCTGCAAAAGATTGACCGCAATATTACGGTTTGAGATTTTTGCTTTGAAATGATGGCGGTTGAGATAATCGGTGATAAGTCCGATCTCCTCCTCAACCGCTTCGCTAAAGATCAGTTTCTGTTCCTGAAACGGGGATTCATAGACGCTGATAACCGCTTCCATCAATGCATCCAGCCCCGTCTTCGCCGCTGCCGAAACACGAATACACGGAAGCCCAAGGAGTTGAGAGAGATACGGGGCGTTGATTTCAATCCCCTCCCGATCAGCTTCATCGCTCATATTGAGAGCAACGACCAGCTTTTTGCTCATCGTCATCAATTCGGCGGTAAGCTGGAGGTTTTTCTCCATATTGGTTGAATCGAGGACATTGACAATCAAATCGTATGTTTCATTGGTCAAAAAGTCATGTGTTACCCTCTCTTCAATCGAATAATCGGTGAACACGTAGGTTCCCGGCAAATCGACAACGGTAAAATGGTATCCGTCGTATTCGAACAGGACCTCTGTCTTCTCGACCGTTACCCCAGTAAAATTTCCCACATGCAACCGCGCATTGCCGATCGAGTTGATAAGCATACTTTTGCCGACGTTGGGCTGACCTACAAGGGCAATTTTTAAACGTTTATCATTAATTTCACACTGTTCTCTATTCTCGGACATCGGTTACCTCGATCAGTTCTGCTTCTTCTTTACGCAATGCGATGCTTACGTTACCGATTTTTACTTCGTAGGTACTTTTGGTCAAAGCACACTCCAGCATTTTGACCTCAGCCCCTTTCATCAGTCCAAATGAGATGAGACGCTGCTTGAGCGGTCCGGCAGCATTGATTTTCACCACGGTAGCAACGCCTCCCTTGGTACACGCACTTAATAATGTCATAGTATTATCATTCATACTTTATCCAAATTAAAAGATCTTTCATTTTAAAATTATATCACGATTAATTGACAATCATTCTCAAATACTTTTTTTAGCTTCTCATGATTTTCTCATCTATATTTCCTATAATGCTTTACTATTCTATAAAAAGGGATTGAATGAGATTGTTTTTACAAATTATTGCTGTTGTTCTCATACCCGTATCCTCTTATGCAATGAGTTTCAATGAAGTGTGCGATCATGCCTACAATGCTTCAAGTGAGATCATTACAACAAATGGTCATATTATTTCTAATGCTCACTCTAAAGCTTCCGCTCTCGCGGGTGAGCCTTTGTCGCTAGAGGGAGATGCGAGCAGTGTCAAAGGAAAAGATTCTATAAACAGCGGGATGCGTTATGGTACCATGCTCAATTTTCATCTTAAAAGATTTGCTGCTCAAGAGGCACAAGCAGATCAATATGACCAAACGACCAAGATGTTTCATCAAGAAGTCCAACTTCAGCAAAGGCTTATCCAAGTAATCCTTAAACGTGATTGGCTCATTGCGACAATTGAGCAAGAGAAAATTAAAATTTTAAGGGAAAAAGTAGCCTCTACTAGCGAAGCGTGTATGATAGGTCAAAAAAAAGTAGCTGCCGGGCGAATGTCACAGATGGAACTCTATAGACTGCAAAGCGATGAGCGTAATGCCGCTCAAGAATTAGCGATGGGAAAAATGGAATTCGAACACGCGCAACACAGCCTCCAAGAATCCGCTATGTTACACGAAGAGATCGTTATTGATGATTTAAATTTCGCGTTTATCGCCGATGACAATACTACAGAAGAAAAAATCAACAATGCCGCCTTACTGCAAGTTCTGACATCTCAGATTAATGCTCTTGATGCTCGGATTAAAAGTGCCCGTTATGAGGGGAAGGATTTTTTATCGATGGGAGCCGGTGCAACGCATGAGCCGACACAAAACAGTATTGACTTTCGTATTAGTATCCCTTTGGTATGGAGCGAAAAAAATGACCAAAAAATCGCTGCATTGATGGCTGAAAAAAGTGCACTGCTTCATCGGCGAGACGTAACGCACCAAAAATTACAGATGAACATTCACACTCTTTTGGAGCATTTAGAGACAAGAGAAAAGCGCTTTAAAGAGTCGGTAAATGCTCAAAAGTACCAAAAAATATTGACGGAGATGGCACAAAAGGGGTACGAAGGGGGTGTTGTTACCCAATTTGAATATTTGGCAACCAAAAATAGCTATTATGATGCACGATTACGCGCAGTAGAGCTTAAACGAGACTACATTCAAGAGATGAGTGCACTGGAAGAAAAACTGGGGAGAATTTGGTAATGAGATCACTATTTATAGTATTGGTACTAGCAGCAGCAGCGATGGCGCAAATCACAATGAGTGATGCGCAAATTAAAAAAATCGGGATCAAAGTTGACACGGTTCATCTCATTAACAGTGAACCGATGGGACCATTTATAGGGTTATTCGAATACAGTGACAGGGGATCTAAAAATTACACCCTCAGTTCGGAAGCGACCGTAGTGGAGCTAATGAAGCAAACCGGTGATCGTGTTAAAAAAGGGGAAGCCATTTGTAAAATTGCCTCGTCCGAACTTCTCGCAAGCCGATACGAATTAATTGATATGCGTAACCGCCTCAAATTAGCGCAAGAGTATGCACAAAAAGATGCCGGATTGTATAAAGACGGAGTCATCTCTCAACGCGAGTCACAAAAAAGTACCCTTGAAGTAATGAGTCTTCAAGCCAAAGTCGGCGAGATACAAAACCGTTTCATCTTTGCAGGGGCGGATACGGCTCCAAAAGACGGGATGATATTTACGATTCGCTCGCATAAAAATGGAATTCTTGCCCATGCCCCGATCAAAACAGGTGAAAAGATAGATCCCTTTGTCCCTTATTTGAAAATAGCCGATGCAAGTGCCTTTAGCGCCTACATCAAAATTCCCCCCAAGATGATCGGCTCGATCCAAAAAGGGGCTGGTGTGATGGATAAACTGGGCGTACCAGTAGGAGAAGTGAGTGCTATCTCATCCTCCGTGGATATGATGAACAACTCCGCTACTGCAGTAGCCACCATTACTAAAGCCAATGAAGAGTACCGTGCAGGAACATCGAGCGAATTTTTTATCGCATCGAGCACAATAGAAAAATGGATTCTTTTACCCCGTGTATCGGTGACAAAATATAAGGGTAAAGATATTTGTTTTGTAAAAACGGCGACTGGATTTGTGCCGCAAACGGTTCAAATCCAAAAAATCTATAAAGAGCATATTGCCGTGAAGCCGGAAGATTTGGCTTTGCCCGCACAGGTCGTGACCGAGGGGATTATTAATCTCAAAGGCATTCTCAGCGGTATGGGATTTGAATAATGCTTAATTCCATTATTGAATTTTCCCTCAAACAGCGGCTGGTTGTCATTCTCCTCTCGTTAGCCCTTTTTTCGTATGGAGTCTACTCTTTTTTTAAAATACCGATAGACGCATTTCCCGATATTTCGTCCACTCAAGTCAAAATTATCATGAAAGCTCCGGGGATGACACCGGAAGAAGTAGAGAGTCGGGTAGTTAAACCTCTCGAAGCAGAACTGTTGGGGCTGGAAAATGAGAGACTTCTCAAAAGTACCTCGAAATACGGTATCGCCGATGTGACGATTGATTTTATTGACGGATCGGATATTTATCGTGCCCGTGCGCAGGTGGCGGAAAAGCTCGGAGCGATTCTTCCAAACCTTCCAAAGGGGGTGAGCGGAGGGATGGCGCCTATTACGACTCCGCTGGGAGAGGCATTTATGTTCACCATTGAAGGGGATATAAGCCAAAAAGAGAAGCGTGAATTGCTCGACTTCCTGATCCGTCCGGCACTGCGAGGGGCCAAAGGGGTTGCGGATGTCAATGCTCTTGGGGGAGAGGCGCGAGCGATTGTCGTACAGCCTGATTTTATGGCGATGCGCCATTTGGGGATCCCTCTGAGTACCCTCCAAGAGACATTGGAAAAAAATCTCAAAAATGACGGTGCCGGAAGGATCGATGAGCACGAAGAGAGCTTTTTGGTTAAGGTGGAAAGCGGTGTCAAAGATCCCGATGAGATTGCCAATATCACAATTCATTCCCCTAACGGTCCGATTCGAATCGGTGATTTTTGCGAAGTGCGCGATGATTCTCGAACACGGATGGGATTTGTCACTAAGGACGGTGTGGGTGAAGCAACCGAGGGGCTTGTTCTGACCCTTAAAGGAGCCAATGCCAGAGAGACCATTACCCAGATCAAAGATCGGCTTCAAAAGCTCAAACAGCAGCTTCCTGAGGGGGTTGCAATCGTCCCTTTTTATGATCGGAGCAATCTGATCGAAAAGGCAGTGGGGACGGTATCCAAAGCATTGGTTGAAGCGATTGTTCTGGTTATAGTACTATTGATGCTCTTTTTGGGAGATATTCGTGCGGCGATTGCGGTGAGTGTGATCTTGCCGTTTTCTCTTGCTATCGCATTTTTAATGATGAAATATTTCGGGCTGAGTGCAAATTTAATGAGTTTGGGGGGATTGGCGATTGCGATCGGAATGCTGGTCGATTCGGCGGTGGTTGTAGTTGAAAACATATTTGCCCAATTGAGTAAAAATGATTCCTCCCTTCCAAAGCTTCATCAAGTGTATCGTGCAACCAAAGAGGTCAGTATCGCAGTTTTTAGCGGTATTTTGATCATTGCGGTCGTCTTTTTGCCGTTGTTAACATTGGAGGGGTTGGAGGGAAAACTTTTTGCCCCCGTAGCGATGACAATTGTTTTCGCACTGTTTGGTTCATTGGTTTTATCCTTAACCCTTATTCCGGTGGTTTCTTCTTTAATTCTTAAAAGTACGCCGCATGAAGAGACCCGTTTGGGTGCTTTTTTTGCCCGTATGTATGCCCCCATGCTCTTCTTTGCGCTACATCGACCTAAAACCCTTTTTATCGGAGCAATCCTCTTTTTGGTAATCAGTTTCTCCCTTTTTGGTGTTGTCGGTAAGAGTTTTATGCCCACCCTCGATGAGGGGGATATTATTTTGGGGGTGGAAACACCTCCTTCCATTTCACTGGATGAATCCAAAGAGCTTAACCTTGCGATACAGCGCTCAATTTTGGCACATGTTCCCGAAGTACAAAAAATTATCGCCCGAACGGGATCGGATGAACTGGGACTTGACCCGATGGGATTGAATCAAACCGATACGTTTATTACTCTCAAGCCGATGGAGGAGTGGAAGGCAAAAAATAAAGAGGAGATCAAGGCAAAAATCCACGATGCTATTAAAGATTTTCCGGGGATCAGTTTTGGATTTACCCAGCCCATCGAGATGCGGGTATCGGAGATGCTGACCGGTTCGCGCGGTGATTTGGCCGTTAAAATTTATGGGAATGACATCGAAACCTTGAATGCGCTGAGCGAAGAGATCGCTGCAACGTTGGGCAAGATAAAAGGTTCATCCGAAGTTTTCACAACCCTCAACGAAGGGGTCAATTATCTGCGGGTCAAGCCCAATCGGATCGAATCTGCCAAAACGGGAGTTGACACGGCGGAGCTGGGTCTTTTTCTGAAAACAGCACTTGAGGGGGTTACCATCAGTGAACTTCCGATCAAAAATTCAAGAATACCGGTATTGATGCGGCTTGACAGTGAAGTATCTCAGGATATGGAGCTGTTTAAGTCGCTTGAACTTCCGTTGAGCAGCGGATTGTCGGTGCCGATTTCGAGTATCGCCGAAATACAATCGATTGAGGGTGTTTTGAAAGTTGATCGTGAAAATGCTGAGCGGCTGAGTACGGTTCGTGCTAATGTTGAAGGGCGCGATTTGGTGGGGTTTGTCGAAGAGGCAAAACAAAAAATTGATCAAAATATCCATTTACCCAAAGGGTATCATCTTGTGTACGGCGGGCAGTTTGAGAATCAACAGCGTGCGGCGGCTAAATTGATGACCGTTATTCCAGTCAGTATCGGAGTCATCTTTTTAATTTTATTTTTCACGTTCCGATCTGTGAGCTCGACATTGCTCATATTGCTTAACATTCCTTTTGCCGTAACGGGGGGGATAATCTCGCTCACACTCAGCGGTGAATATCTCTCTGTTCCCGCATCGGTAGGCTTTATCGCTCTTTTTGGGATTGCCGTTCTCAACGGTGTCGTCATGGTGAGCTATTTTAATACCTTGCTCAAAAACGGAAGTGCAATTGATGAAGCTGTTCACGATGGGGCAGCACGGCGTTTGAGACCGGTATTGATGACCGCCTTTATCGCGGCATTGGGATTATTGCCTCTGTTGTTTGCTTCCGGTGTCGGAAGTGAAGTTCAAAAACCCCTTGCAATCGTTGTCTTGGGCGGATTGGTTACCTCTACGATTCTGACCCTTTTGATTTTACCGCCAGCCTTTAAAATGGTTTATCTAAGGAGGAAACAATGAGTTTAAAAGGGATGGACATCTATTTTGAGATGGAGAACAAAGACACCTTGGTCGATTTTTTATTGGCAAACGGGTATGATGATTTTTACTTTTTCCGTTGCAGTCACTATGGCGCAGGGGCATTTTTAATCAGTCCCGAAGAGCAGGTGAGTGCCAGACGTGAGTTTGGGCTGTTTCGTCTTTTTGTCAAAAACGAAGAGATACTATCCCTTGCTTCGTCCATCAAGCACGAATTGAAAGAGAAAACTCTTAAAATATTTAGCTATGAGGTTAATGAGATATAAATGCGAATATTGATTGCGGATGATGAAAAAGAGCTTTTGGAATTGCTGAAACTCTCGTTAGAGGGGGAGTGGATCGTGGATACGGTCTCATCAATCGATGAAGCCAAAGCTCATTTAGACGCCTACCATTATCAGGTCGTTCTTTTCGACCGTACGTTTAGCGGTGTCGATAGAGTCCGTGAACTCATCCGTTATGCCAAACAAAAGAATCACCAACAAGCCGTATTGGTGTTGAGCGCACTCGGAAGTGTCGATGAAAAGGTACAGGGACTCGAATTCGGAGCAGATGATTATCTTGAAAAACCCTTTGATCTTAAAGAGCTTCGTGCTCGTATTATCGCACTGAGCCGCCGTTTTTCACCAAAAATCAAGCAGTTTGAAGGGATTGAAATCGATCTCTTGCACCAGAGCATTGTAAAGGATGGAAGAGTCATTACTCTCAGTAAGAATGAACATGCCCTTTTGTTTTACCTTCTCTCTCGGGGATCGGTTGCCTCGCGTGAAGAGATTATGGACGGACTGTACGATAATCCGAAAAATGTTACTCAAAACGCAGTTGACGAATTGGTTGCGAGGCTTCGTAAAAAACTTCACCCCTCTCTTATTAAAACGATCAAAACGCGGGGATATATCATTGAGAGTTAGACAAAGCGGATCATTAAAGATAAAAATAGCCCTTTTGTTTGCATTACTGATTGCTATTGCTTTTAGTATTAATTGGGAAGTCGCGATGGAAACCATACGAGGAGAAAAAATTGAGGATGTGGAAAAAGTACTCCATCACATTTTAAGCGAGAGTGTGGATGAGTACATTTCTGAGCCTCTTGATTCTTACAGCGATCTCTCCTTTTTGTATGCAATTCCCCATAACCAAATGATTTTGCACGATTCTGAAGTGAGTCATTTACAATTTTTGATTTCCAAGACGCCCTATTTCGTCCATCAAAATACAATAAGTGCCTCTGTCCAACTCCGAGGCGGTCTTTATCTTAATGCCATCAGCGATGATCTAAAAGTCCGATTATCAGTACATAAATATGGTGAAAAACTTATTTTTAGGTATATTTATTCTCTTTTGACCATTTTGGTCATTAGCATTTTTTTATTACACTATTACATGAAACCTTTAGGAATCTTGGCACGAAAAACACGGGATTGGAAGAACGATGATCCGTTTGAGTTTTCATTAAACAGCCCGGGTAAAGAGATTGAAGAGGTATCGGATGCTTTTAGTGCGTTGATCCGTCGGCTTGAGGGGTTTCGAACCAAAGAGAAAGAGCTCTTCAAAGAGGCAGCACATGAACTTAAAACGCCGCTGGCATTGATGCGTTCACGATTGGATGTCTATGAGAGTAGCCAGCGGTATGAAAAAACGAAATTTGTCACCGATTTGGGTAAAGATATTGAGAGGCTTACGAGTGAATTAAAAAATGTCCTTTTTTTAGAGAGCTCTGATTTTGAAGATCCGGTAACCCTTAATATTAATACTGCCTTGCAGTCTATTGTTGATAAAGTAGACATCCTTGCGAAACGAAAAAAACTGTTTATTCAGCTGCCTGCCCAAAGTTTTACCGTTACTACGCCTGAAAAATTACTCAATAAAGTTCTCACAGCTTTGATTGAAAATGCTATGACGTATGCCACTGAAAATAGCCAAATTGATATAGAGATCGATCAACTCTCGCGAACCGTTACCATAGCCAACCGTTCTGGCGATGAAAAATATCTTTTTAGCTCTAAAATAGGTCATAAGATGCTACTGAGACTTAGCGAGAAGCTTGATTTTACGTATGAAATCACCCAATACGCCTCTCGATACGCCATTACTCTTAAATTTTCGTAAGCACTTGTTATAATAACGGTATTTATCTCTCTTAACAGGAATACGATGCAATTTTTATGGCGTTCAACGAGTCACTTTAACCTCGCCAACTTAGTGACGATGGCAAACATCACGTGCGGTCTTCTCGCTACTTATTTTATTACCCAAAATTATTTTATGATCGCCGTACTCCTCGCATGGATGGGAGGAGCATTCGACATCATCGATGGTAAAATCGCCCGTAAATTTGGTCTCTCCAATGAATTCGGAATTCAGCTCGACTCCTTCGCCGATTTTCTCAGCTTCGTCCTTGTCCCGACCTTTTTTATCTTCCAGTCGGTCTATACCAATCTCACAGGGCTACCCCTCATTATCACCTCTATCGCATCGATCTATTACGTCATCAGCGGTCTACGCCGTTTGATTCAATTTAATATCAATGCCGATGTCGGAGAAGTTGCAAAATACTTTACAGGGGTTCCGACACCGCTGGGGGCAATTTTATTGTGGCTGACGTGGCTGGGTTCAGGATTTATCGGATGGATGGGGGTGCTCGCCCTGATGATTATTATCGGAGTGTTACTCAATTCTAAGGTGAAGATTCCGCACCTTTAATCGTCATTCCCGACCTGATCGGGAATCCAATATCTTCTAATTATAATCCCAACTCACTGTGCGAACCAATCCGAACCAACTGTAAAATATCAACACCCACTTTTCGATAGATCAAAACGTAATCGGGTTTCACATGGCAATCACGATGATCGCTCCATTCTCCGCTGAGGGAATGATCACAGTATTTCGGACTTAATACTTCATCATTAGCCAGTTTATACAGCACCTCGATTAGTGATGCATCCATTGTGCCATTTTTCTTGAAATCACGCTTGAACTGATTGGTATGCTCAATTTTTCGCATGCAAATCAGCCATAAGGGCATCGATAGAATTAAATGATTTAAGATTACCTTCACGTGCTTCACGCATTGCGGCAATCGTTTCATCATTAGGAATCAAAGGGTCAAAAGGGAGTGCTTTTTCACGTGCAATACGAGTAAGCATGAGACGAAATGCATCCGATACACTCAAACCAATTGAGGCTAATACTGCACTCGCTTCAGCTTTGGTTTGTTCATCGATACGGGCACGAACGACAGCATTGGCAGCCATAATGGACTCCTTGTATTGTTTGGGCTACATTGTAGCACACATTAAAATAAGTATGGATTAGCCGTTATAACTAATCCATGCATTAAACAATAGTATATTCCCCATTTTTAGCTTCTTCAAAGCCTTTTTTGAGACTTTTAACAAGTTCTGCATCAGCCATTATTTCATCCTCTTCACTATCATCTATTACCGACGAAGGCAACATCTTCTTCGGCTTCAACCCCAGTTTCCGCATCGACTCGACACGGCGAATCAAATTCCCTTTTCCAGTTGAAAGTTTATTCATCGCCCCTTCATAACTCTTTTGGGTACGTCCGATCTGCTCACCGATTTTTTCCATATCTTCCACAAACGCTACGAGTTTCTCATACAGCGCTTCCGCCGATTCAGCAATCGCTTTGGCATTGCGTTCCTGATACTCACTTCTCCAAATATGTTCAATCGTACGAAGTGTTACCAGTAATGTCGATGGGGAAACAACGACAATATTTTGTTCATACGCCGTTTTAAAGAATGTATTATCCTGCTCCAATGCGAGTAAAAATGCCCCCTCAATCGGCATAAATAGCAATACAAAATCAAGCGTCCGTACCCCGGTGAGCTGTTCATACCGTTTTCCGCTAAGTCCTTTGATATGACTGTGTATCGAGAGAAGATGCTGCTTAAGGGCATGGGCACGCTCTTCGTCATTGTCGGCACGGATAAAAGCATCGTAAGCAACCAATGAAACTTTTGAGTCAATGATAATGTCTTTGTTCTGTGGGAGATGGACAATAACATCGGGGCGAAATTTCTTTCCCTCTTCGTCACTATAGGTATTTTGAGTTTCGTATTCATGCCCCTCCCGCAATCCTGAATCTTCCAAAATCCGTTCCAGTACAATCTCTCCCCAGTTTCCCTGGGTTTTATTCTCTCCCTTAAGGGCATTGGTGAGGTTGATCGCATCTTCACTGAGACGCTCATTGAGGGATTTTAGGCGGAGGATTTCATCTTTGATGCTTTGACGTTCTTTGGCATCGTGGATAAACTGCTCTTTGCTCTGAGTGGCAAAATTGGTGATTTGTTCACGAAACGGCTTGAGTAACAGATCAAGTCCTTTTGTATGCGCTTCATCAAAGGTTTTGGCTTTTTGGTCAAAAATCTGAGTTGCCAACTGCTCAAACTGCCCTTTCATTTGCAGTTTCGCTTCATCAAGGAGACGAATCTTCTCTTCAAAGGCACGCGCCGATTCCTCATGACGCGTATGCAGTACCGCAAAATCCCGCTCAAGTGCGTGATAATCGTTGTTCTTGCCTTCAAGTTTTGATTGAGACTCCATACGCACTTGATGTTCTTGGTTAAACATTTCTTGAATCTGCAAAGCGCGTGATTCCAACAAGGTGTATTCTTGACGGGATTGATTCCACATCCAGGCGAGTATTCCGGCAGCTAGGGTGGCGATTAGGGTTGTTATTTCATAGTTCATGGTGTGATTATAGCCAACCACCACCTAAGGCGAAAAAAATATGGCATGGTGTAATATTTTTCCATGAAAATATCTCCAAATACCCAATGCCCATGCCACAGCGGTGAAAAATATAAAAAATGTTGTCAACCCTATCACAAAGGGATATTCCCCTCTAATGCCCTCAAATTGATGCGCTCACGGTATAGTGCTTATGCTTTGCACCTAGCGGAATACATTATTAATAGTACCCATCCCAACAATCCTGATTATACGGATGAAACAACAATATGGAAACAAAGTATTTTAGAATTTTGTCAAAATACCCAATTTTTAGGATTAAAGATTAGTGAATTTATTGAGGGTGAAACGATTGCTTATGTGACGTTTGAAGCAAATCTCTCTCAAAATAGTATGAGAGAAAAAAGTCGCTTTTTAAAAAGTGAGGGAAAATGGCTTTATGAAAGCGGTGATTTTACAGATAAGGGTTCCCATTAATGACCAACCGAAATCCAATGTCATTTGAAATAAAGTCTGGACGGGAATACCCACGAAACGAGCTGCGTAAGCATAAGTAACCCGTTTTATAGCTCCCACCGCGTCGAACTTTAAAGGATTCGCTTTCAAAACCGCCGATACGAGGACTTCCGTCACTGGGAGCCCCCACATAATTGGCAAAAAAATCGTCTTCACACCACTCCCATACATTTCCTAATAAATCATAAATGCCCAAACGGTTCGGAAGTTTTTCTCCTACAACAGAGGTGCGAATATTGGCACTGTACTCATACACCGCATAATCATCCAGCAACGATTCAGAGTCACCAAACGTAAAACGGGTATTTCCCCCAGCTTTGGCTATATATTCCCATTGTGCTTCACTGGGGAGTGCATAAAATAAACTCTTACCTTCATAGCGATTAATCAGTTCAACATACGCTTTTGCATCAAACCAACTCACCTGTTCGAGGGGATGGCGATGAGAACTCTCTTCTTCAACTTTATTATTTTTAAAATGAGAAGGATTAACCCTTGTTAGCTTATAGTACTGTTCTTGTGTTACTGGATATTTCGATACCCAAAATCCTTTTAGTTTTACCACGTGAGAGGGCGATTCAACATCTCCTCCTTCGCTGTATTGGGGATTGCGTCCCATCATAAACTCGCCGCCATCGATATAGAGGAATTCCATTCCAATAGAATTCGTAAAGCTTCTAGGCAGCTCAGGAATAGGTTCACTTACCGGCGTAATCTCAGGTTTCTTTTTTAAAAAATCGAACAAAATTGACCTTGTAAAATATAGTATTTATCTCTTCGTCTCCAAGTAGCATAGCAAAAAGCGTTCTCTATTTAGCACCCCACCATCTCAATACAATCTTCCCCTTTGGGGATCAGACACAAAAAGACATACGCTTCTTCCCCCATCGTCTCATAACTGTGGGCAACACCTGCGGGGATGAAGAGAATATCCCCTGCAACTGCTTCAAATATTTCATCCCCACACTTCACGCTTGCCCGCCCTGAGAGGACATACTGCTCATGCTCAACCGTATTGGTATGATGGGGCATAAAACCGCCCGCATCGATGGTAAAACAGCGCATCGCAAAATTAGGAACTTCAGCAAGTGAGAGAAGCATCTGCATACTCACCCCAACTCCAGCTTTTTGTGGCATAGGTTCAATAGAGTTTAATTTTCGATGTATCATTATTTATCCTTTTTTTTGGCTGTATTATCCCATATTTTCCTCAAACTTGACAACCCTATCGCCATTGATTATAATGTCACAAACCAAAAAGACTCTCAAGCAATCTACACCTTTCTTCTATATGCACAAAATTCACATACTCTAAGGCTTCTTTCATAATGAGCGATAACGCAAAAACCCCTACTCCTCGAAATAACTCCAAAAACCGTACGCATACCCCAGTAGAAGGGTTCACGATTGAAGCCCTTAGAACAAAAACACTTGAAACCCTCCTAGAGATTGCAACGTCTCTCAATGTTGAAGATCCAAACGAACTCAAGCGACAAGACCTTATCTTTGAAATCCTTAAAACCCAAGTACAGCAAGGGGGATTTATCCTCTTTACGGGTATTTTGGAAATTATGCAAGATGGTTACGGTTTTTTACGTGCTGTCGACCAAGGTTTCAGCGACTCCATGCACGATGCCTACGTTTCAAGCACCCAAATTCGCCGTTTTGCACTACGTAATGGGGACATCGTTACGGGACAAGTACGTGCACCTAAAGATCAGGAACGCTATTACGCCCTTCTAAAAGTCGAAGCAATCAACTATCTTCCGCCTGAAGAGTCTAAAAAACGTCCTTTATTTGAAAATCTTACTCCTCTTTATGCACTAGAACAGCTCAAGCTTGAGTACCAACCAACCCATCTAACAGGTCGGATGATGGATCTGTTTTGTCCGGTTGGTAAAGGGCAACGCGGTCTCGTTGTTGCCCCTCCGCGCTCAGGAAAAACAGAGCTTTTAAAAGAAATCGCTCATGGTATTACCAACAACCATCCCGAAGCAGAGCTTATGGTATTGCTTGTTGATGAACGTCCCGAAGAGGTAACCGATATGGAGCGTTCCGTCAAAGGTGAAGTCTACAGTTCAACCTTTGATGAGCCTGCTAAAAATCACGTTAAAGTCGCTGAAATGGTCATCGAGCGAGCCAAACGTCGTGTAGAACTGGGTAAAGATGTTGTTATCTTACTCGACTCCATCACCCGTCTTGCCCGTGCTTACAATACCGTGACTCCAAGTAGCGGAAAAGTCCTTTCAGGGGGAGTCGATGCCAATGCATTGCACAAACCAAAACGGTTTTTTGGTGCAGCACGTAACATCGAAAATGGGGGAAGTTTGACCATTATTGCTACGGCACTGGTCGAAACAGGCAGCAAAATGGACGAAGTTATTTTTGAAGAGTTCAAAGGGACAGGTAACTCCGAGGTCGTTCTCAGCCGTAAGATTTCAGAGCGCCGCATCTATCCTGCGATCGATATTCTCAAATCGGGCACTCGTAAAGAGGAGCTTCTTTTAGGTGCCGATGTTCTTCAAAAAGTATTTGTTTTGCGTTCTATGCTGCACAAACAAGAGGATGAAGTCGAAGCATTGCGTTTCCTCTACAACACCATGCTCAAGAGCAAAAGCAACACCGAATTTCTTGACAGCATGAACGAGTCGAATAAATAATGCGTGTCGGTGTCTTCGATAGTGGGGTTGGAGGCTTAAGTGTCGTCAAATCTCTGTTGGAACACCACCTCTTCGAAGAGATCATCTATTTTGGTGATACCGCCCGCGTCCCTTATGGGGTCAAAGATCAAAACACTATTATCCGCTACTCTCTTGAAGCAATCGAATTTTTTAAAAATTTTGAGATCGATTTGCTCATCACTGCATGCAATACCGTCAGCGCGTATGCCCTTGATGAGATGCGTCTTCAGAGTGATCACGATGTTATCGGCGTTGTGGATCCGGGCGTATTGGCACTTAAAAATGCGATTCCCGATCCCGATGCCAACATCCTCATCTTAGGAACCAAAGCAACCGTTAAATCAGGTGCGTACACAAAAGGGCTCAATTCTCTAGGGTATCACAATCTCAGTGCCATCGCTACAGGGTTGCTCGTCCCCATCGTTGAAGAGGGATTGTATGAAGGAGAAGTCCTCCAAAGTACCTTGCACCATTATTTTGGTAATTTAACCAAAGCTCCTGATGCTATTATTCTTGGATGTACCCACTTCCCCCTGATTGCCAATGCCATAGAATCTTATTTTGAAGGAAAAAGTACCCTGATCCATTCCGGAGAAGCGATTGTCGAATATCTGGAAGCGCATTACGATTTTACAAAACGGTTTGAGAAAACAGAACTGAAATTTTTTGCTTCCGAAAATCCAGAAGGGTTACGACGAACTGCAAAAGAGTGGTTACAATTATAAAATTTAAAGCTGGATTCCCGCCTACGCGGGAATGACGCTCTTCGTCATCCTCGGGCTTGACCCGGGGATCCATCCCCTAAGTCACAAGGAGAAGAAATGGCTCAAAATTCAGAGGTTTTAGCACTAAAATACCGTCCCAAACGCTTTGAAGAGCTTATTGGTCAAGAGAGTATTTCTCAAACTCTCAGCCTTGCCCTTGATTCCAAACGCCTCTCCCATGCCTACCTTTTTTCAGGGCTTCGCGGGTCAGGGAAAACCTCTACCGCACGGATTTTTGCTAAATCGCTCATGTGTGAAAACGGTCCGACTTCCTCACCGTGTGATGTCTGTTCTCACTGTGTGATGGCAAATGAGGGTCGTCACATCGACATCATCGAAATGGATGCCGCATCCAGCCGTAAAATTGATGACATCCGTGATCTCATCGAAAACACCAAATATCGCCCTGCAAGCGGAAATTTTAAAATTTTCATCATCGATGAAGTACACATGCTCACCAAAGAGGCGCACAATGCCCTCCTTAAAACTCTCGAAGAGCCTCCTGAATACGTCAAATTCATTCTGGCAACGACAGATCCGCTCAAGCTCCCGCCCACCATTCTCAGCCGAACCCAGCATTTTCGTTTTAAGCGCATCAGCCACCCTAATATTGTCCATCATCTCAGTCACATTCTCCATCTTGAGAACATTGAATTCCAAGCTGAATCACTCGATATTTTAGCACGCAGCGGTTCGGGGAGTCTACGCGACACCCTCACCCTTCTTGATCAGGCAATTATTTACTCCAAAGGATTTGTGGATGTAAAAACGGTTGCCGATATGCTAGGGCTTCTCGATCCTGAGTACATATCGCGCCTGTTTGACGCGATTTTTGCCAAAGACCGTAATGGACTTATCACAATGCTCAAAGAGCTCGAAGCCTACGAAGCCGAAATGGTGGTCGATGAGCTGATCGCGTATCTCAAAGAGAAGCTTTACGAAGGAGACCATCGCTTTAGCCCTTTGGTTATCGAGCGATTTTTCCGAATCCTCAGTGATGCTAAAACTCTCTTTGCTATCAATGCTGATGGGGGATTTATTGTAGGACTTATCCTTTTCAAAATGATTGAAGCGCTGAAAATCAAAGAGATTGATGAGATGATCGAATCTCTCGAATCGCGCACGCCTCTTCATACCATTCCAATTACGACACCGGCAGCGACAACTCCTCAACCTGTCCAAAAAATCACGGTAACCGCTTCCGAAGTATCCCCCTTTGATCATTTATGTGCCAAAATCCGTGATCGTGATGCTGCTCTTTCGCGCTGCTTTGAGAGTAATATCACGTTTGTTTCGTTTGCTGACAATACCCTCACGTGGGAAAGTTGTGCTGAAGGAAATGACAGAGAGCTTTTAAAGCATGGCTACTCCATTATCCGACAATTTGTCCGTGAAATCTACGGGATCGACACGGTGATAAAATCTCAAGGATGCACTAAAGAAGCAATCCCTGAAGCTCCAATTCAAGAGCCAGCGCCCCAAGCCATTATCGACCCTATCGCAGAGCCATCTTCTATGGTCGAAGATGTTGAGATTAGTGTCGGAAGCTGTGTGAGCCAATGCGATGAAATAAGTGTCAAAGAGTTTGATGGTTCCGATGTTCTTAAAGAACCCATGATTGCCAAAGCCGCTGAACTCTTTGAGGCAACAAAAATTACGGTACAGTCGAAAGTATAAGGAAATAGAAAATGAAAGAGATACTTATCACCAATGATGACGGATACGAATCCCAAGGATTGTTGGCTCTGATTGAGGCATTAAAAGATTTAGGGCGTATTACGGTTGTTGCCCCTTCAACCGAAAAATCGGCATGCGGACACTCCCTCACCCTTACTCGTCCTCTCTCATTTATCAGTGTTGGGGATGATTTTTACAAACTCGATGATGGTACACCCAGTGATTGTGTCTATTTGGCTTTGAATTCACTGTTTGAGCTCAAAAAACCGGATCTCGTGATTAGCGGGATTAATAAGGGATCAAATATGGGGGAAGATATCACCTATTCAGGGACGGCAGCCGCAGCGATGGAGGGAGTATTACAAGGTATCCCCTCTATCGCAATTTCCCAAGTGATGGATTTTACTCAGCCTGTAGGTGATTTTGCCCTTGCCAAAAAAGCGATTCGAACCCTTGTCGAAAAAATCTTTGAGGAGGATTTTCCACTGGGTGAGCGGGAATTTTTAAACGTTAATATTCCGTATGATAGTGAAGAACTGATATTTGAAATCACCTATGCAGGGTATCGATTTTATGCCAATGATGCCCATTTGCATCGTAATCCGCGAGGACTGGAATATTATTGGCTAGGGCTGCACCCTCTCGAATACAAAGCGAGAGAAAATCGTACTGGAGTATGCGATTTTGAGGCGATTGAAGCGGGAAGAGTATCGGTGAGCCCTATTAAATTGGATTTAACGGCGTACAAATCGATGAAAAAATTACGAGAGTGGCTATGAGAAACGCTCGAACCAAACTTGTTTTTGGTGAAGAGACGTATGAGAAGCTCAAAAACGCCAAACTCCTTCTCCTTGGAGTAGGGGGAGTGGGAAGTTTTTGTCTGGATTGCCTTTATCGTTCCGGTGTGCGTGACATTACTATCATCGATTTTGACCGATACGATGTGAGCAACCAAAACCGTCAGATGCACTCGGAGACGCATGAGGGGGAGTTAAAAGTTGAAGCGTTAAAAAGCCACTATCCCGAAGTTATTGCAATTGCAGAAAAAATCACTCCTGCATGGGTAGAAGCTTTTGATTTTGAATCCTACGATCTGATTCTCGATGCCATTGATGATATGTGGGCAAAAATTGCTCTTATCCAAAAATGCTACCCCAAACTCATCTGCTCTGTCGGCTCCGCAAAACGGCTTGACCCCACCAAAATCGAAGTGCGCTCCATCTGGAAAACCGAAGGAGACCCTTTTGCTTCCAAGCTCCGTAACGAATTGCGTAAGCGGAAGTTTAACGGTGATTTTAGCTGTATTTGCAGCAGTGAGCACCCCCGTATCAAAGAAAAAGGGAGTTTTGTCGCCGTAACAGGTGCGTTTGGGTTAGCGATGTGCTCGCTGGCATTACGTCGGATTACAAAGCTTTAGTCTCTTTTGTGTAACCTGTTTGTTACATGAGAGGTTTATACTCTCGCCATGGAACCTTTGCACCCTTTTTATGAACGCTATCTTGATGTTTTAGATGTGGCATTTCAACCCATTGTTGATATTCATTCGGGTGAATTGTTTGGGGTAGAAGCCCTTTTACGAGGGACTGATACTCTCGGATTTGAGTCGATAGAGTCTTTTTTTGACCGTTTGTTTGAAGAAAATATCTTATACACATTTGATCTTGTCCTTCGCGAAAAAGTAATTAAGAAATTTGCTACGATCGGCTTTCACTCAGAAATCAAGCTTTTTTACAACCTTGACAATCGTCTTTTTGGGATGTCTGATTTTTCAAAGGGGAATACATCCCGCATGTTGAAACGTCATGGCTTGGATCATAAAAGTATGGTGTTTGAACTCTCTGAGCATAATGAAATTGTTAATATTGATCGTTTTACCCGCCTTATGAGCCACTATCGGAGTGAGGGTTTTTGTGTTGCAATTGACGACTTTGGAATTGGTCAGTCAGGATTCAAGATGCTGTATCACGCCACCCCCAATATTATTAAAATTGACCGATTTTTTTTAAGTGACATCGACAGTGATCAGAAAAAAAAGCTTCTGGCTCGGAATATGGTTCAGTTATCTACGTTGATGGGCTGCCGTGTTATTGCGGAAGGGGTAGAAACCGAGGCAGAATTTTTAGTGTGCAAGGAAATAGGGTGCCATTTAGTGCAGGGCTATTTTGTCCAGCGTCCGACATGTGATTGCTCGCAGTTATGTTTACAATACGCTCATGTGAATGCTATTGCGTTGTTAGAGAAGCGAATACCGGGTGATCAAAATATTATACGTAAACGGTTGGAAGTACTGGAAGCTGTATCGATTAGTGATTCCATGGAGTCCTTGGTTGAAAAATTCAAACTGGACAGGGAGCTCTCTTTGATCCCTATTATCGATAATCAAGGTTCGCCAGTAGGGATTATTCATGAACATCGCCTTAAATCCGTTATCTATTCCCCTTTTGGACAATCATTGATTCAGAATAGTTCCTCTAACTTTTCAGTGTTAGAAACTTATTTGGAATCGATTCCTGTCGTGGAGGTAACACTGCCTCTTGAGACGATTGTGGAGCTCTATTCCCTTTCAGATCGCGCACCTGGGGTTTTGGTGACAGAGTCTTCCAAGTATATCGGTTATTTGAGTGCACGGGTGATGATTGAAGCGGTGCATGAACGTAATTTGATTCGAGCACGTGATCAAAACCCACTCAGTAGACTTCCTGGAAATTTTATGATCAATGAACACATTGCCCAAGCTTTTGATTCAAAGAGCAACAGCGCTTTTTGTTATTTCGATTTTGATCATTTCAAACCTTATAATGATCACTATGGATTTCGTAATGGTGACAGAGTTATCGTTCTCTTCGCCGAATTAATGCACAAGATCTTCTTGAATGAGTATTTTATCGGTCATATTGGAGGAGATGACTTTTTTGCCGGGACTGCAATCAAAGACGAGTCTATGTTTGATAAGTTTTGTATGTCTGTACGAAAATTGATTTATCAATTTGCTGAGGATGTTCGTGAATTTTACAGTGCGGAAGATCGTGAACGCGGGTATATTGTTGCGGAAGATCGAGAGGGAAAAAGAAGAGAATTTTCCCTTCTGAATGTAAGTGCAGTCATTGTTTACAAGGGGAAGAGCTCATCGATTCATTCGGCAGAGCAGCTTCAAAAGATTTTTGCCATAGAGAAGAAAAATGCAAAAAAAGCCCCCGATCATCTTTGTGTGATTATCGATTAGCATAGTTTGGTATAATACACCATTATTACTGCACGCGGAGCAAAAAGTGGAACAAAAAGAGCCTATGACCAAATACGGATTTCAGCGATTATCCGATGAGCTAAATACCCTTAAAAATATCGATCTTCCTGAAGTAAACGTTGAAATAGACCGTGCCAAAGAGTATGGTGATTTAAAAGAAAACTCCGAATACCATGCGGCGCGTGAAAAACAAGCCTTTATCGGAACGCGTATAGCAGAGCTGGGTGCCGTAATTTCACGTGCTCAGATTGTTGATCCCAGCGAGTTGGAGCATGCTCGTGTGAGTTTTGGCTCGACGGTGGTGTTGTGTGATCTTGACAGTGATGAAGAGGTAACCTATACGATTGTCGGTGGATGTGAGAGCAACCCCTCACGCGGACTTATATCGTTTAATTCTCCTTTGGCAAAACAGCTTCTAGGACATGAGGAGGGAGATGATATTAAGGCAAAACTCCCCGGCGGTGTCAAAAAATTCGAGGTTTTAGAGGTTAAATATCAGGAGATAGTCTTTGAATGCCATTAATGTCGGAATTATTGGAGTTAGTGGATATACAGGGTTGGAGCTTGTTAAAATGCTTATCAATCACCCAATCTTTACTCTGAAATATTGTGCAAATACCGAGGGTGAAACGACAGTGAGTGAGCTTCATCCTGCCCTTTTGGGTGTGTGTGATATGGGTGTTGAAAAAGTTGATTTGGATCGTGCTGCTTCTCTTTGTGAACTGATTTTTTTAGCACTTCCCCATAAAACTGCAATGAATACCGCCAAAGGTTTGTTGGAACGCGGAGTCAAAATCGTCGATCTTTCCGCCGATTATCGTCTAAGTGCTGAAAATTACGAAGCATCTTATTGTGAGCATGAAGACATTGAAAATCTTGAACATGCGATCTACTCCATTCCCGAACTCCACGGACGACGTGCGCAAGGTTCACGATTGGTTGCCAATCCGGGATGTCACGTAACGGCAACGCTTATGGCACTTGCCCCTTTTTTAGAACATATTGACACGACGCAGCCTATTTTTATTGACTCCAAAACAGGGGTTTCGGGTGCGGGTAAATCTCCGACGGCAGGCGTTCATTATGTGAGTGTGAATGATAATATCAACTGCTACAATATTATCAAGCACCGTCACGCTATCGAGATAGAACAACACGCAAGCCTCTTGTCCGGCAATGATATTAAAGTAACGTTCGTCCCCTCTCTCGTTCCCATGACACGCGGGATGCTGGCATGTGTCTATGCGACTTTAAAATCGAATGTTCAACCAGATGAACAGTTGGAAAAATTTTATGAGAATAAACCTTTTGTCCGTGTTCGCATGGCACCTCCGCACACCAAAATGACCTCAGGGACTAATTTTGCGGATGTGTACGCCACACGTCATGGAAATGCCCTTGTGAGTATGTGCGCGATTGATAACCTCATGCGCGGGGCGAGCTCTCAAGCGCTGGTTAATGCCAATATTATGATGGGACTGGATGAAACGTTTGGAATTCCTGTGATAGCGTATGTCCCTTAAAGAGCTTCGAGAGGGAGCTGTTTTTGTGGCTGATTCCCATTATGCCCCATGGAGAACCCCTTTTATCGATTTTTTGCGTGCGCTAGAGAGCGGAAAAATTCAAACAACACAGCTTATTTTGATGGGGGACAATTGTGACCTTCTTTTTGGCCCCGTCAGTGAAACCGTTCTCTTAAACCACGAGCTCATTGCACTTCTTAACTCTCTTTCAAAAAAAATGGAAATACTCTATTTAGAAGGGAATCATGATTTTAGACTTTCCCCTATTTTCCCCCATATACTCGTTATTCCACGCCATCAACAACCTTTTATAATGGCGTACGGTTCTCAAAAAATTGCTCTATTACACGGGGATATTGGGGTTGCATTTGGGTATAAACTTTATACTGTACTTATCCGTAATCGTCCCATTTTGTATGGTCTCAATATTATTAATAACCTTTTTGGCGGAGCTATTATCAAGTGGCTTAGTGAAGATATGCAGCGTAAAAATCATTGCAAAAAAATCGAAAATTTTGAGGCGATCGCGCATCGTCATAGTGGAAAAGAGTGGCTTGATAAGTGTGACATGGTCATCGAGGGACATTATCACCAAAATAAATCCTTTGATTTTGAAACGTATCGTTATATTAACTTGGGTGCTTTTGCTTGTAATGAAAGAGTTTATGTTGTAAAATCGTTACAAAATCAACTTATTTTAGATGAAGCACTATTTAGCAAGGAGCCCCGATGAAGGGACATGGAGATATTCTAAAAGTTGGAACGAATGAGATGGAATTGGTCGATTTTCGAATTTTTAAGCGAGAAGGTGATGAGATCTATGAAGGAATTTATGGAATCAATGTTGCCAAAGTACGTGAAATTATTCGACTTCCGATGCTTACTGAGCTACCGGGAACCCCCTCCTTTATAGAAGGAATTTTTGATCTTAGAGGGGTGGTTATTCCTGTTGTTAATCTTGCTAAGTGGATGGGAATTGATGCCCCGGAAGAGATGGAATTGGGTGCTCGCGTCATTATTACGGAGTTTAACAATATTCTTATCGGTTTTGTAGTTCACGAAGCCAAGCGTATTCGCCGTATTAACTGGAAAGATATTGAGCCTGCATCATTTTTGGATAGCAGTACGGATGGATCGAAGATAACGGGAGTGACCCGTATCGAAGATGATAATGTGCTGTTGATTTTGGATTTGGAAAGTGTAGTTCAAGAGCTAGGGCTGTATCAGCCCCAGCATACTTCTATGAATGAACATAATAATCATTTTGACGGCTATGTTTTGCTTCTTGATGACAGCTCAACGGCGCGCCATATTATCAAAGATGCTTTAGAAAAAATGGGTTTTCATGTGATTGAGGGGAGTGACGGGCAGCAAGGATTGAAAATATTGGAAGATCTTTATACCGCACATGGTGATGATCTCTCTTCGAAGCTTCGTCTTATCGCATCGGATATTGAAATGCCCCGTATGGATGGATTTCATTTTGCTGCAAAGGTAAAAGAGGATCCACGGTTTAAGATGATTCCTATCGTATTTAACTCTTCGATAAGTGATCACTTTAGTGAGATGAGAGGTAAAGAAGCAGGGGCAGAGGCTTATTTGGTGAAGTTTGACGCAAATGTATTTTATGACGAAATCGCACGTGTAGTGCAAGCACATATTCAGTAGGGGGTAGAAGATGGATGAATTTGAAGAGATATTACAAGATTTCCTAATTGAAGCATTTGAGCTGATCGAACAGCTTGACCAAGATTTAGTAGAATTGGAAACGCGTCCGGATGATTTGGATTTGCTCAATCGTATTTTCCGTGTTGCCCATACGATCAAGGGAGCAAGCTCATTTCTAAATTTTGATGTCCTGACCCATTTGACGCACCATATGGAAAATTTGCTTAATATGGCACGACACGGTGATCTTGTTATCGATGCCAATGTTATGGATGTAATTCTTGAATCGATTGACTTAATGAAAGCTCTATTGGTTCGTATTCGTGACCGTGGAGAAGATTCCGGATTGGATGTTTCTGGGTGTGTTGCGAGATTGGATGCGGTAGCAAATGGTGATGCAGCACCAGAACCGATTGTAGAAATTGCTGTCATTCAAGAAGCTTTGGCAGTGCAAGTCAATGAGGATGAACCTGATTACTCGGCTATGAGTGATGCCCAAGTAGAAGCAGAGATAGAGAGACTTTTAGCGCAAAAGCAAGCTGAAGCTGCTGCCAAGCGTTCTGGCAGTAATGAGGCAGTGAAGAATGAAGAATCTGAGCCTGATTATGCCAATATGAGCGATATTGAAGTTGAGGCTGAAATTGAGCGGTTGTTACTCGAAAAACAAGCCCAAGACGCAGCCAAACGTGCTCAGAAAAATCAAAATACAGCACCTCAAGAGCCCGTTGTCCCGAGTACACCTACTGTTGTTGTGCCATCTGCACCACAACCTAAAGTGGAAGCAGTTCCTATGGTAAAAGCTGCTCCTTCTGCTCCTTCACCGCGACGAAGTGAAGCAAAGGAAGAGGGTGATTCTAAAGGAGGAGGGGTTGAGCAAACAATTCGTGTTGATGTCAAGCGTCTCGATCACCTTATGAATCTTATCGGAGAACTCGTACTGGGGAAAAATCGCCTGATTAAAATCAATGATGACGTAGAAGAGCGATATGAAGGGGAAGCCTTTTTAGAAGAGCTTAACCAAGTGGTATCAATTGTCTCTTTGGTTACGACCGATTTACAGATTGCCGTTATGAAAACGCGGATGCTTCCTATTGGTAAAGTATTCAATAAATTTCCCCGTATGATTCGAGACCTTTCACGTGAGCTCAACAAAAAAATCGAATTGGAGATTGCAGGGGAAGAGACTGAACTTGATAAATCCATTGTTGAAGAGATTGGCGATCCTCTGGTGCATATCATTCGAAACTCATGTGATCATGGAATTGAAGTGGGTGATGTGCGTATGGCACATGGAAAATCGGAAGTAGGAACCATTCAGCTCAAAGCGTATCATGAGGGGAACCATATTGTCATCCAAATTATAGATGACGGTAAAGGGCTTGATGCCGATATGCTCAAACAAAAATCGATAGAAAAAGGGATCATTACCGAAAAAGAAGCGGATGCTATGAGCGAAAAAGAGGCATTTGGTCTTATCTTCCGCCCAGGTTTTTCAACAGCTGCTCAAGTAACGAGCGTTTCAGGACGCGGTGTGGGTATGGATGTAGTAAAAACCAATATTGAAAAACTTAACGGTATGATTGACATCGATTCGGAAGTGGGTAAAGGGACGTCGATGAAGCTCAAAATTCCATTGACGCTCGCAATTATTCAAGCATTGCTAGTTGGGGTGCAAGAAGAGTATTACGCTATTCCCCTTGCCTCCGTTCTTGAGACGGTTCGTATTAGCAAAGATGAGATTTATACAGTAGAAAATCGTTCCGTTATGCGTCTTCGTGACGAAGTTCTTTCTCTTGTTCACATCGGAGATATTTTTGAAGTAGAGCGTGTATTTGATAATAGTGAACATGCATACGTTGTTGTCTTGGGTCTGGCAGAGAGCAAAATCGGTCTTATTGTTGATACCCTGATAGGACAAGAAGAGATCGTTATCAAATCCTTAGGTGAGTATCTCAAAGGAATCGAGGGGATAGCAGGGGCAACCATTCGCGGTGATGGCGGTGTAACTTTGATCGTGGATGTCGCTGCATTGATGCAAATGGCAAAATCAGTCAAATCCACCGTTGGCATTGAAAATGGAGAGACGAAAAAGCTTGGGGTAAAAAACAGTTCGAGCGATTATTGTGTTATGGTTGTCGATGATTCGAAAACCGATAGGACGATTATGCGTAAATCGCTTGAACCTCTTGGAATTACCATTGTCGAAGCCGTTGATGGGGTTGAAGCTCTTAATATCTTGAAGCAAGGGGATCATTTCTTTGATGCGATGCTGATTGATATTGAGATGCCGCGTATGGATGGATACACACTAGCCTCCGAAATCAAAAAATACAATAAATATAAAAATCTCCCTCTTATCGCCGTAACTTCACGAGCCGGTAAAGCAGATCGTATGCGTGGAGTGGAGTCCGGGATGGTTGAGTACATTACCAAACCTTATTCGCCGGAGTATCTGATGAACGTGGTTAAGCGTAATATTAAATTCAATGAGGGGTTATAATCATGAGCGAAAAATTACAACAAATCATTAATAGACAAAACCAAGCCCTTGCAGGCGATGATCAAAAAGTTGATGAGGTGATTCAGCTAGTAGGCTTCATTGTTGGAGAAGAGGAGTTTTCGATTCCTATTTTGAGTATTCAAGAGATTATTAAACCCATAGGTTGGACGCGTGTACCGCAGATTCCTTCTTATATTTTAGGTGTATTTAATCTTCGTGGGTCGGTTATCCCTTTGATTGATTTACGGGCGCGTTTTGGTTTACCTCTACAAAAACATACGGATGAGACCCGCTTTATCGTAATGAAAAATGGGGATGATGTTGCAGGGTTTGTGATTGACAGACTCACAGAGGCAATTCGTATGCCAAAGCGTGATATTGGACCGGCACCTGATACTATTTCTGAAAGTGAGACGATGATTGACGGTGTCGGCAAGCAAGCCGATCGTATTGTTACGATTTTAAAAGTGCATAAATTATTGGAAAGAAACTTTTAATTTGAACGAAACACACTACCAAGCCAGACGGCAAAAATTATTAGACAGCATAGAAGAGGGGATTATAGTCCTCTCTTCATCCCCTCTACAAACCCGCTCCAACGATACCGAATATCCCTACCGACAAAACAGCGATTTTTATTATTTGAGCGGATTTGAAGAAGCAAACGCTCTTTTGGTGTTGGTAAAAACAAAAGAATTTGAAAAAACTGTTTTGTTTGTTGAACCAAATAGTGACGAGTTTGCATTGTGGAACGGTGCGCGTCTTGGTGTTGAGGGAGCATTAAAACGTTTTTTGGTCGATGAAGTTCATAGCATTTTTGAATATACTAACCATATTAAAGAAATTTTACGTGAACACATTGCCCTGTATTTTGACTTTAATGATGACTCAAACCATTTGAAATTGGCACAGAAAAGTGCTAAAGAGTTACGAGAATCTCGAGGAGTGAAGCGTTATATCCGTACATTTCATGACGTAACGCATCTGACGCGCACCATGCGATTGATTAAATCATTCGAAGAGATAGATAAAATTCGTCATGCCATTTCTCTAACCGCGTCTGCCCATCACGAAGCGATGAAGCGGTGCAAAAATGGAATGCAAGAGTTTGAGTTGCAAGCATGTATGAGTTATGTATTTTTATCTAATGGGGCTGTGTCTGAAGCTTACGGCGCAATTGTAGCGGGTGGAAATAATGCCAATACTCTCCATTACATCAATAATCGAGATGTTTTAAAAGAGGGTGATTTGGTACTCATCGACGCGGCATGTGAATGGGAGCTCTATGCGAGTGATATTACCCGTACCTTTCCGGTAAATGGAAAATTCAGCGATGCACAGCGTGAAGTGTATGAAAAAGTACTCGATGTACAGCTGCGCATTATTGAAGCGATGAAACCTAATGTCAAGCGTGATTGGTTGCAGCGTTACAGTGAAGAATTGTTGTGTCAAGCATTGATTGATTTAGGAATTTTGAGCGGAGAGGTAAACGCACTCATCGAAGCCAAAGCCCATAAAAAATACGCCCCCCATGGAATCGGTCACTGGATGGGATTGGATGTCCATGACCCGTGCCCGTATGTGGATGATAGGGGCGAGAGCTTGGTATTTTGTGCAGGAATGGTGATGACCATAGAGCCGGGGATTTATATCCGGGCTGATGATGAATCGGTGGCAGAAAAATATCGTGGTATTGGTGTCCGTATTGAAGATAATATTCTAATCACCGCTGAGGGTTGTGAAAATCTCTCATCAATGATTGCTAAAACAGTTGATGAAATCGAAGAAATGTGTAAGAGCTAGTTATTGTAGCTATAACTCCACCCGCTCAAACCGTCTTTAGCTTCTTTAAATCCGCCTGATTCTCCTAAAAAATCGATAATATGCAGTAGCGTCCATGGAATCGTATTCGCCTCGGCATCATCAATAATATGGTGCGGCATTGGAGTTTCTTGAGAGGTCATTGCAAAAGCGATACGCTCAAGATTACTAAGGACATGAGAGGTTTGGGTAATATCATGTTCACGACAAAATTTCTCTAGAAGTTGAGGCTTTATCGCTTCAGGGAGTACATCGGACGTATTTAAAAAGAAGGTAAAATGCAACGGAAGTTCAGGTGCAGCCATCATAGAAGGTGCTGCCATGATAATGTAATCTACATTTTCAAGATGTTTTTGAATCTCACTTTGTGAGAGATAACTGTTGACATTGAGGGGTTTGGCTTCAAACATTGGCGGTATCCGCATTGAGAATTTTACTAATAAGATTAGAGATACCAATATGAAGATTGTAGTTTCGAATCGGAAAATCGAGGGTTTCATTGATAAGATTTACCGTATAACCACTCAAGTAGGTTCCAAGTATTTCCAAATCAATGGGTGTATAAACTTCGCTTATAATTTTAGTACGAACCAGTTTTCCCATATCATTGCTTTTTGTGAGGGTAAATGCGAGTGTTTTAAGGCTCATTAAATCACACCAGCGCAAGAATAATGCGGGTGTTAATATTTCATGTGGATTTCCTTCGGGATCAAAGAGAAGTTTTTGCTCCCGTAGAGGGATGAGTACACTCAAAATGGCTTCCACGTAGGGAAGGGTCTTTTGTCTCCAAAAAGGGGCTTCGTCACTTCTCTCCAACGTAGAAGAAATGGCACCCAAAATAGTATCAGAATTACCTGATTTGAGTAGAGTAGACATGGATGACAAAATCATTATTTCCCCTAATTTTTTGTAACTGTAACCTTTTTTGTATAACATTTCTATTATGAGAGTATTTTACACACAACCTTACAGTAAAAGACCAAACAGTTATTTTAGTAGAGGAGTAGTAAAACGGGTAAACATATAGATTCATTTAAAAACTGGATTCTTAAATTTATTTTTATATTTTGTGTGTCATGCTAATAAATGGTCTTTTTTTAGTGAAGAAAAACAGTGTGTCTGACTCAAGTATTTATTACAAAGGAAACGGTCATGAACAGAAGAAATTTTCTATATTCATTCTCTTTTACGGCAGCAGCAATTATTCTTGGAGGTTGTGAAAAAAACTCCGAAAATAACAACAAAGTGGTTGAGAAGTTCAATGAAAGTCAAAAATTACCGTTAAAACTTTCAAAAAATGAAACAGCCGGTATATTCAAACCTTTTACCCAAGAGTTAAAAATTCCAAAAGAGATTAATTTTAAAAATATTGCAAAAGCAAAATTCAATGCACAAAAAAGTCTAGTTGCTATCTACAAAGATAAAAAAACAGAAGTTTTAACATTTCAGGGAGACCTGCCAAATCCTACTATTCGTATAAAAAAAGGGGACAACTTTGAACTTGATTTTACAAACAGTCTTGAAAAACCAACTATTATTCATTGGCATGGAGTAATTGTACCCGAAGAGATGGACGGACACCCAAAAGATGCAATTAACACTCAAATAACAAAAGAGTACAAGTATAAAATTAACCAAAGAGCGGGAACGTTTTGGTACCATACGCACCCTCACGGTAGAACGGGAGAGGAGATATATTATGGGCTGTCAGGTCTTTATATCATAGAAGATGATGATGAAAAAAGGTTAAACCTTCCCTCCGGTGAGTTTGAACTGCCACTTATTATACAAGATAGGAGATTTGATAAAAAAGCAAATCTTATCTATAAAGAAATAGCACTGGACAATAATGGAATTTTAGGCGACGTTGTTTTGGTAAATTCTACACCTTTTCCCTATCAAAATGTAAAGAACACAAAATATCGACTTAGAATCCTTAACAGTTCAAGTGTGAGAACTTACAGACTTGCATTTGAAGGAATTGAAAGTTTTGTACTAATTGGAACCGACGGCGGGCTGCTTGAAAAACCAATAATCGTAAAAGATATATTGATTGCGGTTGCAGAGCGTATAGATATAGTCATAGATTTCAAAGATAAAAAAATCGGCGAGACGGTAACCCTGAAAACACTCGGATTCAAAGAAGCTAGCAATTTTATAACAAACCAAAAATATCCGAATTTAGGCGCCAAAATAGATATTATGAAGTTTAAAGTCACACAACTCTCAACAAATGACTCTGTAAAGCTTCCAAGAAATCTCTCAAGTATTCTAAAAATAAAAGAGTCTGATGCTTCTAAAGTTAGAACTATTACAATGGAAATTATAGGGGGAGGCATTTGGACTTTAAATAAAAAACCTTATGATATGAATAGGGTTGATGAGAGAGTAAAACTAGGCTCAACAGAAATTTGGGAGATTAAAAATACAGTTCACATGGCACACCCGTTTCACATGCATGGAGTACAATTTCAAGTACTGGATAGAACAGGAAAAATAGATTTTCCCACAGACAAAGGATGGAAAGATACCGTGCTCGTTATGCCGGGAGAAACTGTTCGTATTATAATAAAATTTACAATGCCCGGACTATTTGTTTACCACTGTCATATTCTTGAACATGAAGATCATGCTATGATGGCAAATTTTTTAGTGGAGTAAAAACTTTTCTAATAGATTTTTCGGTATTTAAATCGGCGCACGAACAATTGAGTGATAAACCAGCGCCAGCAAATACAAATAAGTAAAGGATAACTCTATGGACAAAGGTTGGATGACAAATACAGTTTCATTAGGATTGGTCGGAATCTCGTATATTGTTGAAAGTTTTATGGGAGAGGTATTGCGCAGTGCAGGATTGTTTGCTCTCTCAGGAGCAGTGACCAATCAGCTCGCTATTCACATGCTGTTTGAAAAAGTACCGTTTTTATATGGATCAGGAATTATTTTAGATAGGTTTGAGTCGATTCGAGAAGCATTAAAAACGCTTATTATGGAGCAATTTTTTACTCCTGAAAAGATTGAGTCTTTTGTTCAATCACAAGAGCGATCTATTGATTTGACTCCAATTATTGAACAAACCGATTTTGCCCCCGCGTATGAAGCTCTTTTAAAAAGTGTGATGGAATCACCGATGGGAGGGATGATTGGAATGTTCGGAGGAGAATCGCTGATTGCCAAACTCAAAGAGCCATTTTTGGAAAAAATTAAACTCTCTACGATTGAAATATCCCAAAGCGAATCCTTTATAAATGCATTGAATACTCATTTGCATCAAGGTTCTGGTCATTTAAACGAAACAATCAATTCTATCGTTGAAACCCGTCTTACCGAACTTACACCAATGATGATAAAAGAGATGCTGCACGGTCTTATGAAAGAGCATTTGGGATGGCTGGTTGTGTGGGGCGGAGTGTTTGGGGGAGCTATAGGAATTGTATCGGCTTTTTTAATTTGAATAATCTCACTTAAGATACTTGACAACAAGTGACTCAAAGTATTATAATACCTATACGTCAACAAGGAGAACTAATATGAACAATATATTTGAAAAATTAACCCACCAAATGAGTGAAATGATTGAATCATCGCTTTCTTTGGCGTTGCATAATAAAAACAGTGAAGTAGAACCAATCCATTTTTTGTGGGCATTGCTTACTAACAGTAACTCACCGCTTAATCAGGCATTGATGAGAATGAATGTGGATAAAACAGCCATTGAGTTGGATGTAAAAAGTACAGCAAATAAACTTGCCAGTGTTTCGAGTGTTACAAAGGAGAATATCCGTTTATCACGTAATTTTACTCATGCATTAGAGCGTTCTGTAGCAGAAATGGCGGTTAATGGTGATTCTTTTATTGCTGTTGATACTTTTTTGCTAGGAAATCTCAATCATTCTCCTTTTAAAGAAATATTGGAAAAATACGTCAATGTCTTTGAACTGCGCAAAACACTTGAAGCCATGCGTGCAGGACAAAAAATAGAGTCTCAAAGTGCGGATGAAAATTTAGAGAGCCTTGACAAATATGGAATCGATTTAACACGAATGGCGGTGGAGGGGAAACTTTCTCCTGTTATCGGGCGAGATGAAGAGATTAGCCGTATGATGCAAATCCTGATTCGCAAAACGAAAAACAATCCTATCCTTTTGGGTGAACCTGGGGTGGGTAAGACTGCTTTAGTAGAGGGATTGGCACAACGAATTATTTCCAAAGATGTTCCTCTTAGTTTACAGAATAAAAGAGTGGTTGCATTGGATATGAGCGCACTTATTGCGGGGGCTAAATATCGCGGTGAATTCGAAGATCGTCTCAAAGCGGTCATTGATGAGGTGAAAAAAAGTGCCAATATTATTCTTTTTATTGATGAAATTCACACGATTGTAGGAGCCGGAGCAGCAGAGGGGTCTATGGATGCCGCCAATATTCTTAAGCCCGCCCTTGCACGTGGAGAGCTTCATACGATAGGGGCAACAACACTCAAAGAGTACCGTAAGTATTTCGAAAAAGATGCTGCGCTGCAACGCCGTTTTCAACCCGTTCACGTCGACGAGCCAAGCGTCAATCAGACGTTGCAAATATTACGCGGACTCAAAGAGCGTCTTGAATCGCATCACAGCATTACCATTACCGATTCGGCTCTTGTAGCGGCGGCAAAGCTTTCTGATCGTTATATTAATGATCGTTTTCTGCCGGATAAAGCAATTGATTTGATCGATGAAGCAGCAGCAGAGCTTCGAATGCAAAAGGAATCTGAACCAAATGCATTGGCAAGTGTAAAACGTACTCAAACCAATTTGCAGGTCGAAAAAGAGGCCCTCAAAATGGAAGAGAGTGTGGCGAATACCAAACGTCTCGGAGAGATTGAACGGGAGCTTGCGGATGCGGAAGAAGAACGCCGAACTTTGGAATCCCAATTCGTACATGAAAAAGCGGTATTTGATAAAGTATCTCATATCAAAACGGAGATTGAATCCAAGCGGCGTGAAGCGGAAGGTGCGAAACAAACGGCGGACTTTAATAAAGCTGCTGAGATAGAATATGGTCAGATTCCCAAACTTTTTGAAGAAGAAAAAGAGTTGCAAGAGAAGTGGAAAGAGATGCAATCTGAGGGAACGCTCCTCAAAAACAGCGTTGATGAAGCGTCGATTGCGGGGATCGTAAGCCGTTGGACAAAAATTCCCGTAAACAAAATGCTTCAAGGGGAAAAAGAGAAAATACTTCATATTGAAGATGAGCTTAATCGCGATGTCGTAGGACAGGAGAAAGCGACCCATGCGGTAGCCCGTGCAATCAAGCGAAACAAAGCAGGGCTCTCTGATAAAAGCCGTCCAATCGGGTCGTTTTTGTTTCTAGGGCCTACAGGAGTCGGAAAAACGCAAACGGCAAAAACTTTGGCGAAATTTCTCTTCGACAGCAGTGAATCGATGATTCGTATTGACATGTCGGAGTATATGGAAAAACATGCCGTATCACGCCTCGTGGGTGCCCCTCCGGGATATGTCGGGTTTGATGAGGGTGGACAGCTCACCGAAGCGGTACGCCGTAAACCGTACAGTGTTATTTTGTTCGATGAGGTCGAAAAAGCCCATCCTGATGTTTTTAATGTATTGCTTCAGGTGCTTGATGACGGACGTTTGACGGACAATAAAGGGGTGGTGGTTGATTTTACCAACACTATCATCATTTTGACCTCTAATATCGCCAGCGATAAGATTATGGCGCATCATGGGACTAGCGGTCTGGAAGAGATGGTCTTGGGTGAACTAAAACTTCACTTTAAGCCTGAGTTTTTGAACCGTTTGGATGATGTGGTAGTGTTCAATCCATTGGGAGAAGCACAAATTCTGAGCATTGTTGATCTTTTCTTTGCAGATATTGCTGCCAAAGTCGAAGAGCGTGACATTACCCTAACTCTGAGTGATGCGGCGAAGCATTACATTGCAGAAGCAGGTTTTGACCCCGTATACGGTGCGCGACCTTTGAAGCGAGCATTGTATGAGATTGTTGAAGATCGTCTTGCAGATTTAATTCTGGGAGGCGAAGTGACGGAAGGGTCATCGGTGGCTTTTGATGCGGTTGAGGGTGAGATAACGGTGAGTGTGGCATAATTACACTATGCAAAGACTTATTCTATTTATTATTTTTATTGTTGGAATACAAGCATTTGGATGTACGGGGGATTGTATGACCTGTCATCCTGCCCTGTTAAAAAATATCGATTTTGACAAGCGGCACAAACCGATGACAACGTGTATCAAATGTCACTCTGCCAATCCGGCAAAAATGGCAGATTGCGGAAGTGACTGTTTCGCGTGCCATCCCGTAGCAAAAATTGAAGCGGCACGGGTGGCAGAACATGCGGTGATACGCGAATGCCGTGATTGCCACATGAAGCTAAAAGCATCGATACAAATGGATACATCGCCAAAAGGGCAGTCCTCACAGCCTACATTGAGGGATTTTTTAAAACCTTGATGATGTATTAGTAGGAAGCTTGTGTGAAACTTAATAGCAGTTTAAGTAAGATTTGGCTAACATTGCGAGCTAAAAATACACAAAGGGAATGTCTATGAAAAGAACATACCAACCGCATAATACGCCACGTAAACGTACACATGGTTTTCGTGCACGTATGGCGACTAAAAATGGCCGTCGCGTATTGAACGCTCGTCGTGCAAAAGGTAGAAAGCGATTGGCTGTATAAGCAGTCCATCGATGTTGAAGCTCAACTCCGAGTTTCAGCGAGTTTATAAGCGTGGAAAAAGTGCGCACAGCACTTCTATTGCGTTATTTTATCTCCCCTTAGAGGGAGAAAAAAAAGTCGGATATACTGCCAGTAAAAAGGTGGGTAATGCCGTCATTCGTAATCATTGTAAGAGACGCCTTCGGGCTTTGATGCGAGAATATTCAGATCAGCTTTGTGATGGATTGTATGTGTGGGTAGCAAAAGAGCCCTTGCACAGCAATGAGTTTGCGGATGTACGACGAGATTTTAAATACGTTTTAAAGCGGGTAAATGCCATTTTAGTGAGTGATAATGATAAGAAAACTTTTTCTTAAGCTCCTTTGGCTTTATCGGCACTCTTTTTCTTTGGTGACGCGCGGTTCGTGTCGTCACTACCCCTCATGTTCAGAATATGCTCTTTGGCAGTTCGAAACAAACTCCCTTCATAAAGCTTTTGGTGCAACATTTTTACGTATTTGTAGATGCAATCAACTCTTCCGTGGCGGGATTGATTATCCGATTATCACAAAGCCAAGTATAAATCCATCCAATCTCTCACTAATTACGGTAAAATATTGGTATATTCCTTATAAACAGAATTATTTTCTGATTAAAAATTTTAGGTACAAAGGGTTCAAGTGTTAGAAAAATTGTCTCCCAATCAGCGTTTGTTGCTCGCCGTTGCGCTTTCGTTTGCTTTCTTTATCGGCTATACAACACTCTTTCCTCCCAAAGCACCCAATGGTGCAGATGCTAATAGCTCGGTTCAAACGACTTCGACAGTTACTCAAGCTGCTGCTGTAAATAGTACTGATAGCAATAAAAGTGATTTTTCAACCGTTAAAACGGTGACAAGCGATACGCTTACAACGGTTAATGCCAAAGAATTTTCACTTAAAGTTGATACCCTTGGGCGTATCTCTTCGGTTCTATTGAAAAATATAAAACATGATGGAAAAGATGGTAAATTAGCGGAGTTGATTCCGGTTGAGGGTGCTAAACCGTTGCAGATGCGTTTTGCCGATGAGACACTCGATGCCCTTGCGCAAAAGACACCGTTTAGCAGTAATGTGGATGATATTGTCTTAGGTGAAAACGGTAAAGCAGAAGTGACTTTTACACAAGTCTTACCAAGTCTTACCATAATGAAAAAAGTGACTTTCTTTTCAGATGGACACTATGAGGCAAATATTAACCTCTCAGAAGATAAAAAATATTCATTGTATCTAGGGCAACATCCAAAGATTAACGATAAGATGATGACCGTTATTGGCGGTATGGTCTATGCGGGCGATAAGCTGACAACGATTTTCAAAGACGGTAATGTTGAGGGGCGTGAAATTTTTAGTGACGTTCATCTCGTTTCGGCATTTGATCAGTATTATGCGACGATTATGTACGGATTTGACAAGTCGACGCAAGTTGTTGTCGAGCGTGATATTAATGATAATCCTGTCAGTTATCTCGAGGGGAGCAAAGCTTTTGCCTTCAAGGGATACATCGGACCAAAAGAGTATAAGGCGCTTAATGCTATCGACCCTGTTTTGGTTAATGCCATCGAGTTTGGCTTTTTTACGTTTGTAGCTGCCCCGATTTTTAAAGTCTTGATGTGGTTGTACGGTATCTTTGGTAACTGGGGATGGTCTATTATTGCCCTTACTGCGCTTATTCGTATGGTTCTCTACCCCTTGACGCAAAAAGGGATGGTCTCTATGCAAAAAATCAAAGAGATTGCCCCCCGTATCAAAGAGATTCAAGAGAAATATAAAGGTGACCCGCAGCGTATGAATGCCGCGGTAATGGAGATGTACAAAAAGCATGGAGCTAACCCACTGGGCGGATGTTTGCCGTTGGTGCTTCAAATTCCTGTGTTCTTCGCGATTTATCGTGTATTGCTTAATGCCGTTGAGCTTCAAGGTGCTTCGTGGATCCTTTGGGTAAACGATTTGTCTCGTATGGATCCGTACTATATTTTACCGATTTTGATGGGTGCTACGATGTACTATCAACAAAAAATTACACCGAGTAATTTTACCGATCCATTGCAAGAGAAGATTTTTAAATTTTTACCGATTATCTTTACATTCTTTTTCTTTACATTCCCGGCAGGACTTGTATTGTACTGGTTCATCAACAACATATTCTCGATTGCACAACAGTATTTGGTGAACAAACAATTTCAAGCATCACGAGTAGCTCGGCATGAGGCGCATCTTGCGGAGAAGCATCATGAAAAAGATTGAAGCTGATACACTAGAACTCGCATATGCTCAAGCAGCAAGTACGTTTGGATGCTCTGTGACACAACTTCAAGTTGAAATCATCCAATTCCCTTCCAAAGGGATTTTGGGTCTTTTTAAAAAGCCTGCTATTATCGTTGCCAACCTTCCCCACACATTCACACCACCAAGTGTGCCTCCTGTTGCTAACAACGTTGCTGTTGATTATCCTGATGAAGTCGTTAATGATGTATGTACGGATGATGTGCATAGTGAAGATAAATGTGTCGAAGATGACAGCAGTCTGGATGAACGAAACGAAGAACTCTTTATGGTCCATGATGACGAGGAAGAGGAAGAGCATTATGATGATTATGCTATGAATATAGCGTACGATGAGATGCCTATTGATGAGTGTGCCATCGACGTAAAAGCAAAAATTAATGACCTATTTAAGTCAACCTGTTTTGATTTAAATGAGATAGAAGTCAGCGTCTATGATGAACATACGTTATTGGTAGAACTTAGCGGTGCAGATTCGGCACTGATGATAGGCAAAGAAGGGTATCGTTACAAAGCGCTCTCCTATATGCTGTTCAACTGGATTAATGCAACCTACGGATTGCAGTTGCGTCTTGAGATTGCGGAGTTTTTGAAAAATCAAGAAGAATCGATTGAACGCTATTTGGTTGGCGTATGTGAAAATATAGAACGTGACGGACGTGCACAAACCAAGGTTTTAGACGGCGTGTTGGTACAAATCGCATTAACGCAGCTTCGAAGCCGTTATCCTGATCGCTATGTTGCTATTCGTTCAAGCCGTGATGGTGGTAAGTTTATCATCATCAACAGTTACCACGAGTATTAATGTACCATACGATAGCTGCCATTGCCACTGCGCATGGCATTGGTTCGATTAGCATTGTTCGCCTCAGCGGAAATGATGCTCTCTCCATCGCCCTTAAACTCTCCCGAAAAAATGAATTAGCTCCCCGTTATGCTACGTTGACACCTCTTTATGATAGTAATGAATTCCTTATTGATGAAGCCATCGTACTCTATTTTCAAACCCCCAAAAGTTTTACCGGTGAAGAGGTTGTCGAGTTTCAATGCCACGGCGGGATGATTGTTGCACAAAGTGTTTTGCGTGCGTGTGTGGATGCAGGGGCACGTCTGGCACAGCCGGGAGAATTTAGCAAGAGAGCCTTTTTAAACGGTCGATTGGACTTGACCCAAGCTGAAGCGATTGCATCACTTATTGAAGCAAAGAGCGATGATGCAGCCCGCATCCTCGCCCGTCAAATGAAAGGGGAATTACGTGAGTACGTTGAGACGATTCGTGATTCTTTACTGGAAATTTTGGCGTATTCAGAAGTCGTTATCGATTATGCGGAAGAGGATTTACCTAGTGATGTTGTAGATCAGATTGTGGGTAAGCTCGAAAAAATCAAAAATGAGCTTTCCCGCACACTTGAATCTAGTCGCAGACGCAGCGGTTTGATGCAAGGATACCGTGTAGCGATTATTGGAAAGCCCAATGTCGGAAAAAGCTCGCTTTTAAATTCACTTTTGGAGTATGAGCGTGCTATTGTCAGTGAGATTGCAGGGACAACGCGCGACACGATTGAAGAGCAAGTGCGTATCGGTACTCATCTAATCCGCTTAGTTGATACAGCTGGCATTCGCAATGCCCATGATGAAATTGAGCGCATCGGGATTGAGCGCTCCATCGCAGCGATTGACAACGCGGATATGGTGATTGCGCTGTTTGATTCCAGTCGAGATATGGATGATGAAGACAATGCTATTATTGACTTAATCGAGCAATTTTCACAATCCAAGCCTTTTATCTGTATCCTTAATAAAGTTGACTTACCCAAAATATTTTCCGACGAAAACCTGAAAAAATATTCCCCCATTGCGCTTAGTTGCAAGGAGGATACGAATGTTCTGATTGGTGCATTGAGCGATGTGATGGATCACGATAACGACTCTGAAGAGATGATGCTGATTTCACAGCGGCAGATTAGTGCAACATCGGATACACTGACCGCTATTGATGAAGCGTATGAACCACTGCAAAGCGGTGAGTTGGAGTTTTTTTCCTTTCATATTAATCAGGCTATCCGTTCCCTCTCCTCGATTACCAGACCATACGAACTTGATGAGATGTTTGATAAGATGTTCGGTCAATTTTGTCTGGGGAAATGATGAGTGCAATAATTGCGATTGATTTAGGATTAAAACGGATTGGATTGGCACTCAGTGCAGGCGCTGGAATTGTCACGCCGCTTCCGGCAATCGAGCGAAAAAACCGTAACCAAGCTGCCAATGATGTTAAAAAAGTATTGAATGAATATGAAGCAACGACGGTCGTGGTCGGTATCCCCATGGGAAGCACCACCGAAGATGAGATGCGCCGTCGGGTGGCACATTTTATGAATTTGGTCGAATTTACAGGCGAAATTACCTATCAAGATGAATCTTACAGTTCGCAAGAAGCCGAAGCCTTGATGAAAGGTGAGATCCGCTACAAACGAGATGGGCGGATCGACTCCCTCTCGGCAAAGATTATTTTAGAGCGGTATCTTAAACTAATTTGAAAAATTTCACAGCTTTTTTTCTGTAATTACTTCAGTATGGTAAAATTGATTTTTTTATAACAAATTATTGTATAATTAATTAGAATCATCAAGAGAGATACGTTATGCAGATATTATTAAAAATACTTTATTTGATTGGCTTTATTTTTTTTATAGTTGGACAGAGTGGTTGCTCTGTTGATCCATTAATCCCTATAGAAGCCAAACGATATACAATGATCTTTACTATAGATGGTGAAGAGTTTAATACTTCAAAAGAAGTCAAATTTTACTATAGAGATGTTACGTGGGGTTCAGAAAGAGGTGCATCATGGATGGCTTCAGATGGATTAGGTGAATACATTGGGTATACAAGTAAAAATCTCCTTTTTATTATTAGCCCATTTGAGCGTACTTATGGAATTTCAGATTATATTTTTTCACCAAAAGTTCTTGTAAGTGATAACAATGGTACAGAATATGAAGTATTCTATAATAAAAGTTATTCGCATAATAAGCATGATCTTAAGATTATAGATCAAACAGTTGAAGTTTATGATGCAGGTACTACGAGTTATATTGCTATGAATAATCGTGAAAAATCTACAGATGAAAAACGAAAAAAATATTCTCTCTATAAAAGTTTTTGGATGAAAACATTTGACAAAGAATATATTGACAAAAATTTAAATTTAAAGGCACTGATTGAAGCTAAGAATGTTCCTTGGCTTAGAAAGGGTGAGTCTTATGACTTTACAACTCCTATTAACTTAAAAAAATATCAGGATGCTGGTCGTCAATGGTATTCAAGAGATACGTTAGGTGGTAATAGTCTAGGAATGTATAAATATGAAGAACATCAAGATAAAGTACAGCAGCTTATAAATTTTGATGGTATATGGACCAATAAGCAATTACATTTTGATACCATACAGCTTATAAAAAGTGACAAGGAAGAAAATTATCATTTTGATATAAACGATATTAATATAACTGCGAGATATATTCACCATGTGTTGTTTTATGAACCAGAATCTGAAACGTTAATTGAAATACACTCGTTTGGGGCTAGCGAATTATCTAAGTGGTAATAGTTAATTTTCAACGCATTTTTGTCAAAGATGTCCTGATTGCCTTGACCGCTACTACATATGGAATGAAACTCCTTACCACCAATGATAAGCATTACCGAGAGGTAAAAGAGTTAGAAATAGAGGTTTTTAGAGCTTAAATTGCTTTAAAATACTCTCTAGCCTCTTCTTCATCGTCACTGAGCGTGGCAAAATCTTCATCATTTGCCATTTTGTCTTTGATAACGTTGGCGCAATATTCAAATCCTAACTTTTGCACTGCATCCATATTAAATACAAAGCCAAGCCCGCTGAACTGATACGGTTCTTCTTGCTCGATGCATAATAGAATCCCTTCGCTTTGAGCTTCAAATTGATCAATAATTTCACGATATTGGATATTAAACTCCGTCGCATGCCAGCCGATGGTTTCGAGTGTTTTATCCGAAAACTCAGCAATACCATCCCCTGAAGTATCATCATACAGTGCGCGAAGACGGTTGAATCCGATGATGCTTTGCCAAGCACCTGTAGCTTTGATAAGAATTCGATCATCATCTTCAACAATACGGTAATCACGTCCCAGTATTTCAGTGAGTGGGCGAGAGAGATTGGTACTAAGAGGTGATGCGGGGGTGATTGTCCCTTCATAAATTGAAATTAGATTCGGTTCAAACGGCTCATAGGCTATCGCCCCGTCATAGGTGACGGCAAATTTTTTGTGTGAATTAATGGCTCTCATAAAATCTTCGCGAGGTACGACGATAATCTCTTTAAATAGGTTGAATTTTTTCAAAAGATACCTTTGTTTTTTTGAGTGAATTGTAGCATGCAATTTGTCATACAGGCTAAAGAGAAAATTTAGCCTACTATTATAAGGGGTTACTAAACTTTCTTTTTGCAAACTTGGGGTATAATTCGCGAAATTTTAAGCCCAAAGTGCTTACTCTAAGGATATTCTCATGGCATTAAACGTCTACTACGATAAAGATTGCAATACGGCACTCATCAAAAGCAAAATCGTCGCTATGATTGGTTTTGGTTCACAAGGTCACGCACACGCAGAAAACCTACGTGATAGCGGTGTAGAAGTAGTAGTCGGTCTTCGCAAAGACGGTAGCTCATGGGCAAAAGCTGAAGCTAAAGGGTTCAAAGTTATGACCGTTGCAGAGGCTTCGGCGTTTGCTGATTTTGTTATGATTCTTCTTCCGGATGAAAACCAAGCAGAAATCTATGCAAACGAAATCGCTCCTAATCTTAAATCCGGTGCAACGATTGCATTTGGTCACGGTTTTAGTATCCATTACGGACGCGTTAAACCTGCATCTGACATCAATGTTACGATGATCGCCCCTAAAGCTCCTGGGCACACAGTACGTTCTGAGTTTGTTCGCGGTGGCGGGATTCCTGACCTTATCGCTGTTGGGCAAAACCCAAGCGGTACAACAAAAGAATTGGCACTGTCGTATGCGTCGGCAATCGGTGGCGGGCGTACGGCTATCATTGAAACAACGTTCAAAGACGAAACAGAAACAGACCTTTTTGGAGAACAAGCAGTTCTTTGCGGTGGTGCAGTTTCTCTTGTTCAAGCGGGCTTTGAAACATTGACAGAAGCGGGTTATGCTCCTGAATTGGCATATTTCGAGTGTCTTCACGAATTGAAACTTATTGTTGATTTGATGTTCGAGGGTGGAATCGCGGATATGCGTTATTCAATCTCTAATACAGCAGAATACGGTGACTATGTCAGCGGTAAACGCGTTATCAATGAGCAATCAAAAGCGGCGATGAAAGAGATCCTAAAAGAGATTCAAGACGGTCGTTTTGCAAAAGACTTCATCCTTGAAGGTCAAGCGGGTTATCCACGTATGAATGCTGAGCGTACAAACGCAAAAGCATCATTGATTGAGCGCACTGGCGTAAGTTTACGTGCAATGATGCCGTGGATTTCTAAAAATAAAATCGTTAACCAATCTACAAACTAATTTTCTTTTTTCAGAGCTTTTTGCTCTGACAACCCTACAAATGAGGTTCTACTCTCTCTATGCACAAACACCACAGATCCTCTAAATTTCTCACTCGCTCTTTTATTACTAAAATTATTTGGATACTCAGTGTCTTTATTGCCATTATCGGAGCACTTTTTCTCGGCTATTTTTTAGGATTTCAGCAAGCCGAAGAAGAGTTGAATAAAGAACGTATTCAAACCCAAAAACTTATTGATCAGATCCAGTCGATTGCACAAATCAATGAGACGAATCTAACTCTTCCGACTAAAGCATATACGCAAGACGAAGAGATTGGTCGTCTAAAAGAACAGCTTAAAAAGCTCCTTCTTAAAGAGAGAGAAGCCCCTGGTGCGAGACACGAATATGCTCCAAAAGAACCAAAATCTCTCCCTCCTCCGAGTGAAAAGCGTTATCCTCGTGTCGGTGGAGCGGAAGCAAAATTAGTAATTATTATCGATGATGTTTCGTATGAGCGTGATATTGCGGCGATTCGATCGGTCGGATTACCGTTGGTTATGTCCTTTTTACCACCAAGCCCGCGACATCCGGAAACGGCACAATTGGCGACCAAAGAAAGCAGTTATATGGTTCATCTTCCGATGGAAGCGGTCAGTTTTACGGACGAAGAACCGAATACATTGCACGTAGGGGATAGTGAAGAAAAAATTTCCAATCGGATTGTGGAGTTAAAGCGTCTGTATCCACAAGTGCATTATATGAATAATCATACCGGTTCAAAGTTTACCTCTGATGTGCCGTCTATGGAAAAATTACTTTCCGTTCTTAAAAAAGAAGGGATTACTTTTGTGGACAGCCGCACAATCGGGACAACAAAAGTGCCTCAGGTATCAAAAAAATTTGGATTGCGTTACATCGGCAGAGATGTTTTTTTGGATCATGAAGATGGTGTAGGCAATGTTAAATGCCAAATCAGGGAAGCGGTAGAAAAAGCAAAACAATACGGTACAGCGATCGCCATTGGGCATCCTCGTCCGGATACGATTCAAGCGCTAAAAGAATCTAAAGCTATTTTGAGCGAAGTAAAGATTGTGGGAATTGATAAAATCTGACAAATTGCCATATTTCGACTTTTTTTTTATGATTGAGATAGGATGATAAAAATTTAATATTGGGTAGTTAGATGTCTCAATGTGTCCCATGGCAAATCAAAGAGCTTGAGGTGATGAAAAAATATCCTCAATTGCTTTATTATAAAGGCTCGCTCGATCTTCTCTCCCGTCCCAAACTTTCCATTGTCGGAACACGTCGTCCTAACCCTTACACGCGGGCATTTACTCTTGAACTTTCTAAAAAGCTCTCTAATGCAGGAATGGTCATTGTAAGTGGTGCTGCTGCGGGAGTGGATACTCTGGCACATCAGGGTGCGGGTACTAACAATACAATTGCTGTGCTGCCAAGCGGAATTAATATTCGCTATCCAAAAGCTAATGAAAATCTGATTGAATCGATTGAAATGCATGGATTGACTCTTTCACAGTTTGAGCCTGATTTTATGGCGAGAGCGTGGAGTTTTGTCGTACGAAATGAGATTGTTGTAGCATTGGGTGATGCATTGATTGTAACGGAAGCGGATATAGGGAGCGGAAGTATGCGCTCAGTCGAGTTTGCATTAGAGATGGGAAAACAAATTTACGTTTTGCCGCATAGAATACGTGAGAGTGAAGGGACGCATAACCTTCTTAACCAGGGGAAGGCTATCGCTATCGAGGAGATTGACAGTTTTGTGGCATATATCACCAAATCAGCATTAAATACAATGAATGATACCCCTTTTCTAGCGTACTGTAGAACCATGCCAACGTATGAAGAGATGATTGCACGGTTTCCAAGTAAGATTTTTGAAGCAGAATTAGCCGGGATAATTGAAGTTCGAAACGGCAGAGTTGTTGTGGCGTAAGAGAGAGCATTAATGCTCTGAAGTTGCCTCATAGCCATAATGTTTGACAAGATAGTTGATAATTGTTTGCTGATCTTCTTTTTGAATAGGCGCTTTGAACTCATTGACCATTTTTTGTACGGTTCCTTTCCAGTAGGGGCGGCTTTTTTTACCTTGGTTAAGAACATATCCCCATGAATGGCAAATAAGGCAATATTGCTGTGCTACTTCATCATGATCCCCTTTGATCATAGGATATTCGACGTAGGGCATTTCTATCGGTTTGCTAACTTGGGCAAAGAGGGCAGATGTGCTTAATAATAATGAAGCCAATAATAATTTCTTTTTCATAATCTCCCCTCCCTTACACTATTTTCACATTGACGTGATCGACGGCATTGTATTGGTAACCGCCCGCATTCCAGCCGATTTCATCCGGCATAGGTTGAATGTTTCCGATACGGTTGATGGCGCGTACCATGATAGTGTAATCCCCTTTGGTTTTAGGCTCCCAGTCATAGCTCCACGGACGGAATGCAAATTTGCCATGATCCTCACCAAGTTTGGCAGCACTCCAGCTTTTACCGCTATCAAGAGAGATCATTACCTCTTTTATCCCTTTGCCCTGATCGAAGGCGACTCCGGCAATTTTAATGCGAGAGCCTTTTTTGATGGCACTTTCTGGGAGAGGATAGCCGATAACCGATTTGACTTTCATTGCAGCAATTGGTTTACGTTTGTATTCAAAGTCACTTCCGGAGACAACACACTCACAGTCGTTGTCCGGGACGGTATAGGCAACGTCCATAAAGAAACTTGGTCTGTATTCATCCATTACCATGATTTCTGAGAGCATTTTAACCCAACTGTCCGAGAAGTGTCCCGGAATGACGAGACGGAGCGGAAAACCATTGAGATAGGGAAGATCTTCACCGTTCATGGAATAGGCAACGATAATTTGATCTTCAAGCGCCTCTTTTATCTCCATTTCGCGAAAAAAATCGGGAGTCTCTTCCATTGCCGGCTTTTCCAAACCGTTGAGTCCGACCCATTTGGCAGAATTTTTAACTCCTGCATGAGCAAGAAGATCTTTGAGTCGTACCCCTTTCCATACCGCGCATCCCATGGCATCATGATCCCATTGAACACCGTGTGTTGCTTGTCCGGTTACCGCATAATATTTACGGCTGTTACCGCCGCATTGGAGGACAGCGGTAATTTCTGTGGGTTCAAATTTTGATTTTAAATCATCGACACTGAGGGAGAGAGGGGTAGTGACAGACCCTTTTACCTCAAGACGAAATTCGTTTAAATCGATATACGTCGGCATATCAGGCAAGTGCCATCGGACGAAAAATTGATCATTTGGGGTGATTGCTTCGGTAAAAAGCTCGCGACCTCGATTGGAAGCTAACAATGCCGGACGATCTGAGATGGTTTTCATCGGTTTTTTCTCAGGAAATGTAACAACGGGAAGAATAAATTCGGGTATTTTGTTAACAAGAGTTTTGGTTGTTTCTTTTGCAAAGACACTTGATGCCCCAAGTAGCAGACCTGCACTTAAAAAATTTCTGCGGGAAAATTTATCCATAATAAATACCTTCTGACTAGTTAGTACAATTATAACATAAATGTGATTAATTCATACTATAAGCATAGCGTCGCCGTAGGAAAAAAAGCGATATTTTTCATCAATTGCACACTTGTAGATACGGTGTGTTTCCTCTAATCCTATGAAAGAGGCTACTAGCATAAGTAAGGTTGACTGGGGGAGATGAAAGTTGGTTAAGAGATGGTTTACACGTAAAGGCGGGTTATTGGGGTGTAAAAAGAGATTGGCTTCACCATGGAGTTCATGGGTGCGAGCATGGTATTCAATGGTTCTAGTTGATGTCGTTCCGATGCACAGGAGAGGAATCTCTTGTTGGATAAGGCTCTGTGCTTGGTTGGTGATATTAAAATACTCCGAATGCATCGGATGATCGGTGATGTGAGCACATTCGACAGGTTTAAATGTTCCTGAACCTACGTGTAACGTGACAAAGGCATGAGGGCGTGAATGACAAATGGTTTCAAAAAGCTCATCGGTAAAATGCAGTGACGCAGTGGGGGCAGCAACGGCTCCCTCGTGTACGGCAAAAACACTTTGGTACTCACGTTCATCTTCGGAGTTGTCTTCACGACCCAGATAAGGGGGGAGGGGAATATGCCCAATGCGTTCGAGTATAGGGAGAAGCTCTTCAAAACGCAAAAGAGCTCCATCTTTAGTGAACTGCACTTCACGTGATCCGTCTTCATGGAGAGCGGTTACCGTTGCGGTGAGATTATCATCAAAAAGAAGGGGTGTATTCTCTTTAACGCGCCCTTTTATATACACATTGAGGGTATGGGCGTTGAGGGGGCGGTTGATAAGCAGTTCAATCGTTCCGCCACTCTCTTTTTTGCCGTATAGCCGTGCTTTGATGACTTTGGTATCATTAAAAATAAGGGCACACTCTTCGGGTAAAAATTGTTCTAATTGGTCGAAGCGAGCGTGGGTGATGGAACGATCACTTCGTCTGTAAACAAGAAGTCGTGCGTGGTCGCGTGGGTGGACGGGATGAGTGGCTATGAGCTCACTGGGGAGAGAGTACTCGTAGCTAGAGGTGAGAAGAGGGTCAGTCAATCGTCTCTTCTTCATCTTCGAAGTCTGATTCAGGTTCTTCTTTGGATGCTGGATTAACGGCACGGACAATGAGAATAGAGATAGCATAGAGAAGAATCAAAGGCAATGCCATTAGGATTTGAGAGATAACATCCGGAGGGGTTAAAATAGCGGCAATGATAAAAATAAGGACGATGGCATAGCGAAAGAAGTCTTTCATCATTTTGTCATCAATGAGTCCTAAGAGGGCTAGGAAATAACAAACAACAGGAAGCTCAAATGCAAGTCCAAAACCAAATAGAATTTTGGTAAAAAACTCGACATACTCTCCAATGTTATACATTGGAACAAAAGAGGCACTTCCAAATTCAATAAAAAAGGCAAATCCGATGGGGGTTACAAAATAGTAGGCAAATGCTGCTCCCATCAGGAACATCCCCGTTCCCCCGACAACGATGGGAATCATCATTTTTTTCTCATTCGTATACAAACCGGGGGCGATAAAAAGCCATACTTGAGAGAGGATAACCGGAAGAGCTAAGAGGAGTCCGGCAAAAAAGGATACTTTCATCGCAACAAAAAAAGCTTCCGATAATTCTCGGGTAACAATCATCCCCATGGCTGCTTTACGGGAGATTTTTGCTGTAGCAGTTAATGCGTCAACAAGAGGAGCGGTAATCCATGCTAAGAGAGCATCATGAAAATTCCACATAATAAGAGACATAATAATGATAGCAACAACACTGATACCCAGTCGTTTGCGCAGTTCAACTAAATGGGGGCGTAAATCATCAAACATTAAACAGTCTCTTCTATGGGAGTTTTTGGTTTCGGGGTAAATGTGACTACTTCGGGTGCTTTTGGGGCAGCAGGGGCAGATACAGTCTCCAGGGGAGTATCAAGATTAAAACTATTTTTCAATCCAGTGACTTCTGAGCCAATTTCGGTTATATCCGTCATGCGCTCTAATTCAGCACTCGCCCCCAAAAGATCATTTTTGTAGTTTAGCGCTTCTTGTTTCATTTCAGAGAATTTCATTTCCTCTTCGAGGGTTGCACGGGCAGAATTGACCGTACCTTTTACGCTGCGAAAAAACTTGGCAATATCCACCATGGTGCCAGGAAGTTTATCAGGACCTAAAAACAGTACCGCAACAATCGCAATAAGAAAAATTTCACCGATGCCCATACCAAACATATTATTTGCCTAATGCTAAAGATGGAGCAATTTTAGCAAAAAAAGATTTAATATCCCTCAACTCGCAGTGCAATTTCATCTGCGAGGAGAAAATTTGGGTTAAAGTAGCGTCCATCTTGGTATTTCAACATCTTTTCATCGCAAAGCAATTGGGCAGTTTTGAGCTGATTTTTAGAGAGAATGATTTCATCCACCCCAACGCAACTGCGAAATCCTAAAAAAAGTTTCTCACTTAGGAGGGCTTGACCGTCTAGGGGCTCTTCACTGATTTGCAGTGGATGTTCAATGTAATAGTCAATATCCACAGAGGGATAAAATCGGCAACTGTCTAAAAAACCAACCGCACCTGCACCCAATCCGATGTAGTTTTTTCCCTCCCAGTATCCGAGATTATGTGCCGATTTGCTTTTGCCGAAATTAGAAATCTCATAGTGCTCAAATCCTTGTGAGGCTATTTTTTCAAAAAGCCATTGTGTGAGTGCTAGCTCTTCTCGGGCAATCTCGGGAGTTTTCTCAAAAGCGGTATGCTCTTCGATGGTGAGGGAATAGAGGCTGATATGATTGATGGGGAGAGAAAAAGCATGGGTAATATCATTTTGTAAAAGTTCTTTAGCATCACCTGCCACTCCATAAATAAGATCGATAGAGAGGTGTTTAAATCCAATTTTTTGGGCATTATGAATAGCACTGAAGGCATGCGCTGTATTATGAGCTCGTCCTAGGGTTTTAAGTTTTTTATCATTAAAACTCTGAACTCCAAAGCTGATTCGATTGACCCCTAAAGCATACATTCCCTCTAACCACTCGAATGTTGCGCTGTTGGGATTGGCCTCAGAGGTAATTTCAGCATTGGGAGCCAAAAAAGGGCGAATAGTATTAAAAATTTCGGTATAGAGGAGAGGATCAACAGTCGAGGGAGTTCCTCCGCCGATAAAGACGGTTTCGATCATGTTTGTCTCACTGACATTAAAGCGCTCTAGCTCGTAGCTGAGCTGAACTGAGAGGGCACGCATGTATGATTCACGTTGAGAGAATTTATCAACATACGAGTTGAAGGCACAATAGGAGCATTTGCTGTCGCAAAAAGGGATATGAATGTATAAAAGCATACGGGATTATAGTATTTTTAATGGCGAATAGTTTACAATACGCGACAAAATTAATCAAAAAGATTATCCATTATGTCTCAAACAAAATTTTATCGACCTAACGTTGCTGCGGTAATCGTTTCCCATGAGTATCCTGATAAAAAAGAGATTTTTATTGCCGAACGCAGTGATTTGCACGGTGTTTGGCAGTTTCCTCAAGGGGGAATTGATGAGGGAGAATCACCTGAAGAAGCCCTTTTTCGAGAACTAAAAGAAGAAATCGGGACGAAGAAAGTGGAAGTAATTGCCCAATATCCTGATTGGATAGCCTACGATTTTCCTCCTCATGTTGCGGCGAAAATGGTACCGTTTGCAGGGCAAAAGCAGCGTTATTATCTCGTCCGGCTTAAAAAAGAGGCCGTGATTAATCTCGAAACGAAACATCCGGAATTTAAAGCTTATCGTTTTATCGGAGTCGATACGTTGTTTGAGCATGTTGCCCATTTTAAAAAACCGGTCTATGAGCAAGTTATTTTACATTTTAAAGCCGAGGGGTATTTGTAATGGTAATCGTACAAAAATTTGGAGGGACAAGTGTTGGTGATTTGGAGCGTATCCAAAATGTCGCTAATCGTGTAGCCAAAACACTAAAAGAAGGGCACAAAATTGTGGTGGTGGTTTCTGCCATGAGCGGTGAGACGAATAAGCTTATTGCGTATGCAGAGCATTATACCACCAGCCCTGAACGCAGCGAAGTGGATATGCTTCTAAGCTCAGGGGAGCGCGTAACGGCAGCATTGCTCTCGATCGCTCTCAATGCGATGGGGCACCCTGCAGTATCTATGAGCGGTCGTCGTGCAGGTATTGTAACAGACAATGTTCACACAAAAGCGCGTATCGAGAGCATTGACCCATCATTGATGCATGAGCAGCTTGCACTGGGAAAAGTCGTCGTTGTTGCAGGATTTCAAGGAGTCAGCGAAGAGGGTCAAGTGACAACACTTGGACGTGGCGGGTCTGATCTCTCTGCAGTAGCTCTTGCGGGGGCACTTCAAGCTGATTTATGTGAAATTTACACCGATGTTGATGGGATTTATACGACTGATCCTCGTATCGAGCCAAAAGCTAAAAAGATGGATAGAATTAGTTATGATGAAATGTTGGAACTGGCTTCGTTAGGGGCTAAAGTACTTCAAAACCGTTCGGTTGAACTGGCTAAAAAACTCAATGTTAATCTCGTTACCCGCTCTAGCTTCACCGATGCAGAGGGAACACTTATTACAAAGGAAGAGAATATAATGGAAAAACCTCTCGTTAGCGGCATTGCGCTGGATAAAAATCAAGCTCGTGTATCCCTTAGTGGAGTTATCGACCGTCCGGGAATTGCGTCGGATATTTTTACCCGTTTGGCGGATAACAGTGTTAACATCGACATGATTATTCAAACACTTGGGCATGATGGAAAAACCAGTCTTGATTTTACTGTCCCTAAAACAGAGTTGTTGGATGCCCAAAATATAGTCGAACAGTTTGTTGGTGAAGGTGAGATTAGTGAAGCGAGCTATGATGAAAATATTTGTAAAGTTTCTATTGTCGGTGTGGGGATGAAATCGCACACGGGTGTTGCGGCAAAAGCATTTCAAACCATGGCGCGTGAAAATATCAATATTATGATGATCTCGACCTCTGAGATTAAAGTGTCAATGGTCGTTGCTGAAAAATACGCAGAACTCTCGGTTCGTTCATTGCACAGCGCCTATTCATTGGATCAGTAATGCGTCAATTTGACCAGTGGACTCTTGACGCGATACGCGCAGAGGGGGCATCTATGAGCTGGTTTGAAGAACAACGTTATGAGTGGATACCCCAAATTGTCAACGTTATGGACCACATCATGCAAGGTCACACTGTTGTTGTAGTGACCGATCATGAACGACGATGGTTCTCCCACTATATTACCGAATCTATCAATAAGCGCACCAAAGAGCGCCCAATGATCCCTGTCGTCTCTTTAGAAGCGCTTCATCCTCATCTGAATTTGATGCGAGATTCTGAATCAATCGATATGCTTAATGATATGCTGGATCTTTCCTATAATGGAAAATATTTCTTTTGGTATATTGGAAAAGGTGGAGATGAGCATCGTGCTGATATTGTCAAGCGTTCCAATGGTGCGCTTATGTGGATGATGGATGAAAATTATCCTAATTCTTTGTCACTTAGGTCGTATGATTCACACATTGATATTAAGCTGCTTCAGCTTTATCGGCTGTTTGATCGTACGTTAGCCGGTGTGTTGTTTGGGGAGATTGATGTTCACGCTTGAGAGAGGGGGGATCCTTATTACAGAGCGATTTGAAGAAAAATCACTTGAAATTGAACAAACTTTATTGCCACTTCGAAGCGTCCGTTTTGTGTGTGATGATTTTAAAATTGAAGATGCAAAAGAGGTTATATCCGAAGCCTATAAGAGTGAAGAAAATACCAAAACATTGATTATAGGGGCAAAAAGCTTTACCATTCCTGCTCAGAATGCTCTCCTTAAAATCCTCGAAGAACCCCCTAGAAATATTATTTTTGTGTTGCTTGCTCCGAATAAAAGTACGTTTTTACCCACCGTTCGCTCTCGAATGTCGCTGCAAGTGGAACAAGAGAGAAAAAGCCATAAACCAATCTCATTGTCATTGCGACATCTGGATATTTCAGAGATGTTTAAATGGGTAAAAGAGCATGATAAGCTAAAAAAACATGAAGCAAAAGAGTTGATTGAAAACCTTTTTCATCATGCAGTTTATGAAGAGCATTATCCTTTATCAGCGATGCAGATAGAGGGGTTTGAGAAAGCGTTTAGGCTTATTGAGCTCAATGGTCGGATGCAAAGTATTTTAGTTATGGTGTTGATAAATTTTCTCAAAGAAGCCAAACGTGCACGTTGAACATCTCTCCTCTTCCTGTAATCTCAAAAATATCCTTAAAGAGCTTGGTGTTGATGGCGGAGGAGTCTCGATTTTGAATGATAAAGGGCAACTTCATTTGATTGCCATCAAGAATTTACATGTGGGAGCCGCCAATATCCTTAAGCAAGATGCTTTGAGTATAGGAGCTGATTTGGCCGTACCCAAAGGGACGGTAACGGCATCAACCCCTTTTGTGGACACACTGTTAATCGCCAATGAGCGACAGTTGAAAGAGTTGGTTCATAAAGAAAAAGCGCAACCTTTTGGTCTAAAAAATGTGGCGCAGGAGCTGGCACGTTTTTGTGCTCTTCATTTTCCGCAAAAAGTTGAGGTAATGGGAATTATCAATGCCAATGATGACAGCTTTTATCCCTTAAGTCGATTTCAAGCATCCAGTGCGGTAGAAAAAATCGAAGAAATGATGGTTCATGGCGCGGATATTATTGACATCGGGGGGGTTTCTAGCCGTCCGGGAAGTATTGGCGTAAGTGTTGAAGAAGAGTTGGCGCGAGTAAAACCTATTATTGATCTGCTGTACCACGAAAAGACCCATGAAAAAATCCGTTTGAGTTTGGACAGTTATGCTCCGTCAGTGATTGCGTATGCGCTAGAGAGAGGGTTTCATATTATTAACGATATTACAGGGCTTGCCAATGATGAGGTTGCAGGACTGTGTGGCTCATACAAGGCTGCGGTAGTTATTATGCACGCACAAGGAGCTCCCAACGAGATGCAAAACAATCCTCACTACACTTCCGTACTGCATGAAGTGGAGAATTTTTTTCTCCAACGGTTGGAAAAAGCAGACAAATTTAGAATCTTTGATGTGATTTTAGATTGTGGTATCGGTTTTGGGAAACGTTTGGAAGATAATATGGCACTGATACAGCATCAAAAACATTTTTTGGCTTTTGGAAAACCGTTATTGGTCGGTGCAAGCCGTAAATCGATGATTGATACCATATCACCCGCAAACAGTGAAAATCGCCTTGGCGGGACGCTGGCAATCCATCTTAAAGCGATTGATGAAGGTGCCTCGATCATTCGAGTACATGATGTCAAAGAACATGTTCAAGCCATTGCCTTATGGCAAGCGTTGAGAGGTTAGAGGTATGAGTACAAGCGTCGTTATTATCACCTTATCCTTTTTAGTGATGTTTTCCCCCTTTTTGTCGCGTGTTACAAAAGTCCCCGTTGTTGTTGTTGAGATATTGCTGGGGAGTGTTGCTGCCTATTTTGGCTTTTTGGTTGAAAATGAACTCTTTAAAATTATCGCCAAAGTTGGATTTTTGTATCTGATGTTTTTGGCAGGGATGGAAGTAAATCTTAAAGAGTTTGGATTTGCCAAATCATCCCTTTTGCGCCGAACCATACTTTATTTTGCCATGCTGTATGGATGCTCGCTGGCTTTGTTCTTCTATTTTGATTTAAGTGCTGTTTATCTGGTCGCTTTTCCAATTTTTTCACTGGGTATGTTGATGGCATTAGTAAAGGAGTACGGTAAAAATCAGCCGTGGCTTGCCCTGGCGCTCAATATCGGAATTATTGGTGAGCTTGTCAGTATTATGGCTCTTACCATACTCAGCGGTGGGCTTGAATATGGATATAACCGTGAATTTGTTTTTACCCTTATAGGATTGTTTGCTTTTATGATCGGATTTGTTCTTTTTTTCAAAGGAATTCGAATTCTTTTTTGGTGGTATCCTGGACTTAAGATATTGATTATGCCGCATGATGATGGTAAAGACCAAGATGTACGCTTTTCAATGGCACTTATGTTTATGATGGTTGCGGTGATGCTCTATCTTAAGATCGATGTTGTTTTGGGAGCATTCTTGGCGGGGACATTTGTTGCAACCTATTTTAAGCATAAAAAGGAACTTCCCGAAAAGCTCTCTTCTTTTGGGTTCGGATTTTTAGTCCCTATCTTTTTTATCCACGTTGGATCGACGTTGGCGCTTGAGGCATTTGGTGATCCCAAAATTTTGATGGCAGCATTTTTCATTGCCAGTGCTATTATCGGAATTCGCCTATTAAGCTCTTTCGTGGCATACAGTGGGTACTTGGGCGTTAAAAATACAATACTTTTTTCGTTGAGCGACTCAATGCCTTTAACGTTTACGGTAGCGATTGCAACATTGGGATACAGTGCACATGCTATTTCTCATGAGGAATACAATGCCTTTATTGTTGCCAGTATGGGAAGCGGTATTTTTCTGATGATTCTGATCAAAATACTCTACAATTTTTTCTATCCTGATAATGAAAAAAAATCATAATTTTCAGCAAAAACAAGGTACAATCGATCCATTATGAGTTATAAAGAATAAATTAGTCTAGTGGAGAAGGAGTTCCTGTGGATTTAACAACGATTTTAGGAATATTAGGGGCGATGGCTACTATTTCTATCGGGGACTTGATGGAGGGTGGGAATCCCGTTCATGTTGTTCATATCACATCCCTTATCATTATTATTCCAACAACGCTATTAGCCTCCATGGTAAGTACCGATCCAGAATATATCAAAGGTGCATTTAAAAACGTAGGGATGAATTTTAAAAAATCACCGGTCAATTTGGAAGAGCGTATCAAAGAAATTGTTGATTTGGCTCTTATGGCACGACGTGATGGTCTTTTATCGTTAGAAAAAAGAGTGGCTGAACTTGATAATGAGTTTTTAAAACAAGGGCTTAGTATGGCCGTAGACGGGAATGAAATTGACACTATCTCTGATACTCTGGAAGCGGTAATTGAAGAGACGGAACATTATTGGCACGGATGTGCCCACTATTGGATACTAGCAGGAGAAACATCTCCGGTTATGGGGCTTGTCGGGGCGGTTCTGGGTCTGATTCTCGCACTTCAAAAACTTGATAATCCTGCTGAAATGGCAGAAGGTATTGCAGGTGCGTTTACGGCAACCGTTACGGGGATTTTCGGGGCATACGTTTTGATCGGACCGATGGGAAATAAGATGAAAGCAAAAGCGCATCATATCGTCAAAGAACAAAAAGTGATGCTTGAGGGGATTATCGGAATCGTTCATGGGGATAATCCGCGTACACTCGAAGCAAAGCTTCTCAATTTCCTCTCCCCTGCGGAAGAGAAGCATAGCCAATTTACATAATGAGTATTTAAATGGCCAAGAAAAAAAAATGTAAACCATGTGAATGTGCAGCAGGGGAGAAGTGGGCAGTTCCGACGGCTGACTTTTTCAGCCTTCTCTTGGCATTATTTATTGCACTGTATGCACTGGCATCGGTCAATAAAGAAAAAATGCGTGCCGTTAAAGAGGAGTTTGTAAAAATATACGATTACGCTCCTGCACCTGAAGAAATAAGTCCGGTTGTTCCCATGGATCCGGCAACACCTGAAGAACCTTCAGAGCAAAGCAGTGGGAAAATGCCTGTTGCCAACGGTGGAGCGGTATTAGAGAATAATCCGACACTGAGTGATGGAAAAACAGAGTCAACCAGTAATGAAGATGAGCAGATGCAAAATGTTTCTGTCGGGGAAGGAGCATTGGATCAGAGTATGGATGGGGCATTGCTTAAGTTACCGGCAACAATCCCTTTTAGAGGTTCCAATGCGACGTTAGACGATGAAGAGATGTACCGATTTGTTAAAAGGGTTGCGGATATTATCAAAACTCTTCCTCCAACGGTTGATATTTCTGTGCGTGGCTATACGGATAATCAAGCGCTTCCAAGAGGTTCGGCGTATCGTGATAATTTGGATTTATCCAGTGCCCGCGCAGCAACGGTAGTAAGAGAGTTGATTAAAAATGGTGTGAGTGAGCAGCGAATTTCAAGTGCAGGATTTGGAGCGGCAAAACCGCTTGCAACAAATAGCAGTGAGACTAACCGAGCTAAAAATAGACGAGTTGAATTCTATATGTTTGTCGCAAATGATAAAAAACTCGATCAGGCAACACAAAAAAGTGTATTAGACTCTTTGGCAAAACTTCCCAAATAAACTTCTTTTACATCCCTGGAATTCGAGGGATGTATCTCTTTTTTGACATTTTTAATTTTTAAGGAATTAATGTAGCTTTGATGATTTTTTGGACTTGAAGCGGCTGATCACCGTTTAGCTGCCCATTGGTTTGTACATTGTTGAGCTTTCCTAGCGTATCTGAACCTTTAATTACTTTACCAAAAATTGTATGATAGCCGTTAAGCCATGGAGTGGGTGCCGTAGTAATAAAAAACTGGCTTCCATTGGTTCGTGGTCCTGCATTAGCCATGGCTAAAATCCCTGATTGATTAAAAACTACACCTGATTTAAATTCATCTTTAAACGGTTTTTTCCAGATAGATTCGCCCCCGGCACCCGTACCCATCGGATCTCCCCCTTGAACCATGAAATTTTTGATAATACGGTGAAATGTGAGACCATTGTAGTAGCCATTTTTTACATGCGTTGTAAAATTTTCAACGGCAAGAGGGGCAACATCTTCGTAGAGTTCAAGGGTTATATCACCCTGAGTGGTTTGAAGTAAGACAGTGGGGTGAGCAGCGAGTGCAAAGCTATACGATAGCAACAAAGTGAGTAAGAAGCGCATGGTGATTCCTTTTGATATTTAGTGAAGATCTTCCGAAATTATAGTGACGCTCTCTGATGCACGGCTTAATGCAAGCGGATAGAGGGGGTGATTGGGATCAAGGTTGATAAGATAACAATGGGAAACACTTAGAGCACTGATAAGCTCTAGCGTTGAAAGTGTGATGGATTCAAGGCTTTTATATTGCAAGCTAAAGGAAGTCTTGAGTATTCGTGACTCTAGGTGTAGGTATTCATCGATTGCATTTTTATATTCATCTAAAAGTGTTTCATTGGGGAGAATAATCATGACAGGAGAGCTAGAAAGGAGTTCTAAATGATTTCTTAACCCTGAAAGAAGGGCATAAAGTGCTCCTTTGGTGTGAGAGAAATGTATCGAGTGAATATTAGGCTTTCGATACGGTTGCTTTAATATATAGTGTGCTGTATCTTCGTCTCGTATAGGACCGCTCAAGATGATAGATTTCCCTTTTACGTTAGTTGAAGTTAGGAAAGAGGTCATGTCCAATAATTGTATATCATCACAAACGATATGTGAAAAATCGCTTGGCAACATATCTGGATGGATTGAAGAATAAAGTTTACTTGGACTTAAAAATTGAAGTCGTGAAGAATCAAGATAAACGACGGCAAAATCGGCAAGCATAATAAGTTCTTGTCGAAGTGTTTCACCATTTAGAAGTGTTGGTGTAATAATAATAATTTTAGCATACGAATTATTGAGAAGTATCTGAAGAATTTTTCGTACAATTACTGTGCTTCTTCCACTGGCATATTCTCCACCAAGTATAAGGGTGGATTGTGTGAGTGGTGCGTCTAAAAACGTTTGTTGTTCTTTATTTAGAAAGGCACCAAAAGGCTCTGCCGTCGTTGGAAGGAGGAGGGTATGAGCACTTAGTGATCCTATGACTTTTAGTTTTGAATAGGGAGTTTCTTGATAAGTTCCCAGTGATGTAAGTTTATCTTGAATGTTTTGAATACTATCATCAGAAAAAAGTAATCTCTTTTTGGGAAGAAGTTTGTGAAAAGAGGAGTCAAGACCATCAAATTCAGCTTCACTGAGATGTTCCATCCAAAAAAATCGTTCAATTTGAGTTGAATCAAAAGACAAGACATCTTCCAGTTTTTGCTGGAGTATCTTTTGAGTTGATTCAAGATTGCTTGTAGATATTTTTTTATTTTTTTGTGATGAGCGCTCAATACTGGCACCTTTTAACTCTGATCTTTTCCACGCTATTTTTTCTCCCAAATAAAGACCATAATGAGGTAAAAAAATCAATAAATCAATAGAGAGCGCTGTAGTGCGATGAAAGAGGGTAAAATCTTGGAGTAATACTCCATGGGTACCAAAGATAGCGTCTTCTAGCACTTTTTGCGAGTTTGGATTTTTTTCTTGTGCGGATACATTTGTATATTTTTTGTTTTCAGATGGAAAAAAATAGGATAAAAATGAAAACAACACGATAGTAACCCTTCGTTAAGATGAATGACAAGTGGATAATTATAACTCATTCTAGTGAAGAAATAAGAGAAAATATTAGAAAGCCTCGAGGAAGATCCTCGAAGAATAGGAAGAATTATTTTGCAGCTGCAACGCTGTCTTTAAGACTTTTGCCTGGTTTAAATTTAGGAACCATTTTATCTGCAGTACTGTAAGTTTTATCAGTACCTGGTACTTTACCGCTTTTACCTTTTTGAAGTGATGCAGCAAAGTTGCCAAAGCCTACCAATGAAACTTCTTCTTTAGCAACAAGCGCCGCAGTAACTGCCTCTGTAAATGCTTTAATAGCTGTCTCAGCTTCTACTTTAGTTTTGTAACCACCGTTTTTTTGTACTAACTCAACGAATTGTGCTTTATTCATTTAATTCCCTTGGGTAAAGATCTATGAAATTCACTAAAGCCTCCTTATTTACGAGAAAAAAGAGAGCCCTATGTTTCTGACGCAAATACTTTAATATCTCTTGGCTTAAATTTTTCTTGTTTTTTCTGTTTTTTGTGAATTCTTTTGTAAAAATGTGTTTTTTAGAGTGTTTTTAATCTTTTCTTGGAAAGATGGTTGACTTTTCAAGGCTCTTGCGTGGGCTTTTAGGTGCAACATGAGATACGTTCGATAGTGTGACAGTTTGTATTTAAGTATAGGTGTACGAGTAGCGGATATGGATAAAAAAACATCTTCTAAACCGTGGCGTTCTTGTTCGCTCAAAGTACTCATGACTTTTTTCCTAGTTTGTTAATTTTTCGAACAACACGAATGATCTCATCATCTTCAAGCATCCCCAGCATTTCCAAAACAGCTTTGGCGGCTTGAGGTTTTGCGTTTCCAAGCCGCCAATCCTGATAAGAACGCATAGAAATTCCCAACCTTTGAGCCATCTCTTTTTGAGAAATTTTCTTCCCATTGCTTTGAGCTTCGACAGCGTTGTGAAGAAGATTAAAAAGGTCATTCATTTCCATTACCCTATTGTAAGCTTTATTTATTAAATTAAACATAAAAATGTATAAAATAAGCGATTAAATACTCTTTTAAGTCATTATATAGATAAAAATATCATTTATAGTATCGGTTATATACAAAAATAATTTAGTAATGTTTATTATTTGGTTGTAAATATACGGAAAAACGTATAAAAATTGATGCAAAATTAGATTCTTGCCTTTATGAGAATCTAACTAAAATATTTTTTTAAAATAATGGATTTGGAATAAGAAGGGTTATAAAAGGTCAGTATAGTCGTATTTTGAAAGATCGACGTAAAATTCTCCCTCTTTTTGGATGATACGGACATCACTTCCGTAACGCGCAGAAAAACGATTCCGTACGGCTTTACGTCCTTCGTTTCCTATCCCGATAAATTTGAGATAACGCTTGAGCTCGATGAGCCCGTTTGTAGTAAAAGGGATGGGATTTGTTGACTCGGTAGCATCAACATCGTGTATGGTGCTGTTTTGAGAGAGCATAAGCTTGGTACTTAATACTTCGAGTATATTTTTGAGCTGTTCATCTTTCGAGATGTAAATTTCTTCAATCCGGTTGCGTTCAGCAATGAGCATTTGCTCTTTATCATTTACAAGAGAGTCTATTTTTGCTTCGAGTTCTTTGACTTTGAGCTTGAGATGGTTATTCTCTTTTTGATAGAGTGCGATAATCATCCCTACGCTTGTTTTGGTTGCTGGAGAGGATGCGTTGGAGGGTGTCTTTTGTGCAGACTGAATATCACGCTGTTTCTCTTCGCTTAGAGCGCTTCGAGGTACTATAATATAAGTAATGCCCCCTTCGATAATATAGTTGAGCCGTTTAGACTTCAATTTATTATGGATCATCTCTTTGGACATTTTAAATGTTTTGGCGTATTCATCGATGCTAAAGCGCATGTATTCTCCTTTTTGGGGTAAGTAACCAGTCGGGCTTCGGTGGGGGAATAATCCCCCCTTGTCGCATCCAAATGAGGTATCCGCTGCGTTGTATGTTGTGTTTGTCAATAAATGTATGGCGAGAACTGTGTCTGAACTCACATTTTGTTAACAGCTCAGCGAAATCATTATGTTCCTCTAAAAAGGTTTGTAATGATTCGTAGGCAGTTTCAGAAATAAAAACAGTGCTGACGATTAAATTTTTGATCTCTACATACCGTGCACACTCATTCAATCCATCTCCCACAAAATTATCATGACCTAAAATATCTTCAAAACGGTATATACTTCCTGTATGCACGGCAACCCGCAACCCTTGAAAATAAGGATATTCACGAGCAATAAAATCGGAAAAATGGATAAACGATAAACCGAGAATGGAACCAAATCCCCGTAAACTTGGGTGTAAAATACAATAAAAGCCATCTCCGGTCGGAATGATACCTTGTAACATTTTTTCCAATGGAATGCCTGAATTTTTGAGCATTTTATGGATCATTTTTTTGTAGCTCTGAGAAAGATAGCTAATAAGTTCGAGCTGGTTGGGCATACTGAGGCGTGAAAAATCAATAATATCAACCAGAACAATATCGGTTTCAATGGGTCTTTTGTACATCTGTGTGTGTTGTTTCCAAATAATGAATATAGCGCCTATTTTATAGGAAACCACCTCTAAAATCCCTGAGATTAATTTTACGGTAACGAAAATGTACTAATATCCCTAAAATTTACACACTTTAAAGCCCCGTCGTTATTCTAAAAAGGGGGATGAGTTTTTGCTATAATACTATTTATGAAAACCGATACTCTTTTTACCAAACCTATTTCCAAGCAATTTGAATTCGATGCCGATGTAGCTGCCGTCTTTGATGATATGTTGAGCCGGTCCGTCCCTTTTTACAAAGAATCACAGCAGTTGACTGCACGTTTTTGTTTAAATGCCCTTTCTCATGGAGGAAGAATTGTTGATTTGGGATGTTCGACGGCGTCACTTCTTCTCCAGATCGAGCGAGGAATGAGCGCATCAGACAAGAGTGCGCTTATTGGAATTGATAATTCCCATGCAATGATTGAACATGCCCGCAAAAAAATCGAAGCATATCAATCAAAAATTCTTCTTGTAGAGGGGGATATTTTGGACTATAATTTTGGGGTTACACGTGCGATTGTGTGTAACTATACCTTACAGTTTATCCGTCCCATGATGAGAGAGACGCTTGTTCAAAAAATATATGACTCACTGGAAGAGGGGGGAGTTTTCATCTTTAGTGAAAAAGTATTGAGTGAAAACAGTACGCTTAACAAGCAGCTTATCGATTGCTATTATGATTATAAAAAAGCGCAAGGGTACAGTGAATACGAAATTGTTCAAAAGCGTGAAGCACTGGAAAATGTACTGATTCCCTATACCGTAGATGAAAACAGTGCGATGGTGAAAAAAAGTGGATTTGTCAGCTGTGACATATTGTTCCAGTGGGCAAATTTTGCTACGTTTATTGCGTGCAAATAACGCTTTTTACCAAACCTTGGGGGAAACTTCAGTATCTGAAGAGGTAAATACTTTTTTAACATCACTGTAATCAATGATATTATCATCGCATTTCTTGTGATAGTACCCTTGTGCATCGTAATACTCTTCACAATTATTGTAATAGCGCAGACTAACGCCGCGCTCATTGAAGCATCCCGAAAAAAACAGTAATGCTGTTAACCAAAGTAATGTTTGTTTTATCATGAGGAGATTGTAGCTTATCTGGGTTTAAAGCTTTCCTTGGTTTTACAGTAGTTTTGCAAAAAACAGCCATCATCACATTTTGGATTTTTGGCAGTACAGATATAGCGACCGAAAAGTACCATCCCTTGATGCAGTTGATGTAATCCGGTTTTGAATTTTTTGACTAAAGTTGCTTCCGTAGCGGCTGGGGTGAGGTCATCACTCAAGCCTAATCGGTGAGAGACTCGAAATACATGGGTATCGACTGCCATGAGATTAGCCTGCGTATATTCGATTAAGACGACATGTGCTGTCTTTTGTCCAACACCTGCGAGGGTCATAAGCTCTTTTTCCTCTAAAGGGATCTCTCCTCCATAGACATCAACCACCCGCTTGGCCATTGCAATAAGATTGATTGCTTTATTGTTAAAAAAAGAGCAACTTTGAATGAGACTTTTGATGTGATTTATATCCGCTTTTGCCAAAGCCTGAGGTGTCGGATACGCTTTAAAAAGTTCGGGAGTGATGAGGTTGACCCGCTTATCGGTGCATTGTGCAGAGAGGGCAACGGCGATAACCAATTCGTAGGCATTTTGGTAGGTAAGTTCGGTGACGGCATCGCTGTATTTTTCTAATAACGATTGTTTGATCTCGTCAATCTCTTTTTTGGTTGCTTTTTTCATGAGAAAATATGATCCATTTTTTTTGGTATTGTATCACCAACTTTTACACACTGTGGATAATAAATTAGATTAAAAATTTTATTTATAAAGCGTGCATGACAGTTTTGTGTTACAATAACCGACAAACGAGTGTAAATTTGCAAGGAGGAGCATCTATTGGAACTTAAAAAGTGGATTATGAATCTTTTTAAAAAGCACAGTGATGAAGAAGGAATTGACTACAATATTGACAAAGAACTTTTTTATAAAGTATTGGATACGGATCCCAGTGCTATTTTATTTTTTACCAAAGAGAGTGGATGGATAGGTGCAAATAAGGCTTTTTTTAAGTTAGTACCGATAAAAACGATTGAAGAACTTCGTACAAAACATGAGAGCATACGTGATCTTTTTAGTGATGAAGATGAAGAGGTATTTACCGAATATGATAAAAGCTGGTTGGATTATATTCGTACCCATTGTCCCAATGGATACGGGCTTGGTATTACGGATGCACACGGAAAACGTCGGGCTATGTTAGCAACGTCGACAATGCTGCGTCAAGGGTCAAGCGATCTGTATCTTCTTCGCTTGGAAGATAAAACAAGTGTTGCTGCTCTTAAAGAAGAAGTGGTACAGGTTGAAGCCCTCAAAACAAAATTTTTAGCCAATATCGGGCATGAATTTAGAACCCCTATGAATGGGATATTGGGCTTTGTTGACCTTTTATCGAAAACGTCCCCTACGGATATGCAGTTGGAGTATATCCATTCGGTTCAGGGTTCAGCTTTAAATCTGATGTCTAATATTGAAAATTTGCTTGATTTGGCACAAATGCAAACAGGACGTTTGACTATTAGCAAGGTTGACTTTAACATCATTACCGAAATGGAAGAGTTTGCTCTTGGTTGTGTCTCTCTTGGAAATGATAAAGGGGTGGGGGTTATGCTCTTTATTGACCCTAAGCTCCCAACGCACCTTACAGGAGATATTCGAAAAATTAAACAAGCTCTTAGCAATCTCTATAATAATGCTTTAAAATTTACAGCGCCTCAGGGACGAATCACTATCGAAATAAAACTCCTTAAACGAAATACGACGGGCAGCAGCAATATCGGATTTAGTGTGAAAGATACCGGTAAGGGGATTAGTAAAAGTGAGCTTGGTTTGATCACGCGCCCTTTTGTGTCCGGCGATCATGCGGACAATCGTCTTGGAGTGGGATTGAGTCTTTCTCATGGGTTGATTAATCTTATGGGAGGTGAACTCAAAATTACGAGTGAAGAGGGGCGAGGTTCATCATTCAGTTTCGCGTTAACCCTAGAGGGTTCATCCGACCAAGCAATGCGAATGATTAATGCAAACAGTGCAAAAGTAGTGCTTTTGGATGAAAAACGTATCGATGATGCTAATCATTTGACTAATTATTTGCGCAGCTTTGGTATGAGTGTCACAAAAACTCATTTGATTGATGAGACAATTTTTAATGATACGGATATTGTCTATTTTATTGCATCCCAAGAAAAAAGTGATTGGATTTTGAAGATTTCATCCTTTAAAAGAGAGTGTAAAACGGTTCTTTTGTTGGAACAGCATGAGCGATTATTGGCACGAACGATGCATATAATTGATTATGGTTTGTCTAAGCCTTTATTGCCGACAACCTTACTCGCCCATTTAATTGAAATTCTCCGATTGGCCAAAGAGGAAGTCCCGGTAATTGCACAATTACAACAAGGAATTTATGCATTGGTGGTAGAGGATAATTTGATTAATCAGCGTCTGATCAAACTTTTGCTCAAAGAGTACGGGTTAAGTGTAGTTACCACGTCAAATGGTGATGAAGCAGTAGAAGCATGTAGAAATCAACGATTTAATATTGTTTTTATGGATATTGATATGCCGATCAAAGATGGTATTCTGGCAACGCAAGAGATTAAAGCAGAAGCAGGAGCTTCACGCAGTGGGAGAATGCCGATTATTGCATTGACGGCTTTGGCGATGGAGGGAGATCGTGAGTATATTCTTGAGAAAGGGTTGGATGATTATCTCTCCAAGCCTCTTACGCGTGAAAAATTAGAATACATTCTCCAAAAATATTTATACGTTGCAAAGTGAGGATGGTTTACCATGAACTACACGAGTCTGTTTGAAGATACATTTTCTCCTGCATTAGGGATGTTGACTTCCTGTGCTGCAACGCATGGTGACGCTTTTTTGTATACCAATCTTTCAGGAGATATTGGTGGAAGTAATCAGCTTTTACTGAATTTTTTTGGAATACAAGAGATTGGTTCAATTGCTCCCATTAAGCAGTGGTTGCATCCGCAGGGGGTAGAATTATCTTATATTCTTTCTAACTCAGGAGAGTATCGCGGTAAAGCTATAGCGAATACAAAAACGTATGAGGTTATTATTCGTACAGAAGTGCTTGTGATTGGAGAGGAATTGATCGTAGCTATCGTGTTGCGAGATACCTCAGCATTGGAGCGGGCTTTACTTGCAGAGCGTTATTTTGAACGATTTAAAAAGAAATTATTGACCAATATATCACATGAGTTTCGAACACCCATGAATGCTATTATCGGTTTTGTTGATTTACTGCGTTCAAGCCCGCTTAGCTCATGGCAACAAGAATACATCGATATGGCAGGCAAGAGTGCCTCCTCTATGATGCGTAACATTGAAAATCTTTTGGAGCTTATGCAGGTTGAAGGGGGTGGTATCCATACGAAACTGCAACCCTTTAACCCTTTCGACGTCTATGAGAATTTTTCAATGCAATTTACCGAATGGCTTGAAGCTAAAGAGATACAATGGAGTGTTTTAATTGATCCGCGATTGCCATTAGAAATCATGGGCGATCAGGATAAAATTTTGACTATTCTCCGAAACTTAGTTCAAAATGCCATTAAATTTACCCCATTGTCGGGGCAAGTTCTTCTTGAAATTTTAATTATAAAACAAGAAGACAACAAGGTCGAAGTAGAATATGCCGTGAGTGACACAGGAGTTGGGATCGAGGGCGGACGGATGATAACCCTTCTTCGGCCATTCTCGTCGGCATGGGAAAATCAGCGTCATGGACAAGACGGTATGGGAGTAGGTCTTTCTTTAAGTCATAAATACATCGATATGATGGATTCGCATTTGATGCTTGCTTCTGAAGTGGGGAGAGGATCACGGTTTTCCTTTCGTATTTCCCATGAGGTTCATGATGAAGCTCATTTGGAGGATATTGAAGCCAAAAGAATTGCGTTCTACTCTCATGAGCCGCATTCGACACAGAGTATTTTATTGGAAAAATATCTGGATCTTTTTAATTTAAAAGTGATTTCTGTTTCCTCATTGGTTAATCCCCAACTTAATTTTTGTGATGTATTGTTGATTGATGTTCCTCATCTTTCAGTATCGCAAGTAGAATCACTCAAAGCAACCTATCATCATTTACAAATAGTAGTAGTTTTGGATGTACAATCTAAAGAGAAGGCCGGGTATCTACACAAAACGGTTGAAGCGATTATTATGGCGCCTCTTTTGCCAAGTACCTTGCACAAAATATTCTCTATGTTAGGAAAAACGGCATCGCAAGAAGAACTTCATGAAGCAATCGTAGAGAGTAGTCTTGCATTTACCATAGAAAATGCAAAAATTTTAGTTGCTGAGGATAACCCGATTAACCTCAAGTTGCTTGAGACAATTTTACGACAACATAATTTTCAGGTTATTGCTGTAGAAAATGGACAAAAAGCGGTTGATGCATATCTAAAAGAGTCTTTTGATTTAGTGTTAATGGACATTGATATGCCTGTTATGGATGGGTTGACAGCAAATAGACTGATCAAAGAGATTGATAAGCGTGATAATCGAGGATTTACACCGGTAATTGCTCTAACAGCCCATGCCTTGATTGGAGATCGTGAACGAATTATCCGTGCCGGTTTGGATGCTCATCTTGCAAAACCGATTGATAAAAACTTTTTATTACAAACGATTGATCGCTATTTAGAGCTTGCCTACCAAAAGCGAAAAATGGTGAGTGTTTAACGTTGATTAATTTGTATACGATATTCTTTTATTTGTATTATAATTCGCTCAATCGAAGATTAAACAAGGATAACAATGAGACGACAGTTTGGCGTATGGGTATTAGGGGTTTTATTAAGTGCAACAATTGTCAACGCAACGGTTCTAGCAACGGTTAACGGTGATGACATTACATCGGATGAAGTCAATCGTGTACTTATGGAAGGGACACAAGGGCGTTTTGACTCCTTACCTGCAGATAAACAAAATGAACTTCGTCAGCGTATTATTGAGGGGATGGTTGCTCAACAATTGGTATTTGATGATGCTCAAAAAATAGGAATACTGGAATCAAAAGAGTATAAGGCTGAATACCAAAAGCTCGCTGAACGTATGAAAATACAGCTCGCGGCAAAAGTATGGGAGCAGCAGCAGTTTGATGCCATTAAGGTAGATGCCAAAGAGGTAAAATCCTACTATGATACTAATCCTGATGAGTTTGTGGATAAAGAAAAAGTACACGCTCGTCATATTTTGGTCAAAACTTCTGATGAAGCAGATTCTGTGATTAAAAGTATGAAGGCTCTTAGTGGTGATAAGCTCAAAGCAGAATTTATTGCCCAAGCAAAATCAAAATCAACAGGACCAAGTGCAGCCAAAGGTGGAGATTTAGGGTATTTCCCTCGTGGTCAGATGGTCCCATCATTTAACGATGCCGTATTTGCTATGAAAGAAGGGACGATTTCATCTGATCCGGTACAGAGCCAATTTGGGTATCATGTTATCTACCTCGAAGATAAAATGGCAGCAAAAAAGATGAGTTTTGATGAGGTTAAAAACTTTATTGAACAACGATTGAAAATGGATAAGTTTAAAGTCTATATGGATAAAAAGATGTCTGCTCTGAAATCAAAAGCAAAAATTACCTACGCTAAATAACTACTTTTTTCGTCATACCGTACTTGATACGGGATGACAAAAAGAAGAAAATTGAGTTAGTTTCTATCTATTGCATTCAAATCATTAAATGCCACTTTCACACGGTTTACCAATGTTTTTTGTCCGTCACGTAACCATTTACGAGGGTCATAATATTTTTTATTTGGTTTATCTTCCCCCTCTGGGTTTCCGATTTGCCCTTGGAGATAATCTTTGTACTTTTCGTAATAGTCTTTTACCCCTTCCCATGTTGCCCATTGAGTATCGGTGTCGATGTTCATTTTGATAACACCATAGCTGATTGCTTCACGGATCTCTTCGAGCGTAGAACCTGAACCGCCGTGGAAGACAAAATTAACAGGCTTAGGTGCAGTGTTAAATTTTTCTTGGATGTAGCGTTGTGAATTATCCAAGATAATCGGAGTAAGAACGACATTTCCCGGCTTATAAACGCCATGCACGTTTCCAAACGATGCGGCAATCGTAAAGTTTTTACTGACGGCCATCAGTTTTTCGTAGGCGTAGGCAACATCTTCAGGCTGTGTGTAGAGGAGGGAGTTATCGATGTTGGTATTATCAACACCGTCTTCTTCACCACCGGTGACACCCAGTTCGATTTCGAGCGTCATTCCGATTTTTGCCATTCGCTCCATATAGCGTACACACGTTGCGACGTTTTCTTCTAAGCTCTCTTCGGAGAGGTCAAGCATGTGTGAGCTGAAAAGTGGTTTGCCGTATTGAGCAAAATGTTTTTCCCCTGCATCCAGCAGTGCATCAATCCATGGAAGGAGGTGGCGTGCGGCATGATCCGTATGCAATACAACGGGAAGTCCATACGCTTCTGCCATCATGTGAACATGCAGTGCTCCGCTGATTGCACCCACGATAGCTGCTTTTTCATTCTCGTTACTGAGCCCTTTCCCGGCGTAATAACTTGCACCGCCATTGGAAAATTGGATAACTACGGGTGAGTTGACCAGCTTGGCTGCTTCGAGAACACCGTTGATTGAATCGGTTCCGACGACATTGACAGCGGGAAGGGCAAAGCCTTCTTGTTTTGCAATGGCAAAAAGAGTATGAAGATCTTCGCCGAATACGACACCTGGTTTGATTGAGTCTAAAATACGCATGGACATGATTACCCCATAATGAATAAAAATAATCTCTATTATAGCAGACCTTGCGTCTATATGCACTTTAGATGTGCTAAAATAGGATGGTTATAATCTATGAAATGGTACGGAAGGGGCGGGGCTACATTGATAAAATTGGTTATTTGCTTAGTAGGGTGTATATTCGTTGTCAATGGACAAAATTCACTCCCTTTCTATTCACTTGCAGCACCACTTGAAAAAGATTCACACCGGTTGATCCAGTTAAATGAAGCATTTTTAGAGACACAGGAACCCAAAATTATTGAAAATTATTGCAAAGATGTTCGTGGGACATTGTTGCTTGGAGAATCGTTGCGTGAACCCTCCAAAAAAGATGAGGAAAAGCTTAACACTTATCTTCAGCAATTACGGTCATTGTCCTCTCGTCAAGAAGTGATTTTTCAACTCTACCGAAAATCCTTACTCAGTGCTATTGAATCCAAAGATAAACAAAAATTTGAGCACTTGGCTTCTATCGAATTGGAACCCTTGCATCAGCCCCGCGTCCGCTCAGAAGCGATAGCTTTTTACCAAAAAAACTTTTCTGACCACCCGATTAAGACGTTAGACTCTTTGTGCAAAGAACAGGTTTTGGAAGCTAAAAGTATTCAGTTCGCGATAGAGCAAGAGCAGGCGTATGAAGAGAATTTGAAAATTCTAAAGCGTTCTGAGGTGCAAGGGATTAAACGAACTGCCAAAATTGGTTCTCGTAACAGCGTTATTGTTGTGGGAGAGCGTAATGCCAAAGGAGAGATGGTCTTTGAAGCAGAAAATTTAAATCCTTATTTGGTGACACTTTCGCTGGATTTTGACAAAATTAATAATATCAAAGCGAATCATTCACTTCCATTGTATGTTGAATTGCCTGGGCGTACCAAAAAAGAAATTTTGACGCTGACTCCCACTAATTCTTCCTTAGAAATGACGTATCAATCTTCGTACGGATGGGTTAAAGGTTCAGCATTTGCGCAACACGATGATACCTATCTTTATAGTCTTCCCTTTGCTGCAGGTACTACAGTGAGAGTTGGGCAGGGGTATAATGGCGGATTGTCGCACAAGGGACTCTCGGCGTATGCGATCGATTTTACTCTTCCTGTGGGAACATCCGTTTATGCAGCTCGTGAGGGTGAAGTCGTGGGGGTGGATGTGAGCAGTAATTTAGGTGGAAATTCTCCTGCGTACCGTCCATATATGAACTATGTCAATATACGACACGTCGATGGAACGCTGGGCAATTATTATCACCTCAAATTCGGGGGGACGGCGGTCAAAATTGGAGATACGGTGAAAAAAGGGCAACTCATTGCCTATTCGGGAAATACGGGTTATACCACCGCTCCTCATTTGCATTTTAGTGTGAGTATGGTTGATCCTGTGTCTATGCGTCGCCCAAAGAACTTGCCGATTAAAATTCAAACTTTGCAGGGGATTGTGAGCAATCCGCGTGAAGGTGAATATTATACGGTACAATAAGATTTAAAAGTTATAGTGAATGAGGTAAATAGATATGCTGAATACAGTTAAATCAAAAGTTGTTTTTTCTACACTGGTGATGGGAGCCTTGAGTTTGGGAGCTATTTATAGCTATTTAAGCGTAACTTTTCATGATTTTTCCAATGCAACCGCCAAGCGTTCTTTGGATATGTTAAGTCAATCAATTTTTCAAACATTGACGCAAAGTATGTTAGCGGGTGATCCTAAAGTTGTTGCCGATACTATTGAGCACGCCAAAGGAATTGATGGCATTAGCAATATTACAATAGAGCGTTCTAAAGCTGTGAATGAATTATTTGGTACCCATGGATCTTCAAGTGATGATTTATTGATTAAAAAAGTATTTAAAACAAAAAATCCCGAGTTAATTGAAAGTAATGAATTGCTGGGGCATAGTATTCGTCTGCTTCAGCCTCTTGTAGCCGAAGAAAAATGCCTTTCATGCCATACAAATGTTAAACAAGGGGATACTCTTGGGGTTATGGATTTGGTGATATCTTTAGAAAAAAATGACGAAGCAATCGGTAAAACGCAAAATACTTTATTAATTGCACTGGGTATTGCTGTTGTGGCTTTTGTGGTTGTTTTAAACATCTTTTTTGGTCGAGAAGTTTTAACCCCTCTTTTTGGTTTACGTATCCGAATTGCTGAATTGGTAAGCGGTGATAAAGACTTGACTAAGCGGCTTGAAGTACGAAAAAAAGATGAGTTTTCAGAAGCAGCACATGCAGTCAATAATTTTGTGGCTATGATTCAAGAGACAATCAATGAGGTCAAATCGTTAGGGAGACAAAATGCCATGATTGCTTCGACGATTACGGATGCAACTCAGAATATCTTGACAGGGGTAGAGAGTGAGCGTTCGATTGTCGAAGCAACAACCCAAAAAAGCCATTCTATCAAAGAGATACTTTCAGCTGCTATGACAATCTCAGAGCAGACACAGCGTAATATTTCCAATGCCAATGATGAACTCTTAAGTGCAAAGGGCGCTCTGGATCGTCTTGTGCGTGAAGTAGAGGGGTATATTGAAACGGAAAACGATATGTCCTCACGATTGGTAGGATTGCGTCAAGATGCACAACAGGTCAAAAGTGTCCTTGGTGTCATAAAAGACATAGCCGATCAAACCAATCTTTTGGCGCTTAATGCGGCGATTGAGGCGGCTCGTGCAGGTGAACACGGACGAGGGTTTGCGGTTGTAGCAGATGAGGTGCGTAAGCTTGCTGAGCGAACCCAAAAAAGTTTGACAGAAATTGAGGTAAATGTTGGGACGATCGTTCAATCAATCAATGATGTAAGCGATACTATCAGTGAAAATGCGACTAATATGAACGGATTGACGACAATATCACTTGAAGTAGAAGCAAAAATTTCAACAACATCCCAAGAGATGGAAAATTCAGTGGTGATTGCTAAAAAGTCCTATAATGATTCAATTGAAATGGTAGGACATATTGAGTGGATTATTGAGAAAATATCGCAGATCAATAATGTTTCACAATCCAATCAAAAAAGTGTTGAAAATATTGAAGGAGATTCCGCAAAACTTTTGAGTGTTGCTCAATCATTGCAAGCACGGATTGATGAGTTTAAGAGCTAAGTGTACTAAGTTAATCTCTGATATGATTACATCTTTATAATTTAAACTTTTGGTATATCATGAAAAATATTGTGTTGATTGGATTTATGGGAGTCGGTAAAGGTTCGATTGCTCGGGCGATGGTGAAGAAAACGGCGATGATGGCATTGGACACGGATGATGTGATTGAGAGTATTGAAAATCGTTCTATCAAAGCAATTTTTGCGGCTGATGGCGAAGAATACTTTCGTAACTTAGAGCGTAAGGTGGCCCGTTGGCTGAAAAAAAATGTGACGGGGACGATTATCTCTACCGGGGGCGGCTTTTATAAAGTTCCGGCATTGAAAAAAGTAGGGACGGTTATTTTATTAAATGCCCCTTTTGATACGATTTATCAGCGTATTGCAGCTCATCCTGATGCCGTAAAAAAATTCAAAAAGCGCCCTTTGTTTAAAGATATTGATAAAGCTCGTGCGTTGTATGAAGAGAGGCTTCCTCAGTATCTGAAAGTAGCAGATGTGGTGATCGATGTGAGTGATAAAACGGTTGATATGATTGCTAAAGAGATTATTAAAAAAGGTAAAAAACGATGAAAATGCTATTTATACTATTCTTAACACTCTCTGCACTTTTTGCAGATGGGATCAAATGGGAAAAAGACTATGCAACGGCACTCAAGCAAGCCAAAATTTTGAATAAGCCAATGATGTTTATTATCTCTAGCCACACTTGTCACTTTTGTGTTCAGCTCGAATCAACAGCACTTAAAGATTCCAAAGTGATCCAAAAGATTAATACCAATTATGTAGCGGCTATTGTTTATATGGAGGAGAATCCTTTGTTTCCGCGTGAATTGTATGTAGGAGGAACACCTGCAACTTGGTTTATTAAAGAAGATGGCGAGCCTTTGTTTGAACCTTTGATGGGTGCCGTTGATGCGACCACTTTTAGTAAAGCATTGGATATCGTTAGCAAAGAGTATAAAAAAACAAAAAAATAAAAGGAGGATGTATATGATAAAGATTCAAACGAGTGATGACAATTTTCAAACAATTTTTGAAGAACTTTTAAATCGCGGAAAAGTGGATATGGAGCATGTCTCTGGGATTGTAAAAACAATTATTGATGAAATCCGTATTGAAAAAGACAGTGCACTAGTACGTCATATTGCTAAATTTGATCGTTGGACACCTGCGAGCGGTTACGAGTTGAAGATTCATGCTGAAGATATGAAAGAAGCATACGATGTGCTTGAACCGGCGTTAAAATCAGCACTTCATTTGGCGTATGATCGTATCCGTGCGTATCACGAAAAACAGCTTCCGCGAAGCTGGTTCGATACGGAAGCCAATGGAACAATTTTGGGACAAAAAGTGACTCCGGTTGACCGTGCAGGTCTGTATATTCCGGGAGGAAAAGCGGCATATCCCAGTTCACTTCTGATGAATGTTATTCCGGCACAAGTAGCAGGGGTGGAAGAGATTATCGTCTGTACTCCTACTCCGGATAATGAGCCTAATGCCCTTTTGCTTGCAGCATGTCATTTGTGCGGTGTGAGCAAAGTATTTAAAGTCGGTGGTGCCAGTGCGATTGCAGCAATGGCGTATGGAACACAAAGTATTCCCAAAGTAGACGTGATTACAGGTCCGGGAAATATTTTTGTAGCAACCGCTAAAAAAATGGTTTTTGGTGAAGTAAACATTGATATGATCGCAGGTCCGAGTGAAATTGGAGTTTTGGCGGATGATTCTGCCAATCCTGAGCATATAGCGATTGATTTGCTTTCACAAGCGGAGCATGATGAGATGGCAAGTTCGATTTTAATAACCCCATCACAAAAATTTGCTGATGCATGTGCTCTTGAGGTCGAAATATGGTTAAAAAAGCTTCCTCGTGAAGAGATTGCGCGTAAATCGATTGAAGAACGTGCTGCAATCATTGTTACCGAGACGATGGAAGAGGCTGTCAAGCTGATGAACTGTATTGCCCCTGAACATTTAGAGGTGGCAACTAATAATCCGTTTGAACTTTTAGCCTCTATCAAACACGCCGGAGCAATATTCTTAGGACATAATACCCCCGAAGCAATCGGTGATTATGTGGCAGGTCCGAATCATACGTTACCCACAGGAGGAACGGCAAAATTTTACTCACCTCTTGGGGTTGAAAATTTTATGAAAAAATCTTCTATTATTTCTTTCTCCAAACAGGCAATTAACGAAATCGGTGAAGCCTGTGCACTAATTGCACACACTGAAGGACTTAGTGCTCACGAAGCATCAGTTCGCTGCCGATTGAATTAGAATGCCAAAGGAATAAAATTCCTTTGGCAGTATGGCATTAAAGCTTCCTTTTTCGAACAGATTTTTTTCTTTCTTTTGTTACCCTATCGTAATCTTCTGCACAAAATATCAAAAAGATAACAAATTTTAGTATTTATTTAGATTGCATTAAACCTATTTTAGCTACTATAAAAACAGTACTAATACCGTTATATGCTTATTATAAGGGCATTAGATAATTATTATTGTATTAAGCAATAGGAATGCAAGGAGAATATATGCAATTAGGTTTCTTGGTAGACCTTCGCCTTTGTATGGGGTGTAAGGGCTGTGAGATCGCATGTAAAGTGGAAAATGAAGTTCCACTGAGCACATGGCGTCTTCGCGTAAAATATGTCGATGTAGGGACGTTTCCTGAAACACGGCGAACATTTACTCCTCTTCGTTGTAATCATTGTGCCAATGCACCGTGTGAACGAATTTGTCCGGTTAGTGCATTGCATTACATTGAAAACGGTATTGTCAATATTGATAAAGATCGTTGTATCGGATGTGCGGGATGTGTTATGGCGTGTCCTTATGGAGCTATTTACATCGATCCACAAACTCAAACTGCAGATAAATGTACCTTCTGTGCACACCGTGTTGCAAGTTCTATGATGCCATCGTGTGTTGTTGCGTGTCCGGTAGAAGCCAATATTTTTGGAGATTTGGATGATCCGATGTCCAATATCAGTAAATATATCCAAGAACACCAAGGGAATGTTCAAGTACGTAAACCGGAAAAAGGGACTGATCCTCATCATTTTTATGTAGGTGGCGGGAATGTTCAATTAAATCCGTTGGCATCATTCCGAGGAGAGGGACATAACCTCTTTAATAAACTTACTCATCTCCCTTTAGGAGGGCACCACTAATGGTACATGAAACAATTGCAGCAACAAATGCGATCGTAGTCCTTGACGTTCCTCTTCCGGGAATTGTTTGGGGCTGGATTATTACAATGAATATGTGGGCGAAAAGTATTGGCACAGGTATTATTTTTATTACCTTCTTCTTACTGAAAAAATATCCGGAACAAACCGGCTTTATCCGTTTTCCGGCGGTAGTGATTTCAATCATTTTTATCCACCTTTTCTTATTTTTTACGGTCATTGATTTACACCAGATGTTCCGTTTTTGGCACATCTTTTTCTATCCTCATTTGACATCGGCAATCACGATTGGTGCATGGATGGCGACCGGTTTTGTTGGGCTTCTTTTTGCAATGGCATATGCTATTTATTTGAAAAAAGATGAAGCGATGTACGACAAATATTTGGGATGGACCGTCTTTTTGGCTATTCCTGTCACATTGTATACGGCTGGGTTGATGGCTGAATCAACTGCACGTGAGTTGTGGCAAATGCCGACTGAATCAGCACAAATGATTTTGGCAGCATTGTTGGCAGGAACGGCTGCGATGCTTTTACTCGGCGGAAATAAATTTTCTGATGCCATTAAAAAAGATCTTGGAATTATTTTGGGATTGAGCGCATTTTCAGCTTTTATCCTTTATATGGCAGAGTATATTTTTGGCGGAATGAAAGCAGAAGAGGTTGCCGCAACCTTGGACTTTATCAAAGGCGGAGAGTATACGATTATGTTCTGGATTGGACAAATTATGGCATTTATCGTCCCGATGGTTCTTGTCTGGATGAGTATTAAGAAAGAATCGTATTATTTGTTGAAGATCGCAGCTGTATCAGCATTGGTCGGTTTATGGGTAGCTAAACACGTTTGGCTCGTTATCCCACAATTGTTAAACATGAGCTAAAGAGGTAAATGATGTATTTAGAAAGCAGAAGAACATTTTTAAAAGGTGCAGCGTTCACCGTAGCAGGCGCAGCTATTGCAAAAGGAGTTTTTACAACGGATGCGGTTGCTGAATCGGTTGAAAATAGCAAATTTACCAATACTCCGGATACTCTTTCGTTTTATCCTCCACTGGATCAATGGGATAATTTCCAAGAGCTTGACGGAACGGATTGGAAACGTGGCGGTATCGGTCGTCACGGTGTAAAGAGCGAAGAAAATCCAGATGGTATTTTAGTTCATGATTATATGGTTATTCCTACGGCATGTTCCAACTGTGAAGCGTCATGCGGATTGACAGCGTGGGTTGATAAAAAAACAATGACAGTCAAAAAATACATGGGTAATCCATTGCATCCGGGTTCTCGCGGACGTAACTGTGCCAAAGGGTATGCTGTTCAGTCACAAATGTATGATCCTGACCGTATCCCATTTCCGCTTAAGCGTGCTCCGGGTTCAAAACGCGGAGAGGGTAAGTGGATACGTACGACATGGGATGAGGCAATGACCACCATTGGTAAAAAGATGGGAGATACCATCCGTATTGGGGATGAGCTCTCACGTAAATCGGTTATGTACCATGTCGGTCGTCCGAATGAAAATGGATTTGTCCCTAAAATCTGGGAAAGTTTAGGTTTAGACTCGTATAACTCGCATACGAATATTTGTTCAGCAAACGGTCGTACTCCGACGATCCATTTTGTCAATGATGACCGTACCAGCCCTGACTGGGGGAATGCAAAACTCATTTTCTTGAACTCATCACACGCAGCGGACGCGGGGCACTATTTTGCACAAGCGGCTGCATATATTGCCGATGCTCGTAAGAAGGGTGCAAAAATGGTCGTTATGGACCCGCGCCTTTCGAACTCTGCAGGTATCGCGGATTTATGGCTTGCACCATGGCCGGGTACTGAAACAGTAATCTATCTTCATTTGGCAAGCCGAATTTTGAGTGATAATCTCGTGAACAAAGCCTTTGTTAAGCGTTGGTTTAACTGGGATACACTGATGAAAGATAGTGATTATCTTAATTATATGGTAGAAAAAGGGTTCGTTCCAAAACTTCCAGAAGGACGTAATTTTGAAAGTTACTTAGAGCTTTTAAAAGATATGTATGCCCCGTATACTCTCGAATTTGCCGAAAAAGAGACTCATATTCCGGCTTACAAGCTTGAAAAACTCTATGAGATGTTTATTTGGGCAGAAGATGCTATTTCTACGTACGTTTGGCGTGCAGCTGCTGCGGGTAACCGTGGTGGATGGATGGTTGGTAAAGCGGTATTCTTTGTAACCGGTTTACGTGGTGCTATCGGCAATGTCGGCGGAACCGGATTTTATCATTCACATGATATTTCAGTGGGTGGCAAAGGGGGAAGTGCTACTGTTGGACAGGGTAAAGGGGGTGCAGACGTACCAGCGGTAAAAGCGTGGAATGAGTTGACATGGCCTCCAGAATGGCCTATTTCAACTTATGAAATGTCATTTTTATTGCCTCATCTTTTGAGTGATACTGAGTGGCAGAAAAAATGGAATGATCGCGGATTGCAAGTACCGAGTAAATTGGCAGTGTATGCTCCTCGTATGTATAATCCGGTGTGGATTAATCCGGATGGTTTCCGTTGGATCGAAGTTCTTAAAGATGAGACAAAAATGGAACTTACCTTTAATCTCTCTCCGGTATGGTCAGAAACCAATTGGTATATGGACTATGTCCTCCCTGTTGGGCTTGCGGGTGAGCGCCACGATCAGCATTCGGAAGCAACTCTTCCTGCACGATGGACAACTTTCCGTCAACCGGTATTGCGCGTCGCGTTAGAAAAATCGGGCTGGAAACCAAAAAATCCAAATCGTGCAACTCTTGAAGCGCATATCAAAGCAGGTCTTGGCGAAGTGTGGGAAGAGAATGAGTTCTGGTTCCAATTGTGTACGGATTACATTGATCCAGACGGAAGTTTGAATATCAAAAAAATGTGGGAATCCAAGCGTCATCCAGGAAAAGCGGTTACGATTGCTGAATGGTACGATGCAGCATTTGGAGATAATCTCCCAAAACTTCATGAAACTGTTATGAATGATGAGCGATACACGAAAGAAGAGTTCCCTGTCTATTCGTATATGCGAGATCATGGTGTATGGCTTGAAGAAGATAAAATCTATAATGTTCAAGAGCGTGAGCTAAAAGTCGAAGAGGGTAAAATCGAATCATACGAGCACAAATACGATGTAGCTTCGATTAGTGTTGATAGCTCCGGTATTATCAGTGCCAATGACGAGAAAGGCAAATCGAAAAAAATAGGTATTGAGATTGACGGTAAAAAATTACAAGGGTTTACTACGCCAACACGTAAACTTGACGTATATACACAATGGGTAGCAAAAGACTGGAAATGGCCGGAATATGGTATGCCAATCTATCCGCGTAATGACAAAGAGAAAGAAGAGATGGTTCATATTGTTTCTCATATTAATCATATTTATATGAAAGAGGAAAACTCATTTGCCCTTAATACGGTATTTCGTTTACCGTATAATATTCATACACGTTCGGCAAACTCCAAACATTTGATGGAGATCAGCCAAAATCATGACCCTATTTGGATCAGTACGAAAGATGCTAAACGTCTTGGATTTAAACGCGGTGATGCAATCCGTGTGAAAATTGTTGATACCGTTTCGGGACTTGAGAGCGGACACTTTGTAGCGATGGCGGTTCCGACGGAGGGTGTTCTTCCGGGCACTTTGGCATGTTCACACCACGGCGGACGATGGAAGCTCACTAACCATGTCACAATCCCTAATGGGGTAAGTGACGGTAAGGTAGCGCCGGGTGCAGCACCTCGTGATTTGAGTAACAAAGAATTCCTCAAAGAATCACCTGCAAATGTAGGTAAAGTAGGTGGTCAAAGTATTATCGATGATTACAGCGGTACAAGCGGTATTAACAGTTTTGGGGTACCTGTAGCTGAAATCCAAATGGATGGAAAAGTGGGTAAACTTAAATATGTTGAAGGGATCAAAGGTTTCAAAGCAGAGCGTTTTGCACAGTATAATCGAGATTCTGAAAATGTATGGTGGGATGGATTGAGCGGTTCATGGCAAAATGCCGTTGCTGCTCCGCATCCAGACCCTGTATCAGGTATGCACTGTTGGCACCATAAAGTTCTTGTTGAACCGGCACAGCCAGGAGATAAAATTGGAGATATTTTTGTCAATTATGACAACAATCTCAAAGTTTACCAAGCATGGAGAGATAAACTTTCACGCGGACTGGATTCAAATTCCAAACTTCGACGTCCTCGTCACATTTTCCGTCCATGGGTCAAGCTTGATCCAGCATCGTATGATGTGAATATTAAGGCATAAAAACCTTTCTTCCCCTTGCTAAAAGGGACTTCTAAAGGGCTTTTCAGCCCTTTTGGTTACAATCCTACATTCACTATTAAAAGGCCTAACCGTTATGGATGAGATCATTGCACGAAGCAATATATATGCACTTCTTTCTCGAATACTCCTCCAAGAATTGGACAGTGAACTCTTGGAGATGCTTCAAACTGATTCGACAGTATTAGAATTTTTCCCTCATTGGAATGAGTGGGAACAACGTACAAGCATAAAGAATAGTAAGCTTTTGGAAGAGTATCTTAATCCTGATTTTACCAATCTCTCGATTTTACATCTTGTTCCTTATGAGACTTTCTATACACGCTCGGACCAAATGATTGAAACGGGTGGGGCAAATCCTGTAACGGATATTTACAGTGCATACGATTTTATTGTTGATTATGAAATTGCCCGTGTTGTCTCAGCCGATCATATTGGAATCCAATATGAATTTATGCATCATCTCTGTGATGCACAAAAAAAAGCGATGGAAGAAAATGATTTAGAGGCGGTTCGTGATCTTCAAGAGGTGCAACATCGTTTTTTAAATACCCATTTACTTCAATGGGCACCGATGTATCTCATCAATATGAAATATGAATCCAGAACCCCGTTGTATTATGATGCTGCTGAAACGGCATTGGAGTTTATCCTCTCTGATAATGAAACCTTAAGCGCAGTTGTTTCCAACAATTCATGAGCCTTTTACTCCTCTCTCCAAGTGCATGTGTTAGAGCGCTAAGCGTCAATTCGATTTGTACCCTTTGTGCTGACGTGTGTCCCGTTAATGCTATTAGTATCACAGACCGTCTCCCCTCCATCAATCAAGTACTATGCGTTGGATGTGCCGGATGTGTTTCGGTGTGTCCGACTGAAGCATTGCGTTTGGATGATTTTAGTTCAACTGACTTTTTTTTTACGTTTGCGTCCGATGAAGACAATATGATTTCGTGTCAAAAAAATGTTCCTTGTATCGCGGCGTTGAGCCATGAACAGCTGATCTCTTTTGCCCAAATGAAACATGGTGTTGTTTTGGATACGGGTCATTGTGGGCAATGCGATATTGGAGTCAGTATTTTAGCAACACTAGCCAATACGCTTGAAAATGCCAATTATCTACTCGAAGCAATTGAATCGGAGTTTAGAGTGGAATGCTCGGATATTGGATACAACGCATTGGACGAGAGTGAAGCAGCAGTAGAAAGACGAGATTTCTTTAAGACTTTTCATCTTCGTGGGTTGGGTAAAATTAGAGAAGATTTTGAAAAAGAGATTCAGAAAACGACGGATGAGTTTATTGAGTATTCAACCGATAGTTCCCATACTAAAGAGTTACGGGCAAAAAAAATTACTGATCGCCGTAAACTTTTTTTTACAGCCATAAAGCGGTTGCCTCCTCCTTCAATTTTCCATGTTGTCGATAGTTCAAAAATACCGTTTACTTCGCAAAAACTGATGGATGAGGCGGCGTGTACAGCGTGTGAAATGTGTTATCGTATTTGTCCGACAGGTGCTTTGACATCAGATATGCGTAATTCTAAAATTGACTTTGACCCCTTTTTATGTGTTAAATGCCATTTGTGCCATGATGTTTGTGAACCAAAGGCAATTACCCTTTCCCCATCATATAATTTAGTAGAATGGTATACGCCAAAAGTACAAAATCTCGTAACGTACAGGGTACGACGATGTGATGAGTGTGATGCGCTGTTTAGTTCCAGTACCGGTGAAAAAATTTGTCGTCGTTGTCGTCTTGAAGATGAAGAAGCAAAAGAATTATGGGGGATACAATAAATGATGAACAATGATAATTCGATTACGACTGAAACGTTACTCTACGGATTTATCGCGGAAAATGCACATAGTAACCGTTTTTCGGTTACAGTCAATAAATTGTTTAAGAGCAATGGTGTTAATGCGATGATGATACCGATGAACATACGGCCCGATGATATTGCCTTTACCCTTTCTCAAATGCGCAGTTCAAAACTAAACGGTGCAGTGATTTCGACAGAGTATCAAGAGGAAGCGTTTGGTTTATTAGATCATGCCTCTGCTTTGGTGCAAGATCATGGGTATTGTGATTTTATCCGTATTGTTGAGAGTGAGCTTATCGGAGAACTTATTATGCCGATAGCTTTAGAAAAATATGCACAAAGTGAAGCATTTGAAGATGATATTGCTCTCAATTCGATGACACACTATTTTTATGAATTAATTACAGGAGAAAATAATGATTAAAACTGATTTTAGTGATTTAAAAGCAGAATTTGACCAATTTGTACGAGGTAAATGTGAGAGTGGAAGTTGTGAAACATCCAGTGATGAAAAAAATGAAGAAGAAGCAGAGGAGTATGTCCCTGGGTTTGTTGATGAGCTAGGGGATAGACTTCTTGCCCCTTATCATAGCGGTGTTTATTTTTCTCGAATGGATATTAAGCGGGTTGCAGAAGCAATCGATGAATCCATTCCAATCAAAGAGCGTAAAAAAATGATCCGAGCTTTGTTTCGGCATACAACACGACGTTCATATTTACAAGCGGCCTTTGATGAATTCAACCGCCATTTTGGAGGACGTATTTTAATTTATACAGAACTTTCCGAAGCGTTTCCTGCGTCAAAATCGATTTTTGATGCTAACATTGCGAAAATCAAAAAGACTCAAAAAATGTTGGATCAGATTATCGAAGATTTTGAAGAGATAGAACCAACAGATGAGCCGATGATGATGTAATCACATCATCGTTTGTATTTTTAAAATCCCTTGCCATACCAATGCGGTTGTAATTCCTGCAGCAAATCCTGCGAGTATATCATCACCCATAACGCCCCATCCCCCTTTGGCTTCACGGTCTATTCGTCCAATAAGGGAAGGTTTTTTGATATCATAAAGTCGGAAGAAAATAAAGCTTAGTGCAATTTGGATGGCTATTCCATTATCCATATTTCCTAAATCACCCATACTAAACGCTATTCCAGGAGCAATGGCAAGGGCAATCCACATTCCTACCAGTTCATCAATGACAATACGTGCATCATCATGGATTTCACAAGAAGCTTCGTGTTTATCAATACTTTTAATAGCAATAAGGGTGATTAAAATCGAGAGCATAAAAAGGGTTTGTGACCCAAAAAACATTAAAAGTGCAACACCAAAAGGGAGGGAGACCAGTGTTCCTACCGTTCCGGGAGCTTTGGGTGCATGACCACTTTTGAAGAGGGTGAGAAAAAGCCAGTTATATTTCATTGCATATTTCCATTAGGTGAGAGAAGTCGTTTGGTAGAGATTCATCAGCTCGATATAAAAATCATTTTCACTGTGTTCTTCTAGCAGACCGTTTGTGGGCATAATGTCGTAATAAAGCTTGGCTAAATTCTTAAATCGGTTTGGATGAAGCGTTGAGACGATGAGGGAGGAAATCTCTTTTCGAACCAAGACCGCAGGAGGGAGAAGACCTTGTTTCATAAGCTCTAAAATCGATTCGGAATTGTAAGAAATATGGTGATGGTGTCCATGCGGGCAGGTTTGAATGCTAACGAGCGTTTTGCACAGGTTGCAATAAACGTATTCACTGGCGATGCATACCTCAATATTAATTCCTACGAGACGATCGACAACTGATTTATTGGCATTTCGATCATAGTACATACCGATACCTGCATGGTTTTGCCCAATCATAAGAAGATTACATCCATAATTTTTAGCAACAATGGCATCCAGTATGACTTCATTGCTTCCCGCAAAAATATAGCTGTTTTCGAGCGGGACGACAATTACGCGACCTTGTGGAAGGTAATTTGTGATGAAAAATTCGAGTACTTCATGCCGAAGTTCATATTTAAGGTCACTGCTCCCATAGGGTTTGAAGAGAAAAATAACAACTAAATCACTTCTCTCCAAGCTTTGACGAATGAGACGCTCATGAGCACGATGGAGAGGATTGGCCGCCATGAAAATAGCCGTTGTATGTTTAGCAGAAATTTGTTCTTGCGCTTTTTTGATTTTTAAGTGAATCTCTTCGATGCTGGAGAGATCTATGGTGTATTCTCCACAAAGGGCATATTTCCCCAACCGCTTGTAAGTTGCGCTTACTCCGGGATGAGCGAGGTCTTCAGTTCCATAGATTTGTCGAAGACGCTCAATGGGATTGATAGGGAAAACTTCATCAACATAAATTTCACCAACTAAGGCATGATCGCATACCAGATCAAGAACTTCCCCTTTTTTGGTACTGAGCAAGACGGTTTCATTGGTTTTGCCATTGGGAGAGAGAATAAGCGGGAAAGGGAACGTTGTCCCCTTAAAAAGCCCGCTTTGAAGCACTTCCATGCATTGATTGGCATTCATAAGCTCTGTGACAGGAGAGAGCATCCCCGATTTGAGCAGTGTGAGAGCGCTGAGAGCCTCTTGATCGATATAAAGAGCTCTATTTTTTCTTAATGATGCCATACTTTTTTCTCTTTTCCCATAAACTTTTACGTGAAATACCTAATTTTTTTGAGAGCTCCGTATCAGGAAAACGGTTTTGAAAATTGGTCATGATGTATTTGACGTATTCCTCAATCGGTAGGATTTCTCCTTGATCAAAAAGTTGACTTTCGCTTTCGATATCGATAAGACGAAAAGGGACATTCTCAACATGATCAGTACTTGAAATAATACAAGAACATTTTTCAATCAGTTCAAAAAAAGCTTTATACTCACTTTTTTTTAAATTTTGAAAATCGGTAATATAGAGTACGTTAGTATTGGAGTGAAGTTCAATATCCTGAAGTGCCTTAGAGGAACTAAGAGAAATAAACTGAAGTGCTTCCTTTCGATGTTCAGCATATCCAAATGCAAATGCATCGGCGTATTTTTGATAGCCGCTGCAAATCATGAGGGGGAGTTCTGTTTTGTCGAAATCTTCATCAATGTTAACGTTCGTAAAGGTATGAGCTAAATAGCGCTCATAAGTTTGATTTTGGCGACGAAGACGTTCATGATTTTGAAAATGTTGAATTTTTCGGATGAGCTCTTCAATCATAAAAGGTTTGAGAATATAATCTTTTGCCCCTGCAGCAAGTGGCTTGGAGACCGTATCATTGCTGACATATGAAACCATCAAAATAACGACTGAATCCTTATATGCTTCGATAACAGGATAAATATCTTGACCGCTGATATTGGTTGAAAGGAGAATAACGTCGTAAGCTGTCCCCTTTAGAGCCTCTTTTGTTGAGCTGCTAATATCACAGTTATGATTTAGATCACTGAGTTTAGAGGCGATACTTTGTGCGAGATAAATCTCATTTTCGATAATTAAGACGTTCATCCGTTTTTCCAATCAAAATAGTATAACGAAGCGGTCGCAAGAACACCCACCCCCTCTTTGCGGCCGATAAATCCGAGGTGCTCTGTTGTGGTGGCTTTGATATTTAATCGCGAGAGAGGTAGGTGTAATAAAGCGCTGAGTGTACGGCGCATTTGCTCTTTATAGGGGGAAATCTTCGGTGTTTGTGCAATGATAGTAATATCTGCATGCAAGATGACAAACCCAAATTGATGCAGTTTTAAAACACATTGAGCAAGCAATTCTTTGGAGTCCGCATTTTTATACGTATTGTCCGTATCGGGGAAAAGCATCCCAATATCACCCAGACATGCAGCCCCAAGCAGAGAATCGATCAGGGCGTGAATCGCAACATCTCCATCGCTGTGGGCTAGAAATCCAAAAGGGCTGTCAATCTCTACCCCACCAAGCACCATGGGCTTACCTTCTTCAAAAGCATGGACATCAAACCCATTTCCGGTAAAAATAGCACTTGAAGGAGCTTTTAGACATTGAAGCGCAGAGAGATCGCTGATGTGGGTTATTTTATCGGCGAGTATATCTCCCTCAATGAGGTGCCGAGTCCCTCCATTTGCTACTATTGCACTGCTCTCATCGGTGTATTCGATGGGTGTTTTCAACGCTTGGAGGAGAATGGATGTTTTGGAAAGTTGAGGAGTTTGAATCCGTTTTACGTGGTCACGGTTTATGGTCTCGTGGTTATAGAGCATGGTATCATTGACACTTAGTGCGGGAACAATGCAGTCGGCATACTCTTTTGCATCGATAAGGCGCTGTATCAGTTCAAAACTAACGCACGAACGTGCAATATCACTGACCAGAACGTAGGGCGCTTTAACATACTCAATTGCATTGCGCAGCGAGTGCTGACGGCTATTCCCTCCGGCAATAATCGTATGCTCGCACATGGTTCGCATAAAAGGGCATTCCTCAGGATGGGCAACAACGATTATTTTTGCAAAATATCCCATCTGCATGATACGGTTAGTAACATACAGCCACAGCGGATCATGATCAATTCGAAGCCACTGTTTTTTGACAGGGACTTTAAAACGGCTTGAATTACCTGCTGCGAGTAGAATAAGTGTCAAATCAGACATTTTATATCCTATTTTATGGGTAGTGTTACGAAAGTATACACATAAAAAGCTGTTTTTTATCTTGTTTGTGATAAATTCTACTTAAAATCATTAAGAACATAAAGAGCATCTAAAATAAATGTTTCCCTAAACATTCTTGAAATTTTTAATATAAGTTGAAACTGATACGACTCTTTTAGGGGGTCTTATTTATAAGTCCACTGTAGCTTTACGCAAAGTCCAAGGAGTAAAATTATGAGAACAAAATGGGTTGATGAACGAAAAAATGATACTGTTTGTACTCAGATGTATTATGCCAAGCAAGGCATTATTACTGAAGAGATGAAGTATGTAGCAGCAATAGAAGAACTGGATGCCGAGCTCGTCCGCTCAGAAGTGGCACGCGGTCGTTTAATTATCCCTGCCAATATAAATCACAAAAATTTAGAGCCGATGGCAATTGGAATTGCGGCACGCTGTAAGATCAATGCCAATATTGGTTCTTCTGCGATTGCCAGTGATGTACAAGGAGAAATTGAAAAAATTCAAGTTTCTCAGCATTATAAAGCGGATACGGCAATGGACCTTTCAACGGGCGGAGATTTGGATGAAATTCGTCGTGCGGTTATTGCCAACTCAAAAATTCCAATCGGAACGGTTCCTATTTATCAAATTTTGCATGATGTCCATAATAAAATTGAAGATATGAGTATCGAAAAAATGCTTGAAGTCTTGGAGCGTCAAGCACAGCAAGGGGTGAGTTATTTTACCATTCATGCGGGCTTTTTGCTCTCGACCATGCCTAAAGTCGCCAAACGTAAAATGGGGATTGTGAGCCGTGGCGGATCCTTGATGGCGGCATGGATGATGCACTATCATCGTGAAAATCCTTTTTATACAGCCTATGATGAAATTTTGGATATTTGTGCCCGCTATGATGTTTCCCTTTCTCTTGGGGACTCCCTTCGCCCTGGATGTTTAGCAGATGCTTCAGATGATGCACAGCTCTCCGAACTCAAAGTTCTAGGTGAGTTGACATTGCGTGCATGGGAGAAAAATGTTCAAGTGATGATTGAAGGCCCGGGGCACGTCCCTCTCAATCAAATTGAGCGTAATATGAAAATTCAGCGTGAATATTGCCATGAGGCACCATTTTATATTTTAGGACCGTTGGTTACCGATATTGCGGCAGGGTATGACCATATCAGTTCAGCAATCGGTGCGGCAGTGGGCGGATGGCACGGTGCATCGATGTTGTGCTATGTGACTCCAAAAGAGCACTTGGGATTGCCCAATGCCGAAGATGTCCGTAATGGTATTATCGCCTATAAAATCGCGGCACATGCAGCGGATATTGCCCGAGGTCGAAAAGGGGCGCGTGATATTGATGATGCGATGAGTGATGCCCGTTATGCGTTTGATTGGAACCGTCAGTTTGAGCTTGCATTGGATTCTGAGCGTGCTCGTGAATATCATGATGAGACGTTGCCTCAAGATGTTTTCAAAGAGGCAGAGTTTTGTTCCATGTGCGGACCAAAGTTTTGCAGTTATAAAATTACCCAACAGATTATGGATAATCCAGAATCGATGGCATGGATTGCAGCGGAAGAAAATAAAGCGAATGCTAGTTAGTGTCATCCTCGGGCTTGACCCGGGAAAGACGACAAATACATTGTATAACTTAATATAAAGGAAAATAAGATGACAGAAGAAATAGTAAAAAGTGCATTATCTAAGGTGACATATCCTGGGTTTACGAAAGATATTGTAGCATTCGGATTTGTTAAAGAGATTAAGATTGAGGGAAAAAATGTCAGCGTATTGGTTGATATAACCTCAAGTGCGCCAGAAGTGGCTCAGCAAATTACACATGAAGCTACGGACGAGTTAAAACTTGCAGGTTTTAGTGATGTGATCATTAATGTTCAATCACCAAAGATGCCTCGTGAAAGTTCATCTAAGGGGAAAAACATTGCTCCTCAAGTAAAAAATTTCATTATGGTGAGTTCTGGTAAGGGGGGTGTTGGCAAATCAACAACTTCAGTCAATCTTGCAGTAGCACTTGCAATGCAAGGAAAAAAAGTAGGACTATTAGACGCTGATATTTATGGTCCAAATATTCCGCGTATGATGGGTATTGATGGAATAAAGCCTGAAGTAGTCGGAAATAAAGTTCTCCCGATCAAAGCGTACGGGGTAGAAGTTATGTCAATGGGTTCATTGATGGAAGAAGGGCAGTCTCTTATCTGGCGCGGTGCGATGATTATGAAAGCGATCGAGCAATTCTTGCGTGATATTTTATGGTCGGATTTGGATTGTTTGGTAATCGATATGCCTCCGGGCACGGGTGATGCGCAGTTGACTTTGGCACAAAGCGTTCCGGTCACCGTAGGCGTTACGGTTACGACCCCACAAATGGTAGCGCTGGATGATTCGAGACGAAGTTTGGATATGTTCAAAAAGTTGCATATTCCGATTGCGGGTGTTGTTGAAAATATGTCTGGATTTATTGCTCCTGATACTGGTGTCGAATATGATATCTTTGGAAAAGGGACATCTGAAGCAATGGCGAAACAGTTTGATACAACCATCTTGGCACAGATTCCTATCGAGCCTTCGATTCGTACAGGCGGAGATGAAGGAAAGCCTGTTGCGTATTATGCTCCGACTTCTGAAACGGCAAAACGTTATATGAAAGCGGCTGAAGATTTATGGGCAACTATTGAAAAAATTAATGCCGATGGTGGTGTTGATAATCAAGCAATTCAGCCAAATACTCCTCCGGGTGTATCTGCGTGTTCAACCGCAGCTGCACCTGCTCCAAAAGCATCTAGCGGAGAAAGTTGTGGAACAGGGTGCGGTCATCACTAAAGTTTTACCCTAAATTTATTCTAAAACGTTTATAATCTACCCTTCTTAATGAAGGGTACACTCAATGCATTTAAAGACAAAAATTTCTCTCCTCCTATTTTCTTCTCTTTTCATTTTATTTACTGCTGTTTTTTGGAATACAATTGTTGATTTGCGAAAGTCTTCAGCTGTAAGTGCTCAGGGACAAGCGTTATCGGCAGCTAAGGTTATTGAAGCAGGACTTACAGCACATATGATTTCAGGATCGATGAATCAGCGTGATGAATTTTTAAAACAAATATCATCTTTAGATACGATGAAGCGGTTATGGGTGGTTCGCTCTCCAAAAGTATCCCGTCAATATGGACAAGGGCCATTTTCACAAGATCCTCAGGATGGGCTTGATAAGTCGGTTTTGATCAGCGGTGAAGCAGTAGCAGAGAGCAGGGGTGGGATTTTTGAAGATGCAATTGTGCGCTTATCCATTCCCTATAAAGCAACTGCCGGGGAAAAGATTGATTGTCTTAGCTGCCATGATGTCAAAGTTGGGGATACATTGGGAGTTATTTCACTCGAGATGCAAACCAATGATTTAAAAGCACTTAATTATCGTAATATTATTATTACCGTAATCATCTTGGTTCTTTTGTTTGCCTTGATGGCATATTTTCTCCATACTAAAGTTCTTATTTATTTTGATCGTTTTGATGCAATGGGCAAATGTGTTCGTGCAGTGGAAGAAGGAGATTATCATGCCCGTATTTCTGAGGAACTCTCCAGTGATAAAGACACTGCTTCATTGAACCGATTGGTTGAAAAATTTCAGATATTACTTGAGACGATGAGAGAGAATTTATCAGGCCTTATTCGGCTTGATAATTCAACTGATCCTCTTGTAGCACTAAGCGAAGGATCTGCACGCCTTAGTGAAATAAACCATTTTGCTCAAACGCTTCAAAAAGATGCAAACACTCAAGAAGTTTATAAGCATATCGCATCCCATTTTTCTGAAAAATTTGAAATAGACGATATCAATATTATTACTTACAATACGATCTCACAGGAGAGTGTGATTGCCTATCAAACAAAGCAAATAATGTGTGATGCATCAAGCGGATGCCGGGCTGCGCGAACAACTGAACTCGTTGATTCATCGCAAACCAATGGAATTTGTCCTAAAATGATTACCCCAAATGAACATTATATTTGTTTTCCATACGCTATTACCCCTGCCTCTACATTAGTAGTCTCTATAGTAAGCGATAAAAAGAATCTTCTAAATTCTGTTCGCTATGGTAAACATATTGTGAACGAAACAATGCAGGGGATACGTGAAAATATTGCATATCATCAAATGTCTGAGGATATAAAATCATTAGAGCGTGTTGATCCTCTTAGTGGATTATTTAATCACAGCTATTTAAATGAACAAATATTTGTAATTGTCAAAGAGTCTAGACGAACAGCTATCCCCTACGGTGTTTTAGTTATTAATGTAGACAATTTTAAAGCTATTAATGAGGTTTATGGGAATAAAGTAGGGGATGAGACTATCAAACTCATTGGACGAACATTACTCGATTCATTACGTGAGAGTGACCTTATAGCTCGATTTTTTGGGGATGAATTTGTTATTCTTTTGTATGATTGTAATCCGACGCATGTTGCAGATGTAGGAGAAAAGGTACGTTCGATTTTTGCGAATAAGAAGCTTAAATCCCATGCAGGAGGATTGATTATAACAGTCAGTGTCGGTACTGCTATCTTTCCTCAACAGCATAAAAATCTTGAAGAATGTGTTCACTATGCTCGTTTGGCAATGAAAGAAGCAAAGAGTGAGGGTGGAAATTTGAGAGTGAAATTTCATACACGATTATTAGAAAAGTAATCTTTTTTTTGGACTGCTTTTGGTTGGGTAGTTCTATTTATGGACCTTTTTTACCTAAGGGTTGGAGTCCAAGTTCTTTTAAAGGATTCGTCCGTTCGTAGTGAGCCCATTTGCTATATGTATATCGAACGATGAATCCTTTGATATATCTTATATGGCACGCAAACTCAAGGTGAAGAGGAGAGAGCACCATCTAGTGATTAGAACTCATTCCCGCTTTTAAACATTTTAGCCTCAAATTCTATTACACGGTTACGTCCTGAATTTTTTGCTTCATAAAGGGCTATATCGGCAAACTTGATAACTTTCCAAATCGATTCAGCGTCGGATGGGAAGTGAGCGATACCAATACTTAGTGTTTTTTCAACAGTATTATTTCCAAATTGATATTTTTTTGCAGCAAACTGGGTACGGATTTTTTCTGCAACCGTAAGAGCCCCTTCTTTGGTTGTGTTATGTAAGAAAATCAGGAACTCTTCTCCTCCGTAACGGATAGGAAGATCGGCTTTGCGAACGGCTGCCTGTAAAATTTCAGCAAGAGATTTGATAACAACATCTCCTGAATCGTGTCCATATGTATCATTGACCATTTTGAAATAATCAATATCAATCATAAGGATAGAATAGGAAATATTTGAGCGCAGTGCTTGCTCGGCACTTTTATCGATAAACTCTTCCATAAATCGGCGATTGTACAGCTTTGTTGCTCCATCGCGCAGTGATGAATCGCGAAGCTTATCCATGAGTGTCCGGCTTTCGATAACGGCTTTGGCTGCTTCAAAATAGTTTTTAATGCTTGGCAATGTTTGATTGAGCCTTTCAATCGTTCCTGTCTCTTTAGCTGAATACGACAGGGTAAGAGATAAATCATTATTGATGTTAAAAGGGATACACGTATATTCTTTATCATGAACCGAACAATTTTGGCATACATTCGGAAAGTCAGTCGAATAAATATCACTATTGGTACGATAAGCACGACACTCTGTTGCATCTTGGTCAATAATTGGCGTACAAAAGCTTGTATGATCGGTAATATAGATAAGACGACGTGTTTTGCTCTGTTTGTCTACTTCGTAAAATGCAAAATGGTCAAAATGAAATTTCTCTTTTAAAACATAAATAAAGCGGTCATAAATTTCTTCCTTTGTATTATCCAATTCAATGGTCTTTTTGAACTTATAGACATCGGAAAGTTCTTTAATAATCATTCCTGCAGTATTCAACGGATCAGAGTTTGAGAGATTAGAACGCGAAACAAAAGTACTGAGATCATGCTTTATATTCCCGAATGTCTCTTCCATTTTTTGAAAGAGGGTATTCATTTGTTCGGCCACTTCTGACCCGGCATCTTTAAGTGTGGTAGTAAAACGAAAGGTAAAATCTCCCGTACGAGCTCGTTTTATCCCTTGCTGGAGATTTTCAAACAATTTCATATAGGGTTTGAAATAGTAGTTGGTAACCCATAATGCAATAATAATAAAAATAACATTGATGGCAAATATTTTAGCGATGGTCACAGCTCCTGTTTGGCGAATATCGTTGATATTAAACTCCATGCTGATAGCGCCGAGAACATCTCCCTCTTTGGCTTTATGACATTCAAGACAGTTGGTATTTCCATAGGCAGTTGCAATATAGGGAATAGTGACACGGAGGAGAGCATTTTTAGCGTCTTCATGAACATCTTGAATAGTAATTCCTTCTTTAATAACTTTTTTATCAATGGCATCTCTAGGCTGTTCATTTTCTAGCCCTGGACCGTGCTGGGCAACAACTTTATCGGAACGGACGATCCATAGGGATTGAACATCCTTGAGATCTGTGATGTTGGCAAGAAAAAATTTTCGTTTGTCCATTATCCCATTGACCATATGGGCGGTGAGGCCGTCCCGGACAATTTCAGCCGTCATTTTCGATTTTTCAATCGCATTGCTGTAGCCGTAATCACGGAAATTAAGTGCGACGTTGGTAATCGTAGCAACGGCAAGACCGATAAGCATCAGGGCAACAATAAATAAAATTTTTCGATTGGTATTCATGAAAACCTACTTACAAATATTTTTAATTTTTAACATAAAGACATCAGCATAACTAAAAACGAATTAAAAGAATTTTAAATAAGACAAAGGAGATACAGTGTTACTCGACGGTAACACTTTTAGCAAGATTACGGGGCATATCGACATCGTTTCCTAATCGAACAGCAATCTCCATGGAAAGGAGTTGTAACACCACCATCATCTCAAAAAACTCAAGCATATAGTCCTCATGATAATGAGTACGGATATGGTCATCAGCTTTGTCAAAATCAAGTGGGCTAATGGAGCAAATGGTTGAATCACGCGCACTTAGCTCTTCCACGTTGCTTTTGGTTTTATCATAAAGTTTATGCTGTGGAAGGAGGGCAATGGTAAAGAGTTCAGGATCAGCCAGCGCAATAGGACCGTGCTTCATCTCACCGCTTGGATAGCCTTCAGCGTGTAGATAGCTGATTTCTTTGAGTTTTAGTGCCCCCTCTAAGGCTAGAGGAAAGAAAACATCCCGTCCGATAAAGAAAAAGCCATGCCCATGAAGGTAGCGTTTGGAGAGGCGACGGAGCTGTTCATGGATTCCATTATCCACGGCTACTACAGAAGGGAGTGTACGCAGAAGCTTGATTTGATGAGCAATTTCATTGGCTTGAAGTATTTTACGTTCACTTGCAAGAGTAAGACTGAGCATCCATAAAACAGTTACTTGGGTTGCGAAGGCTTTGGTCGAAGCAACCCCTTTTTCGATTCCTGCACGGGTTAGGATACTGGCATCAGCGAGGCGTACCATAGAAGAATTGTCTACATTACAGATAACGAGTGTTTTAAGCCCCGCTTTTTTTGCCATTTTAAGAGACTCTAGCGTATCAGCCGTTTCCCCGCTTTGGCTGATAACGACAAAAAGAGTATCGGGAGCGAGAAGCGGTTCTCGGTAGCGAAATTCACTGGCAATCTCAACAGAAGTACGAATGCGAGCATGACGTTCAAACAAGTAGGTTGCAACCATGGCAGCATGATAGCTCGTACCGCAGGCACACAGTTTGATTTCGTTAATTCCATCAAAAAGTGTAGGGTCAAGTTCTTCAAAATAAACCGTTTCATCCCGCAGTCGCCCCATAAGGGTATCGGCTAAAACAGTGCCTTGCTCGTATATCTCTTTTTCCATAAAAAAGCGAAATCCCTCTTTTTGTGCTGAGAGTTTGTTTTCACTAAGGGGAGTAAATTGGAGATTAACCGGGTTGTTTTGTCCATCGTAAAGGGTAATAGAATCTTTTGTGGCAACACCATAGTGACCATCTTCGAGATAAATGACTTCATGGCATTTTCCGATGAGCGCTGCATCGGATGAGCCAAAAAAGGTTTCATTTTCATGGTTTCGTCCAAGAATCATTGGTGAACCGTGTTTGGCAAAGAAGATGGTATCATCAACCTGTGCATTAATAAGTAAAACTGCATACGCTCCGTCAAGCTCTCCTACTGTTTTTGTGAATGCTTCAAAAGGAGTGTTGGCAGTTTTAAGGTGGTATTCAAACAGATGAACGATTACTTCGGTATCCGTTTGGCTTAGAAATTGTACACCTTTTGAGGTAAGCATATTTTTGAGTTCTTGATAATTTTCAATAATGCCATTATGAACAACAGATGAAGCGGAACCGATATGAGGATGGGCGTTGAGTTCGGTAGGTTTGCCGTGCGTTGCCCAGCGAGTATGTCCAATCCCCACTGAAAAACCGGTACTCTCAAATTTTTGTGATTTTTCTTCAAGATTGATAAGTTTTCCGACGGCTTTAAAAAGAGAGAATTGGTGGTTTTGAAGTACGGCTATTCCTGCTGAGTCATAACCACGGTATTCGAGTTCACGAAGCCCGTCTATGAGAATTTGTTTTACGGGTTTGGTTCCGATGTATCCTACGATTCCGCACATTCATTACACCTCTGTTAATTTAGCAATTATTTCATGCGCATTATCGCACATCCTGTTTTGTTTTTCGATTAAGAAGTGGTCGCGTGCACGATTTTTGTCGGTATGAATTTTTGCCGTAGCAATATTGATCTGAGCCTCATCAAAGAGTTGAACGAAATAAGCAAGTAATCCACGTTGGTTTACGGTATTGAGATTGAGTTGCGCATAATGGATAGAGTGGTCACAATCGAGAGTGATTTCATTTGGTTTAATAATTGGCTTAGGAAGGTTAAGTTTTTTGGACATATCAAATGCCTCTTCAACAATAAGTTCAATTTGTTCCATCGTCCCTTCACGAGGTTGTTGTAGAAACTCAATTTTGAAATATTTGATTCCATCAAAGAGGGTGAAAATATCCATGGATGCCACATCGAGATAGCTGAGTTTTCCGAGTAAATACCCTAAATTGAGGGGAATACGACGAAAAATATGGACGATTAGTCCTCCCTCAATATTGAGCCCATAGGTAAAGGTTTGGCATTTAAATGCCTCTTTAGAGAGAGCCATTATCTCATCGGGAGTGTGTTTGAAAAAGAAAAGATTGGATTCGATAGAGAGAATTTTCTTTTGTTCCGCTTTGCTTAATAAAGAAAAATTAGTATCATTAAGCAATTTTCGCTCTTTATTTTGGCGCTTAATCGCATCGGTCAGACGGTCATTCTGAGAAGAAATTTCCAGTGATGCTTCATAGAGCTCATGGAGTAAATTGGCACCGAAACTCGTATACGTTCCCGCTCCTACCCCATTGATGTCAGCATAGGTGAGAATATAGAGAAGTTTGAGGTTTTCAGGGGTTTTGATTTTTGACATAAATTGATAGAGTGTTTTTTCACTATAGAGATTCTCACGGTACGCAACGTTGCTCATGGTGACGTGATGACGAACAAGCAATGCCGCACGCTCATGGGTGGAGGCAGGGAGTTTGAGACTTTTAATAAAGGGGACGATAAGTTTTGCCCCTACCTCACTGTGGTCTTGTTTGCGCCCCTTGCCCGTATCATGAAGCAAAATAACTGCTTTAAGGAGTACTTTGTCGTTCAGGGTAAGAGGGGAATAAAGTGCTTCTACGTTAGGGTCTTTAATATTTTCAAGAGCTTCAATTCCCTTGATAGAGTGCAAATCGACGGGGTAGTGATGATAGCCGTCAAACTGAGGGAGATGAAGTACTTTTTTAAACGCACCGATGAGATGATGGAGGATGCCGGCATCGTAAAACAGCTTGAGAATGACGTAGAGATGATTGCGTTCAAAAAGTTTTCGCAGGAGGGTGTGCGTTTTGGCTTTCAGCGGGTGAGTTATTGTGACGTAGGTAAAATGGAACAACACACTGGCATCAAATTTCCACTCACGGTCATCGAGATTGACTAAAATTTCGAGTAACGTATCGATGGAGGGAGATACGAGATTGTAAGAGCTGTATAATACCCCCTCTACATGATAAAAGCCTTTGGCAATCCGTCCTGAGCGCAGAGTCGAGGTTTGTGTAATATCTGTGAGATAATGACGCGCCATTTTTTTGACATAAATTTGGGTGAAGTTGCTGATCCGCCATTGTGCTTCGAGGAGCTTGGTTACCAGTCGGCGCTCATCGGTAAAGCCTAGCATTCTAGCGATATTGGGCATGAAATCCAGTACCAGTTGGTCTTGTTGCTTATTGGCAAGGAGATGAAGGGCACTACGAACCCGAAAAAGCAGTTCAAGCGCAATACGGTATTCTTTATACTGATCTTCACTAAAAAGCGTTCCGATGAGTTCTCGAAGAGTTGTTACCCCATACAGTGTTTTGGCAATCCAATACAACAGTTGTGAATCGCGTAATCCGCCCACCCCCTCTTTGATATTAGGTTGCATTGAAAAAGGATATTTGACGCGACGGATTTCCGCCTCATTAATTTTTGCCAAAACGTATTTTTTGGGATTATCATGACGGATGAGGGTGAGGCGATGAAGTGTTGCATTCCACGTAAAAGGGGAACCGATGATGAGACGTGATTCCATCATTGCAGTTTTAATGGTAATGTCTTCACGAGAGGCGCTGAGCAAATCATTGACTTCATGAACCCGATGACCCAATTTCAACCCCGAATCCCACGCCAAATAGAGGAATTTCTCGATGATGGCCGCCGTGTTGTACCCTTCATTTTTTTCATACACAATCATGAGGTCAATGTCACTATGGACACAAAGCTGTTCTCTCCCGTAGCTTCCCAGTGCGATAAGAGCGATAGGGATATTTCCCCGCATAGGGAGATAATTACCAAACATTCGGCGCAAAAGGGTTTTGTACATCAAAGAGATAATCGAATCAAGAGCTTTGGTATGCGTGACGAGAAAATCTTTCCCTTGATTGCGCTGGAAAAGGGTTAAGAGAGAGTTTTTGTAATCATTAATATACGATTTAAAAAGTTTTGAAAGCTCAAAATCACTAGCATTGGATTCGATGAGGTCTTCGAGTTGTTCGGTGATAGTCATTGGGGCTGCTTTTTTAGGATATTGTATCTTAAATCGGTATTATTGGGAGAAAAAATGTAGGTGAAAAAATAAGCAAAAATATTAGCTTATTCTTTAACACGTAATGAAGCTAAAAATTCATTTGAGGTGACAACAGCGATTCAGGCATGCACTGATTTAAGCACTAAAATGTTAACTCCGATTCATTACAGTACCTTCAAACTCTCCGATGAACGAACTCTTGGAGTGGTTTGAAAGATTAGTGAGCAAGAAAACTCCCATTTACGGTAAAAATGCTCTAAATCGGAAAGATTTATCGTTTCAACGAAATATCCACACTCAAATCGACCTGATCGCGTACGCTTAAAAATAGTAATTTAGGCGGTTTGATCCCAAAATCGGTCATCTTGAGAGCACTGGTAGCTTTAATACGCACCGTTGAACTCTCTTCGGTAATTTTCCCCTCAAAAGCAATCGGTTTGGTCACGCCGTGTAGATTCATCGTCCCTTTGAGGAAATAATTGTCTTCCCCTTTTGCCACAACCTCTTTGACCTCAAATACCACTTTAGGAAATATAGAAGACTCTAGGACCTCTTGCATATCAGCATCCCGTCTTTTGTTATCGCTAATTAGATCGCTCATCGATACTTCAATAGACCCTTTTAATGTCAATGGAGTAGACTCCATAGATAAATAGGAAGTTGCCCTCTTGGCAACCGGATCAATCTTCTTGTCCAAAGCCATTTCTGTATGGGCTTTGATAGCTCCCGATTCAAACGACAGATTTCCTGCAAAAACAGCAGCGGTCAATGCAACGGCTGCTAAACTTAATTTCATCATCATGACATCCTCCTAAAATAAAATGGATACGCTAGACTAAACAAACCTAATGTCGCAACCCTAATCCAAAGCTGATAATAAAGAGTAACGGTATTGACTGCCGATCCGGCGACCTAACTCCCCCCCGACCATTGTGCTTCCAATCATGCAAAACATTACTCATATGGGTCAATGTTTGAAACAACAATATATTATAGTACGAAAGGTTAATGGGGGAGTAATGAAAAAAATTGAAGGCTAAAATCCTTAGTAAACCTTATTGTGATGCTACTTTGTAAAGGATTGTCTACGATGAGTTTTAAAGAAAAATAGCTTAATTTAATACCCCTCTTTTTTCTTTCGCTATAATGCGCGAATAAATAAACAATAAAAGATTTTTTCATGACTATTATCGAAAAAGTAAAACAAAATATTCGGCTGACATTCGACGAAGCGGTTTCTTTGTACGATTTAGACCTTTTTACTCTTGGTGAGCTTGCGGATGCGAAACGGATTGCTTTGCACGGGAAACAAACATTTTTCAATATCAACCGCCATATTAATCCAACGAATGTTTGCAAAGACGTGTGTAAATTCTGCGCCTACAGTGCCAGTCGTAAAAACCCTAATCCCTACACGATGAGTCATGAGGAGATTGTAGCAATTACCGATGATATTGTCGCGCGAGGTATTTCCGAAGTACACATCGTTTCGGCACACAATCCTGAAACAGGCTTGGAATGGTATTTGGAAGTGTTTCGAAAAATAAAATCACGTCATCCGAAGTTGCATATTAAAGCACTAACGGCAGCAGAAGTTCATTTTTTGGCGGAAGAGTACAATAAAAGCTACGATGAAATTTTGGATTTGATGGTGGCAAACGGTGTTGATTCGATGCCGGGGGGCGGAGCAGAGATTTTCGATGAAAAAGTACGTGATTTTATCTGTAAAGGAAAAGTTAATTCCCAACAGTGGCTAGAAATTCACCGTAAATGGCATGAACGCGGAATGAAATCTAATGTTACGATGTTATTTGGTCATGTCGAAGAGCGCTCACATCGGATTGATCACATGATGAGAATTCGTGATTTGCAGGATGTTACGGGAGGTTTTAACTGTTTTATCCCTCTCGTGTATCAAAGTGAAAATAACTTTTTGAATGTCAAAGAGTTTATCACGGCACATGAAATTCTCAAAACGATGGCAATCAGCCGTATCGTATTGGACAATGTCGCTAACCTCAAAGCCTATTGGGTTACTTCTACCGTTAATCTAGCATTAGTAGCACAGGAGTTTGGGGCAAACGATTTGGACGGTACAATCGAAAAAGAGTCGATTAACTCCGCAGCAGGTGCTAAAAGTGCGCATGGTGTGAAATTGGATGAGTACGTTGCCTTAATAAAGAACAGCGGATTTGAGCCGATTGAGCGTGATAGCTTGTATAATGTTATCAAAGCGTGGTAGGAGAAGAATATGATAGTAATGATTGATAATTATGACAGTTTTACCTATAACATTGTCCAGTATTGTCTCGAATTGGGTGCTGATTTAAAAATTATTCGCAACGATGAGATGAGTGTAGAGGAGATCGAGGCGTTGCATCCTAAAAAACTCATCATTTCTCCGGGTCCTGCAACGCCGGATGATGCAGGAGTTACTCTTGAAGCAATCCGCTATTTTGCCGATAAAATCCCTATTTTAGGTATTTGTTTAGGGCATCAAAGTATTGCGCAGGTATTTGGTGGACATGTCGTACGAGCCAATCGGATGATGCACGGTAAAACGTCACGGATGATTCGTAAGGGAGATACTGCTATTTTTAACAAATTGCCGGAGATGTTTACAGCAACACGCTATCACTCACTTATTGTGGAGCAAGAAAATCTTCCTGATGTTATTATTCCAACAGCATACAGTGAAGATGACCATGAGATTATGGCATTACAAATCAAAGACAAACCTATTTATGGCGTTCAATTTCACCCTGAATCGATTATGAGTGAATATGGGCACGAAATATTGGATAATTTTCTCAAATTATGAGAGAACATAAGATTTTTGCACTCTTTTTAGGGATTAATTTCCTTATTTTAGTGGCACAAATCCAAGGACTTTCGATTAGCTTTTATGAAGCAAATATCCTTTACGGTGACAGCTCGCTCTTAAAAAGTTTTAGTACCTTCTTTATAAATATTTTTGGCTCCAACGATTATGCGTTGCGTATACCGATGATTCTAATTCATCTTATAGCCACAACCCTTTTGTACTTCATTTCAAGTTATTATGTATCACGTCCAAACGATAAGCTGTGGATTGTTTTCATCTATCTTCTTCTTCCGGGAATTACCAGTTCAGCACTGCTTGTCAATATCGCAGGGTTAAAAATAGTGACACTTTTTGCTTTTGTGTACATGTACTTGAGATTTAATAATTGGTCATTGATACTGTTGCCTCTTTTTATGATGCTGGATGCGACGGTAATTTTTCTTTATTTTTCCATTGTCTTGTTTGGTATTAGCCGTAAGCAATGGATCACAACAGGTGTTTCTTTGAGTCTCTTAATCGCAGCCATCCTTTTTTTTGGAGTGGATTTAAGCGGGAGACCTCAAGGGCGATTTTTAGATGCTTTGGGTATTTATTCGGCTATTTTTTCACCCGTTGTCTTTATCTATCTCTTTTTTGTCCTTTATCGACGGTATATGATGCATGAAAGGGATTTGATATGGATGATAGCATCGAGTATGTTTGTCATTTCATTATTATTATCTTTCCGTCAAAAAGTGAACATTCAAGACTTTGCACCGTATCTAATGGTAGCCCTTCCTCTTGCTGCGCAAACTTTTTTTCATACCTATAGGGTTAGATTACCTATCTTTAGACGGCGTTATCGACTACTTTTTTACAGTGCGTTTACTCTATTAATGGTAAATGCTCTGGCGGTATTCTTTAACCAATGGTTGTATCAATGGATTAAAGATCCCAAAAATCATTTCTCCTATTCAATGCATGTTGCCAAAGAGTTAGCCCATGAACTCAAGGATAATCAAATTTTCTGTGTAAATTCTGATGATGACAAAATGCAGCTTAGACTTCGTTTTTATGGAATTAAAGAGTGTAAAGGGACTCTTTTAAGTGAAGAGATAGATAAAAAAGGAAAAAAAGTTACAATAAGTTACATTAATATTCCTATCTATACGGCTTATGTTACAAAAGTAAACAAATAATATAACTATTATCTTCAAAATGAAAGTGTGAGAGTATTTCTGTAGCTCATATTGGTTATAATTGTCGCCAAAAGATTTTTCGAAGGAGTTGCAATGGCTCAAAGAGCGATTCGTGAATACGACGGTAAAGCAATTTTCTCAAAGCATTGGGAAAAATACTTCAGCGGTTTCCATTACGGTTTTAAATCAGTATTGGTAACTAACGGTGATGAGCTTCGCTCATATGCGCAAAAGCATGGTTTTGAATGGTTGAAGCAAGAGGCTCTGGTTGCAAAACCGGATATGCTTTTTGGTAAACGTGGTAAAAATGATCTTGTATTGTTTAGAACCAATAAGCCGGGTGATGTCACTCTTGAAGAAGCCGCAGCGTGGATTGATGCGAAAATCGCCAATGAGACCATTCTCCTTTCAGGACAAAAAGGGACGTTGACCCATTTTATCGTTGAGCCATTTACTCCTCACTCTCAAGATCAAGAATATTATATTTCGGCAACCACCGTTGGTGAAGACGATGTTCTGTATCTATCGGCTGAGGGTGGAATGGAAGTAGAAGAGGGATGGGAAGAAAAAGTTAATGAAGTAACTATTCCTATTACTATGGATGATGCTTCTATCGCTCATTTAATTCGTGCAAACATTCCTGCAGGAATTCCTGAAGAGAACAGAGAGCGTTTTATCGCTTTTGCAGAACAGTTTTATAAATTTTATCGCGATCAAAATTTCGCATACCTAGAGATCAACCCAATCGTTATGGTTGGCAATGATATGCACATTCTTGACCTTGTTGCGCGTCTTGACGATACAGCAGGATTTATGATGGGTGAAGCGTGGTGTGGAGCAGAGTTCCCAACAGCATTTGGTATGGAAGATCAATCTCCGGAAGAAAAAGCAATCGCTGAAGCAGACTCAAAATCGGGTGCTTCATTAAAATTGACCATCCTTAACCCAATGGGTCGTATTTGGACGATGGTTGCCGGTGGTGGTGCCTCGGTTGTATATGCAGATACCATTGCTGATTTGTCTGGTAATGTCGCTGATCTTGCAAACTACGGTGAGTATTCAGGCGGACCAACTACGGGTGAAACCAAGTTTTACGCTGAAACCGTTCTTGATTTGATGACGCGTCACAAAGACCCAAAAGGGCGTGATAAAATTCTGATTATCGGTGGAGCAATTGCAAACTTTACGGACGTTGCAAAAACTTTTACCGGTATTATTCAAGCGTTTGAAGTGTATGCCGAGCGTATGAAAGCACACAATACTCGTATTTATGTACGCCGTGGCGGACCAAACTATGAAAAAGGTTTGAAAGACATTAAAGAAGCTGCAGACCGTTTGGGTCTTTATATCGAAGTTTATGGGCCAGAAACGCATGTCACTGACATCGTCCGTATGGCTCTTGAGAAGTAAGGAGAAAAATATGGGTGCTTTATTTACCAAAGATACACAAGCAATTTTTTGGAATAACAACGCAAGCGCAATTCAACGTATGTTGGATTATGACTATGTTATCAATCGCGTAAAACCTTCTGTTGCTGCAATTGTTGCTCCAACTTCAGGTAATAAATTTGAGAAATTTTTCTATGGCCCCGATGAGATTATGGTTCCGGTATTTCGTAACACAGTAGAAGCTGCCGCAGCGTTTCCAAAAGCAGACGTTTTATTGAACTTTGCTTCATTTCGTACTGCGTACGATGTTACAATGGAAGCGATCACGATCAAAGGTCAATTTAAAACCGTTATGGTAACAGCTGAAGGTATCCCTGAGCGTCTTGCACGTAAAATGAACCAAGCTGCTCGTGATGCAGGTGTCGTAGTTATTGGACCGGCAACCGTTGGCGGTATCGCACCGGGCGGATTTAAAATTGCCAATGTCGGTGGAACAATTGAAAACATCATTAACTCTAAGCTTCACCGTGCAGGCTCATGTGGACTTGTTACCCGTTCTGGCGGTTTATTTAATGAACTTTCAAATATTATCAGTATCAATGCGGATGGTATTGCTGAGGGGGTAGCGATTGGTGGAGACCGTTTTGTTGGATCAGTATTCATCGATAATCTTCTTCGTATGGAGAGTAATCCAGAAGTTAAATATATGGTATTGTTAGGCGAAGTAGGGGGTACAGAAGAGTACAAAGTCATCGAAGCCGTCAAATCAGGTTTGATTAAAAAACCGATTATCGCATGGTGTATCGGTACGATTGCAAAACATTTCACCTCAGGTGTTCAATTCGGGCATGCAGGTGCTAGCGCAAATGCAGACGCAGAAACAGCAGCAGCTAAAAATATTGCAATGGCAGCCGCAGGTATTCATGTTCCTGCGAGTTTTAATGATCTTCCAAAAACAATTTCAGATGTATACACAAAACTTCGGAATGAAGGTATTGTTACAGAAATCGTTGAACCTGAATTAAAAACTGTACCAAAAGTACGTCGTAAAAAAGAGTTTATTTGTACCATCTCTGATGACCGAGGGGATGAAGCAACCTACGCTGGTTATCCAATCAGTTCCGTTGCAACTCCGGAAACCGGATTTGGTATCGGTGATGTTATTTCACTTCTTTGGTTCAAAAAACGTTATCCGAAATGGGCAACAGACTATCTTGAAACCGTTATCAAAACAGTAGCCGATCATGGTCCGGCTGTTTCAGGTGCACACAATGCAAAAGTTACTGCTCGTGCAGGAAAAGACGTTATCAGTTCTCTCGTAACTGGACTTTTAACTATCGGACCACGTTTTGGTGGAGCGATTGATGATGCAGCGCGTTATTTCAAATACGCAAATGATCGTGGTATGACTCCAGTTGAGTTTATTGATTATATGAAGAAAGAAGGAAAAACGATTTCTGGTATCGGTCACCGTATCAAATCAGTCCGTAACCCAGACCTTCGTGTATCCGGTTTAAAAAAATACGCAGCAGAGCACTTCCCAGCAACTCCATTGCTTGATTTTGCTCTTGAAGTTGAAAAATTGACAACCTCTAAAAAAGACAACCTTATCTTGAACGTTGATGGTACTATCGGTATCTTGATGGTCGATATGTGGCGTGCACTTGGTTATTCTGAATCCGATATTGATGGCTTCATTGAAGCGGGTGCACTCAATGCATTCTTCGTAGTGGGCCGCTCTATCGGTTTCATCGGACATATCCTTGATGAAAAACGTCTCGGTATGCCAATGTACCGTCACCCAACAGACGATATTCTCTACAATGTCGAAATGGCAGACGAGATTTAATCTTCCCGTCATTCCCACGAAAGTGGGCATTGTGCCCTCTGCGGGTAAATCCATCTACTCACATCTTTTCACTCTTCTTTTTCTTAATACTTTTGTTATAATCATTGCTAATACAATTATAGTTGATAGGTGATTTATATGAAACGTTTTGCTTTTACGATGCTCGAACTCGTCTTTGTTATTATAGTGATAGGAATTTTGGCAGTATTGGCAATGCCAAATTTTAATCGTCATCCTTTACAAGAAGCAGCTGAACAGCTCGCTAGACATATTCGTTATACACAACACTTAGCGATGGTGGATGATCGATTTGATGCTACGAACCCGCAATGGTATTCACAAATGTGGGTGTTGCGAATCCGCAAAGTCGCTGATGTTAATAATGGCGGAGAAGATGAGTGGTATTATGAAGTTTTTTCAGATCGCTCAAATGATAATGATTCAACAGAGGAAGAAGAAGCGACCGATCCATTGACTGGACAATCATTAGGTAATGGTAGTTTTAATAATACGGTTGATGATAATAAAATAATTAATTTAACCCGTAAGTATGGAATAAAAAATATTGTATATGCTGGTGGGACTAATAATATAGGTTCCACACAGACAAGAATTGCTTTTGATAATTTAGGAAGACCTTATCGCAATGCTTCACCAAATTTAGGTGAAAATTGGCATAGGTATTTAATAACAAGCGACATAACTATTACCCTGACTGGCTCTGATAATCAAACTGCTGTAATAACTGTTAGACCAGAAACGGGCTACGTATCCATCAATTAAACAAAAAGTGAATTTTTTCACTTTCCTTTGTAATTCTTTCAAACACCTCTTGACATTCACAATAAAATCCCCTATAATTCCCGTCCACAAACGATGAGACGCCTTGAAAGAGACGACGAGTTTGAGTTTGAGATCATTGAAAACTAAGCAGGAGTGACGGTCGAGCGGATGCT
>JAQTLL010000003.1 GCA_028714915.1 Sulfuricurvum sp.
TGATAATTCCTTATTATCCTTTATTCAGGAGTAAGAAAATATGGATCAAAAATCTTCAAATAACCGTCTTGGATGCTTTGTAAGAAGGATCTTTTTTTGATGTCTAGGATTTACTTTTGTATAGATTTGAGTAGTAGAAATCGAGGCATGCCCGAGGATATTTTGAATATATCGGATATCAACCCCCTCTTCCAATAGCAACGTAGCCATAGAGTGTCGAAACATATGCGGTGTAATATGGGTTGAGATATTAGCTTTACTCGTATATCGTTTAATCATGAATCGAACGGATTGTTCAGATAGTGTATTATCTAATCGATTTATAAATAAATGCTCACGATCGGCAATATCCTGTGCAAATAAATGCAAATATTCTTTGATAAGATTTTTGATTTGTTGTGTTCCGAAATGAATGGTTCTCTCTTTGTTCCCTTTCCCGATAACAGTGATGGAACCATCTGTAAGATTCAAAGATGTACGTTTCAAACTGCAAACTTCGGCGACTCTAATACCGGTAGAAAACAATAATTCAATTACAACAATATCGCGTATTAATGTTTTGTATGCATACGATGATTTGGTTGCATCGAGAGATGCCCTGTATTTATACATATATCGTAGAAGCTTTTTGATTTCATTTAGTCGAATGGTTTTAGGCAATAAATTGGCTTCTTTGATTTTTATACGCAGATCTCGAAACGGGGATTGTGTAATGTGCTCTTCGCCTTCAAAATATGTAAAAAATGCTTTGAGTGTCGCTAATTTGCGTTTGATTGTTTTTTCTTTGAATTGAGAAGTAAAAAGATGTTTTACGTATCCCCTCAACATAGTTTTATCAATATTTTGAAGCGGTGTACAGTTACTGAATTGATTAAATTGTTGGAGATCAATTTGATAAGCTTTGAGTGTTTTTTCACTCAGGTTCTTTTCATAGATACAATGAAAAAGGAAAGATTCTATATGATGTTGCATTACAGTCCTTGGATGTTTTTGACTGTATACCCTAAAGAAGATTGATAAGTAGAATATAATGCAAATTCCCCCTACTTATTTTTTACTCATGCTTACTGGATTAAAAAATACTTTTTCAAAAATTATTTAGTCGCTACTTTTTTAATTTAGTTAATGGAAATTAAGTGTTTTCCGTACGCTATCCCCTGCTCTGCTTTTAAAGCCAAAAAAACTGCAATAATCTATGCGAAAAACAGTGTCGGATTGTAGTATCAGTCGGAAACTAAATTTTGATGTTTTTCGACAAAGAAATCAAGAGTTTCATAGAAACATTAGATATATAAATCATATTTGATTAAATTTAAAATAAATAGTACAATATTAATCATATTTGATTAGAGGATTCACTATGGATACCTTCGAACTTCATTCTACTATAGAAATAGCGTATGAAATAGGTCGCAGAGCTAAAGCATTACGAAAAACGACCAAAATGACCCAAAAAGAGTTTGCCGAATTTTCCGGCATACCCTTTGGAACCTATATGCGATTCGAACAAAGCGGAGAGATCTCGTTTCAAAATTTTATCATCATCATGCAAAGACTCGGACGGATCGAAGAGCTTGAATCCATTCTTTTGCCTAAAAAGGCGATTAAATGGTAAATGATACACTTATAATCAAAGCATGGGGCGAAACCGTAGCCAAAATCATCGAGAACGATAAGGGAACCTATGATTTCATCATGAATCCTACAAATACCCTTCCCTTCTCCCCGATCAAAATCACCAAGATGGGCGAGCCGTATAATTTTTCTCATCTTGAGCACCAATACGGCTTACCGGGGCTTATCAGTGACAGCTTACCGGGAAAATACGGGAACACTTTTTTGGAAGAGTTTTTTATCCGTCATTTTAAAAAGACTCCGACAACTATCGAAAAATTACAAATTCTCGGCAGCAATACGATGGGAGCATTGACGTATGAGCCTGAAAAATTACATGAGCGCTCCAAAAACACTCAAGCTATTTTTCAAATGGCAGAACTTTACGAAGAGACCAAAAAAGCACTCTTTGGCGAAAGTGAATTTGAGCTTGAAAAAATCATCGCCCTATCCAACTCGGCAGCCGGAGGCGCTCAACCCAAAGCGATAGTCGGATTGAACCCAAATCAAAAAAGCATGTATGTCGGCAAAAAAAGCGACCCGTTACCCGATGGATTCGTCCACGCAATCGTGAAATTTGATAACTTGCTCTATACCCGCGAACCGCAATCTAAAACGTTTTACGATGAACTTCATCTTTCAAAAACAGTAACGGAATATATATACTCCATCCTCGCAGGCAAATGCAGTATTACAATCCCCGAAACATACCTGATCGAAGACGGCAACGGTGGTAACCATTTCGCGGTAGAGCGATTCGACATTCAAAAACAAAATGACAATGTAGAACGATTGCACATGCATTCCCTCTCAGGGCTCATGCATCATAATCCCGCTGAAACGACATTTGACTATACCAATCTTTTCCGAGTCGGACTAAAACTCAATATTCCACATGAAGATATGATTAACCTCTATCGAATTATGATCTTTAACATTGTTTTCGCCAATAGAGATGATCATTCCAAAAACTTTTCGTATCTCATGGATAACAACGGTACATGGAGAGCGGCCCCCGCGTATGATCTGACATTTGCACCATCAGCAAAACATCAGATGTTATTCGATTATAAACCTGTAAGTGAAATCAACCGCAAACATTTGATTAAAATCGCCGATGAGTTCAATATTCGAAATGCCGGTGACATTATCGACCATACTCTCACAGTCAAAAATGACTATTTACGTCCGATGAGTGCCGAATACGGAATTTCACCTGTATGGGTTGATCGAATATTGACATTAACGAAAAACACTGACCAATCGATCGCTATTTGATAACATCATTCGTATCCATTTTCAGGATCACTCCAATATGAAATTATTTTTACGATTTCAATCGTAATATCGATAGGAAATTTGATTTCAAATTCATCATCAAAGTAGGCTTGAATCGATTCGGCTAATGCATTTTGTTCTGCTAGGGCATCAGTAAAATTGCTTTTATTATATCTACACAAAAAAGGACGTGTGAATAGAAATACAATCTCTTCATACACATATAATTGGAACGGACGATCCAAGTTATCATCCACATATTCCTTGAGCCGTATTGCTACTATTTCTTTTGATTCTGTAATCACATTATCCATAATTCATTTCCTTTTATTAATTAATATCATCCTAGGTAATGTTCTGTTATCGAACTTCTAAAGTGCTTCATTTCCCATGAAACACCTTGAAGTGCTTCTTCATACAAATACCCAGCTTTTTGATACTCTCGAACTCTTCGTTGAGCTGCTGTCCAACGAAATCCGTGTGACCCATGATACTCTATCTGCAATGTCGCACAAGCATTTCGAATATCTTCTGCATAACTTTTGTAGTTGATTCTAAACCGTCCTTCTTTTTTGATGATTTCCTCGATTTGTCGATACGTGTCGACATCTACAAATACATCACCAACTTTCCCTCCCTTTTCTTTGGTTTGAATAATTCCAATCTCCTTTTTAGAAATCGGATCAAAACGATATCCATTCATCTGTTCAGAACGAATCAACGTACACCCCTCTGCCCTTGCAAGCCCATGCAATTGAATAGATGCTGCTATCATGTGCTTAGGGTTTGTAAGCATTGCAATCAACTTTTCCGGTTCTTTATAAATTCGGCTGTGGTATCCGTCATACAGACGATTTAGATTCCTGGCTAAATTGAGTTGAATTTGACGTACTCCAAAATCATAATTACGTGGTTCACCATATTTTTGTTGTGTATAACGTTTGAGTGCTACTTCTAATTTTCCAAGAGCTGCTGAAATTTTTTGAAGATACGCTTTTGATGGGTAATATTCGATTTTATAAAGCATATATGCTTCAATATGTTCGGCAGTAATTTGTTCAAAATCTTTAATGCTATAAAATTCTTTCATCCAGTGCCCAGCGTTGTTCCAAACAGAACGGTACGTTTCCATCGTCTTGAAACTTGAGACACATTTATTATTGGGATGACATGGGTCAATGCGTTCTTCTTTTTTGGCACCTTCTACAAAAATTGCTTTTACCAATTCGGCACTCTGCCAATCAACTGATCCTCTCATTTTTTTCTCTAATTGTTGAATTCGTTTATTCCTATCTCTGACATAGGTTTGATGTTGAGTCGCTATAAATTTTGTTACCCCAAAATCGGAAACGGGTATGGTCTGATTTTAAAATAATCCGATAAAACGCAGATCAATTACTGTGCAAATCGATGCCTGCTTCAAAGACGAGGCTACACTTACCACAACGAGATTAAAAAATAAAAATATGAGAAAGTTTAGAAGATTTTTTGTAAAGTGCGGCAAGATACATTTTATTCAACTCTATACTACACCGTTTTTACTCCGTTTCCTTCTGTGGCATTAGACCACCTACAAATTTCGGTATACATGGAGTTTGATGGATGTAACTTTACATTTTGTATGTTTATAGAAATTACATAAAACTTTACAAAAAGTTTACACATCACATTACAAGTTGTTACATAATTCTATGGGGACAAATCACTATTTTGGAAATTTAAGCAGTTAAAATGGGGTTTGTGAAGAGGGTTTTATTTGAGTAAAAATCATCTTATTGAGTATTTTTTTCATATTTTTGCATATCTATAAGTTGAAAAGTACTGTCGGATTGTTTCTCAGCAACACTTACTTTTATGACAGATGTATTAACATCATTTTCAAAAAACCAGTAAATATTTTCTGCCATTGGAATTCTTAGAAAATAAGTTTTATGGTGATCATCAAATTTTGAGATCGTTATATTTTTCTCAGCACCAATCAATGTACATTTTTGCTTATTTTCAAGCATAAATTTTTTATTTATAATCCCTATCGACCAATCGGGTTTTAGTTCATCTTTCCATATCTCAAAGTTTATATATGTAGTTCCTAGCATCACAAAAGAAGCAAAAATCATACTATAAGAAGCGATTTTAAAACGTTCTTTAAACATAGTGTTTTTTTCTAAAATTGGTATCACAATATATTTATAATAAATGTAAATACCAAGACTGAATGTACTAAAAAAAGCAAAAATAAATGAGATATTTCTTTCATAACTATATGTAGATATAACTATCGCTATAAGATACATTCCAATAGTAAAAATAAATAGAAGAACTGGATGTTTATAGGTTTCAATAATTTTTCCAAGCAATCCAAATAGATAAATTGTAAATAGATAACATATTAAAAATACTATTACAATATTCGCAATTATAAACGACATAAAGTTCTTCAACATTTCAATATGCTCAAGATAATCCAAAAAAACAAAACCATGTAAATGAATAAATATCAAAATTACTACTAATCTAGCCACCGAGAAGAATCGAGCATTATCATAAATTTTTTCTATGTATTTATGATCAAAAAATGCAAACATTGTCAAAAAAATGGAAAATATAATAGTCAGAGCAGGTAATAAAGTCAATAAGGCGATGGCAATGGGGTTATTTAAAACAGGATGTGCTGTTATAAAAACTCCTGTTCCCATATTAAATAAGTTTGTTACAGTTATATAGTCCATGATGACAGCTAATGAAACAACTAGGGATGCGAAAGAAGCAATTTGTTTCAATCCAAAAAAATCAGAAATAGAAAAAGTTGTTTTCTCAGTAGTATTTGCTTGTTCCATTAAAACTCACTTTGATTTAATTTCATTTACAATAGTTTCGGCGTTTCAGAATGCGGTTTAATCGTTGGTTCTTTTATCTTAATCATAATCGGCATAGGCAGCTCGATACTGACTAATAAAGCTTCTCCAGCCTTGAGCATTGGTAGATATGCCAAAGAGTCTTTATTTCCTTCTGCACATGCTTTCTCAATCACACTTCTATCGAACTCATTGATCAAACGATGAACGATAAATGTACCCATTTGACTTAACGTCCCGATAGGAATATCTCTAGGCATTTGTGTTGAAATACACAAAAATAGACCATGCTTTCTACACTCTTTTGCGATCTTGTCGAATGCATCTAATTCTAATTCAGCAAAGGATTCATCATTGATTGTTTTTTGTAAAAATTGATGTGCTTCATCTACGAAAAGAACAACAGGTGATTCTTTAAATTTATACGTACGCGCTTCTTCAAGCAAATAGCTTCCGATAGCATTCACCAAAATTTCTCGTAATCCTTTTTCAAAATATACATCTTTTAGAGAGATAATAAATAGACTTTTTTCATTCTCAATACTCAAAAAGTTCTCTAATTGTTTATTAAACTCATTTTCATCTATTGATTGTTTATCAAAACCAAAAATTTTCTTCCACTTTTGATCATGTAAAATACTTTCTATTCTGCTAATCATTGTTATAAGGTTACTCTTTTCCCTTTTTTCATAATCACCAAATACAGCTTCACCGGCATTGTTATTAAAACATTCTTCGCTTATTTGATGTGTCAAATTTTGGATATTAAAGTCAGCAACACTAGATTCAACTATATTTTTATTCGAATTATACAAATCATAAAAATGCTTTTTAATTGTATTTGCTTTTTTGTACACATTTCCAGCGTATCCATTATTTTTATATGCAGCACTTACAACTTTTAAGCTCTTAAAAGCTTCTAATAACTTGGGCTTTTGTACTCCATCGGATGGTCTGAATAAAGCTATAAAATCCATTGTCCGTAACCTCGAATAATGGAAGAATGTACTTTCATGTAAATCACCAAACTTTACTGCTTTCACTTGAGGTAAATTGTAAAAATTTTGATATTCTCCCGTTGCATCGATCAAAATGGCTTTTGACTTACTTTTATTCAAGAACTCTTCCAATATCCTTGCAATTGTATAGCTTTTACCGCCCCCTGTTGTCCCTACAATTGCACAATGCCGTCCAAAAAGATCATTCGGATCGAGTGGAATAGATGTTCGGAGGTGATCAGTTAACTCTGCGATGTCAAAAGTTTTCCCACTCTCTTTTGCCTTTAAAAATAGCTCTTTCAATAGCTCAGATGAGCATAGGTAAACTTTTGAACCTACTGCCGGATAACGGTCTAAACCTTTATCAATATCCTCACTGAAGTAGCTAAATGAAAGCAGTATTTCTAATTTTCCTTGGGGGTGAAAATCAGAGTTATAAAAAGAGTTTTCACCTAAAAAAATTTGCTCTTTTTCCGGCAAAGATATTTCTTGAATACGCCCAAGGAATCCATAATTTTCGCCTTCGATTACTACATATTGACCGACAATACCACCCGTAAGTTCTTCGTGAAAATGCCAAAACTTTTTTAGTAATTTCGAGGAAGGGAAATGTATAGTCGAGAAATAAGGGCTAACTCTTGAGATATAACCGACAAATTTTTCATTGTCGAACGGCTGTTTAGCCATTGGTCACCTCATGGGACACAAAATAGCCGTTTTTTGGTAATTGCCCTACAAACTCTTTAAAAAATTCGCCAACTATTGTCACTTGGATACTTTTTTGTGCATATGCATGAAGATATGTAAAATTTTCATTCGTTATAGAATTAATGAATGGCTCGATAATCATTAAATTTAGACTGGCGTTGTAGTTTAGCGCCTCTTTGATCATCGTAAAAATATGTTTATCGGCGAAGCTGAAACCAATGATAATAAGTGTCGTAGTCCCTTTTTTCCTTAATTCAGATTGCAATCGCCCCATCATTTCAAAATACGGTTGCTCATAAGATGATTCAAATTTATTGTTGTTTGGGTAAATCATCATTGCTTTAGCCGGATTCTCGACTTGTAATATCTCTTCTCCACGTGTTTCCCAGTTAACTGAACCATGCAATTTGTAAAGATGAAATACATTTGATGCGAAATTCTCATCAGCTGCTATACGGCTGTTCTCTCTAATCACAATATCATAGTCAAAATACTTGCCATTAAATCGACGCGGCTGTGTAAATGAAAATCCATCAATCACGACATAGCTCCCCTCAGAGGCCGTTTGTTCAAATACCGTATCATAGTTGGTCGTAAACACTTTAAGACGCCCTTGCTTGCTTTTACGGCTTGTCAGCTGCTTGATAAATTCTAAATGAGTAGAAGTATCCTCTAATTTAAAATTACACAGATTTTTGATTGTCTCTTCTATGCCTTCAATGAGCTTTTCCAATGTGTCATTTGGCTTAAAAGCCAAGTAAAGTTTTGCACGGGACAAAATACTCTCAAGATCTTTACGATCAAAAAGAGCCTGTTCAATCCCTATCTCACCTATATAAGCTTCAAATGCTTTAACTACATCTATCTCATCCCATAGACCAGCCATGCTTTTACCGCCGAATCCTATAGAACTACCGGCACCGGTAAGTGCAAATAGTTGTTCAGCCGGCAAAAGCTTTTCGAGTCTTTTTTTGTAAAAGGTTCGGGTTAATTCCAAAGCTTTTGCAGTAATTTCAGTTTCAGTTTTGTCAGGCAATCTGTACTCGACATTAACTTCTTCACCTGCTTCTTTGGCTCTTTCGGTATAAACTTTACCATTAAGCATTAAGACATCATCGAGAATTTCAATTTTATGTTCGTTTGATAGTAAATACGTTTGATTATTCATGAATTACCTTTTGTAGCTATGCTTCCACATAAATTTATTTCTTCGAGAAAAGGGCATCCATTTAAACATTTACTCTGATGCATACATGTCCCACATTTGGCATCAGTAAATTGACTACGTGTATCCAAAAATAATTTACTTTTATTCCATATGTCACTAAAGCTTTTTTCCAATAAACTTTCTCCACAATAGTGCTCTATCATAAAAGAGCAAGGATAAACTTTTAAATCCTCAGAAATATATGCGGAAAATCTTCCAGCGTCACATGGTTCCAATGAAATATTTTCATAATTTTTCATAAATGTTACGATACCTGGAACCATGCAACTATCAAAACCAATTTTAAAGCTAAAAGTATTGTTATCAACCAAATCAAAAAAGGACTTCATGTGTACACTATTTTTCAAAAGTTTTGAATTATCTTTGTACTCCCCAATAGGTTTGTAATTCAAAAAAATTAATGCATTAATTTGGCTTAAAAACTCTCTTCCATTTGCTATCCAATCAATTGCAATCTCAATGGAATCGGAATCTAACACGAAATGGATGTTAGGTCTAACTTGGACATCGGAGAAAAGCTTTATTGTATTTGCTAAATCTTCGTATGGTGCATATGCACTAACTGCCACAGCACCACAATAGTCTTTAGTGGCGGCTATTATTTCTTGAGTTAATCCGCGTCCGTTGGTAGTATATGAAGGAATAATGTCATATTTTCTACTTAGTTTCAATATTTCTATAAATAAAGGATGTTGATTTGGATTTCCTCCTCCAAGAGCCACCTGAAAAACATTATTAGCTTGAGCTTCTTCCATGATTCGCTCATAGTTTTCTAATGACATATGGTTACCCGTTTGATTAGAGTTTTTATAGCAAAACTCACAACCTCGATCACACCAATTTGTAATCGATATGTCTAATAATTCTGGTCCTTTTTTCGCCCAAAACGGTTCTTGAAAGCCTTTGTTTTCTACTCTTGCAAAAAAACCAGTTTGTTGATTAAAAAGTACTTTGTAGTTTTGCTCAGGGTAGTTTCTAAATATAATACTCATTCGGATCACCAATAGCAATTTGCATAATTGAAATAAATTTTTTCATTTTCTTCAATCAAATGATCGCAGCAAACAAAACATGTTAAAGCTCCTTCTCCATCACTACTCAATCTACCAACATAAATTTTTCTACCTTCACTTTTGGAAATTAGATATTTTTGATAGACTTCTTGTGAAAATTCTTCTGTTAAGAATTTTTCCATTGATGAATAACTTTCTCTATAATATTCGCTTTTAAATGCCACTTCGACATCTTCCATTCTATAAGTAATTTGTTCATATAATTCACTCATTATCGGATAGAAATCAGACTCTTTTTGTACTCCTAATAGATCCAAAAAGTCATCTTCAAGCACATCCCCTTTTGACATTATGATAAAAGAAGTAGATGAACTATTTGTTACAAAACCTGTCCTAATTTTCATATCTTTCTGCCTTTAGTAAATCTGTTATTTTCGCAACAAAAGTTTCATCCATATCAAATAGACTTTGCACATTGTAATCCATATATTCACGCATATAGCCTTTTAGAAGAATATATTTTTTACTATCAATCGCACTAATTATTTCACTGATTGTTATTTCAGATAGAAATGGATATTTATGATAAAGAAATAAGTAAAATGAGTCGTATTCACTGTAATATTTGCTATATTCTTCAAATAAGTCAACACTTGGATTTGTCAAAGCAACGTAAACATTTCGAATCACTCGATAAAAATATGTTCCCTTTTTTACTTTTGCGTTCAATAAAAATTTTTCTTCTGTTATATTTATGGGAAGTAAAACTAAATGCTCTTTTCGGTCCAAATTAATTATCATGTTTATAACCTTCTAAAAGCTCATTAATCCAACTTTCATTTTCAAATTTTCGATTTTGAAAATACTTGATAGCCTCTTCATTTAAGACTATCGGGCTCTTTTCATATACATCTTCTAAAAGAGCTTCTTTAACATGTTGAAGATTTTCATCTGCATTTAAAGACTCAAATATATCATTAAAAAAGTCTTTTTTAAAAAGTTCTATATGATCTTCTTCAATCATATATTTAAAGAGCCACAAAATTTCAGATTGAATCCTTGAATGCTGAATATGGAGATATTTGATCAAATATTCTTTTGCATTATTAGGATACTTGTCAATATATTTTTTTAATAACTCGATTAATTCATATGGAGTTTCATATGTATCGTTGTCTTTTACACCCAAAAGAAGAATCATAAATTCAACTATATTATGATATTCAGGATAATCAACAAAATCTTTTTCTTTTAAAATTACTTCAATTTGATTAATAACTTCTAGTAAAAATCCTGCCCTATTTCGATGATATGAATAGCGATCTCTCTTAATATCAAATATTGGACATATTAACCGATCATATTCTTCAGCCTTCAAGCCGATAATAATCTTTAACAGCGTATTGATATTTAACTTTTTATAGTGTTGAGTTCGATGTCTAAACATAAGAAAATGAGTAATGTTTTTAGCTATTTCAGGATCAGAGAGAAATAATCCTTGAATTTTATCTATATCGGAATCATTGATGTCACTATCATTGACGGCAAAAATATTTTCTATAAAAATATGATCAAAGTGAGGTAAGGTCTCAAGATTTTGAAGTTGATTTCTATATCGTTCTTTTCTAGATTTACAAAATAAGTAATTTTCTATTCCTTCTAATGCAACGTCTTTTTCGGATATATTGTTTAAAAAATCAATGATATCTATATTGGCATTAACCAAATAATCAGCAATTAAATAATCCCTAAACTCATCAAAGGTAAAATTCAATACTTCTTGATTGGCGAATACACTTTTATCATCATTAATCAAATCTTTTCTAAAAAGAATATCCTCAAGGATGATCTCATTGAATAATTCCTGATTAAGTTCGGAAATACCCTGAAAAGGAATATTCATAAATTGTTTATTTTCAACCATATAGGCAAGAATTGTTTGAAAAATTTGTTGAAACTCAGTTGTTGAATATTTCTGTCTACTTTGAATTTCCCCAATTTTATTACGATAATAATGACTAAATAAATCTTCTTTATAAATATTGTACACTTGTTCAATAGGAGCATTATCATTGTTCTTAACCCCATATACTTCACAAAATATTCTAAGCAATAAAAAATTATTGGCAAGTTCATGTTTAACATTATCATATACAGAATTTTTTACCTGAAAAAAATCAAAATACGAATCTATGAGACGTTTCTCCAAATAGTCGGGTAATTCATCACTGTGACCTTGTATTGATGTCATATAATGCTTATTTAAAAGTATTTTCTCAAGAAAAGAAGGTTCTAAAAATTCTTTGAATCGATCTTCAAAATATTCTGATCGACATGTAAAAATGAATCTAATAAATTTATATTGGAGTGTTTTTTCTACAAAATCATGTAATTCTTTAGAAAACACCTCTATATTTGGGTTCTCATTCAGGCCATCAATTACAATAGTGAAGGTTGTCTGATTGTCATTACAAATTACATTTAAATCTTCTAAAAATTCATCAAAAGAAATATCATTTTGAAAGCCAAATATACTTTTTAAAATTACAGTCTCTATTCTATCTCGATGCAGATTAGTAAATTCGTTACCCGTTAAAAAAACACCATATAGACCTTTTTTAAGAATTACATTTTCTACAAAATCACATATTAGATTCGTCTTGCCTTGTCCAGCTTTTTCGGTCAATAAAATTAGTTTTTTTTGCCCAATAATCTTAAGATCTTTTTGAAAGTCATCAATTATCCATTTTATGCGTCTACTGGTTCCATATTCTTTAACCAATATTTTGTAATTTTCTTCATCGAGATTCTTTTCGAATGATTCTCTATCTTCTAAATTGGGTAAAGTTAATATGAAATCATTGAGATATTTGCTCAAAGATTGTTGTTCAAGTTCCAAAGATCCAAAATCATTTCTTGTTTTACCATAATCATTAATTCGCAGCTTTACAGGTGGAAGATTGATTTTTCCATATATCTCGTTAAAAAAAATAAAATCCACTCTTTTCAAATCTTCAATACATTTGAGATAAAAAAGGTGTGGCTGTACAAGAATTCTAAGCTCTTCTTTCACTTCATTCAATTCTAAAAAAACATTAGGAATATATTTTTTATTCTGTTTTTGTGTTTCTACTTTAGTACGGAGTTGATAAGAAAATTTATTTTTTAAATCATGAAAGTATTTTTCTTTTTGAAAGGTTCTTTTGCACCATCTTTTCGCATTTCTAAATACGTGAATGGTTGTATTGGAATTAAAGCTATTGGAAATCGTGCTATTACTGATAGTTATGCTTTTATCATCACGCCCTATCCATTTTGATAATTTCATTTTCTACCGTTAAAACTGTCTTTAATTTCTGAGTCTTTTATTGTGATACTATTATCATCTCTGCCGACATATTTCTTATAAATTGCTCTTGCTGCAATCATAGCAACAATTGTAACAATGATGCCAATTACACCAACGATAGTGTTAAGCCCTGTGTCATTAAGCATATATAGCCGTCCTCTTTATGGTTTAATATTATGATGATGAAAAGTCTCAAGCATACATGATTTGTTGATAGATTCTAGCCAACATTAGCTTATGCATCATCCTATAACCTAAAAAAATATATAAGGTGATTCAATCATACAAAGACATTTTGTTGTAACATTCATTGAGAGCCATTCTCCAAATCCAACTTACTGATAATCTTTGAAAGCTTGTTTGCAATCATTAGAGTTTCATATTTTGAAAAATTGTAGTTCAGAGCTTCTTGCCCTGACCGATACATAAATGCATTTAACTTAGGCGGTTTATCTTTACTTACAATCAATCTGAACCTGACTTCATCAACATGATAATCCGTACTGCCTGACAGACAATTTCTATTAAATGCATCAAAAACTGATGTGAAATCAACCAGTTTATCCCACGTCTGAGCAATAATTTTCGAATGGAAGTGCAATGCCGTCAATAGATACCGCTTTGGTAATCTGTTGGCTTCGAAGAGTACAGAGACATGGCACTTTATATCCGCATTGATAGATATAACGATCTCTTTATTGGTCAACATGACCATTCTCCTTCAGCTCTCTGTGAAATCGCGAAATCTCAGTGTGAGAAACATCGATATGTTTTCTGGTTGAGATCAATTCGGCAATCTTCCGATCAGATAATCCTTCTTCAATCCATGCAATAATATTGTTTTGCATGAAAAGTAACTTATCACGTTTCGGAGTTTTTCGAGCTTTTCTACATTGCTTTGCCTGATTTCGTGCTATTTTTCGCAATCCTGTTAAATCATTTGAACGATTCTTTTTATTTTGAAGCTCAGTCGATTCAATCAACTCTTTTACCGCAAATAAAAAGGCAATCAATTCAATCAAAATCAGATCACCGATAGTACCGTCAGCTTTCAATCGATGAAAATGATTTTTTTTTAGCCTAAAGACTTCATACGCCATCAGGCTGTTTTGCTTTGCTAGCCAATGGATCGATTTTTTACGATCGTCACGGCTCAGTAACGTTATTTGAATAATTCTTTTTTCTAATTCATTAATATCCATTCTGTCTCCTTCTAAACAGACTACTGACAACCGACAAGGTTTCCTTATTCCCATATATTCGGGATGAATCTGTCGACTTATTTGTATTGATTAATCCCGACACTACCGACTCATGTCGGCTGTTGTCGGTACACACCTTTCACACTCCTTATCCCCTAAACCACATAATATTGGGGTTCATACTCTTTTGTCGGTGTCGGTAACACGCTTAGTATAGGTGTTGTCGGCACTTTTATATGCATGTCCAATTTCTACTAAATGATCTAATATTGACTGTACTTCGGCTGTAGTAGCCGGACTAACATTTCGGACTATTGTTCGCAATCCCATAGATTCACCTTTGCTCAGCTGCTTTTTAATTTTATCTTCAAGCGATGACTTGCCATGTTTTTCACTTGCGTATTTAAGCACTTGCTGAAAATGTTTTTGATGCAGATAGGTCAACATTTGAACAGCTCGTTCCATCGCATTTGCACTGATTTCGATGATATGCGGTGAAGTATTTTCAATATTGATGCATACCTGCAATAGCATCGCGATTCGCTGAACAATCGTTAAAAGCCGGATTTCAAACCCAGCTGTATCGTCAAATATGTCGTATTTTTGTCGAAATCGTGTATTAATCGCTTTATGAAACTGCTCATAAATCTTTGTGGCTTCAACACCTAAATAAAATGATTTTCCTGACGCATACTCATGAAAAGTACGTGCAAATTGTTCTATCGACTCAGCATCCGTCTTCGATAGTTCTTGACGAATTGGAATTTCTTTGAACTCGCCAAAAATGACTAAAAATCGATTCAGCATACCATCACTGATCATATCTCTCATATCTGATTGTGTCAGATTTGATGGACCAATCGTGCTGGCAGCATACAAACCCATACCCTGAACCATAAGATGCTGTGAACGTTTACTGTCTTTGAGTTTTCGGGTAATCAAAACACCAGAGTCAAAAATCTGCATCAGTGCCCTCAGTAAACTTGCTTTCACCGTATCGTTTTTCGATGCTCGATAAAACTTCCCATATTCGTCCAAAAAATAATGAATTGCACTCTTGGCAAAGATGGATTGTTCAAATCCCTCTGCCGAAGCAGCATCCAGAAACACATCCGGAAAAACACTATCTTTTGATTTCCTTTCCGCTTTTGAGTACTGATCATCTAACCAATATAACAAATATTTTCGCGCGGTATTGGCCAATACCGATTTTCCCATGCCTGAACGTGCAAAATAGGCGAAAAACAAGATGATCGGCCGCCCTTTTGCATCTTTTACTTGACTGACTGTTGCCCCGCTACATAATGCAGGCAATGAACATAGAATACTCAGCACGATACTATCCATGCTTGCTTGTATGATTTTGTCGAACGATAGTGCAATTTGGTAATATTGTCTGGTCAAAATTTTTTCCCAAACAAGATTATTGTATACTCCCTCAGTTCTTTCGCCAGAACGTTTTTCTGAAGAGATAGTTGCCGCTTTCTCTTCGCCTACTCTCTCATTAAGTATTCCATTTTCCGGCAACATATAAATTAATTTCCTTCTCATGCCATACAGTCACGCTCGGTGATAATTTCATCCCTTTAGGAAAACGCCCTTGCTTAATCCACAACCATATCGTGCTTCTAGCAATCCCTACACGCTGCTGAACTTCTGTGATTCGAAGTAATCTCTCTTGATCCATGTAAATCCTTTTGTGATGTATTAATCCGCTTTGGACAGCAACATTATGAAGTTTTTTTTATCCAAAAAATTGTAGAATTGTGACGAAAACGTCATAATTTTATTTTAAGGTATAAGCATGTGGCAAGATTATCCAGAACGATTGAGACTATATGAACAGCTTTTTGGAGTGGCTGAAAGAAATGCGCGTAAGCGCCTAGATAAGCCAATAAAGAAATTGAAGCCCTACGAAAAGTTTTTTCGTTTACTATCAATTGAAGGGCTTCAAAATATTATAAAAATTCTTGAAAATGAAGGTGCTATCGAATCATTAAAATTATTAGAATATACCTTTACCCGTACTCCAATCGAAAATCTCGAAATTTTGGAAAAATATGATGACTACACTCTATATTATGATCCAACAGCATCTTCATCTGCTCGTTCTAAACAAAGATACCGCAAAAAAATTGATTCCCAAGTGGATCAAATGTTAGAAATAGGAAGAAACAATATTATTGCGGCAAATGAATTTGATCAATGGTTAAGTGATATAGATAACAAGTATGGTTCCATAGATGAATTTAAAACAATCGCACATGAATGTTTTTTTCAAAATGACAAACATTCCCTATCTGAGATTGAAAGAGAATTAGCATATCGAAAACATTTGAAGACAAATAAATTGGCTGTCATCAATAATCAAGATGCACTTGATCTAAACAGGGCACATATAGAAGAAATGTGTAGTGAATTTTTTAAAAATATAACGAACAACACAGAGCACAGAACATTTGATCCACTTAATATTGAATCATTTTCATTACCATTTTCACCAAAAACAAAAGAATTATTTTTAGATTTATTGCATGAACAAATCTCTAAGAATCATTTTGATAAAAATGAATTGATCGATTTTTTACTAGATAATTTTTACATTGTTAAAAACAAAATCTATTCTTCAATAATGAATTTAGATCAGCCAGTAATAGCGTTTATTGCGAGAAAAAAACTATCAGAACTTCTTGATAAATTCATTATTAATTTGCACGAAAACCCCATTGACCTGTAGAAAGAATCTGTTCTAAAAAATTCCACTATTCTCTTGTATGTATGGAGGGGATCATTCGTATTTTTGCTCGAATAAAACCCTCTTCACAAACCCCATGTTAACTGCTAAAATTTTCCCAGTCGCGACCGAGAACGTTCTCACCTTTTAGAAAAGAGCCGTGTAAGACTAACGCACTCTTTTCGTTTACAGACAAAAATCCTGATCCGGTTTTTGCCACTGTCGTATTGTAAAAAAAGGCCCAATCAGAGGAGAATCTTCTGATGTTTGATTTTCGCACGATGCGAAGTCATGTTGTGAAGAGTGATCATGTATTGCTCTTCACAAAAACCAAAGGAAAACGTATGAATCATTTTAATCTTTTAGAGTGGCTGGCAACCTACAATGTTGGCTATCTCTTTATGGGTATCCTTATTATAGGCATGGCAGCTATATCCCTTGTAATGCTTGGAGTATTAATGGCATCAACCCTGCGCTTATTCAAAAAAGACACCCCAAAAGCAAACACGCTCGATCAAAAACGTCTCATTTCACTCATCGATGAGCGTATCGCTTATCATACCAGAGGGGATGAAATGGAACGTATTATTTTCGGAGATAAGGAAAGCGTATGGAACGCTCCACACTACGCCGCACTAAAAGGAGAAGTGAGTGAACACCTGCGTGAAGCGGAACTGGAGAGTGCCATTATCTTGATTGAAAAACAGCGTCTCAAGCAATTGGAAATCGAGGAGTTGAAGTTGCGTCTGGCATTGGTGCAAAGAGGTGATCATCATGACCAACCTTGATTATCAAATGGGTACCGTCCTCGTCTTTATCATTTTTCTAACTATTATGGCAGGAATGGTTCATCGAAACTACATCAATCCTATGGCGGGATTAATTGTTTTTGTTAGCGTATTATGGGGTAATGACATTTGCAGCCGTAATGATCAAATAGCATTCTTTCACGATCATTTTGCAAAAGGTGATGAAATACTTTGTCGGGATGCTCAAATCCTATCAATCTCACAATCTAACGGATGGAGTATAAAAGAGCACTATGCTCTAAAAGGCAATAGAGGGATTGATCTATTGGAAGAGCAGTGTGAAGTCCCAAAATACGATACCCCCAACTGTATCTCTATAGCGGGTCAGATCCTCAGCTCTATCGGTGCACTGGGATGGACGATCATCTTTTTCATCCGTGAATTTAAACGTCCTAGTCTTGAACGCGAAGAGAGCGAAACGTGGATTCAGGGTGCAGAATCAGCTACAAAAGAATACGTCACTGATCCTGAATTAAAAGAGTGGAGTGATTTTGTGGGAGATGTCCCTAAAGCTTACCTCAGAGCTGAACTCTATCCTTTCGATGAATTTGCCGCCAACATCGAGGCATTGCTGGAAAAACTGTTGTCCGGTGAACTCGACAAGATCGGAATCGTCTACAACGATTCCCTAAGTGCTGTAGTGCTGAGTGTTAGAAAACAGGGAGAAGAACATGAAACATGCTAAAACACTTTATTTGATCATTGCCATAGGAGGTGGTATCGCAACCGGTTATTGGATGCGTCCCCCTACATCGGAAAGCGGAGAAGCTATTTTAATCGTGGCTCTCTCGTTGGTCTTTATCGGCATTGCCGGCTTAATTGGTAAACGTTTAGGTAAAACCCCTAATCACCCTTATGAAAACAACCCTGAGCAGAGCGGTCAATAACCGTCTACGATACTACCGTATCGAGTTGATCGATAACCTCTTTGGGGAGAGTTTGCTTATCCGCACATATGGAAGTCTCCTGCGCTCCTGTGCGACCCGAACCATAACAGAGGTCTATTCGAACAAATTCGATGCATACAGAGCCTATGAGAAACTACTAGAGCTAAAAACCCGCAAGGGCTATCGTTAAAAAAGAGCGAATTATGAAACGGCTCATTATCTGGGGAGGATTCTACCTCCCCGCACTGGTGTTGGCATGGAAGGCGCAAACACTCACCGACTATCTGCAAAGCATTGTCGGTGTAGTGCTGGGAGCACTGCTGTGCTATCTCCTCACCCATAGAGAAGTTCCGTGGGTGAGAAGTCTACTGGAGCGGTTTTAACCGCTCTAGCAATAAAAAGAAAGATTGACATAACAATGAAACAACAAAGGAAAGACGATGTTAAAAGCATTAGTATTACTTGCCCTCATCTATCTGTTTGTGCGGATGTTCCTAAATTACAAAGCGTCACGATCTACTACGAAGACGTGGGAGAAGAGCCGCCGGAGCTTTATCAACGATTTCGATCTCTTCACCCCCAACGAGAATTCGTTTGGATCTCACCAAGACTACCGAGGGACGGAGATTAATCCTGCAACCGGTTTGCCGATGATGGGGTGTGTCGATGTCTGTGGTAACCCTTATGGGGTTGATTTGCACCACTGTGGCAGCAGTCATGGTTTTAGTGACCATGGAAGTAGTTTCGGAGGGTATGGTCATGATGAGTAAAGCCAAACGTATTGCCGGAGTGTTACTCCTGATCGATGTGATCGTATTTGGCTCCGGTGCTCTGTATGCGCTGGTTATGAACACCTACGGAGGATAAGATGAACATTATCCTCACCAACCATGCTCTCAAGCGTCTAAAAAAACGGTTCGGCATTAAATCCAAACCCACGGCGGTGCGCTACGCCGAATCAATAGTTCGCGGCGGTAAGTCTTTTGAGCTGGAGAAGGGATGTGTACGTTATCTCTATCTGGGACATAGCTATATCTTTACCAACACGACCAACACTGATGATGAGCAAGTATTGCTGATGCTCACCGCGTGCAATGATGATAAAAGCAGTGAATACTCAGTTTATTATCAAGGGGAGCGAAAAAAACACTCCACCCTAAAACGATCTCGCTTTCAGCGTACGATCGCTTGAAATGAGAATCAATCGACCTTAAAGAAATCGGTGATGTCGCATTCGAGGATATGGGCGATTTGATAGAGGTGCTTTATGTTGAAGTGCTGCGTATTCAAATAGAGCTCTGATTGAGAGATGAGACCGGGGGACTTGAGATTCATGGCAAACGCTAGATCAAGCTGAGTGAGTCCATTGAGTTCACGAAGCGCTTTGACGTTTCTTCCGATACGTCGATAAAGCTCATCAACATCCTCTTGGGTAAGATCTTCCAATGTTCTCAATGCGGCTCCAAATAATTAGTTATTACTATTTGGAGTGTACTTATGTTATACTCCTTCGCACAAATAGTAATAGCTATGTAAGCAGAAAAAGAAAGGAAAAAACTGCACTATGAATTCAAAAAATATACTCTTAGCCTTAGCCATAAGCAGCGCGTTATACGCCGATCAACAACCCATTTCCAATGCTTTTATCGCAGGGATGAAAGAGATGAAAATCGAAGTAAAAACGACTGATGCGTCCAATACCATTGAAGTAGTCACACCGATTGAAGAACTTCCCCTGATGGGAGGGGGAGTAACATATAAAACCCGAAGCGAAGATGCCAAAGATATGCTGGAGCGTCAGTGCTTCGCATACGGAGGAGATGTCTACTTTACCATCAAAGACAACTTCGGTGATACTCTAGAAGCACACAGTTTCGATCAGGGTAAAGTTAAATCGCTCTCACAAGAACAAAGAAACGAATACACCAAACTCAAATCCGAAGATAAAAACTTCTTCAGTAAATCCCGCAGCGAGTTTCGAGAGTTTTTTACCGAGCAGCGTTTGAAAAAAAGGTTTATTGCCGATACGGATGCACTTAGACCTCAGAACTTTTACTATGACACCTCATGTAAATCGATAGATAGCGGTAAAACCATCTATACCGCTAAAACCAAACGCTATCCCGACACCATGGTGGTCACATTTAATGAAGCGGTAGCAGCGGAAAACTTCACGAAGCCAAAGATCTCTAAAACGATTGAGTCGTTATTAGCTGAATATGTAACAGAGCAAAAAGGGAATAAATACCTGATCCAGTATTCTCCGTTTAAAAGTCAAACGGAGATCGCGCGAGCGTTCTGCGAAGAGGCATCGGGTAAGCTGATTGTTGAGGGGTATGAAACCAATATCTATGCCAAACCGGTCATGATGAAAAGAGAGATGGGGTGTGCCGAAATTGAACATCCGTTTGTATTTCGCATGCTAGAGCCATTCAAATATATGCTCCTCACCAACACCGCTCCGATGTATGCCAAAAATGTAAAAACCATGGAAGTGGATGTATCCGATATACAGATGAAAGGGCTTGCGCTCTCAACCGCAATGCTCCCTCTAGGCGCTCAAAGTGAAAACAATATCGGCAACCGAAAGTTGCTTTCCACCGTCTATAGCGACATAGGAGCAATGAAGCTAGTGAACATACAAGAGATTGGTGGAAACAAGACCTACAAAAACTATAAAGTGCAAAACAATGAAGCGCGAGATATTACGGATGAGCGGTTTGTCTATTCTAATCTCAAACTTCCTCAATCGATCATCAATGCAAAAGGATCACTGGTACAACAATGCAGCCAATACGGTGCAGGGAAAGTATCGATCGATGGGTATACCGCCACATGCAGCAGACAAGCGTATGGGAATCAATGCAGTGTGAATCTGATCTATATGCGTAATGATCAGTTCGCCGGACGTGAAGCAATCAATTGTAAGTAGTATTGGATTAAATACAATGCGAGGAACGGTTAAATTTTACAACGCAGACAAAGGGTTCGGATTTATATTTTCCGATGGGTTAAAAGAGGATATTTTCTTTCGAATCGGTGAGTGGAAACACCCATCGGTCCCCTCGGGGAATGATGATATCGAATTCGAACTTGGAGAGGATCAAAAAGGGTTTCGAGCTAAAAATATTCAACTCATTTTTTCTGCACAGGATAAACAAAACAAAGTACACGAATCCAAACATAAAGACGATAGGATTACATGTCCCTCATGCGGTAGAAAAGTGGTGCCACGAATGATTACCTATCGAGGCGAACCGGATTAAAACTCTCTGCCCTTATTGTGGCACTGTTATCAAAACATTCGACAACAACGAGTGTTTCCTTGTGCATATGTATGGCGATCGTCATCATAAACATTTAAATTTCATACGTGAGTTTAGGGACATGCAATTGAAGAGCAATAAGATAGGTAAAGTGATGGTGAAGTTTTACTATTGGGTCTCGCCGTTTTTAATCAAAGCGGTTCCAATAAATCGTAAGCTTCAACATAAGTTTTAAACTGAAGTTAGCAGAATAAAAGCAGTTAACAATGATCGAAAAATTCTTTGCCATTATGGCAAGCATTACCGTGTTGGAGATCATTACAAAAGTAACATATTTGTATTTGTATGAAAAAAATAAGCATAGCAATTCTTAGTTGAAATATTTTTTATAACTCTTGATCAATAGTGAAACCAATAGTATTAGCATAAGCATTTAGATCAATTGCCGGGATAGTGCCAATTGCTTGTTGGATATATCTAGTTAATTGAAGAAAAAATGATACTAATGAGTTTTCTGCATTACTGAAAGTAATTTCTCTAATGTTTCTAGTATTGTAATAATCAGCTATTCTTTGATTGAAGTCTAAGTTCTTATAATCTTCTTGTCCATCATAATCAACATAGAAAAATCCATAGTCTGCGATACATCCTAAATCAATACCGCTAAGACCTATTTGTTCAGATAAATGTTTTTTAATAGTATCATTGTTGTCATGGGTGAAAGAATTAGTACTTGTGAGGATGCCGCCAATTATTTTAGTTAAACCTCTTGGTTCAATTTTATTCCCTGAATTAATCATATTTGTCGAGGTTCTTTTGAGTATTCTGACACTTTCAATTTTTTCAGCGGCATACTCAATATAACTTTGCTTTCCAACGTTTCCCTGAATATCTGGTTTTACCTCGAAAACAGCGTAAACTCCCTCTGCTGGGATGTAATGAAAACCATTTTGTGTAAAGATGAAAGGAGTGTACCAGTTATCATAAATGACTATATCGATTTGTTGGCTTGTATTGCCTTCATAATCTATTACGATAGCCTTGTCCACACTATACCTATTCGGCAAATATTTTCTTAACCACTCAATCCAAGCATTTTCTAAAGCATCTCCCTTAGAACCAGGATGCTCAATAAACTCTCTATTAGTGCTTAGCTGGGAAATCATTTGCCCTTGTAGGCCTTCAAACAATTTTTTTAAATCAATTTTACTCATAGGGATGCAGTCCTTTGTTGTTATAGATAGAAAATGTAAAATCTTTTACCTGTTTTTCGGTAATACTCAGTATCAAAAGAACAGGATTTGTGATATTGACAGTTTCACAATTGGCAATTTCAATCATCGCATTTAGGTCTGTAGAACTATACATGCAAGAGCCATTTGGATGGGTATGCCATTCACCAATATAAAAATGCTTTTGACGATCAAAGAGGTTCTTGAAAACTTGTTTCATGCCGTCAATACTTCTTTCAAATAAGTAGGCCATACCTTTTTGTTTATGAGGCAATAAATAATCTGTTATGTAAAGAGTCATTGAATCATCTGAATAGTAACCAACTAAAAAACCACCCGTCTCATAGGGATATTTTTCTATACCAATTTGAGAGATTTTTTTAAGCAAAGTCTCTTCTATAATTAGGCTTACTTGTTTATGCTGATTGAAAAATTTCATTAGTATTCTTTAATTTCTAAGGTTAGCTCATCAGCATTAGTGCCGATAACAAAATTATTTTTTTCTTTAGAGTTCTTGTAAATATTATTTATATGTTTGATTGCAAACTGCACTAGCGTATTTATGTCATTATATGAGGCTTTGAAAGTTGGGTTCCAACAACCAGTAGGCTCATATAAATCTTCTAAATCATTGTTCAATATTTCGCTAAATTGTGTATTTACGAAATTATAAATATTTGGAGAAAACGCGCAGACTAGTTCTTGTGCATGATTTGTAATTGACATATTTATTATCTGACCGGTTAACTCAAATATTTCTAATATATGCATTAAATCATTGTCGGTTGTACAGTCAAACACGATGTCATATTCGTTTAGGTTCGCGATTAAATGACTTCTGGATTCCATGTCTTTGTATAGCATTTTGGCAATAAGTTCAAAGTATTCTTTTTTGATAATTGTAACTTCGATAAAAGGAGATATCGCGATTAATAAACTTTCTATCTCTCTTACTTTATCACATAGCCCACTTTGAAATAAATATTCAGAACGGCATACATTTTCAGGCTCTTTAATATCATAATCAACAATATCAATATATTTGCAACCGCCTCTTGTTAATGTTTTGGCCACCATACTACCAATAGCACCAAGACCTATAATCAATATTTTGCTTTCTGTAATAGACTTATCTATGGTGCCTCTACCAAAGAAATATTTGTATGAAGAATCTCTGACTAAAGCCCATTGAATATCTGAACTGATTAGCTTGGTATTCCATTTTCCAGTTTTAATACCAAGTAAAATTTCTGCTTCACCTTTGATGGGAAACGCTCCAATTTTTATTAAAGCCACCTGCCAATGAATTTCATTGTTGACTGTTCTATAGCCAAAGAATAATGGCAGTATATTTCCTTTTGAATTTGTTAGAAATTTTTTCTCAAATTGATGTAAATAATTGAGAAACACGTTCGACACTAGTCCTTGAAACTCAACCCAATTATTTAAAATAAATTTATTCATTTTTGCCGGATGTTTATCTAGAAAATAAAATAAACCAAATTCAGAGGCTTGTATATTACTATAGTGGGAGTTCCACTTACACGGAATTTTACTTTTATTGAATACAAATTTTTGAACAAGAAAATTTTGTATAACTTTGTCTTTATAAAAGGCATTATTTAGAGGGAAAATGTCTACTTTTCCAAAATCACCTTCGGAGAAAGTGTGGCTTATATCTGTAAAAATATAAGAATAGTAATTTTCATCTACTAAACCCTCTTCGACAACAATATGTTCATAATTAAGATCATTTTCTTTATCGATATAATATTTTTGAATCCATTGTTTGAGTGAATCAAAATCCATTAATATTTTTTGCTTTAAATCAGTATTATGTGAATTATGTATGCATATAGACCCATCTTGCATAACATGATTGATAGAAATTAAATCCTCGTTGTAAAATTTAATACTTTCTGAACCGTGATATTTTAATGGATAGGGAGGATAAATTTCAAAACGAAAGTTCAGAGAAGATTCCAAACCATCAAATAATATTACTATTGAACCTCTGATGATTGAATCTTCACAGTTAATCTCATTTATATTCTTGATAAAAGAAAGACATTTTAGAGTTTCTTTTAATAATTCAATATTAATCATAAGAAATTTACTATAAGCCAAATCTTGTATTGTTAGGTGGAATAGAGACGGATGCACTCGCCGTTTTAATCCCGTATCCGCGCTGAGTATCTGTTTCTTCAAATTTTTCATTTATGGGGAAATATATTTTGATATTGTCATCATTTGCTTCAATATTTTCGATAATCCTTTTCATTGTATCTGATAGTTTTTGGCGCTCATTTGTATTTAGAGTATCAATAACGTTATTTCCGCTATTTCCAGGATCTTTCAATGTGAATCCTTCTTGATTAACATTGTTTTGAATATATTCCATTGTTTTTTTGAGTTTTTCCCATAAATTACCATCAATATTTGCTTGGTCAAAAGCTTTTATTACAAGTAATTCAAGTAAAAATGATTTGTAAGTTTCACGATTATGGTGTTTCCATGCTTTAAGTAAGCGGATCTTCTTTCTTTCATTTTCTTTAGCAGTAATATGGTCAATTTGAGCCTGAATATTGGTCTGAATATATGTTTTTTCTTTCAATACACCGTATAAAGTGTTTACATATAAATTTAGTTTTTTATCTTCTAAATATTTGTCTTGGTTTAATTCTCTCCCCGGAACAATATCTAAGTTTATAACTTCTCCATCTTCATCAGGATAAAACTCTAAACCAATTGAAACTTTTTGTTTTCTTACTGTTGCTTTGTCTTTGTATTTTTCGTATAGAAAGTCATATACGCTGTCAAACATTTCTTCTAGAGTTTCAAAAGCGTCTCTTTTGAATGGCACGATAATGTCCAAATCGAATTTAATATTGATTGCTGTATGTTTTGCATATGAGCCGGAATTAATTGGAACATAAATTTTCCCTGTATAGTTTGATTGAAGTTCTGATTTGATTTCGTCTCTTTTAGTCTTATGTTTAGAAACAAAATCACTAACGTGCTTCATTTTGTGTGATTCTAATACTTTTTCCAAATAATCATGTTTTGAAATATCCATAAATAGTGATCCTTATTAGAGTATTTTATACGTATTGTAGAATGTTGTTCAATATTGTATTAAAAATATGTCAAATTGCAATACATTTCATTAATTAAGTTACGACTATCGTTCTGATTTTAACTTGTCCAAGTAATCACTCCACCATTGCACGAGGATTCTACGTTCATTCAAATACTCTGCATGGTTATATGCATCTTTCACTTTATTACGTTCTCGATGATCAAGTTGGCGCTCAATAACCTCTGAAATCATCTTATGATCTTGAAAATGTTCATAAGCCAGTGTGCTGAACATAGACCGTGCCCCATGACTCACCATATCAGCATCAATCTTTTCATTTGTTAAAACAATACGGATCCCTTTCGTCAAAGTATTCTCGCTCAAAGGGTGATCGTTACCTTTTGTTTGTGTAGAAAAAACATATTTTCCCTTTCCTGTCAAAGGTTCCATTGTCTTGACAATGTTGATCATACTATCCGTCAATGGCACATAATGTTCAGAACCCATTTTAGTTTTTTCTGCTGGAATTCGCCAAATTTTTTTATCAAAATCAAATTCTTTCCACTCTGCCGCACGAATGTTTGCAGGACGTAGGGCAACAAAAGGCATAAGCTGTAGTGCTGTTTTGACCGCCAATGTCCCACTGTAGCAATTAACACCTTGCAGAAAGAGTTTTATAATTTTTGGATCAACGATAGTTGGCATGTGTTTAACGACAATTGGATTAAGTGCAAGGCGAGGATTAATATCAGCTGCTATATTGTGCTTGGCACGTCCGACAGTCATACCATACTGATATACCTGTGAGATAAGATTTAGAATCCGATGAGCCGTTTCATTTTGCCCTTTTGCTTCAAACTTTCGTATAATGACTAGGATCTCTTGAACTGTGATATCGTCAATGTTTTTTGAACCGATTGGACCAAATATATGGTTTTTAAATCGTCCCTCTTTTTTCTGATGCGTTTTTTCTCCAAGACGTAATTTTTGTTTTTCCAAAAACTCTTTTGCAATATTTTCAAAAGTATTTTGAACTTCTTCTTGCTCTAGTTGTAATTTTATTTTATTTGATTTTCTCTCTTGTGATGGATCTATTCCTGAAGCAATCGCTTTTTTATACTCTTCACGCTTTGATCTAGCATCAGCTAGAGAAACTATGGGGTAGGTTCCAAGTGAAATACGCTTTTCAGTTCCTTGAAAAAGATATTTCAGCCGCCACCCTTTCGAACCATTTGGTTGTACTGATAAATATAGTCCGCCGCCATCAAATAATTTATACTCTTTTTCAGAAGATTTTGCATTTTTGATTTCTTTGTCAGATAGGGGAAGAGTTTTACGCGCCATAGGGATACCTCTTATCGTATAGGGATATATTAAAAGTATCCCTAATGCTATCCCTAAAATTCTTAGATAAGGGTGAATAATTATAGATTGTTGTAGATAGTAAATTTACTTTAAAGCTCTTATTGTCGGGGTTTTGTGGATTGTTTTGGACTTGATTAGATTAAGGGGTGGTACCAGTGGGCGGACTCGAACCGCCACATATTGCTATACCGGATTTTGAATCCGGCGTGTCTACCATTTCACCACACTGGCATGTGTTTGAAGAGGTGAAATTATAGGTTGCTTTTGCTTAAAGAATCGTAAAGTGCCTTTAAACTAATTTTTTTTCTTCTTTTGCCGATTATAAGCGTATGGAACTTTTATTGCTTGATAGAGTTTAATTCGTGTACAAGGATTTTAGATGAGAGTCACATCTACATCGTATTACAATAATATTTATGGCGAAAATAATAAACTCAATCAGCAGCTTTTTGATGTCAATAAACAAATTGCATCTGGTCAAAAAATTCAATATGCTCATGAGGATCCGGGTATTTTTATCGATACACTTCGTCTTGACAATGAGATCACTACTCTTACACAAGTCAAAAGCAGTGCTCAAAGTGCTTATAAAGTCAGTACACAAACCGACACGACAATTGGTGAAATCGTTAAAGCTATTGAATCAATGAAAGTCAAATTGATTAATGCTGCCAATAGTTCCAATTCAGATACGAGTACTCAAGCCATTGCAAAAGAGTTACGCGGTTTAAAAAATAATTTACTGACACTTGCTAATACTTCTATCGGAGGAGAATACCTCTTTTCTGGCACTGCAACGTCACAAATACCCATTGCAACTGACGGAACGTATCAAGGTAATGATAAAGATTTGAAAGCATTTTTGGGTTCGGGAGTCAAGCAAAAGTACAACATCTCCGGAACACAGCTATTTTTAGGTGATGAAAGTAAAATTAATCGTACAATCACAACCAATGTTCCTCAGCTCTCTCTTACAGAACAGTACCCCGATCTTATGAAAGATCCAAGTATGGCACGCACATCAGGAACACCTACGTATATTAGCTCTTCAAGCACTATTCGTGATCTTATGGGTGATACGGATACAAATACTACAAATAACGGGATAGGAAGCTCTTTTTTCTACATTCAAGGTACGAAAAGTGACGGAACTACATTCAAAAAACAAATACAACTCAGTTCAACCGATACCGTCGATACACTGCTCCAAAATATTTCCAATGTGTACGGTTCAAATCAAGTCAATGTGAGTATGAATCCTAATGGACAAATTGAAATTGCAGATAAGAAAACAGGGTCTAGCAAGCTTGATTTTCATATGGTTGGAGCTATCGATTTTAGCGGAGGAGTAGCGGCTAATGTCAGCAATATTGATGCTCTGCAATTAGGAACAACGGATTTTGAAACAGCAGCTATCACTATGCCTGGGCTTTACGTAAAAGAATTTACAAAAAGCGGACTTCCCCCTTCTAATGTTACGAATACGATTGAAGGAATTAACTATGATCGTACTAATTTTGAAAATATGGGTGCCAAACTACTTTCCAATATTTCACAGATTGATAAAAGTATCAATGCATATGCCACGTCATCGAGTAAACTTGTTGACATAGGTTCCTTTAATGCAACAACAAAATTGCATCTTGAAGGGACACAAATTGATGGTATCACCCCTTATAATATTAATATTGATTTTACCGCAAACCCAGTAGCAGTAACTGGAACACAATCATTTACGGTAGAAAATGGTCTAGGTGCCACAACAAATATCAATGATATGACCTATCAACAGCTCATGGATATAGTCAATATGGCAGTTACGGGTCAAGACCCGACCACTTTCCCAACGTATTCTGACGCTATTGCCGCATCCAATCAATTTGGAAAAACTTCATTAAGCTATGATGGAAAATTAACGTTTGAAGAGTTATCCAGTCCAATAACTAAAGCACAAATTTCTCTTTCTGATGCCTCATCATCGGATTACAGTATCACTACCGGCAGTGCCTTAACCTTTAATGCCAATAGCGCCCTCACAATCCGTGATCCTAAAACTGATTTTTTTGCTCAAATCGAAGAGATAATACAATCAGTAGAACAAGGGAAAAAACGTTCAGATGGCTCAGACACTACTGATCCGCGTAATATCGGTATCCAAAATTCGATACAAATGATGGATGATCTAAGCAATCACGTAAGTCGTCTGCAAACAGAATCAGGTTCCTATTCACAAGTTTTACAAGCCTCATCAGATCGCAGTGATTTACTCATTGTCAATACTAAAATGCTCCAATCCGATATTATTGATACCGATGCAGCCGAAGCAAATCTTCGACTACAACAGTTAAGCCTTAATTACCAAGCTATGTTGTCATCTATATCAAAAGTTTCAAAGCTTTCTCTCGTCAATTATTTATAGCAAAATGCCATAAAAAAGAGTTCAGCCTCTTTTTTTTTGCTATAATCCAACCACTTTACAATATTTCAAGGATTTACCATTTTACGCGATACACTTTTCATCGGAAGCTTTGGCATACTTTTTTATCTAGGACTTGCTACTATTATCGGTGACCCCTCCATCATTGGTGCATGGGGTGCAGATTTTTCAGCCAACAATATAGCACTCTTTGGATACGTGGCTTATATGTATTTATTGTTATTTATGATACCGTTGATGTATTTTTATAAATCCAAAAGTGATACGAAGCATCGCCTTGAAATGGGCAGTATATTTTTACTCCTATTTTTCATTCTGATAATTTTTCAAGCATTAGTTGTAGAAGGAGTCTATCGCGGGGCTTTTGGCGGAGCTATTGTTGACTTTTTAAGCCTCTACATTGGAAGTTTCGGGCTGTGGATACTGTGGCTTATGATTGTTGCTGTTTCCATGATTATTGTATTAGAACAATCTCTCGGTGATTTGGCACGTCCTATTAAAAATTATATGGAAAAACCACTCACTACGCTAAAAAAATCACCCTTAAGTGCAACAACCGCCGCAACACACCAAATAACACCTGACACTACATCTGAAAATTTCACCCCTACGCATACGGATAGTGCACCTCTTTTTGAATATGAGCCTGAAGTAATATTTTCAATTCATACCCAAACACCCATGAATGCTACGGAAAAAAATAACGATTTATTTCCCGTACAACAAGAACCGATACGAGACAATACTCCCATCCCTGTAATACCCGAACAACCAAAAGAATCTACAATTCTTAGTATGGCAAAAAAAGTAAAAGAGAGTAAACAGCATGCTGTGGTTGTCGAAGAACTTGAAGAGAATAAAATATTATTGGAACAAATTGATCGTGGTGTCAATGAAAAACCTAAGAATTTCAAACTCCCCCCTACAAGCTTTTTACAGTATCCTCCCAAGAAACAAAATGTTGTTGATGAGCGAGAGTTAGATGATAAAATCCGTGACTTGATTGAAAAATTGGCCCATTTTAATATCGATGGCGATGTTGTTCGTACCTATGCAGGTCCTGTCGTCTCAACCTTTGAATTCAAACCTGCTGCTAATATCAAAGTGTCTAAAATCTTAGGGTTGCAAGATGATTTAGCCATGGCTCTGCGTGCCCAAACCATCCGTATCCAGGCCCCTATTCCCGGAAAAGATGTTGTAGGTATCGAAATTCCCAATAAAACTGTAGAAACCATTTATTTACGCGATATTTTTGAGAGCCAACTCTTCCAAGAAGCCTCTTCTCCTCTTACCCTTGTTTTAGGTAAAGACATCGTTGGAAAACCTTTTATTACCGATCTCAAAAAGCTCCCCCATCTTCTTATAGCCGGAACAACAGGAAGCGGTAAGAGCGTCGGTATCAATGCCATGATTTTGAGTTTACTCTACAAAAATTCTCCCGATCAGCTTCGACTTCTGATGATTGACCCAAAAATGCTTGAGTTTTCGGTTTACAATGACATACCTCACCTGCTCACCCCCGTTATAACAAAACCTAAAGAGGCTATTGCAGCTTTGAACAATATGGTCTATGAGATGGAACGCCGTTATCAAATGATGAGTGAAACACGTACCAAAAACATCGAAAATTTCAATGAAAAAATGAAAGCCGAAGGGGGGACACCTCTTCCGTATATCGTTGTCATCATCGATGAGCTTGCTGATTTGATGATGACCAGCGGTAAAGATGTTGAGTACTCAATCGCCAGGCTTGCTCAAATGGCACGGGCAAGCGGTATTCATCTCATCGTAGCAACGCAACGCCCCAGTGTAGATGTTGTCACGGGTCTTATCAAAGCCAATTTGCCTTCTCGTATCAGCTATAAAGTGGGGCAAAAAATCGACAGTAAGATTATCCTTGATGGGATGGGTGCCGAATCCCTTTTGGGTCGAGGAGATATGCTCTTTACCCCGCCTGGGATGAGTGGACTCGTACGTTTGCATGCACCATGGAGCAGTGAAGCGGAGATTGAAAAAATTGTCGACTTTATCAAAGCACAGCGTGCACCTGATTACGATCGACGTTTTTTACGAGACAAGTCGGAAGTGGTAAAGAATGGCAGTGGTGAAGAAAATGAGAAACCTCTGGATGAACTCTATGATGAAGCCAAGCATATTGTTTTGAGTGAACAAAAAACCTCTATCAGTTATTTACAGCGCCGTCTTCAAATCGGCTACAACCGCTCTGCCAGTCTTATCGAACAGCTTGAGCAAAACGGTATTCTCACTGCACCAAATGCAAAAGGAAATCGTGAACTTATTATGGAACAATCATAGTGTTTCAATATTACACACAGTAAGCACCAATAAATCAAATAAGTGTTTACTTTTGTAACACCATTAATAAAGCTCTTTTCACTTCTGCTATAATCTTACAACTAAATTTAGCAGGAGTCCCCATGGCTTTTATGGACGAATACACAGCACACGTAGCACAGCGCACAGCGCAAGGAATCCCTCCTCTCCCCCTAACAAAAGAACAAGTAACTGATTTAGTAGAGCTTATCAAAGCAGAAAAATCAAAAAACTCTATCCTTATTGAAATGCTCGCCGAGCGTGTCAATCCGGGTGTTGATGATGGTGCACACGTAAAGGCGGCATTTTTACACCAAGTTGTTCAAGATCAAGTGAGTGCAATTTTGTCCGATTCAACGGATGAAAATGATCACAAAAAAGCAGCAATCAAAATCCTTGGCAAAATGGTTGGCGGATACAACGTTAAACCTCTTATTGATGCCCTCAGTATCGACGCATTGGCGCAAGATGCCGCCAATGAGCTTAAGCATACCTTGCTTGTTTACGATGCCTTTAACGATATTGTTGAGCTTGCAAAAACAAACAGCTATGCAAAAGAAGTATTGGTAAGCTGGGCAAATGCCGAGTGGTTTACGAGCAAAAAACCTCTTGATGAAAAATTCAGTGTTGTTGTGTTCAAATTCCCAGGCGAAACCAATACGGATGACCTCTCTCCTGCAAGTGCAGCATTTACACGCTCGGACATCCCTCTTCACGCAACCACCATGCTTGCCGCAAAAATGCCGGAAGGTCTTGCCAAAATTGCTGAGCTTAAAAAACTCGGGATGCAAATTGCCTACGTGGGTGATGTTGTAGGAACCGGTTCAAGCCGTAAATCGGCTGCTAACTCTGTCCAATGGCACATGGGTGATGACATTCCTGGGATTCCCAACAAACGTACCGGCGGCGTTGTTATCGGTAGTATCATCGCACCTATCTTCTTTGCAACGTGTGAAGATTCAGGCGCACTTCCTATCGAAGCCAATGTTGAGCAAATGGAAACAGGCGATGTTCTTGACATTGATACCAAAGCAGGAACCATTACTAAAAACGGTTCTATGATTGCAAGCTTCAGCCTTCGCCCCAATACTATTGAAGACGAAGTACGTGCAGGCGGACGTATCCCTCTTATCATCGGTCGTGGATTAACGGCTAAAGCACGTACAGCTCTTGGACTAGAACCTGCAACATTCTTCGCTTTGCCTATCCAACCTGCTGATACCGGCAAAGGGTATACTCTTGCACAAAAAATGGTCGGTAAGGCATGTGGTCTGGAAGGGGTACGCCCAGGTATGTACTGCGAGCCACACACGTCTACTGTAGGAAGCCAAGATACAACCGGACCAATGACACGTGATGAGATCAAAGAGCTATCTGCTCTTGGTTTCTCTGCTGACTTTGTTCTTCAGTCTTTTTGTCATACAGCAGCTTATCCAAAACCTTCTGACGTGATTTTGCATGCAACATTACCTGCATTTATCTCTACACGCAGCGGTGTTGCGCTTCGTCCTGCTGATGGTGTTATCCACTCATGGCTTAACCGCATGGTTTTACCGGACACTGTAGGAACAGGTGGAGACAGCCATACGCGTTTCCCAATCGGTATTAGTTTTCCTGCTGGTTCTGGTCTTGTTGCATTCGCAGGTGTTACAGGGGCAATGCCTCTTGAGATGCCAGAGTCTGTTTTAGTACGTTTCAAAGGTGAAATGCAGCCGGGTATCACATTACGTGACCTTGTTAATGCAATACCTTATTATGCTATTAAACAAGGTCTTTTGACCGTTGAGAAAAAAGGTAAGAAAAATATCTTCAACGGACGTGTTTTAGAGATCGAAGGTCTTCCAAACATGAAAGTTGAGCAAGCATTTGAATTAAGCGATGCATCTGCTGAGCGTTCAGCGGCTGCGTGTTCTGTTCACCTTAACAAAGAGCCTGTTATCGAATACCTAAAATCAAACATTGCGCTTATTGAAGCGATGATTGCCGATGGGTATGAAGATGCACGCACTCTACAACGCCGTGCTGACAAAATGAAAGAGTGGTTAGCAGCACCATCATTGATGTCTGCGGACGCAGATGCAGAGTATGCAGCGATTATCGAAATTGATTTGAACGACATCAAAGAGCCTATTTTGGCATGTCCGAATGATCCGGATAATGTTAAGTTGCTTAGTGACGTTGCAGGAACTGAAATCAATGAAGTATTCTTGGGAAGTTGTATGACCAACATCGGTCACTATCGTGCAGCGGGTGAAGTGATGCGCGGCGAAGGTAAAATTGCCGTTGAAAAATTCTGGATTGTACCGCCAACACGTATGGATGAGCAACAGCTTATCAATGAAGGCTACTATGACGTCTATAATGCGATAGAAGCACAAACAGAAGTTCCTGGATGTTCACTGTGCATGGGTAACCAAGCCAGCTCACGCGAAGGCTCGACGGTATTTTCAACCTCTACCCGTAACTTCGACAACCGTCTAGGACGTGGGACTCAAGTCTATCTCGGAAGTGCGGAACTAGCAAGCGTATGCGCGAAACTCGGACGTATCCCAACGGTAGCAGAATACATGAGTATCGTCCCTGCAAAATTAGCAGGAAAAGAGAGTGTTGTTTATAAATATCTCAATTTCAATGAGATTTCTAACTACAAACTTGAAGCACGTGATATTGCACAAGATAAATACGGCGTGACTATTAAGGCGGTATAATTTTTCTCCGCTTTTTCCCGTCATACCCAAAGGGCATAAGAACCTCTACGAGGTCCTCGGACTTGATCCGGGAATCCATCTTCAAAAAAACTTTCAAAACACCAGTAGCTGGATTCCCGCTTACGCGGGAATGACATAAGGCTATGCTATAATTGCACATCTACATACCAAAGCAACATTATGTCCTCTTTTACATCTTTACCTCTTCATACACCATTGCAGACTGCCCTAAAACGGTTAAATTTCAACACTATGACCCCTATCCAAACCCAATCACTCCCTGTGATTTTAAAAGGCTCTGATGTTGTCGCTCAAGCTTCTACGGGAAGCGGTAAAACATTGGCTTTTGCTTTGGGAATTTTACAAAATGTAAATCCAAAATATTTTGCTGCCCAAGCCCTTGTTTTATGCCCGACTCGTGAACTTGCTGAACAAGTAGCCAAAGTCATCCGCTCCTGTGCTTCTGAAATCGGGAATATCAAACTTCTTACACTGTGCGGCGGGGTTCCTATGAAAGCACAACGTCATTCTTTGACCCATGGAGCTCATATTATTGTCGGAACTCCGGGACGTGTTCTTAAACTTTTGAGTATGGAGGATCTTGATCTAAAATCGTGTTCACTCAGTGTTTTAGATGAAGCCGATCAGATGGTAGATATGGGATTTATCGACGATATTGAAGCTATTTTTGGCTATTTACCAACACCAAAACAAACACTATTGTTTTCAGCAACCTATCCTGAATCCATTCAAGAACTTTCATCAAAACTGACTAAAAATCCCATTTTTATCAAAACACAAATCAGCGAAAAAGCTCCAGCTATTACCGAAATAGCCTACATTGTAAACGACAAGGCTTCTGCATTAAATACTGTTCTTCGTCATCACTCTATTACCAATGCTATTATTTTTTGCAATACCAAAGTAGTAGCAGCCGAATTATGCGAAACGCTTAATTATGCAGGTATACACGCCTTGACCTTGCATGGAGATATGGAACAATTTGATCGTAATGAGGCAATCATTCAGTTTCGAAACGGAAGCGCACCCTTCCTCGTAGCCACCGATGTTGCCGGTCGTGGTATCGATATTGAAGGACTGGATGCTATTATCAACTACGATGTTCCACAGCAACTTGATCGCTACATCCACCGAATCGGACGTACAGGACGTGCAGGAATGGATGGAACAGCTATCACCCTTGTGAGCTCTCATCAAATCGATTCGTTTCGCGCACTTGATCGTAACATAGCGCTGCAAGACCTTCCATCAAACCGAAATAATCATGACATATCGACGCTGATGCAAACAATTTGTATTGATGCAGGGAAAAAAGAAAAGCTGCGTGCCGGAGATATTGTTGGAGCTTTAATTCATGAGGGTGGGCTTACAAAAGAGCAGATTGGCAAGATCGATCAACTCGATCATTTAAGCTATGTAGCAATAGATCGTCACATCGCTATCACAACCCATAAAAAACTCCAAAAACGCCCTATAAAAGGGAAAGTTTTCAGGATATGGTTGCTAGACTAATACAAACGTTTGACAATAGGATAGACTTAAAATGGCAAAGAGCGAATTAACGTTTGGAGAAGAAGAATTTATTGTCTCCAAAACCGATTTAAACGGAAAAATTACGTATGGGAATGCTCTTTTCATACAAATGTCAGGATACAGCGAGCTAGAGCTTATCGATCAGCCACACAATATCCTCAGACACCCAGATATGCCAGCTGTTGTCTTTAAACTTCTTTGGAATCAAATTCGGTCAGGAAAAGAGATTTTTGCATACGTTAAAAATAAAACAAAAAACGGTGATTTTTATTGGGTTTTTGCACACATAACTCCTTCGTTTGACAGCAATCGAAAAATAACCAATTACCACTCTGTCAGACGTAAACCCTCAACAAAAGCATTGGAAGTCATTAAACCGCTCTATACCTCACTGCTTCAAAAAGAAAAAAATTTAGGCGTGGCTGCCACAGAAGAGATACTTAACCAATTATTAAAAGACAAAGGTGTCTCATATGATGAATTTATCCTCTCTCTCTAAAGTTCAATACGCCAATATAGCGTCGATTGCCCTTTTTGTTATCGCACTAATTATTGAAATACTCCTAGATGGCTGGAGCTGGATACGACTTCTTAACTTGGCCAATTTTGCCCTCGCATGGTTTGTTTTTATCAATATTCGAAAAACCCAAAAAACTATCAGCGAAGTAGCTTCCGTTATTAAAGGAGCTGAAAAAGGATATCTTGAAAATCGTATCACGCACATCAAAGATCATGGTGAACTTAATGATTTATGCTGGAATACCAATAATATGCTCGATCAAACAGAAGTATTTATCCGAGAAATTCGTGCAAGTATTGATGCAGCAAGTCGTGATGAATACCACCGAATTATCCTCACAAGAGGATTAAATGGTGAATTTAAAGAAGCAAGTGTATACGTTAACAAAGCAATTACATCTATGTATTCAACCTATATGCATATCCAAAAATCACTACTTAGTGGTGAACTTGGAAAATTAGGTACGGGTGTCAGTGGCGGGCTTGAAGTGATTCAAGGAGATTTGCAAAAAACAATTTTACGCCTTGGTGCCATTACAAAAATGTCCCAGTCAACCTCACAAAGCTCTTCAGAGACAGTAAATCAGCTTGAAACTATCATCAATAAACTTAATCGCCTCATTGAGCTTGTACAAGTCTCGGCAGATTCTATCCAATCACTTAATGAAAAAACAAGTGAAATCAGCTCTGTCGTCAATTTGATCAAAGATATTGCAGATCAAACCAACCTTCTTGCGCTCAATGCCGCAATTGAAGCAGCAAGAGCAGGTGAGCACGGTCGTGGATTTGCAGTTGTTGCCGATGAAGTGCGTAAACTTGCTGAACGTACGCAAAAAGCAACAGGAGAAATCGCTATTGCCGTACAAACACTCCAGCAAGACACTACTGAGATTCATTCAAATTCTGAAACTATGAGTGATATTGCCAACAATTCAAGTCAATCAATAGAAGCATTTCGTCATACGCTCCATGCCTTCAATAACGATGCTCTCTCAACCGCACAGCAAGCAACGAGCATAGAGAATACGACCTTTATAACCTTGGCAAAAATTGATCATATTATGTTTAAATCCAATACCTACATAGGTATTGTTAATGGTCAAAAAGGAAGTTGGAAACCAGGAGATCAACACACCTGCCGTCTGGGAAAATGGTATGATAGTGGTATGGGCAAAGAGCGCTTCTCACATCTTCCAAGCTTCAAAGCAATTGCAGCACCGCATGCAATCGTACATACTTGCGCACGTGATAATTTCAAATTTATTGAAGAAGGTGATCATACTGTAGAAAATAAAAAAGCAATTATTGAAAACTTTACCTCTATCGAAAAAGCAAGTCAACAACTCTTTATTTTTATGGATGAACTTATTCAAGAATCTGAGAGAGAAACAGTTCGTTGAATATTATTTAAAATACCCTTGTAAAATTTGCTTCCCAAGTTCCACGCCGGGTTGGTCATAGGTATTTATCTCCAACAGTACCCCCGCAGCAGAGGTAAGAAGTTCATAATACATGATCATCTCTCCAACTGAAGACTCATCAATACATGCCCAAGTAATCTCATCAACACTCACACCGCTTTGAAGTACACTTTGCATTGTTGCTTGGCATTGGGCATTGATAAGTGTATTAAATGACTCACCATTTACAAAATCAGATTTTTCCAAAAAAGGCAATGATAAGGATGGGATCATAAGCTCATCACGCGAGTGTTCAATATTCATAAAGGTGACTGTTTTATTGAGCGGTCCTTCAATAATAAGCTGTAAAAAAGAGTGTTGATCCACGGACCCAATCAATGAGATGGGTGTTAATCCAACACGTTCACCCCGCGCATTACGCTTACCAAGCGATTCTCCCCATAATTGTACAACCCATTTTCCAAACTCTTCAAAGGTATCTGAATAGGAAAAAAGTACATTAACAGGAAATTTTGATGCGTTGGCAACACAAAATGCTGCTTTTTGAAGAAGATGCTCTTCTTTTCTAGCCCAAAATTTCTCACCAAAATTTTTTGCTCCATCTAAAACACCCTCGACATTAAATCCTGCCAAGACAAGAGGAACAACACCAACCGCACTCAGTACCGAAAAGCGGCCTCCAACATTAGAAGGGATAACAAAACGTTTTAAGCGATAATGATCTGCAAATTGACTAAGGACTGATTCCTCATCACTTATCACAACGATCTGCTTGGAATCTTGTAAATCAATCTCAAATTTTGCAATCAGATATTTAAAAATCGACAACGTTTCAACCGTTCCGCCCGATTTTGATATAACAACAAAAAGTGTTTTAGCAAATTCAATACGGGAAGATTCATGTGCAATACTAATGGGATCAGAATTTTCAAAATAAACTATTTTTTTAGCATGAGGGGTTGAAGCTTGAAGAAGACGGTCAATTGCTTTTATCCCCAACGATGAGCCACCGATACCCACAACCGCAATGGTGTCAAAAAAGACGGTACTGTTTAGAAGTGACATTTTTACGTCAGCACAAAGGGTTGACGATAAACTTGGAAGATCGTAATACCCTATCGTCCCATGCTCATACTTAAGGGCTTCATAGGCTTTTTCCAGAGTAAAAGGGTCAAGATTTTTTATCTCAAAATACCCTTTAAAACTGGGCATACTAGTAATTCCCGACTAAAACCGTCATATCTACTAGCCGACTGCTGTAACCCCACTCATTGTCATACCACGCCAATACCTTAATTGTATTCCCGTTAACAACACTGGTCATATCAGGAACGTAGGTTGCACTGTATGTAGAGCCGATAAAATCACAAGAGACACGCTTGTCATTATCCACTTCAATCCACCCTTTGAATGCACCATTACTGGCAGCATCAAATGCAGCATGAATCTCTTCTTTAGTCACACTTTTAGATAAATTTGCCGTTAAATCGACCACAGAGACATCCGGAGTCGGAACTCGCATCGCATAACCGTTTAGTTTTCCCATTAAATGAGGCATAACTTTACCGATCGCTTTTGCTGCACCTGTAGAGGTAGGAATCATATTAAGAGCAGCTGCCCGAGCGCGACGAGGGTCTTTTGCGTGCTTAACGTCCAAAATATTTTGATCATTAGTATATGAATGAATCGTTGTCATAAGGGCATTTTCAATCCCAAACGCATCGTCAAGCACTTTACAAATAGGTCCCAAACAGTTGGTAGTACAGCTCGCATTTGAAATAATTGCTTCACCCTTATACTCACTGGAATTTACACCAATAACATACATAGGGGTATCATCTTTTGCCGGTGCAGATATGACTACTTTCCGTACGCCGTTTTTAAGATGTTTTTGACAACTTTCTTGATCTAAAAAGACACCTGTACACTCGATCACAACTTCAGCCCCTGTACTTCCAAAGTCAACCTTGTCAGCATCACGCTCACGAAACATACGTACATTTTTTCCGCCGATAGAAATTGTATTCTCATCAATAACTTTGGCATCAATTCCACGATGAACACTGTCAAATTTCAATAAATATTCAAGCATTTCCGGTTTTGAGGTGGTATTAAGTGCTACCAATTCAATATCATCACGCTCTGCGATAATTTTAGCTACAATAATTCCAATTCGCCCAGTTCCGTTGATTGCTACTTTAAGTGCCATGAAGTCTCCTGAAAAATTTCAATAAATATTAACTATTTTAACAAAAAGTGGCTAAAAACGGGATAAGAAAAGAAGAATGCCTCAGAAAAAGAGGTATAAATAGTATTAATAACTGTACGTAACCGTAACAGGAATTTGTTTAAGAGGCGCATCACTTTGAATACGAATCTCTTTACCTTTGAATTTGGCAACATTCGTATAACCATCAATCACTTGACGTGATTTGGTTGTATAGACAGTTTCACATTTACGCACTACTTGATACGAAGTGTTTTGAGGAGTATTGTATTTGCTTCCTACATTTTGACCCGCTAATACGCCCAATACAGCACCTCCGATAGTAGCAGCCGTTTTACCTTTCCCGCCACCAACTTGATGACCTAAAACACCTCCAAGAGCACCGCCGGCAACCGCTCCAACAACATCCGCATTGCCTGTACCGCCATTAGAGATTGCTTCTCTAACATCATAACACTGCTCTGTTGGGACATCTTCATTAATTGTGGAATAAGCAGGGATGGAGCTATTTACTTTTACATATTCAGTCATTGTAAAACTCTCAGCAGATAATGCAGTTGTTACCAATGTCATTGCCAAGATTAAGGTATTTTTTTTCATTTTATGTTTCCCTGTTTTTAGTATATATATTTGACATTATAAGAGGGAATCGTTAATCGATTGTGAATATTCAGACTTTAGGATAAAGGAGATTATTGATTCTTTCATAAATATCTAATATCTCACCCTTTTTTTCAAAAAAACTGTTTTTATTCGCGATGAGATGGGTTGTTGATTCCATAATAGTCTCAACGACTTCAAGACCGTTTTGCTTCATGGTACTGCCCGTTTCAACCACATCGACAATCATATCGGCAAGCCCCACAAGAGGTGCAAGCTCGATAGAACCGTATAGTTTAATAATATCCGCAGCCACAGCCCGTTCCGCAAAATAACGCTTGGTGATATTCACCATTTTCGTCGCCACTTTGATTTCACTTTTCGTAAAATCAGGTTTTTCGCCCGCACGCATACCTATCGCAACACGGCATTTCCCTTTTTGCAAATCAAGCAGACGAATAACATCCAATCCCTGCTCTTCAAGCGTATCAAGTCCCACGACCCCTATGTCAGCCGCTTGGTGATAGACATATGTGGCAACGTCTTGATTACGAACGAGCAAAAATTTAAAATGTTCCGTTTGTAAAATCAGCTTTCGGTCATCAAACTTAAAACTGCTTCCGAAAATTGTCTCAAAAATTTCGAGAGTATCCTCTGCGATTCGTCCTTTTGGTAATGCAACACTTAACATTTAGAACCTTTATCTATGAGCTTTTTCATCCCTTTGAAAATCAAGGTCTCATCCACAATAACCTCCTCCAAAAATGAAGATAAGAGATGTGCATCGCCTCCCGTTACGTAAATAGGATTTCCATAACTCTTGATCGACTGAATCAAAGGAGCTAGAAAACCTACCGTAATGGCATCAGGGGTATTTTTCGCCATTATAGTCAAATCAACCTCAAAGTTAAATGACAGTGCGAGTGCCGGCGACAATCTGGCGTATGCTTCTTGCGCTGCTCGAAGCCCAAGAGAGATAAATCCACCCTGATACACACCATCACGCATCACATCAACCGTAATCGCACTTCCAGCATCCACAATCACCCCATCATCAATCGCTTCACATACCATAATCCGATCAATCCCCATCGTCAGATAGTATTTATCCCAGTCGATGAGAGTTACAATATTGTGCCAGTTTGGTAAAGATTGAAGTCTTTCCGACAAAGCGTGATTAACACTGACATACCATACGTCTCCAGCCAGCAATTCAGGTTTAAATTCCGAAAGTATCATTTTTTGGCATACGCCATTCTCATAAATATCCGCCGTTGTATTGCCTATGTCACATAATATTATTTTTTTCATTTTAATCTCCCTAAAATATCCAATGCACCTACATCAAATTTTGAAAATGCAAACCACTTTTTGCCCAAATCTTTGAGACTCGCACCGATATGATAGACTTCTTTAGCATCAATTATTAAAAACCTATCATGTGAAGAATCAAACTTTTTTAGCTCTATATTTGAATATTGGGCATTGTGCTTTTGTAAATCAAGCTCTAGCTGTTTAGAGATATTTTTAGTGTAAATAGTAGCTTTAACTTTTGCCTCTCGTTTAGAAAGCAACGTCAAAACGGTATCATCCATATAGTTATCAATCAACACAATACTTTCGTCGGCACTTTTTATCAAATCCGATACAAAAATATAAGCATCATACATCTGCCCATCGTAAAAGATGCCTTGCTTTGGTTTGATGGATTTGTCTTCGATGGCATTAAGTATCGCTTCTACTTTATCATCGGTTTTGAACTGTTTTTGCTCCAATGAATCGAGTCGTTGGAAAATCAAAGCGTTATTTGAGATAAATCTTCGCATCTCTACAAAAGCTCTCATGATTTTTATATTTATTTCAATAGCAATTTTGTTTGTCAATACACCCGATATACTCGCTACTCCTTGCTCAGTAAATACATAAGGTAAACTACCGCCAAGATATTGTTTTGAAGGTATCGCATTTTGCGATACCATTGTTTCAACCTCATTATCGTTTAGTTGAAACATAAAATCATCAGGGAATCTGTCTCTATTTCTTTTTACTTGTTCTCTTAATCTTATAGGCTTAACATCATAAAGCTCCGCCAAATCTCTATCCAGCATCACTTGTAATCCGCGAATAGTGTAAATTTTAGTTTTGATTGTTTCGTCGATGGAGGTGGGGAGTTCGTTCATTGAGATTATCCTTATAGCATTTTCGTGACATCACAAAAATGGTCTTTGATGTTTTGCTTCATTGTACCCTCCTCCGTTAAAAGAGGAAAAAAATATGGCAAATTGAAAAGTTTTGAATTATTTTTTATTATCTCTTTTCTCTATAGCTTCTATAGCACCTGTTGGTAATCGATTAAATAATTCTTTTACACGTTTAGGTTTAGCAATTTTTTCCTCTACAATAAAATTTATCATTTCGAACATAGCGTGTGCTATCTCAGGAGTATCATCAAGATTTAATTCATTTGGATGAACTGCATTATTTCCAATTACCCTGCAATAATCAAGAGCTTGCTGTATTTCTTGTGGTAAACCTTCAGAGACCAGTTTCGCAATATCTTTATCAAGTTTCCCAATATTTGCACCAATAAGTGGCATAAGATTTTGAATGGCGAGTCTTAGTAATGCGGCAGAAGCTTTCGGGGACAAATCAACTATACTTAAAGCTTCATTGTACAATGATTTAATATCAACAGGCATTTCTTGATGTGCGGGAAGATGTGTTGTTGAAATAGGATCAATCATTGTTTTATCATCAGTTTTCCACAAAGAATTTTTATTACAATGTTCACAACTGCACAACATATAATTTGTCCCAATATCACCATATACTTGATAATAAAGATCGTACCAATGTTGTTTGGAATAGACTCCACATCGTGGACAATGAAATTGCTCTACTTCAAATTCTGCTGGGTAATGTTTTCTCATTCTGACTTCCTTTTTAATTTTTTTCCACTCTCATCTCCCATCAAACTGGTCGTTTGACAATTCAACTCAAATAAAGGCACCACACATTCAATCTCAAATTCGAAACTCTCTTTATGCTAATTAAATATTTTATAATCAGTCTTATTATACGCAAAAAACCAAAAGTAATGAAAAATTATGTCAATCTGAAAGAAAATGAAGATGGATTCCGTGTCGTGGCACGGAATGACGGAGCATTAGACTTAATCGCTATTGGTATAACACTATTTAAGAGACTGTATTTTCGCCATCGGATGGCACTCTAAAACTGTTACTTGCAAATTGTGCTTTTGCACATGGGTATAAATCTGTGTCGTGAGCAATGACGCGTGTCCTAAAAGCTCTTGAACCACACGTAAATCAGCACCTCCCAAAATAAGCCCCGTCGCATACGAATGACGAAGTGCATGGGGTGAAACTCCCAAATATTTTTGGGTAATTTTAAAGGCAGAGATACGGCTTAACGGTTCATAGCGATAATTCATCCATAAAGCTCGTTGTTTTACACACGGACAAGTATTTTGATACGTGCGTAATGCCTTCAATGCTTCTTGTGCGATGGGGATATACCGTTCCTTCTCACCTTTACCGTGACGGACTCGCAGCCATTCACCTTCAATATCGTCTTCTTGCACCGCTAAACACTCACTAATCCTAGTCCCCGTTGCGTATAAAAAAAGGATTAATGCATAATCACGCTGCCCCAGCCAATCACCTCGATCAATAGACTCAACTCCACGTATAATAGATTCAAACGGTAAATATTTTGGGAGTGTTTTCGGGAGTTTTGAGAGTGAGAATTTGGATGATTTTGAGTCGAAACGTTGAGTGTGGCAAAAATCTAAAAAAGAGTTAATCGCAGATAGTTTTCGGTTGAGTGTCCGTTTATTTTCAATCTTTGAAAGAGCCTTGAAAATTGAAGCACTCTCTAATCCGGCAAGTGCCCCCGATGCCATCATCTCAATCTCAGTTAAATCATGACGGTATGCTTCAATGGTTTTAGGGCTAAGAGCTTTTATTATTGTAATGTATTCTAAAAAAGCCTCAACTCCTGATGACATTATTTGATTTCAATATACCGATCATCGAAATAAATTTTTCTGTCGCCAACAAAAACAGCATTATGCTTCATATCAATATCATAAACATCAAAGGAAAGCAAATTTTTGCTCAAAGCAATCATATACCCCCCATGCTCCAAAACATACACACGGTCATTTTGAATGCTGATTCCCACAAAATGGGCAAATGGGAATTTTTTCTTCCCTTTATACTGTAACGTAGGACTTAGGGCAATAACTTCCCCTTGCTTGGTTGTCAACCAAATACCATCTTCGGTATAAGCAATATCACGTACTTCGTATTTTTCACGATTCTCTTTTTCTGAGAGAGACAGTACGGTATTTCCCGTTGAAGCGACCATAGTGTTTTCAATCACATTTAAGTAGGTAATATTGTTAAAATATTCTTCAGAACCAACAATAATTGAACGTAATAGCTTCTTATCCGTTACATTGACAATCACAATTTTTCCATCTAAACTTAAAAATACCACTAAATCTTTTAAGAAATATGGATTAGCTATTCGGGCATCAACCGCAATAGGTGCATTAGAACTTTCTTTAAATGTCATTTTTTTCGTTTGTAATGAGAACAAAGACATCTCATTGTTTCCAAAAAGAATCGCAAGCGTGTCTCCTTGAATACTTGCTGCAGCAACTGTTCGTTTTAAATCAATAATAACATGCTCACTTACACCGTCTTCAGGAATCAGTTCTAAATCATTTGTACTGTTTTGGGTAATGATCCATCCATCAGTGATATTAAGCAAACGGAAATCAGCTGGAATTTTTTGCTTTTTTTCTCCTGCTTTTGTGAGAATATTTCCATTTGCCAACACAGCACCCGATTGTGCCACTTGTGAGATTGGTGCACTTAAATGTCCTGCAGTGCGCCATTCCCCTTTAATATTTTCAGGTTTGTAAACTTCTTTTTGTGAACAACCGCTCAGTAACAATATACTAAAAACACTCAAGCCAGCCCATAAATATTTCATCATTTCACCCCGTAATGGCTTAGTATTTGTGCTAATGGATAGACCGCAGACTCTTCTTTTATCAATTCCAGTGAGGTATGCGCTGATTTACTGTCCCCCTTTTGAATCGACAACACCGCTAGCTCAATTACCGCTAACTCTTGATAGATTGAACCTTGTTTTTTTGTATACGCTTCCAGCGCCTTATCATCTTTTGACAAAGCTGCACTCTCATACGATGCAATGTCGGCTACTTCTGAAGAACTGGCACTTTGAAGCGTTTTAAGCATTTTAAGATCATTTTCACGCAATGCCCGAGATAAGCTGTACAATTCATACAACGACCCACCTTCTGATGAAAGCTCTTTTAATGCTTTTTGATCCGCAGGGTTTATCAATAACGTATTCAACGCCATATTTGCCCGCTCTACTTTAGCATCATGAATCATTTGATAAGCAACACTTCCCCCTACGCCCAAGAGAAATACAATAACAGATGCAATCATCGGTTTTTGATATTTCTTAACAAAACGCTCCGTCCTCACGGCACTTTCGAAAAATTTTTCTTCTGAATTTAACTCTTCTTTAAGGGCTTGCATATTTTCTTTTAGGCTCAAGAGGGCTCCTCTGACATATCAATATTTGTGTATTTTACTACAATGATAACTCAAGTGTTGTTAAAATTCCGTAAAGAAGTCTATTTTTCGCTACAATAACCCTATACATTTCACTTTAATAAGGTTTACACATTATGCATGTCGATGAAACACTTTTGCAGCGCCTAGAAAAACTTTCCTTCCTTCAAATACCCCAAGAGGATCGGGCACAGATGATTGAACAGCTTGGTGAAATTGTCTCCTTTGTGGATAATCTTTCCGAATTAAATACCGATGGGATTAATCCAACATTTTCAATGGAGTCTATGGCAACATTATTGCGTGAAGATATTGGAAGTGTTGATCGTACGATTAATGACGATATTTTGGCACATTCACCGCATGCACAAGAACACTTTTTTATCGTTCCAAAAATCATTGAATAATCCAGATGATTACAATTTATGGCATTAAAAACTGTGACTCTGTCAAAAAAGCGTTTCATTTTTTTCACGATCACACCCTTGACTATACTTTTATAGATTTTAAAATATCCCCAGTTGATAAAAGTAAAATCATTCAATGGTCTCAAAAGGCTGAACTATCTCTTTTGCTTAATACCAAAGGGACAACATACCGAACCTTAGAACTAAAATCGCTTACTCTTAGCGATAATGACAAAATCGAATGGATGGCTAGAGAAAATCGTCTTATTAAACGTCCTGTGATAGAATACAATACAAACGTTATCGTAGGTTTTAATGTAACTCAATACGAAGGGATATTTTTATCATGAATCAATCACTCGATATTCACAAGCTTTTAAAAAGCGTAGTTGCCTACAAATCATCTGACTTACATCTTGTAAGCCGTTCTGAACCTCAGATTCGTATTGATGGGCGGCTTGTTGCGCTTAATTTGCCCGTTATGGACGGTAAGCAAATCGAAGAGATGGCATATTCCATCCTAACTGAAAAACAAAAAAAGGTATTTGAAGAGAATAACGAACTTGACTTCTCCATTGTTATTCCGGATGTAGGTCGCTTTCGTGCCAACTACTACAAAACAATGGATGACGTTGCCTGCGCATTTCGTATCATTCCAACCATTATCCCCTCACTTGATGACTTGAATGCAAAAAAAATCTTTAAAGAACTTATTAAGCGTGAAAAAGGGCTGATATTAGTGACGGGTCCAACGGGAAGCGGTAAATCAACCACTCTGGCTGCAATGCTCAATGAAATTAATCTTAATGAAGCACGCCATATCATCACCGTCGAAGATCCCGTCGAATTTGTCCACAGTAATAAAAAATGTCTTTTCTCGCACCGAAATATTGGTACCGATACCAAAAGTTTCTCTGCCGCACTTAAATACGCGATGCGTGAAGACCCTGATGTTATTCTCATCGGAGAGATGCGCGATCGTGAAACTATTGCAGCCGCATTGACTGCAGCAGAAACAGGTCACTTGGTTTTTGGAACACTTCATACCAACTCAGCTCCTAGCACCATTAACCGTATCATCGACGTATTTAGCGGTGATGAACAACCGCAAGTTCGTGCACAACTCTCAACCTCTTTGATCGCCGTCATTGCCCAAGCCCTTCTCCCAAAAATCGGAGGAGGACGTATCGCGGCTCAAGAAGTCATGATTACCAATCCTGCTATCGCCAACTTAATACGTGAAGATAAAGTGCATCAGCTTTATTCACAAATGCAGCTCAATCAACAAGGGACCGGAATGACGACTCAAACACAAGAAATTGTTGAGTATCTGCGTAAAAAAATAATTAATAAAGATATTGCGATGCAATATTCCAATAAACCTGATGAGCTGCAAAGAGTTATTGACTTGATGTAACAAAAGATAAAGCATTAAATAAATATTAAAAAGTTTAATGCCTAGCCTCTCTTTTAGGTAACTTCTTGGAATTCTTTCTTATACTTTCATATTATGAAAAATCGGCACTTATTACAACACTACAAGCTTAAAGCAACGCCTCAGCGAATTGCAATAATCAAATTAATGGAATATTCGGGGCACATTAGTATCGACGATCTCTTTAAGGAGATTCGAGAAAAATTTACCTCTATCTCACTTGCCACACTTTACAAAAATATCCATACCATGATAAGTGTCAGTTTAATACGTGAAGTCAAAATACCGGGTCAAAAAGCAAAATATGAAATTGAAAAAGTACCGCATGCACATATTCTTTGCAAAACATGTGGTGAACTTAAAGACATCTCTTTTGATCCAATAACTCTAGTAGAAGATACGGTAAAAAGTAGTGATTATCGTGTAGATGAAGTATCAATTATGATTTCGGGCATTTGCCCGAATTGTAAGTAATAATAAGAGTTAAATTTTAAAAAGATGGATTCACACGAGGGCACTTCGCCCGCCTTCGCAGGAATGACATCAAGGATGCGCTTCTCTAAGAGTATCTGCAATCAAAAATGCAAGTTCTAATGACTGGTCGGCATTGAGTCTTGGATCACAATGGGTATGATAACGGCTCTTGAGATTTTCGGACGTAATCTCAAATGATCCGCCAAGGCACTCAGTAACATTTTTTCCTGTCATTTCCAAATGAACACCGCCTGCGTAAGTTCCTTCAGATTTATGTACTTGAAAAAACTGCTTCATCTCTTTGAGAACCGCATCAACGGGACGAGTTTTGTACCCATTGCTGGTAATGGTATTTCCATGCATCGGATCACAACTCCAAAGAACTTTTTTTCCTTCTCTCTCGATAGCACGGATCAAAGCAGGCATCCCGTCAGCAACTTTATCAGCACCCATGCGGACAATAATATTGAGCCGTCCTGCTTCATTTTCAGGATTGAGAACATCACACAAACGGATCAAATCTTCAGGGTCCATAGAAGGTCCTGCTTTGACACCGATCGGATTTTGGATACCTCTCATAAATTCGACGTGTGCCCCATCGAGCTGACGCGTTCGATCTCCAATCCAAAGCATATGAGATGAAACATCATACCACTCTCCTGTAAGTGAATCTTGACGGGTAAATGCTTCCTCATAATTGAGTAACAATGCTTCGTGAGAGGTGTAAAAATCGGTTTCACGAAGCGTTCTTGATACATCCGATGTGATTCCGCATGCCGCCATAAAACGGAGAGAATTATCAATCTGACGTGAAAGTTCATCGTATTTTTTGGTTAACTCATTTTGTCCCACAAAACCAAGATTCCATGCATGAACTTGATTTAAATCTGCTAATCCGCCTGATGCAAATGCACGAAGAAGATTAAGAGTAGCCGCAGACTGATTGTATGCTTGAACCATACGATACGGGTCAGGGACACGAGCGGCAGCATTAAACTCTACTCCGTTGATAATATCTCCACGATAGCTTGGAAGAGTTACTCCGTCTATGGTTTCCATATCAGAGGATCTAGGCTTGGCAAACTGCCCTCCCAAACGTCCTATTTTGACAACAGGAACGCCACCGGCAAAGGTCATCACTACTGCCATTTGCATCATCACCTTAAAAGTGTCTCGAATGTTATGGGCATGAAACTCTGAAAAACTTTCAGCACAATCGCCCCCTTGAAGTAAAAAAGCTTTCCCTTCAGATACGTCAGCAAGGTTCTTTTTCAGATTTCGTGCTTCTCCTGCAAAAACAAGAGGCGGATAATTCTTGAGCTGTTCTTCGACTTCTTTTAAGCGCACCTGATCTGGATAAATAGGCTGTTGCGTTATTGGTTTATCTCTCCAACTCGATCGGCTCCATAGACTCATTATTATTATTTCTCCCATCACTCAAGATTGCCAAAAGGCTTATTTAGTTATTTATAAAGAAAGCAATTTTATCGTTTTATCCTAAAAAGCGACTGATTATGAATACCAAAAGCTATATTTAGGTTTTAAAAAGTATAATTGCATCACGATAGAAGAGAGATAATTTATCCAAAGAGAGTCAATGAAATCAACGCAAGTGAACCTTTTTTTATCCCTTTTTTGCAAAGAGCTCTCCTTTCATTTAGAATCTGCAAGCTCGAGGCAAGATAAAATTGACCCTGACGAATTTGCAGAAATTGTCTCAATAGCCACCAAAGAAGTTCTAGAACTCTATTTAAACGGTGAGCTTGATATACATGGATACAGATCTAATAATGAACAAGAATATAAAGACATTGCACTTCTTAGCCTTGGTTCCTATTCTCAATCTAATCATGTTTTTGAAAAAATAACCGATGATCATGCAACAATTTTAAAAGACCAGAAAAATTCAAATTTAATTAATTTTAATAATATAAATGAAAAATTTGTTGATATTCAATCACATCTGCGCCAAGAAGTTCAACGTGCCAATCAAGTTATTCAAGATCTGCATGCCCAAGTTCAAACATTAGAAATTACAACAACTCTCGATCCTCTCACAAAAACATTTAACCGGTATGCACTCCAAAAACATCTTAGTGAACTTCTTTCCAAAGATCGGCAAACACAAGAACTTTTTCTTCTTATGATTGATATTGATAATTTTAAATCTATTAATGATCAGCATGGACATATAGCAGGAGACAAAGTTCTTATTTTTATTGCTAAATTACTCAAAAAAACTCTGAGAGACGGTGATAAAGTGTACCGGTTTGGAGGAGAAGAGTTTGTCATCATACTCAACCGAACCGATTTGACGGGTGCACAATTGGTTGCAAACCGTTTTTTAAGTCTTTGCCGCCAAAACAAACCTGTATTTCATAATGAACAAATTGCCGTTACTTTAAGTGTAGGATTGACCAAAACACGGGATAATGACACAATGGATGGGGTAATTCATCGTGCAGACATTGCCCTCTATCGCGCTAAAAACAATGGAAAAGACAGAATGGAAATGGAGTTATAATGGATTTAAATTATTTTGATGTAGCAGTTGGATCAATCGTGCTATTGTTAGGACTTAAAGGACTTTTAAATGGATTTTCAAAAGAGCTTTTCGGACTCATTGGGATTGTGGGAGGACTCTTTGTTGCCTCTCATATTGGCGGAGCGATTGGCAAATTTTTAAATGATCTCATTTTTGGTTTTGAGTCAGCTACTGCGATCAATCTTATGGGTTTTATTTTTAGTGTCGGTATCTTTTGGCTTCTCATGGTCGCATTGGGTGCAGGATTTAAACGTCTTAGTTCTCTCAGCGGACTGGGGAGCTTAGACCGTACATTAGGATTTATAGTGGGAGCAAGTAAATTCTTTTTTATCCTCTCTGTCATTATTTATGCTCTTTTTAGTGTCACAGCTATACGTGAAAATTTTGGTGAAAAAATGAAAAACAGTATCTTTTTTGAACCTATGTTTGCTACGGGAAATTTTATTTTACACATCGAGACGGATGACGTCAAAAGCCTGATAAACTCCAACAAAAGCGATGAAGACATCTCACGCTCTTCATCCGTTAAAAAGGAAAAATAGCCACATGGATTCCTTAACTGATTTTACCAAACGTTCAATTGAATACGCTAAACTTCTCACCGATTTCAAGCAGCTTCTAAAAGCCAACAGTTTAAAATTCACTATTCAGCGTGAAGTAATTTTAGAGATGCTTTATAATTCTGACGAGCATCTAACTCCCGAAGGGCTGCATCATCTTATCCAAGAAAAACATCCCGATTTAAACACAGGAATTGCAACCGTTTATCGTACCCTCTCGCTTCTCGAAGATTCTGAGATGGTGACATCCCTCTCATTTGGAGCGCAAGGCAAAAAATATGAGCTGGGGGCAAAAGATCATCACGATCATATCATCTGCACGAAATGCGGCAGTATTAGCGAATTTGTAGATGAAGAGATTGAGTTACGACAGAAAAAAATCGCGGAAGAGCTTGGATTTATAATGCAAGAACACTCTATGCAAATTTATGGCATTTGTAAAATATGCCAAACGAAAAAATAAAGGGAATTTATTGTGACATTCGATAATCAATATATACTTCAACGAATCGAGAAAGCCAACCAATTGAGAGAAGCTGGAATTGATCCGTATACTAATAATTCTGCACGCAATACAACTATTGAGAAATTTAATAACGTCAATTCTGATCTTTTTCAAAAAGAAGACAAACGGGATGAGCATCGTCACTATACTGTTGCAGGACGTATCAAACTCTACCGTTTAATGGGTAAAGCCAGCTTTGTTAAAATCGAAGATGAGAGCGGAATGCTCCAAGTTTACGTTGCACGCGACAATCTTCCTGAAAATTTTTATAATGATATTTTTAAAAAACTTATTGAGGTGGGTGATATTATTGAAGTCAGCGGCTATCCATTTGTTACCCAGCAAGGCGAACTGTCGCTTCATGCTGATACCTTAAAAATCCTCACCAAAGCCATTTCACCGCTCCCTGAAAAATTCCATGGAATTACCGATAAAGAGATGCGCTATCGCCAACGCTATCTTGATCTTATTATGAATTCTGAAGTACGCAAAACCTTTCATATTCGCTCAAAAGTCATCAGCTTAACACGCCGTTTCTTTGAAGACAAGGGGTTCTTAGAAGTAGAAACACCGATGATGCACCCTATCGCAGGCGGAGCCAATGCAAAACCGTTTGTTACCCATCATAATGCACTCGGAATTGATCGTTTTTTACGCATTGCACCGGAACTTTATCTTAAACGTCTCATTGTCGGCGGCTTTGAAGCCGTATTTGAAATCAACCGTAACTTTCGTAATGAGGGGATGGATGCGACCCATAACCCTGAATTTACCTCTATCGAGTTTTACTGGGCGTATAAAACCTATAAAGATCTCATTGAAATCACAAAAGAGTATTTTGAGTATCTTTTCGATCATCTAAATCTTCCTAAACGTCTCCCGTATGGTGAATTTGAGATTGATTTCGACCAATTTACTGAAATTGAACTGATTCAAAGTTTGAGCATTATCGGTGGCGTACCTGAAGCTATCGTAAATGATAAAGAGGCTATTTTAGACTATTTACGTTCTCATAAACTCGAAGCCAAAGCAACCCTAAATTTAGGGCAGCTTCAAGGTGAATTATTTGATGAATTTGTTGAAGCAAAACTGATTAATCCTACGTTTATCACCCATTATCCGGTTGAAATTTCACCGCTCGCCCGTCGTAATGATGAGCGCCCAGAACTTACCGACCGTTTTGAACTTTTCATCGCAGGTCGAGAAATTGCCAATGCATTTAGTGAGCTTAATGATCCAGTCGATCAGCTGGAACGTTTTAATGGACAAATGGCGGCTAAAGAGTGTGGTGATGATGAAGCCCACGAAATGGACGAAGATTTCGTAACCGCTCTCTCCTACGGTATGGCACCCACAGCAGGTCAAGGAATTGGTATTGATCGCCTTGTCATGATGCTGACCAATCAACACTCAATTCGGGATGTTTTGCTCTTCCCTGCTATGAAACCCCAAAATAACAATCTTAACAACGGAGAACCTAATGAGCTTTCTTAAAGAATACGACAACGAAATTTATACCCTATGTGAGCAAGAGCTCGAACGTCAAACCGACCATTTAGAGATGATTGCCTCTGAAAACTTTACCCTTCCAGCCGTTATGGAAGCTATGGGAAGCGTATTTACGAACAAATATGCAGAGGGTTACCCGGCAAAGCGTTATTACGGCGGATGTGAATACGCCGATGGTGTTGAACAACTCGCGATTAACCGTGCATGTGAGCTTTTTGGATGTAACTATGCCAACGTACAACCTCATTCAGGTTCGTCTGCCAACGGTGCGGTGTATGCTGCCCTCCTTCAAGCGGGAGACAAATTGCTGGGGATGGATCTCAGCCACGGCGGACACTTGACCCATGGTTCAAAGGTCAGTTTTTCCGGTAAAAACTATCACAGTTTTTCATACGGCGTAGAACTTGATGGTCGTATTAATTATGATCGTGTTTTGGATATTGCCAAAATTACTCAACCAAAAATTATCGTTTGTGGTGCATCAGCCTACGCTCGTGAGATCGATTTTGCTAAGTTTCGTGAAATTGCCGACGCAGTTGGAGCGATTTTGTTTGCAGACATCGCCCACATTGCAGGTCTCGTGTGTGCAGGCGAACACCCAAGCCCGTTCCCTCATGCGCACATTGTGACTACCACCACCCATAAAACCCTTGCTGGTCCTCGCGGCGGTATGATTATGACGAATGATGAAGAAATTGCCAAGAAAATCAATTCGGCAATTTTTCCTGCTCTTCAAGGCGGACCGTTGGTTCATGTTATTGCAGCCAAAGCAGTTGGATTCAAATATAATCTCTCTCCTGAATGGAAGGTCTACGCCAAGCAAGTTAAAGCTAATGCGGCAGTGCTTGCCGACGTATTAATCAAACGCGGGTATGATATTGTCAGTGGCGGAACGGATAATCATCTTATCTTAGTCTCTTTTTTAAACAAACCGTTTAGCGGTAAAGAAGCCGATGCAGCACTGGGACGTGCAGGGATTACAGTCAATAAGAATACCGTTCCGGGTGAAACACGTTCACCGTTTGTAACCTCAGGTATCCGTATTGGAAGCCCTGCTCTTACCTCACGCGGGATGAAAGAAAAAGAGTTTGAACTCATTGCTAATAAAATTGCCGATGTTTTAGATGATATTGAAAATGAAGAAAATCAAAAAGCTATTAAAGAAGAGCTAAAAATACTGGCACGCGGATTTATTATCTATACCCAATCCACATATTAAGAACCATTGCCCCCATCGGGCAAAAATAGAGATGTGATACAAGGAGTTTTTACGATGACATCAATGGATATGAAGCTTATTAAAATAGTCTCGGATCATTATTGGCTTAAACACGACACAATGGTTGATAAAATTGAGTTCAAAGGACGTACTTTTTTTAATAAATATGAAAAAATCCCTAAAACTCTAACGCAAACACTCATTGATCAACATCTGAAAAAACAAATTACTCTCGCTCACTCTCTTATAAATCAGTTTGGTAAAGTTGAAAATATTGTTATCGATTATAACGGTACCGATACACAACGTTTCTATCATAAGGCACAATTATTGCTTAGAGAAGAGGGATTTATTAATTTTACCGCTTTTGAGACAAAAACGCCAGGGCATTTGCATGTGTATATCCATAAAGGGCACACAACATTGCAAGAAGCGATTCAATTGGGTAAGATGCTTTCATTGAAACTTGCTGCCAAACAGCCAAAACAGTGGCGAATGTTCCCTGCGGATGATTTACCGTTGGAATACAACATTCTCAATTTACCCTACGAAGTATACGCCAAAGAGCGTGGAGCTTCGTGGTCAAAGCACCTATAGGAGACTAAAATGGAAGAAAAAAACGAGCTCAATGATATTATTTTAAACAAAGGCGGTTCAAGCTCAGGAAGCAAAAAACTGTTACTGGCTATTGCAACGTTGACCCTCATCCTTATCATTGTGTTGGTCATCATGAACTCACTCAAAAATGATGAAGTTCAAAAAGCTCCTCAAGCGATTCTTCCGCCAGAACCAAGTGCCCCAACGGAAATCATAAATGACCCCCTCTTTGAACCCGTAGAAGTGATTCAAGAGGGGAACGAAAGTGCAAAAAATCAAACTTTAGATCAAGTAGCACAAAAAATCAAAGAAGAGTCCCTGCAAAATGTCCCTTCCAATGCACCTGCTGTTGTCCAAGCTGCACCTACTGTAACAACTCCTGCAAAAACAACAGTTCACTCTGCCCCTATTGCAAAAACAGTATCGATACCAATGGCTCAAAAAAGCGCTCCTGAACCAAAACCCGTTGTGCAAAAAGTGTACGCCCAACCTACCATTGCAAAGGTTCAAAAAGCTGAGCCAAAAACTCTACAAACAGAACCTGTAAAACAGGAGCCTAAAAAAGTTGCTCAACCAAAAATAGCTCCAAAATCAGCCACAGAAGTAAAAGCTCCGGAAACAACAACTCAAACACCCAAAGCAGCTGAGCCAAAAACGGAAGTAAAAGCAACACCTATAGCCACAAATAGCGGTGCTACCTATTATGTCCAAGTCGGCTCATTTTCCAAAGAGCCAAGTAAAGCTCTAATAGACCGTTTGAATGCCAGTGGAATGAAATACACCGCTCAAAAAACGGGTGAAACAACTAAGATTTTAGTGGGACCATTCCAAGGAGAAAAAGCCGTACAAGACGCGATGGATAATATTCGCCAAAACATCGAAGCAAAAGCATTTAAGATAAAGGGATAATGTGATTCACTCTCACCGTTTCTCTCTGGATCAATTTGCCCCAATTGCGGTCTACGAAAAGCTAAAAAGGCTTTTTTCAGGAGAAATTTCTTTTCTCCTTGAAAGTGCAGGCAATAGTAATGGAAACTATACGATTATCGCATTGGGTGCACGTGAGCGTCTACGCTATGCCGATGGGAAAACTCTTTATACCAACGCCAACAACGAAAACATCATCTCTCACGAGTCTCCTTTTGAGTTTTTAAAACGCTATTACAATACCATTGACTATGATTTTTATCGCACCAAAGCCAAAGAACTCGACGTTGGATACATTGATGGATTTATTGGCTATATCGGCTACGATATGGTTCAGGTTTTTGAACCGACTCTAAAAGATCACATGTCTGCTCTTGAAGATCAAACGCATATTCCTGATATGGATTTGATTTTACCAAAATTGGTGGCGGTTGTCTCTCATAAGCACTCGACAATTACCCTTATTAGTGCCCTATCAGAATTTCAAGACCAATTTTTAACCTTAGAGAATACCCTAAAATCACTCTACCACTATACTCCTCTTTTACCCATTAAAAATGATCTTGGCGGCGATTTTATCCATACAAAATCGCATTTTTTTGAGATGATTGATGCCTCAAAAGAGATGATTCGAAGCGGTGATGTTTTTCAAATTCTAATGACCAATCGCTATATCCGAAATGCTACCGTTGATCCCTTTAGTTTTTACCGTGTTTTACGGATAAAAAATCCCTCACCCTATATGTATTTGATGGAGTACGGTGATTTTAGCATTGTTGGAAGTTCTCCTGAGGTTATGGTACGTCTGAGTGATGGGGACATATTGTTACGCCCAATCGCCGGAACACGCAAACGTGGCGGAAGCAAACAGCGCGATGCCCAACTCGAAGAAGAACTGTTATCCGACCCAAAAGAGCTGGCAGAACATTTGATGCTCATAGATCTGGGTCGAAATGATGTCGGACGTGTTGCCGCGACAGGGACGGTACGGGTTGAAGAAATGATGCACGTGGAGCGTTATTCTCACGTAATGCACATTGTCTCCGACGTTCACGCAACGCTTCGTGACGATAAAGATATGTTCGATCTCCTCGCTGCCACCTTCACCGCCGGAACCATGACGGGTGCCCCTAAAATTCGTTCTATGGAGCTTATTGCACAACTCGAAGGGGTTAAAAGAGGTTTTTACAGCGGAACCATCGGCTATTTTGGTTTTGATGGCAATATGGACAGCGCAATCACCATCCGTACCGCTCTTATCAAAGAAAATCAGATTATTCTCCAAGCAGGAGCCGGTATCGTTGCTGACTCCGTCCATGAACTCGAATATCTCGAAGTGACCAACAAGCTCGGAGCGCTCACAAGCACCCTCGAAGATTTAATCGATCCCTCGTAATGAACATTTTTACCATCTTTGGTGACCCCGTAAGTCACTCCCGCTCACCGCTTATGCACAACACGGTTTTTAAAGCATTAGAAGTGAAAGCTTGCTATACTCGTACCCATCTGAGGGATGGTTCAAAACTGCGTGATGCTTTTTTTGCCAAGGCTCTATGTGGCGCAAATGTCACCGTCCCCCACAAAGAAACGGCATACAGCCAATGCGATGAAGTTCGCGGTATTGCCCGAGAAATTGGTACGGTTAATACCCTTATCCTAGAAAATGGTCGCTTAATCGGCTACAATACCGATGCCGATGGTTTTATTGCGGCGATTCAATCGTTTGGAAAGCTCTCTACTGCATTGATTATCGGTGCAGGAGGAACGGCAAAAGCACTTGCAATTGCTTTAGAACACAACACAATCACCCCAACCATCCTCAATCGCTCTCACGGACGGTTGGAGTACTTTAGAGAAAAAGGGTTTGACGCCTACGACTGGGAGAGATTTATCCCCCGTTCATTCGACCTCATCATTAACACAACCTCTGCGGGACTCACCGACAATGAGTTGCCCATACCCGCAGAACTTCTCACTGCATTGCTCGCAACATCTAAAGGAGCTATTGATGTGATTTACGGCAAAGAAACTCCCTTTTTAGCCGAAGTTAAAAAAGCAAAGCTCCCCTACAAAGACGGTTCCGATATGTTGTTGGAACAAGGGGTGATTGCGAATGCTCTCTTTTTAAAAAATGCTGCTTCAACCCAACAGATTCGACCTATCATGCAACGAAGCTTTTTGTATTAACGCGTTATAATAACGCATCTTAATCAAAAGGCTCACAATGTGCCGTTTCCATCAAATCAGCAATGATGAAAAAATACTTCTTCATGATCAACTATTGGCTTATGCTGCATCGGTCGGTGGAAAAAACTCTTTTTTAAAACTTATAGAAACCATCAAAAAAACAACCCCTAATCCGTTACTTTCCAAAACATCTCTCCTGCGATTTCCAAAAGGGATTATCAAATGGAATAAAACCATCCACCGCGATAATCTGACACTTTTAAGTATACAAATGAAAAACCGCAGTGAAGAAAATCAAAATCTCATGGCTCCAAAAGAGCATAAAACCTATAAAAATGTCACCAATATGCTTCGAGCACTGGGAACATTAACGTTTACCGTTATTATGAACACTGAAGCAGACGGAAAAGGGTTTGAAGTCAAAGCCTTTGATATGCCTGACGAAAATACAACACTTATGAATCCTTTTTTTGAAATTCTTTTTTTCTGTCCTGTAAATACCACTAAAAAATTACTTAATTTTGAAGAAAAAGAGAACACAGACAGCATCGAAGAAGAATAAACAACGATGAAAATTGACGGACGTTTTTGGCTCACTAAAGAGAATCAAAGCTTTTTGGGCGTAGGGAGAATAGACCTTCTGGAGTGGATTGACAAAACAGGTTCCATCAATGCTGCGGCAAAAGAGATGAAAATGAGTTACAAAGCGGCATGGGAGCGTATCAACGGGATAAATGCCTTAGCCGATCAGCCTCTTATCGAACGGACAACCGGAGGCAAGGGCGGCGGCGGAACGAAGCTGACCCCATACGCCCGTGAGCTCATTGCTACATTCCATCGTTTTAATGAACTGCACCGACAATTTATCGACCGTTTTTCCGAAGCAGGCAACGATCCCGAACGCCTCGCCCGAATCCTAAGCCGAACCTTTCTCACTACCAGTGCACGAAACCAACTCCCAGCGACCCTAACCTCCATTAACGAAAATGGTCTCCATTCTACCCTTACATTATCCCTCGCAGGCTCTGACACCCTCCTCTCTACCATCACGGCTAAATCGGTAGAAAACATGGGTTTGAGCGTCGGGTGTGATGTGTATGCCATTATCAAATCCAGTGACATTAAAATCAGCACATCGGCTTCATCTAATGGAGACAATAGCCTCTCAGGGATTATTGAAGGGATTGAGCGTTCTGCCGAAAATGTAGAGATTACCTTTCGACTCGATGGAGGAACCCTTCTTATCGCACTTGAAAAACACGATTCACTCCAAAATTTTCAAGTAGGTGCTCGTGCCTTCGCCCTTATCTCACCGTTGCATATTATTATCGGACTTTAGAGCGTTTGTAACTTTTTTTAAGTTTATTTTTCTATAATACGTTATATTTTATAAGATATAACGTAAAGGATTCTCTGTGAAATTCAAACTTCTTCTTGCTTCTTTGATATTCACCTCAACCTATTTAATGGCAGGTGAAGTCAATATTGTGGCAGCTTCTGATATGAAATTTGCACTTGATGAGATTGCTAAAGTCTATATGAGCCGTCACAGTGAAACAAAAATAAATACGATGTTCGGTTCATCGGGAAAAGCATTTACACAAATCAGCAACGGTGCTCCGTATGATATTTATTACAGTGCTGACATCGACTATCCCAAAAAACTCAAAGTCTCCGGACAAGCAGTCGGAGAGGTCAAACCATACGCGATTGGACGTATCGTATTATGGAGCAATACCGTTAATACGACTAAAGGAATGGAGTCGTTACTCTCACCAAATATAAAAAAAATTGCTATTGCCAATCCTGAACACGCCCCTTACGGTCGTGCCGCTGTGGCCGCACTCAAATATTATGGAGTATATGATAAAATTAAAGACAAACTCATTTATGGTGAAAACATTAATCAAACCGCACAGTACGTCCAGACTAAAGCAGCCGATGTTGCGATTTTAGCCCTTTCTCTTGTATCAACTCCGCAACTAAAAGGTACACCTTCATATTTAATCCCCAATAATTCCCATCCCGAACTCCTGCAAGGGTATGTATTGGTAAAAAATAATCCTGAAGCCAGAGAGTTTCTCACATTTTTCGAGACTAAAGAGGCCAATACTATTCTCAAAGAATACGGATTTGTCGTACAATAATATTTTAAAGGAAAATCATGTTTTTAGAACCGATCGATTTTGCTCAAATGTACCGTGAACATAAAGCTAGCACCGATTTCAAAGCTAAAACCAGTACCGATTGGGATGAAAAATCACGTGATATGGCACAATCAACAATCAATAGCCCCTACGTTAATGATTTTATCTCCCGTATGAATATTGCAGGAGACGAGGTGGTTTTAGACATCGGGTGTGGACCAGGAGCATTGAGTATTCCCTTAGCTAAAAAAGTCAAAGAGGTCATTGCTATTGATTTTTCTACACAGATGCTCTCCGAACTCGAAGCTTATGCTGCTCGTGAAGGGATTACCAATATCCGTACCTTTCACCTAAGCTGGGAAGACGACTGGAGCATCTTGCCTCCAGTCGATATTGCTGTTGCATCACGCTCTATGGAAGTCAGTGACGCAGAGCATGCCCTCATAAAAATGTCTTCGTGTGCACGCCGTGAATGTTATCTCACCTACAAAGTCGGAGGAAGTTTCGTAGATATGGAGATTTTAAACTACATCGGCAAAAAAATAATCACCAAACCCGACTATTGGTATCTTCCGATTCTCCTCTATCAAAACGGTTATCTTCCAACCATCGACTACATCACGACGGGGAGAGGGAGTATCCGCAGTGCCAATGTCGAGGAGTTCATCGAATCGCTTATTTGGAGTCTTGGAGGGATGGATGAAGAGCAACAAATCAAAGCAAGTGAGTATTATGAGCGTTTTATTGTAGGTGAAAATCGACATCCGAAACCTATGCAATGGGCGTTTATTGGATGGGAAACAACGAAATGATTACTTTATCTGACTAAGCGTTCGAAAGATTATTATATGCCAATACTGAGATTGATATGATCATCACCTCATCGCCCTATAACGCATACCTTGCCGATATAAAAGTGAGAATAGAACCTTTATGCGAATAACTAAAGTAGCTGTTTTATGCTAAAATATAAGGAATATTTAAAGAAGTGCATAACTCATCACTATGGACTAAAGGATTCTGCCGTATGAAAATCCAAGACGTAACAATTCAAAATTTTAGAGGAATATCTGCTAAACCGTTCACCGTCTCATTAGATCCTCAACTCACCGTTTTTATAGGAAGTAATGGAATAGGTAAATCAACTGTTTTGGATGCTCTATCTATAGTTCTCTCTAGAGTTATTAATCAAATAAAATTTAGAAAAAATACTGGGATTGCTTTCAAAGATACAGATATTCCATCAGGACGATTTGATGAAACTCTAATTGCAATTTCACCAGTAGATGGAAATTTATGGTCAGTACGTAAAGATAAAGCTACATCTAAAAATTTTATTTCTTATGATAAGGAATATATTGACACAATCACGACAAGTATCTTTGAAACAGAAAATTTATGTTCTATCCCTCTCTTTGTTTACTATCGAACCAACCGATCCGTTTTAGATATTCCACTAAAAATTCGAAAAAAGCATGATTTCTCGCTTTTAGAAGCTTATGATGAAGCTCTCGTCGGAGGAGCAAATTTCAGACACTTTTTTGAATGGTTCCGTAATCGTGAAGACTCAGAAAACGAAAATTATAGATTTTTAAACCAAGTGGGTATTGAACGTCCTAATATTGAATTTAAGGATAAACAACTCACCGCAGTGCGCACGGCAATAGAAAATATCATGGGTGACTTTTCAGATTTATCAGTAAAAAGAAAACCATCACTACGAATGGTTATTAAAAAAAGAGGTAAAGAACTCCGAGTCGATCATCTCTCCGACGGTGAAAAATGTATGTTAGCTATGATCGGGGATTTAGCCCGTCGTCTAGCTATTGCTAATCCAACCATGAATGAGCCACTCAAAGGTGAAGGAATTGTCCTCATCGATGAAATTGAACTTCATCTACATCCTGCTTGGCAACGAATGATTCTTGGAAAATTATGTGAAGTTTTTCAAAATTGTCAGTTTATTATCAGCACACATTCACCTCAAACGGTTGGTGAAGTTTCTCAAAAACATATACGGATATTAGAAAAGAATGTGGAAGATCAATTAATTGCTTATACTCCTAATCAATCATTAGGGTTAACGTCAGGAGAAATTTTAGAAGAACTAATGAATACACCAAAGCGCGATGAAGGTATTTCAAAAAAACTCGATGCAATTCATATGTTGATTGACAATGAAGAGTTTGAATCTGCTCAAAATAAAATATCTGAATTAGAAACTGAGCTAAATGGTTCTAGGCCTGATCTTACAAAAGCGGAAGCCATAATCACTATGCTTAAACCAATGGATCTATGAATGCTACAAATCTATAAACAGGAACCACCACGATCATTCGTTCGACATCAAAGAGCTTTTAATGCTGAGTTTAATAATATACCTAGATTAACAAAATTAATTCTAAAAAAGAGTCTTTTAGAAGAACAAGGTTTTCTCTGTGCTTATTGTATGTCTAAAATCAATTGTGATAATATAAAAATTGAACATTGGCGTTCTCAATCTAAAAAAAAATATCCTTTCCTTCAATTAGCTTATTCCAATCTATTCGCCGTATGTAATGGTAATGAGAACAATCCTCCATCTAATCAATATTGTGATACAAAAAAAGGAAATAAAGACTTAAAATTTAATTTGGCTAACCAAAATTTAAACATTGAAGAGATTGTTTATTATTCTTCCAGTGGAGAGATTAAATCCATAGACGCTGATTTTGAAGATGAGTTAAATGAGGTACTGGGCTTAAATATATCACAATTAAAAGATAGTAGAAAAAAAGTTCTTGATAGTATCATAAATATCATTATGAATCAAAATGATAAACACTCTATTCAAAACTTTATTCAAAGATGGTCTTCAATTGATAGTAGTGGCCATAAAAAACCTTACTGCGCTGTGGCCCTTTATTTTTTACGCAAAAAACTCGTATCTTGTAGAGAATAAGCCCTAATAATGCACAAAAATAAAAACTATACACTCACCTACCAAAAACTCAATCCCTATAAGCATATCGTAAAGCCGAGATATACCGTCGATGAACTTCTTTTGCTTATCGGTGATGACGATAATGAGTGCAAACCTTATAAATAGTGTGAAGACCCTTCAAAATATGTACGTGAAATACGATCAAGTAGATGGAATAGATGTAATAAAGAGAGCAAGGATTAAATTCATGACAAATAAAGAATCAAATCTAAAGAAAAAAATTATAATAAATGAACATTTATATGAGATTAAAACTTTTCTAAAAAATCATTATATGAAGCTAATCTCTATATCTAGTACATTACTATTTACATTTTTCCTTGCCATCTTGTACTTCAACAATATTCCTGTAAATATAATTTTTGTAAATACAAATCATTTTTTAATACTCACCACACTTTTTTTAATCTCAATTACAATTATTTTTTTTATTATACTTCTCTTGTTTCTTGTGCAAATTATATATTACCTAATACAATTTAAGCGTCAAAAAATTACTATCGAAAAATTATCTAATCAGTTGATAAGTATATTTTTTACAGTTTTTTTAGCAGCAATTATATATACAGCATGGTTGAGTCCTACTTTTGTACCAACATTGTATTTAGAGGTTCTTAATTATCCAAAAGTTTTTCAAAATAGTAATGGTCATTATTACACTGTTTTTAGTCACACAGATGATGTGTATGAAGGCTATGATCTCAATAAGAGCCTAATGTCATCCAATAGATACCAAGAAATACAAACTTCAAATATTACATTACCTGCCGAACTTATGTATTTACTTATCAAAAAACAGTCAGATGACAATTATACAATACCTTATAATATTACAAAAATTGATGACAATCTTACCTTACTAGAATTCAACCAAGCACTATCAACAATAAAAACTTTTTCTATAAATCAAAGAAAGAAAACTAATCCATGAACACCCTAAACGCCACTATCACCGCCGTTACAACGTCCGAGCACCTCAGTATCCTTACCGTAGCAGTCGGAACAGATCCGTTTCACCTCCTCCTTGCCGAAGCGTCCAATATAGAGGATTTAGTGGACACAAGCGTTACTTTGGCGTTCAAAGAGACCGAAGTAATCCTCTCCAAAGAGCCAATCAATACCACCGCCAACATTGGGCGTGCTAACGTGCAAAAGATCGAGCGGGGAATCATATTGTCTCAAATTACCCTCCTCTATCACGAGATTATTATTATGGCTTTGGTTCCGACATTAACCTTTGATACTCTCGAAATAAATGAAGCTAACAACATATACTGGATGGTGCAACCCTCTGAAATTTCACTGCTGCGAGGCTCGAATGGAATCTGAATTTTTAACCACGATGGTGTTGACCTTTAAACTCGCAAGCATTACGACAGGGATACTGCTCCTCATAGGTATACCCCTTGCCTCTTTTTTGGTCTTTAGCAAAATACGATTCAAAAGCATCATCGAAACCGTGGTGAGTATGCCCCTTGTATTGCCCCCCTCAGTACTTGGTTTTTATCTCCTCCTCGCATTCAGTCCTGCATCGGCAATCGGAAGTTTTCTCATAGAGCACGGAATACGGTTAGCCTTTAGTTTCGAGGGGTTAGTAATTGGATCTGTCCTTTTCAGCCTTCCATTTATGGTGCATCCGATACAGTCGGCTCTTACCCAAGTCCCCCGCTCCATCATCGAAGCTTCTTACACCCTCGGTAAATCCAAAATCGAGACAATGGTCAAGGTTGTCCTCCCCACCATCCGTCATGGCTTGATTTCAGGAATCGTCCTCGCGTTCGCCCACACCGTCGGAGAGTTTGGAGTTATTCTAATGATTGGGGGAAATATCCCCGGGGAAACCCGTGTCGCCTCCATCGCCATCTATGACGAAGTCGAATCGTTAAACTATGCTATGGCACACCAATACGCCCTCACTCTCTTTGCCGTGACGTTTGCCATTTTACTCTTCGTCTACACCCTCAATAAAAAATCGCTTGGGGAAATTCGATGATAACGGTCAATATTACCAAGCATCTTGAGTCTGCCGAAGGGGCGCTGAATGCCGTATTTGAGCTTGAGATACACGATGGTGAGTTTCTAACCCTCTTTGGCCCTTCAGGGGCTGGCAAAACCACTCTGATGCGGCTTATCGCAGGACTAGAAACACCCGATAGCGGTCTCATCGAAGTTGACGGTGAAGTATGGTTCGACAGTCGTAAAAAAATCAATCTTCCGCCTCAAAAACGGAGCATTGGATTTGTCTTCCAAGACTATGCCCTTTTCCCGACGATGAGTGTCAAAGACAATCTTCTCTTTGCCGCCGAAACAGTGGAGCAACGTCGCAATGTTGATGAACTGTTGGAGCTTATCGAACTTGCCAATCTAGCCCACCGTCTCCCCTCCACCCTCTCAGGAGGACAAAAACAGCGCGTTGCCCTCGCCCGAGCATTGGTACGCCATCCCAAAATTATCCTGCTGGATGAACCTCTCTCGGCACTTGATCCTTCCATGCGCCAAAAGCTTCAAGACGAATTATCCCTCATCCACATTCGTTTAGGAGTTACAACTCTACTCGTGAGTCACGACATCGCCGAAACGGTCAAGCTTTCTGATCGTCTCGCAGCAATCGAATTAGGACACATTAAACGTATTTGCACCCCAATGGAGTTTTTCAGCCCCCAAACCCTCAGCGGTAAACTCCAACTCATCGGCGAAGTTCTCAAAATCGAAGAGGATTTCCCTGCTGTTATCATCACCTTACTCGTCGGTTCGTCTGTCGTTCGCACCGTAGTAAGTGCTACAGAGGCTTCAGCCCTATGTATAGGCGGACGCGCTATAATTTCTTCTAAAGCATTTAATCCCATTCTCATACCACTGCCCTAAGGAAACACCATGACCATCACAAAAGATTGCCTTGTCACCGTCGATTATCACATCAATGATACAGAAGGGAAACTGCTTCACGAAGAAGAAGAGCCTATTATCTACCTGCACGGTAACTATGGTCATATTTTTAAAAGTATCGAAGAGGTTTTAGAGGGGAAAAGTATCGGTGATACCTTTAAAATAACCCTAAGCTGCGAACAAGCATTTGGTCAATATGATCCCGAATTGGTTTTGACCGAAGATTTAAGCGAACTTCCCGAAGGACTAAGCGTCGGGATGGAGATTGACGGATATATGGATGAAGACTCTGAAGACGTAACGATTTATATGGTTTCCGAAATAGACGGCGACAAAGCTACTCTTGATGGAAATCATCCCCTCGCAGGGATGAACCTCGTCTTTGAAGGAACCGTCTTAGAGATCCACGAAGCGTCCAAAGAAGAGATTCATGAGATATTAAATCATGAGCATGAATGTGGGTGTGATCATTAATTTGCACCTCCATTAAACTGGAATGACCCCCATTTGGCGAACACGCTATAATTGCCACTAAAGTGTTCAACCCGATTTTACGGATATAGAAAAATTATAAGAGAGTAAAAATGAGTGAAGAAAAAGAACTGGAATTAGAAATTGGAAAGCATCTTATGCTTCCTGAAAATTATGGTGAGCTTAAAGGTGCAAACGGTATTGGGATTGGGATAGATCATGCTACAAAAACGTATGTTATCATGTACATAAAGAGAGATGAAAATACTCTTTTAGATGTTATGTTTGCTACCAACGGTTCACAGGATACGACGGCATTGGGTTCACTCTTTACAGAGATGGTAAAAGGCGACGAAATAACAAATGTTTTAGAGAGTGTTGCAACACTAGAGAGTGATTTAAGAGCAAATTATGCTTCTCTCCCAGCTCCAAAAATTGACAGCTCGAAGCCGCAAGGGGAACAAGTTGAGCGGATTTCAACAGAGAATCAAGACAGCGCAAATATGGTTTTGACAGCTTTTCGTGCCGCAATGCGCCATTATGAACGAAAGCTCGGTGGAATCGAAGAAGAGCAGTTTGAGATGAGCATATCAAAAACATGCCCTTACTCTACTACAGAATGCCATTTTGTACAAAAAGCCAATTAGCGCTTAGAGCTTTTTCTACAAGGGTTATCTCCCCCGTCCGCCCGATTTCTTCGGTGAAGGTTTTTTAGTGTTGCCAAAGGCACTTCCTCTACCTGTATTGCTTCCCTTTTCTACAGGCTCTTCACGTGCCAAACGCGGTCCGCGTTTACCGACGAATTTCGGCTGAACGGGCGCTTTTTTACGCTTATTTCCAAATGCACCGTCAATTTTTACTTTTTTATCACCGTCTTTGGACATACTTTTTCCATGTGTTTTTTTCGGCTCTAATCCAACAGGAGGCTCGAACCCTTTTACGGCAATACGTTCAGGCTGTTTACCCAACATGGTCTCAATTTTTCTCCATGAAATATGCTCTAATGTGGAGAGCAACGTAATCGCTACACCGTCTTTTCCCGCGCGTCCCGTCCGTCCGATACGGTGGATGTAATCGCTCGCGATGTGGGGGATGTCATAGTTGATAACGACACCCAAATCTTCGATGTCTAGTCCACGTGCCGCAATGTCCGTTGCAACAAGGATTTTTACTTTCCCCTCTCGGAAGTCACTCAATGCACGGTCTCGTGCTCCATGTTTTTTGTCTCCATGGATGGTGGCACATTCCAAACCACTTGCACGAAGATGATCACTCACCTCATCTGCAGCAGCTTTAGTACGGGTAAACACCAACACTTGCGGATAGTTGTTTGAGCCGATGAGATACGATAAAAGTTCGCTTTTTTGCTCTTTTTCAACCGGATGGACAATTTGACGTATCGTTAAATCCGCCGGTGAGAGATTATCGATTTCGACCAAAAGAGGTTTGTTTAGAATTTTCTCACTAAGTTTTTTTACTGAACCCGTCATAGTCGCGGAAAAAAGGATAGTTTGACGTTTTTGAGGCAACAAATCGATAATTTGCTCTACTTCTCGAATAAAGCCCATATCCAAAATCGTATCGGCTTCATCGAGCACCAAATAGTGCACTTTTGAGAGGGGGATATGCCCTTGTTTGTTGAGCTCAATCAACCGTCCCGGAGTGGCGATGATGATGTCTGCACCCTTTTCCAGCGATGCGACTTGTTTGGTCATATTGACCCCGCCTGAAATATTGAGAATCCGAAGATCGGAACCCAACGCAAACGAGCGAATAGCCAATGTGATTTGCTCTGAGAGTTCACGCGTAGGAACCAACACAAGCATCTTGACACGAGCAAGCTCATTGGGATTAGAATTGCCCATCATCTGTAAAATCGGTAAGGCATACGCACCCGTTTTCCCTGTACCCGTTTGCGCTGCGCCCAAAATATCGCGCCCGCGTAAAATAAGTGGAATGGCTTTGACTTGAATCGGCGTAGGTACGGTATACCCCAATGTCTCAATGGCTGCTTTTAGGTTGGAATTTAACTGTGTGAATGGCATATCAGCCCCTTTTGTAAACGTCAAAAAAAAACATTTAATAAATAATATTGATTGATCTCAACATTATACTTAGAATGGCTTCTTTTTCGCTATTATTGCGCGAATAAGACACCACACTAGGAAACCCATTGAAAGCATTCGCATTTTTAGTACTCACCATCACTTTAGGCTGGGGTGCTATGACTACTGGTACCATTCTCGACAAAACCTCCTCCAAACCCATCGAGAATGCCATTATTATCTCCGAAAGCAAAGAATATCGCAGTGATGTCAACGGAACGTTTAGTGTCCCAACCTCTCCCATTATAGGTGTTCGGGCAGTAGGGTATGAGCGAAAGTTCTACACAACTGGCGGAAAAATGTATTTAAGCCGCTTTATCCCAAAAGCACTGTATCTCTCTAGTTTTGGGGCAACCAGCGGAAAAATCATGGGGAATGCAAAACATCTCATCCATACCACAGAGATTAATGCTCTCGTAATAGACGTTAAAATGGATCGTGGGCAAATTGCCTTTAAAACTGCCAATCCTATTGCCAATAAAATTGGTGCTCAAGAGATTATTTTATTCAAAGATATTAAAAAATTCGTTGCCGATCTTCACAAAGAGAAAATTTATGTTATTGCCCGTATTGTTTCGTTTAAAGACACCCCGTTTGTCACTGCCTACCCGCAATACGGAGTCAAAAAAGAGGATGGAACACTGTTCAAAGACAAAGAGGGATTGTATTGGATAGATGCCTCTCATAAAGCACCTCAAGACTATATTATCAGTATCGCCGCTGACGCCGCAGCCGCCGGATTTGATGAAATTCAGTTTGACTACGTCCGTTTTCCTGATCGTAAAGGAATCAAATTCTCCGTTGAAAATACCCAAGCCAACCGTGTCAAAGCGATTTCAGGATTTTTAGAAGCTGCACGTACTCATCTAGCACCGTATAACGTCTTTATCTCTGCAGACATCTTCGGCTATGTGAGCTGGCATGATGCTGACATCGAAATCGGTCAACGCGTCGATGCTCTCGCACCGTATGTTGATTATCTCTCTCCGATGCTGTACCCAAGCGGATTTAATGCAGGAATTCCAGGATTTCCTAATCCTGTTCAAGCCAACTACGAGATTGTCAAGCACTCACTGGATAAGGCTCTTTTAAAATCAGCCAACTCTCCGCTGTGCTACCGTCCATGGCTTCAAGCATTTAAAGACTATGCTTTCGATCGACGCATATACGGTGACAAAGAGATTCGTGATCAAATTAAAGCAAGTAATGACTTTGGAAGCTGCGGATGGATTTTATGGAATCCTCGTAACGTTTATACGGGTGCTGGATTGATTCGTCTGGATCATACGGCTGAAAAAAATATCGACAATCTGCTTCCTAAAGCACCTGTAACACAAAAAGAAATTTAATAAGCCTGCCATAAGAATGGAAAAAAGGCTAAATACTCACTCGATCTTCTAACGCTTTCGTCAGTGAGAGAATATCAACGTTTTCCAGACTCACTCCGGTGGGAACTCCCTGTGCAATTCGGCTAAAGCGGACATCACACTCAATAAGCTTGTCTTCGATATAGAGCATTACCCCTTGATTGGCAATAGAAGGGGTAAGGGCAAAAATAACTTCTTTTATCCCGCTGTTAATAATTGCTTTGAGATGAATCACGTCAAGTTCATTGATAGAATCAAGGACAAAATAACGCCCATCAAAAAGAGCATTTTCTTCAAACATCAAAATTTCTTTGGCATTTTCAACGATACATAAAATCTCATGATTTCGATGTTCGTCACTGCATATTGCACACAGTTCATCTTCGGAGAGACCTCCGCATGAACGACATTTTTTCAAACTTGTTATGGCATTTTCAATAGCATGGGCAAGTTTGAGCGCACCAAACGTATCGTGCATCACCAAATGGTACGCAAGCCGTGTTGCCGATTTTTGTCCGATAGTCGGAAGCTGTTGGAGCGCATCGACAAGGCGGTTAAATTTTTCTAAGGAGCGTTTCATACTGCCATTGTAGCAAAATATCTTTACTCTTTATAGCTCATAGCAGCCTGGCGTAATTCACTATTACTTCACAAAACCATTCTATACTTATATCTATAATTTGTGTTGAAGGAAATTACCATGAAAAAACTATTATTTGCTTTAGCTCTTACAGCGTCAACAGTTCTTATGGCTCAGGATATGGTTGGAGGGCTTGTTGGTGGTGCTATTGGTGGAGTCATCGGAAATCAGTTTGGAGGCGGTAATGGTAAAATAGCCGCTACAATTGGCGGAGCAGCTCTTGGAGCAATGATCGGAAGCGAAGATCAAAGAGGTTATGAGGGAAATGGCTATCGTCAATACAATAACAACTATTCTAACTATAACGGTTACGAGACACGTGAAGTGTATCGCAGAGATCCTCAAATTATTTATTCTCAATCACGTGTCATTTATACACAGCCCCGTGTTATTTATGTCAATTCGGCTCCCAGTTACTACAGAGAGAGCCGCCGGGAACATGAGTGGCATGACAGTAACCGCTGGAGACATGAAGGGAGAGATTATGAAAATCAAGGCTATTACAGACATTTTTGATCAAAAGCACGGTGCATCCCATTGATACACTATCAGTACTTTTATCAGCATACTAAAAAAATTACCTTATTGTTTCAAATCATGTCACTATATACCAAAAAGTACTTTACTGCTGTATATTGACGAGAACTTTTCGCTCGCATTGACAATCCTCAAAATAGACCCAGCGTTCTTCATAGATCGGGGCTTGATTCGATACATTTGTTCTTTGTTGAACAACAGAAGCAGATGGGCTTCCTTCTACCACCATAGTTTGCGGTGTTGTATAAATAACAGTGGGTGATGTATCATAGACAACTGCCGGTCGTGAAGCAGCGTAACCAAGTGCTCCGCCGATCACAAAGGGAGCAACCCATCCTCCATACCCCCAACCACCATAATAATGACCGCCGCCATATCCACGGTGCCCATAACCATGTGCCTGAAGAGAGCCTACGCTCATCAAAGCTACTGTTGCCAGCAGAACTATTTTTTTCATGTGAGACTCCTTAAAAACTAAACGTGTTGATAACTTTAATTTCTTTCAGCGGCTGAGAACTCATTTTAGCAATATCTCTCCCATGAAATTTTGCATAGTTCATATAGCCTGTCATAACAGTGTCAGTCTGCGTATCGTATTGGGTAAAACATCGGCGTATTGTCTGATACCTTGTTTGTGTATCACGATCTGCATTTTGACCCATCATAGTCCCCAGTGCGGCACCGCCGATCGTTGCCGCTACTTTTCCGCTTCCGCCGCCGATTTGATGTCCAAGAACACCGCCAATAGCACCGCCGACAAGTGCGCCGACAATATTGTTGCCGCCAGATTGCTGCTGAATAGCCACTTGCTGATCTTCACATACCTCGTGAGGAATATTTTTGGTTATTGCCGAATACACAGGTTCTGAATGGGTAACCGGAACATATTCTACCTCGTGCATATCATTCGTTTGAGCCTGCGAACCATATTCAGCAGACTGAGCCAGTAACGCTGTTGTGACAAAAATAAGAGAAGCAGATAAAACAATCTTTTTCATACGTTAATCCTTTAGAGAATTTTATACCTCTTAGTGTGAAGTTAGTGTGAACTGCTTAAAAAATAGTATAAAATATATGGCTTTTTTATTTATGTTGAGATTTTTTTACGGGCTTTACAGAAGTTGTAGGTTTTCCCTCAGTAGCTCCCAAAATTTTCTTTGCTTCATTCTCAACCGCTTGCTGGCGCAGCATATTCGTCAAATAGGTTTTAGCCTCTTCAAATGTTGCGGAATGTTCAGGCTTGATCTCCTCCAGAAGAAGAATGTCCCACATCTCTTTACCGGCTGGCAGTTTGACAATATCACCCACCTGTTTCCCTTTGAGTTCATTGCTTACACTCTGTGGAAGTATTGATGCGTCAACCCATCCGATAGAACCCCCTTTTTGTTTTGTATTTTGATCTAAACTCTGTGTCGCTGCCAACGAAGTGAATAGCTGCCCTTGTTCATCTCCTGCTTTTGCTTTTAACTGATTGATAAGAGTATCGGCTGAAGTTTCCTCCATCACTACAATATGACGAAGTTTATAGCTGGGTGCTATATTTAGATCTTTTGCCTCACTAAAAACTTTTTTCAGTTCTTCGTCGGAGGGGTTAATACTGCTTGCAATTCGTTTTGACCACAAATCAAGGGCAAACGTTTCCGTAAAGCGGATATACTCAGGATCATTTTTGAGTTTTACAACAAGAGTTTCTGCAAGTTTAATCCGCTGAGTATATTCTGAGGATATTTTTTGTTTAACCTCCTCAGGAGCTTTATCAAAATCAATTTGCAACGCCTGTACGGCAAACTGTTTAATCTCATCGGAGCTTACAGGATGTGCTTGAAGGGAGGAAGTGATACTTAATCCCATGACAATGGAAGCGATAAAATGTTTTTTCATACTGAATTTCCTTCTTTTATTTTCTATGGTGATTAGTTTATCGAAATTTGGTAACAATAAAACCCTACTTACAACTTTTTTATATTATTGTTCAAAATCACATATAAAAATGTTTCCCATAACAACTTAAAAGCTTTCTATTTTCCTGATTATTGCATTTAGCCGTTTATGTCTTGACCGAACATGTTATAATACGCGTTATTGATAGAGATGACAAAATATGTCAAAACATCATAAAAAACGGATAAAAGAGATTATAAAAATTCGTAAAAAAATTCTGGAGATTATGTGTGGAAAATTTAAGTTATTATGAAATTTTAGAGGTTACAACAAAAGCCAATGGTGACGAAATCAAAAAAGCGTATCGTAAAATGGCAAAACTCTACCATCCTGACCGCAACCCCAATGATTCTACTGCTGAACACAAATTTAAACTCTGCAATGAAGCCTATCAAGTCCTAAGCGACGATCAACAACGCTCTCTCTATGACCGTTATGGCAAAGAGGGATTACAAGGGGGAGGCGGTGGACGCAGCCGTGGTGGTTTTGATGATTTAGGCAGTGTTTTCGAAGAGATGTTTAACGGTTTTGCAGGGGGCGGTCGTAGCACTCGATCACGTGCTCCCAGTGATAAATTTCCTCTCGATATGGGTGTAGAAATGCGCATCAGCTTTAGAGAAGCCGTTTTTGGATGTGAAAAAGAGGTCAGTTTCAGCGCTAAAACTTCGTGTAAAACCTGTAAAGGAACAGGAGCAAAAGACGCGAAAGTCACCAGTTGCAGCCAATGTGGCGGCAAAGGACAAGTCTATGTCCGTCAAGGGTTTATGACGTTCTCACAAACCTGCCCTGCATGTCACGGCGAGGGGACAATGGCAAGTGAAAAATGTACCGACTGTAAAGGTAAAAGCTATACCGAAGCAAAAGAAAAAGTAACCGTCAAAGTACCGGCAGGAATCGATAACGGTAACCGATTACGCGTTTCAGGGCGTGGAAACATGGGTAAAAGCGGGGTACGAGGTGATTTATACGTCACTTTCGAAGTGGAAGAAGACAGCCACTTTATCCGGAATGGAAATGACGTCTATCTCGAAGTTCCCGTATTTTTCACCCAAGCCGTACTGGGTGAAAACATCACTATCCCCTCACTAAACGGAGAAGTGACCTTGGAGCTCGAAACAGGAACCAAAGACAAGCAGCACTACCGCTTTAGAGGCGAGGGAATTGCCGATGTCCACGGTCGAGGAAAGGGTGATATGATTGCCCAAATTACCCTCACCTACCCTAATCGTCTCACATCAGAGCAAGAAGAGCTGTTGCAAAAACTCCAAGAGAGTTTTGGTATCGAATCCAAACCGCACGAGAGCCTTTTCGAGTCAACATTTGATAAAGTAAAAGGGTGGTTTAAATAACAACAAGCTATTATGATTCTATATAATAGAGATTCAAAAATAAGGGCTCGTTAGATGCAGAAACATCAATTTTCCAAAATTTTTCTGCTTATAGCCGTTTTTTGGACGTTAATGATTGGTAGTTTTATTCTTTTTTTAACCTACAATAAAGACAAAGAAGTTAAACAACTCGCTCTCTTAGAAGCCAAAACCAGTATTAATAAAGATTTTGCCTATCGTTCATGGATCGCTTCAAAAGGGGGAATATATGTCCCTATCACGAAAGATTCCACCCCAAATCCTTATTTGCATGTTCCCAATCGTGATGTCAATACCACCAACGGTATGCAGCTTACCTTGTTTAATCCAGCATACTCACTGCGCCAAATGACGGAGCATTATAGTCGCTTGTATGGAATAAAAAGTCATATAACAAGCCTAAAACTTATCAATCCCAATAATAAACCGCTTGCATGGGAAATCAATGCATTAAAAACAATAGAACATTCAAGAGCTGATTTTTATGAAATTACCCCCTTAAAAGAACTCCGCTATATGCGTCCTTTTTATGTTGAGCAAGCATGTTTAAAATGCCATGGGTATCAAGGGTATCACATTGGAGATATTCGAGGAGGTTTATCCATCGTATTACCTCTTGAACGTTATTATGCCATTTTTGTCAGTTCTACTATTTCCAATAATACAATACTGTTACTCCTTTGGATTATAGGATTAGTGGGGCTGTATTGGGGGTATCGTATCTCTAATGAAAAAGTCGATGAAAAACTGAGCCTGTATGAGCAAAATCTTTTTTCACTCGTCAGCTTGATTGAACAGCGTGATAACTACACTGCAGGGCATGGGCGGCGTGTTGGTGAATATTCACGCTTAATTGCGGCAAAAATGGGATTAGACTATACTCAACAAGAGGAGATATATCGTGCCGGAATGCTGCATGATGTCGGTAAAATTGCAATCCCTGATTCCATACTCCTTAAACCAGGGAAACTTGAGCCCATAGAAAAACAACTTATTGAAGAACACGTTAATGCGAGCTATGACTTACTCAGTAAAGTTGATATTTTTTCTTCCATTGCGGAAATTGTTCGGCATCATCATGAACGCCTTGACGGGAGTGGCTATCCTAACCGATTAAGGGGGGAAGAGATACCGTTCATGTCACAAATATTAGCAGTAGCCGATTGCTTTGATGCCATGACCACCAATCGTATCTACAAAGGGAGAAAAAATCTGACTCAAGCAAATGATGAACTCTCTTCTCTGCGCAATATCCTCTTTCGAGGAGATATAATAGATGCTGCACTGGAAATATTCTCCTCCATAAAACTCGAAGAGATTCCCTCTCAACGTCCTAATACACCCTTGGAAATGGAACGTTTTTCTTATTTTTATAAAGATCCCCTTACGAATGTGTACAGTACGGGCTATTTAAATTTTCTCTTTTTTGAACCTGAATTTAAAGAATATCAGATTCTCTATTTTATTAATTTACATCAAATGAATCGACTCAATAAAGAGCAAGGATGGGGAGCAGGAGATGAGCTTTTAAAACGCTACGCCCAATATCTGCAAGAGCTTTTCCCAGAATCTCCCATTCTCCGATATGAGGGAGATGATTTTATCATTTTTAGCAGGGATTCAGAGATAACTGATCTCAAAGAAATGGTCCATCCAGAATGGATTGATGACTATTCAATTACTGTCTCATTGCAAGTATTAATGCATGAAAGATTTAATACCCACGATATTGATTCACTGCATGAAATACTCAAACAAGTATCGCTTGAGTAGAGAATAAGTTTTTACTGGAGGGCATAGCATTCATCTGTGTTCCTAGAACACAGAGAGAGTGATAGAGGATAGAATTTACTTTGTAGAACGTTTTGGATACGCCATCGCAATGACGATAGCAACTACCGCATAAGCCCACGGAACAAAATCAGGGACAGGGACAGGATCCCCTTTGGCATACGAGTGCATCCCTGCAAGATAGTAGTTTACCCCGAAATAGGTCATCAACACTGACGTAAATGCCAACAATGAGATAACACTAAACGAAAAGTCGTTATACGCTCCCTTGATCATACGCAGATGGATAACAACCGCGTAGACCAAAATGGTGACCAAGGCCCATGTCTCTTTTGGATCCCACCCCCAATAGCGTCCCCAGCTCTCATTTGCCCAAACACCCCCAAGAAAGTTTCCAACCGTTAGAAGTACTAAACCAATCATAAGACTCATCTCGTTGATCGCATTGAGCTCTTTGATTGCCAAATTCAAACGTACTTCATTGTGCGGATTTTTGAGAATAAAGAGGATAAGTGTAATCATCCCAAGCAACGCTCCAAGCCCCAAGAAACCATAACTCGCGGTAATCATAGAGACGTGAATACTCAGCCAATACGACTGTAATACCGGTACCAAATTGGTCACCTGAGGGTCAAGCCAGTTAAGATGTGCCACAAACAAGATAAGACCCGTCAAAATTCCCGTAGCTGCCAACGTCATCGGCGATTTGCCTGAAAAAATAAATCCGGCCAACACCGTTGCCCATCCGATGTAAATCATCGATTCGTACCCATTAGACCATGGGGCATGTCCTGAGATATACCAACGCATCGCAAGACCTGCTGTGTGCGCTACAAAAAACAAAATCAATAATCCCAAAGTCGCACGGCTAAAAAATACCAATTTAAAATCAGGTTTCAAGATTTTTACAAAGGATAAAATCAATAATACAAAACCTACGAGAAAATATAAAGGCCAAAGCTGTTCAAAGATATTGGTTTTATTGTAAAACACTTCAACGGCAAGCTTGCTCTCATTTGGATAGACGCTTGCCCCTGCAAAATGTTGATATTTATCAATCAAGGCCAATGCTTTATTCGCATTTGTCCAATCTCCGCTTTTAAGAGCACGGTCTACGGCACTAAAGTATCCTACTGCCATAAGACGTACCATCTGTGCATCTTTGGGCGGAAGAGTCTGAAGCGCTTCAATGGTCGCATTCCATTTGTTGCTTTTATCATTAGCTCTTGGCCACATTTGAATCAAAGAACCCGTATAGACCATATAGGCGACATTGACCCGTTCATCTACTTGCAGGAGTGTTTTATCAAATTTATCCCGTTTTCCCGGAGTTTTTCTCGTTGCTTCCTCTACTAAGCGTGCTAGTTTATAGCCCGTAATATCATCGGGAAATTCAAAAAACTGTGAAAAAGCTGCTGTCTTAGCTTCTGGGGGAAGTCCAATCAATTTATTGATCTCTTTGTCCCCAAGTTTAATCATCGAAATTTCACGCCACGCATCAGGACGAAGCATCATCCCCAAAACAACTTGATTGGGAGAGAGCCCCATAACTTCATTACTGCGGCTCAATTTTGCTAAAATCTCATTGGAGAGGGTATCCAATGGCTTCATCCGTCCACTGGAATCTTGAACCACCAAATGACCAAATTTATCGGCATGTGCGGCATCAAAACTTTTTGCTATTTTAATAACGGGGTTTTCACTGTCCGTTGCATGAGCATTGGTTCCGGCAATCATCATTACCGTCAAAGCAACCGATGCGGCAATTTTTTGTGCATCCAGTTTTTTGAGTTTTTCACTCAATCCATTAAAACGACCATTTTTAACAATCAACACACCAAACATCCCCAAGGCGAGCAATGCATATCCAATATAGGTAATCAACGTTCCTGGGTCATTATTGACCGAAAGTACAGTTCCTAACTCATCTTGATCGAATGAAGATTGAAAGAAACGAAATCCTTGGTAATCAAGAATATGGTTCATGTAGATACGAAACGGCATTTTAACCCCTGCACTTTTATCAAGAAGTGTTACTTCACTCGCATACGATGCGGGTGACATTGAGCCTGGATAACGCTCGAGTTGGAAATCATTAAGAGCAAGTGCAAACGGCAATTTTCGCTCAATCGAGCCATACGCCACATTCACACTTACATCGCCCAATACTGCTGTTGAATTTTCACCCACAACACCCGGTGCACCTAAAGCAACTACGTTTTCACTTTTATCTCCACGGCTTACTTTTAAGGTAAGAGCATCTTGTCCCTGAACCATTGGTCCCTTAGATGGTTTAGAAACAAGTGTCATTGAGGCTTTTGGCAAGAATGCACGCAAGACAAAACCACTCTGGTGAGTTTGAAAGAGGGTTCGATTTGTCAGAATATTTTTTCCAGCTGTTACGGCGTGCGCTTGTTGACTCTCCATACTTACTGCATTAAGGTTAACAGGAGTATTCATGCCCATATGGTCACCTTCGATAAAGAGCGCAATAACCGGTTTTTGAAACGTTTGATGGGAGCCAAAATCAAGGACAACATCATTCATCTCATAAAAATCTCCCTGCTTGAGACTCACTTGTTCTCCACCGCCGCCTGCGGTAATCATCATATTCAAAATCGGAGCACCCTTAGGATCAGCAACTGCTTCATAGCGGGCATTCCCCAAATAGTTTTCAAGTTTTACATCAATCATCTCACCATTGACATCAAGCTTTTTCTCAAAATGGTTCTCTGAACGTTTAGAAAGATATAACAGCTCTTGGAAGGAGTATTCTTTCTCCCCTTTTTTAACAGTAAAACTTATGTAGGGTTCAGCACTGACAATCACATCACTGCTCTCCCCTTCACGAATATGCATTGCTCCTTCATACCCCATATAGCGGGTTACAGCAGCACCGAAAAGAATAATCAAAAAAGCAACATGAAACATAAAGACAAGCCATTTGCCATTGCGCGCCATTTTAAATTTGATAATATTCAAGATAAGATTGAGAGCTAATAATCCCAATACAATTTCAAACCATCGAGCATTATAAATATCCGCTTTAGCGCTCATTGTTCCGTAATCATTTTCAACAAATGTAGCATAGCCAATAGTGAATGCAAAGAGCAGCATTAAGCCAGCCATAGTTTTCGTGGAACTCAACAGAGAGTAAATTTTATTCATTAGGAACCTGTCGTAATAAGATTGGTGCAATTGTAGTCGCACTTAGGTAAATATATGTTAATCTACTATTAATACTTAGACGCCCTCAAGTATCATCGCTTCAGAAAGACGTTTAAACGCTGCAATATTAGCACCGTCCACAAAATTTCGCTCTACTCCATACTCTTTTGCCGTCAAAGAGACACGCTTATAGATTTGGCACATAATTTCATTGAGTTTACGGTCTACTTTATCAAAATCCCATTTTTCCATTGAGGCATTTTGAGACATTTCAAACTCACTTACTGCAACTCCTCCGGCATTGGAGGCTTTCCCCGGAGCAAACAAAACTCCATTCGTCTGAAACAGCTCTATTGCCTCAGGGACTGTTGGCATATTTGCCCCCTCTACCACTGCACGGACACCATTATTGAGCAATGTTTTTGCATCGTTGATGGTTAATTCATTTTGGGTAGCACACGGAAATGCAGCATAACACGGAGTGCTCCATACAGCATGTCCCTCAAAAGGGTAATCATCACGACGCGTATACACCGATCCAGTTCGTTGTGTCATGTAGTTTTCCAGAGACAGCCGTTTACTATTCCCTTTAAGCGTTTTTAGCAAGAGGAGATCAATACCGTTTGGATCATAAATAGATCCTTCGCTGTCACTGCACGTGATCACTTTCGCACCGAAATATTGCAGTTTTTCAATCGTATGCAACGCCACATTACCTGCACCGCTCACACAGCATACTTTGCCCCACAATGTGTCACCAAACTCTTCTTTTAACATCTCAACCGTAAAATAAACAACCCCATATCCTGTTGCTTCCGGACGCATCAATGACCCACCAAAGGCATAAGGTTTTCCGCTGAGAACTCCATCGTAGTTGCGTGTAATTTTTTTGTACTCTCCGAACAAAAATCCGATCTCACGTGTCCCCACTCCAATATCTCCCGCAGGAACATCCACACGAGCGCCGATATATTGATGAAGCTCTCGCATAAAGGCATGGCAAAATTTCATAATCTCAAAATCGCTCTTCCCTTTGGGGTCAAAATCAGATCCCCCTTTGGCTCCGCCGATCGGCAATCCTGTGAGAGAGTTTTTAAAAATCTGCTCAAATGCGAGAAACTTCAATACCCCTGAATTAACACTGCTATGAAAACGAAGTCCCCCTTTATAGGGTCCGAGGGCATTATTAAACTGCACTCGATAGCCATTATTGATATGAAGATTATTATTATCATCCAACCATTGAACTTTAAAACGGATTTCACGGTCAGGAACAATAAGACGTTCTAAAATCGCATACGTTTGATATTTAGTATCACTTTGAAGTATCGGCTCTAATGAATGTAACACTTCACTCACTGCTTGAATAAATGTCCCATCCATGGCACAGTTGGTACGTTCTAAATTGGTTAATATATTCTCAATCATCTTTTTCTCCATTGTTTATCAATTTTTAAGAGATTATAGTCCATATTAGTTACAAAGAGTCAAAGACTTTTTTTCCGTGATAAAAATTTATTGAGCCCATCGGCAAATTCTCTCACCGTTTTGGCTCCAATGGCGGTAGGTCCCCCTGTAATTTCACCGGAATTTCGTAACTCTTCCATCAGATTGCGCATTGCGAGGAGATGTTTGATATTGTTTTCATCATAAATTGTCCCGCGCGGATCAAGGGCTATCGCTCCAATCGTGACAATTCTATCCGCTAAAGGTATATCAGCCGTAATCACCAAATCCTGAGGCTCACAAAGCTGCGCTATACGGTGATCGGCTTCATCAGGTCCTTGAGGAACAACGTGCATGGAGACAAAAGGGACATTGGGGATGGAGATGTTTTTATTGGCGATAAAAAGGGTGGGGATTTGATGCTTTAGTACCGCACGAAGCAGTACCTCTTTGAGTGCATTGGGAAAGGCATCGGCATCAACGAGAATTTTCATAAAGTAGTTATCTACCGCGTCCTCGACTATCTTCACGTCGTTGAGTGTTGCTGCGTCCTTCACTGCGATTTGAGTCACTTCGTCTGGCACTGTCACGCTTTTGTCCCTGAGGCTTACCGCTTGGAGAGTGACCGCCGCCGCTGTTTCCGCGACCGCCTCCGCCGCCACGACCTTGGACGATAGGCATTGCCATAATAGAAGGATCAGGTTCAAACCCAGCGATAATATCACGATCTAGTTTGCGATTAATCAGACGCTCGATTCCCTTGAGATAATCATATTCATCCACACACACAAGGGAAATTGCTTCACCCTCATTCCCCGCACGTCCGGTACGTCCGATACGGTGAACGTAATCCTCTGCAATGTTCGGCAATTCAAGATTGACAACATGAGGAAGCTGATCGATGTCCAGACCACGCGCCGCAATGTCTGTAGCAACAAGGATTTTGACTACACCCGCTTTAAAGTCACTCAACGCTTTGGTACGTGCCGCTTGACTTTTATTACCGTGAATCGCCGCTGAACTAACACCGATTTTTTGAAGATAATCAGAAAGTTTGTTGGCTTGGTGCTTGGTACGGGTAAAGACCAGAACTTGCTCCCATTTGTTCTCTTTGACCAAATGACCAAACAAAGCACTTTTTTTAGCACAATCGACCAAGATAACCCGTTGGGTAACGAGCTCGCTTGAGGTATTGCGACGCGCCACTTCGACGATAGCAGGATTGCGTAAAATCGATTCACACAATGTCTTGATCTCATCCGAATAGGTTGCCGAGAAGAGAAGATTTTGTCGTTTTTGTGGCAAAATCGAAATAACACGGCGAATATCTTTGATAAAACCCATATCCAACATACGGTCGGCTTCATCAAGAATCAGCATCTCTACATTGCGTAAATCAACTGTCCCCTGTGACATGTGGTCAAGAAGACGTCCCGGAGTTGCGATTACAATATCAACACCCTGACGCAATGCGGAAACTTGAGGCTGCATTCCAACTCCGCCGAAAATAATCGCACTTTTAAATTTAAGGTGCTTTCCGTAGGTTTTAACACTCTCGCCCACTTGAGCTGCAAGCTCACGCGTCGGAGTCAAAATAAGAACACGCACATGTCGCGGTGCTTTGGGATTAAACGGCTTACGAGAGAGTATCTCTAACATCGGCAACGTAAATCCAGCGGTTTTTCCTGTACCCGTTTGGGCACCTGCAAGCATATCACGCCCTTCTAAAATAAACGGTATTGCTTGCGCTTGCACGGGAGTTGGAGTTGTATAACCCTCTTCATGAACCGCTTTTAAAATCGGCGCGGATAGTTTTAAGTCTGAAAATAACATTAGTAAGATTCCTTTTGGGTAGTTCAAGCAGACAAACAATGCAGGGTAAATAAAAGTGCAGATATTGAGCGGCTTTACGGATTATTCCGTTTTATTAATGACATTATAGCGAGTTTATTGTTTCTTCGGTTTCTACTCTAAAGATAGTTGTTTGGAGTGATCCGAGTTTTAGTTTTTATCAATATAATACAGAGGAATAACTCAAGAAAAAGGGAATTGAAATGCCTTGGTTTACCTTTATAGCCATAGGATTATCGTCAGGAATACTGGCCGGAATTTTTGGTATCGGCGGTGGAATTCTCATCGTACCAGCGCTTATGTATTTGGCAGGATTTTCTCAAAAACTCGCTATCGGTACCAGTCTAGCCGTCTTATTACCGCCAATCGGCATTGCGGCCGTTTTAGAATATTACCGTAACGGGAATGTAGATTTTCGTGCCGCACTGATTATTGCACTTACAGCGATAATCGGGGGCTGGATAGGGGCGCGTACTGTTAATCATATAGATGCGCATACACTAAAAATTATCTTCGGTGCATTTTTAATAATCATGGGCAGCTATATGATATTTGAGGCAAGGTAGATTCCAACGCTTTAGATATTTTAACAATACTCGGCAAGCAGTCCGGCTCGAACTTTTTCATATGCCGCTTGATCTGCAAGCTTTTTGACAATTGCAAGACCAAAACAAATCGCCGTTGCAGGACCACGAGAAGTCATAACATTGCCGCTTTGAACCACAGCACTTTCATCCCCTCTATATCCCGCAACATTGATCTGCTCTTCGATACTGGGATAGCAGGTATATCCCTCTTTGAGAACACCGGCAGTATAGAGAGCATACGGAGCAGCACAAATTGCACCGATATTTTTTCCCTTTGCGTCCATCTCTTTCAGTAACGATTGAACCGTCTCATCGTGAGCTAGAGCCTTCGTTGCGCCCCATCCGCCGGGAAGAACAATCATATCAAGGTCATCCGCAGTAAGACCATCAATAGAACGATCACACTGTAGTGTAATACCATTTGCTCCCCTCACGAGAAGTATCTCGCTTAACGAACCCATAATGACATCAATACCTGCACGACGCATCACATCAATGAGACTGACCGCTTCGATCTCTTCAAATCCAGATGCCAGTGGGACTAAAACTCTCGACATGTTTATTTTACTTTTTCCATGTATTCACCCTCGACGGTATTAACACGGATAATATCACCCTCTAACAAGTGATACGGAACTTGTACGACCGCACCTGTTTCAAGCGTTGCCGGTTTCTTAGAACCGCTTGATGTATCCCCTTTGAAGTTTGGCGGTGTTTCAGTAATCACAAGTTCCATGATTTCAGGAGCATCAACACTGATTGCTTTGCCGTTGTGTAAGATAATTTGAACATTTGTGCCGTCTTTGATCCATTTGCTTGCATCTTCACACTGCTCATAGCTAAGACCCAATTGCTCAAAGCTCTCATTGTCCATAAACTGAAGCATTTCACCATCATCATATAAGTATTGCATTGTTTTATGCTCGATATTAGGAACCTCAAACTTATCACCTGCGTGAATCGTTTTTTCAACTACTTTTCCATTCAAAAAACTTTTAACTTTACAACGGACAAAAGCTGCCCCTTTCCCTGGTTTAACGTGTTGAAAATCGATCACTTTGTACGGTACACCCGTGATTTCGAGGCGTACCCCTTTTTTGATATCGCCCATTCCGATGGTTGCCATGTCTGTCCCTCTGTATATAATTATCCGAATTTTACCCTAATCGGCTTTGAATTTCAAACTCTAATATTTTTATGGTATCATCTTGGATAAGTTATAACCTTTTTGACTCTTTTAAACTTTTAAATAGTATAATTGCCTTATGTAAACTATAAGTATCACAAATATATCACAAGGATGGTTTCCCCTAATGGCATCTCCCTCTCAACGATTAACGCTTGGATTGCTCTTAAGTGTTCTAAACCTTAGTGCTGCTGCGCCGTTGTCTCTCAATGAAGCGATTACGTTACTCAAAGAACAAAACTTAGAAATCAAAGCATCTGCATTGGAAGCCAAAAGTGCCCAAAAGGATGTCAAACTCTCTCAAGGCTACAACTACGGTTCACTCGATTTTACTGAAAATATGGTCCGCTCTAATGATGCGGGAAATGTGTTTGGTTTTAAACTCAGCTCGCGGGAAGCGAATTTTGGCGATTTTGGTGCTGAAGAGTTTATGACCAATTATATGGCCGGTACACCCAATTACACAACTCCGCCTCAAAGATTAAATTACCCGGGTTATCAAAACTTTTTCCAAAGCAAGCTTACCTATGCTATTCCCCTTTATACAGGGGGGAAGCTTTCAAGTTATGAAAAGATTGCTTCTGAGATGGAAAAAATCAAACAGCTTGATACCACAAAAGTAACTGCGGAAAAAATCTATCAGACCCGTAAAAGTTATTATGATATGGCACTGCTTGATCACTCTATCGAACAATTGACCGTGATTCAAAAAAACATCTCTACTCTTCAAACAACTACCCAGCAAATGCTCCAAGAGGGTTATGCTAAAAAAGTTGATTTACTCGAAGTAGAAGCCAAAAAAGCCAATGTTGATCGAATGATTTTGGAAATGGAAGCCAATAAAAAACTTCTATTTCACTATCTTAGCTTTCTCCTCAACCAAAAAGTGACTACGATAGACGTACCCTCAGATGATCGTGCAACTGCCGCTACTACGGAAGCAGATGTTATGACTAATAACAGTGATCTTCAAAAAGCGTCCCATGGGTTGGAAATTCGCTCTTCAATGATTAATGTGGCATACGCCCCCCTCCTCCCCACCCTCGGCGCATTTGCGGAAGCATCCAGTGCAGACAATACGTTTTTAGGAAAATTTAGCGACCATGCCGCCTACACTATCGGAGCACGTCTAAGCTGGAACTTGTTCAATGGCGGGATTGATGAACATACCCTTGAAAAAGCGCGAATTGATCGTCTGAAAACCTCTACAGAAGTTGAATTGGCCAAAAAAGGGATTGCCCTCCAATATGACAAAATCAAAACTGAAATCGAAAGTTTGGATTATCAAATAACAAGTTTGGAAAAAGAGCTTAACCTCTCAACACAAATATACAAAAGTTATGAAGGGCGTTACCGCGAGCATCTCGCATCGATGAGTGATCTCATTATCAAACAATCTACTCAAATCGAAAAAATTATCAATCTGCAAATGATCAAAAATCAACGAAACGAGCGTATTTTTGCCATCGAAAAACTAAGCTACAAAGGCGATCAATGAAACTTCTCTTTTCTCTTCTCACACTAGGTGCCCTTTTAAATGCAGCAGAGCTTAGTCTCTCTGGGGTAGTTATCTCTGATAACCAAAAAATGATTACCAGCCGTAATATGGGATTTGTCACCTCAGTCAATGTTGCTGAGGGTTCACGTGTCCGTAAAGGGGATTTGCTTTATTCGATTGACTCAAGAGAGATCGATTCTGCTAAAACTCAGGTAGATATGGGAATTGCCCAAGCAGAGCTGGCACAGCAAATGTACCAAAACCAGTATGAAAACCTCAAAGTGAATCTTGAGCGCCATAGACGCTTGTATCAACAAGATATGGTGAGCAGATATGAAGTTGAAAATCTTGAACTTGCCGAAAAAAATCTTCAAAACACCATAAAAATTTCCGAACGTCAAGTCTCTCAAGCGAAAGCCCGCCAAAAAGAGGTCACCAATCAATATCAATATTTACAAATCGTAGCTCCAAACAATGGTGTTGTCATCTCTAAAAATATCAAAGTGGGTGAAATGGCAATGCCGGGGATGCCTGCAATCGTTTTATCCGATCTAACCACCCTTAAAATTGAAGTTGAAGTAGCGGAGAGCAGTCTGAAAATGGCTCCTATCGGTAAAAAAGTGAAAGTCTCCATCCCCTCAACGGGCTTTGTCGGAATCGGGACCATCAGTTCTGTTGTCCCTAGCTCAAATCCAATGACCCATACGTTTAAAATCAAAGTCTCCTTTAGCGCAAAACAAACCGTCTACCCTGGAATGTACGCTACTGTTGAATTAAATTAGGAGTTTTGATGTCCTCTCATAGTGCACCTTATCACCCTAAAGATTCTGCCGGGAAACTTGCTCTCGGATTTTTACGTAATCCTCTCACCCCGATTTTAGGAATATTTCTTCTCCTTATCGGCTACATCGCCCTCATGATGATGCCACGTGAAGAGAATCCCCAAATGGTTGTAAGCGGCTCAACCGTCATCGTTGCAATGCCCGGTGCAACAGCAAAAGAAATCGAGAATGTCATTGTAAAACCCTTAGAGCGTAAACTCAAAGAGGTTAAGGGAATTGAAAATATCCACGGTATGGCCATGGACAATGTTGCCGTAATCAATGCAGCCTTTTTCATTGGGGAAGCAAAAGAAGACTCCAATCTCAAAATTTATGACAAAATTATGCAAAATATGGGCATTCTCCCCAAAGGGGCGATGCAGCCGATAATCAAGCCTCTTGACATTGATGTCGACATTCCTATCGTATCGGTTGCTTTTTATTCCAATAATCCTGCTATCGATCCCACCATCCTTTATGATCGTGTCAAATTCATTCAACACCATATTAACGGACTTCCCAACGTTGCCGTTACCGATATTAAGGGGGCAAAAAAACATCAGTTTAATGTTCAAGTTGATATTAATCGTCTCTCAGGATACAACCTCTCACTGGGTCAAATCGTCCAATCCGTTCAAGCCCTCTCCTACAATGTCCCTGAAATAAAAGGGAAAACAGAAGCAAATAAAATTGTAATGATCGGGGTTAAAAATGCGATTGAAAGTGTTGAAGATGTCGGTAATATTATCGTTGCGCAATACGGTGGTTCTGCTATCTATTTACGCGATGTTGCCACAGTCACTTCAGGACAAGATATTCAAAACTTCAAATCTGCACTTGTAAGTGTTAAAGAGGCTAACGGGAATTTTTCTCCTCTCAAAGATCAAATTACCCTCACTGTCTCAAAACTCCAAGGGACAAATTCCGTTATCATCGCCGATGCCGTTAAAACTGAACTTGCTAAATTTAAACCTCTTATGGAAACCCAAGGTATCCATTACGTTATTACCCGAAATGATGGGGAACGTGCAAATGAAGCGGTAAATGAGCTGGTCTTTCACCTCTTGCTCTCTATCGTCATTATCGCCATCTTGCTTGCCTTTGTTCTGGGCTGGCGCGAGTCACTTATCGTGACGTTTACCGTTCCTGCAATTTTGGCAATCACCCTCTTTATTGCTTATCTCACAGGTCAGACAATAAACCGCATTACCCTCTTTGCCTTCTTGCTGAGCCTTGGACTGCTTGTCGATGCGGCAATTATCGTTATTGAAAATATTCATCGCCATTTTCATGCTCCAAATGCGCACGAAAGGGACCCTGATCAGCTTATCGTTGAAGCTACCGATGAAATTGGAGCACCTACTAATATCGCCACATTTGCCATTATTCTCACCATGGTTCCTATGGCATTTGTAGGGCAAATGATGGGGCAGTTTATGAAACCAATTCCTGCAAATGTTCCTGTTGCCCTCGTCGCATCACTTTTTGTTGCCTATATCTTTACGCCCTATTTGGCGATACGATTACTCAAAAAACCTCACCACCCTACATCTGATCATCTTCCAGAGGCTCACTAATGTACCAAAAGTTTGAAAATTATCTACTCACAATTCTCCGTTCTTCCGCGAAAAAGAAGATGCTATTGTGGCTCACACTCGGTGGCTTTATCGCCTCAGTTGCAATGATCCCAACAGAATTGGTCATGGCAAAAATGCTCCCTGGAAAAAATAATGACACCTATTCTGTCTATATTGATCTCCCCACTGGAAGCTCTATTGAGCAAACACAACGCGTCAGCCAATGTGTCACCAACATTCTTCAAAAAGAACCCGAAGCTCTCGATATGGAAGTATTTTTAGGCTCAGGGTCCCCTCTGGATTTTGCAGGACTTATCAAAGGATCCCATTTCAAAAACTCCGAAAATGTTGCTGAAATCGTCCTCAACCTTACCAAAAAACACGACCGTTCTGAGCCCTCATATATGATGGTTCAACGCCTTCGTCCAGAGATACAAAAACAATGTGAAAGTATCACACCCCAAACCAATATCAAATTTATTGAACCACCGGCAGGTCCTCCGACAATGGCGGCAGTCGTTGCAGAGATTTATGGCAGCAATGCTTCAGGAATCCGACATCTAAGCGAGCGTGTCAAGGGAGTTTTTGAAGAGACAAAAGGACTTGTAGATATTGACATCATGCAAGATGAAATCTACGAAAAATTTGAAGTACGTGTCAATAGTGATAAAATTGCCCGCTCAGGATTAGATATCAAACATGTCAATGATATTTTATACCTTGCATTTGAAGGGATGCCTATTGCCGTTAAAAACTCTTCAGAAGTATCCGATCAAATTCCTATTTTTCTAGTTTTGGATCCTTTAAGTAAAAAATTTAGTTCCAAAGATCTTAATGCCGTTTCACTTAAACTTTCAAGTTTAAAATTAATGAATGCAATGGGGATGATGATTCCAATCACAGAAGTTGTTGATTTAGTCACCGTAAAATCCAATCCTATGATTGTAACCAAAAATCTTCACCAGATGACAAACGTACTGGCTGAAACCGATATGGTCTCCCAAGTTTATCCTCTGATGGATGCACGCAATGTTATTTTAAAATCCTTTACCGATGAATATGAAATCACAAAAATTGGTCTCTTCAATCTTGAACTTATCGATAAAAAATCCAAAGAACACTATGAATTGCTTTGGGACGGTGAGATGGAAGTGACTCTCGATACGTTCGTTGATCTCGGAGGTGCTTTTATTGCTGCCCTTATCTTGATCTTTTTATTGATGGTCATCTATTACAAAAGTTTCGTTCTCAGCGGTATCGTTCTTTTGGGTAGTTTTCTCTCAATTATTGGGGTCATTGTCGGTCATTTCATTATGGATGTCTTTACCGCGGATACCTTTTTTCTCACCGCAACCTCACTGATCGGGTTTATTGCGCTGATTGGTATTAGTTCACGTAATTCACTGCTATTGATTGATTTTACCAAATCACTGATGGTCGATAAAGGGATGAAGAAAAAAGAGGCAATAGCCTATGCCGCAGCGACACGTGCGAAGCCCATCTTCCTCACCGCAGCTGCTATTATCTTGGCATCCACCCTCCTAGCAAGTGACGCGGTATTTGGAGGACTTGGAGTCTCCTTGATCTTTGGTACCTTGGCTGCGGTTGTCGCGTCTTTGATTGTTGTCCCTATTTTGCTAGATAACTCAGATCTGGAGCGTCATTTTAATTTTCATGAACGCAAAGCCGTTTCTATTTTAGAGCCATAAGAAGACAATGTAAGTGCAGGCTTTCAAAGTAACCACGTCAAGTGTCAGCAGAGCATTAGCACAAGCAGCAAAAAAGACAGGAGTTCCGATCGAAAAAATTGGTTTTGATCTCCTCTCCTATCAAACCTACTATCGTGGTACAGTTGATGAAGATTGGTATACTTTGGAAACATCACGACTTGAAGATGTCACTACAGAAATTGAAATACGAGCTTCTCCTTTTGAAGTTCGTCAAGAGTATGAACTCATTCTCCATGATATACATCCTCATCCTCATTTTGACCTTCGTCTTAGTTTGGCGTCCGACAAACATAAAGTTAAAGCTATCGCAATTATTGATCCTTCATCCGTCATTCCCCTAAAAAAAGGAATTCAAGCCTATATCAAAGAAGAAATTTATTTAAAAAAACTCCGAGCAGGTCTCCTTATCGGTATCACTGATAGTGATCTTGATACCCAAATCAACCAACTGCTTCTCAAGATTCAAAAAGAGGGACCATTACGTGAACCCTATCGTATGGGTATTACCCATTTCTTCCCCCCAATACAGCCTATCAATGATAATGTAATCCTTCATTATAAAAAAGCATCTCATGACAATAATCTTATAGAAGGCGTCCTTCCTAATGATTTGATTTTTGAGTATATTTTTGCTATCAATGGACGTAATGGACGCAGTTGTACCGGAGAACATATCCATGTAGGCGAACCGCTTATTCGCTACGCCAATACCATCGCCATAGACCATGAAACGATCCGAGCCGAAGAAGATGAACTCTCTATCCGCTTCTATGCCACCCAATCGGGCTATGTTCAGCGGGTCAATGGTCTTTTTTCCATTGCACAGGAACTTCATCTAAAACATGCGAGCTTCAGAGATACAGGCTCTATAGAAACAGGAAGTGATAAAGAAATTTATCTCAAAATTAACCATAAAGATCAGAGTAAAGATGCCGTAGGTTCAGGTGTCAACATCGATGTTCAAACACTTGATGTCAAAGGAACGATAGGAAGTAATACTAAAATTCAGGCATGCGATGTCACTATTGGGGCACAAACCCATAAAAAATCATTCATTGAAGTACAAGAGAATGCTACCATTCATCTCCATCGAGGAGAGCTAAAAGCCAAAAATGCCACTATTGAAATTTTGGAAGCAGGAAAAGTGGAAGCTCAAACGGTTCATGTTGCTAAAATGATGGGAGGAGAGATTATTGCCAATCATGTCATTATTGATACCCTCTATTCTAATGCTAAAATCACCGCTCTTAACTCCATCACCATTACAGTAATCGTCGGTGAAGGCAATAATCTCATCATCAATCCTCGCGCCATCCCTTCGTACCAAGAACAAATCGATACCCTTGAGCTAAATCTAAAAAAAGCCAATCTTCATATGCAAAACAAGGGGAAAGAGCTGCTAGGCAAAGAACTCACCTTAAAAGAACAAATGAATCGTATCAAACAAACTCAAGAAAAAATAAAAAGTACACTAGCACAAAATCATCCTCCACTTAAAGCTGACTTGGTTCGTATACAACAATTCAAAATTGCCCTTTCAGAATTAAAAAATGAGCAAACTGCTATAAAAGCCCATGAAGATGAGATTCGTATTATTAAAAATGAGCTTAATAAGCTTTATGATGCCGATTTATACGCTACAATCACCCATCAGGGCAGCTATAATGGTCACACACAAATTTTATTTATTGATCCTAAAACATCTCAGAAACATATCGTCTCTCCACAAGGAACTGTAAAAAAGGTTTCTATCCGCCGTGAAGGTGAAGATAAAAGAATCATATTTGAATCCTAAAAAAAATAGAGGATGCTCCCAGAAGTATAAACACTTTTTTATTTGCAAATTTCCTTATAAAGAACAACCTATAAAAATGATGTTGCTGATTGAAGGGTTTTGAAAAAAAGCTTTTGTCGGATTCTCAAATACTCTTTTGCCTCTTCCATCTCGTGACCGCCTAAAAGTATCGGGTAAATCTTTTTACCCCACTCTCGTTCGCACAACTGTACGATAGCAAGGGAATCGGTCATACACTGTGGAGTAATAAGGAGGTAAATCAAATCAACTCCCTTAAATTTTGTTACAACTTCCAGTGTTTTTTCGTATCGGTTTGCCATAGCGTCCCCTATAATATCTACAGGATTATTCTTAGACCAATGGGGAGGAAGGACCTTATTGAGAGCTTGTAACTCGTCTTCACTAAGAGTGTAAAGTGTTTTATCCTGATCTATGAGGTAGTCTGTTAAAATCGTAGCAGGACCGCCGGCATTGGTAACGATGAGAATACTGTTCACCTCATTGGAGGGATTAAACAAGAGTGCTTCAATATTTTTCTCTATCTTTGCCCCTACCGACTCGATAAGCCCTTTGAACATCGCATAATTTCCGCTGAGATTCCCTGTATGTGAAAAAGCCGCTTTTTTACTCTCTATAGATTTTCCTGTTTTAAAGATATAAATTTTCTTTTTACTCTCCCGAATCGCCCTCAAGAATTCTTTGCCGTTTTGTATCCCTTCCGCGTAAATCGAGATATATTCGCACATCTCTTCATGGTTAAGCATATCAATCATCTCAGCAAAATCCAAATCCACCATATTGCCGCATGAGACAAGATGCGAAAAGCCGATTCCCGCATCATACGCTTTATCCATCAAAGCTGAAAGCACTGCTCCCGATTGGGACAGGAGTGCCAATTTTCCATTTTTAAGCCCCCCAATTCCAAACGTCAAGTTTAGATTTTCAGTGCTGTTGAGATACCCCAAGCAGTTTGGACCTATCACATTAAAATTATGTTGTTGACTCAAGCTTAAAATGATTCGTTCAGCCTCATTATCGCCCGCCTCTTTAAACCCTGCGGAAATAATAATAAGATTTTGTAGATTTCGTTCAATCAACTCTTTAATCGACTCCGTAACCCTCTTCGAGGGAATCATAATGACGGCTGTATCAATATTACCCTCTATATGTGCAATATTTGTATAGAGTTGTTTTCCGAAAAGCTCACCTCCCTTTGCATTCACGAAAAACAGCTCACCGCCATACCTCAGAGAATTTTTAGCAATGGAATAGCCTACTTTGGTTGTATCCGAGGAAACACCGATCAGCACAACCCTTTGATTGCTGAAAAATGGAGGTCTATTTGTCCGTAACGTCCCCAGTTTTTCGGGTTTTTGTTCCCCTTTTTTGATACGGGCATCGGCAATTTTAAGCCCTGCTTTGGTGAGTATCACGGGATTAAAATCGAGTTCTATGATGTCAGGATTAGCTTTGGCAAAATTTTGGAAAGAGCGAATAAACTCAACTGCCATCTCTATACTAAAATCAAATCCCCTGAAACCTTCAAATACTTTGGATATTTTGGTCAGGCCAATAGCGTGTCGTATCTCTGCATTATCCGCATACAAATCGATATAACAAACGTCTTTATATAGCTCCAGAAAGACACCGCCCATTCCAAACACAACGGTTTTGCCAAATATATCATCATCCACAAGCCCTACATACAGTTCGATACCGCTTACCATCTGCGTTGCGATAAATCGGTCAGTTGCGTCGAGAACTACCTCTTTCGCACTTATATTGGCAATAATCTCTTCTTTGGCTTTTTCCAATGCCTGCATCGAGTTAATATTGAGTTTGACAGCACCAAAATCACTTTTATGAATGACTTTTTCGGACTCTATTTTCAGGGCAACGGGAAAAAAATCAATCGAGGGAGTTTCAGTAAGTCCAAAAGAGCAATATGGGGTAATTAAAAAGCCGTAACTTTTGAGGGTATCGTATAGTTGTGACTCTGTCATAAAGGGTCCTTATGTTTGTGAATAACTAAGCCGTAATCCCTCTTCGCTCATCACAAATCCATGAATAGCGATTTTCCCCTCGTGAACGAGACGGTGATGGCTAGAACATAGCGGGATTAAATTGTAGCGGTGATGTATTCTATTTTTTAACGCCCTATTTATGGGAGTTACAAGTATATCGTAAAAAAAATATGTGAAGTTTTTGTGTAGTTTATATTGCATCAAATTGCATTAAAATTGATATTTTGAGCAATTTTTGCACTAACTTAAACACATTTTTCAATATAAAATGAGAGATTTTTTTGTATAAAGATAGATAATCAAGCAGCAAATTTGACACAATCAACTGATTTGAATGGTTATGAATTTTGAGTGGTATTTAACGTGCGGACATATGAAAGTTATCTGGTATTGAATTTGAAAAACTTTGAGTAATAGTAGTGCTTATGAGACGATAGGAGCGTAAATAGCTTTTAAGTGCCAAGCCCAAAAACAAAAAATATAAAAAATCCTGTTTATCTCATTTTCTTGTCTATCAAAAACGATAGGAAAATGAGGTAAATCGAGAAATTCCATTTTAAAATCAACAAAGAAATGTTTGAAGATCTTCCACTCTAATCATGGGGATTTTCAAACATAAAACTTCTTATGTCTCTTCAATTTATTACAGAAAACTGTTCATTTTGATCGAGAATTTTTAAAAGTCTTTTGAATAAAATCAAAAAGACTCCAGAGCATAAAGTAAAAATCAAAATTTTATACTCTGTATCTAATTTTTCCCAACGACTTGTATTTTCTCTTTTACCATCATTGTATATTGCTTTTGAAGTGCCAGTAAATCTCAAAAAGCCATCCTCTGTAAGTTCCCCAATCAATCTTGCATCGCTCATTTGAATGTCATTGGTCTGTTTCTCTTGCTTATGATCTTTCTCATCGATAATCATACTCTCTATGGGGGCTTTTAAATTCAGACTATTCAACCTCCCATCCGAAATAAAATTCGAAAACTCTTTTTTAGTAACATTATCTGCTGCCATCCATCCCATCATTCCAGTTATCTGAGTTTCTTCTGGATTATCAATGTCAACTAAATTAACATCTTCAATATTATGTTTTTTTAATGTAAGAATTACACCACTAAATATACTTTCTAAATTATAAATATTATCCTTTGAATTAGGCAGTACCTTACAGTTGGTTTTCATATTTGTCATCAAATTGGTATTTGCTATCAAATCTATGTCTAACCTTTTTTTATCTGTTTGTATAGTGACCTTCCTATTTATAATACTACTATCATTGTTATCATTCGTATCCAAATTTATAAATGTTAATGCATAAAAAGCTCCATCGACCCATGAAGAATGCTTGATATTGGTTGACTGTTTAATAATTCGTGTAAGCTCATATCCTTTTTTTTCACGAGACTTTCTGATATAAAATTTCGTTTCTCCTGTATTGTTCGCTGCAATTTTTCCAACATAAAATTTATTGTTTAAAATATGTATATCTGTGATCCCATCATCAGTAGACAATTTAAGCTCATTGATATTTTTAATAATATATGTTGGGGAATTCGACAAAGTCTTAATTAGCTTGCTGTTGTCATTATAGCATTCATCGAGAACCCTTACTTCTGCATCAAATTCACTGGAGGTTTTCTTGGTACTTTTCTTCCAATCTAAGGAAAAATTTTGACCAAATCCACTCCATTCAAAATGGTCAATATTTGACATTGGAACCGAAAACAGTCCAAAGCTTTTTTCTGTATGATTTTCATCAGCAAAATCACTTTTATATGAACCCTCAATAGGAAGCTTCATTGTTATATCAACTTTTGATTTTGTAAGAGAGAAAATATTAATATCAATGATGTAGACAAAAAACACGATACTGGTTCCAAATAAAACAGCCACGATAGAGTCAACAAATTTTTGTAGTACAACATTGTTATTTTCAAAATATCTATTGACTACCCTGCCCATCTCTAAAGATAATATTACAATTCCAGCTATAACCACACTGCCAATAGCATTTGAAATTATGCAAGTTAAAAAGCTATCTGCTTCAATCTTTAAGCATTTGAAATAATCTACGATTGTCAGAGTTGTAAAAATAAGTAAAGACAATTTTATTAAAATTTTTTTTGCATACCCGCCTCTCAAAGCAAAGCTTACTACCAATAGGGAAGGAATAATATAAAGAGGTTCAAAATTAAATTTGCACCAATCCATGAAGTCTTGTGAATGTGTAAGGGTGATTAATCCATCATTGATTGAATCATAAATACTTGATTCTTCGCTTGTAAATATTTTTGTAAAAATCCGCTGAATAATCCATCCTGTACTCATGATCATTGAAAGGAAAAATGCATAGGGAAATATTTTTAGCAAATTTACAAATAATGGAACTACATAATTTTTTATACTTTGGTGCATATATTATAATACCTTAATTAATAATTTATAGCTTACTGCAAATATTGTATCTAATTTATTATCCATTCTATTACTGCATTTTTGAAGAAACTCTTATAAAAACCCCGACAAGAAAAAGCGATAGAAGTCGCAATCAGAGACTTCCAGCCAGATTAAAGCTCCCCCCTAAACGCTTTATCCAGAATCGAAGCTTTTAACGCTTTGAGACTCTCCATTTTTTCTTTTTGAATCGTTTTTACTTTTTCCATTTTTTCCGAAATAGAATCCAAATACTCAACAACTTTTATTTGAATATCGATATTTGGAAATTCAATCTCAACATTTTTAATTTTTGATAAGTTAAGGTTTTGTTGACGAACGCCTTGACGTTCTTCTAAAATCTTTGGTTTTAAATATTCTAGTTGATATTTCAAAAAGAATATATTCAATTCATCCTCATTTGGTTTAATTCCCACGATTGCTTGATTACAACTAGCATCAGTGTGTAATATAGACATTTTCATTGCGGCAGTATCATACATACCCATTAGTAATGTACCTTTAGAAAAAAGCTTTGCTGATGAATTTTTAAGACCTTCATTCGTTATTCGTTCTTTTGCAGGTAATGTAAATTGTTGGTTCAACTCTCCAGAACTAAACCATTCGATTGTGCCATTATCCCAATATTCATTTTTTGCCCGTAAAGGAGTCCCACCAGCAGACATTTTTCGGTCAAATTTTTCTAGTTTTTCTTTTTTATATTGCCCATCCAACTCTCCAAAAACTTCATTCAAAATACTTCCCATAAAAGCATTTGCTTCATCCATATTTTTTTGATGAAGTTCGATTGATTTATCTATTTTCTGAAAGAGTAAATCTAATTTTGAAACAATTTGTTGTTGTTCTGAAAGTGAGGGGAGTGGAATATAAACTTCTTTTAGTCTTACCAATGCTAATTTAGGCATAGCAACAACTTTAGTTGCCAATCCAATTTGTTCTAAAAATGGAAGTGAATTTGTAAAGTATAACAAAAAGTATTTACTATGTTTTTCATTATCAAAAACCAATTTCGCTGCATTTTCAGTTAAATTTGCACCATTTAATTCTTCTGGAATAATTCCAGTTTTTCCAATCGTACCAGCAATACTTATGTATAAGTCGTTATCAGAAATAATATAATTTTTTATTTCATTGAAAATATCTTCTGTTACGTATTGAATTGAATGCAAGTCAACACTGCCATAATCATTGAAATCAGTTACTCTGATATAAGGATAAGGTGTTTTATTTTCAGATAACTTTTTTCCTTTCGGTATTCTTTTCCCACCTTTTATTGTTACGAAATCATCTAATTTTGTCCACTCCCATCCATTAGGAAGTTCATACAACTCATTCATTTATATCTTTCCCAATCAATATCGCTTCAATCTCATTCATTAAATCAGTAATTTCTTCATTATTGAGTTTGATATTTTCTACTAATTCAATCGGTGATTTATGATCGATTGAATCATTGCGATTTGGATTCTTTGCCGATATATCAAAATCTTTTATGTCATTGATATTCACAATCCAACTATTTTCAGTTATCTTTCTATCTTTCCATACGGATAAAAATTCTGAGAAGTGTTCATTGTTAATTGGTTTATTCTTTGTTAGTTTAGATAATGGATTGACTTCGTAATAAAAAATATCTGAAGTTGATCCGTTTCTATCGAAGAAAATTACATTTGTTTTTACTCCACTATACGGTAAAAATACACCACTCGGTAAACTCAAAATTGTGTGAACGTTGAATCTTTCCAATAACTCTTTCTTCACTGATTGAAATGCGTTATTGGTTTGAAACAATACACCCTCTGGGATTACTACTCCACATCTTCCATTTACTTTTAAACTGTTCATCATGTGTTGTAAAAATAGTAACTCAGTCGCATTCGATTTGATTGGAAAATTTTGTTGAATTTGTTCTTTTTCTTTTCCACCGAAAGGAGGATTTGCTAAAATAATATCAAATCTATCTTTCTCTTCCAATCCTCTGATATCTTTTGTGAGTGTATTGGTTTTTGAAATATTTGGTGATTCGACTCCGTGAAGAATCATATTCATAACACCCATTACATACGATAGAGGAGTTTTTTCATTTCCGAAAAATGTATCTTCACTGAGAAACTTCAATTGTTCAGTTGATAGTTCTCTTTGTTTATTCTCTTTTGCATCGATATATCTAATATGGTTATATGCTTCGATTAGGAATCCACAACTACCAACAGCAGGGTCATAGATCGTTTGTCCGACTTGTGGATTAACAACATCTGTCATTACTTTGATAAGTGGACGAGGAGTATAAAACTCTCCACTATTTCCACCATCACTTCCCATATCTTTGAGGAGTTTTTCATAAATGATTGAGAGTTGAAATAGATCGGATTGGTTATGGAAATCCATTTCATCGATAATATCCAATATCTCTCTGATGGTGTGACCATTTGCAATACGGTTATCTAAGAATTCGAATATTGCCCCGATTTTATATTTGATTGATTTAGGGTCTTCGGTAATGTTTTTAAACCCTTTGAGATATGGAAATAATTCTTTATTTACAAAGTCTAAGAGATCAGCTCCACTTTTTGCATTGATTAAATCAATTTTTCCATTTACTTTCGGAACTGCCCAATTACTCCATTTGAATTTATCATCCAAAATATAATTGTAATCTTTACCAATCAGTAATGCTTCATCTGCTTTTGAATCTTCTAAATCATTGAGAAATTTTAGGAATAGTATCCAACTAATTTGTTCTGTATAGTGCATCGCACCGCTGATACCATCATCTCTTCTTAGGATGTCTGTTATTCGATTTATTTTTGATTCCAAGGGTTGCCTTTTTTTGATTGATAGATAATAATTTAAATTATTTTCTTTTTCTATTCACTTTTATTTCATCGCCTTTAATAGTTTTTGAGCTGATATATTTTTTGATTTCAAGTGCTTCTGCAAGTTTTTTATTAATTTCGCTATTAGACATCATCAAAGGTTTAGTAGCTATTAGCGTTAATTCCGAATATTGACCTTCCAACCTATTTAATAAAGACGTAATTTTAGCCTCATCTAATTCAGGTATTTGCCTAACTAGTATCTTCAAAGCATTATCATAGTTGCTATTATCAAACAATACATCAAATAAATCTTCAGATATTGTATTGCTTACTAGCATGTAAAAATCAATGATTTTATGTACAAGTTTTTCATTTTTTAATAATGACAAATCAATCGTTTCAATTAGTGCTACTTTCTCGTCATTTGTAAATTTATCAGATATGAGAATTTGAATGTAATTATCATCATCCAAAGGAAGCTCTTTGTAGTTTGCTAAAAATTCATCTTTAAAACTTTCAATTAGTGTAATTTGTCTTTGAGAGGAATTTTTTTTCAAGCTATTTAGTGTCGTAGAGTTTAAAGAAATTTTTTTATTCATCAAAATCATCTCAAGCTTTTCACTTGATAAAGCATCAATATTTAAATCACCAAACCTCCATATAATGCTTTTTATTAGATTACTATATGCTTCATTATTGATTTTATTTTCTTTAAGTAATTGTCTCGAAAATAGTTGTAAAAATTCTTTTCCAAAAACTTCTTCGTTATTAATTTTATATTTTGAAAGTTCTATAAAGTTAAGATTAATATTTAGTGCATCGATCAAATACTTATCAAATTCACAAGATTCTTTATAATAAAATAATAGATTATCCCAATTAATTAATACTCTATTTTCTCGCAAAACCTCTAACCAAAGGTCATTAGGTATAGTTGAAATATCAGTGATTTTAACTTCTTCTTTTTTTATTATCGCTTTCTTATTTTTTAAATCCAATTCCTCATTATTCAATAATTCCACAATCATATCTTCTGACTCTTGTGAATTTTCTTGAATACTTAAAAGCACATTTTCCACATAGAGATTTATCTCTTTATGAATATATAGTAAAAGATCACTTGTAAGACTGCTGTATTCATTTATAGTGGTATAGTTCGATATTAGAAGTCTTTTATTAATTTCAATATCCAGCTTAAATCGCTCAATATAATTTTTTATCATTCCTTGATTTAACTCATATAAGTCATTTTTAAAAATAAAATCTACAATCAATGGAACATTTTTGAAATCATTAGCGTTAATTCTTTTGTATTTAATTTGTAGTTCTAAAATGAGCGACTCAAATTTATCGTTACTAGGGTCATAATCTGGAAGGTATGAGTTATCTTCAATAAAAGCTTTTAGAGAATTATTTACATTTACGGCTAGTAATTCTTCCACATTTAAACACTTAAAAAATATCTGGAAATATGCATTAACCGCCGCTTCAGTTAATGATTTCTCTTTATAAATATAGAACCAAATATTTACCCATTTATTATGGACAATCTTTAAAAAAGCTTTTTGATGTGGAGTGAATATAAAAAACGATATAAATTCTTTAGATATATCACTGCCATCTGTCAAATTAGTTATAAAATAATCAAATTTATCGCCTTGTAAATTTTTCTCTAACATATAATCTAATAATGAAAAGTTTAAAACAGCTTTTGATTCAAAATCCTTAGTAGTTAAGTTTTTCAAAATTTCTTCTATATTATTAAGCGTATATTGAAATTCCAAAGGTTTATCATCTTTGACAGCTAAAACAAAATCTCTATCTTTAAAAGTCAAACTTCCAGGAAAGAAATAAGAAATATAATTATAATAATCGTCTCGAATATATCCTTCTCGAATTAAAAATTTTAGTAAGTTTTCTTTTTCTATTTTTTTAAAAATTTGACTATTCTCTATTTTTGCAATTTGACTAACATCATATTTTTTTATTTCACTTTCTTGTTTTTTTAAAAATTCTAATTCTTTCTTTAATTGTTCTAATTGCTCATTCGGATATTCAATAATTAATTTTTCTCTTTCATCATAGGTAATTTGAGAATTAATTTCATTTTCAATCTGATGAAATGTATATCCATAATTGGTTTGAGTATTTTTAATTTTATTGAATATTTCATTTGTAAGTAGATTTTGGATGTTTGATATACTGTACTGACTACCATCTTGAACTCTAAAAGATGTACTGTTTACTTGCGAAATTATTTTTAAAATATAAATCATTCTTAATTCATCAATAGATTTTTGTTTTTCTAAAGCAATCATATTTTCTAAATGGTTAATTTCTTTATTTTTTTCAACTTGTAGTACTTTGTTTTTTGCTAATTCTTCATTTATATATCTTGTTCTTTGATTAAAAATATCATACACGTTTCCTTGATTGCTATGAAGTTCTGCAAAATCAGAAGGATAAAAATTTTTATAGACAATCATTGCTAGTAATCGTTCTTTACTTAATGTTTTACTGCCTATTTTATGTTTATAGATTTTATACTCATTAGCAATATTAATCAGCAATCTCATATCATCTATTCTTAGGGATAAGTTTCTCAAAAACTCAATATCAATATTATCCTGATTAAATTTTTCTTTTATCTTCTGAAATGAGCTAGAAGAATTGATATAAGGAATAATTGGAACGATAAAATCAAAAAATTTCGTTCTGTCTTTATCTTTAAACATATCATCTTTGATAGCATAGATAAAAACTACTCTTCGGTTAATATCTTTTGAATTATTGATTAGTGTATTTAGTTCTCTAAGTTTTATAAATATTTCTGTATTTTCAAATCTATCTAAATCTTCTATGACAACTACATTATACGATGTTACTTCAAAGAAATATAAAACCTCATCCAAATGCTCATTCAAAATTGATGTTTTATCTTTATTATTTACTTCAATTTCACCACTTTTAATATTAAACTTACTGACTTGCAACTTCATAAAATATTGAAATATTTTATAAAAATAAAAACCTAAAATAAAAAATACAATCAAACCAATAAAAGGATATTCATCTATTTGTTTTTTTACATCACACATTAAAAATGCATGTACTTTTTCTGGCAACAAAACTGCAAGCGAATAGAAAAGTACTATACCAATGAAAAAACTATGTGAAATCGAATATCTCTTTTTAATATTACTAATTCTTTTAAATCTTGAAAATGGTATGGTTTCATCTTTTTCTTTATAAAAGATTTGTTGCAAAATACTTTTTTCGAGAATTTGATTTAATTGTTCATTTTTTTGTTTTTGATCTTTTGTTGCCTTTGTATAGGTTTTATTTGAACTATCAGAATCTGATGGATTTTCTCCACCTATTATAGATTTTTCATCTTCTGCATTGGCAATTTTTTCCTCTATATCTTGAAAAGTAGCTAATGAAATATGTAGATATTCCCAGTCTTTATTTTTATTTTCAAATGTTCTTAAAAAACTACTTTTTCCTGAGCCATAAGTTCCTGTAACAGCAATATTATTACTCTTTGGTGTTTCAAGAGCAACTTGAAGCATTTTTGAATATTGGTTATCTGTATCTGCTTTTTCATTCGGAAGGAGTGATTCATATTTATCTGGATTATCGATTATAGATGTACCGAATTGTTCATAAATTTTTAGTTGAAGTTTTTTTAAACATTGAATACAATAAGTCAACATTTCATTACTTACTTTACATCCTAAAATTTTTAATTTTTTGCGTCTACTCATCGATATATCTCTTTTTGCAACTCTAAATACTCATTCCCCATCTGAGGTATCCCACCAAAGTTTGATGCAACTTCTCTAATGGTTCCCAATCCACTCAAATCAACCAACTTGCCTAGCTTGTCATCATCCAACTCTTTTACACCGTCTTTACGGTATCTATCCAATATAAATTCGATAAACTGTTTTGCTTTTTCATTGTGATATTTCTCTACAAAATCAGAGTTCTCAACAGCTATAACTCTTTCATTACGGCTCTTAATATCCATATTGAATGATAGGTGTGCCAATACATCATAGATGTCACTATCTTGTGCTTCAAATATCTGTTTTAGATCATCAAGTTGAGATTCATCGATATTCATCTCTTTGAGTTTATTGAGTAAGTCTTTTCGATTTTTAGGGTTACTCCATATCTCTCGCAAGCCCTCTTCATCATTATAAAATTTACCCAGTACACCAATTAGCAATTCCAAATAATCTTCAGTTTTTAACGGGATACCATCTTCACCGACATAGGTTGTTTCGATATTGATAACTTTGAGTTTTTTTCCTCTGATATCGATGGTGACTTTTTCTTTAAACGGTGGATCAACGATAGGTGGTTCATCGTCACCGCCTGCACCATTTCCTTCATCACCTTTTTCTTTTGGAGGTTTAGGTTGTTTCTCTCCTTTTCCTCCACTTACTTCTTCAGCTTCGCCATCCCATCTATCATCATAAAAGAGATTCGTTGCTCCTACAAAATCCATAATTGTAAAAAAGTCTTTACCCTCGTAAACCCTTGTGCCTCTACCGATAATCTGTTTAAACTCGGTCATCGATTTTATAGGTGCTGTTAATACAACATTTCTAACATTCTTTGCATCGACACCAGTAGTTAACATCTTGGAAGAAGTAAGAATGGTTGGGATATCTCTATCGTTGTTTTGAAACATTTCTAAAAAGTTTCTACCTATGTCACCCTCATCCGATGTAACCCTGACACAATAATTATTATCTTTGATCGTTTTAAATTTATCGATTGCGATTTTCATATCGGATGCGTGAGATTGGTTTACACAGAAAATGATTGTTTTATCCATTGGATTCATATTTTCTAAAATCGTTTTTGCTACCAATTCGGTTCGTTTGGGGATTACGATTTGTTTTTCAAATTGTTCTAACGTGACGATTTGGCTTTCTAGTTCACCTGTAATAATATCATTCGGATCAAATCGATATTCATCGATATTGGTTTGAATTCTTTTAACTTTATAAGGTGTTAGAAATCCATCATTGATCCCATCTTTGAGAGAATATTCGTAGACTGGATCACCAAAATATTCATACGTATCCCCATTATCATCTCGTTTAGGGGTGGCGGTAAGTCCTAAATGAACGGCAGATTTAAAATGATTTAGTATCTCTCTCCAACTGCTATCGTTATTGGCACTTCCTCTGTGACACTCATCAATAATAATCAAATCAAAAAAGTTATGGGGATATTGTTTATAGTAAGCCGTTACATCATCTTCTGTATTTGCTTCATCCGATTTTCGCTCGGCAATGGATTGATAAATAGCGAAAAAGACATTGGCATTTGTGGGTACTTTCCCACCTCTTTTTTTAATCTCTTTACCGTTAATGCGTACACAATCTTTTTCTAATGGATTGAATGTATTCATCGATTGATCGGCTAGTACGTTTCTATCCGCTAGGAACAATACTTTTGGTCTACGATCACTTCCGTCTCGATTCCATTTGGATTGAAACAATCGATAAACAATTTGAAAAGAGATATAGGTTTTACCCGTCCCTGTTGCTAAGGTAAGCAATACTCTATCATCCCCATTTACTATTGCTTCAATTGTTTTTTGAACCGCAATCTGTTGATAGAAACGGGGTTTCATTGACCCTTCGATATGGAAAGGATAAGTGAGTATTACTTCTTTTTTGGTTTGAGGTTGTCCGTATTTTCTCTCAAATAATTCACTTGGAGTCGGATAATTTTCTATCCATCTACCATTGCACTCTTTCAATGAGTGTTCGTAAATTTTATGTCCGTTAGTGGTGTATACGTAATCGATACGGAGTTTTTCAGCATAGTTGATAGATTGTTGCAATCCATCTAAAGGGTCTTTGTTCTCGGCTTTAGCTTCGATAATGGCTAAGTTGGTATTTTTGTAGGTAAGGAGGTAATCTACAAAATATTGTTTACCTCTTTTATTACCAATAAGTTTACGTCCATCAGTAAAGAAATACTCCCTAACAATATGGGATTCGTTCCATTCACTTTCTTTGATTTTTGGATCAATAAGTTTTGAACGAGTGTCTGATTCAGAGAGTGCCATTATCAATTCCACCGCTTCACTGTAAGTAATCACTATTTTAGCTAAAACAATGTCAATCTAAAGTTTAAAAAATAAATATTTCTAAATAAATAGTAACTATAGCTGTATATTTATTTTTTGCCAAAAATTGTGTAGTTTATATTGCATTAAATTGCATCGAATTGCATCAAAAGCTATATTTAGCAGTGATTTTAGCACTAGATTTAATGCTTTTTTTCATATGGAGACGAGATTTTTTTGTATCAACCTATCATCAATATTAATCTTCAAAAAAATGTGAAGTTTTTGTGTAGTTAACTTGAAAAAATATTACACAAAAATTATGGAAAAACTGTTTTAAAATTCCCTATCTTACTACGTAAAACATTAAGAAAACCCCCTAAAATAGGGCTTATAAATCACTTCCAATTTCACTATAATTGAGCCGCAGACCATCCTCACTCATTACGAAACCGTGGATGGCGATTTTCCCCTCATGGACGAGCCTGTGGTGCTTTGAACACAGAGGTATTAAATTATAACGATGGTTCATCCCAAAATGTCCGATTGAACCGCCCTCATCTGCACTGGCTTGTGGGATAATATGATGCACTTCATCAACTGCTTCATCGCACAGCGCACATTTTGTCAGATACAGCTTGCTGTTATAGCGGCTCTTTTTGTTTCGTTTGAGCAATGAAGCATCATGCGCATTGTCCGTAATACGTCCACGAATTTCGTACGCTTTTTGAATAAAGGTTTCGTCCATATGTAGCGATTTTGCAAATTCCAATCCATACAAGGTACTGCCGCTTCCGCTTTTTAATTTACGATCATAGACCAGTTTATCACTCTCTTCATCATAATAAACTCCCAAATGAAGCAGTACAATCCCTTTGGCTTTTTCGATTTCACTCAAACTCGAAAGCTGATGCAAATGCGTTGCAAAGATAAATAAACTTCCCAGTTCTTTGAGCCTTAAAATCGCACTGGCGACGATTGCAAGAGCCGATTCTGTCTCCGTACCATGACTGATTTCATCTCCGAGTATCAGCGTATTTTCCGTCGCACGGTTGAAAATATTACGCAGTTCAAGCATCTCCACCGCAAACGTCGAGAGCCCTTTGTAGAGATTGTCTTTGGAAACGATACGCGTCAGTAACTTATCGACAGGAGAAAAACGCATAGCGGCACACGGAACAAAAAATCCCGCTTGTGCCATCACCACTGCCAAACCGATACTTTTCATCAACGAGGACTTACCGCTGGAGTTGATTCCATAAAGAAGCACCCCTTTGACATCTTCCCCATTTGACGCTTCAATCGTCGTATGCTCCTCAAAATTTCGCTGTTCGATAGACCCTAAAAAAAGATCATTGGGGATAAAAATACCATTCTCTTCCCGTGATTCGATGAGAGGATGACGTAATCCTACCGTTTCGATAAACGCCTTGGGGACATCATAGACGATTTTGGGACGGACATAACGAAACTGCATGGCACACTTCGCACCGCTGAGTGACACATCCACCACTGCTAAAAAGGAGATAAGATGCTCGATGGCATGCGAAAACTTTTTCTCAATACTTTCCAAATGCTCACGATACCGTTCACGTACCTGTGCCAGCATCCGTGATTTTGCCCCCGCATTTTCGATAGAGAGTTCATCGAGCAATGTCGAAGAGAGTTTTACGGTCGTTTTGAGTTTTCGGATTTGAAAATCACGGAAAAAATGGTGCTTTCCCTCTAACGTGAAAAAGCTGTTGTAGAGATTTTCTTCGATACTCACATAGCGATTGCGGGTCATAAGCAGATGATACCCCTCACTCTCCAGCCACCCGATAGAGGCGTATCCGCTGCCGTTGTCAAAAAAAGTGTCGATATGCTCGATGATGCTTTGCAGTTTAAGTTCATTGGTCGTTTGAAGCTGTTCAAGTGCATCGATGGCGGGATCAATCCCTGCATTAAAAAGATTTTCATCCACCTGATCACGCCGAAACTTCGCACACGATTCGATGGCAAAAATCCGTCGCAGTTCACTCGCGCACAACGCACACTCTTGGGCACTGCTTTTATCATAGCTGATCCCCAGTGTATCTGCATCCGCAAATAACTTCTCAGCAGCAGTAAGAGACGCATAAAAATACGCCAGTTCATACGGATGAAGTTTCCCAAGCTTAAGACGACGTAAAATTCGCTCCAGATCATACACTTCCTTGAGCTTGCTCTCCAAAGGGGCAATGTGATCCGCCATCTTTTCGATTAAATCATACCGCTCTTCGAGAAGTTTAGCCTCACAAATAGGATTAAGAAGCCGTTCACGAAGCAACCGTTTTCCCATCGCCGTAGAGGTTTTATCGATGAGTTTGAGCACCGTCATCTCATCATGATCGCGTGAAATAATCCCCAGCTGTTCACACGCATTGTTGCCCAAATACATATAACGATTTGTCCCCAAAAATATCGGACGGTTCATCTTTTCGATAATCGCAGGATCATGATCGATAATGGTATGAATCAACACCGCTAACGACTCCGACGTATAGGCATACCGCTCCATATCGAGGTATTCAATCGGGCTTAAAAGAGAACGGATTTGATAGATGCGCCCAAAGAGCTCATTTTGGTAATCAATTCGAAGCCGTTTTTCATTTTTAATGCTTCGGTGATGACTTTTGAGCTCCAAATAGCGATTGACTTCCTCTTCATCGATCTCAGAGTCGCAAAACGTCACCACTACTTCCGAGGTTTGATAGCTTTGCAAAAGGGTAAACACTTCATCCAATGCGTATGTTTTATCCTCACGCGACCCGTGAATCTCATTGATAAGGGTTTTCCCCGTACCCACATCGATGGCAGAGTATCCGACCGAATAGACCCCATTATTTTGGTCGATGAGCAATGAAGCAATGTAGTTTTCACTGGGCTCTGCGATGTAATCGAAATTTGTACCGGGAGAGATAATGTTAGAGATATAACGGCGGATATGAGGAGGTTCGCCTTGCTGACGCACCAAAACAATCGTGTATTTTTTCGACTGTACCAAACGGCTGAGATACCGCTCAATGGAGACACTGGGAACACCGGCAAGAAGCGGATTTTGGAGGGAATTTTCGAGTATGGTTTTGTTTTTTCGCGTAAGCTGAATGTTCAGAAATTCGGCAACCTCTTTCGCCTTTCCGATTTTCATAAACTCATTATTGACCTCATAGACCTCAAAAAAAGAGCCTATTTCAATGATGACAAGAGTATCAGAACCGTATTTCGCTTCACACGCAGCCTGAAGCTCAAAATACGTTTCGGAGAGGAGCTTGCTTTTATCCTGTAAAAGTGCCCCAATCTCTTCTGTGTTCATCCCTGCTCCGTATTAAAAAAAGTGGTAAATTATAGCAAAGAGGGACTAAAAGAAGAGTTTTTCTTACCCGACAAACCGATACCCAATGCCTGTTTCGGTGATAATACGCTTCGGACGGGCGGGATCGGCTTCGATTTTTTGGCGCAGTTGATTTATAAAAACACGTAGATAATGCGTTTCATGCTGATAACCGACTCCCCATATCGCTTTTAAAAGCCACGAATGGGTAAGTGCTTTACCGTGGTTTTCCATAAAAATTCGGAGAAGTTTAAACTCTTTTGGGGTCAATTTGATGAGTTCATCCTTTATAGTTACAATTCGATTCGTAACATTCATACGCATTTCTCCCGCAACCAAAAGGGATGATGATTCCTCGCTGGAAGGAACACGGCGTAAGTTTGCATGGATACGGGCAATAAGCTCATCGGTACTAAAAGGTTTGGTCACATAATCATCGGCTCCGGCATTGAGGGCGGCTATTTTGTCTGACTCATCATGGATAGCCGATACGATAATCACGGGAGTTTGTTCATCTTCGCGATAACGCTCTAAAAACTTCACACCACTCATATCCGGCAATCCCAAATCGAGCAAAATCAAATCGAAATGTTCATCAGAACCTTTTTTCAACCCCTCTTTTCCCGTTGCCGCCGTCTCCGTCATAAATCCTGCAAATGCGAGTGTCATCGCAAGCAAACGGCGGATGGAGGGATCATCGTCTATAATCAGGATATGGGGCGTCATGATTCACCGCGCAGTGTCACCCGAACACAAAAATAATTATTCTCCATCTCTATCATCAATTTTCCGCCGTGCGCTTCGATAATGGTTTGAGAAAGCCTCAATCCAATCCCAGATCCCGGTTTTCCTTGGGAATTATCCAGCCGACCTGAGATAGTACCAAGGGTGCTAATCGTATCAGCCGAGGGGAGATCCCCGTTGTTGCAAATGACCAAATAGAGTTCATTAAATGCCGATGTCATCTCGACGTTTACTTCGTCTCCGTATTTAAACGCATTATCCAGTAGATTTCCGATTGCCAATTGAAGTAGGGTAAAATCTGCCGTAATGGGTGGAAATTCGGCGCTAAAGGAGAGTTTGGCTTGCCGATGCCAGTCATTTTCAGCTATCGACAATGCAGATGAGACCACCTCCTCCAATCGTCCCATCGTCATATTGAGAGGTGTTCTTTGCTCACGGAAGCGTGCATTGACGAGCAGATTATCAATTACCTTTTCCATACGGCGTGATCCCTCTACAATGGTTTGAATCATTGCTTCTTTGTCGTTTGTTGCAAGGATAAAATTTCGGTTTGCAAGATTGGTAGCAGCACCTCGAATAAGTGTTAACGGGGTTCTTAGTTCGTGAGAGAGAAGGTCAAGTAAACTTTTTTGCATGTTAGCGACAATACGATCTTGTTTCGAATCTTTGGTTAAGAAGGTTAAAATAGGTCCGGTCATAAAAGTGGTTACCAGTGCCATAATGACAAACATCGTAAAGAGTTCAGTGGAGAGAATCCCCAGATCAAAGCCAATATTTAAGACCACAAGTTCCATCAAGCCCCGTGTATTCATCAAAATTCCCAATGCGAAGGAATCCCGCCAATTAAAGCCCATAAATTTTGACGCCAACGAACTTCCTAATAATTTTCCGGTGACGGCAACAATGATTATAAGTCCACAGGCAAGCCACGCATCACTGGTATCGAGCAGTCCGATTTCACTTCGAAGCCCTGTAAGGGCAAAAAAGAGGGGGAGTAATACGAGGAGGCTGACGTATTCCAAGCGCGGAGCAATCAGCTCTTTAAGTCTGGAGGTCGCAGATGAGGGCATCATCGCCCCTGCCATAAAAGCACCGAAGAGGGCATGAATACCGATTGATTCGGTGGCCAGTGAAGAGATAAGGAGTAAGACCAAAATGACCGACATGACGTTCATACTGAGGTGTTCATTTTGCGTCTTCCCGATTCTAGCGAGAAGGGGTCGAATACCATAGAACATGATGACAACGTAGAGAGCAATAAAGAGTAAAAGGAGCAATGAAGAACCAAGCGTTCCCGAAATCGAGAGGGCAATAATAAGAGCAAGGATATACCATGCGGTGATGTCATCCGTCGCGGCACACGTGATGGCCATCGCTCCGTATCGAGTGTCGGAGAGAGTTTTTTCTTTGATAATGCGGGCAAGGACGGGAAAGGCGGTGATACTCATCGCAATACCGATGAAAAGGGCAAAGGGCATGAAAGAGACATGTTGCGGAGCAAACAGCGGATAGAGCCAATACGATAAAACGACCCCCAAGAAGAAAGGGAAGATGATGCTGGCATGACTGATAAATATGGATGCGCTCGATTGTTTTTTGATTTTTTCGAAATCAAGTTCCATTCCGACAACGAACATAAAAAAGATTAACCCAAGCTGGCTGATGAGATGGAGATTACTCAAGGACTCTTTGGGAAATAAAAGGATGGAAAAATCAGGAAAAAATAGCCCCAATAAGGATGGTCCCAGAACGATTCCGGCGATAATTTCCCCAACAACCGTAGGCTGTGCGACGAAGGAGACTAAAAAGCCAAAAAGACGAGTAGCCACCATAATCACAACAATTTGAATCAGCAAAAGAGCTAACGGATGGTGTAATTGCTTCAGAAAATTTTCGATTAAACCGGAGGTCAGCGTTGTGTGTGGAAGAACAGTATAGAAAAGAGTTGCACTTTCTAAATTGCTTCCTATATGAAGGACATAGGCGATTCCACTACCAAAAAAAGCGATAATAGCGATGTATAAGAGGAGTGTGTTTTTCATGCCGGAAGTGTAGCGCAGATCGTGTCAGGAAAGTATCAATTTATTGATCAACTCTCATCCGACAAACCGATACTGCCTTAGAATATTCTCATCAAATTTTTGCTCGACAACCATACGCACCATACCACCATACGGGTCAGGCGTTAAATGTTAACTAACTCTAAACTTTTTCTTGCCTTGAAGTGATATTTTATGGGTGAATCCAGTTTTTCTGTGGGGATAGATCCCGTATCAAGTACGAGATGACGAGAAATCGACCGATAATCGTACGTTGGTGATAATTACCCTTCATTCACAAGTCGTCATGGAGTTCTAGTTTAGCAAATACGAACAGAAATTCTTTCAAATCAAAACCCGCTCCATCTAATCGTTTTATACACCGCTTTGTTTAAAGTTGATTTGTTATAATTTTGCTACTTACGGTGAGCCTCTGCACGTACGCTTACCTTGTTTTAATAAACCCTAAAACAAAATCTTCCAGTTTACGTCCCAATCCAAAGGAATTGATTAAATCATCCACTTTACGCATACGCAGCATAGGTTATTTTCTTTAATACTTCTTTAACATTTATGGAATATAATGTGAGTCTAATTTCCTTCGGGACTGCCCCTTTGGTTTCTAAAGGGGATAAAACCTCAAAAATCAAGCAAAATCTTTAAATCCTCTTTTAAAAGTTTGAACTCTTCTTCTTTTATCATGCCTATTTTTTTAGCCAATCGTTTTGCGTCATACACTTTTGCTTGCACCAAAAGAGCCGTACTTTTTTGATGTGGGAGCAATTCAAATTCAAAGAAAAAGCTTCCAGTTCTGCTTTGAGTAGAAAGTGGAACTCCAAAAAATAGATTTTTGTTCAGCTTTTTAATAACCAAAACGGGTCTTGCGAAATCAACACCTTTACCGTTTTGCTCAAATCCGACATTCTCACCAACGCTTGCCCAATAGACTTCTCGTTCTTTAAACTGGATGATATTACTTCTTGTATCAACTTGTTTTTTGACTTCATTCCACTCGTCAAATTTTTTCATCATTACCCCGTATCGGTTTAAGAATTTTTTCCCTATAATTTCACCACTCCTCAGAGGGTGTCAAATCCTTCAAGATATTTGGCTGCATCAGCTTCGAGCTGAGACTCTCTGAGATTATCCTCTTCAAAAATTATATTGTTATACACCTTTTTATACACTTCATATGGTGACAAACGGGTTTAAATGGGTTCAAAATGAAATTAAGAAAAGGGAGTAAAGTCCGTATACAAGGGGCTTGCTTCGGTGTTTTGGGGATAGTAAAATGAAGATTAGTCAAATCTTTGGCCTTTCCGATTTTCATAAACTCATTATTGACCTCATAAACCTCAAAAAAAGAGCCTATTTCGATGATAACAAGGGTATCAAAACCGTATTTCGCTTCACACGCAGCCTGAAGCTCAAAATACGTTTCGGAGAGGAGCTTGCTTTTATCCTGTAAAAGTGCCCCAATCTCTTCTGTGTTCATCCCTGCTCCGCATTTTTAGAAAGTCCAAAATTATAACGAAGTGGGACTAAAACGAGGCTATAATACTTACTTAGAATGAACAAGAGAATTTTAGATATTTTGATGAGTAAAACTCATAAATTGATCGAACAAAGTATAGCTTGACATCATTAATAAAAATAAACCTATAAATGAGTAAATGTTATGGATAGAAAACTGCTAGAAATACAAACCCTTTCAAAAGGCATAAACGTACTGTATGTTGAAGACAATCCAGGTTTGCGTACCAATATCGTTCAATTACTGGGGAAAGTTTTTACCAATATTCTAAGTGCAGCAGATGGACTTGAAGGGATTGAAGTTTTTAGAAAAAATAGACCAAAGCTGGTGATAACTGACATCAATATGCCAAAAATGAGCGGTCTGGAAATGGCCAAAAAAATCAAATCCGAAGAACCTGATACAAAAATCATCTACATTACGGCTTTCAATGAAAAAGAGTATCTTATCGAGGCCATTAACGTTGGCGTTTTCCGATATTTACCAAAACCTACCAAAGTCAATCAACTGCTAGATGCACTCTACGATGCTCTCAAAGCAATACATTATGAAGAGAACAAGCATCTCTATGATACTCAGCTTCACGATATTTTTAACTATCAGAACAACCTTCTCATAATGTTTCAAAACGGACATCCCGTTATCGTAAATCAACGCTTTTTGGATTTTTTCGGTGTTGACAACTTGGATGATTTTTTAAAAAAATACAACTCAATAGATTCTATATTAAAAGAGCATCAAGAGTTTCTCTATACGACCGATAAACAGACATGGTATGAAGAAGCATCTGCCAATCCGGGAAAACTCTTTCATACTAAGATTGTCGATTGTCATGAAGAAAATCACCACTTGATCATGAAACTTCGAGAAGTCCCCCATAAAGAAAAATCTACGATTGTATCGCTCGATGATGTAACAGAACTCAACCTCCTAACCCTGTTTGACAAAAATGCCACAGCGAATGATAAAGTCTTGAAGGACAAAAAGACGGTAATGAAGTTTATGAAAATCGTCAGTGAAAATAATGCAGAAGTCAAACTTCACAACTTTTATCGCGGTTTAACCATCACGAATCCAACCGTCATCGTACACATGGATGATGAACAAGTAGTTGTTAAAACCTCCTACTCGCAACTCAAAATTGTAAAACTGGTAAAAAATATGACGATAAGTTCTGAAGTCTTTCCATCAGCCGTCTTATGCAAATTGGTCAAAGAGATTGATTTTGACAAGCAGATGATCACCTTTAGTGATATGCAATTTATCCAAAGAAGCGGTAATGACCGTAAAAATATCCGTCTTGAGCCTGCGGGTGATGAGAAGGCAACCCTTTTTATCGATAATAAAAAGTTTTTTGGAGAGATCCGTATCGTGGATATTTCCATTGTTTCCATCAAACTGGAGCTCAATGCGTTGCCTCCCCGTTTCGAAACAGGAATGGAAGTCAATATTTCACTGGTTTTACCGACCAATAAAACCCCTCTTAGTATTAATACCTCTGCTACACTCTACCGTATTGACGAACTGGAACGCTCTTTTCATATTGTATTACTGTTTGAGCTCAACGAAGTAAAACATAAAGGTGTAGCCGAGTACCTTGCAAATCGTCAAATGGCTTTGATTCGTGAATTCAAAGCATTGGAAATAAAAGCATAATGAAACGTACTTCACCCTCGTTGATTATCAATCAGGATCTCCTTGATGAACTAATGGAGCAAACTCACCTTCTAAAACATTATAAAGAGATGATTGACAAAAACACCATTGTATCTATAACAGATAAAAACGGTTTTATTACCTATATCAGTGAAGCGTTTGAAAAAGTTTCCGGTTATTCTAAGCAAGAAGCAGTCGGTCAAACACATGCCCTTTTCCGGCATCCGGATACACCAAAAGAATTTTATACGGATATGTGGAATACACTAAAAACTGTTCAAAAATGGGATGGTGAGGTCAAAAATAGAGATAAAAATAGAAATGCATATTGGTTACGTTTACATATTGAGTATAATCGGGACTGTAAAGGAAATTTTATAGGATACAGTGCCACAGGGCATGATATTACCAATAAAATACATCTTGAAACTCTGACAAAAGAATTGGAATATCGTGTTAGCACAGAAGTTGAAAGAAACCGATTACAAACGACTCAGATGCTAGAACAGTCACGGCTTGCACAGATGGGGGAGATGATTAGTATGATTGCACACCAATGGCGACAGCCCTTAGCATCTATATCAGCAATTTCATCCGTATTGACACTTGATATGATGATGGATAACTATAAAAAAGAGTTTTTCGAGGAACGTCTCAATGCTATTAGTGACCTGGCGCAGCATCTTTCCTTAACCATCGATGATTTCAGGAGCTTTTTCAAAGAAGATAAAGAAAAAGCACAAGCTACATGGGAAATGATAACGGAAGGAAGTTTGGGTATTATTGAACCAACCTTGCAAACACAAAATATCACCGTCAAACGATTATATGAAAGCAATGAAGTATTGTATACCTATACCAATGAAATACGTCAAGTTCTTTTAAATATCTTTAAAAATGCCGAAGACATCTTTTTGGAAAAAAAGATAGAGAATGCAATAATCTGGGTACGAAGTTACCAAAAAAAAGGCATGTCATGCTTAAGTATAGAAGACAATGCCGGCGGAATTTCTGAAGAATTACTCATTAAGATATTCGATCCGTATTTTAGTACAAAAGAAAAAAAAGACGGTACAGGATTGGGACTTTATATGTCAAAAACAATCATAGAAGAACACTGTAAAGGGAATCTTTCTGTACACAACACCATTAATGGAGCCTGCTTTGAAATTATATTGCCGATATAGCCCTTTGCAAAATTAAGCCTGCAATGCGCTTTGATCATCGTAATGAGCATTATAAAGCATTTCAAACTGAGAATAATGCTGTATGAGTAAATTAACTATTTGCGGATCAAAAGCCTTTCCGCTCTCCTGCTCAAAATATTCCTTTACTTGCTTCAGCGGCCAAGCTTCTTTGTAGACCCGTTTTGTTCCCAAAGCATCAAATACATCTGCGATAGCGACAATACGTCCAAAAATATGTATCTCTTCCCTTCTTAACCCTCTAGGATAACCTAAACCATCCCAACGTTCATGGTGTTCATACGCAATCGTTGCAGCTGCTTGCAATACGTCTCGTTCAGAATGTTTCAAAATATCATGCCCCATGGTTGCATGCATATGCATAATAGCACGCTCTTCATCATCCAGAGAGCCCGGTTTCAGCAGTATAGAATCAGGAATCCCTATTTTTCCAATATCATGCAAAGGAGCCGCGATAACAAGCAGATCGATTTCTTGCTCTTCCAAACCAACAAGTTTTCCAAGGAGGCGACTGTACTCCACAATACGCCGGGTATGATTACGTGTCTCCTTGGAGCGCATCTCTTCGGCCTCTCCCATCGCAAAAAGCGTCTCTTTCAGAGCAGTATCTATCTCATTATTCAAAGAGGAAAACTTTATTGTTGAGAGTTCGATCCGCGCCTCACGTTCCTTTAGTTCTTCCCCAAACTTCATAAATTGTGATGCGACCTGAGTGAACTCTTCACTCTGGAACACAGTATAATCTCTTGTATCCGTACGGTAAAAAATAGATTTAGCCAACTGTATCAATTCAAGCAGCGGTTTACGGACAAATTCTTCAATAACATTAGAGGTATTGCGTATAATAGCAATCGTAAAAAATAAGATAATTCCAAAAAGAATCAGCAGATAGATTAGCGCCTGATTACGGTACTCTGTCACATCCAGTTCAATATCGACTGCACCAAGCACCGTATTTTCCGGAACATGGTGACACTGCAAACAATTGAGGTTGTCTTTAGACGTCGCTATATAAGGAACCACGGCACGCATCGTCGCCTTCTCACCCCAGTCACTCATTGTAAAATAAGGTTTCTTCGATTGTAAGATAGCTCTTAACAAGGAATCGACTCTCCTTTCTCCGGCAAGAGATTTTCCAAACTGCTTATATACTTCATCGGAACGTATGATGGTAACACTCTTGACATTGGGAGTATTGGCAATCTCATGAAGGAAATAGGTACGCTTATCCATCAATCCCGCTTTCATATGGGCCGTCAAACCGGCTTTAATAATTTGAGTAATAGAAAGAACCCTTGTTTCCATACTCGCTAATACGAGCGAACGAAAATTTAACCCAATGACGATGATAATACACAACATCAAGATTAACAGCAGCGGCAATACTCTTCTAAGCGTTAGATGAGTGATATTTTTTTTCATAAAAGCAGACCTAAAAAGTTACATAGTGAGCTATTGTAGCAGAAAGTTATAGTAAATAAATAAGAAGAAAAAGAGGTATGAACATTTTCCATTAAAGGAAAAGTTCATTCATACAAAAAAAATTAAATTCGAGCGTAAGAGACGCTAATACACGCGTTAAGTGCAGAAAGTTCTTTAAGTGTTTTTTCACTGACAGCAGAATCAACAATAATAACCGCCAACGCTTCACCGCTTTTATTGCGACCCAAACGGAAGTCAGCAATGTTAACATCATGTGCAGCAAGTAATGTACCCACTTGTCCGATAACACCCGGTACATCCGTATTTTTAAAGAGAATCATGTTCCCCTTCGGTTCAACATCGACACCGAAACCATTGATGTCAACTATACGCTGTACGTCATCATTGAACATCGTTGCACTGATTTCGATAACATCTTTATCGGTTGTTAAACGAACGGTAACCAAGTTTTTATACACCGGACTCTCAGGGAGTTCTTCGGTTTCAATTTTGATATTACGCTCACTGGCAACGAAATCAGCATTCACGTAGTTAATGGTCTCACCCGATGTCTCTGCCAACGCACCAACAGTTACAAAAGTCGCAAGAGACGTGACGTATTGTGCAATATCGCCGCGTCCGCTGACTTTGATCGAAACAATCGGAGCACGATTGATTTGAGACGCTAAAAAGCCGATTTTTTGCCCCATCTCGAGGAATGGTTTAACAAAAGAAGGAATTTTAGTCTCATCGATCGGAAGATTAAGTGCATGAGGATACGCAATCCCTTTTGCCGCTTCAATCGCTTGTTGTGCCGCTTCAAGAGCAATCCCCAGTTGAGATTCAAAGGTATTGGCTCCGAGGTGAGGAGAGACACAGATATTGTCCAAATCAAGAAGCTTATTATTGATTGCAGGTTCTTTATTAAACACGTCAATACCTGCAAAACGGATTTTACCTGATTTTAGTCCGTCATAGAGGGCATCTTCATCGTACAATCCACCACGGGCACAGTTGATAAGAACCACACCGTCTTTCATTTTTGCAATTTCATCCGCACCGATCATTCCGATGGTTTCTTTGTTTTTTGGTGTATGAATCGTAATAATATCGCACGCCAAAATATCCTCAAAATTCGTCGTATATTTTGCACCTGCATCGGTTGCTTTGGATGGGTGAATGTACGGATCGTATGCGATAACATCCATCTCAAATGCTTTGGAGCGGATACCCACACGGCTGCCGATGTTACCAAAACCGATGACCCCCAGTTTTTTCCCTTTTAGCTCGTACCCGTACCATTTTTCACGCTTCCAAACCCGTTGGTTTTTGAGGTGGTCATGAGAATACGGAAACATACGCATACACGAGAGCATGTGGGTCATCGTGAGCTCAACCGCCGCAATCGTATTCGCTGTGGGTACATTCATAACGATAATACCCTCTTTTGAGCATCCAGGAATGTCCACATTATCGACACCTACGCCTGCACGAACCACTGCTTTGAGCTTGCCACGAGCGGCTTGGATGAATTTATCATCTACATCCGTTGAACTTCGCGTAATAGCAACATCCGCTGTTGCAATAACATCAAGCAATGCTGTTTTATCCATGTCAGCAGCAAAGATCATCTCAATTTTATCGTCATTACGAAGAAGATTTAAACCTTCTTCATGAATATGGTCACAAACGACAATTTTAAATTTTTCCATTGGGTTAGTCCTCTTTAAACGACGAAAGTGTCGCGGAAATTTGATAGGTTTTTAGTTTTAAGAGGAGATTTGCGAGTGCATTGTAATCATCTGAGTCAATATCAACACTCATTGCGCTTCCCTCTTGGTTTAAAAGATAGGAAAGATTCGTATTTTTGATTTCTTGTTTCAAACAAAAAAATTCATACGAATCCTTCAAAAGTACCGCTAAATGATACTTATGAGATTTTGGTACGCTTGATTGAGTATCCATCTCGATAACCACTTCGTTAATCGGATATGAATACTCTTTCTCTTTGGTTAGATGCAATCCATTCATCCAACTAGACGAACTCTCATTGCTCTCATTGGACGAAACCTTTTCATGAGGATTCGACTCTTCAGCAATTGCTGTAGGCGTTGGATTGATTTGGATCATAAAGATGACGATAAAGACGGCAACAAAAATGGCTATTATCGGAAATAGCCAATATGCTGCTCTTCGCATCTCTTTATTTCAATTGGTCTTTAATCAAATCACCAAGACTGTTTGATTCATCATCATTAATCTCGTTGAGCATCTCTTGGTCTTTGATACGCTCTAATTTACGTACTGAAAGACGGATACGGTCACGTTTAGCATCGATAACCATAATAACCGCCTCAATCACTTGTCCAATAACAAGCTCTTCCGGAGTCAATGGCAAAAGATCTTCATTACGAATAAGAGCATCAACACCACCCTCTAATGAAACAAATACACCAAAATCTTTAATATCACGAACCGTTGCACTCAACACTTCATTCATTTTATGATTGGCAGCAAATTTGTCGATCGGGCTCTCTTCAAGTGCTTTACGATTCAACGAGATTTTCTCATCTTCAGTGTTAATTTTTGCGATTTTTACGTCGATTTCATCACCAACTTTCAAAGTCTCTTTGCATTTGGCATTTTTATCCCACGAAAGATCTTGATTGTGCAACAATCCTTCAACTCCGCCAACTTTGATAAATGCACCAAAGTCTGTCAAAGACGTTACTGTCCCTTTTACAACATCACCTTCACGTGATTTTTTCATAAACTCTTCAAACGGTTTTGGCTGAAGACGCTTGTACGATACGCGCAATTTATGAGTATTTGAATTGATTTCGATAACTTCAACGTCAATTTCTTGACCTAAAGTCAAATAATCTTTAGGGTGTTTGATATTTTTATCCCATGTGATTTCTGAAACGTGCAAAAACCCTTCGATGTCATTTCCAAGATCAACGAAAATACCATATGGCTCGATATTGCTAACCGTAACGGTAATGGTATCGCCCTCTTCCAACGCTTCTTCCACTTCTCTCCATGGATCCGATTGAACGGCTTTGATTGAGAGAGACAGATGACGCTTGTCTTTGTCGTATGCGATGGCTTTTACCGTGACAACATCACCCTCTTTGTAGAGTTTTGATGGATTAACAGGACCTTTGTAGCTGATTTCATTGTAGTGAACCAACCCATCAATTCCGCCGACATCTACGAACATTCCGTAGCTGGTGATTTTCTTGACCGTACCTTGGATAATTTTACCCTCTTCCATCAATGCGTCAATCACCTCTTTCTTACGCTTACGCTCATCGTTAAAGAGTTTACGGCGTGATACCACAATCGATGCTTCGGCAGGGTCAACTTTGACCACTTGAGCTTTAATGGTTTTACCCACTACTTGATCCGTGTCTTTGAACGCTGCAAGTGAGCGTGGAAGGAAAAAGTGAACGTCATCTGCTTCAAGCAAATAGCCGCCTTTATTTTTCTTCGTAACCAATGCTTCGATCACAACCGATTCAAAATCTTCTTTGTGAAGATTGATAAAGGCTAATGTTTTCTCTTGTTCAAGCACTTTTTTATACGAAATTTTAGGACGCTCATTGTAGTGTCCTATGACCATAACGGTGATTTTATCACCAACGTTGAAGAGGAGTTTTCCCTCAGCATCACGAATCTCATCGAGTGGCAAGATCCCCTCTAGTTTCTCACCAACGCCGACCAATGCGCGGTTATCACTCTCTTGGATCTCTACAACTTCACCTTCTGTAATGCGAGTGGATTCTTGCTCTTTGAACGATGCCTCCAGCATTTCAGCAAAATTTTCTTCTTCATACGCTTCGTTATCGAACGCCATGCCTATTCCCTTGTAACTAAAAATTGGCTGATTATAGCGTAGAAATGCTTTTCTTTTGATAAAAAATGGTGATTTTAAGGTTGTGACAAGTGGTTGATACGCTCGATAACGGCTTGGATTATCCAATCAGGGGTAGAAGCACCCGCGCTGATACCACAAAAGTTTTTTCCCTCAAACCATTGAGGCTGTAAATCTTCTTGGCTTTCAATATGATAGCTATGTGGACAGGCATCCAGAGCAATCGAATACAGTTGTTTGGTATTTGAAGAATTTTTTCCACCAATAACAATCATCACATCCGCTTCACGAGCAAGTTTATGAACTGCATCTTGGTTATCAAAAGTTGCGTTACAGATGGTATTAAAGACACGCACCTCTTTATGCGACATCATCAATTTTGAGACAATACTTTGATAATCTTCAATACGGCGTGTTGTTTGTGCCACAACGGCTACTCTTTCACGCAAAGTAAGGGCATCTATCTCTGCAGGCGAGTTTACAACATAAACTTTTCCCGTCGCATAACTCTTCACCCCTTTAATTTCAGGATGTTTATCATCCCCAAAAATAACAATATCATACCCCTGAGCCGACATCTCTTCACAAATTTGCTGTGGCTTAGTGACATAGGGACACGTTGCGTCGATAACATTTATATTACGCTTATTTAACAAAGCCAACTCTTCTTTAGGTATCCCATGAGTTCGGATAACGGCGGTATCACCAACTTTAAAATTGTCAAGATTTTCACTCAAGGCAACGTTAAAATCACGTTTAAGCCTTTCAATTTCATTGGCATTATGAATCAATGGACCGTAAGTAGCTGAGTTTTTATTCTCTTCAGCGATTTTAATCGCCCGTTTAACCCCAAAACAAAATCCATAACTCTCTGCTAGTTGAATTAACATTTATCAACCTTAGTGATTTTTCCTAAAAGTTCGAAAAAGTTGGGGAATGAGGTATTAATACACTCAACATCCTCCACCATCATACCGCATCGTAGTCCTGCAATCAAAAAACTCATCGCAATACGGTGATCTCCATAACTCTTAATATATGCACGTTTAAGCTCACCGCCGATTACGGCGTAACCATCAGGATATTCTTCGGTTTCAATACCGCAAAGATTCAGATTATCAACCACAGTTTTAATACGATCAGACTCTTTTACTCGAAGTTCCTCGGCATTTTTAATAATACTTTTCCCCTGTGCACACGCCATCGCGATAGAAAGGGCAGGAAGCTCATCGATGAGCCATGAAATATTTTCTTCCACAATAACCGCTTTTAAGGGAGCATACTTAACCGTAATGTCCCCAATAGGTTCATATTTTTCGCTGGTCAAAGTATAGGTAACATTTGCACCCATCCGCTCCAATACTTTAAATGCTTCGATACGGGTAGGATTAAGGGTAACCCCTTCGATTATAACGGTAGAATCAGGGGTAATCGCAGCTGCAACAGCAAAGAAAAAAGCACTGGAAGGATCCGCGGGGACACGAATATTCAGAGGATTAAGCGGTTTTTCCAGTGGCCAAACTTTTGTTTCCAGACCATTGACTTCGATGTGCGCACCCATACCCAGCAACATTCGTTCGGTATGATCACGACTAAGTTCGCTCTCACTAAAAGTACAGACTCCATCAGAATGCAATGCCGCTAAAATCATCGCACTTTTCACTTGGGCAGAAGCTATTTTGGATTCATACTCAAATGCTTGAAGGGATGCACCGCGTATTGAGAGAGGGGCCAAATCGCCATTATTGCGTCCATCCAAACGTGCACCGATATTACGTAACGGCTGTGTCACCCGCTTCATTGGGCGACGTTTGAGATATTCATCTCCTGTGAGAATAAAATGACCTTCGGCAGAGGAAAGCAATCCGCAAAAAAGTCGCATTCCCGTCCCCGAATTACCACAGTCAAGAATCTCTGAGGTCTCTTGAATCCCATTGGAACGAATCGTAATTACTTTCCCGTCATCCATAATGGTTGCACCCAATTGACCTACAATTTTAAGAGTATTAAGGGTGTCTTCCGCACGTAAAAAATTCTCAATTCGACTCTCTCCTTGTGCCAACAAAGAGAACATGGCACATCGATGAGAGATGGATTTATCCGGTGCAATCGCATCACTTTTAAACTCAAAAGAATCTGCTGGGTAGACAGTAGCGCGTATCATCGCAAGTTCACTCCCAGTTCTTCACGCAATCCTGTCAAAATCCACTCCATAGCCGCCATTATTTCCTCTTCTTCAAGGGTTTTTTCTTCTGACTGTAGCATAAAACGGATACTAAGACTAATATTTTCACCTAACGCTTCTGAAACATAACGATCAACAGGATAAAAACGTTTTACATCGGCACTCGCGTGCTTAACAATAACACTTTTAATGCTCTCATACGAGAGAGTTTTAGGAATCAATAGGCTTAAATCTCGAAACGAAGCTTGATATTTTGAAAAAGGCTGTGCCTGAATCAATCCATAAGGCAAAGCATCCATCTCAAGTTCACACATAAAGGTCGAGGAGAGATCAAACTCCTCTTCGATACTGGGGTGAAGACGAAACAGTTCTCCGGCTTCTTGTCCGTTTAGTATCACTTTTGCACAGATATACGGATGCGCTAAAGTATGCTTTGGAATATGTGGTGTCATCTCAAATGAACCAATAATGTCAGAGATTTTTTGGGCAAATCCATTCAAATCAACCGTAGGGGATTTCCCTGCATTAGAGATTTTTTCCCCCTCGCAAGCTCCGCTGAGTATGAAAGCGATACGTTTACTTTCACTGCGAGCATGATCAAACACCATTCCGCTCTCAAACAAAGCAATTTTTTTCTGATTTACTTTACCATTGGCACTTGCAGAGTTCAAAAGTCCTACCATCAATGTCGGACGCAAGGTATCAAACGTTGCCGTAATAGGATTTAATAGCTCTTTATCCTCATCGGTACACACAAATCCGAAACGCTCACAAACTCTGCGTTCATTAAATACGAAATGGACACTTTCATAAAATCCGCTTTGTGCTGCACGGTGACGATACATTCGCACCTTTTTATATGTATCAAAATCAGATGTATTTTGGTTTCTCTCTGCAAATACAAATGGCTTAGAGGGGATATTGTCAATCCCTACAATACGAACGATCTCTTCAACAATATCTTGTTTATTCACAATATCATGACGAAAATTGGGAATTGAAATAGCAAATGCAGAGGTTTTTGGCTTGCTAATGAGCATACCAAGGTTTTTAAGAATTTGCGTTAAGGTTGTTTTGTCGATTTTCATCCCGATAAACGATTCAAACTCCTCTTCATTCATCGTTACGACACGCGTTTCTCGAGGAGACTGAAGTTCTAAATGTCCGCCATAAATCGTCGATGTTGTGTATTTTTCAAAAAGTCCCATCACATATTGAACACCCTTGTTCAAAGAAGGTTCAGACCCTCTGGAAGTATGATAATAATGAGGGCAGCTCAAAACTTTTCTTTCACCCATTTTCTTGGCAATAATTTCGGGAGGAATATAGCTTGCTTCAATAATTGCCAACCCCTCATTAAGGGTAAATCGTGCCTCATCATTTTGAGAAACACCTACGACGGAGAGACTCGTTTTTCCATTCAATACGGCGTATCCGTTACTGTCTTTTGAGAGGGTAATCAGTGACTTTCCATTCCCTGTATCTTCCAATGCATCAAAAGAGTATGCCCGTAAAATCACACCTGTACTGTGCGTAGCGTATTTGAGTAAAGTATCCATTGCATGAGAATAATTCTCTTCTAAAATAGCCATCCGAAATGCGACTAACAACGGTACACTTAACCCTTTAACATCAACCGCACCGTATAAAAGCTCAACATCGTATGTTTCAGTATGCTGAAGCTGTAAAATACGCCCTATTCCCAAGCGACCTTCCGGCTCAACATTTTGTTTAATTTCACGTAATTCTTTATTAAATGCAGCGCATAAGTCACGTGCAAGTCCATGAACACTTAAGCAATCTCCGCGATTGGCTGTAAGTTCAATCTCGATAATATCATCATTAAAAGCACTGTATTCGCTCAAGTTTTTGCCATTGATGAGTTCTCCGATACTCGCATCAAGGATCATAATCCCCTCGCCCATACTTGGCAAACCAATCTCTTTGGAAGAACAAATCATCCCGTACGAATCCACTCCTCGCAACACAGCTTCTTTGATAATCAATCCACCGGGAAGCTGGGCTCCAACGGTTGCAACCGCAACATGAATTCCTGCACGGACATTGGAAGCACCGCAGACGATTTGACGGACATCGCCTCCGACATTGACCCGACATACATTAAGTTTGTCCGCATCGGGATGTTTTTCGCATGCTTCTACAAATCCGACAACAACGCCCACTGGGACACAAATCACTTCATGACGATCCACTTCCAAGCCAATAGCATTAAACGTTTTGAGCAATTGCTCCGTTGCAACACTACTTAGATCAATCCATTCATTTAACCAATTTTTTGTAACGATCATCTAAACTGCTCCAATAATCTAACATCACCCTCAAACAGTGATCGCAAATCCCCGATACGGTGAATCAACATCGCAAAGCGCTCAACGCCTAAACCAAACGCATACCCGCTAACGTTTTCATAGCCGACTGCTTTAAAGACATTCGGGTCAACAATGCCACATCCCAGTACTTCAAGCCACCCCGTTTTTGAACAAACGCGACATCCCGCACCTGCACAGAAAATACAGCTAATATCGACTTCAGCCGAAGGCTCCGTGAACGGAAAAAAGCTGGGACGGAAGCGAACATCAACCTCACCAAACATCGTTTTTAGAAAATCTTCCAAGATAAATTTGAGGTTAGCAAAAGAGACTTTTCCCTCTTCTTCGACAACCAACCCTTCCACTTGATGAAACATCGGAGTGTGGGTAATATCATAATCACGGCGGAATACCGAACCCGGAGCAATCATACGAATCGGCGGTTTTGTACTAAGCATGGTGCGAATTTGTACCGGTGACGTATGGGTACGCAAAAGTTTCGCATCTTTAAAATAAAATGTATCTTGCATATCACGTGCAGGATGGTATTTTGGGAGATTCAATGCTTCAAAATTGTGAAAATCATCTTCAACCATCGGTCCCGTATGAACGGCAAAATTCATTGCCGTAAAATACTCAACGATTCGATCCATTGTCTCCATCACAGGATGAAGCGAACCTCGTGCACTTGCAGGTGAGAAAAGGCTCACATCCACTGCCTCGGATTTCATGGTTGCACTCAAATGTTCCATCGCCAAAAAAAGCTTTCGATCGCTTAACAAGGCATTAAGAGTCTCTTTATGAATGTTTAACTCTTTAGCAAAAGTCCCTTTTTCGGTGTCAGGAATATCTTTCATACGGGCGAACTCAGCGTTCATTATCCCTTTTTTTCCAAAAACTGCAATACGAATCTCTTCAATTTTATCGATTGTATCCGCTGATTTTATAGCATTAATCCACTCTTGCAAAGCTCTTGTCTCCATCATTCATTATAGTTGGGTAATTGTAGTGAAATCTCTTTTACAATAAGCTTCAAGGTGAAAGCTGTGTGCTACAATGTGACAAAAAAAAGGTTTAAAATGTGTCTATTTTGTAAAATAATCCATCGTGAGATTCCTTCCAATACTGTCAAGGAAGATGAGGAGTTTTTTGCTTTTCACGATATTAACCCTAAAGCACCTGTCCATGTATTGGTCATTCCAAAAATACATTATGACAGTTTTAACGATATTCCGGCAGAATTAATGGGAAAAATGGGGGTATTTATGCAAGATGTTGCCAAAGACTTAGGAATCGATCAAAGCGGATACCGTATCATCAGCAATATCGGTGAAGACGGTGGTCAAGAAGTCAAACATCTCCATTTCCATATCGTAGGCGGAGCAAAACTTCATTGGGGACATTTTGCGGATGCTGATCCGAAGGATTTCTTTTAATCCCGTTCGCCCTGAGCCTGTCGAAGGGTGAGTTCATAGTTCGACAAGCTCACCACGAACGGATTTTATTTACGCATTGCACCCTTGGAGGGAGCCAAAATCAACAGCACTTCCTCCACCGCTAATCATTGTCTCATTCTCTCGAATCGTATTGCCATTATGAATAATCGTATAGGTAATCGCTGTACTGTCACGAATCGTATTAATCGTCGAGCAGTATGTCTCCAAACTCGCCATGACCCAACGCGCTGCCAAAGTATCATCTGCATCGGAATCAAAGCGGTACTCAAGATGCAAGGAATTGAATTTTTTCGGTGCAGATTCATTTCTAACCACTTCGCCGTCCACTTGAAGGTTGGTGACTTCAAACCCTTGTTGTTTTGGCAACATCACGACATCGGTTGCACTGCACCCGATAATTCCGCTTAAAAAATACTCGATTGGAGAGATTTGCGGGCAATCAATGATAAAACTGCTTTTTTGGGTTTTAGCTTCAAAGCGCATTTCGTCCAAATGCGAAACAGTGATTTTCATTTTATTTCCTTGAGATAATTGTCAAAATAGATGATTTGCTCCAATGTACGGACTTGTGCCGTTCCCCCTTGAGAGGTTCGTGCATTCATCGAATGCTCAATACTGAGATAGCGCGTCACATCCTCTTTAATCCGCTCATCAATCGCATGCAGCTCTTTATACTCAATTTCACTCAAATCAATATTTAACACTTCCGCTCGTGCAACCGCTTTTCCTGTAATGAAATGGGCTTCACGAAACGGTACACCGCAATGTTCCACTAAATAATCGGCCAAATCGGTCGCACTCAAATGACCAAGCCTACACGCATGCGCCATATTTTGAGGCTTTATTGTCATCGTTTTTAAGGCTTCACGTAAAATTTCAAGTGACATTTCAATCGTTTCAATACTGTCAAACACCCCTTCTTTGTCCTCTTGAGTATCTTTGTTATACGCAAGGGGAAGCCCTTTCATCACCGTCAAAAGTCCCATAAGATTTCCATAGACACGACCCGTTTTTCCGCGAAGCAGCTCAGGGACATCGGGATTTTTCTTTTGTGGCATGATGGATGAACCGGTGGAGTATTCATCGGAGAGTTCCACAAAACGAAACTCATAACTCGACCAAAGGATAATCTCCTCAGAAAGTCTCGAAATGTGCATCATCAAGGTGGAAATATTAAAAAGGATTTCAAGGGCAAAATCACGGTCACTTACCGTATCCAGACAGTTAACACTCACTGAATCAAATCCAAGCGTTTTTGCTGTCATCTCCCGATTAATATTATGGGGTGTTCCGGCAAGTGCGGCACATCCGATAGGAGAGATATTATTACGCTCGTATGAACTCTCGAAGCGTTCAATATCACGCTTAAACATGGCACAATATGCCAACAAATGAAACGCAAAATTAATAGGTTGGGCATGCTGTAAATGGGTCATTCCTGGGAGAAGCGTCGTCGTATGTTCACGCGAAATATCGACAATCACGCTCATCAACGATTGTATCAACTCTACAATTTCACCGTTTTTACGCAACACATAACGGCGGAAATCAAGAGCAACCTGATCATTGCGGCTGCGAGCGGTATGGAGTTTTTTACCCGCTTCACCGATAATGGCTGTGAGCCGCTTTTCAATCGCCATGTGCAAATCTTCATCGCCGATTTTCCATTCAAAAGCACCGGATTCAATTTCACTCAAGACCTGAGCCATTCCTGATTCAATGCAAATCAGCTCTTCTGACGTCAGAATCCCCTGATGGGCTAGCATTTGAGCATGGGCTATAGAGCCTTCAATATCTTCTCTATAAAGTTTTCGATCAAACATTATCGATGCATTAAATTGTTCCAATAGTGACGAAGCATCCTGTGCAAATCGTCCGGACCACATTTTTTCCATTGTGTCTCCAAATAATATAAAAAGTGGGGTATTTTAGCGAAGTTTGGTTTAGAAAGTATTACCGCTGTGCGGTAACAAGGTAAAAAAGTTAATTACAAGCAGGAACGTTACCGCTGTCTTTGGCATATTCTGTCAAGAAATCTTCCAGATGTTTTGAATCTTTGGTAAACTTTTTATCTCCAAAATATTCCCATGAAGCTTGCGCTTTTTTCGATGACAAATGGATGTCTGCCAGCTGTTCACCCTTTTTGTCCATTATCTTTTCCCATGTACGTGTATTTTTCGCCCCAGCAAGCGCTTGCCCGCCTCCATGACAATCTTTACACGTCTCTACATAAATCTTTTGACCCTTATAAGCTGCTGCATTTAATGCTGAGAATGCTGACATCAATAATAATGCAATAAGTGTACTTAATTTAATCATAAATATAATTTCCCTATTAAATAAGATCTAAAACGATAATACATTAGGAATTATAATATATTGCTTAATATCTTCTAAAAACAGAGTCACAGTTGATACTTTTGTTCCCATTTGCTGTCCAAATCCCAGAGAGAAAGTGACTTAAGTTTATCGACAATATGAGCAGTACAGACAACATCTCCAGGCCACTCTCGTTCAAATCCATCGATGGATGATTTAGTTGATCCATCAATTGAAACAATAGAACCGGACACACAAATATCTCGTCCTGCATCAATATTATTGGCAACTCTCCAAATTAACATATACGGATTATTGACATCATTATTTGCGGCATCCACAACGACTACGATCCGTAAAAATGATTCCAAAGGAGCCAGTATCTTGGCTGTAGCAGCTAAAGAACGGTGCTTACTGACGCTGATTACGGTAATTGGATTAGCAGTATGACGCATATACTGTGTCACCTCACAGACTTCGGGAAGAAGAGGTCGAATACGCTCTAACAAAAGAGTACTATCCATCACATCCGGTTTTTTAAGCGAATGCGACGATGTAAAATCAATTCCCAATTTTCCCCCAACAAGGGTTTCAGGACTGGAATGATCCAGCGCATCCGTGATCCCCTCTGAAATAAACAAACATTTAGGGATAAAACGGTTCAGAGCATACGTCAATAATGCTTCATAATTTGTCAATTTTGGGGCATCTTCACCAAAAAATAGGGCATGTTTGACAAAACTCATCTGTCCTGAACCCCAAAAAAGATGCATAAACTGTTTGCTATGCCCTTTGTACAGAGGTTTCATTTTTGCCAAAATAAGATTATGAAAAACACCATTTTCAGGCATATGATAATCAATCAAATCGGCCGCATTGGTTTTTAAAAGAGGCAAGAAAATACGCTCCGTCGCCCAACCCATGTATTTATCTTCCAATGGCGGTTTACCCACAACCGTAGCAAGATAAAGAGGCTTTTTGCGACTTGTGATGGCACTTACTTCCAATACAGGATAGTGTTCAGCCAGCGTGTAATATCCTGTATGATCTCCAAATGGACCTTCAAGAACCAGCTTTTCAGGATCTACCCACCCCTCAATCACAAAATCCAAATCTTCTGGAATATATAAGGGGGTTGTTATTGATTGAACCAACTTAGGTGACTCTTTTTTAATCAAACCATACAGCAAGAGTTCATTGACACCATACGGCAATGGAGCGGTAGCACACCATGTATACAAAGGATCTCCGCCGATACCGATGGAAACCGGCATTTTTTTACCCGCTCGTTGATACTGATCGAAAAAGTGTGAGGAGTCTTTATGGATTTGCCAATGCATTCCCAAATGGTTTTTATCGTACACTTGAAGTCTGTACATCCCCAGATTGACGACTTCTCCCTCCAAGCTTTGAGTATAGACTTGACCCATGGTGATAAAAGGACCGCCATCTTCTTCCCATGTCGTCAAAATCGGCAAATCATACAAATTGACATCACTGCCTTGTTTGATAATTTCTTGACATGCTCCTCGCGTTTTAAGCTTTTTAGGAAAAATATCTTTCATGGCAAATAAATCACCAAGCATCCCTATTTTCTCTTTAAACCCTTGAGGCGGTTTCATGTGGAGGAGTTTTTCAATCTCACTCGCTACCCCTTCGACATTCCGTCCAAAAAGAAGTTCTGTCCGTTTGTACGAACCAAAAAGATTCATCACCACAGGGGTAGAAAACTCTTTGCCATTTTTTATATCAATCGGATGGGTAAATAACAATGCTTTTCCACCATCCTCTTTTTTGACTTCAGCATACGCCAAATGGGGAATTTCAAGATGTATATCCAGCGGTGTATCAATCACACGCACTTCATTCTTCGATTTGAGAAGATCAAGCGTTTTGGCTAATGTCATGCTTTATGTCCATCGGCCATAATCTCAGCACGTGCCAACAATTCCATCGCCCCTTTATCAATAAGACGACGTGCCATAGCCTCCCCTACACCACTAATCTCATTGCATGAAACTATTATCTCTTCACCCATAATATCACTGCCATCGGGCATCCCAAGGATTGAACGTACACTGACACTGCTATCACTTTGAACACGTGCACTTACACCGATAGGAACTTGACATCCCCCTTGGAGGGTATCGACAAATCCACGCTCAATCGTCGTTTCGATACGGCTGTTAGCGTCTTCAAGCATTGCCGCAATTTCTAAAACCCATGGCTCATTGATGGTTTCGATACCTAATGCCCCTTGCCCCATCGCAGGGATCATCTCATCAAGTGAAATCGGATAAAAGTGTTCAACCAAACTTGCGAATCCAAGACGATTAATCCCCGCAGCGGCAAGGATAATTGCATCAAATTCACCTTCTTTGAGTTTACGAATACGGGTATCCACATTTCCGCGCAAATCTTTGATGACCAAATCAGGACGCTGTTTTACAAGCTGCATTCTGCGTCGAAGTGATGACGTTCCCACCACTGCACCTTGCGGCAAAGAAACAATATCCTGATATTTTTCACTCAGCATCGCATCCCGGACATCTTCTCTCGTAGTAATAGCGGACAAGAGCAATCCTTGCGGCATTACCGTAGGGACATCTTTAAGAGAATGCACTGCCATTTGTGCCTCTCCGGCTAATAAAGATTCTTCAATCTCTTTGAGAAACAATCCCTTTCCCCCTATTTTTGCGAGAGGAACATCAAGAATTTTATCGCCGGATGTGATGATAATTTTGAGTTCAACTTCAATATCAGGATGTGCTGATTCAATCACTGATTTAATATAATTGGACTGCCAAAGAGCGAGTTTGCTTCCACGGGTTGCGATGGTGAGTTTTTTCATCTATTATTTAACCTTTATATCTTTGTATTTCATTTTTTTTGTATCTTTGTCGCCATCGAAAAAGACAGTCGGTGTTCCATTTACCATCATAGCACGAACGGCTTTTTGATCTGATTCAAACTGCTTTATAACAGAGGGACGTCGCAAATCAGTAACGCTCAATTTTGTTTTAAAGGTTTTATTAAAAGCGTCAACAATTTTTTGCTCATCTTTTTCGTTTGGATCAATATCAACTTGATACATTTTAAGTGTTACGCTATCGACACCATTTTGCTCTGCAGCAATCGCCGCTTTCGTAAGAGCAACGGCAGCTGGGTGAAGTTGTGCAAGAGGAAAATGGTAATAGTAGACACTAAATGTTTTAGGATGCTTTGCCATATATGAAAGGGCTTCAGGAACGTAACGGCGACAAAACGGACACAACGGATCAGAAAAAATAGCTACTTTATGTGCAGCAGTCACCTCACCGCTGATGAGATTGGCTTTTGTATAATAGGCACTGTTAAATTCAGGGGCAATCGTATCATTGTAACGCTCACCTGTTTTTAGATTAACAAGTTCGGGTGCAACAATGTCACCATTGACAAAGTAAGTTCCATTTTGATTAATATGACGGTTTTCAGCACCTTGTTTCACATCAGCTTCGATAGTGACAAAATAAGCTTGCCATCCATTCATCCCCGAAACATTCTGTTTTCCACTAATATCTACATCCAGATTACTGATACTTGGATTGCTTCCAATCCCTTTTTTGAGGAATGTAATTACTTCGGCATCTGTCGCGCCAAAAAGGCTAGCGCAGAGAAGGAGAGTCGCTGATAATTTCGGCATCAATAACATTGTCGTCCTTTGAATAGTAAGTTGGGTTATTTTGTGGTGGGTATTTTGGCTTAAAACGGTTAATGATTAGTCCCACTAAAAGTGAAAATTGTATCAAAATTCCGATAATATCTGTCAATACACCGGGTAAAATTAGAAAAATAGCCCCTAAAAGAGAGAGTAGATTACGCTGATAAAAACCATTTGCATCCAGTCTTCGCTCTTTGAGCTCCATAATATTGGTAACCAAAGTAGCACGAAAATTAAAAAGGATCCCTATTCCGATAAAGGCACTCATGACAATTTCGGCAAACATCATTAATCCACCTAAACGTGAGGCAACCTCTACGGTTAGTAACACCTCACAAAAAAGATAGAGTAAAAAATAGATCATCCAATAAGCTCTTCCAGTTTAGTTTCTACATCGTCCGCATTGACGGTAATAATCTCGCACGTTTTACGGATCATAATTTGAACCAAACCATTTTCCATCTCCTTGCCCACAATAACGGTAAAGGGGAACCCGATCAATTCTGCATCGGACATTTTAAATCCAAAACGCTCTTTTCGATCATCCAAAATTGTCTCAATGCCACGAGATTGAAGTTCTGTATAGAGACTTTCAGCATAGGCAAGATGCGCCTCTTCTTTGATATTTGAGACCATTACATTAACCATGTATGGAGCCGTTGCGTGTGTCCAGATACACCCTTTTTCATCATGATGCTGCTCAATGACGGCCGCAACAAGACGGCTGACACCCATCCCATACGTTCCCATAATAAACGGCTGTGAACGTCCGTTTTCATCTAAAAACTCCGCCTTTAAAGGGGCAGAATAGGTCGTTCCGAGCTTAAAGATATGCCCCACTTCAATCCCTTTGGTATGAAGGAATTTGCCGCCGCAGTGGGGACATCCGTCGCCCTCGGCAACTGCTGCCAAATCAGCAAACACCGCTTCATTCATAACACTCAAATTTACCCCAACGAAATGATAATCTGCTTCATTGGCACCACAAATCATCGATGTTGCATTACGCGTATCGTTGTCCATCACAAAACGGATTTTATCTTGATCAAGCGGTCCGATAAATCCTGGGACTAAACCAATTTCAGAAAGTTCTGCTTCGCTAATGTCTACTAAATCGATTGCACCGACGCTGTTACGAGCTTTAACCTCTTGAAGCTCATCACATCCGCGAATGAAGAAACAGACAGGCTCACTCCCCTCAGTGTATACAGCACGCATAACGACCGCTTTGAGGGTATAGTATGGATCTACGTGAAAAAAGGCACTCAAATCATCAATTGATTTAACGTTCGGTGTTTTAAATCTCATAAAATCAGCCTGAGGAGCTTCTGGAATAATAGTTCTTGGCGCACGGCGTGCTGCTTCGACATTGGCACCGTACTCACACGTATCACACACAGCTAGCGTATCTTCGCCGCTTTGTGCCAAGACCATCAGCTCTTTTGACCCTGTACCGCCGATTGCACCACTATCGGCTTCAACGATACGAAACGTCAATCCTAAACGCTCCAAAATTTGCTTATATGCTGCTTCCATTACATCAAATTCACGGTCTAAATCTTCGGTGGATGCATGAAAGCTGTACCCGTCTTTCATCACAAATTCACGCGCACGCATCAATCCAAAACGGGGACGCGCTTCATCACGGAATTTGGTTTTAACCTGATAGACGTTAAGAGGAAGCTGTTTGTAGCTCGTCACACGGTTACGGACAATACTTACCATCATCTCTTCGTGGGTAGGTCCTAGAACAAAAAGATTGTCTTTACGGTCACGGAAGCGCAGAAGCTCTTTACCAAATTTTTCAATTCGTCCACTCTCCTGCCACAGCTCTGCCGGAGTGACAAAACTCAAATCCACTTCCAATGCACCGCACGCCGCCATCTCTTCATTGATAATATTCTCAATTTTGCGAAGAACTCGTTTTCCCAACGGCAAAAAATTATAAAGACCGCTTGCAACCTGCGCCACAAATCCGGCACGGGAAAGATAAATATGGCTTGGCAGCAAAGCGTCTTTTGGGGACTCTTTGGTTGTTGGTATGTAGGCTCGTGAAAAACGCATTATTTTCCTTTTGGGTAATATTTACAACTGATTTGGCGCATCTCTTCGCCCTCATCCTGATCCATTAAAAAACTCATCGATTCGATTAGAGTATCCACCCGCATTGAATCCGATCCATCACGCATCCGACGTGCAAAAGGGTGTAAAAATCGTTTTAATGCCTGCTCGGTCGCTTTTTGAATCGCATACTCATACTCTTTGGGAATAAATCCGCTCTCAATAACTCTCTGAGACTCTTCTTTTGCCGATTGGTACGCGCGGGTATACAAACTTTTAATCAACGGTTCAATCGAGAGAGTTTTAAGGAGTTCAAAAAATGTCGTACTGTGACGGCTGACAAGGACAAAGGAAGCGCGTGCTTCATCCTCACGCATCGCAATATTGGCACTCACAATATCTTTGAGATCATCAATGCAATAGAGATTTATTCCCCACATCGCCGTCTCACACTCAATATCTCGAGGGACTGCCATATCGAACCAATACCTCTCAAAGGAGCACGTTTCAATCAGATCATTAGTAATGATAGGAGAAAGCGAGCCCGTTGACGTAAACAAAATGGGATATTCATTGATTGCATAGCGTATCTCTTCATACGAACGAACTTTCGCATTGCATTCACGGGCTATTGTCTCAGCTTTGCTAAATGTCCTGTTCATAATAGTAACATCTGCCCCTTGAGCGCTTAAATGTTTACACGTAATAACTGACATTTCACCTGAACCAATCACAAGAGCTTTTATTCCCGCAAAAGAGCCTACACACTCACGCGCCTTGGAAACCGCAACGCTGGCAATCGAAACAGAACCCGTTGAGATGTCGGTCTCATTGCGAATTTCAGCAGCACATTTCTGAGCCGCTTGCAGTGCTCGCGAGAGCTTAACTCCGCAATATCCATTTTCATTTGAGAGCTTAAAAGCGTCTTTGAGCTGTCCCGCAATTTGTGTCTCTCCAACTACCATCGAATCCAGTGAGCTTGCAACACTAAAAAGGTGATGAATGGCCCCGTAATTATTGAGAATATCCGCTCTTCCTTTAAGATCATCACGCCCGCTTCGCGAATGGATCGACAACAGCGTCAGTACATGATCTTCTGCATCTTCAAGACCAGAACAACTGCATACAATTTCCATCCGATTGCATGTTGAAAGAATAAAGGATTCGTCTATATTGGGATGTTCATTAATATGAGAAAGCATCTCTAGTTTAGACGCATCATCCACGAAAGCCAATTTTTCACGCTGGGCAAGCGTTGAATTTTTATGTGAAAAGCTAATAACAAGATAATGCATTAATGATTTCTTTGAATGACGCTGGTGATGATTGCACCCAATGCGCTCTCATTGGGCACAACAGCAATCGCTTCGTCACAAAGTGCTCTTGCATATGCATACGATTTCTCAATAATAGCGTATTTTTCGATAACACCAAAAAGCCACTCTTTCTCCTGCATATCCAAAATACGCCCATGACAACCCACTAATTTCTCTTGTTCAATCGGATCAAGAATATTATACAAATCGATATAAGGCAACGTTGTTTTACCTTCTGCAAAATCATTGAGGGCAGGCTTGCCAAGCGTTACTTCATCGCTCGTAATATCCAAAATATCATCAACAATCTGAAAGGCAATGCCAAGATTTTTTCCATAAACCCCATATACATCTGCCTCTTTGTTTTCAAGCAAGGCGGCACAATAGGCACACGATTCAATCAAGGTTGCTGTTTTAAGATAGAGCATTTTGAGATAATTATCACGATTAACGTTGAAACTTTTTGCCATCTCAACATCCATCATTTCTCCGATAGAGAGCTTAGTAACCGATTGGGCGACCGAATGAGCAATGCGCGGATCAAATGCGGTAAGCGCACTAAACGCCTTGGAATATAAAATATCGCCCAGCATAATGGCAACTTTCGAACCATGCGTAGCATTCACTGACGCAGTTCCGCGACGTATCGTCGCCTCATCAATCACATCATCATGAAGCAAGCTTGCCGCATGTATCAATTCGATAATAGCCCCAAGCAACGGTGCATCAGGATGAGAGGGGGCAATAGTTAAAATCAGTCTTGCACGAAGTCGTTTACCGCCTGAGAGCTTGGAAAACAGCTCGTACGCTTGAGGAAAATCAATTTCTGCAATCAATTGACCGATGAGGGCTTCGACACGTTCCATCATTACTTTTTATCTTCCTTCATCAAATAATCCACTAAAACTCTCTTTTCTTTATCGATTAGCAAAAAATCAAATTGAGCCGTTTGATTTTTATCGTCAAATTTTTTAAATACGACAAGCGCATAAGGAATATCTTGTTCACTCTTAAAAGCAGGTAAAAAAGGCTTACGAAAACTATCATTACGCCCAACATAGAGGATATGTTGCCCGACAAATTTATCAAAGCTCTCATGAACCACCAATGCTTTATCGGTATAAAGAGTCCATCGCCATAAAAAGATTCTCTCCTTTTTAGGTGATACCGTTTTTATTAAAATCTTAACTACTTCATCTTTTTTAAGAGTAAAACTTTTCATCTCTCGCCAAGGAGCTCCTTGTAATGAAAAAACAAGAACCCAAGCGAGGAGAAAAGCTTTAATCATTATTCTATTCGTTTCGACTCAACACATTCCCAACAGAAATAATATAAAGATTTTTTCTCATCATCTCAACTTCATCCGCACGCTCAAACTCAACATTACGGAGAATCGAATCGATATAGTCTTCACCGTGCTGCTCTTGCAACAACATCTCCATAACCGCCATGCGCCCCATCAACCGCTCAAGCTCATTTTGAACCAAATCACGATTGGCTGCATATACGATGTCCATAAATTTGCTTTTCGGTGAACCTTGAAAAATATCGTCTTCGTCTTCAAATAGGTTATACATAAATGGGCTCCAAGATTAAAAAAGCGATTATATCATAAATCTATAATCCTGAATATGACCTATGTTATCTAGTACGGTTGCTTCATGCTATATGTGGCGAAATTTCACTTATTGGTGTCTTTGGCATATGGGGGCAAGGGGTAAAACCCCTTGGCTATACTCAATTGAGCATAGGTGCAAAAATGCACAAAAGCAGTAATGCTGTTACATACTTATCCATAAAGACCCCCTTCTTATGTTCTTTGGAGGACAAAAAAAAAGGTCAAGGGGTAATTAATCCCTTGACCTCAATCTTATCACTCCATTGAACATAAGAAAAGTTGTAACAGCAAAAAAATTATACCATAGTTTTAAAACAACGTGTCCAAAATTTTATTTTTGTACACCATGTGTTCTACTTTTGCTCTTATGATGCGATTTTCTTCTTTAAGAGCGTCGTGTTCACGATTGAGGGTTGATATTTCACGACTTTTAAAATAAATCTGTGTTTGAATAAATATTTTTGGAAATACAAGCATCAAAATCAAAAACATTCCTACAAAAACATTACGCAAAAATTTTCCATCCATTGTCTCATCAGGGGTAATAATCGATTGCGTTTCTTCTAATATGTCATGTTTTTCGTTCATTGTGACCTATCTGTTTATCTCAAAAATTCGTAATTTTGCACTTCGACTCCGAGAGTTGGCACGAAGTTCATCTTCTTGCGCACTTAGCGGTTTTTTGGTTACCACTTTACCTATCGAGTGATTGTTCCCGCACGTACACCGCATTGCATCATCCGGACAAATACAGTTTTTCGCCCATAATGTAAAGCGTTGCTTGACAATTCGATCTTCCAGCGAGTGAAACGTAATAATCCCGACACGAAGATGCTCTAATGAAGAGTTTTCGATGGCGTCTAATAATCTCATTAGTTCGCCAAGCTCATCATTAACCTCGATACGAATCGCTTGCATGACCAACGTACTGGGATGTATTTTTTTTCCCTTGGGCATCAAATGAAAAATCGCATCCGAAAGCTCTTTTGCCGATTCAAAAGGGCGTTTTTTCACCAGTGTTTCGGCTACGATACGAGCATTGGTTACTTCACCATACTCGCATAAAATTTTTTCTAAATCACTTTGTGAATACTCATTGACCACAGTATAAGCACTTAGTGGTGCATGTGGATCCATTCGCATATCCAAACAGTCACTCTGATAAGAAAACCCGCGTTCTCTCACATCAAGCTGTAATGAAGAAACCCCTATATCGGCTAAAATACCGCAAACTTGACTCGATTTTTCACGCAAAACAGCGTCTGCAACACTCGAAAAACGTCCCTGCCGTATCTCTACTCGATTGCCGTAAGGGGCTAAACGCTTTGTTGAAAACTCTATCGCAGTAGGGTCTTGATCGATTCCGATTAACGCTCTATTAGGAGAAGCGTCCAATAATAATGAGGTATGTCCGCCATACCCAAGGGTACAATCGATTATGATTCCAGTGTCACATGGGGCAAATGCTTCGACTACTTCACGATACAAAACGGGAATATGGGGAATTTCTTTCAACGAGATACCTTTTATTTTATCAAGTGCAATTATACACAGTGCTCGTTTAAAGCCGACTCAATCGCATCAAATACGATTGTAAGTTCTATTTGCGTTATCACGTACGGCGGCATCACGTAGATGACACTTCCTAAAGGGCGTATCAATACCCCAAGTCCCAAACAATGACGATGAATTTTAACGCCGATACGAACACTTGGATCAAAGCCATGCAGTTCAATGACTCCAATCATGCCGCATTGACGAATCTCTTTTACCTCTGTCCGTCCTTGGAATCGCAAAAGCTCTTTTGCCATAGCCGAGGATAAAAGTTTATTAACTTCTATAACATTTTGGTTTTCAAAAATATCCAACGTCGCATTGGCAGCGGCACACGCTAGTGCATTCCCCGTATAACTGTGTGAGTGCAAAAAAGAGCGATAGGGATCATAATCGCAATAAAAAGTATTGTAAACCGTGTCCGTCGTCATGACCACCGATAGCGGAAGATAACCACCGGTCAACCCTTTGGATAGGATTAAAAAATCGGGAGTAATACCCGCTTGCTCACACGCAAACATACTCCCCGTTCTCCCAAATCCCACCATAATCTCATCGGCAATAAAGTGGACACCATAGCGCTCACACAATACTTTGGCTTGCGTTAAAAAATACGGATGATACATTACCATCCCCCCTGCTCCTTGAACTAGCGGTTCGACAATAAGCGCAGCAATCTCATTGCTCTTCTCTTTTAATAACAGTTCAAACGCTTCAAGTGCTTTCCCAGCTGCTTCAATCGACTGATTATGGGGAACCGGTGTTTGAACGGAACGGATCAACAACGGCTCATACGTCTCTTTGTACAGTGCCACATCGCCGATAGAGAGTGCCCCTAATGTTTCCCCATGATAACTGTTGGAAAGAGAGACGAATAACGCTTTGTTAGCCCCATTATTTTTGTGCGCATGATACGACATCTTTAATGCGACCTCAATCGCACTGGAACCGTTATCCGCATAAAAACAGCGGCTCAATCCATCAGGGGCAAGTACAACCAAACGCTCGGAGAGGCGAACAATCCCTTCATGAGTAAAACCGGCCAGTATTACATGCTCTAACGACTCCAATTGCTCTTTGATTTTATTATTGATGCTACTGTTGGCGTGACCAAAAATATTTACCCACCAGCTGCTAATGGCATCGATGTATTTCTTACCCTCAAAATCTTCAAGATAAATTCCTCGTCCACGTGCGATGGGAATAATCGGAAACGTTTCGTGATCTTTCATTTGTGTACACGGATGCCATAAAACATCTCTATCCCGTTGTGAAATCATCGCATTCGTCATTATCATCCCTATAATTAATCAATTTTTACCTATAAATGTTATAACATCTGTTATTCCACCTCTATTTTCATAGAAGTTTAATGGTAAACGCACTAAAATATCCTAATTTTACACCATAAAACCATATTAAAGGTCCACAACATAATGATTACTTGGATGCAACGCCACCGGAAATACCTTGTTATAACTATCTGGATCTCAACCATCGCCTTCATTGGGGCAGGATTTGTAGGCTGGGGACAATACGATTATGGTGATAAAGCCGGAGCGGTTGCCAAAGTCGGAAAGATTAGCATCACACGCGAAGAGCTTCAAAAAAGCTACAGTAATCTTTTTAACCAATACAACCAAATGTTTCAAGGAAAATTAGATGAAAAGCAAGCGAAAGAGTTTGGTTTACAGCGTCAAGCCCTTAAAAATCTTGTCGATCAGTCGCTTATTTTAAATTTGGCAGCAAGCTATCAATTGCAAATAAGTGACGCAGAGCTTTTTGATTTGATTAAAACACAAAAAGCATTTACCAAAAATGGTCAATTTGACAAACAGCAATATACCGATATTCTTAAACAAAACCATCTTACAATAAAAGAGTATGAGACCTCTACGCGTCGTGAGTTACTCATCCAAAAAACACTTTATCTTTTCTCTCCAAGAGTTAGCCCGCTAGAAGGGGCATCAATAGCATACGCAATGGGAGTTGCTGATAAAATTGATTATAAAATTCTTACCCCAGATTTGCTTTCCATCATCCCTGATGAAACAGCGTTGAAAAGCTACTGGGAAAAGAATAAAAATAATTATAAAAAAGCAGCAAGCTATGATCTCTCAGTCATTCATCAAGCTCCTCTCAATACCAACCCAAATGAAGCAGATATTAATGCTTATTTTCAATCCAATACGCACTCTTTTACCTCCAATGACGGCAAACTTCTCGAACTTTCTCAAGCACGCCCTCAAGTCATCGCAGCACTTAATGATGCGGCAACTCAAAAAGAGGCTCTTCGCCGTTACATTGACTTTAAAAAAGGGGCACTTCCTTCATCTGTAACCGTTGAAAAAATCAATCTCTCCTCAAATTCTACAACCTTCTCCCCTGAACTCTTAAAAGAGATTACAGCACTCAATACGCAAAAAGCATTTTTAAAACCACGAAAAGTGAATAATGAATACGTTATCATTAAACTTGAAAAGTTCAATCCAGCAACGTCTAAAACGTATGAGGAAGCAAAAGGGGAAGCTAACATCGGTTACTCCCATGAGATGAAAAAAGCCAAACTTCAAGAGTTAGCACAAAACAGTTTTAAAACATTCCATGGAACGGTAAGTGATTTCATTACCCATAAAGAAAGTACTCAAATAGCAGGCTTGTCGGCTCAGGAATCAACTGAATTTGTCAACAAATTATTTGCTTCCAAACAAAAACAAGGGTTTTTAACTTTACAAAGCGGAAATGTTATTCTTTATAACGTTTTGGAACAAAAGTTGCTTCAAGATACAGCAGTAGCTGATGATAACACCGTTATGAAGCTAAAAGGAAATTTACTCAATCAAAAGCTCCTAAAAATGCTTGAGAGTAAGTATCCAATTAAAATCTATGCAGAGGGGATTTGATTTTGAAACGAACGGTTTTAGCCATCGATATCGGATCGACAAAAATCTGTGCCATTATCGCAGAGATTGGGGAGGACGGCAGTGCTCAGATTATTGGAGCAGGTATATCCAAAGCACAAGGGCTTCGAAAAGGGAGTATCACTAATATTGAACTGGCTTCCAAATCTATTAAGAATGCTCTCAATGATGCCAAACGTGTAGCAGGTACTGATTTAAAGAGTGCAATCGTATCCATTTCAGGTGCCTATACAAAAAGTCTTAATTCCAGCGGTATTGTTAATATTCCGGATAAAGAGATTACCCTCAAAGAGATCAATCGGGTTATGCATACCTCACTTTACAATGCAAATATACCCAATGAATTTGAAGTCCTTCATGCCCTCCCTTATAACTTTAAAGTAGACGATCAAGACTTTATTGAAGATCCTTTAGGGATGAACGCATCACGCTTGGAAGTAGAAACACATATCATTACAACGGTTAAAAGCAATTTGAACAACTTGCGCAAAGCGGTAAAAGCTGCCGGCGTAGATGTTGAGAGTGTTGTTCTAAGCGGTTATGCTTCAGCTATCGCTGTCCTTAATCTTGATGAAAAAGAGTTGGGTGCTGCCGTTGTCGATATGGGCGGAAATACAAGTAATATTGTTATCCACTCAGGTCATGCCATCCGCTATAACGACTTTTTAGGGGTCGGGTCTAATCATATTACCAATGATCTCTCTATGGCACTGCATACGCCATTACAAACAGCCGACAATGTAAAAATGAATTATGGCTCACTCTATGCACCGAGTAATGATTTGATTGAACTGCCTGTTATCGGTGATGAAAACGCAACTCATGAAGTATCCCTGGAAGTGGTACACAACGTCATCTATGCCCGCGTAGAAGAGACCTTGATGATTATTGCTCAATCTATTGAGAAAAGTGGATTACGAGATCAACTCGGTGCAGGAATCGTCCTTACAGGAGGGTTTACCAAAATCGAAGGGCTTCGTGAACTTGCTGTTGCCATTCTTGACAATATGCCGGTACGACTTGCAAAGCCATCCGATATGGGTGGCTTATTTGACACCCTTCGTGATCCTTCTTATTCAGGAGCAGTGGGACTTATCAAATATTCAGCCGGCGGATACACTCGCTATGAAATTGATGTTAACAAACGAATGCGTCACTCAGGGGAAGAAGTCTTACATCATGACACTCCTCATGCTGAAGAAGAAGTTGATATTGAGTATTCAATCCCTTCGTATCCACCTAAAAATGTTTCTGCTACTCCACCTAAAAGCGCACCAAAAGTGGAAGCGAAACAAAAATCAGAACCATCCAAAATGGTGAATATATCAAGCAATTCTAGTCATCAAACAGAAGAACCCAATCCAATTGCCAAGTTTTGGAATTGGGCAACACAACTATTTTAACCACACCTAAGGAGCAAGCATGGAACCATTTTCAATTAACGAATCATCATTATTAACAGGGGCACGTATCGTAGCAGTCGGTGTTGGCGGCGGCGGCGGTAATATGATCGGATTTATGCTCAAAGAGCAAATTCCCGGAATTGAACTCATTATTGCTAACACCGATGCACAAGTATTGGAACAAGGCTCGGCTGCTATCAAAATTCAATTGGGCGCGAAACTTACCAAAGGTTTGGGTGCAGGGATGAAACCTGAAGTTGGCAAAGAGTCTGCACTTGAAAGCTATGAAGATCTTCGTCGTGCCTTAGAAGGTGCAGACATTGTTTTTGTTGCTGCGGGTCTTGGCGGCGGAACAGGTACTGGTGCTGCTCCTATTATCGCTAAAATTGCAAAAGAGGTGGGTGCATTGACCATCGCTGTTGTTACCAAACCTTTTGCTTTTGAGGGACGTAAGCGCCTCAAGCTTGCCGAAGAGGGTCTCGAAGAACTCAAAAACGAATCTGATTCTATCGTTGTTATCCCTAATGACAAACTTCTCTCTATTATTGACCCAAAAATGGGGATCAAAGAGAGCTTTAAAATCGTTGATAGTGTACTTGCTCGTGCTGTCAGCGGTACATCCGGTGTGATTTTGGCAAGCGGTGAAGATGACATCAACCTCGACTTTGCAGACTTGCAAACCGTTATGAGCCACCGAGGATTAGCCCTTATGGGTGTTGGCGAATATACAGGTGATAATGCAGCAAATGAGGCGATTAAAAATGCTATCGAATCTCCATTGCTTGATAATATGTCCATCAATGGAGCATTAGGTGTTTTGGTTCACTTCAATATGCACCCTGAGTATCCATTTATGGAGATCAGTTCTGCTATGGAAGTCGTACAAAAAAGTGTCGATGACAGTGCAGAGGTTATTTTCGGAACAACTACCGATAAAAATCTTCCGCTTGATTTCATTCGTATTACTTTGGTGGCTACCGGTTTTGAAAAAAAAGCGTCTCAAGGTATCAATAATAGCGAATTTGAGAATAAAGATATCGCAGTAAAACCTCGTGTCGTTGTCCGTGCGGCAATGGTTTCAAATGGTGATTACAGCGAAGACTTTTTAGATGTACCAACGTTTATGCGTCAACAAAAAGACTAATACAACCACTCCATGCTCTCTTTTGACACACTCATAAAGGCCAAAACTCTCCTTGGTCTGAGTGATAAAGCCACTCTCTCCGAAATCAAGACTCGCTACAAAACGATGATGAAACAATGGCATCCCGATAAACACCGTGACGATCCTGACACAGCTCATGATATGAGTACCAAAATCAATGAAGCTTATGCGACACTGCTGGAATACTGTTCAACCTACGAATACAATTTTGATGAAGATTTTTTACAAACACAAACCCTCACCCCGCAAGAGTGGTGGACAAAGAAGTTTGGGGGGAGATAGCTCTTGAAGTGCGGTTTACTGCGCGTGAACCTTGCGCTGCGCACATAGTACCCTATATGGGTAAAACTCAGCGTTAACGTAGCCAAACGGGACGTATTCCATTTGGCGTTAAGTATCAATGAAACGCAATAGGTCCTTCTGAACGGGCATTTATAAATTGCTGGACTACTGCATTTTGTGAATTTTTAAAATAATCTTTATTTCCAGCATCTACGATCACTCCATCAAAAAGCATTGCATAATTGTCCCCTGCTTTGAAACTTTCGGCAATATCATGGCTAATTAGCACCGAGGTCATCCCCATCTCATCACGTAATCGGCAAATCATCTGTGTGATAAAGTCACTTGTGACCGGATCAAGTCCAGAGGTTGGTTCATCGTACAAAATCACTTCTGGTTCTAACGCGAGGGTACGCGCAAGTCCTACACGTTTGCGCATCCCTCCGCTGAGTTCTTCGGGATAGAGAGATTTAACAATTGCTGGATCAAGTCCCACCATTGTGAGTTTTTCATCTACTTTGTAGTGAAGTTCTGCTTTCGTCAATTTTTGATGTTCCAGCATTGGAAAGGCAACATTATCGCGGATATTCATACTGTCAAATAATGCACCGCTTTGAAAAAGAAACCCGATATTTTTTCGAATTTCACGCAACGTCGTCTCATCAGCGTGATCGATGAATATTCCTTTATAGCTTATTGTTCCGCTATCTGGCTTGAGCAAACCCACTATATGTTTAATAATAGTCGATTTTCCGCCACCGGATACACCAAAAATAACTGTTGTCTTTCCTTTCTCAATCTCCAGATTGACTCCACGAAGGATTTGACGTTTTCCGAAGCTTTTGGTGACATTCTCGAAGCGAATCATCGTTTAACTGCCATTAAATAGGCACGACGACCAAAAAGGATTACGAGCATCACTAACAAAATCTTAAAATCAATCTCACTGGCTTTGTGAAGTGCTTCAAATGCATTATCCATCATAACGGCTTCCCCTTGGATTTGATATTCCAATATTTTAGGCATATAAACGGCACTAAAGAGCAAAAGTGTCCCTATGGAACCCAGTGCACTAAGGATGGCTATCTTATCAATCTGCATTACCTTATAACGTGATACTTCATAAATCGCAATAACGGCTGTCATAAAATAGCCCCAATAACTAAAACGGCGAAAAATTTCTCCCATCATTTTTCCCTCTTCGTAACGGGATAGAAGCGGTACACTCAAATAAAGCTCTGAGTGAAAGACAACTGCGGCCACAAATGCACCTAAAAGCAAGACTGCACCCGTCGTCATTCCAAGAGTGAGCAGATAAAATACATCGATCAGTGCTTTTTTATTCATGATTTACCTTTAAACTAAATCCTCGGTCAAATGAGGCTAAATCTTTATAAAATTCCAACGATTGTACCGCAAAAGGTTTTAGATATTCCTGCACTTTTTGGCGCTGATCGTATCCCATTTCACACACAAAAGAGGGAATTTTTCTTACGTATACTTCTGCCAACAAACGTTGAATGATTTCATCGCCAACCGTTCCGCCAAAAAGGGCATTTTGAGGCTCATACGACAGATTGCTCTCAAGAGACGCATCATGGGCGATATAAGGGGGATTGGAAACCAGAAAGTCGATTTTTTCATCCACACAGGAGAGCAAATTTCCCTCACGCAACTCAATACGCGCACTCAAACCAAACGCCTCAATATTACGACGTGCAACAGCTAATGCACGAGGCGAAATATCTACGGCGATAAAACGGGTATAGGGGAGATGAAGAGCGAGCATAATGGAGATAATACCACTCCCTACCCCTACCTCGACAACAGTAATAACCTCATCGGTACTAACGCGTGCCAGTACTTCATCGATGAGATGCTCTGTCTCAGGCCGCGGGATTAACGCCCCCTCATCAATGTAAAATTCACGGCTGTAAAAGCTGACGCGGTTCGTGAGGTATTCGAGAGGAACATTAGCCTTGCGCTTCTCTATCCATTCTATCAGCTTTGGATCATTTTCATCGATCAGAGCATCTTGATGGGTGATAAAATAAAGTTGATCTTTTTGCAAATACGCTATCAAAAGAAGCTCTGCTTCACGCCTTGGAAACTCAACAATTCCGCCAAGGGCTGCCGTCACATCGGTATAAAGCTCACTTAGTCTACAGGGCATGGATCAGTAAAACCTTCCGAAGACTCAACTCGAATGTCAGCACCCAAGGCTCGAAGCCGATCAATAACTGGCGGATGCGTTGTGTGAAAAAAGCGGTACATCGGATGCGACAACGGAAAGCTTTTATTTTCCGTTACCAGTTTTTTAAGCGCATTAACCAAATGTTCTGCCCCGCCTAGCTCGGCACCGGTACGATCAGCTTCGTATTCATTATGACGGCTCATCATCCCCATCAACGGCATAATCGCAAAACTCACCATCGGAAGCAGGAGAATAAACACCATCATAATCACATGAGGTGATTGCGCAACACCCAGTTCAAGATAAAGGCTATCAGGGAGATTTCCAAACAACGCAAACATCCCAAACAACATTGCTCCCACCATCCCAATATTTTTGTATAAATCGCCATGGGCAAAATGTCCTAACTCATGTCCAAGAACGGCAACCAGCTCAGAAGGGGTAAGCTTCTCAATCAGGGTATCAAACAGTACAACCCGTTTTGTTTTACCCAAACCGCCAAAGTAGGCATTAAGGCGGGCATCACGTTTGCTCGCATCACTCACAAACACACCGCTGCTCACAAACCCTGTTTTTGCCATCAGCTCTTCAATTTTTCCCCGAAGTTCGCTGTTCTCCAACGGAGTCACCTTGTCAAAAAAGAGGGCTCGAAGGGTGGGGAAAAACATATTGAGAGCAATGACTACCGCAAAAATAAAGGTAAAACTCCATAGCCACCATAACTGACTGGACGAGATAATCATCGAAATAATCCACACAATCACGCTTCCAATAACTACGGTGAGCAGTGTGCTTATGAGGGTGTCTTTCACAAACTGTCCCGCAGAAGAACGATTAAACCCGTAGTGTGCGTCGATTTTGAATTTGGAAATCCATCCAAAAGGGAGCATCACCAACGAATGGATCAATAACATACCCAACACAGCAACTATCGACTGTACCACGGAACTTTGAGCCATCAGCGCTTGGTCAATCCACGAGATCATCCCCATCATCCAAACCAAAAAGAGTCCATACTCCACAAAAGCTTCGATCATGGAAAGTTTTTCTTTGGCAACGGCATAGTTACCCGCATCCAAATAATCTTGCTCTCCCATCAGCACCGCACCCTTACGCTTCATCTGATTAATAAACCCGATCTGCATGACGCTTACATAAAGACGGATGAGGATATACAAACTATAGAGTACAATAATGGAGGAAATCATTTAAAACCTTATGTTAAAAGTGGCGAATTTTATCATTATTTGACTGGTACTTTACCGATAGTGTCTTGAATATGAATGGTATCATCAGCTTCGCCGTAATAGATCTTTGCTCCGACGAAAAGTGCGCCGAGCATCAACCCAGAGAGTATAACGATCCAAACAATTCGTTTTTTCGACCCTTTGAGGGTATTATAATCCTCAATAGAATTCAAAGTCGGTTCATTGTCTTTCATCTCGTATCTCCTTGGACAATTTAGTATATGGTACTTATATTATCCTATAAACGGTTAATGAACTTCTCTTAATTTGACGCTTTAAGTTTATTTATTTGATTGTTTTTACGTCAGCTTACCATTTCCCCTCTAAGGTCAGGAGGATTTGCGGTTTGGAATGTTCTTTATCGATTTGTGTCTCACTCACGACACCTCCGGTATAGATATTTGATGTCGTCTCAATCGAGGTGCGGGTTATATTTTTCAGATTGAGTTGACATTTAAATGTCTTATCCAGCCGTTTACTTGCATACACATCGAGAGCACCGTACCCTTTTTGTGATTGAGAGAGTGAATATTCTTCTGGATCATCATATCCGCCGACATAACGGTACGCCGCACCATAAGTAAAACGGTACGCTTTCACCGTATGATCCACTCCAAGATTATAAAGAAGATTGCTCGTTTGTTTTATGGGGCGCTTCACTCCTGTTGCCGTATTGGTGAGCGAGGAGTCCTGAATCGTCGCATTGGCAAACATCCCCAACCCGTCGACATAGACGTTGAGTGATTTTTTAAGTTCCAGTTCAAGCCCCCACAAACTTCCCTGCCCTGCATTTTCCGGACTTTGAATATATCGGGACGTAGAGGAATTCCATCTCGTTACATTTTCAATTTTGTCGTCAATATTACGATAAAAACTCCCGATGCTTGCTATCCCTTTGTTCTCGAAAAAATGTTCATATCGAAGCTCATAACTAAGTGCCTTTTCTTCGGTCAGGTTAGGATTCCCGGTAATGTCGGGATGACGAATATCATTGCGATCCAATGAACTGTCCGTACTGGAAGAGAGCTGATCGAGACGGGGAAGCTTCACCGTTTTAGCAACACTGGCTCTTAGGTTATCGTTCGCACCTAGATGGTACAGCATATGCAAAGAGGGAGCCAGATAATCGATGCGAGACGTTGTGCCGTAATCTCGTGAAAGTGTCTCATACCGCACTCCCGGTGTTACAACGAACGACTCGCTGACGCTGACTTCATCTTGGAGGTACATCGCCCCTTTATTCTCACGCATATGGACACTATCTGCAAGCGTAGTAACATCTGCACCGTTGAGACTGCGCTGTACTTCATCGCGCTGAGACGTCTTTTTAAGATCTACCCCTGTTTTGATAAAATGATCTCCTGATACAAGAGAATAAATCCCAGCAGCCCCTATCATGCGATTAAAGCCATAGTCTTTTTGCCGTCTATCGTTAAGTGTCGGCAAGGTCTGCAAGGAGGAAGCCTCTCCGTTGTCATCGTTTTGATGAAACTTTAGTTTCCATTCTAACAATTGTGTTCCTGAGAGATGATGCTCCCCCTTGAATGCGGACCAGAGCATCATCCCCTTGGATTGGTCTGTGCTTGTCAGCTGCGTATTAAGAGCTGAAGAGCCGTTTAAATAGGTTTTTGCATCGACAGTACTCTTATTGTTGTTCAGCCCCAGTGATCCGTTGTAGGTATATTTATCTTTGGAGGATGGAGTATAAATCAACTTGGTTGTTAAAGTAAGCGTTTGATAGCGAGCCGCCGTATCCCGGAGTTCATCACTTGCAGCACTTTGCTTGAACGTAGACGACGTATCCGTTTGTCGGTTATCCGCAGCACTCACGTTGATGAGATACCCAAGATGTCCCGTTTTCCCCTCTCTTTGAGCAAAGACACTCTCCATGGGAACATCACCGCCGTAGGTTCCCACCGTCATTTTGGCTATTGTTTGTCCCTCTGATTTTGGCTTTTTGAGGACGACATTCACAATCCCCCCCATCGATTCCGCCGTATACTCCGCCGAGCCGTTTGTCATTACTTCGATCCGCTCAATCATATCGGGAGAGATTTGTTCCAACGGATTGACCCGCTTAGAGCCAGACATCTCCTCTCCGTCAATCAAAACAACCGTGTACCCTTTGCCGGGGGCTGATTTTTTACCCTTTCCATCAGCAATACTGACACCCGGAGTCCGTTTAAGAATTTCGAGAGCATTGAGATCACCGTACTGCGTTAGTTCTTCACCGTTGATAATCCGCTTCGCAATGGAGTTTTCTTTTCTCTCTTCCAGTGTTGAAGCATTCTCTTGAACCTCTATTTTTTCGAGCTGAACAATTTCCGAAGCACACACAAGAGAGAGGGAACAAGAGAGTAAAATAAGGGGGCGATAAAACACAAAAATCCTTAATCAGTAATTGAATAGTGCAATTTTACCGACTAAATAGTATTTTTAGAAAATTTAATATTTTTTCCTCATTAGATCACTTTCAACTTTTACATAGAAAATTACATTAAAATTAAAATTTGTTACCAATCTTTACAAAATAGCTTAAAAACAGAACTAAAAGATAATAATCATCTCCCTTACTATCATTATAGATTTATGATAGAACCAGAGGTCGATAAAAAGTCTAAAGGGAGGCGTCTAATGAATAAAATGACAATACTTAAACGGACTATTATTTGGCTAAGTGCCATTGCGGTATTTAGTTTCGCCATCTTGATATTTATCGGATGGGAGATACGTGAGACCATTCGTCACAATGGTCTAACCCGTATTCACACCATACTCAATCACAAAATAGAAGCTATTGACAACTATGTTCAGCACCATTACACCTCCTTAAGCAATGTAAATGAACTCTTTTATTTTGCTTCACGTCATCATAGTATTTTTGAAAGAGATTTTTGGGATCATTCGCCTGAAAGTTTACGAAACAAATTAGCAATTATTGCGCAAAAAAATGATTTTTATGATGTTTTTTTAATCTCGCTAGAGGGTGACATTGTCTATACACTCAAGCATGAGGATGATTTGCATACCAATCTCTTTACAGGTCGCTATCACAGTTCCCAATTGGCGCGTGTATTCAAAGATGCCCTTAAAAACAAGTCTCCCTACGTTTCTGATTTCTACTTTTATGCACCAAGTCATGATTATGCTGCCTTTATCGCTGAACCTATTTTTCATAATGGAAAAATAATTGGTATTACTGCTGTTCAAATCGATAATAAAGCGATTCAAGCCGTTATAAATGATACCCATGAGCTGGAAAAGACGGGTAAAGTCATTACGGCCGTTTTAGAAAATAAAAAATTGGTCAGTATGTTTGTTTCTCATCACACACAGGTATCGCAGCGTACATTTTCCAAATTACCTCATAATTATCCGATTTATGAAGCCGTTCGTGGCGGAAGCGGGCAAAAATATATGATTGATCAAACAGGAAACAATACAGTTGTTGCCTGGGGGTATCAAAAAGATCTTCGCTGCGGAATGATGGTAAAAATAGATGAAAGTGAATTACTGCAGGAGTGGAACAAGCAAACTACATCGTTGCTGTTATTATTTTTCTTTGGTCTTATTATCATTTTTAGTATGCTTAGTGCTGCTTTACGCTCTTTTGCAAAGCCGATTCGAGAGCTAACGCATAATGCCCTGATGATTTCAAGCGGTCATTATGATATTGAGATTAACAGCAGCCAATATGATCACGAATGGCAATTGCTCATCCACGCGTTTCAACAAATGGTGATTGAGATCAAACACAAAATGACCCAGTTAAATGAGACAAACATTGCCCTAAACACCAAAAAAAGCGAGCTTGAAGAGATTAATGCCACATTGGAAGCACGTATCGAAGCTAAAACATATAAGCTCCAAGAATACATAAATATTATTGATCAGCATATCATTATCTCACAAACGAATATACACGGAATTATCACCTATGCTTCTGAAGCATTTTCTCAAATCAGCGGCTATTCTAAAGAACAGTTAATTGGACAAAATCATCGTATTATTCGCCATCCTGATATGCCAGATGAATTTTTTAAAAATCTTTGGGAAACTATCAGCAATGGAGAGATATGGCATGGAGAGATTAAAAATCGCAAAGCAGACGGCAGTTATTATTGGGTTGATTCGACCATCTCACCTAATATTGAAGAGGGAATAATAGTCGGATATACGGCTGTACGACATAATATTACGTATCAAAAGCGCGTTGAAGAACTGGCAATTACTGATCCGATGACGGGCTTGTATAATCGACGCCATTACCTAGCAACTATTCAAGAAGAGATGAATCGTGCAAAACGCCATAATTCCAGCATGGCACTTATGATGCTGGATGTTGACTATTTTAAAAGCTATAACGATACGTATGGGCATCAAGCAGGAGATGATGTTTTGATACGCATTGCCCAAGTTCTAAAACTTTATACCTCCAGAAGCGGTGACTATGCCTTTAGACTCGGGGGTGAAGAGTTTGCCCTCTTAGTATCCGAGATGAGCGATGAAGAATATCTCTTTCTTGGACATCGTATTTTAAACGAAGTAGAAGGACTGGCAATCTTACATGAAAAAAATGATGCTTCGGCCTATGTTACGATCTCAATGGGAATTTTTGTTTACTCTCTTGAATCAGGGCTAACCTATGAAGAGCTTTACAAAGAGGCGGACGACCAGCTCTATGCGGCAAAAGATCAAGGTAGAAATCAGGTAATATTAAAAAATAGTGTGATTGCACCCTAAGATTTGACATTTTTTACCTGTATACTGTCGAAAAAAATTGAGAGAAGTGTGATGGACAGTGCCGTAGAGACCAGAGAAACATGTTACCGCTGCTATCGACCTCTGCGCTTGTGCCTGTGCTCATCCGTAAAGCCCATCCAAACCGCGACAAAATTTGTCATCTTGATGCACCCCAAAGAGTTCAAAAAGACCAAAAACGGTACGGGGAGATTAACCCATCTCTCCCTTCCCAATTCAGAGCTTTACATCGATGTTGATTTTAGCGACCATAATGCGGTCAATGCCCTCATAGACGATAAAAACAATTGTTGCTATCTCCTCTATCCCTCTCATGACAGTTTGACGTTAAACACTCAAAAAATCAATCTGCAAAACAAACAACTCGTTATCTTCATCCTCGATTCAACCTGGCCGTGTTCGATGAAGATGCTCCGTTTGAGTACCAATCTTCAATGCTTGCCGAAACTCAGTTTCACCCACACCAAATGCTCACAATTTCAAATCAAAGAGCAGCCTAAAGATTTTTGCCTCTCCACCATCGAATCAACTCTCACAATCTTGGAATTGCTCAATGCTCATGAGATAGAAAACATAGACGATACAGCGTTTGAGTATTTTTTAGAGCCGTTTTTATCGATGATCGAGTATCAGATTGGGTGTATTTCCACAAAGCGATTTAGAATACGAGGTGAAAAGGGGTAATTTATTTATATTTTGTTACTTTTGAATTACCCAATTTGTATTACAATAGAGGTATGAAATATCGTACTGCACTCTTTTCTTTCATACTCTTTTTTCCTATGGCGGTGACAGCAGCTGATAATACGGCTCTTCTCTCCAACGAAAAACAGACGCTGTTGCAGCAGCAGCAAAATGTGTATGATTCCCAACACGAGAAGCTTCGCACCAACTGGATTGCCCCCATCAACCTCAATGCCTCGTATGAGTATGACAAAAGTGCGCTGGGTGATTATCACAGTGACATGAAAAGTACGTCAGTCTCAGTCTCACAAGACATCTTTCGCTCCGGCGGAATCACCTATCAAATCGACTATGCTGATGCTAACATGCGAACCAATTCCGTCCTCTTGAACAAACAAATCGCTGCTCTCAATCAGCAGCTTTTTACTGCTTTGCTGAACCTGCAAAAAAGTCTTCTCCAACTCGAACAAAGCAAACTTCGGCTCGACAATAAAGAGATCGAAATCTTCATAAGACGTCATTTATACGATGTTGGAAAAGCTGATATTACCGAGCTCAATAATGCCCTGATGACAAAAAGCACCGAACTTAAAACGTATGCAACGGCTAAATATACCATTAGTGAGCAACGCTTTGAGATCACAAAAGTCAGCAATATAGATCCGGAAAACTTCCCCATTCCCCATTTTGAGCTGATTTTAAAAGAGGATTTCTTACAAAATCAATTTGATGTGCAATACGCTCGTGCTCAAACCAATACCTTAGCAAAGCTCTACGATGTGACACGCACGAACTACCTCCCATCCCTCGCTTTTAATGGAAATATAGGATACAGAAGCTATGCTCCAAAAGAGTTGTCCGGCAGTTACCGCGGTGACTACTACAGCGCGGGGCTCTCTCTTACTCTGCCTTTGGTTTACAATGCATCATCAACTGTCCAAGAGGCAAAAGCCTCCTATCTCCAAGAATTGGCCGCCACCGCAGACAAACGGCGTGAGCTCGAAGCAACCTATCGTCAGTCACTCGAAAAAATCGAAAGTTACCGTGAATACATCACCATCACGGCTAACAATCTCTTTCTCTATGATGATTTGATCCAAGCAACCCAAGCAGGGGTCGATGCAGGAACCAAAACAGGGTATGATCTTCAAACACTCAAAAACTCAAAAAAAGTTGAAGAGCTAGAGATCAAAATCAACGAAATCAATATCCAAATCGAGCTGGCAAAACTCTATTTTTCCCTTAAAACTTCCAAGGACACACTATGACTTCCACTACCGATTCGATTGAAAAAACTCTCGGTGCAGGTACGTCCCAATATACCTCACGTAAAAAATATTTTTGGGGAGCCGGAATTCTCTTGATCTTGCTAACAGCATCTATTTGGGGATGGGTAAAGCATACAGATACACAAAAAGTCACCTATACAACAACTCCTCTGGCGATCAAAACGCTCACCACCACCGTCTCGGCAACCGGGAACATAGAGCCTACCAACACTGTCGATGTCGGAATTGAAGTCTCCGGAACCATCAGCGAAGTGCTCGTCGACTACAACGACCGCGTTAAGATCGGTCAAGTCATGGCACGGCTGGATACTGCCAAACTCAATTCCAAAGTGATCAGTTCCAAAGCCGCACTTGCACGGACTCAAGCTTCTATTTCTGAAGCCAAAGCAACATTAAAAAATGGACAAAACGAATGGGAAAGAGTTCGCTCAATGTACACCTCCACAAAAGGGAACTACCCTTCCAAGCAAGAGATGGACAATACCTCTACCGCCGTTGAAAAAGCCAAAGCACAGCTGTCAGCTGCTGTTGCCCAAAGCGATCAAGCCACCGCACAGCTTAATGCTGATAAAAACGATCTTCGCAAAGCCGTTATTGTCTCTCCGGTAAACGGAATCGTATTGGAGCGAAAAATCGAACCGGGACAAACGGTTGTAGCATCGATGCAGACTCCCATACTCTTTAAAATGGCAGAAAACTTAACAAAAATGAGAGTCATTGTAAGTGTCGATGAAGCGGATGTCGGAGAGGTTAAAGAGAAGCAGAAAGTGCAATTTAGCGTCGATGCCTATCCAAACCGGCAATTCGAAGGGAAGATCACCCAACTACGTATGAATTCTGCTGTCGTAAACGGGGTGGTGACGTATGAAGCGGTCGTAGAGGTTCATAACACAGACTTCCTTTTACGCCCTGGGATGACAGCCAATGCCTCTATTATTACCGGTACGTTTAAAAATGTACCCGTTATTCCCAATGCTGCATTGCGCTTTACCCCGCCCCTTTCTGATAATGCCGATAAGAAAAAACATGCCACAGACCAAGACGACAAAGGAAAATATGTCTGGATATTAAAAAATGAGACTCTGACAAAAGTCAAAGTCAATATCGGGCAAACCGATGGTATTATGAGTATTTTACTGAATTCACCGCTGAAAATGGGAGATCTCATCATCACCGGAATCGAAGAGTAACCATGACACCCTCACCTCCCCCGGTTATAGAGCTCAAAGGGGTCAAAAAATATTACGGAGCAGGAGATGCCACCGCTTATGCTCTGCGCGGAGTTGATTTAACCATACATCAAGGTGAATTCGTCGCGATCATGGGTCCAAGCGGATCGGGAAAATCAACGGCCATGAATATCATCGGGTGTCTCGATATTCCGACAGAAGGGGAGTATCACTTCGAAGGAGTTGATGTCGGAACACTTAGCCGTGATCAACGGGCATTACTACGGCGCAATTACATCGGTTTTATCTTTCAAGGGTTTAACCTTCTGGGAAAGACCTCTGCCATCGAAAACGTTGAACTTCCGCTTCTTTATCGAGGAGTCCCTTCAAACGAACGCACAGCAATGGCAATGAAAGCGCTTCACAGTGTTGGACTCGAAAATGTGGCTCATCATACCCCCGGAGAACTCTCAGGCGGACAGCAGCAGCGCGTCGCCATTGCGCGAGCCATTGTCACCAATCCGTTAGTGTTGTTAGCCGATGAGCCGACCGGAAATCTCGATACCGCCAAAAGTATTGAGGTAATGGAACTGCTGCGCTCCTTCAACCGCGATCATGGAATCACTGTCATCATGGTCACCCACGAAAGAGAGATGGCAGCATACGCAACACGGACGATCCATTTTCGAGATGGAAAAATCGATACCGCCGAGCAAAAGGGTCAACCATGATATGGAATGCCTTTATCTTAGCTCTGCGTGAAATCCGCCGTAGCGCAATGCGTTCTATTCTTACGACCCTTGGGATCGTCATAGGGGTAGCTTCCGTCATTGCGATGGTAATGCTAGGTGATGCCACGACAGCATACGTTACCAACAGTATTTCCAAACTCGGCAGCAATATGCTCATTGTCCGTCCCGGACAAGATCGTCACGGTCCAGGAGGCGGAGATGCTACGGCCAAACGTTTTACTCAAGATGATATTACGACGATTTCACGTGAAATCGGAGGGCTTAAAGGGGTAGCTCCCGTCTCCTCCAAAGGGATACAAGCCGTCTATGGCAATCAGAACTACTCCACATCGATCGATGGAAGCAACAACGATTATTTTGCCGTCAAAGATTGGAGTTTTGAATCCGGACGAAGCTTTACGTCTGCCGAACTTCAAGGGGGAAAAGCCGTCTGTGTCATCGGAGAAACGATACATAAGGAACTTTTCGGTAGCCAAAATCCGCTCGACGCATCTATTCGCCTGGGAAATTTTTCATGTCAGGTAGTCGGACTGCTCTCTCCTAAAGGGGCATCGATGTTCGGCATGGATCAAGACGATCTGATCGTCGTCCCCATTCGAATGTTTCAGCGTCGAATCAGCGGCAATCAGGATATTTCGACTATTATGCTTTCTGCCAAAAATGCCTCCGGTATCGAAGCAATCAAAAGCAGTATCACAGCCCTTCTACGCGAACGCCGGCATATACGTCTGGGAGACGAAGACGACTTTAATGTCAGAGATCTTCGGGAAGTGGTCCAAACCCTCTCTTCCACAACGGAAATGCTCACCATATTACTGGGTGCCGTCGCAGCCATAAGTCTCCTCGTCGGAGGGATCGGCATCATGAATATCATGCTCGTCTCCGTCACCGAGAGAACGCGTGAAATCGGTATTCGGCTTGCAATCGGTGCACTGGAACGGGAAGTTTTACTCCAATTCTTGGTCGAAGCGGTGGTTCTCTCCTCCTTAGGAGGGATAATCGGTATGGCTTTGGGTATTGCAGTCGGAGTCGGAATTAATCTCTTTTTTGATCTGCCCTTTGTTTTTAATACATCAATCGTCATCATCGCCTTTATGTTCTCGACGATTGTCGGGATCGTATTTGGATATTTCCCGGCGCGTAAGGCCGCGCGCCTTAATCCTATCGATGCACTTCGGCACGAATAAAGACTGAAACATTCACAAAAAATAGTAATTTTGACGATATAGATACATAAGATAAGACAAAAGGGGTAGTCATGCAAATTAACACATCAACAGGCTCAATCAACCCATACGTAACCAATGCTCTAGGGCAAAATGAAAAAGAGTCGGCGGATTTTAAAGAGAAGATCAAAAGCGGTGAAATCTCTGGTAAAACTCTGACACAAGCCTATCTCGTCGAATACAGCCTCACCATTGAAAATTACTCATCGGGGAATTTAGAGGCGCAAAGTGCCCCGTTTGACATGAATAAAGTGAAAGACATCTTGAAATCAATTGATTTTAAAGCAATCGGGTATACCGGCAAGCCGATTGCCGACATGAGCCCTGATGAGGCCAAGGCGTTGGTCAGTGAGGATGGATTTTTCGGTGTCACCCAAACCTCCGACCGTCTTGCTGATTTTGTTCTCAGCGGCGGGGGAGATAACCTCGATAAGCTTAAAGCAGGTCGAGAAGGAATTATTCGCGGATTTAATGAAGCAGAAAAAATATGGGGCGGGAAACTTCCCGATATTTCCTATGAAACTCTCGATAAAGCGTTAGCTAAAATCGATAAAAAAATTACTGCCCTTGGTGGAAACATCTTAGACGCTACCGCCTAACACTCGGGTCATAATCGTCAGTTACATTTCCAATAAACTGTGATAATATTTCGCCATATTATCATGGGCAGGAGAGAGAGTGACGCTAAAAAAACATTCATCTTCCTTTGTCCGAAATCTCTGGCAAACAATCGCCGTTTTAATCCTGTTTGCAATCACATTTAATATCTATGTCTATTCTGAAAAACAGCTTGATCGTGCAAACGAAATGCGCTTACGTTCGTTTGTACTCGCGGATGAATTGCGCCAATCTTCGGATGATTTAACACGGATGGTTCGAACCTATATCGTCACTAAAAATCCGCTTTATAAAGAGCATTATCAAGAAATTCTCGATATTCGAAATGGGTTAAAAACTCGCCCGATTAACTATCAGAATATTTACTGGGATTTGGTCGGATTAGACAATAAACACCCTCGCCCTTACAGCAACCAAGCTCTGCCATTGATTGAGATGATGCGTCAAGCAGGATTTACCAAACATGAATTTGACAAACTGACGGAAGCCAAAAATAATTCCGATACATTAACAGAAACTGAATTTGCTGCAATGAAACTGATCGAATCCAAAGATTCAGAAATACAAATGAGTCGTCAACAACAAAAAGCACTTGAACTTTTACATGATGAAGCCTACCATAACGCCAAAGCTTCCATCATGCGCCCTATCGATGAGTTTTACGTCTTGATGAGTCAGCGAACAGCAATGGCTGTACATAATGCCCAAGTCACTGCATTTGTTTTGCGAATTCTCTTTGTCCTCATAGGACTCTTTTTACTCTTCATGCTTTGGCGTCTCAACAAAACATTGAACGCACTGCTGGGAAGCAGTGTTGATGACCTTTATACTCACATCAAACATATTGGACAGGGAAATTTTTCAATTCCAATTACGGTGAAGTCAGGCGAAGAAAACAGTATTCTAGGATGGCTTGGCGAAACACAATCAACCCTAAAAAATCTCATCACCAGTAATGAGCGGCTTAAACAACTCTATGCCGCCCTTAGCCAATGTAATCAAGCCATCGTCCGGTGTAAAGACAAAGAAGAACTCTTTCCCATCATTTGCCGTGATGCCGTTATTTTTGGCGGTATGAAAATGGCATCGATTTCCATGCTAAATGAAGAAAATCAACAAATGGAACTTATCACATTTTATGGTGAGAGTACCGAATATACTAACAAACTTCCTTTATATCGCAACGGTAAAGCAGTGGGCGTCTTTACCCTCTATGCTCAAGAAATCGATGCCTTTGATAAAGTAGCTCAAAAACTACTCAAAGAGATGGCGATGGACATCAGCTTTGCACTGGAGAGTTTTGAACGTGATACTGCCCGAAAAGAGATAGAAACTGCTCTCCAAAAAAGCCAAAAACATCTGCTAACTATTATTGAAAATGAGCCCGAATGTGTCAAGCTGGTGGATTTAAAGGGGAAGCTTATAGAGATGAATCCTGCCGGATTGAGAATGTTAGAAGTAGATACACTCGAAGAGGCACAACGATATACGCTAGCAAGCTATATCCTCCCCCAATGGCGAGCTCCTTTTATAGAGCTGTATAAACGTGTGATCAATGGAGAAAATGCCATCTTGGAATTTGAGATACAAGGGCTCAAAGGGACACGTCGCTGGCTTGAAACCCATGCAGCTCCTCTACGTGACCACAATGGAAATATCACCATGTTACTGGGTATTACGCGAGATACTACACAACGTAAACACAACGAAGAACAAATCCGTTATTTAGCCAATTACGATTCACTTACCGGATTGCCCAATCGTGCACAACTCGATCTTCAGATCAAAAATTTATTAAGTTTGGCAAAACGTAATGATAAAAAAATTACCGTTATGTTCCTCGATCTTGATCATTTCAAAGACATCAATGATACTTTAGGCCACAGTGTCGGTGATACCCTCCTAATCCAAGCATCTGCCCGACTGCAATCGCTGTTACGTGAGGAAGATATGATCGCACGCTTGGGTGGTGATGAATTTATCATTCTTCTCCCAAACATCCAGATGAACGGAGCTACACAAGTAGCTCAAAAACTCTTGGAAATATTTGCCCATCCTTTCCAAATCAAGGAACAGGAACTTAGTATTAGTGCTTCTATCGGAATTGCACTGTACCCTAATGACGGAACAGATTTTGAAACACTCTACAAAAATGCCGATACCGCCATGTACCGCGCAAAACATGAAGGGCGTAATGGTTATTGTTTTTTTACCAATGAGATGCAAGAACATTCAGCCCGAAATCTTGAACTGAGTAATGCATTGCGTCATGCCCTGGAAAAAAACCAATTTCAGCTCCATTATCAACCTCAAATTTCGTCCAAAGATGGCAAAATCATTGGAGCAGAAGCTCTCTTACGCTGGCATCATCCAGAACATGGAAATATATCTCCTCTCGAGTTTATTCCTATTTTGGAAGAGAATGGTCTCATATTACTTATCGGTGAATGGGTTTTGCGTACTGCGGTATCCCAAGCAAAAGAGTGGATGGAACAAGGAAGCCAACCCATTATTATGGCAGTCAATATCTCAGCCGTACAATTTCGGCACCTTAGCCTTCCTGACACGGTATCCAGTATTCTTAGAGAGGTGGGGCTGCCTCCCGAATATCTGGAACTTGAACTCACCGAGAGTGTAGCGATGCATGATCCTCAAAAAGCCATCGACGTGATGAATAATTTACATGATCGTGGTATACGAATGTCGATAGATGACTTCGGAACAGGATATTCATCACTAAGCCACCTCAAAAAATTCAAAGTTTACAAGCTCAAAATTGACCAGTCTTTTGTTCGGGACATCACGATAGATCAAGAGGATAAAGCTATCGTCAGCGCAATTATCAGTATGTCTAAACGTTTGGGATTACAGACCATTGCGGAGGGGGTTGAAACAGCTGAGCAACTCGAATACCTTCAACAAGAAGGATGTGATGAAATACAAGGATTTTTCTATTCCCAACCACTCTCTGCTAGAGAGTTTGAGGCATTTAGAAATACATAAAACGGACTAAGCAGTTTTATAATATTAACTCTCTCTTCTCTAAAAAGGGTAAAAATCTGCTCATCATCCCACGTTTTTTTATAAACCCGATCACTTCCCAAAAAGTAAATAAAATAAAATGATTAAAAAATAAACAATAATTATCCTATTTTATAGCCTAATACAATGTACACTTCTGAAATAAATAAATCCTAATCAGGAGGATACATGAAATTCGGCGATTTAAAAAAAGAGGGGCACTGGCCAACACTGTTTGCAGCTTTCTTGTATTTTGATTTTAGTTTTATGATGTGGACGATGCTGGGACCGCTTGCAACCGAGATTGGGGAGAGTCTCTCAATCCGTGGGTTTACTATGAGTGATGCACAGCAGGCAACACTGCTTGCAGTTCCGGTACTGGCAGGAGCATTGCTGCGTATTGTACTAGGTATCTTTGTTGATAAGTTCGGAGCTAAAAAAACTGCTCTCGTTTCTCAGCTCATTGTCATTGCAACACTTTTTTTAGCCTATATCAGTGCTGATACTATTACCTACAATCAGCTTCTTATTGTTGCATTGGGTCTTGGTTTTGCGGGTGCATCATTTGCTGTAGCCCTTCCGCAAGCCGGTCAATGGTATCCGCCGCGTCTTCAGGGAACGGTTCTAGGGATTGCAGGTGCCGGAAACATCGGTGTCGTTATTGATTTTTTGTTTGCCCCTAAAATTGCAGAACTTTGGGGATGGGCATCGGTCTTTTTGGTCGGCGGACTCTTGTCGAGTGTTGTATTGGCAGCCTATATACTTATGGCAAAAGATGCACCTGTGAGTGTCTACAAGCCTAATCCTAAAAAATTAGCAGACTATATGAAACTCATGCGAGACAAAGACACATGGTGGTTTAATCTCTTTTATGCCGTCTCTTTCGGCGGATTTATCGGATTTGCGAACTACATGAAAGTCTATTTGATGAACACCTACCAAGCCGATATGTCTGCCTTTGGAATTGATGTAATGAATGAGGAAAATGTCAAAGTTATCGCCGGATATTTTGGAGCGCTTTGTATTTTTGCAGGGGCAATGCTTCGTCCGGTTGGCGGTGCAGTTGCTGATAAAATGGGGGGAATCAAATCACTTTACATCTTTTTTGGTATGATTGTCGTGCTCTCTCTTATCAGTGCCTTTATCAAGCTTCCGTTTTGGGCAGCGATTGTGGTGATGTTTCTTATCATGGCAAACCTCGGAATGGCGAACGGTTCGGTGTTTCAGCTTGTTCCGCAACGTTTTGGTAAAGACATCGGCGTTATGACAGGGCTTATCGGTGCGGCAGGCGGTTTGGGCGGTACAGCTCTTATCAAAACATTCGGATGGTCTCAAGGGGCATTCGAGGGATACACGGCTGGATTTTTGATCTTCGGTGTAATGGTTCTTATCGCTATGAGCGGTATCAGTCTGGTTAAAACGCGTTGGAGAACAACGTGGGGCGCAGTTTCAGGAGCGAAAATATAAATGTTACAACTCCAATCTTCCGAGTTCATCCTTCCTAAACCTGATTGTGTGGGGGATGACGCATGTGCTTTTAGCATTATCGACAATACCTTATTTGTCAGCGTTTTATGTGATGGAGTCGGAAGTGCGAAGCGTGGCGGAAGTGCAGCGCGCCAATGCGTTAAATTTTTTATTGACCAATTTAAAACCCGTCCAAAAGCGTGGGATATTCCCAAAACAATGGAAGTTTTCACCCGTCATATCAACAACCTTCTTTTCAAAGAATCGATGTCTCAGTACGAAAAGATTGAGCTTCTCACCACCCTTGCCTTAGCCGTTATCGAAGGGGAAACACTTTATACCCTCAATCTCGGCGATTCACGTATTTATCTTCTCTCACCAGAAGGAGAATTTCGACAACTAAGCCATGACCATACTATGGACGATGAGTATATGTCCCATGTACTTACTCAAGCATGCGGACTTTCTGAAAATATTGATGTTCCGATTCTCTCCACCCACATAGCGGTTGGGGACACCCTCATACTTTGCAGTGATGGCGTTTATAATCTCATAGGCAAGGACTCTTTTTCGCAACTTCTCCAAAAAGGGTTAGGGGCAAAAAGTATCATTACTCACGTCTCTGGAAACACTCTCCAAAAAGATCGTGATGATATGAGTTTACAAATTTTCCGTATTGAAGCACTCGATCCTCTCCATGCCCTCAAAAATACGCCCCTCCCTATTCCCGAAACTCTCTTTGAGGGTCAAATTATTGATGGTTATACCCTCCTCTCTCCCTTGATGGAACACCGCCGTATTTGGAAAGTCTCTAAAAATAATGAACAGTTTGTGATGAAATTTCCAATGACCTGCGATGATCCTCAAGCCCTTGATGAGTTTGTCCGAGAAGCATGGTACGCCAAACAAGTAACCCACAAAGCATTCGGTCACGCATGGGTTCCGGAAGGACGAACCGTGCGTTACTATATGATGGAACTTGTCGAGGGGATAAATCTGCGCGATTATCTCAAAAATCGTACCATCTCTATCGATACCGCTATCGAGCTGGGGAAATTTTTGCACAAAGCCGAAGCCCATCTCCTCCATTTGGGACTGGTTCACGGAGACATCAAACCTGAAAATATCATTGTTACCAAAAAAGTGGGTGAGGCAGGGGTCACTTTCAAAATGGTCGATTTTGGCTCTATTGTCGAAATTTTTTCTCTCAACTCCCGTGCTGGAACCCCAAGCTACCTCGCACCTGAGCGTTTTACGGGAGGAATTATCAACGAATCAAGTGAACTGTTTTCCATCGGAGTAACGTTATACTGGGCACTTACGGGTGTTATGCCTTACGGTGAAATCGAGCCGTTCCAAACACCTGCGTTTAAAATACCAAAACGCCCTATTAAGCTCAACAAAAATATCCCGGTGTGGCTTGATTCCATCATTATGCACGCCATTTCACTAGATTCCAATGAACGTTACTCCCACTACTCAGAGTTTTTTTATGAGCTCAAATCACCTGAAAAAGTAAAACCCTATTTTTCCAAAGGAATACCGCTGATAGAACGTTCTCCAGTTACGTTTTACAAAGTCGGTTTTCTAATAATGCTTATTCTTGAAGTCATCACATTCATACTGTATATCTCAAAATAGCTCACTTATGCTGTTTTAATTTCCTATAGCTTATAATTCCATTATGAAAATATTAATGATAGATCATTCCGGCCTACAAATTCAAACCCGAAAAATGCTTATTGAAGAAGGTGTAAACTGTACAATTGATGTTGCCCTTAACTCAGAAGAGGTGCGCAATGTTTTTCATAAAGGGGACTATGATTTGGTAATTCTCGATCATACGACGCAAAGCTGCCAAGAATGTACTCACTATATTTTAGAGCTTGATCCTCTGCAAGCTATATTGGTTGTCAGTGACGCCGTTGAGTGTATCATTCCACGGTGTGAGGATTGTGTCAATTACCATCACGCTCGCAGATTAAGCAATCCGACATCAATCAAAAATATTATTCGAATGATAACCGGATTCAAAGATTACCACTGCGATCATTATGATCCCTCTACCAATACTCTCACTCCCGAAGAGTAAGCGATACTTTCCCTTTTAAAAGATCCACTTCAACTACGCGAATGTGACTTAACTGCTGATTGACACTCAACACCTCCAACGGATGGGCTATCCGTTTTTCTGACATCTGGGAAATATGAATCAACCCATCATTTTTGAGACCAATATCGACAAACGCTCCGAAATCGGCAATGTTTCGGACAACGCCGGATACGATAGAACCTTCTTTGAGCTCTTTAATGTCGGTGAGCCCTTCACGAAACATGATCGGCGGCAACACTTCACGAGGGTCGAATCCCGGTTTTTTGAGTTCGGTGAGTATGTCTTGAAGTGTTGTTTCTCCGATACTAAGTGTTAACGCGATTTGAGGTATTTGCTCTTTCGTAATGACACCAATATCGTACTGCGCCGTAAGTTCTTGCGCCGCACCGTAACTTTCAGGATGAACTCCCGTATTATCCAGAATACTTTTACCCTCACGTATCCGAAAGAACCCTGCGCACTGTTCATACGCTTTTGCTCCCAGACCTTTGACCTTTAACAGTTCTTGCTTACTCTTAAATGACCCCTTGCTCTCACGGTGTTCTATAATTGTACGGGCAAGCTTTGTTCCCACCCCTGCCACATACGACAGCAGTGATACCGATGCGCTATTAGGGTCAACACCGATACGATTTACCAAATCTTCGGTCACTTCCCCCAGTTTTTTTTCTAAAAGCTTTTGGTCGACATCGTGCTGATATTGACCAACTCCTAGCGATTTTGGATCAATTTTGACCAGTGCCGCCATCGGATCACGAAGGCGCTGTGCAATGGATATTGCCCCTCGGATAGTAACATCGAGCTGTGGATATTCTTCTTGGGCAATTTTGGATGCCGAATAGACCGATGCCCCTGCTTCAGAGACAACCGTATACGAAAGATTTAGAGCCTCTTCTTGATTGAGTCGGGCAAAAAATTCCTGCGTCTCGCGCGATGCCGTACCATTGCCGATTGCTACACCGGTGATGTTGTATTTTTTTACCAGCTCTTTAACCACCTTTGCCGAAGCCGTATAATCGTTGAGCGGCTGCGTCGGATAAATCACGGCATGAGCGAGATACATCCCGTGCTCATCGACTACTGCAAGTTTACACCCCGTACGGTACGCTGGATCCACCCCCAGAATCACCCGCTTGGTAACGGGAGGAGTGTTGAGCAGTTGAGAAAGATTTTTACCAAACGTGTTAATGGCTTGAATATCGGAACGCTCTTTTACAGTGCTGTGAATCTCGCGCTCCAATGAAGGGAACAACAATCGTTTAAATCCATCCAAATACGCTTCGAGCAGTATCTCTTTACTTCCGTTAGCGTGTCTAGGGATGCGGTATTGTTTGATAGAATTTTCAACGCGTTCCATATCGTATGAGATTTTAACAATTAGCTCTTTTTCAGTGACACCGCGCATTAAGGCTAAATAACGGTGGGAAGGGATAGAATATATACGCTCTGCTTTTCCTGCCAATTTGGCAAACAATCCCTCTTCTTTCAGCATTTTTGTCCCTTTTATCTCAAAGGTGGAATACTCAAGAAGCTGTTTTCTCCAATGATCCCTCTCTTTTGGGTCATCACTGTAACGCTCGGCTAGAATGTCTTTTGCCCCCTGCACTGCCTCATCAACACTTTTGAGGGAACCTTTGACAAACTCCTGTGCTCTCTTTTTAAATTCAGCAAGTTCAAGCCGACCGCTTTGCAAAATATCCGCCAACGGTTCCAATCCTGCAGTAATTGCCGATGCCGCACGGGTATTTTTCTTCTCCTTGAACGGACGATAGATGTCTTCTAGCACTTGCAGAGTTTGGGCAGCATCGATAAGAGTCCGAAGTTCAGAACTCAACGTACTGCGCTCTTGTATCAGACGACGAATCTCCTCTTTGCGCTCCAACAGTTTTTTAGAATAAGTGTAGATAGTTTCAAATTCCCGCAACTGTTCATCCGTAGCACCCCCCGTCATCTCTTTACGGTATCGGGCAATAAAAGGGATGGTTGACCCCTCTTCTAAGAGTTTTAAAATAGACTCAATATTGTTTTTAGAGATACTTGTTTTTTGGGTGAGGAGATTGATTAGTTGGGTCATATCTTGGGCTTCTTTTGATTTTTTAATTCCAACGAACTTTTTGCATTCAAGCTCGTTACTACCTTTTTACCCGTTTGGGCTTCCAGCTCTGTTCGTGCTACTTTGGCAACATTTCCGCCTTGCTGCGCAACTTTTCTACTTTCTTCAAAATCTTTTGGGTTTAGAGCTTGCGAAATATCTTTGGTGGACGCTTCGGCAAGCATATTTAAAATAAGCTCCGTATTAGTCATATTGTCTCGCAAATTTTCTTTTTTTAACCCTTTTAGGATTTTATACTCTTTGGTGGTTTTATCTGCCCATGTTTTGGTGATGATGTCGGTGAGTGTCGCGAACTGTAATCCCTCACTCACTCCTTTGCTTTTCCACTCATCGGTAAGTTCTTTGCGGATTTCGATACTTTTGAGGCGTTGGTTAATCCAGTTTTCACTGTATCCCAACTGTAAATATTGTTCTAAAGCTCTATCAATCGTAAGCTCTGGATCTTGCATTTCGTCCAATCGCTCCGACGCTATTTTCGCCAACCAGAGTTTAAAAGGCTCTGCTTTTGGGGAGGGAATAGACTGTATGAGCCTAAAAAGTTGTTCGGTATCGGCAACGTCGGTTTTATAAAACTTCCCATCAGATGATTTCATTTTCAGTTGTACGATATTTTCGTACGACTGACTTCCTTCTTTTGCCAACTTCTTTTTTAAATCAGACCAATATCTTTTCGGTACTGTACTTTCGGTCAATACCTCAATAACATCAATGATAGATATGTACCACTTTTCGCTAGTTTCATCCCAAAGCGTCCGTACTTTTTTGTCTTCAAATATTTGAATAGCGTCGTGTTGTTTCATCTCCAGCAACCTCTCAATTTGTTATGCCCATTTTATCCCATTCACACCAAGAGAGGGGGAAAATATGTCCAATTGTCATAAAATTATTTTTCGAGAATATAAAGATTATTGCTGATGTGACACTGGGCATTAAACCGCTCTTTAAGCTCACGATCAAACGTCATCAAATAAATATTGGTATTGTGTAAAGTTAGTCCTTGAAAGTTTGCTAACAATACATCATCCGCCACATTTTTACCGTGATCGCATTTGGTAAAGTTAAATGAAGTGAGCGTTTTTTTATAGTCATACAGCTCAGCTTCCCACTCTTTTCTAAATAAATACAAAGAATCAGGATTTGCCGCCACATAGATGTGATCGTCGGGAATATCGTATTTTTCGATAACATCATTGAACATTGAGCCAATATTGGAAAAATTTTCGATGTCCCAAAACAAATAATGCCTGCTGTTTTGAGTTGAATGTGGCTTGTTGATGAGAGTTAGTCGTTTGGAAATATTGTAATGATTGTGGGCAATATCGTTGATCAGTTCGATACTATTTTTGAGCTTCTGTCCATCTTGAGTATCAAATCGCAAAATTTTTCCCAGCTCAATATAAAGCTCAATATCTGCTAATTCTTGCCGTGCTCCCCCTTTTTGATAACGCTCAAGGGCTTTGAGCTTGTAATGGGGGAAAAGCAATCCGATTTCCATCGTTTTTCCCGATCCAAACGCACTTTTAACTTTGGAAAAAACACGTCGTGCTTCGTCGGTATTTTCCAATTCGAGTGAACCATAAAATTTTTGATTGATAAGTACTTTTTGCATTGGCGTATTTTAACCGCTAGAGCTTACAAGAGACTTCTATATCATTGATGATTTTATAATCAATCTTTGAGTATTTTTTTGCCTATAATTTTCGTATCAATAGACATTAAAAGGAGACTTCATGCAAGATTTAGTACGAAGCTATGCGGCGAATGCTGAGCTTATACAAAAATTTATCCTCTCCACTCTGGGAAATGTGAGCCTTAAAACACTCAATGTACAGTTAATCGAGAGACTTTACAAAACCTTCCCAAGCTTGGAACTGCTATATATATCCGACGAAGGGTTTGTCCAAAATTCTCCTAATATTTATGCTAATCGTGAAGAACATCACCATATCGGGGTAGATCGTTCTTATCTCATCAATGAAGCAGAGATTCAAAAAGGGTATTATATCAGTGAGCCCTATATCTCGACCGCTACGGGGTTTTTATGCATCACCGTAGTCTATGCGGTAGGAGACGGGTATCTCTTTTTGGATTTTCGGCTTCGAAAACTTTTAGAACGATTTGATCTAATCGAAAAAAATGACATATTTAAACTCCTTAACCGTACATCCTATTCTCTTATCGGAGGCGGATTGCTCTTTTTTGGGGTATTTGTCGTACTGTATGGATTTTATACCTTTGGAGGGTATTTGATCGGCGTGGAGCCTCTCTCCATCGACGCAGTATTTAAACCGATTATTGCGCTAACACTGGGGCTTGCGGTTTATGATTTGGGTAAAACGATTTTTGAACAAGAGGTCTTGCCGCGAACTCAACATGTGAGTGATATGTTTAACCCAAAAACGTTGCTGAACTTTTCAGTCTCTATCATTATTGCTTTGTTAATTGAAACACTATTGGTTGTCTTTAAAATTTCGATTCATAACTACAAAGATTTACCCTACGCTTCGACGCTGATTGCCGCACTTGCCTTTTTATTGCTGGTATTTGCTCTTTTTGTTTATATCATTCGTAAAACAGAGAAGGAATAATATTCTTCTCTGCTTTCTAACCTCCTAATACAATCAAAAGACATAAATTTATTATCAATCAATGTGTTGCCTATTTTATAATCAATTAATTGCATAAATTATCTATAGTTTATTTTACAATGCTTTCAGATTTTTAAATCTTAAACAGGAGACCCTCATGAAAAGTTTGAATATACTCGGAAAAAGCGTTTTGCTGCTCTCTTTAGCAGCTTCTGTTGCCATGGCAGCTGTAGAGAAGAAAGATCTCAAAATCGGATTTATCCCTCTTACGGATTGTGCGGCGCTCGTCATCGCAAAAGAGAAAGGTTTTTTTACCAAACATGGTCTCAACGTGGAACTGAGCAAAGAGGCATCATGGGCCAACGTTCGTGACAAAATGACAGTGGGTGAACTCGATGCGTCGCACATGCTCGCAGCCATGCCGATCGCATCGACGCTGGGTGTCGGAAGTAGCCAAAAAGACATGGTGGCCCTCATGGCATTGGGACAAAACGGAGATGCCATTACGGTATCTAATAAAATGTACGATGCGATGATGGCAGCTGATCCCATCGCCACCAAAAAAGGCTCTGCAATAGCTCTCAAAAAAGTTATTACGGCTAAAACGATGGGTGTACCTGAGTTTGGGATGACATTCCCAACGGGTACGCACAACTACCATTTGCGTTTTTGGATGGCAGCGGGCGGAGTCGATCCCGATGTTGAGGTAGCTCTTAAAGTTGTTCCGCCTCCTCAGATGGTTGCCAACATGACAGCAGGGAACATCGACGGATTTTGTGTCGGTGAGCCATGGGGACAACGTGCCGTTATGGGCAATATCGGAAAAGTTGTTATCACAGGGAATCAAATTTGGGAAAATGGGCCTGAAAAAGTGTTAGGAGTTCAAAAAGAGTTTACGGAAAAATATCCTGAAACTACTAAACAAATGATTGAAGCGGTCATAGAAGCTGGAGTATGGCTTGATGCCTCATGGGATAACCGAAAAGAAGCTTCTGCAATCCTCTCAAGTAAATCGTATGTCAATGCACCTAAAGACGTAATCGACAACTCAATGACAGGTACGTATATGTTTACCAACGGGGTTAACACACCCATGCCGCAGTTCAATGCCTTTGGTAAAAAACAAGCTCTCTATCCGTACTATACTCACGGCTTGTGGCAAGTATCTCAAATGGTTCGTTGGGGACAGCTCGATCATCCTATCGATATGAAGAAAACGGTTGAGAGTGTGTATCGCGCCGATTTATTTGCAGCTGCTGCCAAAGAGGTCAACTATACACTTCCTGCAACGGGATGGAAAGTTGAAGGGAAAGCCGCCGATAACAAATTTATGGACGGCTCAGTATTTGATCCGAACAAAGTGGTCGATTATATCTATAACGCACCGATAAAACATCCAAAAGTAACCAAAGAAGCACTGACTAAAGTGAATAAATGGAAAGTGAAATAATACTCTGTCATTCCGTGCCACGACACGGAATCCATTAAAGATATGGATACCGTATCAAGTACGGTATGACGAAATTAAAATTATATAAGGAGGCATCTATGCTCTTAAAAACCATTAACACCGTAGCACTTCCGACACTGCTCTTTGGAGTCCTTATTGCGGTATGGTCAACCATTGCGGTTAAAATTCCAGGATTTCCGACTCCTATAGAAACATGGAACGAGTTACTCATCGTCCTCTCTAATCCACTCTATGACAATGGAGCCGGGGATCAGGGGATTGCGTTGCAGCTTATGAGTTCTTTGAAACGGGTATTTGGCGGATTTGCACTGGCGATTGCGGTGGGTGTGCCTGTAGGACTGCTCATCGGAATGTCCAAAGCAGCGCAAACGGCTTTTAATCCGTACATTCAGATTTTAAAACCCGTCTCACCGCTTGCGTGGTTACCGTTGGCGTTGTTTGTCTTTAAAGACGTGGATATGACGGCGATTTTCGTCATCTTTATCACCTCCATCTGGCCGATTATCATCAATACGGCTTTGGGTGTACGCAGTGTGAGCGAGGATTATCTCAACGTTGCCAAAGTGCTGCAACTCACGGCATTTGAGAGGGTATTTCAAATCATTCTCCCCGTAGCCGTACCATTTATCTTTACAGGGATGCGTTTGTCATTAGGGATTGCATGGCTGGTTATTGTCGCAGCAGAGATGCTCACTGGCGGTTTAGGGATTGGGTTTTGGATTTGGGATGAGTACAACAATCTCAACTATTCCCATATTATCATCGGAATCATTCTCATCGGTGTGGTCGGGTATGTATTGGACACTGTCATGGGCTTTATCGCCGATCATTTTGATTATCGCAAGCGAGGTCGTGTATGAGTGCAAAACCTTTTTTAAATATCGATCATGTCGATAAAATTTTCCCATTGGGCAAAGGCAAAGAGTATGTAGCGTTGCGCGATGTGAAGCTTGAAATCCGTGAAAATGAGATCGTCTCCATCATCGGTCACTCCGGATGCGGGAAATCAACAATTCTCAACCTGATTGCAGGGCTTGATACCATCACAAACGGTGTTATCTTGCTCGAAGATCGCGAGATCAACGCACCGGGTCCTGAGCGTGCCGTAGTGTTTCAAAACCATTCGCTGTTACCGTGGCTCACTGTCTACCAAAACATCGAAATGGCGGTAAAAAAAGTACGGGATGATTTGTATCCAAAAGAAGTGCGAGATCATGTGATGCACTATATTAGTCTTGTTAATCTTGATCACGCAAAAGATAAATATCCTGCTGAAATTAGCGGAGGGATGAAGCAGCGCGTCGGAATCGCACGAGCACTCTCTATTGAGCCTAAAGTGCTTTTGATGGATGAGCCGTTCGGTGCGCTCGACTCACTGACCCGTGCCAATTTGCAAGATCATTTAATGCGTATTCAGATGCAAACAGAGAATACTGTCATTATCATCACTCACGATGTCGATGAAGCGGTCTTATTAAGTGACCGCGTCATCATGATGACCAATGGACCAGAGGCAACAATTGGTGAGATATTGGAAGTAAATCTTCCCCGTCCGCGCAATCGTCTGGACTTACAACATGACGAAGAGTATCTAAGGTGTCGTGGGGCAATTGTTGAGTTTCTCTACTCTAAATTTGCCAAACATGACGATTAATTTTACTTATGTACTTTCTTCAATGCCACCGCGTTCATGCAATAGCGTAATCCGCTCGGAGAGGGTCCATCGGGGAACACGTGTCCTAGATGGGCATCGCATGTATTGCACACTGTCTCAACGCGCATCATTCCATGAGAATAGTCTGCATTGTAGCCGATTGCGTTATCTTTAATCGGTTGGGTAAACGATGGCCACCCCGTACCCGAATCAAACTTTTCCGTCGCATCAAAAAGCAATGTACCGCAACAGACACACGCATAAAGACCCGCATCAAATTGTGTACACAGTTGTGAGCTAAACGCTCGCTCTGTCCCAGCTTGACGGGTGACATAAAACTCCTCTTCACTGAGTATTTCACGCCACACTTCAGGCATTTTTTCAACTCTTCTATCAGGAGCCAAATTTCCCTCTTTTGCCAATCTCAATACTTCTTTCCAGTTCAACATAAAAGAGCCCTTTTTGACGACACAGTATCCAACTCTTCTTTCTCTTTTTATTAATAAGTCAAGTTAAAAAACTCCCGACATATCCCAATAATCTTTGCTTGACGCTCTTTTCCCACCGGTTCACTTTGACGAATACCATGAACCGTATCAATAAGTTTTGAGACTCCAGTGGGAATAGTTTTGGTAAGATATTGCCGCAATGCCGAACTCACCGCAGGTGCACGCCCGGCGGTGTTAATCCCTACACACAAATCTCCTTCGACAATGAGGGCAGGAAAAATAAAACTGCACAAAGCCGGAGAATCAACACAGTTAACGGGAATTTTTAGTGTCATACACTCAGCAAAAATTTTTTCCTGCTCGCCCAAATCATCCAGTGCACCAATAACTAAAAAACGGTTTTCACAATCCTCCAGAACATACGCTCTCTCAACAAGCGTGATCGGATACTCTAGTGCTAAAGCACGTATCTCTTCGTGAATCATAGGTGCAATAACCGTAAGGCTTGGTGAAAATTTCACCAGTTGCTCAATCTTACGCAATGCCACTTCCCCTGCCCCTACTACTAAACAATCTCGCTCTTGTAAATCCACAAACATTGGGAACAATGCCATTTTTCATCTCCTCTAAAAAGTGATTAAAATATAATCAATACTATCGTTAATCTTTCCACATTTTACACTATTATTTTGAAGATTCAAAAGTCCTAATAAAAGAAATACACATGAAATCACTCATCCTTGCCAACGAAGCGCGCAGTGCTAAACGCCACAAGACCGAAACTATCAAAGATACTTTTAGCGCTCACGAAGCGTGGGAGAGACTAATTGGGTATTCCAAGATGGGGTATAGCTCAATCACCGAAGAGGACAAAGATTTTGTCCTCAAAAGCTTCGGCATCTTTGACCGTCCTGCAACCGGTGAAAAATTTATGATTCGTGTACGAATTACCGGCGGAGCTTTGAGCGTGGAACAAGCACGCGCACTTGGCAATGTGGCGAAACGTTTTGGTCAAGACACCATCGACATTACGACACGTATGCAAGTTGAACTGCGATACATCACTATAGAAGAGCTGCCCGAAGTGCTGAGTATTTTAGAGAATGTCGGTCTTACAAGCTATCAAACAGGAGTGGATAATTTCCGTAATATTCTCATTGATCCCCTCGATGGATTGGCAATGGACAACCTCCTCTCCTGTACCAAAATCATGAAGGATATTCAATCAATTTTTTTAAAAAATGATGAGTGGCTTACAATGCTCCCCCGTAAATTCAATATCGGAATTAACGGCTCTCTCTCCAATCGTTGTAATATTTTTGGTCAAGATTTTGCTCTCGCACTTGCGCAAAAAGAGGGTGTCTACGGGTTCAATCTCTATCTAGGCGGTCGTGTCGGAACATTGGCAAAAAATGCTGATATGTTTGTATTGCCTCATGAAGCTGTCAAAGTTTTTGAAGCAGTAGCCCAACTCTTTAAAAAATACGGGTTTCGAGACAATCGCAATAAAAACCGCCTTGTTTTTCTCATCGAAGCGGTGGGAATGGAAGAGTTTAGAAATGCCATCGAAGAGCAACTAGGGTTTACCATGCCTCTGGGCGGCGAGACACTTTGTTCACTCGAAGGGGGTGATCATTATGGAAAAATCGCCCTTAAAGATGGCTCATTTGCCCTCTACGCCGCTGTCCCATCAGGGGTATTTAGCGGAAGTGATTTGAGTGATGCTGCCGATATTGCCGAGACTCAAAACGGTGCCATCCGTCTAACCATCGAGCAAAACCTCATCATCACAGGAATCACCGATACAACAACGGCATTAACTTCTCCGTTGTTTCTCAAATATCCAAACCACCCCTCACCCTATATGGCAAACCTTATCGCGTGTGCGGGAACAGCGCATTGCCCTTTCGGTGTTATCCCCAATAAGCCCGATGCAATTGAAATGGGAGAATATTTGGCGCGTGAAGTACCGATGAGAGATGCAAAAATGCGTCTTTATTGGTCTGCGTGTGTCAAAGGATGCGGTATTCACGGTGCAGGAGATTTGGGCTTCTTGGGATGTAAGACCAAATATAACGGAGAAATAGTGCTGGGTGTCGATATTTTTATCGGAGGAACTCTCAGCGGTGAAGGGGGAGAGGGTCATCTTCTACTCAAGGGAATTGTATTGGAGCACGCACGCGAATACGTTGCAGAACTGATGCGTCAATATCGCGATTTGCGTGTCAGCAAAGAGAGTTTGGAAAAATTTATTATTCGTTTACAAGGACGCTACACCAATGCTTCTATCGGTTTTTTAATGCGTTGGAATCGCCAAATGCGTCTTGAGAACAAACTCCAAGCACTGCTTTCCTTTAATCTCAAACAGCGGGGCGGTTCACATAAAGAACAAGATGAAATTTTTGAGTTTGGATGCGCTATCGTGTATGGAACAACACTCACAAGACCTTACGATACCGATGAACCGCTTGCTGAGAAGAAAAAAAGTTACCGTCATAAATCTTCCGAACTCACTCTCTACAAATCTATTATTGAAAAAATGGTAGAGCCTAATCCTCTGGCACGATCAAAAGTTTTTACCGAAATCACCATAGAACTACAAAAATTAGAGAATGGCAAATAAAATGAATTCCCAATTCACACCATTGGAATCTTTCATCGGGTACAAAGCTGACACGGGAATGCAATGCGGTAACTATTCCATCGATGTTCCGCCGCTGGCAGAGGGAGAACAATACCGCTTTCACTTCGACGCAACCAAATGTATCGGATGTCGCTGTTGTGAGGTAGCATGCAATGAGCAAAACAACAATCCTGCCGACATCAAATGGCGTCGTGTAGGTGAAATGGAGGGCGGAAGTTTCCCCGATACCCTCCTGCTGTTTAACTCCATGAGCTGTAACCACTGCATCGATCCGGCCTGTCTCATTGGCTGTCCCACCAACAGCTACATCAAATTCGATAACGGTATCGTTTTTCACGATGATCCCAGCTGTATCGGATGCCAATACTGTACATGGAACTGCCCGTATGGTGTTCCGACCTACCACGAAGAGCGTCACATCGTCACCAAATGCCATATGTGCCACGAACGCCTCGCTATAGGTCAAAGCCCCGCCTGTGTCCAAGCGTGCCCTTCAGGTGCCATCGAGATAGAAACGGTCAATATCTTGGAATGGGTGACAAAAGAGATAGATGAGAACGCTAATATGCCCCATCTGCCCGATGCCCGTCTCACCAACTCCACCACCCGTTTTACCTTGCCTTCGACTATGCCTGAGGAAATGACAAAAGCGAATGAGCACCACCTTAAACCTGCTCACAGTGAGCTTCCCCTTGTCTTTATGACCGTTCTGACTCAAATGTCACTCGGTGCGTTTGGAGCCCTTTTCATCGGGGATATTCTCTCACTGTTTGGATTTTTTGAACCCAACTGGATACTCGCTCTACTCGCTCTCGCTCCTGCCGCATTGGGACTTCCACTCTCGGCACTGCATTTAGGACGACCTTTAAAAGCGATGAGTGCGATGAAAAATCTCCGCACCAGTTGGCTCAGTCGAGAAGCCGCCGCATTAGGTGCATTTGTAGGATTCATGAGCGTCAACGTTGCCCTCTATTTTTTCGATATTTCTACACTGATTCGTCTTGGCTTTGAACTCTTAACACTCCTAGTAGGAATCTATGGTATCTATGCGCAAGGGATGATTTACCGCATCCCCGCCCGCCCTTCGTGGAACAGATTTACTACCAACCAAAAGTTTTTCTCCACCGCCTACATTGGATTGTTTTTAATCTCACTTGCCTTGATGATTTTAGGCTCAAGCGATTCTGCCACCCCGCTTCTAAGCAGTGCGATGATACTGGCAGTTATCCACGGGTTTTTTACTCTTGATGCACACAATGAACTTAAAAGTGCCTCAACACCGCAATTGCAAAAAACCCTTCAACTCTACCGTGAGCATTTCGATCAAATCCATACAGCACGCTGGATTACCCTTGGAGTTGGAGCATTGGCGTTACCTTTACTCGCCACCCTTTTTATTGCTTCGGGTCTTACACTTGCGGCAATCGTTACCCTTATTCTTGGATTTGTTTTAGTCGTTGTGAGTGAACTTATGGATCGATTTTTATTCTATACGACGGTTGTCCCCCTCTCTATGGCAGGTGGCTTTTTCGTTGGCACACAAAGGAATTAATATGTTTTCAACCATCAAAAACTTTCTAGGCATAGACATCAAAGCCGCCAAATACGCCCTCAGCGATGACCCGATGTTCGGACGTATCAGCGATGCGAAAAAACCGGATAAATGGGTCTTCTCCACTTGCGGTTACTGCGGTGTCGGATGTGGTTTGTACATTGGGGTAAAGGATGGCAAAGCCGTTTATACCAAAGGCAACAGTGCTCACAGCGTCAACATGGGAACACTGTGCCCCAAGGGCTTGAGCGAACATGAGATGCTCACCTCTTCCAACCGCCTCCTCTCTCCGATGATTCGTTCCAACGGAAAACTCCAAAACAGCTCATGGGACGAAGCCTTCACAAAAGTCTCCTCAACGTTCAAAGAAATTAGCGAAAAATATGGCTCAAAAGCCATCGGTGTTCTCTCCACGGGACAGCTTCTCACCGAAGAATTCTACACACTGGGCAAGTTCGTCCAATTGGGCTTGCGCACCAACAACTACGATGGAAACACGACTCTGTGTATGGCTTCTGCCGTCGCAGGGTACAAACAATCCCTTGGTTCCGACGGCCCTACAGGCTCGTACGAGGATTTTGAGCACGCGAATGTCATCGTCTTGGTCGGGGCGAACGTTGCCGATAACCACCCGATTTTAAAACTTCATATCGCCAAAAATCCAAATTCACCCAAAATCATCGTCATCGACCCGCGAGCTTCCAAAACGTCCCAAATGGCAGATATTTTTGTCCCCATCAAACCCCGCACCGATTTGGCTTTATTCAACGGTCTTGCCTACATCGTTTTGGAACAGGGGTGGGAAAACACCGACTATCTCAAAGCCAATGTCACAGGGCTAGGTGATTTGCGTAAACATCTCCAAAACTACCCGCCCCAAGAGGTTGCGAACATTACGGGAATCGACGTCAAAATCCTCTACGAACTCGCCCGTCTCATAGCACTCTCACCTGCTGCCCTCACCGCATGGACAATGGGGGTTAATCAATCGTATATGGGTACGGATACCGTCAGCGCCATCACCAATCTTCATCTCCTCACGGGGCAAATCGGTCGAGCAGGTGCGTCACCGTTTTCGATTACGGGTCAGTGCAATGCGATGGGTACGCGTGAGACAGGTTTCACCTCCTCTCTTCCGGGGTATCGAAATTACGGCGATGTGTCAGCCGCTCAAGAGTACGCCAACATCGTCAATGTCCCCCTCGAACTCATCCCAACGCAACGCGGTTACAAATACGGTGAAATCATCGAAGCCATCGAGCGAGGCGAAATCAAAGCGCTGTGGGTCGTCGCTACCAATCCGCTGGTAAGTTTCGTCAACCAAGAGAGACTTCGCGCAGCACTCGCCAAACTCGATACTCTAGTCGTCCAAGATGCCTTTATGTCCGATACCGCCGAAATTGCCGATGTGGTATTTAGCGCAGGAACATGGGGAGAAAAAGAAGGAACGTACACCAACAGTGAGCGCCGATGCAACCGTGCGAACAAAGCAGTGAACCCTCCGGGATTAGCAAAAAGTGACTTTGATATTTTTCTTGAATTCAGCAGTTATTTTGAAGGGGTCCAAGAGTTGATTTATCCCAATTGGAAAACTCCCTCCGATGCCTTCGAAGAGTGGAAACGGGTGAGTCGTGGTCAGCTGTGTGACTATTCGGGGATGAGTTATGAGATGATGGAACAACATGGCGGACTCCAATGGCCGTGCAACGAGCAATTTCCCCTTGGCTCACCGCGCCTTTATACCCCCGAAATGGCTTTTCGCACCTATGATGGCAAAGCCAAATTATTGCCTTTAGAGTGGATACCGCTCCAAGAACCGACAGGTGAGTCATTTCCCATCATCCTCAACACAGGACGCACCGTCGAGCAATGGCACACCCGTACCAAAACGCGCGACATCGGTATTCTCAACGACTTAGCCCCCGAAGCGTGGGTAGACATCAATCCTGCCGATGCGTCAGCCTTGCACGTCAAAAGCGGCGATCGTATTTCCCTCTCCTCCCCTCGCGGACGAGTAGACAATATTGTCGTGCGGGTCACCCAAACGGTACGTGAAGGAAATGTATTCGTCCCCTTCCACTTCAACACCCAACTCGTCAATCAGCTAACAGCAAGTAGCTTCTGCCCCAAATCAGGAGAGCCCAACTACAAACAAACCGCCGTGCAGTTGCACTCAGTAAAAGTTCCGCAAGGAATCGTGATGAAAGCACCGGGGATTAGTGGGGAAATCGGGTATGAAAAAGAAAAAGAAATTGTCATACAAGAATCTGCACTTTATCAGAAGCTTGTATACTCCACCTCTTTATATCCACATCGGACAGAATAGTCAATGACATAAAACAAGCATCACCCGATTTTTATTAGTTACAATCTTTGTGGACACCGTCTAAGCTTTCACTGTAGTCTAAATTTATATAAAAGGTTTTTTATGAATATCACAACAATACGAGGCAAACTTACTCTCCTGATGATATTTAGCCTTACTATTCTTTCAGTATTGGGATATTTGATTTACAGTAATAGTGAAAAATCTAAAGAAAGTATTGAGCGGCTAGTTTTATTGGGTGTGCTTCAGTCAAATATGAATGGGTCTATGATGGAATTAAGAGGCTATCAAATGACCTTAAATCCGCTATTTTTAGATCGTTATCGTGAACGTAATAAAAAAATTGTTGAATCAAGTGAAACACTCTCTCCTTTGCTCTTGTCCGAAAAATACAAAAAACTGCTTTCTGAGCTAACCGCTGAGCAAAAAGCATTAGAAGAAATGAATGAGCCACGGGTTCAACTTCTTATAAAATATCAAAAGCAGACTCTTTCTGAGGCATTTCGGCAAACGGCTGATGGGCAAAAGCTTATAAGTATCACTAAAGGTTCTATGAAATATCATGAAGCCTTGGTTAAAAAAGGTCCAATTCTTGTTAAAATGATAGAAGAGAAGAACCTTGAAAATATTGTCTCCAGTGCGAGAGTAAGTGAAGGCATAGTTGGATTAAGCATTATAGCCATGATAAGCACTCTTTATTTTCTTATCAGGAATATTAATAGCTCAGTCGCACACTTAGAAGAGACGATCTCTATTGTGGCTCAAAATCGTGATTTTACCCATACTTCCAAATTTGAAGGGGCTGATGAACTTTCGCAAATGGGACGCAAGCTCAATAACCTCGTGGCAATGCTGCGGGATTCATTTCAAAATATCGGCTCTGCATCAAATGAAAATCTCTCAGTCGCAGCCGAACTCTCCGTGACTACTCTTATTATTGGAAAAGCAGCAGAAGAAGAGTCAAGAATCGTCATTCAAACTACGGATGAATCAGGTCAAATGAAAGAAGCGATGCAAGCCTCTTCACATGAGGCACACAGTGTCCGTGAAAAAGCTATCAGTGCGCGCGGCAATCTTAAAGAAGCACAAAAAGCACTCCACAACACAATAGAGCAGCTTTCTTTTACCGTACAAATGGAAAGTGAAATCAATCAACGACTTAATGCTCTTTCTCAAGAGGCATCCCAAGTTAAACAAGTCCTTACAGTCATCGCCGATATTGCTGATCAAACAAATCTTCTTGCTCTTAATGCTGCCATCGAAGCAGCCCGTGCAGGAGAACATGGACGCGGATTTGCCGTTGTTGCTGATGAAGTACGAAAACTTGCTGAACGAACTCAAAAAAGTCTCATAGAGACCAATGCTACCGTTAATGTTATCGTTCAGTCAATCAATGATATCACTGATCAAATGAATCATAATACCAATCGTATTGAACAGCTCGTGAGAGCATCAACCGAAGCAGATGATCATACCACAATAGCTGTTAGCGCATTAGCACACACCGTCGATGCAATAGAAAAACTCTCTGCCGACATACAAGCCAATGCCGCCACAACCGATACAATTATTAGTAAATTTGACAAAATTTATGAGCTCTCAACCTCTAATGCACGAAGTGTCGAAGAAATTGCTTCAGCATCTCAACATCTACATAAAATGACAGAACAGCTCACTAGTCAGATTTCTGTTTATCGTATTTAGATTTTAATAAACCAATCATTTTAGCGATACAGAAGGCAGCTACTGTACCGCCTCTATAAACTCTATTTCATTTCGCTATAATTCGCCCTATGAATAACGCACCTTTTACCTTCCATATTGACCCAACACCAACTCTTCCAACACGCAGTTGCCGTTTTATGGCACGTCTTCTTGGATGGACTTTGAGTTATGGAAATTACGCTTTAGCCCTCTTAGTATGGTGGCAAAGCGATTGGTTTATCGCCATTGGAACTCTTTTATTAGGGATAATCGTCTTTGGAATCCTCCGCTCCAAATTACGCAACGAATCCATCCCCCCCTCTCAAGGTGAATACGAGTACAACGATTATGCCATTGCAACATGGTATCTCACCCGTAATCACTGTTTTACCATCTCCACACCTACGGAATAATTTATGGCATTAGTCGATCTACTCGGTGTTAGCAAACACTACGAAGCACAAAAAATCTTAGAAAATATCAACTTCCATATTGATGAGGGGGAACGCGTCGTTATTGTTGGTAAAAATGGCAGCGGTAAATCAACCCTAATGAAAATCGTCCACGGTTCTCTCGATGCCGATGAAGGAGAACGAATTACCCGCCAAAACGTTGAGATTAAAATGCTCTCCCAAGTCCCGAAATTTGACCCGTCACATACGGTTCGCCAAGCGGTTGAAGCGGGGTTGGGAGAACTTAGAACTTCCAAAGTCCGTTTTGATGAGATTTCTCTCCTTCTTGCAACCGAATTTGAAAATACTTCCCTATTAGATGAGCAAGCAGTCTTGAGCAATTTTCTCGATCATCATAATGCTTGGAATTTGGACGATAAGATACAGCGGATCATGCACCACTTTATGCTCACCGAATATGAAGACAAAAATGTTGATTTACTTAGCGGTGGGGAACAACGCCGTGTTGCTCTTGCATCACTGCTGCTTCTAAAGCCCGACATACTCCTGCTGGATGAGCCCACCAATCACCTCGACGTTTACATGGTCGAATTTCTCGAAGAACTGATTTTAAAAGAAAAATTTACCCTCCTTTTTATCTCCCATGACCGTTATTTTATCGATCAAATCGCGACTAAAACCATCGAAGTCGAAGATTGTTCTCTGCGTGAATTCACAGGCGGTTACAGCAACTATCTCGTCCAAAAGCAAGAACTATTACGCACGATGGCGCAGCAGCATGACAACCTCCTAAAACTGCTCAAAACAGAAAACGAGTGGCTCTCACGCGGAGTTAAAGCACGTCTAAAACGCAACGAAGGACGGAAACAGCGAGTATTGTCACTACGTGAAGATGCTAAAAACAACCCCAGTAAAATTCATAAAATGCGTCTTGAACTGGAGCGTGAAGCCAAACACTTCAATCGTGGTGAAGGGGTCAATCGTCAAAAAATGCTTTTTGAGATTGAGCATTTGGGTCTGACACTGGGGGATAAACTCCTCATCAAAGATTTTTCAACGCGGATTTTACAAAAAGATGTCATCGCCGTTGTAGGCCCTAATGGAAGCGGAAAATCAACCCTTCTTAAAGCTCTGCTAGGGCGACTCAAACCCACAAGCGGAATTATCAAGCAAGGGGAACTGACGATTGGTTATTTCGATCAACACCGTGAAATGCTCGACGATTCCCTCAACCTTATCGAAACATTCTGTCCCCACGGGGGCGATCGTGTCGATGCTCAAGGAACAGATTATCATGTCTATGGCTATCTCAAAAACTTCCTCTTTCCCAGAGAGTTTTTGGATAAAAAAATAGGAACACTCAGCGGTGGAGAAAAAAATCGCGTAGCACTGGCCCTCCTCTTTACCAAAAAAGTAGACTGTCTTATTCTCGATGAACCCACCAATGATCTCGACATTCCTACCATCAATATCCTTGAAGAGAAACTTCAGAATTTTTCAGGCGCTGTCATCTTGGTCAGCCATGACCGTTATTTTGTCGATAAAATCGCAAAAAAGCTTTTTATCTTTAAGGGGGATGGTACGATTGAAGAGAGTTACAAACCTTACAGCGAGTACCTTGATGATGAAAAAGAATTAAATGAAATCGATGCGATGGCATTAGAATTTGCAAAACCCGCAATCCAAACCATCATCCAAGATAAACCAAAAGCACTCAAACTCACCTACAATGAAACCCGTGCACTGGAAACTCTGCCAAAAGAGATTGATGATATTGAGGCAAAGATAGATGAGATCAACGCCTGTCTGGCAAATCCAAGATGTTACGAAGAAAAAGGGATTAAGCCGTTAGCCGACGAGCTCGAAAAGGCAAAAAAGCTGTACGAAGAAAAAGTGGATCAACTGCTCGCCATCGAAGAGAAAGCTGAAGAGATCGAAGCACTTAAAAATGGTTAAAAGTGCTTCCTTAGGTAAGTAAAGATTAACGTCCTCTACCGCCGCCCATGCCACTACCCATACCGTTGTGCTGACCTTGCATCATCCCCTGACCTGACCCTTGGTTTTTCATTTTCGGTGTACGATTTTCCGGTTTATTCATAAACTTTTCTTTTTGATCATTTGTCATAGTTTGCTGACGGGTCATGAGCTCATTATGAAGCTGCTCACGCTCTTGTTGATTGGTCATCGTTCCCCGTTTTTCCAAAAGCTCATCCGTTTTCATAGTTTTAAAACTATTTTGAACTTCTTTTTGAGCTTCCATCCGATCTTGATTTACAGACGGCATCTCCGCAAGCGCCACACTCGAAAGTAAAACCGAAGCCGTTACTACAGTAATAAACATTTTCATCGGGAATCCTTTAATTGATTTAAACCATTGTAGTCCAATTTTATTAATAAAATATTAAAAGCTCTTTTACTGAAGGTAACCTAAAAAGAGATCAGACATAACCCCGCAAAAAAAGCAATTTATTGTTAGAATGGGATATTTATTTTAATCTTGATTAAAATCAATGATAATTAATATCGAAATTGCTATTATTTGGCAATTTACTTTAAAAGGAAATATAGTATGAGAAGTTTGATTTATAGTTTTTTTATTCTAATGCTCTTAGCAACTGTCACTTCAGCAGATGAGAAGATGAAAAAAATCGTTATAGCTGCCCCTTTTGCTTCGGTTTCGCACCCTATTTTACATATGATAGAAACAAATGCTCTAAAAGATGTAGCAGAAAAAGTGGAGTTCAGACTCTGGAAGAATCCCGATGAGCTTCGGGCCATGACGATTAAAGGCGATGTCGATTTTTTAGCCATTCCTACAAATACTGCGGCAATACTGAACAACAAAGGAGTGGATATAAAACTCCTAAATGTCTCTGTTTGGGGGATTCTCGGGATGATAAGTCGTGATAATTCGCTTAAGAGTCTTAAAGATTTTAAAGGCAAAAAAATTGCCGTTCCGTTTCGTGCAGATATGCCCGATATAGTATTTAACCAGCTTCTAAAAAAAGAGGGGTTAGATCCTAAAAAAGATTTTGAGTTAGTCTATGTAGCAAGTCCCGTTGATGCGATGCAGATGCTTATAATGAGAAGAGTGGATCATGCGCTGTTAGCCGAACCTGCTATCTCCATAGCTCTTCGCAAAACAAAATCTTTTCCCGTTAACATTGTTGCACCGGACTTATACAGAAGTGTAGATTTGCAAGAGGAATGGGGCAAAGTTTTTGGCACAAACGGTGATATTCCAGAAGCCGGTATTGCCGTTATGGGTCACGTAAAAGATAAAAATGTTATCAAAAGATTTCAAGAAGAGTATGCAAAATCTCTTAACTGGTACAAAGCAAATCCTAAAAAAGCAGCAAAGATAGTCGTAAAAACTCTTGACATGTTAAATGAAGAAGGGGTAAGCGACTCTGTCTCACATGTTAGATTTAAAAATGTAAGCGCGGCTGATGCAAAAAAAGAGTTGGAATTTTTCTTTAATATTTTAAAAGCGGAAGATCCAAAAAGTATAGGCAATAAACTGCCAAAAGATAGCTTTTACTATGGACTTTAGTAAATGAAATTTGCTCTAAAAATTCTTAAAGATTTTCCGTCGTATCTTTGGAGCGGTTGGGGTGCGGTTGCCTCCATCCTGCTCTTTATCGCTCTTTGGGATGTCGGAAATCAAGTTTACGGGGATCTAGTTCTCCCCTCACCCCTTGAAACTTTTAAGACCCTCGGCTTAATGCTGCATGACGAAAATGTTATAAAAGAAATACACACGACTCTTTATCGTGCCTCTGTCGGCTTTGGCTTATCTCTTTTGATCGGTACAGCACTTGGGCTTTTAGCCGGATTTTTTGCAACCGCTTCTATGATGAGCCGTCCCATCGTCACCATACTAGTCGGTATGCCGCCTATCGCTTGGATAGTTTTGGCGATGATATGGTTTGGAATGGGTGACGAGACGGTCATATTTACCGTAATCGTTGCCTCTTTTCCTATCATATTTGTCGGAGCACTTCAAGGAACCCGCACGCTTGACGGAGAGTTAAAAGAGATGGCGCAGAGTTTTAAGTTTCCGTGGCACATGAGATTTTTTGATGTCTATTTTCCGCATATCTTCTCTTATGTTTTTCCGGCTTGGGTAAGCGGTCTGGGCATGGCTTGGAAGATAGTTATCATGGCAGAACTCCTTGCGACCAGCAACGGTATCGGAGCATCACTCGCAACGGCAAGAAGCCAGCTGGATACTCCAAGTGCGCTTGCAATTGTCGTCATAATGATAGCTTCACTGATGTTTATAGAGTATATCGTCTTAGAGCCGATTAAGCGGGAGGTTGAACTATGGAGAGATTAGAGGTTAAAAATCTAAATCATCATTTCGGTTTTGCCGAAATCTTAAAAGACATCAATTTTACTCTAAACAAAGGTGAAGTGCTCTCCATCGTAGGTCCAAGCGGAGGCGGAAAAACGACACTTTTACATCTTTGTGCCGACTTGCTTGATGTCGAAGAGGGAAGTATCATAAATACCTTTGAAAGCAGTGCCTTTGCGTTTCAAGAGGCAAGACTTCTTCCATGGAAAAATGTTATAGACAATATCTCTCTTGGTTTGCTGGCAAAGGGCGAGAAAAAGAGCGAGGCTATCAAAAAATCCCAAGAGATTGCGCTTAGATTCGGGCTTGACAAGGATGATTTTGATAAATTTCCAAAAGATTTAAGCGGCGGCATGAAACAAAGAGTCTCTTTTGCAAGGGCGTTGGTGGTAAAACCTTCCCTGCTCTTTTTAGATGAACCGTTTTCCGCACTAGACATAGGACTGAAAAAAGAGCTGCAAGCAATTTTGATAGATATGATTTCTAAAAAAGAAATAAGCATACTTTTTATAACGCATGATTTGATGGAAGCCATCCGTCTAAGTGATGAGATGCTGCTGCTTAAAGCAGATCCAGGGCATATAGTAAAAAAATTTAGATTTGATGTGGTGCAAGATCAAAGAAACGACAAATATGTTTACGGTAAAAGTGCGGAAATATTGCAAGATGAAGAGATAATCAATACATTTGAACTGGAACTAAAATAATGGGCAATACTGAAGAAAACCCGCAAATTTTACATGCAACAAGCCATTATCTCTACTATCCCGAGGAGAAGAATGTTCCCCCTTATTTAGCATACGGTTTTAGACCTATATTTTTACTGCTTGCTCCCTATATGATAATTTCGATGCTTTTATGGGGATTGGTTTGGAGTGGAATTATAAACATCCCTTTTATGGATAATATTTTAGTATGGCATATTTATGAGATGATATTTGGCGTCTTAACTGCCGGAACGATGGCGTTTTTAACCACGGGACTTCCTGAACTTTTCCCAGGAACCGTTCCGTTTATCGGCAAAAAATTAAAATATATAATGATTTTATGGTTGGCTGGACGCCTTAGTTTTTGGCTCATAGATGTAACGGGTGTTTATTTAACCGCTCTCTTAAACCTCTCTATGCTCGGTTGGCTCATCTGGTTTGCAAAAGATGCAGTTTTAGATAAACTTCAAAGACACGCTTCTTTGGGCTATGCCATGGTAGTTCTATTTATAATCGAAACATGGTTTTTTGCAGCAATGGCGGGACACGCACAAACTGCGCCGATGGATATACTAAAAGTCGCACTCGGAGCAAGCGTGATTTTGATACTGCTTGCCCTAAGACGGGTAAATATGGAAGCGGTAAATGAGCTGATGGAAGATAAAGGGATAGATGATGTCTATATTGCCCGACCGCCTCTTACAAACCTTGCGATATTTACTGTTACCGTTTTTACGGTCGTAGAGTTTTTATATCCTAACAACTCGGCACTAGGATGGATTGGGCTTGCAAGCGGAGCTGCTATTTTAGCTATAACGAATGATTATATTTTAAAAGATAAATTTATACTGAATCAACCCTATGTGATATATCTTAGTCTTATTTTTATAATGCTGGGAGTCGGTTATGCTTTGATGGGCTGGGCTATTTTAAACGGCGAGATTGAAAATATCACTCATTTTAGACACTTTATAACAAGCGGAGGAATTGGACTTGCATACCTGATGGTTATGATAATAATCTCTTGGATTCATACAGGAAGACATTTAACGTCAAATATCTACATACACGCAATGATAGGCTTGATGGTTACGGCTACGCTCTTGAGAGGTTTAATCCCGTTTTATCAAGAGTATGCTCACGAGCTGTATCTCTACTCCTCTATCGTCTGGACACTACCATTTATGATATATATAAAGGTGTTTTTTAAGTTTTTAACGGCTCCAAGAGCAGATGGGATCAAAGGCTAAAATCTATTAAGAAATATAATCCACCACTTTAGAAAGAGTGGTCACCTCTTTGATAACACTCACTACTTCCAAATGTGCCGGATGAACAGCGTATTCATTTAACCCTGCTTGATCCTCAAACATCGAGATAAGGATCAAATCAAATGACCTAGCGCTTCGGCTAATGTCAATCCCTACTTCCATACTTTTTAGAGCCTCTATCTTCGCAGGAAGTACTTCGAGCATCATTTTGACTGTTGCCAAATTGTCCTCTTTTTTTTCCTCTTTAAATTGAAACATAACGACGTGTACTAACATTGCTCTACCTTTCTATCAAATCTTTTAAACTTTGCTTCGGGGATTTCCCCTCTAAAATCGCATACACTTCCGCAGCAATCGGAAGATAAATTGATTTTTGTATTGCAATCTCATGAAGTGCGTATGCGGTTCCAATCCCCTCACTTACTTCACCGATTTCGCTGCATACCGCTTCTTTTGTTTTCCCAGCTGCCAGACCCAAACCAACACGGTAGTTCCGTGACATCGACGAACTGGCTGTCAAAAACAGATCTCCCGCCCCGCTAAGACCCAAAAATGTCTCATCTTGCGCCCCATATACTTTACCAAAACGCTGCATCTCTACCAAACCTCTGGATATTAGAGAAGCAGCTGCATTATGTCCCAAACCCAACCCTTCACAAATACCGGCAGCAATCGCAATAACATTTTTATACGCACCCGCAATCTCCGCACCCATCACATCATTACTGATATAAGTACGAATAAATCTCGGGAACAATGCCGCAAATTCATTGGCTGTATCAGAGGAAGAAGAGTTAATAACCAATGCTGTTGGCAATGAAAGAATCACTTCACTGGCAAACGAGGGACCCGATAGAAAGCTGAGATTTTCTTCAGGAATATACTGAGTATAAATCTCATTTAAAAATTTTCCTGAGGAAGCTTCAATCCCTTTTGCCGCAACCAATACTTTTTGCCCACGGTAGATAAAATTTTCTTCAAGCCACTGTGCAACTTGCTGTGCAGGGACGGTAATAATGAGATATTTACACTTTAAGACTTCGGATAAAGATTTAAAATTATCCCACTCTCTAGGGGTACGTGAGGTAATAATTACCTCATTTTTCTCACTCAAGGCAAAAGCGAGTGCTTCACCCCATTTTCCAGCACCGACAACCCCTACCGTCATACTTCTACCCCATCATTCCATTGCTTTATAACATTTAACTTCTCTGCATATCCCATAAAAACCAAAATATCGCCTGCATCAATATGATGGTTATGCCCCTTGGAAGCGAAACTAAATGTGGTCCCCATCGCCTGATCGACAATCGCTAACAAAATAAGATCAAAATCACGCTTAAAATGGAGATCATGCAAATACTTACCGTTGAGAGGGGAAGCGTCCCCCACCTCAATTTCTATAATACTCAAGAGACTGTCTTCATACAACACATCATGCAATACTTGCGTCATAATCGGTTTAGTAAGAATATCATTGATAACATTAGCAGCGATTTGTAAAATAGGCATTACTTTATCTGCTCCGGCACTTTTCATCTTCATCATACTCTCATTGTCTTGTGCCAGAGCAATAATAAAGAGCCTATCAAACGTTGCACGAAGAGAAATCGTCAAGAAAACATTTTCCGCATCATCATTAAGAGCACAAAATACGATTAACCCCTCCACATCAAACTGTGCTTCAATCGATTGCCAATCATCACTTAGATCAAATCGATCTGCTGTAATTCCATCCTCTTGTGCCTCTAAAAATTCTGCTTCATCAATGACAAATACGCCGACATTTTCATACACATCACGAATCTGCTTTACAATCTGTTTGGAGTATTCGTTATATCCGAAGACGGCAGCACAGCGTGGTTTCATACTTTTCCTCTGCGGTGAAGTTTTGTTCTAAATTCATCAATCAAACCTCTATTAGCAATAACAATCGCTATATCTCCCGGTTCAATGGTTATATCAGGATGTGGATTAAAATGAAATTTTTTGAGCTGGGTGCTGTAAATACCCAAAACACTAAATCGCTGATAAAAGAGGGGGTCTTCCAAAAGAGTGTAAAAACGATCTTTCATATCTGAATCAAGAATGATCTCATCAACAACGGTAGAGGTTTGTTCGGAGCGAAGCGCATGAATAACTTCAAATGCAACCGGTTGACGGGCAATTATCTTGCTCATCATCCCTACTAATTCATGCGTATTAACAATATGATTCATCCCTGCAAGAAAAAGTTTTTTACGATTAGCAGGATGATGTAAAACTGAATAAAGAGTGATATTTTTAGTCAATTCTCGTATCGTCAATGCCGTATAAATATTGGCAACGTCACTATCATGTAATAATATGACAGCCTCCACCTGATCTTCAAAATCGAGTTTTAAATGACTGTATGTATGCAAGGATCCCGAATCATAACTTAACACCAATAAGCCATTATTTCTTGCTTGTTGTACTTTTTTTGGATCTTTTTCAAGAACAACAATAGGGATATGTCGCTTGTGTAGCTTTCGTATCACCTCATGCGCCAACGGAGAAAATCCACACACAAGGTACATACGTTTCAGCACATTAACACTATCGATCATCTTTTCTTCTTTGATCTCATCAAGTTTTTCAGTAAAGGCTGAGACAACAATCGATGTTGCAAACGAGATAACAGCAATACCTGAGACGATAATCATCATCGCCACAATACGTCCTCCATGGGTAACAGGAACCAAATCACCGTATCCTACAGTAAAGATGGTCACAACCGACCAATAGACGGCATCAAACAACGAATTAATATGCGATTGGGGGTTGTTGGCTTCCATCACGTATATTAGTACCGATGAGACCATAATCATAATCATTGTGAAAATGATTAGAGTAAGGATTTCAAACTTTTTGGAAGCAAGAATAGAGATGAGACGTCGTAAACTTTTGGCATAACGGAAGAGTTTTAAAACACGAAAAAGGATAAAGATACGTAATAATCGAAACTCATGGAAAAACGGCATAATAGCCAGTAAATCAATGATTGCAGTTGGAGAGAAAACATACTCTATCTTTTGAAAAAAAATGGTTTTCAGTGCTCCCGACAGTGAAAAAGGTCGATGCAAAAAAAGATCGCTTTCGTATTGCTCGATAATTGTTTTGGAACTATTGCTGTGCAACCAAAAACGAAGAATGTACTCGATAAAAAAGATCAATGAAATAACATAGTTATTAAAAATCAACCATCCATGAGGGAGCTCATGTTTAACGGAGCGAATCAAAATATAAACACTCAAAAAGATGAGCCCAATCATAAAGACATCAAAGTACTTTTTATGCTGATAATGGCTATTTTCGAGAAGATTATAAAAAAATATTTTGGTTCGTTGATACGGGTGGCAGGTATGGAGAAAAAAAGCGAAATTAACGACCCACCTACTTAGCATTACAATCTCTACTGTGCTAATTTTGCGACTAAAAGATCATTGAGGGTTTGAGGATTTGCCGAACCTTTAGAGGCTTTCATCGCTTGACCCACAAAAAAGCCAAACAGCTTGTCTTTACCCGATTTGTATTCCGCTAATTTTTCAGGATTCGCATTGAGAACGTCATCGATAAGCGCTTCCAGTGCCCCCATATCGCTTACTTGCTTCAATCCTAATTTTTCAATCACTCCATCAATATCATCTGTCTCATTCTCAAGCAAATAATCTAAAATTTCTTTACCCGCTTTACCGCTAATGATATTTTCTTCGATACGCTTAACCAGTCCGCCAAGCGTTTGTGCAGTTATTGCCGACTCATGCGCACCCATACCTCCCTTAAGTCGCCCTTGAAGCTCAACAGTAAGCCATGTTACACCGTTTTTAGCGGTAATACCGCACGTCAGCATCGATTCAAAATAATGGGCGGTCTCAAGATCAGCTGTAATAACTGCCGCATCGTATTCTCGAAGTCCATACTCTCTGACAAGCCGCTCTTTTTTTGCATCAGGGAGTTCAGGTATGGCAATAACGTCCGCGTACATCGCATCATCAACAACCACTTTTAGCAAATCAGGCTCAGGAAAATAGCGATAATCTGCCGCTTCTTCCTTCCCGCGCATCGAACGGGTTTCTTGCTTGGCTTGGTCAAAAAGGCGAGTCTCTTGAACAATCTCACTCTCATACACACCATCTTCCCATGCCTCACGTTGACGCGCTACTTCAAGCTCAATCGCTTTTTGGATAAATCGGAAACTGTTGATATTTTTGATCTCAACACGGGTGTAGAGCTTCTCCTCCCCGCGAGGACGAATAGAGACATTGACATCAACGCGAAATGACCCCTCTTGCATATTGGCATCGGATATGTCAAGATAACGGACAATCGAATGGAGCTTTTTTAGATACAAAATCGCCTCATCGCCTGAACGCATATCGGGCTCAGAAACGATTTCCAGCAACGGTGTCCCTGCACGGTTCAAGTCTACTTTAGAGATAGCTCCCTCATGGATATTTTTTCCGGCATCCGCTTCGATGTGAGCACGGTTGATACGGATGGTTTTATGGCTGCCGTCTTCAAAATCGATAATCAAATTTCCGTGCTCAACAATAGGCGTATACAGCTGAGTGATTTGATATGCGCTAGGGCTGTCAGGATAAAAATAGCTCTTACGGTCAAAAAAGCTGACACGATTGATAGTCGCTCCAACCGCTGTACCAAACATTCCTGACTTACGTACTGCTTCTTTATTGAGAACCGGCAATGCTCCGGGAAGGGCTAGACAGGTCGGACAGGTGTTGGTATTTTGTTCGTGATTAAAACTCGTGGGACATGAGCAAAAAAGTTTAGACTGGGTATTGAGCTGGACGTGAACTTCCAAACCGATGATGGTTTCAAACATAATGATTAATTCCTTAGGAAATAAAATAGCGGATAGAAGCAAAGCCATATGCTCCGCACTCTTCAACCGCAGTTATTTGCTCTTGGGTGACAATCCCCCCTAACGCAAAAATAGGTACTCTTATTTTATCCACAATTTCTTTTAAATCCTCTAAACCCTTGGGTTCACCCTTGTTTGGTGAGGCAAAAATCGGGCTATAAGTGATGGCATCTGCACCCAGGGCTTGAGCCTTTAATGCTTCTTCGTGCGTATGGGTACTGATGATAACATACAACCCTAAAGCTTTTGCTAGAGGGATGGTCTCAAACTGTATCGACGTAAGATGTACCCCATCAGCTTTTAACGCTACAGCAAGCCTATAATCACAATGCAAAAGCACTTTTGAAACATTGTAATTTCGACATACCTCAATAAAAGTCTGTGCAAGTGGACAATAATCAGAAGTTTGCTTATCTCGGAAAAGAGCTAGATTGGGTATATTTTTTGAAAACACAGCGTTCAACAACGATTCAAGAGAATCGCTACTGCTGCCATAAAATGAGGGATCAGTGATAAGGTAGTGTTTCACTCTAAAGCAGGAGACTCAGTAGTTATTAAAGTATTGCGTATCTCTTCAAGAAACGCTGTTTGTTTAAGGACTTCATCATAACGATCACGAGAGAGCGAAAGATTTTCGAGTATTACAATAATGAGTAATGCAACAAACAAAAAGAGAAAGGTAAAAAGAAGAGCCGTCACAAAACCTAAAAAAATAAAGGACTGAAACGTCACCCATGTCCCAATAATAGCAAATGCCCAAGAGGCACCGCCAAGAAAGCTCAAGAGAGCATCATGAGTAGTACTCTTCATAGGGTCTTAGTGATCGTCGCTAAGAAGTACGGCACCGCCAAGGTACACGTAAGTGAGCATCATGAAAATAAACGCTTGCAAAAATGCCATAAAGGTCAACAAGGCAAAAGGGATCATCGGCAATAACCATGGAGCCAACATCAAGATGACCATCAAGAACATATCATCACCCTTGACATTACCGAATAATCGGAAACTAAGTGAAATGATACGAGAGATATGCGATACGATTTCGATTGGGAACATCAACCATGCCAACCACCATACAGGACCCATAAAGTGTTTGAAATACGTAATGAGCCCGTTACGACGAATACCTTCAAAGTTATAGTACGTAAAAACAACCAATGCTAACGCCAATGTAAAGTCCAAAAATGCACTCGGTGCTTCAAATCCTGGAATAACTCCGATAACGTTTGCGATACCGACAAAAAGACCGATTGTTGCTACAAGAGGAAGATAACGACGCGCTTCTACCTTACCCATAACATCAGCACCCATTGCCAATACACCGCCCAAATACGCTTCCATAACGTTTTGACATCCTGTTGGAACGAGACGCATATTGGTTGTAGCCATTTTTGCAATGAGAAGAACGATAGCCGCTGCAAGAAGCATGTGTGTAAGATAAACGAAAGAATGCTCGTGGCTTAAAAGCCCGAAGAAAGTAAACAACTCGCCCATTTGGTGTGTCCCTTTGGTTGGTATTAATGAGCGAATTTTACCGCTTTTGAGATTAAATTCCTATAAACTCATCTGATTTTTGCGTAAAAGTTGACACAACTGATGAAAAGCAAGGTAAAAAAAGAGAATAGAACTAATTTAGCTACAGTGAAATAAAGGAGTTCCCATGGCAAACGCCGGGGAGAAAGGAGAATTATTTGGTACTAGAACCAAAAGTAGTGTAGATATAGTCAGCCATTTTTTCATCACTAAATTTACCTTCACGCTCTTCAATATGCTTGAGATTTTTCTGCATTACCGAATGATAGGACTTACTATCAAAATCTTTGCTTCTCAAGTCCTTCAATTTATACACTAAATCCTCTTTACTTATAGTATTCAACGCAGGACCGTAAATGTTTATCTTTTCCTGAGATGCCATACCTCGTGCAGCTGCTTCCTCTGCACTTGTTCCCGATTGTTCTTGAAGTTTTGGCACTCCATTGGCTTTGACGCCATGACAGTTTGCACATCGAGTTTTATAGATATTACTTACCTTTTCTGTTGTTTTAGCAGCGCAGTAACCAGACGCTATTAAAGACGCAAGACCAATTATCAGTAATCCACCTATTTTCATTTCAAACTCCTTACTTCAAAGATGATAAATGATAGCACGTTTTAGATTTAAAAAAGTCTTATATTGTGTTCAATAATTTTATAAACAGAGATGTACCAGCTCTCTTTTTGCCTTTAAAATATCATCTGTAATAGCAAGTTTGAGTAATTCGAGTGATTCAAACTTCTGATTTTTGCGTAAAAATTTGACAAAACTAATCAATGCCTTAGTACATAAGCCAATCGTTTCACCCAAAATATGGCTCTCGATGGCGTAGCTTCCATCCGTGGTTACCCTATGACCGATAAAAACGACACAAGGATGAAAATGTTCTTCCTCATCAAGCCGTATTAATGCCGCATACACCCCCTCATAGGGAAGTAAAAAACCGCTGCATTCAAGATTAATGGTTGGAACAAGATCAGTTTTACCAATCCCCTGCCCTTTGATAACCGAACCCTTAATCTGATAGTTATGCCCTAAAAAACGGTTTGCTCCGCTCATATCACCAATCTGAATTTTGGCACGGATTTTGTGTGAATGAACCGAATCGCCCTCGATACAAACCTGCTGAACTACTTTGACTTCACCACCAAATAATTCACCCAAATTGGCATGAGAATAACGGCGGTTTTTTCCGAAATGAAAATCGTATCCAACAACAATTTTTTTCAAATGGGGAAACCGCTCTTGAAGCATGGCGACAAATTCTTCCCCTTCTAAATGGCGAATATTCTCCAGTGAATAATAGACAATCGGGTAATGGGTATAGTGCTCTCGCTCACATGCCGGAGTAAGATTGGCATACCCCGTCTCAATAACCACAATCGCACCATGAGCACCTAGTTCACCAAAAAGAGACTGATGCCCGACATGCATCCCGTCAAATCCGCCAATGGCGATAGAGTCAACCTTTGATAAACCCATAACACGTCTCCTGATTTCCCTCTTTACCCGCTATATGTGCCACTTCTTTAGCCACCAATTTCCATCCTATTAATGCACAAGCATCCTCAAAACGGATCATTGCTTTTCCAATCGCACTGTTATCTTTCACCACTCCATTTTTATCGCGCTTGACTTCGCGTCCTACTTGAAACTGAGGTTTAAAGAGAACGACAATATAGTTTAATGCCAATTGATTGATAGATTCTAAAATAAGTTCGAGGGGGATAAATGCCACATCACACGTTACAATATCATAGGTTTTTTCATAAGAAAAATGTCGAATATCAGTGTTTTCATGGACATTAACACGTGAATCACTTCGTAAACTTGGATGCAACTGATCACTTCCTACATCGACACACGTGACACTTTGCACCCCCTCTTCCAAAAGAACTTGGGTAAACCCGCCTGTACTGGAACCTATATCAAGTGCATTAAGTTCACGTAAATCCCATTGAGTATAAGGGAGAAATCCTTTAAGCTTGATCGCAGCACGACTGACGTATTGAGCAACATCTGAGATCTCAACTTTCATCGTTTCATCTGTTTCAAACGATACTTTATCAATGATTTTTCCATCTACACTCACAGCATGATCTTTAATCAACTGTTGTGCTTTATTTCGGCTCTCTGTCAGCCCGATTTCTACCATATAACTATCAAGTCTCATATTTATCCATTCGATTGTAATGCGTTATCGTGACATAACTTTGTTTAGGATACCATTGCGCAAAAGTTTTTGGGTAAGGAATAAGATGCAAAACACTCATGTAGTCATTATTGGGGGAGGATATGGAGGTGTTCGTGCACTGGAGCATCTTAGCAAAAATTCTCGTATCAAAATAACACTGATTGATAAAAATTCGTATCATTATATGCAGCCTGAAGTCTACGATTTTATTGCCAACAAAGTCGATATGTCCCATATCATGATTGATCTCCCTTCATTGTGCAATAGCTTTGCTTCCGTAACCTTTTTGTGTGATGAGGTAAAGGCGATAGAGTCAACCTCCTCTACCCTCACAACATCGACGCAAACGATAAATTTTGACTATCTTATCATCGCAACAGGAAGTCGCACCTATTTCCCCGATTTTATCCCAGGACTTCGGGAACATTCTCACGGGGTAAAAAACGTACCAGCTGCTTTGGATTTCAAGCAACAGTTTGAGCGGGCCCTTCTCAACCGAATCGAAACCCAAACGCAAGGGTGCGAAATAGAACCTTTCAACATTGTCATCGGCGGAGCGGGACTCTCCGGGGTAGAAATTGCCGCTGAGATGGCGGCGTATGCCAACCGATTTTATCAAAACGGCAATTTTGGATGTCGGGGAGTTGATGTCTACCTCATCGATGCGTATCCCACTATCCTTTTTGGAATGGATCCTTTTTTGATAGAGAGTGCCTACGAGAGACTCATAAAATTAGGAGTCTATGTCTGGCACAATAACCGTATCAGCCAAGTAGATGAAAAAGAGATTCGCCTCGATAACGGCAAAATACTTCATTTTGAGTTTATGATCTTTACCGGGGGAGTTACAGCATCAACACTCACCCAATATTTAGGATTTGAAACGAATGTAAAAGGGCATTTGATTGTCGATGAGCATCTCAATATCCCAACGCACCAAAATATTTACGCTATCGGAGATATTACCCAAGCACTCGATACCAACGGCAAATTTATCCCCCCTACCGCCCAACTCGCTGAACGGGGTGGTGAACATGTTGCCCGAAATATTATCGCTTCCCTCAACGGCAAAGAAAAATATCCGTTTCATTTTAAAAACCAAGGGGTAATGATCGCCCTTGGAGGTGAATACGGTGCAGGCATATTGCCTGGAGGGATCAAAGTAAAAGGGTATCTCGCCTATTTAATCAAAAAGGCTATTTTTTGGATGTACACTGCTCCCCTGCGCCGTCGGAGTACTATCGGCAAGCGACGTTAAAGTACGAAATTCACTCTCAGTAAGCAAAGTTATCCCCAACTCTACCGCCTTATCGTATTTGCTCCCCGCATCCTCTCCATACACTACATAATCGGTCTTTTTCGAGACGGCTGAGGCAACTTTTGCCCCCAACTCCTCCAATATATTTTTGATAACGTCGCGCGAGACACTCATCGAGCCCGTCACAACAACCGTTTTGTCTTTAAAAGGATTTTCAACGGCTATTTTTTTGACAGGCTCTACGGGGGTTAAAATACGACGAAGGGTTTCAATTTTATTCCTATTGACACGGACAAATTCGAGAATAGACTCAACCATCTCTCCCCCAAATCCATCGAGTGCCAAAATCTCTTCCCCTGAAGCTGTATCAAATGCCGTTCCAAATGCTCCACACAGTGCTTTAGAAGCAACCTCACCGATATGTTCGATTCCCAACGCATTAATAAAACGCCAACAATCACACCCTTTTGCCGCAGCGATCGCATCGATGAGATTTCGGCTCTTTTTTTCCTTAAATCCTTCCAAAGAGAGGAGCTGTTCCATCGTGAGACTAAAAAGATCACTGACTTCTTTAACCATTCCTGATTGGTGGAGAGCTTCAACGATTTTATCCCCTAACCCGTCAATGTTAAGGCACGCTTTGGAGGCAAAATAGATGATCGAATTCACGACTCGGGCTTCACAGCTGAGATTTTGACATTTAATAAGTGCCCCCTCATCAAGAAGTTCAGAACCGCAGACAGGACACTGTTTCGGTCGATTAATCACCTGCTCGCGTCCATCACGTTCAGCTGCAATAACTTTGACGATTTTGGGGATAACATCACCGCTTCGCAGAATTATGACCTTATCTCCAATTCGAATATCTTTGCGCTCAATCTCATCGAAATTATGTAGCGTTGAGCGCTCTACCACGACCCCCTCGATAGAAACCGGTTCGACAATAGCAACGGGTGTCACAACACCGCTGCGCCCGACCTGTAAAATCACTTCACGCAAACATGTGAGCTTTTCGATTGCGGGAAATTTATACGCTGCCGCCCATCGTGGATTTTTCACCGTATAACCCAACTCATCCTGCACTGCTACAGAGTCAACTTTGATCACCATTCCATCGAGAAGCATTGCAAAATTATCACGTTTAATGCGCATCTCATGGTAAAACGTCTCAATTTGTTCGCTAGTCTGGCACAAATGCGTCATATGAGGATTACGAAATCCCAACGCATAGACCCACTCCATCCGCTCACTTAGGTTTTTAATCTCTAATGAATTCGCTCCGACACCATAGGGCATAAAAACCAAACGGCGTGACGCAGTGATACGGGTATCAAGTTGTCGCAAACTTCCTGCCGCCGCATTGCGCGGATTGGCAAAAAGAGACTCACCAGTTCGGAGACGTTCTTCATTGATTTTTTCAAAATCCTCTTTAAAAATGACCACTTCACCCCGAATTTCAATCCGTTCTTGGTAGTCAATCGTGAGAGGGATACTCTGAATCGTCTTGGCATTTTGGGTGACATCTTCCCCTATGGCACCGTCTCCGCGTGTAATCGCCTGAGCAAGAACTCCGTTATCATAAATCAAATTTAGACTTGCACCGTCGAACTTCGGCTCACAGTAAAACTGCACCTCACCATAGCCTTTAGTAATTCGATTTACCCACGTTTCCAATTCTTCATGGTTAAACAAATCTTCCAAACTCCACATGCGACTTAGATGCTGCGCTTTGTCAAACTTATCCTGCGGCACATCACCGACTCGCTGTGTCGGAGAATCAAAAATAATATCAGATGGATTTGCCTGCTCATACGCTACCACCGCATGATAGAGAATATCGTACTCTTCATCGGTTGTAATCGGGTCATCGAGGACGTAGTAGTGGTAAGAATATTTTTTGAGTTGTTCTACGGCGGTTTTATAGTCGGAGGAAGTCATAAGTCGATACTTTCAGAATTAAAATTTTGATGATTAAGTCTATACATAATTATTTTTTTGTCTCTTTGATTTTTAATGTTTTATCGATCAATAGCCATAGTTTTGCGGGATTATCAACAAGCGACTGTGCCATTTTAATCTCATTTGGCGTAAGCCAATCAACCACTCGGCTTTGCATCTCTTTTCCTCTTTGATTCCCATTTTTAGAGGCAAGTCCAAAAAGAGCATAGGCAAAAATATTACTCTGAGTCACTCCAATATCATTACCGTATATCGCCCCAAGCGTAAATTGCGCTCCTGCATTATTTTGCTTTGCCGCTTCCATCAAAAGAATTTGTCCTTTTTTATAGTCTCCGGCATTGTAAGCGCTCATCCCCTCTTCAAAATCTCCGCCAAAAAGCAAAGAGAGACTAAATGCACCAATAACTACACTACGTATAAATACAGTAACCATATTTTCCCTACCTTATAATCTCACAATCTTCGCCCCAAACCCACCCAAATGCTGTGGTGCATCGGTGAAACTTTTGACACTTGGATGGATTTTTAAAAACTCTTTGATAGCATACGAAAGTTTCCCCGTCCCGATACCGTGATATATAATCACTTCATCAAACCCTTGCAACAATGCATCAGAAAGAAACTTATCGGCTCTCTCACACGCCTCTTCACCTCGTAATCCATGAAGGTCGAGTTTAAGACCGCTTTTTTGGTCAATTTGAGCCGTATGGGAAGGTTTGATTTTTTTAGGGAGATTGCCGCTTGGTTTTAGCTCTGTGAATTTTACCCGTAAACGCATCCCCTCCACTTCTATCATCGCATCTTTAGCTCCGATACTCACGACAGTCCCACGTTGCGCACGGTATTTTACCGCTTGACCTACTTCGTATTTAATGGGCTCAGGCTCTGCAATCTTTGGCGCGGGATTTTTAGGAATCAAAGATGCGGCTTTGTTCAACTGGCGATGAATGGCTGCCATATCCAGTCCGCGTGCGGCTTCTTTGGCTTCATTGATTGCCAAATCGTATTGGAATCGTAAACGATTTTTTTCGCTGTCAAGTTCCTGGCGTAAATTTTCACGCCCCTCTTTAAGCAGCCTCTCCTGCTCTTTTAAACTATTTAGCCTCTCATCGACCTCTTTATTTTTACGTTTTAAATCGCGTTCCATCTCACTTCCGCGCTCAATTAAAATATTGAGCTTTTCATGATTTTCACCGTAGACTTCTTTGGCTTTGGCGATAATATTCGCATTGATTCCATACCGTAACGCCGTTTCAAATGCATAACTTTTACCGATTGTTCCATTCAAAAATTCATACGTCGGAACACGCCGCTCTTCATCATAGATGGCTGCGAGAAGTTCCACATCATCCCTATCCGCCATCAGTGCAGCGAGGCGCTTATGGTGCGTCGTGACAATGATTTTTTGCCCTCGCTTAATGAGTTCATCAAGTACAACAGCAAACAATGCTGCCGCCTCATCGCTGTCCGTTCCCAACTCTATCTCATCGACCCCAACCAGAGCGTTTTTATGTTCAAAAAGATGACTAAACTGTACCATCCGTCCTGCAAACGTCGAAATATCATTGCTCACACTTTGCGGGTCATCAATCACCGCTTCAAGGCGTTTAAAACTTCCTATACGTGATTTATGGGGATTAAGTTTCATCGGGATAAGATATTTTGCCATCGCGCACGCACTGAGGATCGATTTAAGAAGCATCGTTTTCCCTCCTGCGTTGACTCCGGTAATCATAAGCAAATTACCACGAAATTCGACGCTGATCGGCTTGGGTTTGTGAAGGGCTGGATGGGCAAACTCATCCAACACAATGGTGTTATTGTTTTGAGGCTTTACAATCGCGTAATTGTGCGCACGGGCGAAAAGAACACGCGCTTGATAATGGTCAAACCGCTCAAATTCGCGATCAATAAATCCGATAAACGGCGTTAAGGGTGAGAGCTTTGTACTAAACTTTTTAGCATACGCATACAATGCGGCATCACGCTCTTGATTAACGTATCGAAGCTGTTCTTTTGAGCGCAAGATACTATCAGGGGCAACATAGAAAAATCCTGCTCCCGTACGTCCAATCACTGAGCCTTTAAGAACATGGTTAAACCCTCCGCGCACCAACAAACATTCTTCATCATTGATGTAATGGATTTGGGTATCAACAAGATAGGGAGAAAGTTTTTGGGTGAAAAAAAGACGTTTTATGGACTCTTGAATATCGGATTTAATGGCTTTTATCCGTTGCCCTAATCGAAAAAGCTCTTCATCTTTAGACTCGATAAAAACACCCGTTGCATCAAAATAGTCATCTATTTCAGTAAAAGGTTGCGGGATTTCAATCGTCCCCATCCACTCACCGATAAGTCCTGTGTAGTTGTGATTGCGCATCGTTCTAAAATAGCGCCCTATTTTAATCAGCTCAAATATAGCCGCAAAATCCAAAACACCCTGTTTTTTGAGATGGTTAATACTCCCCTCAAACGGTACACTTTTGGGCGGTGCTTTAAACTCCAATAAATCAAGCGCTTCAATAAAGCGAAAATGACGCTCTTGATCTCCTCCGATAGCAATATTCTGCTCTCGTGAAAAAAACTGTTCTAGGGCTTTAAGATGAGGGAGTAAATCAAGCTTGCCAAAAAGCTCAAAAAGGCTTGCCGAAAGATGCTTCATTCACACTCACTGGCACTAAAAATCTGTTGCGTATACTGGGAATTTTCATTACCAATAAAACTTTGTGTCCCGACACTGTAGGTAAAATCTTTATTATTAACTTTTACCTTATTGCAAACAAATGTTTCACCATTGGTAAATTTAAGTTCAATAGCCGCAATATGCTTGCTTTTTAACTCATTCATAATATTATAAAGAATCGCATTGCCGACAATCATAGCCAGTAGCAAGGAAACAATCCCTTTTTTGCGAAGTGTCAACGCAGTAAAATAATGCATCCAAATAAAAATGACAACGACAATTCCGAACCATAATAAGTAACCCATAACTTATTTAATCCCTCGTAACTGATAGGTCAAATCCCCTGCCCCAAATCCGACGATTAAATCTTTATTATACGTTTTGAGAACCTCATCACCAATGATGACTTGAATGGTGTCCCCTGTACGTTGAAGCTTATCGGCTAAAATAAGATTATAACGTCCAAATTCACCCGCAAAATCAATCTCCCGAGGCTCTTCACCAGCACGCCAAACCGGAAGTATGACGAGTTCATCCACCCCTTCAAAACACTCTGCAAACGCTTGAAGATTATCGACAGTTCGTGAATACTTATGCGGTTGCCAAATGGCGACAACTCTCTCAAATCCTTTTAGTTCAGCATAAATTTTGAGTGATTGCATAGTCGCTTTTATCTCAGTGGGATGGTGAGCATAATCATCCACGATGACACGATCAGATCCTTTGAAAATCACATCAAAACGCTTTTTAATCCCACGAAAATTGAGTAAATGAACACGAATAGAGGCGATACTCATACTCTGAGCCGCTGCCATAATTGCCAACGCTGCATCCATCGCGATATGCTCTCCAAATCCCCATACCTCAAACTCGCCGAACCCTTTGAGATGAAAACGGGTATACGGTTCATCGTCGATGAGGGTATAGGTAATGTTCGTAATGTCGGTACTTGGATAAAGACGCAACGCTTCGCACGTTAACGTCGCCATAAACGGATCTTCCGCATTAATAACCCGCACACTTCCCATCTCTATAAAACGCTGATAGGCATGATGAAACTCATCGATGTTGTAGTTGTAGTACTCCATGTGCTCAGGCTCGGCATTGGTAACAATCGAACAATAGGGGTTGGAGTTAAGAAAGCTCCCATCGGACTCATCGGCTTCAAACAACAATACATCCGTACTTCCATCAAAGCGGACATTCGAGCCAAATCCTTTAGACTCCGCACCGATAATCGCACTCCCGTCCATAATCGCAGCCAGTATCGCTGTCGTCGTACTTTTACCGTGCGCACCGCATACGGCATACACTTTTTTTTCATTCAAAATCCGTAACAATGCATCACGACGGTGCAACACATCAATCCCGCGACGCTTCGCTTCCACTACTTCCGAATTCGTCGGTTTGATAATCGCCGAGTGGATGACCAGCTCGCAATCTTCAGGAATATTGTGCGCATCATGACCAATAAATACCGTAATCCCGCGCTTACGCAACAGCTCTGTGATATGAGTATCTTTCATATCTGAACCGCTCACTTCATGACCGCTAAAACGCATGTATTTTGCCAGCCCAGATATACCGATTCCGCCGATACCGATGAAGTGGATTTTCATGCTATTTCCTTTGTGAAAAAACTGATATAAAACTTCCCGCTCTCTTGCACCGCATTCATATCGACATATTGCTCAATAAAATCATCAAATGGGATCACGGCATCACACGCACTTCGGTGAATTTTCATCGCGCTGTTAAAAGCTTCATCTTCACTCAATCCGCCAATAACTTCAAACAACGCACTCGCATCGGTAGCAGAACCCGCACTGTAATGCTCAACGGCATATTCATACAAAGCCCGAAGGGTTGCAAAATCTTGGACTTCATTCATATCAAGACGTTCGAGATTTTCTAAAGCATTTGTTAATCGCTCTAAGGCTAAATCCAAAATATTCGCATAATACGCCATTAACGTATCGTCATCAAACATCTCATGTGCCTGCGATTCAAGAACATATAAGGAAGCTATATCTCCCTCGCTTTGTGCTTTATGGATTTTTGCTTTGAGTTCGTTCATGATAGTGCCTCCTTTAGGCGATTAAGTGCTTCGATAGTTTTGTGAGTTTCTTCAACCAAGGCAATACGAATATAGCCTAGTCCCGGGTTTTCACCTGCTTTATCAACACGAGCCAAAAATTCTCCGGGAAGAACCTTAACATTGTAATCACGATAAAGCCGTTGAGTAAATTCGAAAGCATTGCCGACTTTGAGCCAAACATAAAACGTTGCATCCGACGTCTCAATCCCTAAAATCTCTTGCGCTGCTTTAAAATTTTGTGCATACACATCACGTGCCACTTGGACGTGCTCATCATCACTCCACGCCATCGCTGCCGCCGCTTGAAGAGGCAAAGGCGATGCGCAACCGACATAGGTACGATACTGTGCATACCCTTTTAAAACCTCAGCATCACCCGCAATAAATCCGCTTCGCAGTCCCGGAGCAGAAGAGCGTTTGGAAATCGAGTTAATGACGAGGACATTCTTAAACGACGTATTACCGACATAAATCGACGCTTCCAAAAGTGAAGGAATTTTTTCTGCCGTATAAATTTCGCTGTAGCATTCATCATTAATGAGGAGAAAATCGTGCTTGAGAGCAAGCTTCACCCACTCCCCCAACTCTTCCAATGACAACACCGAAGCAGTAGGATTATTAGGAAAATTCAGAATCACCAAATCACAGCCAGCAAGCTCCTCTTCATTAACCACAGGCTTAAAGCCGTTTTCCTCAGTCAAATTGAGGTGAATAACTTTTGAGCGTGATGCAATCGCCGCACCCTCGTAAATCTGATAAAACGGATTGGTATACGCCATAACGGGCTCTTTTTTATCAAACAAATAATACTGCGGAAAATTAAAAAGCACTTCTCTAGTTCCAAATGAGCTGATGAGTTCGTTAGCTTTGAGCTCCACGCCAAAACGACTCTTTACAAATACTCTCATGGAGTCATTAAGATACGCTTCACCCGCTGTTTTCGGGTAACGGCGCAACTCTTCAGAGTGCTTACAAATCGATTTTTGGATAAAGGCAGGGGTTTCAAACTGCGGTTCGCCGATAGTAAGAGCGATCGGTGAATAAGCTGGATTAGGGATAATCCCTTCCAGCAATGTGGTTAGTTTTTCAAAAGGGTACGGTTCAAAGTGCAAAGGACGGTCTTTAATATGAGATAAATAGTCTCATATTATAGCGTTTTTTTACTTATCCTCTTTCCCGCTGCTAATCGATTCAAATCGTTTTAGAGTATATGCATCAATAATCATATAGCGTGATTTTGCCATCAAAGGCTCACTGGACTTAGCATGGTGATGATCGATTGAAAATCCCATTTCATATCCCGCTTCTTTTGCTCTTACTAAAAGATCCTCGTCATAAATTCCAAAAGGCCATGCCAAATACTTGATGCCATGACCCATTTTCTTTTCTAACGTCGCTTTAGATTTATAAAGCTGTGCATGAACCGATTTCTCATATTCCTCTTTAGAGAGGCTCTTCTTTTCTCGTTTAAAATTCGGATGCCAGTATGTATGAGACTCCACGTAAAACAGTTTTGTCGCTTCAAGTTCACGTAACTGATCCCATGTCATTGCGTATTTAGCATTCGAAATGGCACTCGGATAAATAAAAAGGGTTACAGGGACTTTGTATTTCTTAATAATTGGTGCCATCTCGCTGTAAACACTTTTATGTCCATCATCCGCTGTAATAACAATCGACTTTGCCGGAATTGATTGTATTTCCCCTTTAATGTATTTAGCTGCTGTATCGAGAGGAATAACCGTATAGCCATGGCTGATAAGCCATCCAAGCTGTTCATCAAACGCTTTGGTCTTGATGGTCATCGAATCTTTAACTTCTTCACCGCAACGGTGATAACATAAAACAGGAATACTTTTATCGTATGCGAATGCAGTACCAAAAAATAAAGTCCACAAAAAGGCTACACGAAGCATGGAAATAGGGAATGTCATCAAATAATCTCTCTGTGGTATGGAATAAAAATGGGATTATAGCCGAAATAAAACTTCATAAAATCCAAAGATTAGGGGTTTGTAAAAAGATATTACACATTTTCATCAAAACTCTTGACAAAGGTGGGGGTGAAAGTGGTATACTTCCGCCATATTTCTTAAGGAGTCTTACATGATGAAAATCGTTTCTGCTATGCTTTTAGCTGCTATGTTTATCGGGTGCAGCGAATCTGCAAAAACTGAGGCAGCACCTGCTGCAACTGAAGAAGTAGCACCTGCTGCTGAAGCTATGCCTGCTGCTGATGCTGCTGCTGTTGAAGCACCTGCTGCTGACGCTGCTGCTGTTGATGCTGCTGCACCTGCTGCTGAAGCTGCACCTGCTGCTACACCTGCTAAATAAGTTTAGCCCTAGCGACTTAATTTCGTGCTTCGGCACGAAATGCATTTATTCTCCTTTTTATTTCGCACTTTAACTTCCTTTAAAAAACCAAATCTAAAATATATTACTCTTTATAATCTCAGTATTCTACTGTATCTAAAAAGAATCTGCCCTGCCCTTTATCCTTCCCTTTTTGGCAACGCAAACTTTTGGGTAATCAATGCCCCTTCATCATTAAAAAACAGGTAATACAAGGTGTCTTTTTTAACACTCAATCCGGCAAGAAACCGTAATGCCAGATTCGCTTGCAGCGAAGCAATGTGCATTACAATGGGAGCAGCAATCCCGGCAGGTGTCTTTTGGGTGATTTTAAACAATTCAGTAAACGATGCCTGTTCAAAAAAACATACCTGTCCGTTAAATGCTTCCACTGATCCATACACCCATGGCAACCCTTTAGATGCTGCGTAGGTATTAATTGCACCGCGAGAGGGAAGATTATCGGTCGCATCAATAATCAAATCAACCTCAATATCTTTGAGAATAAATTCATCAAAATTGCACACATGAGCAATCGCTTTGACATAGGGGCAACGTTCTTCAATCAATTGTGCGCATATATCTGCTTTAAATTTACCCTCATCACCACTTTTAAAAGCAATTTGACGATGAATATTGTGTAAGCTGACCGTATCAAAATCGATCATATGTATCTCACCAATTCCTGATGCCCCCAATGCAAAAGCAAGCGATGAACCAAGTCCGCCACTTCCGATAATAGCAATACGTTTAGATTGAAGGGCTTGTTGCGTCTCCTCTCCCCATAATTGTACTTGTCGATGAAAATAATGCATCATAATGACCACTTCCCTTTAATGTAATTTTTATCTATCAATAGGCAATTGAATAATGAATTTTGCCCCTTTGCCCGTATTTTCTACCCGTATTGACCCGCTAAAACTCTCTTCAATAATATAGCGGCACATGTGCAGTCCCAATCCTGTCCCTTGGTTGGCTGGCTTGGTTGTAAAGTAAATGGTAAAAATTTTATTCATGATAGACGGATCAATCCCTCCCGCGTTATCTTCAACCCAGATTTCTAAAAATCTTTCTATATCAAAAATAGTAATACTTATTTCCCCAGAATCAATATGACGTTCTAATATCGCATCATGGGCATTTTTAATAAGATTCATAAATACTTGGATCATCTCATTTTTAGCCAATATCACCTTTTTTGTTGATTTGTTGTCAATACATCCTTGTATTTTTGCATCATTCAATAATACGGCACTAAGACGAAGTGCAATTTCTGCCACATCTGCCATATCCTCTGCCTCTTTGTGCTTGTCCATTTTATAATAATTGCGAAAATCATCAATAGTTTTTGACATGTACTGTAAATGCTCTTGAAATTGTTCATGGGATGTCTCATAGCAACTCTCATTACATTCTCCCAAGTGACGCTTAAAATAGAGATTTTGATTAATAAGAGATAGTGTGTTAAGGGGTTGTCGCCACTGATGTGCGATTTGTTCAATCATCTCTCCAAGAGCAGCTAATCGTGATTGCTGAACAAAAAGTTCATCCTTTTTACGCACTTCAGCCAATGACTCTGCCACTTTACTGCTCAAGGTCTCGTTAAGATGGCTCAGCTTATCAATATACTCAGACTGAAGCCAATAAACTCGATCCGCCAACGCCCATGAGAGAAAAATCATCTCAAATGCCGCACCAATTTGCTGAACGTGATTAACACCATAAAAATAGGGGATCAACTCAAACTTATTAAAGGTAAAAATCATCGTTCCCAAGAGAAAAAAGCTCCATCCTGAAAGGTAAAAACGGGCGATCCTATGCGTATGTTTTATCATCATAATGCCAGCCGTTAACAATAATAAGGTGGACAAAATAACCATGCTGGCATTAATAAGAATGGTTTGTGAATAAGGTAAAACAGCCGAAACCATTGAAATACCAAAACTTATAAATATCATTGCTTTTAAAACAGTATCGAGCTTAGGAGAGCGCCCTTTTGTCTGTAAAAATCCTCGCCCAAAATACAAAGCACTAAAGGATGAAAAAGCAATCCAAAATCCAGGTCCATGCTCTATCATCCAACTGCATTTTTTCCATACATACGTACGCCCTATACCATCAAAAGACATTTGCCAAAAAACAAAAGAGATTAAAAAGAGTAAATAACGGAGATAATTTTTATCTCTGGTATAAAAGTAAATAACAATGTTATATAAAAAGATAACAACAAAAATTCCATAAAAAACGCCTATGGCCAAACTGCTGTATTCAATTTCCGTAAATAGCCCACCCGAAGAATGAATAGCCAAGGGTACCTGCATCGATCCTTGTGTTTGAACACGTATCATCAATGTTGATTCAGGATAATCTTCCAATATGAGCTGGGTTACATAATTGTGCAATGGTACTTTATTTTGAGAAGAAAGCCGTGATGAACCCATCGTTTTATGAAGAATTATCTCTCCACTTTTGGAGAGCAAGTACATATCAATTTTCTCTAACAATGGATACTCAACAGAGAGCCACCACTCTTTATGTGCTGCATGAGCATCACGATTCATCTCTATCTTGAACCAATAGGCAGAATGGGTAAATCCGAAATTAATACTCTTTTTTTTATTGGGGGTAAATGATTTATCTACAATGTCAGAGAGATTCAAATCTCGATTTATATCTTCAAGAAAAGAGACATACGGAGCAAGATCATACGATGAGTCAGAACATAGATGGAGAGTTTTTGCCTCTAAAGTTGTCGCTAAGAGTAAAAAAAACCACCAAAAGTATTTCATATTATTGTCGCTTTTTGAGTGCCTCTTTAAACCCCCACCCTTTTTTCGAATCATTAAGGGCTTTTCGGTCTAAATCTACAATGAGGAGCTCTTCAGTATTGCCCAAATCTGCCTCAACATCTCCATCAGGAGAGACGATCATCGAATCACCATAAAATTTCCATGCATGCTTTTCATCACAGTATTCACCCACACGATTGGCACGAAGAATATAACAGTTATGGGTGAAGGCTCTCATTTTAATTAACTCTCGCCAGCGATTGTGTGATTCAAACGTGGAAGCACTGGGGACTAAGACAACATCCACATTTTTTGCAGCAATGGCGCTCCAAAGAGGATCAAAATGGAGTTCAAATCCTCCCATAACGGCAAATTTGAATCCATTGAGCCCAAATATCATAGGGGATTTTATCGCTTCAATAGGATTGGCAAAAAACTTCTCTTCATTCCAATGGGGATAATTGATCAAAAACTGCTGAGGATAATAGCTCACACTGCGTCCTGTGATTTTGGCAATCATCTTTGTACACTCATTTTTTTTGACGGTGATGATGGGTGCCACAAAAACCATATCGTATTTCAAAGCAAGAGTTTTTAACGTTTCAATTTGGTGAATACTTTGTTCACGAATCATTGAAGTCGGAGTTTGGATTAACTCTTTAAAAAAGGGGTTGAGAAGATATTCTCCCAATACCATAAGTTTTACACCCTTGTTATGTGCGGCTCTTGTATAGTTTTCTAAAGTTGAACCTCCCATACCGATTGAGGGAAGCTGTAAGATGGCACAACGCATTATTGATCCTGATTTTTGATAATTTGAATTTGCAGTTGGGCTTGTTCTAACATTTTTTCAGCCATTTTAAGTTCACTCATCCCCTGCTCGTATGCCTTGACACTTTCATCCATCGCCAGAGTCGGGTCCATTAATTTTTCTAAAATTGCTTTTGCATTCGTTATTTTTGTCTCAAAACTTATCTCTTCACTCATAATGCATCCTTTACATACTGTTCAATTTTATCAATTTCCACCAAAAAAGCATCATGACCATAATCACTTTTGATTTCAATATAATCCACATTCTCTTTACCGATAGTATGCATCGTAGAAGCGATATGTTCCATTTCAGAGGGTAAAAAGAGAATATCTTTCTCAAAACCGACCAAATACAGCTGGGCACTAATACGACCAAGCGCCTCTTCGAGAGAATCAAATCCGCGTGAGAGATCATAAATATTGATCGCTTTAGTGATATAAAGATAGCTCAAGGGGTCAAACCATTTCGTAAAATTGTACCCATTGTACTCCAAATACGATTCAACCTGAAACTTTCCAAATAACTCGTACAAACCGTCATTACGTTTGTACTCACGACCAAATTTTCGCTCCATCGATTGATGGGACAAAAAGCTGATATGTCCTGCCATCCGCCCTATCGCCATACCACTAAGACCATTTTCTCGGATCACTTCCGGATCATAATAGCCGTTTTTAAACTCAGGATCTTTAAGAATCGCCTCTTGGGCTACTTTATTAAAGGCAATTGCCCACGGTTGTGTAGCAGAGGTTGTTGCCATGGCAATGATTTTTTTGGCAAAATTAGGAAAAAATACCCCAAATGCCAATGCCTGCATTCCACCCATTGAACCACCAATTACGGCATGAACCTCATGGATACCCAAACGATCAAATAAAATCCGTTGTGCCCGTACCATATCCAATATTGTCACGACAGGAAATTTATAACGATACGGGTCGTTGTAAGGATAGCGCGGTGACATAGGACCCGTAGAACCAAAACAACTCCCAATAACATTGGTACAGATCACGAAAAATTTGTCGGTATCGACCGCTTTTCCCTGACCTATGAGACCATCCCACCAACCGGCTTTATTGTCACCCTCATACGTTCCCGCCACATGATGTGATCCCGTAAGAGCATGACACACAACAATAACATTATCTTTGGCTTCATTTAAAGTACCGTACGTCTCATAAACAATATCGTACGGCTCTAAAATCCGCCCACTCTCCAAATAAAGCGGATTGGTAAAATGTTCACTGTGTGTCTGAAGGTTTAACATTTGAGCCTTTACGCGTCTAATGCCTGAGTTAAATCGGCGATTAAATCCGATGCAGCTTCAAGCCCGATACTAAGACGAATAAGCCCTGAGGGAACACCGCACGCTATGAGTTCTTCACTACTTAGTTGCTGATGAGTCGTTGATGCAGGATGGGTAATAATCGATTTAGAATCACCGATATTGACTACAAGTGAAAAGAGTTTTGTTGCATCCACAATTTTCTTTGCCAATTCAAAATCATCCACCACAAAACTCAATAAGCCACTGCTCATACCGCCGTCAAAATAACGCTGCGCATTAGCATAGTTGCTGTTGCTTTTCAATCCCGGATAATTGACTTTTATCACTTTTGGATGATTTTCCAAAAATTCTGCTACCGCTTGCGCATTGCGAGAGTGTTCATGCATACGTAGTGAGAGTGTTTCAATCCCTTGGATAAAGAGCCATGAATTAAACGGTGATATGACCGCCCCTAAATCACGAAGAAGCGAAAGACGTGCACGTAAACAAAACAGAGGCAGAGGAACATCGACGTACACCAAACCATGATAGCTTTCATCCGGCTCATTGAACTGTGGATAACGAGGGTTTGCTCGAAGAAAATCGACCAAATCGTGCCGCTCTACCAATATCCCGCCAATAGCAAGCCCTTGACCTGTCGTATATTTGCTCGCACTGTGAACAACAACATCCACACCATGCTCTAAAGGACGGCACAATACAGGAGTAGCTACTGTGTTATCCACAATGGAAAGAATGCCGTGTTTTTGTGCAATAGCGGTGATGGCTGCAATATCAGCAACATCAATGCTTGGATTGGTCAAGCTCTCAAAAAAGATTACTTTGGTTTTATCATCCACCAATGCTTCAATTTCGCTAGGATTTTGAACGTCAAAATAGCGTGCTTCGATTCCAAAACGTTTCAATGTATACGATGCCTGCGTCACGGTTCCGCCGTAAAGCTGACGGGCACAAAGGATATTATCTCCAGCTTCCGCTGCATTGGCAATTGCGTAAAAAATTGCTGCCATACCACTTGCTGTGGCTAAACCAGCAGCTCCGCCCTCAAGCGTTGCAAAACGCTTTTCAAACACATCGGTCGTTGGGTTATTCAAGCGGGTATAGATATTACCCAACTCTTTAAGAGCAAACAAATTGGCCGCATGTTCGACATCACGAAATTCATACGCAGTTGTTTGATAGATGGGTACTGCCATAGTACGCTGAGAGTCTTTGTCATATCCCGCATGGAGTGCTTCAGTTTGGAATTGCATTTTCATCCTTTAGATTATTTTGCACAAATTGTATCAATATCACATAACTTTTCCCGTGTTTTCCTAATGGCTTAATGGCCATTAGCTTAATAGGGAATTATTTTATACATGGTAATTCGGTGCTTCTTGCGTGATAATAACATCGTGAACATGAGACTCTTTGAGCCCTGCACTGGTGATTTCAACAAATTCTGCTTTATCCCAAAATGCTTCGATACTTTCACTGCCACAATATCCCATAGAAGAACGCAACCCCCCCATCATTTGATGCACCACCGCACCAATGGTTCCACGATACGGCACACGCCCCTCGATTCCTTCAGGTACAAGTTTATCCGCCGCAGTTCCTTCTTGGAAATAACGGTCAGTTGATCCTTTAGTCATAGCTCCGATGGAGCCCATTCCACGATATGCTTTGTATTGACGTCCTTGATACGTAATCGTATCTCCCGGAGATTCTTCGGTTCCTGCGAGCAATGAACCGGCCATAATGACACTCGCACCTACCGCAAGAGCTTTGGCAATGTCACCTGAATAACGGATACCACCATCGGCGATGATAGGCACTCCGTATTTACGCCCGACTGCCGCACACTCATCAATAGCAGAAATCTGAGGAACACCTACGCCTGCAACGATACGTGTCGTACAAATCGACCCAGGTCCTATACCTACTTTCACCCCATCAGCACCCGCTTCAATCAATGCAAGCGTAGCTTCGGCTGTCGCAACATTCCCCGCGATAACATCCACAACCATCTCTTTTTTGATTGCTTTAACGGTATCTAAAATCCCTTTTGAGTGACCGTGTGCCGAATCCAAGACAAGAACATCCACCCCTGCATCTACTAATGCTTTGGCACGATCCAACTGACCGACACCAATCGCAGCACCCACGCGAAGACGACCGAAATCATCTTTATTCGCATTGGGATATTCGATACGCTTTTTAATGTCTTTGATGGTGACTAAGCCTTTGAGGAATCCACCCTCATCGATAATAGGAAGCTTCTCAATTTTATTCACGTGCATCATCTGCTCAGCTTCGGCTAACGTAATTCCCGCCTTTGCCGTCACTAGAGGCATCGGTGTCATCGCTTCTGTCGCTAGTTTGCTCAAATCTTTCTCAAAACGCATATCACGGTTAGTCAAAATACCAAGTAATTTATTGTGCTCATCTACTACAGGAACGCCTGAAATTTTAAACTCATTCATCAACGCTTCAGCATCTTCCAATGTAGCCGTAGGATGAACAAAAATCGGATCGATAATGATACCGCTTTCCGATTTTTTTACTTTTCGGATTTGTTTAACTTGAGTTTCGATGTCCATATTTTTATGGATGATACCGATTCCCCCTAAGTGTGCCATCGCGATAGCAGCACGATATTCCGTCACCGTGTCCATTGCCGCAGAAACCATCGGAATATTCAAAGGAATATTACGGGTCAACATTGTTTTTAAGCTCACTTCTCTTGGAAGTACTTCAGAGTACTTTGGGATAAGTAAGACATCTTCAAAAGTGAGGGCGCGTTTACGAATATTCATGAATTATCCTTTTGGTTTTAATTGAGATTCGAGGCTCAAAGCCCCGTTAAATAAAGTTTGCTCTGCATATGCACGAGCCACAAGCTGTAATCCTACTGGCATTCCGTTATCAGCCGTATCAACAGGAATAGAAATAGCAGGAAGACCTGCCAAGTTGACCGAAATGGTATAAATATCACTCAAATACATCTCTAACGGATCGCTAAGAGCACCAAACTCGTACGCTGTGCGAGGAGCTACGGGAGTGAGGATTAGATCTACCTCTTCAAAAATCTTATTATACTCTTCTTGAATCAACGACCGCACTTTTTGTGCTTTGACATAATACGCATCATAATATCCGGAAGAGAGGACGAAATTACCCAACATAATACGGCGTTGAACTTCAGCACCAAAACCAGAAGAACGGGTTTTCAAATAGGTCTCTTTGAGATTATCTCCCTCGACACGGTTACCGTATCGAATACCGTCATAGCGGGCCAAATTGGTTGTTGCTTCTGCGGTAGCCGTGATGTAATAGGCTGAAATATCGTATTTTGGATCCATCAATGATTTCTCAACGATGGTATGACCTCCGTTTTTAAGCGCTTCAACGGCTTTTACGTATGCATTTCTTACCTCAACCGAAGCATCTTTGACATAGTCAGGGACAATGGCAATCGTAAGCTTTACCGAAGGGTCAAGTTTATCGCTCACTTTGCCATCATCACGTTCACTGCTCGTTGAATCTTTCGGGTCATAGCCTTGGAGGATGTCATACAAAATCGCTGCATCTTCGACGTTTTGAGTCATCGGTCCGATTTGATCAAGCGAGCTGGCATACGCACCCAATCCATAACGGCTTACCCGTCCATAGGTAGGTTTCATCCCGACGATTCCACAAAATGCCGCAGGTTGACGAATCGATCCGCCCGTATCGCTTCCCAATGCCGCAACTGCAAGTCCTGCTGCAACCACCGCAGCCGATCCACCCGAACTTCCTCCGGGGACACAGTTATGATTGAGAGGGTTGAGAGTTTTTCCATAACAACTGCTCTCGGTCGTTGAACCCATCGCAAACTCATCCATATTGGTACGACCAAACGGGCTCATACCATTTGCCAACAGCTTTTCGATAACGGTTGCATTGTACGGAGCTACATACCCTTTTAGGATATTTGAACCTGATGTGACTGACCATCCGCGTACTTGAATATTGTCTTTAATCGCGATAGGAATACCTGATCCCACATTTTCGACATCAATATAACCGTTCAGCTCAGGGTACGCCAAAATTTTAATTTTTAACTCTTCTTTTAGGGCAACGAGCTCTTTGGCAGAGAGTTTTAACGCCTCTTTGAGTGTTATCATACACATTCCTTTTTACGTTTTGCATTTTTTACCATCAAAATCCCCAAAGCGATAATTGCAAAAATAACGCCAACCGTCTCAGCAATAAAAAGCAAAGATACAGGTTCTCTCATCATGCGATAACACTCGCACAACGTTCACACAACGTCTCTTCATCAACGCTATGATATTTCCAACAACGGGGGCACTTAGCCTTAGAAGCGCGAGCGATATTAAATGTCTCACCTTCTATTTCAAACGTTCCTAAAATATCTTTGAGTGGACAAGCACACCATTTGGAAATAACTAAATATTCTTCAATATCTTCTCTTTTGAATGCTTTATGGAGAGGTGATGTCGTTGAGACAACCAATTCAAGGGTATTTTTAATAGCTTTTTCTTTTTTCAATCCATCTACGACTTCATTAAGCCCCACACGAACCGCTTTGGCGTTTACTTCGTCCCAGTTGCTCTCTACGGGCTTAATAGAGGTATAAAGAACATCAAAAATATCAATAGCATCCCCTTTAAGAAGCGCAGGGGCATTTTCAAAAATCTCATCAGCGGTGTAGGTAAGGATCGGAGCAATAAGTCCAAGCATTGACCCTGCAATAATCGCCATGGCACTTTGCGTTGATTGACGCGTAGCTGAGGTCGGAGCATCACAATACATACGGTCTTTGGTAATATCGATATAAACTCCGCTAAGCTCGTTGACGATAAAATAATTAAGCCCGCTCATCCCTTGGACAAAGTTGTACTCACCAAACAGTTTATGGGTTTCGTCAAACACCTCTTTAGCTTTTGCCACAATCCATTTATCGATTTCACCCATTTGCTCATAAGGGACAATTGCTTCAAGCTCATCGAGATTGGCAAGCATAATACGAAATGTATTACGAAGTTTCCGATACTGTTCAGCCGTTTGCTTGAGAATATTACCTGAGATTTTGAGATCACCTTGATAATCACTCATCGCAACCCATAAACGCAAAATTTCTGAGCCGTATTCTTTAAGAACTGTATCGGGAGCGACGACATTGCCTTTGGACTTTGACATCTTCTCGCCTTTTTCATCGACGGTAAATCCGTGAGTCAGAATGGCTTTATACGGTGCAATGTGTTCAACCGCTGCACTCAAAAAGAGGGAAGATTGGAACCATCCGCGATGCTGATCAGAACCTTCGATGTACAAATCAGCAGGATAGGTTCCCGCATCGTAGTTGCGTGATTTAAGTACCGCATTCCACGTTGAACCGCTGTCAAACCATACGTCCAAAATGTCGGTTACCTTTTCTAAATCATCGGCTTTATGAGGACATCCAGGATAGAGCAATTCAGCAATGCTCATAGAGTACCATGCGTCCGTACCGTGCATTTCGAAAATCATCGCAATAAAATTCAGTGTTTTTTCATCCAAAATCACTTCGCCCGTCTCTTTGACACGGAAAAATGCGATAGGAACACCCCAGTCACGTTGACGTGAGATACACCAATCGGGACGATTTTCAACCATTGAGCCCAAACGGTTACGTCCGGTTTCAGGATAAAATGTCGTTTTTGCCACTTCTTCTTGCGCGATAGAGCGAAGGGTCTTAGTCTCACCCTCCGGTATCCCATCAACTGCAATGAACCACTGACGTGTTGCGCGGAAGATCAACGGAGTATGCGAACGCCAGCAATGGGGGTAAGAGTGACGAAATTTAGAGACTTTGAGAAGATTCTCCCCCAGTAAGGCAAGGATTGGCTCATTCGCTTTGAAAATATGCATCCCCACAAACTCTTCAGGATTTGGGAGAAGTTTTTCGTGTACGAGAGTGCTGTCATAACATCCTGTCTCATCAACCGGCATCACGACCTCTAAATTATAACGAAGACCAATACGATAGTCATCTTCCCCGTGTCCCGGTGCAGTATGAACACATCCCGATCCGTTCTCCATCAAAACGTGCTCACCAAGAACCAAATGCGAACCTCGACCATTGAGAGGATTGATCGCATAAAGATTTTCAAGCTTTTGTGCATCGATTTTTTGAACTACCGAACCGCTAAAAACACCCTCTTCAATCATCGCCTCATACCGTTTTTCGGCAACGATATACCCATCGCTTGTACGAACATACACCTCTTCAGGATTGAGTGAAATACCGGTATTGGCAGGGAGCGTCCACGGGGTTGTCGTCCAGATAACGATTGCCGCTTTTCCTTCAATTCCTACACGTATTTTTGCTTCATCTGAGAGCTCAAAGGCTACATAAATCGAATAATCTTCTTTATCTTCGTACTCAACCTCAGCTTCAGCGAGTGCCGTACGCTCTGCCCAGCTCCAGTAAACCGGCTTGGAACGCTCAATCAAAAGCCCTTTTTTCGCCACACCGCAAAGAGTACGATAAATATTGGCTTCAAATTTATAGTCCATCGTCAAATACGGATTATCCCAGTCGGCAACAATACCGAGTTTTTTAAACTCAGAGCGTTGAATATCCACAAATTCGGAGGCATGTTCACGGCACAGTTTACGTACTTCAGCCGTAGAAAGAAGCTCTTTTTTTTGTTTTCCGCCCAGCTTTTTCTCAACTTGCTGTTCAATAGGCAATCCATGACAGTCCCATCCGGAGGTAAAGCGGACTGATTTTCCATTAAAATAGTGATACTTAACAATAATATCTTTAAGAATTTTATTCAAAGCATGACCGATATGGGTATGCCCGTTCGCATAAGGAGGTCCATCATGCAGCGTGAAGCTTTGAGCCCCTTTGCGATTGGTTTTCATACGGCCATAAACATCCGCACTAATCCATGACGCATAGCGAAGAGGTTCATTGTTAATCAAATTTCCACGCATCGGAAACTCGGTTTGTGGTAACAGGAGGGTATCTTTATAATCCATTGGATCCCTTAAAAATTGTAGTTAAATAGTTGTGCATTATAGCTTTTAGGGGTTTAAATTTTGCTGTCAAAAGCCCTATATGATATACTGTCTCAAATAATTAAGGGTAAAAAAATGAAACGAGATGTCCTTTTTGTCGGAAACAGGTTAATTTTAAATGAAGCATACGAGCGTTATTTATTACGCAGTATCAAAGAAAAACTCTCTTCTATCGACTCTATCAGTTATTTTGAAGAGTCTGACAAAGGGCTGTTCCTTCATCTCGATCAACTCTTAAAAACCGAAGCCAAACTCGTCATCATCACCACCAAAAGTACGTTTACCATCGTTGGAAAGCTTCTTAGTACCGTAACTGCTGATAATCAGGTATTAAAAAACTCTATGCTCATCCCCTCACGCGCAAGTATTTTAGAAAATGGCAGCTATCTCCTCTCGTATAATGCTTCTGAAATTAACGTTATTTTAGCATCCGAGGGAAAAAAGCTCCCCCCCGTTTTAATCGAGGATGAAAATCGAAGCGGTTGGATTCATGTTTTTAATGAAGAGCTCTCCAGTGTATCGGCACTGCTGGATCCCCTGGCTCAAAACTTTGATGTAAAACTCGAATCTTCGGAACTTATTGAGGGATGGGTACGGGTAAAAATAACCGCTCGTAAACATGGAAATATGGCTCAGTTTATTGCTTCATCCAAAGGATTATTGCATCATAAAGTAATTGCTTCTTCTAATATTTCTGCTTATATCATTGAAAAACTCTCCAAAAATCATAAGAGAATATCTTTCGCAGAAAGCTGCAGCGGAGGCTCTCTCGCCTATTATTTTACTTCTCAACCCGGAGCTTCAAATATTTATGAGGGTTCACTTATCACCTATGACAATATTCTAAAAGCCAATTGGCTCGCGGTCGATGATGAATCCCTTAAAACTCACGGAGCAGTAAGTGCGGACACGGTAAACCAAATGTCTGAGGGTGCACTCAATGTCAGTTATGCTGATTTTGCTCTCGCAATTAGTGGTATTGCAGGGCCAAGCGGAGGAAGTGAACTTAAACCCGTGGGGACGGTATACATTAGTGCACGTTCTAAAACATCGGTTCATACCGAACGATTTTATTTTGAAGGGGATCGTAATTACATCCAAGAACAAAGTGTTTTAATGGCGATAAAAATGCTTTTAAATATCGAACGAGAGATGTTCTTCAGTTAATTTAAAATTTACCTTGACAAGCAAGAGTAATTTGCCTATAATTTCGCCCTCCCAATCAGCGTTTTTATGATGGTTGAAGAGGTCCCGTTAGCTCAGCTGGTAGAGCATTTCACTTTTAATGAAGGGGTCGATGGTTCGAATCCATCACGGGACACCATGTGTTTAGTTGTGTGACCTTTTCGTCTAGTGGCCAAGGACACTATCACTTCATGGTAGGAACAGAGGTTCAAATCCTTTAGGGGTCGCCATTTGTTCAATAGTATTTGACATCGGGAGTTTAGCTCAGTTGGTAGAGCGCTACCCTTACAAGGTAGATGTCACAGGTTCGAGTCCTGTAATTCCCACCATTTTTAGGCGCAGCGGTAGTTCAGTTGGTTAGAACGCCTGCCTGTCACGCAGGAGGTCGCGGGTTCGAGTCCCGTCCGCTGCGCCACGTTATTTTAATTTATTTTCACAAATTAAACTCTTGGGAGTTTAGCTCAGTTGGTAGAGCGCTACCCTTACAAGGTAGATGTCACAGGTTCGAGTCCTGTAATTCCCACCATAGTTGTGCAGTCGTAGTTCAGTTGGTTAGAACGCCTGCCTGTCACGCAGGAGGTCGCGGGTTCGAGTCCCGTCGACTGCGCCACCCTCTTTTGATTATTTTTCTCACTCTGTGTTATCCTTCACCTATGAATCTAAAAACCACCCTTTTTATACTCTAAAATACTTACACGCTGATAATGCCAATTATACTTCTCACTCAGTGTGTTACTATGTTTCCGCGCGGATAACTTTGTCTCTTAATTTTCACTTCTTGCTTTGCAAATATTTTTTCCTGGACTTTTGTATTTACTTGTTTTTGTTGTAAAACTTTTTTCTCAACTTTTTCTCTTTCATTTGCAAATACCATCAACACAAATACGCTCATACCCATAATAATGATTTTTTTCATTTTTGTCCTCTCATTTTAATCTACTAAATAATACCGCATCTATGAACAACACGACCCGCCACTACAATTTTTATCCGGCTTCTTAAACCATCCGCTCACAAAATGCCATCCGATAAGCCCCAATAATATAACAGCACCGCCCTCTTGTATCCAGCTATTATTCTCATGATGCTGTATATTCATTTCCACGGACAATGTATCAAATCCAATATCAATTAATGCACCAAATGCGATACTGCCAACACTAATCACTACTAGATAAATGACTAATGCACGCATTCCAAGCATAGATTTAACAACCCCCATTGTAACTGTATTAGTCGCAGGACCTGCACTCAAAAAGATAAAAGCAGCCCCCGGAGAAACTCCTGCAAGAATTAATGATACAGCAATGGGAAGAGATGCCGTAGCACATACGTACATCGGTGCTGCAATGGCTACTGCAATAATGTATCCGAGAAACCGATTGTCACCAAAAAATTGATGTAAATTTGAGGGCATCGCTGCCGTAATCACAGCTCCAATAAACAGTCCCCAAAAAAGTGGCTTACTGAAACTACCCAGTAACGTTATTAATCCATAGTGAAAGACATCATATAGCGAGAAGTTTTTTTGACTTTCCTTATTAGTTGAAGGGAAAGGATTTGAAGAGAAAGAAGGAGCAACGGTACTAAAAGAAAATCCTTTTTTTAGCTCTTTCGTCTCAAAAAGATTCATTAAGATTCCAGCTGTAATAGCAATAACAACCGAGCTTACAACACGATACAAAGTAAATATCCACCCAAACATTCCAAACGTTGCTAAAATGGAATCCACGCCCGTAATCGGTGTAGAGATTAAAAAAGACAAAGTTGCCCCCTTGGAAGCGCCATTACGTCGTAACGTTGCGGCAAAAGGGATAACACTGCACGAACACAGGGGCAAAGGTGTTCCAAACAATGCTGCTTTGACAACTGCATTGTGAGTATCACCTCCAAGATGTTTTTGAATCCATTCCTCACGGACTAACTGATGCAAAACACCCGCTGCAAGCAATCCAAAGAGGATATAAACCCCCATATCGATACTAAGTTCCCAAAATGCATTCCATAACGCTTCCATAGCATAACCCTTTAAATAAAAATAATAATTATTATCGAATTATCCATTTTTATTCTTAAGCCTGCCTTTTGTATTTATGGAAGCTTAAAAAACTCTCTAAACATCCTTATAAAGGATGTTATTCAAGAGAAATCACTGATTATTTAGCCAACTCCACATTATAAATACGACCATTACGTTTAACGATCTTAACACGTTGACCAACAGTAAATTGTGTTCCTTTGGAGACAACAACCACATCTTGCCTGACATCAAGAGTAACAGAGAGCTCTTGTGCGTTTGATTTACCTATCTCATTTCCAGCATACGCACCAATAAGCCCTCCCCCTAGTGTTGTAAGAACGGAACCTCTTCCACCACCCATCGTTGAACCAAGAACACCTCCAACAATAGCCCCTAAAAATCCACCACCGCCTTCATCTTTAACAACCACTGCTCTTACATCTGTAATGACACCCGATTGAGAAGTCATCTCATATCTCGAAGCATCCGCATCGACTTGCGGGACTCCAGATTGCGTACAACCACTCAATATCATAATGATACTACTAGACACAGCTATTAATATTAATTTCATGGCAACCCCTTTTCTATTATTCTAACACCCTTTTGATAAAATATTCTTCTAAAATTTGAACTTACTACTTCAGTTATGGTATTATCATTCGATACAAATATGATTTAAAAGTAGGTCAACTCATGCAAATAGCTCTTATAATAGTAGGAGTACTCGCTGTTATCACCATTTTGATGTACAACTCACTTATTGGCAAAAAAAATCAGGTCGAAAATATCTTCGCCGGTGTCGATGCGGTTTTAAAAAAACGGTTTGACCTCATCCCCAACCTTGTCGCGTCTGTATCTCAATATATGGAACACGAAAAATCAACATTAGAAAAAGTGACAGAACTTCGCGCTCAGGCGATGAAACCTGGAATTAGCGATGATCAAAAAATAGCCCTTGATGCCAAACTTACCTCGGCGCTAGGTGCTATTAACATTGCAATGGAAGCCTACCCAGACCTAAAAGCCAATGAAAACGTGATGCATCTTCAACGCTCTCTCAACGAAATCGAAGAGCAGATCTCTGCCGCACGCCGTACCTACAACCAAGCCGTCACAGATTTGAATAATGCTATCGAAATGTTTCCAACTAACCTGATAGCAGGGTGGATGAATCTGCAACGCAAAGCTGTCTTTGAAATCACCGTAACTGAGCGTCAAAATGTTGATGTTGGTGCTCTATTTAATAAATGAAATCGATTTCTGAACTTACCGATTTTTATTACAAAGAGCTTTATCCTCCGCTCAATGAGCTCGAAAAAATAAGACTAAAAATTGTCTCTCAGCTAAAATGGTATGGGGGAATGGGAGCCGTTTTTTTTTCTCTTACTGCCATTTGGATGGGAAAAAACTTCGGACTCTTCCATCCGCTTATAATTGCTGTTGCCATCGGTTTTATTGCTATTGCAGGAATGACCTATCGTTTTATGACTCAAGGGTATGCAAAAGACTTTAAAGCCAAGATTATTACACCCCTCATTGGAGCTATCGATCCCCATCTCCTCTACAATCCCGATTTTATGATTTCACAACATCTCTTTGAACGTTCACAACTCTTTAACCACTCCATCGACCGCTATAGCGGAAACGATTATGTCAAAGGCTCCATAGATGGTGTACCGCTAGAATTTTCCGATATTCATGCGCAATATCAGACGAAAGACTCTAAAGGGCGTACTCAGTGGCACACCCTCTTTCGTGGGCTCTTCCTCGTTGCTGAGTTTAACAAATACTTCAAAAGTAAAACAGTCATCCTTCCCGATCAAGCGGAAAAAAACTTTGGCTCTCTCATCGGGGGATGGTTACAATCCATCAACTTTTCACGTGATGACCTCATCCGCCTTGATAATCCTGAATTTGAAAAAGTATTCGTCGTCTATGGAAACGATCCCATCGAAGCACGCTATATTCTCAGTCACTCAATGATGAAACGAATTTTGGAATTTCAAAAAAAAATAACCCATCCTCTTTTCATATCTTTTGTCCATAATCATATCCATATCGGTATCGCAACCAAAAAAGACCTCTTTGAGCCTACCGTATTTGCCTCTCTGCTGGATTTTAAACAGGCGATGGAATATATCAATACGTTACGTTATACGATCGGATTGGTAGAAGAGTTAAAGCTCAATGAGAAGCTATGGAGTAAAGAGTAATTATTGTCTCCGAATGCTCCGCCCCAATTTACCGTAAAACTTCTCTAAATTTTCCTTCGTCCCCTCAATCTCAAATATTGCCCCTTTCTCACCAAACTCTTTAGAGATGATTCGAATATTCGTGTGAGTACTCTCATACTCTACTATCGAAATATGGGAATAATCGCATTCAATTTTATAAACAAACAGTTTTTCATACGGAAGTAAAACTGCTTGTGTATATGCCGCATTTGCAGCCTCTGCATAAGCACGCACCAACCCTCCGGGTCCTAATTTCGTCCCACCAAAATAGCGTACTGTAATAATAGCAGTATTGATAAGTTCATGCCCTTGCAATACAGAGAGAGTCGGCTTCCCCGATGTTCCTTTAGGCTCACCATCATCCCCGCTGTATTCGACAATTTGGTCATATTCATTAAGACTGCGATAAGCACTAACAAAATGTACAGCCTTAGGATGAAGAGAGCGTAAACGTTGTATCTCCTCTTCATATAGGGATATAGGCATACAAAAAGCAATAAATTTCGACCCCTTAATCTCGATGGAGTCAGTAAAAATTTCATTGATACAGAACATTCTCTTCCATTCTAATACTCTAAAATAAGGTTAAAAAATCAATTGATTAAAAAACAATCAGCTAAAACACAAAATAATTTGTTATAGTTACTTAATGAGACTTTGGGTCTGCTATTGGGAGCAGGTAATACCAAGGTGCTCATTATTTGCTACAAGGACAGCGTAACTTATCATGGAGATGCACTAACGATCCTTACAAAATATAGAGTAGCGGAATAATGCTCTGCCAAACGCAAGTAAAAACGATGTTAGTACGATTTTGCTTCCCTTTTTTTGAAAACTTTCCTACATTGCAAGATTTAGATTCTTTGGAAGCTCTTAAATTTTTTATTATTATATTTTCAAAAGTATTTTTGATCTCAAATATAAATATTCATATTATCATACAAAACCATGTCATCAAATCGGTGTGACCTGATAAGGGGTGGTTTTACTTTTACCGGAATGATATAACTTGAAAAATCGGTAATATCCATAAATTTTGCTTTAAAGCCTACGGTTACACTATAAGTATCCTGTGAAATATAATTGGCATACTCGGTTGTAAAGTAGCCATAATTGATAGAATACCCAGTGGAAACATTATTTTGGCTATTGCTGTAAGAGTACCCAACTTTGATATTATCGTCAGGATAATAGTTAAAGCGGCTACCGTAATTTTGTTCTTTAGTCGAAAGGTTTTGATATAGCTGATTGCCGTTTACTGAGACATCTATTGTTCCGATAGGGATCTCAACCCGTTGGGCAAGCTGGCAGTAGGTATTTTTAATGGTTTGATTGGCAATCTCATTCTGAAGATTTGTTTTATTTCCAATCACCTCAGTCACGCTGCTGCCTAATTCCAAGTCTAAATCATTATTGAGCATATAACCAACCCCTAATGCGCCCGAATGCTGACTGACACTTTCCGTAGTGGAATCATAATTATATATATTTTGATTGAGGTAGTTCACCCCAAATTTTACATACAGTGAATTGTGCAATGGGTTTACTTTTATAATGGCAGCGGTTTTAACGGCATCTGTAGATCTTTCAACCTTGAGTTTAATATTTTGAGAGTTGTAAAAAAGCCCCCCTCCGTTACTGCTCACTTGAGGTTGATTTGTTTTCGTATTGATATTATACATCGAGATCAAACCAGTGCTGTTTGAACCGTTTGTATCCTCTATCGTTGAAGCATTAAGCGTAATAACCTCTAAAAAAAATAGAGGGACAATTAAAACTTTACTGCCCATTTTTCGATACCTTTTTTATTAAATATTTTTAGAACTATATATTTTATTGGCTTTGGACTATATGAATGCATGCTCGTCTAAATCTATTGTAATCATTCTCCATGCAGATTCCAAAAAATGACTTATCAAAAATTTAACAACCATAGAATCAATCCCTACTCACATGCTCCATTAGCATTTTTATGTGATTTTCTTGCAGTTTTTTTACCACCACATGGATTTTTTAGAAATATGTATTTAGATACAATACGGCATGTATAAAGAAGTTCATAAATCACTTTTAAACTGGTATGATAAAAATGGTCGTCACAACCTACCTTGGAGGCTTACAAATGACCCATACAAGGTGTATGTGAGTGAAATAATGCTCCAACAAACACAGGTCAAAACTGTCCTTGAACGGTTCTATTTTCCCTTCCTTGAAGCCTTCCCTACAATGGAAGATTTAGCCCGTGCGAGTCTCGATGATGTCCTAAAAAAATGGGAAGGGTTAGGCTACTACACACGAGCACGAAACATCCATAATGCTGCTCATCAATGCGGGGGAATACTGCCCGATAATGTCCATGATTTAATGCGGCTCAGCGGTATCGGCCGCTCCACTGCACACGCCATTGCTGCATTTGCCTACCGTGAAGCACTACCCATTCTCGATGCCAATGTCAAGCGAATACTTCACCGTTATTTTGCATTAGAAGAACGTAACGAAAAAAAGCTATGGGAATATTCATACACATTATTTGATCCCCTACATCCGTTTGAATACAATCAGGCAATGATGGATATAGGTTCATCTATCTGTTTACCCAAAAAACCACTTTGTGATATTTGTCCATTTGCATCAACATGTCAAGGCAAGAGTACTCCCCTACTCTATCCATCATCAAAAATTAAAATAAATAAGCCGATTCGAATTCGAAATATTCTTGTTTATCAAAAAAATAATACCTATGCTCTTATCCAACGACAAACACGATTTTTATCTGGACTATGGGGATTTTATGAATCTGAAGAATTACCAAATAGTCCATTAAAACTTTTAGGAAAGATTACTCAGCACTACAGCCACTTCACACTCCAAGCCAATGTATATCTAAATGAAGAGGAAACTTTACCAGAAAAATTTGAATGGTTTAGCTTGGAAGAGATTGCACAGCTATCTCTCAGCCGTGCAGATCATAAAATTATAATGCAAATCGTTCAGGATCAAAAAAAGTTTCATCGCTGATGTGACTGAATGCCGAATTGATTGAAATAAACAAATCAGGATATTTTTTTTCCATCTCAGCCAACATCTCTTTCATACTAGCTCTTGCATGAGGCATTTTGACATCAAAGCGCATTGACGGACACGCTTCATCTCCAATGGTCGGCATCTCATTTTCTATTGCACACGCGCTCAGTTGGCGCTCACGCAGCTGAATCAACGGACGGATGACTATCAGACCATTACCCGCTTTGTATTTAGGGGCAAGTGCTCTCAGGTGACCGTTATAGATCATATTCATAAAAAAGCTCTCCGCTGCATCATCAAGATGATGTCCAAGAGCAACTTTATTGCATCCATGATCTAATGCGGCACTGTAAAGTGCTCCACGACGCATACGGGAAAAAAAACTGCAAAATGAGGAGTTTTGACGAATTTTTTCTCCTGCGATCTCATACGTATTGGTCTCATGAATTTTGTGGGGTATCCCATGGGCTGCACAATGTGCAACTAACGCAGATAAATCTTCCCCCATTCCGTACGTTACCGTTACGGCAAGCAGTTCAAAGTTAAAGGGGGCGCGGCGTTGTTGCTCCATCAGAGCATGAATCATTGTCAGCGAATCTTTCCCGCCGCTCAAACCCACGAGAATTTTATCCCCCTCTTCAATCAGATTAAATGCAGCATTTGTTTGACCCATACGGCGCATAATTTTTTTACTGAGTTTAATGGCCAAAACGTCTTACCATCTCTAAAATAAATTGTGCACTCACAGCAGCAGACGTTTGCAAAAAGGCATCAAAATCTTCGCTAGCTCCCCCATCTGCCGTATCACTGATAGCGCGTAGAACGAAAAATGGAATGCCGAAATTTTGACACACACACGCCACACTCGCACCCTCCATCTCTAAGGCATCGGCATTAAATGTTTGTTGTATCCATAACTTCCGCTCACTGCTGGCAACGAATTGATCACCTGTAGCGATAATCCCCTCGTACAAGTCAACACCCATATCAATAGCAACTTCAGAGGCGAGAGAACGAAGATTGGCATCTGCTTCAATCATCAATGTCCCCTCAGGGATAAAACCATACGGATGCCCAAAGGCGACAATATCGACATCATGCTGACATAAAGAAGAAGCCATAATCAAATCACCGATTTTAAGCTCTTTGGAAATTCCCCCTGCTACCCCGCTAAAAAGGAGAGCTTGAGCACCAAAACGCTCAATCATCACCGAAGCAGTAATCGCCGAAAAGACTTTCCCGATTTTTGAATAGGCAATAGTCAGCTCATGCGCACCATACGTACAGGTATAAAAAACATTTCCCGCATGCTCGTAAGCTTGATATTCACCAACATTTTTTAAAATCGGTTCAATCTCTTCACGCATTGCGCCCATAATGGCTATTTTCATTTTAATTCCTCTTAACTATTTTTTGCGATATAACGCTCTAATTTTTGAAGTTTATGATTCAGTAAGACAATTTTTGACTCTTCATCCAAAAGAGAGAGCTTGTGTTCAACAGATCCAATAGGGGTAATCACCCTGCTTCCTCCCCAAAATCCGAGCCCATCTTCAAATCCGACGCGATTCACAAAGACAACATACGCTTTGGTAAGGAGAGCAAGAGATTTTAACAATGCATCCCATTGGGATTCGATTAACAATCCCTCATCGCTAAAATCACGCGCAGGTGAAGCTGCCAATACATAAATAACATCTGTATCCAATGACGCAAGGGTAGCAAAGGTTTGTGCTCTCCACACATCTTCACACACTACCATCGTAACAGTACCATGAGCCGTTTGAAAACTCTTGACTGCATCACCGGCGGCAAAATAACGCCCCTCTTCAAACATTCCATACGTCGGGAGATGATTTTTATGGTGGATATGAAGCAACTCACCTTTAGAAAAATAAAGGGCACTGTTGTACACCTTTCCATCATCCCACACTGCCGCACCTATAGCAATATCACACGAAATACTGGCATTTGCCAATGGTGCTAATTCATCAAGATTCCACGCATCTTCAAAGAGCTTATCCTGAAGCATATAGCCACTCAACGCCAATTCTCCAAATACGACCACATCCGTGTCCGAATTAGCATCAACGAGCTTCAAGACACTCTCTAAATTGGAGCGATTGAGTTTAGGTGCAAACTGGATTAAAGCTACTTTCATGAGAGTGCTTCGCATACCTTTACAAGTGATTCCATATCTGATATTCCTACTGTCTCTACCTCAGGTGCATTACGCTTATTGAGCCCTTTTAAAACCGCACCGTTACCAAATTCAATCATCATATCGATCTCACCGGCAATGGCTTCGATGGATTGTTTGTATTTAACCGGCTGGATCAATTGAACTTTTAACCACTCGATCGCCTCTTTTTTGGTTGCATATTTTTGCGTCGTAGCATTCGAAACAATCGGTGCACTAAACGTATCATGTACCATTTTTTCCATCGCTTCACCCAAAGGTTGCATCGCAGAACTCAAAAGGGGGCAGTGGCTTGCAATCGACATATTTAGCAACAATGCCCGTTTCGCTCCTGCTTCTTTAAAGGCACTCTCCATAGCACTCAAATCTTCTTTGATTCCTGCCACGACAAGCTGACCATTCTGGTTAAAGTTAGCAGGCCAAATCCGTTTTCCCTCTGTATTGGCTTTTGTACAAAGTTCTTCAACGATTGCATCATCCAACCCCAAAATTGCCATCATTCCTGCATTAATATCGGCACACGCAGTTTGCATCAACATACCGCGTTGATGTACCAACTCAACTGCATCAACATAATCAATCGCACCTGATGCACAAAGAGCACTAAATTCACCTAATGAGTGACCCAAAAATAATACGGCATCCGTAGGATGAGCTTCTTGAAAAAGCTTATAGGCAATCAGGGAAACCAATAAAATAGCCGGTTGTGTATACGCCGTCTCATTAATCTGCTCATTTTCTTCAAATAATAGTTTGGTAAAATCAACACCGATACGTTCCCCAGCACGCTCGAACATTTCACGAGCAAGAGGACTGTTTTCATAAAATGATTTTCCCATACCGATACTTTGAGACCCTTGCCCCGGAAAAATCATTGCTATTTTTTTTGCATTCATTCTGATTCCTTTATTTCAAGTTTGTACTGTGAGTGTTCCCCAATTTTTTTACGTAATGTATTACGATTGAGCCCTAATTTATCTGAAAGTTGTAACTGAGATTTAAACCGTTTAATCCCCGCTCGAATCAAAGGAACTTCATATAAATGTAAAAACTTTCGGTAATCATTATTACTCCCAAGCTTTTGAAGTAAAAAATTTTCCATAATACCCATGAGATCATCTTCGCTTACACTGCTTAATAAACAATGTAAATAGACCTGCCTACGCAGGGAAAGAGCATTTTCACTCACATCAGGGATTAATTCATTGGTATTTACAGAAGTTGTTTTTCCAAATGTCTCTTGTGCTTCTTTTCTAAACAAATCACTTAACAACGCAATGTCTTCAGGACGTTCACTCAAAGAGGGAATACTAAGACGGATGGAAAAGATATTTTCCAATTGTTCATGAGAAAAACGAAATCCACCTGTTGCAATAACACGCGTCTTTGTTCGGCTGAGAGTCTCTTCAAATCGCTTTAGATTAGAAATATCATCAATTCTATGAATAATAATGGCATCATGCTTTCCTAATGAATCCAAAAGTTCATCAAAATTACTAGCATCAATAACAGGGGCATGGGGCAATATGTAACGTGCGAGGGTTAGTTTTCCAGTCCCTCGAGCACCAATAATTATGGCACTGACCGATAGACCTTTTAATAAATTAGCAGTTTTAAACGCCTCAAGTGAGGCGCTTGAGGCAGTTAAAAAATTAGTGACATCCACAACCGTGATTGCCGCCACTTCCACAACATTCGTCATCATCCATTTGGTTTTCTGCAGGAATACCGCTCATGGCTTCTTCAGGAGAGGCATCACGAACAACATTAATAGTTACGGTAAACATTAAATCTTTTCCTGCAAGAGGATGATTAAAATCGATAATAACATTATCGTCTTTTACCTCTTTAACGGTTACCTGAACGGTTCCGCCATCTTCACCTTGACCATACAATGTCATACCAGGATTTAAATCAATACCTGCAAATTGTTCACGTGGAAGCTCTTGTTGTGCTTCTTCATTGTAATCGCCGTACGCATCGGCAGCTTTTACCATCACGTCACCTTTTTCACCCATAGACATATGTGCAATCCCGTTTTCTAAACCAGGAATGATTTGCCCTTTTCCAAACATAAACACCAATGGATGACCACCAATATTACTGTCTACAACATTCGCACCATCGCGAACTTCATATTCGATCGAAACGATCTGATTTGCTTCAATTGCCATTGATTTGCCTTACAAAATTTTAAGATAATGCGATTTTAGCACATTTAGCTATAGATAGGCTGAAAACACACATATAGCTATTTAAGTTTAGAGAGTTTTTTTTCTGCTTCAAGCGCTGCTCCAGAACCAGAGAACCGTGAGATTGTTGCACTATAAAATGCTTTTGCATTTGCGATATCACCATTTTTTTCCATAGAGATCCCCGTATGAAATAAAAGAGTCGGCATTGTAGATGCTTTTTCATTTTCAGAAGCACTTTGCTTATAATATGAAATAGCTTCTTTATACTTTTTTTGTTCAAAAAAGCTTTCACCTATCCAGAAATTAGCGTCCGAAGATTTATATTTTTTTTCTATCATCATCTCAAAATAAGCTTGTGCTTCCGGATATTTTTTTTGCTCAAAGAGTTTTTTTGCCTCTTTTTCAATACTGATATTATCCATTTTTTTTGGAACAGCAGCAGGAGAAGAAGCGGGGAGAGATACCTTAAGCTGCTTCACCAAAGCACTAAATTCCTCTTTGGTAACATAGGAGGCATTGATTCCGTCAACGGTATGGGATAGCTCTTCAAGTAATATTTTAAGTTGCGCTATATTATCACTATTGGCACTGCTTTGTTTCATCAATTCATCAACTGATTTGGATCTGTTTTGATCCATCATCGAGTCATTCATTTTACGTAAAGCTATTTTATGCTCATTTACAGATTGTCCAAGTCCTTCTACAATAGCCTGCATCCCATCCAAACGTTCGGTAACCGACTCAACTTTGGCATTTTGAAGATTATTTTTATGGGCAATATTTTGGATCTCTTTTTTGTTTTCCTGAATCAGCTTTTCTTCGTGGGTAAGACCGTATGGATTGGGATTATTGAGATCTCCCGCACCAAAAACCGAAGGTTCTGATGCACATAAAAGAGATGAGAGAAGTGAAATGGCTACAAGAGAACGCATTTACGGAAGCTTGAAATCAACACGACGATTTTTAGCCCAGCACTCTTTGGTTTTTTCCGAACAAACAGGATTACCTTCTCCCAAACTTGTCATGCTAATTGAATCTGCACTGATTCCTTCATTAACCAATGCTGATTTAACCGCATTAGCACGTTTTAGTCCCAGTGCAAAATTGTACTCATCGCTACCGAACTCATCACAGTTACCTTCAAGTTTAAAGGTTTTATTTTTAACCATTCCACTATTAGTCTTAACATTTTCTTGCATATCAGCACGAATATCAAACTTATCGTAATCAAATAAAATACTGGTTATCCCTTGCCCTTTTGCACTATTAGCATCGCTTGCACTTGTATCTACCGGATTGGCATTCGTAACGGGAGCTATAACAGCTGCATTATTTCCTGCAGAACTTTGACTTGGCATTTGATTTGCACTGCTATTGCCTGAGACACTTCCATTTGCTGTTGCATCAATTGTTGGTTGTTTAGTTGAACATCCACTAAAAACTAATAGTGCTAAAACTGCACTCATATACGCTATACGTTTCATTTAAAACCCCTTTAAATTATTAAGAAGGAAGTATACCAAAAAAAGGTAAATCACCAATCAAGTGATTGTATTCGACCAACATGAAGGGGGAAAGTAAAACTTTTATTGAGCCCCAGCCTAATAATACCCACCAAACTGCGAGATCCTTCTTGTTTAATGTGCAAAATAGCTTCGCCATCGTAAGAAAATCTCGGGTAATCATTATCGCCGCTGCTCGTTAGCTGTCTTGTTCCGCTATTATTTAAGGATGCCAAGCGTAAATCAAATCCATCCCCATCTCGTGTTTTATACACCAATAAATGCCGATAAGTCGTAAACGACGAATTGTTTTTCCCCTCAAATACCAATTGAGTTATGGCATTACTCTCCATCTTTTTTGAAAAAATATTAGGATTTCCAAAACGATTTGAGACAAAAGCGATGGTATCATTTCCCATAAACTGACCATTTACATCAATTCCTGAATAATCAGTAACCCTTTTTTTCTCGTTTAAGATTAGATCATAAAGATAAATATCCGGTTGTCCATTGGGTGCTAATGTCAACAATAATTTAGTACCGTCTTCACTCACATCGGAGCATACTGCCATACCATCTGATGAAACAATAGAGCGCTTAGCCCCTGATGCCAAATTGACTTTATAAATCGTAGGTTTAAAATCACTTAATGCTGTATAGTAAAAATCCGTCTGTTCACGATTCGCCCATTTAGCAAAACCATACAGTCCACCGCTCAAAATCACCTTTTGGTACGCAAGGGTATAATCCGCTGCAACAATTTCAGAATGTCTTGCCCCGCTAAGACGTACCAATAAGACCTTGCGCTTCATCCATTCTAAAGGTGCTCCTCCCATTTTAGCATTAATGTCATATGCGATGGAATGAGAGAGAAATACCAGCATTTCACTTTGTTTTAAGAGATAGCTCTTATTAAAAAGTTCAAGGTTATTTTGAAGCAGTTTTACATCCGCCTTGAATCCACCATTTCCATCACCTACCAAACGGTACCGAAGAATGTAGGCTGCCTCTTGATGCGCTAAGGAAGGCTGACCACTCTCAAAAGTTTGTATTGCATACGAATCATCTACATCAAATAACGATACGACTTTCATATCAGCACTCAACATTTTATGAAACTTTTGCGTTTCTGATCCCGCAACAGCACTCCCATCTTCGATAACAAACTTAGGAAGTACCCCAACCGTTTTGGTTACCTCAAGCGTTGTGTCTGCCCCAAAAAGGGTAATAATTGATAAAATAAACACTATCCAATAACGCATATTAATCCTTGGCCGTTAAAATAATTTCAAAAACAGCTTCATCCCCAGTGGGATTTTGCGGGAGTGCTACTTGACGTAACCGCTCCTTTAACCAATCCACTTCAGCATTAAAGACTGCACTTCCCGAAGAGCTAACTACACGATACGATTCAAGCTTTCCATCGGGGGTTAAAACAATACGCACACGAGCACTAAATCCTTCGGTTCCTGATGCAGGATGGAAATTGCTATAAATAATCCCTTGAACTTTAGCATAGTATTCATTTACCATGGGTCCACTTGATGCGGAAAGCACTTTGACTCCAGGCTTTGCCAAATTGAGACTTTTTGCCTTTTCAAACAGTTGGGATGACCGCTTCGTTGAAAGAACTTTTTCTTCTAAAGCACTCAAATCTGAGAGCTCTTTGGCATTAGATTTAGATTCTTTGGGAGAACGAGTTGCTTTAATAGTTGAAAAAAGATCAGTGATTTCCGGTTGAGCTTTTTTTTCTTCATTTACTTTGATGTTTTTTTCTATCTCTAGCGGCTGTATCGGCAGTGCCTCTTCTGAGGTTTGATCCTGAGCTTTAGAGTCAATAACTACAGAGGAATCGAGTGAGATCGAAATAACATCACTCTGAAGCGACGCAAAGGACATGGGCTTTACCAATATCCTAACTTGCCAAACAATAGCAAGAATTACCAAGCTAAACAAAAAAAAAGAGGCAATTCCACTCATAATAAAAAGACGATTATTATCTACGGGCATGGAAGATTAATTACTCGTAGCAAGAGAAATATTGGTAAGACCTGAGCGCTTCACACCACTCATCACTCCCATAACATCACCGTATGCAAGTTTATTATCTGCGCTGATTCGAACCACACTCTCACGCGGAAATTGGTTTGAAAAAAGGGCAAAGTTATCATTAAAGGTAGCAAAATCAAACGGTTGCTTGTTGACCGTAATATGTTTGGAATCTGTAATAACAATTTCAATCTCTTTTTTCTCTTTTACTTCGGTTTGTGCCGAACCTTTGGGAAGTTTAATAAGTTCTTCATAGATAATATTGGGAGAGATGACCATTAACACTGCTAATAGCACTAACATTACATCCACAAGCGGTGTAATGTTAAGTTCTGGTTTTTCATCCCAATCAAACATGCTTAAGACTCTTTGGAAAGAAGCGAATCGCTTTGCATTCGTATTAAACCAACTAACTCAAATGATTGACGTTTTAAAACTTGATGATACGTGTACGCAAAAATAGCAACAAAAATACCTGATGCCGTTGCAACAAGCGCATCTGAGACTCCAGAAGCAATAATGCTCATCGTACCATTGGATCCACCGATATGCTTAAACGTATCCAAGATTGATATAACCGTTCCAAACAAACCGATAAAAGGGGTAGTAGAAGCCACAATAGACAATACTGTCAACCCTTTAGTTGCCTCTTTGGTCGATGCATAGTGTGCTAAATCCAATAAGGGTTTTGTCAAAGAATTAGCAGACTTCACGAAATGAGCCAAAAAAGAGCGTTCATTGAGTCGATCAGAACCCATTAGAAGCGTTTCTAAGGATTCATTCTCAACATCGATCCACTCACTTAGAGAGATCCAACGATAAATAAAGACCCAGTTTATAAGTATAAAGTAAAGAGAAAGAACCAGTAACACACCGAGTGTTACCGGATGGCTTTTTGCAATAAAGTCAGAAAAAAGCTCAAACATGAGCGTTAGTGCAGATGAGAATGTGCAGCTGATTCAATGCGTGCAGAAACAGAAGCAATCATAACATGAGAATCCGCAACACTGTTGATAAGTGCTTTTGCTTCATCAAGAGCTGCGGCGATATCGCCTTCACTATCACCACGAATGGCAACAGCACCATCGACCAATACAGTGACTGTATTGTTAGCAACTTGAACGACACCCCAGTTGACAACGATGGACTCTTTCGTACCATTCTCTTTGATAACATCAATAACACCTGCTTTAAGGAGTGTTGTCAATGCGACGTGCCCAGCGAGAACACCAAATTCACCCTCTTCACCCGGAACCGTTACGCTAATAACGGCACCCTTGAAGATTGAACCATTTGGGGTTAGCACTTCTAAAACTAGAGTATCCATATCATTCCTTTAAAAAGCAATTATTTAGCTTTCGCCTTAGCAGCTTTTTCAATCGCCTCGTTCATATCACCAACCATATAGAAAGCACTTTCTGGTAAGTGATCATAATCACCGTTCAAAATACCTTTGAAACCTTTAATGGTCTCTTCAAGTGAAACATATTTACCAGGAGAACCTGTAAATACTTCTGCAACGAAGAACGGCTGAGAAAGGAATTTTTCGATTTTACGAGCACGCTCAACAACCGATTTATCTTCCTCTGAAAGTTCGTCCATACCAAGAATTGCAATAATATCTTGCAAATCTTTGTATTTTTGTAACATTTTTTGAACACCGCGAGCCACGTTGTAATGCTCTTCACCAATAATTTGCGGATCAAGCAAACGTGATGTTGAATCCAATGGATCAACCGCAGGATAGATCCCTTTTTCAGCAATTTTACGATTAAGAACCGTTGTCGCATCAAGGTGTGCAAATACAGAAGCTGGAGCCGGGTCAGTCAAGTCATCCGCAGGTACATATACTGCTTGAACTGACGTAATAGAACCTTTTTTAGTCGATGTAATACGGTCTTGAAGAGCACCCATTTCACGAGCCAATGTCGGTTGATAACCAACAGCTGATGGGATACGTCCCAAAAGTGCTGACATTTCAGAACCTGATTGTGCAAAACGGAAGATATTATCGATAAACATCAATACATCAAGCCCTTTTTCATCACGGAAATACTCCGCCATGGTAATACCGGTCAACGCGATACGGTTACGTGCTCCAGGAGGCTCAGACATTTGACCATAGCACAGAGCTACTTTGTCCAAAACGTTTGATTCTTTCATCTCGTGGTAAAGGTCATTCCCCTCACGAGTACGCTCACCGACACCAGCGAAAACAGATAGACCGTCATGCCCGTGTGCAACGTTATGGATAAGTTCCATGATAATAACGGTTTTACCAACACCGGCACCACCGAACAACCCGACTTTACCGCCTTTTGAATAAGGAGCTAAAAGGTCAACAACCTTGATCCCTGTTTCAAACATTTCGGTTTTAGTGCTTTGCTCGATAAGTGGTGGCGGATCACGGTGAATTGACCATGTATCACAATCCGTAATCTGATCGCCGCCATCGATGGTTTCACCAATAACGTTGAAAATACGTCCAAGAACTTTTTCCCCTACAGGAACTTTAATTGGATCTCCAGTAGCATGTGCAGCCATTCCGCGAACCAAGCCCTCAGACATATCCATAGCGATGGTGCGAACACGACCATTACCAAGGTGTGCTGCTACTTCTAATACAAGACGAGTTGTATTTCCTTCAACACTAACATTTACTTCGATCGCTTCGTTGATTGCTGGAAGGTAACCTTCAAAATCAACGTCAACGACCGGACCAATTACTTGAGCAATTTTACCAATCATTCTATCCTCCATAATTATTTCATCGACTCGACGCCGCTGATAATCTCGATAAGTTCTGTTGTAATCGCCTCTTGTCGTGCTTTATTAAACTTGACAGTTAACGATTTAACCATTTGTTTTGCATTGTTTGTTGCCGCATCCATTGCTTGCATTCGAGCACTGTGCTCTGCTGCAACCGAATCAATTAAGGCATAATACATATTGTACTCAGCGTATTTCACAATTAATGAATCGAGCATTTTCTCTTCATCATGTGCTTCAAGTTCAAGAACACTATTGCTAGCTTTCTCACAATCGAAATCTTCGGCCGTTACAGGTAGAAGTCGATTAACATGCAATTCTTGAGTTATAACATTTTTATAACCGTTATAGACAAGATAAACAGCATCCACAATTCCATCATTGAAATCTTTGATCGCTCCGGCCATAAACTCACTTGAACGTTGCATATCCGGCGCAGAGCTGAGATTTTTTACCGCATCAAGTAATTCAACTTGATTAAATGTAAAATATTCAATCCCTTTTTTACCAATACCACGAACACGAATATTTACACCCTTATCTTTGAACTGCGTCATTAAGCGCTTAACCGCTTTGATCGTTTGCATGTTAAAACCACCGCAAAGACCTTTGTCCGCTGTTACAAAAATAATATCGATCGTTTTTGGCGTATCATTTTGAATAAAACAACGGCTTTGAATTCCGCCTACTTTATTGCATTGGATACGACTTGCGATTTCAGCTATGACTTGATTCGTTTTTTGAGCAAACAGACGTGAACGTTTCGCAAGCTCTTCTGCACGACGAAGCTTCGCCGTAGAGACAAGCTTCATAGCACGCGTTGTTTTTTGCGTGTTCGAAACACTCTTAATCTGTCGTTGAATCTCTTTCAAGTTAGCCATTAAAGATCCTTATTTAGCAACGAAAGTAGTTTTAAACTCTTCGATCGCTTTTTTCATCATCCCCATCGTTTCATCATCAATTTTAGATGTTGAACGAATATTTTCAAGAATTTGTGGATAACTTGCGTCGATGAATGGATAAAGATCTGCTTCAAATTTAACAACAGCTGATACGGGAAGATCATCAAGATAGCCTTCATTACCAGCAAAAATGATCAAAGCTTGTTTTTCAGCTGGAATCGGAGAATATGGAGGCTGTTTCAAAACTTCCACCATACGCTGACCACGTTCAAGCTGCTTGCGGCTTACTTCATCCAAATCAGAAGCAAACTGTGCAAACGCCTGAAGTTCGCGATACTGTGCCAAATCAAGACGCAATGTTCCTGCAACTTGTTTTGTAGCTTTAATTTGTGCAGCACCACCAACACGTGATACAGATAGACCTACGTTGATTGCAGGACGGATGCCAGCATTGAATAAATCAGTTTCCAAGAAAATCTGACCGTCAGTAATCGAAATAACGTTGGTTGGGATATACGCCGCAACGTCACCCGCTTGTGTTTCAATGATCGGAAGAGCGGTCAATGAGCCTGCACCCAATTCATCATTAACTTTTGCTGCACGCTCTAAGAGACGTGAATGGATATAGAAAACGTCCCCTGGGTACGCTTCACGACCCGGAGGACGACGAAGAATCAAAGACATTTCACGATATGCAACCGCATGTTTTGAGAGATCATCATAAACGATCAAACCATGACGAGCAGAATCACGGAAGAATTCACCCATTGTTACACCGGTGTACGGTGCAAGAAATTGAAGTGCTGCAGCTTCTGAAGCCGATGAAGCAACGATAATTGTATACTCCATTGCACCCGCTTCTTCAAGACGACGGATAACGTTAGCAACGGTTGATTCTTTTTGGCCGATAGCAACGTAAATACAGACTACACCGTTACCTTTTTGGTTGATAATCGCATCAAGAGCAACAGTTGTTTTACCGGTTTGACGGTCACCGATGATAAGCTCGCGTTGACCACGTCCGATTGGAACAAGACAGTCGATTGCTTTAATACCGGTTGCCATTGGCTCGTGTACTGATTTACGTGCCATAATTCCTGGAGCTTTTTCTTCAATGAAACGGGTTTGAGTTGTTTCAATCGGACCTTTTCCATCAATAGGTTCACCAAGAGCATTAACAACACGCCCAAGAAGTGCATCACCGACAGGGACTTCCAATAAACGTCCAAGACGTTTAACGCTCATACCTTCACGAAGTAATTTGGCACGACCGAGAACAACGATACCAACACTACTCTCCTCAAGATTCATAACAAGACCTTGAGTCCCGTCTTCAAATTCAACCATTTCACCGGCCATAACATTATTTAGACCGTATACTTGGGCAATGCCATCTCCATATGAGACGATTTTACCGGTTTCATTAATATCTACATTAAGTTCGAAATTGCCAATTCGCTCTTTTATGATTGAACTGATTTCATCTGCTTGTACTTTTGCTACCACTAGTTTCTCCTTTCGCGAGGGTTAAATTGCTTTTAAAATGTGCTCTGTAAGTTGAGCATTAAGGCGGCTTTTTGAAAAATCGATTTCGACATTGAGACCATCTACGACAACACGGACACCATCACACTCTGAAGCTACAAACTCCAAAGAGATAGCAGCGCCCATCTTAATCCCAAGATCACGTGAAATAGAATCGATTGTTGTTTGATCGATTCTGGAAACACTATAAATTCGACCGTTATAAACACGCTTAATTGATCCGATTTGACGTTTTAACTCTTTTGCAATGGCTGGAATTAATACTAAACGCCCATTTTCACCCAAAAGCTTAATGAGGTTATTGATTTCACTGCTCTTCGCATTTTCTACCATTCCAAGAATTAAAGTAGTTTTTGCTGAAGATGCAATATCATTGCTGTTCATAATTTGAAGAAACTTCAAATCATCAAAAGCGGTTGCTAAAACTGCAAAAAGATCAGAAGTGTTATCCAGTGATAATGAATCCAAAATTGCAACAAGAGACTGAACGTAACGTTTAGCAATCATTTCTTGCTTCATTTACGCCACCTTCTTTTTCAAAATATCCGTCATAGCTTCGCTACCCATGCTAGCATCACTAGCAGACATAACTTCACCCATAACTTCATTCACAACACTGCGTACCATTTGACGCTTCTCGAGATCCATCAATGCTCTACTTTGCTTTTGCATCACATCAGCATCTTGATCACATTGAGACAAAACTTTATCACTCAAAATTTTGCACTCTTTTTTTGTCATTTCACCAAGCTCATTGACAAAGCGTGTTGCTTCTTCAATCTTTAGCTCTGCAGCTTCTTTAATACGCTTTGACTCACGAAGACGCTCTTGAACTTTTTCAAGTTCACTTGCAATACCCGCACTTCGACCACCAAAATAATTTTTGAGCGGTTCCGCCAAAAGATAGTAAAGAATACCCGCGAATACAAGGAAGTTGACGGTTCGTTGAACTATATCCGTTGAACCCTCGTGCGCTGCATCAGATCCAAAGAGATATGCGCTAAGCATTAATACAGTTATTACTATTTTACCCATAGACTCTCCTTATATCTGATGAAGCTTAGCAGAAACTGCCGCTTGAAAATTCGGGACTTCCAATCGAAGTGCCCCACTCAATCGTGAACGCTCTTCGGACATTGCCTCTTCGAACTGTGCATACTCTAGTGCTAGCTCAGCACGTTTTGCTTCAATTTTGTTACTTGCCAAGGCTTTAGCTTCTGTAACAACTTTTTCTCTCATTGCGTGCGCTTGTAGCTTGCCATCATTAATAATCTTTTCAGCAGTAGCATGAAATGCAGCAATCTCAGAGTCATTGTTACCAACTTCTTCAAGATCTTTTTTAATATCTGCATCTCTTTTTTCCATATAACTGAAGAGAGGTTTATAAAGCAAACTATTTAGAGCGGCAATAAGGACAAGGAAGACAATCAGTGTGCTGACTAACAGCATCGGACTTATATCTAACATACCACCTCCTAAAAGTTGTGTGATTATACAACTCTTAAATTGAAGGGACAGTTAAACGGAGAGTTTTATGATGAAAGTGTGGATAAAAATGTATCAATTTGCTCATTATCATCAAAATCGATGGTGAGTTTTGACCCTTTTTTGGATGATTTTAAACCCATCTGTTCCAAAAAGAGCTGCACTCTTTTAAAATCAAGTTCAGGAAGTTTCTGAATTTCAGGAGAAGAAAGGGTATCATTTGTCTTAAATTTTTTCACCATTTGCTCAACATCACGGACACTAAGCTTTTGTCCGATAATCGAATCAATAATAAGCGATTGCTCTTTTCCCTCTAATCCAACAACAACTTTTGCATGACCTGCACTTATTTTGCCGTCAATCAAAGCTTTTCGCCCTTTATCACCCAGCTGTAATAAACGAAGAGTATTGGTGATTTGCGCACGGCTTTTATGAACGGTACTTGAAAGCTGTTCGTGGGTTAATTCGTGAATTTCAATCAATTCTTGATACGCTTGCGCCAAATCAATGGCATTCAGCTCATCACGCTGAATATTTTCAATAAGAGCATGTTGACGCATCTGTTCATCACTTACCGAAACGATAATGGCTTTGATGGTTTTAAGCTTTGCAAGTTTACTCGCACGAAGCCGTCGTTCACCGGCAATTAAGATGTAGCCATCCAAATCCTCTTTGACCACAATCGGCTGTAACAACCCGTGTGTTTTAATCGATTCAGAAAGTTCCGCTAGTGACTCAGGATCAAAATGCTTTCGCGGCTGATACGGGTTAGGACGAATTTTAGAGAGTGCTATCTCTTCGACTCCCCCTTTTTTTGGAAGTTCGTTGTCATACGCTTCTTCGATTTCACTGAGCAATGCCCCTAATCCACGACCTAATGCGGATGCTTTTGCCATAAATACCCCTTTACGCGATAATGGCGTATGCTAAATCTTGATACGCTATTGAACCGCTAGATTTTACATCATACAAAATAGCAGGTTTACCAAAACTTGGTGACTCTGCGAGTTTTACATTACGAGGAATAACAATAAAATTGTCATCACCAGATTTAAATAATTTACTCTGAAAGTGTTGGCGTAAATCAGCAAATACCTGACGAGAAAGATTATTTTGAGCACTGTACATTGTGGGTAAAAACCCTTTGATAGTAAGCTTTGGATTGATTGTTTTACGTACCAATTTTACGGTATTAAGTAACTGTGCCAACCCTTCAAGTGCAAAAAATTCACACTGAATAGGGATAATAACGGAGTTGGACGCTGAAAGGGCATTAATAGTCATCGGTCCAAGAGCAGGAGGAGAATCGATGATAATATAATCGTAATCATCTTTGACTTGTGCAATGGCACGTTTTAAAATAAGCTCTCGTCCCTTGGCATTGGCTGCATCATAATACTCTTTTTCAATACCGACAAGACCGATATTTGAGGGAGCGATAAAAAGTTTAGGCAATGCTGTTTTTAGGATAATTTCACGTAGTTTTTTGGCACCGATAAGGACATGATAGATATTGAATTCATAGTTGTTACGATGATAACCCAATGAAGTCGTCGCATTGGCTTGAGGATCGGCATCGATCAACAGCACTCTTTTTTCAGCAACAGCTAACGAAGCGGCTAAATTTACAGCAGTCGTTGTTTTACCAACGCCCCCTTTTTGGTTTGCAATTACAATTACTTCGCTCATCGTAAACTATATATCCTTTGTCCATTGCATTCAAGGGAACCGTCTTCACATAAGACGGCATCTTTCAATTCAATTGTTGTGTTGTTGGAGTGTGTTGAAAAAGATTTACTTCTTTCAAATTCTAACTGGAATTTACTAAATATCTGCTTCCATAATGGAAAAGATTTTAGGTGTGACATATAAAGATTACTTAACTCTTCAGGAGAAATCTCTATATCAATCGTTGCAAAAGGCGCAGGTGAGTTTTTTAAATTGATTCCAACTCCGCAAATCAGGGAATCTCCTACTAAATTAGTAATCAATCCCCCCAGTTTTTGATCCCCTAAATAAAAATCATTCGGCCATTTCAACCATACTGCCGACCCTAAATCTTCCAAAATTTCTTTGAGAATGGTCGCAAAATAGATAGAAGAAGATTCAAGTTTTAAATCATTTGGTAACGAGGTGCGCTCAATAGCAAAAGAGATGAAAAAATTTCCCTCTTCACCAATCCATCGGTTGCCTCTCGAACCGCGTCCTGAGGTTTGTATCGTAGCACCTACGCAAACAGGTGCTTTTAGCCTCTTGTTTTTAAGGGCATCAATAAGATAGCCTTGGGTAGAGTCAATCTCATTAAGCCAGAGTATTTCCACACACCAATCGCTTTCCGTTTAAGTACGCCACTGAAGAGGTCTCTTGTTTTGAAGGGGCTTGTAGCGTAATTAGTCGTAACGAGCCTTTGCTACATTGAACTACAATGCTCGTCACATCAATGGCGATAATCTCACCTGCCTTTCCCTCGCTCTCTTCTTCTTCAAGAGTAAGAGCTTTAATCTTTAATCCCGACTCGGTGAATATACCAGGCCACGGGGTAAAAGCGCGATAACGATTGTGTATCTCGCGAGCCTCATCAAACGTAATCAGTCCGTCTGATTTGGAGATTTTCTTACAATGCGATGCTTTTTCATTGTCTTGTGCAACTGCACTATGGCGATCCCAAGTACGTATCACTTCCAGCGTCAAATCGCACGCCATATGAGTCAATCGTGTGTATAATGATTCTACCATTTCATCGGGGACAATTTCTAACGTCATTGTTTGAATAATTGCTCCCGTATCAAGTCCTTCATCCATCCACATAGCCGTCACACCACTCATTTTATCATCATTTAGAAGTGATTGCTGTATTGGACTCGCACCGCGATAGTGCGGAAGTATCGAGGCGTGAAGATTAATACACGGTACGTAGTCTAAAATTGCTTTGGGTAATATCTGCCCATATGCCGCTACGACAATCAAATCGCAGGGAATGGTTAAGAGATGCTCAACAATATCCTTATCACACAAACGATTGGGCTGATAAATAGGGATATTTTTTTCTTGCACAAAAACTTTTACATTGGGGGGAGTTAAAAGTGCTTTACGTCCTACTGGCTTATCGGGCTGTGTATACACCGCTACTACTTCTACATCATTGGCATCAACAAGAGTTCGTAAAATCTGAGTTGCATACTCAGGCGTTCCCATAAATATGATACGGGTCATGAAAGCTCAATCCCTTTAAACAAACTTCCGCCTTTGTGGAAATCTTCAAGTAAAAAAGAGTACGCATCACTCAAATCAAACCCGCTTGCCAAAAACATTGAACCGCCGCGCTTGAGTAGAAAATCAGCTGCTTTGAGCTTGGTAACGATTCCACCTGTTGCAAAACTATGATTGGGAGTAACTTCCATAATCAGTTCTTCTTCTGTAATGGACTCAATGCGTGAGCGTACCGCAGCATCTGGATGAGTTCTGGGATCTTTATCATAATAGGCATCAATATCGGAGAGAATAATAAGCATATCGGCACCAAAATGGTGTGCCGCATACGCAGAGAGCTGGTCATTGTCTCCCAACACCAACTCCTCCGTAGCCGTTGCATCGTTTTCGTTGATAATGGGAACAACATTATGGACGAGAAGTGTTTCGATGGTGTCTTTAGCTTTTTGAGACTCTTCAGTTGTATTAAAATTAGCGGCAGTTACTAAAATTTGTGAGGGAATAAGGTTGTGATGTTCAAACATTTTACGATATTTGTTCATCAATATCGGCTGACCGATAGAAGCAAGCGCTTGTTTATTGGCAAGAATTTTTTTATCAAGCTTTAGTTCAGTATAGCCTGCAGCCACGGCACCCGATGAAACCAGAATCACTTCATATTTGGTTTTAAGCAAAGCTATAAAATCAACCAAAGCATGCATCCGATCTTTTGCAATCCGATTTTGCTCACTTAAAACAGCGCTGCCAACTTTTACAACAAGCCGTTTCATTTGCGCTCCGACACAACCATTTGATAAAGTGCGTACGTTAGCGGTTTAATATTAAGGGCGATGGCTGAGGAGATAGGGACGATAAAGGCAGGCAATGCTTTATCATAAAACCCTACATCAAAACTTTCTTGCTCATACACAGGATAATCGCTGCTAAATCCAAATCGGCTTTTAGTTGCCGCATCCAATTTAACAAGATTCAAAAATGCATTCGTTTTTTCAACTGCTTCTTCAGGACTCATCGCATCAGCTCGGGTAAGGGCAATAGCATAGTTACGCTCAGCCAATAATGGTGAAAAAGCCACTAACTCTTTTTTAAGTGTTTCATATTGATATTCCAGTTCATGATACGACGCTAAATCAATCATAAAGAGCAATGTTTTCGTTCGCTCAATATGACGTAAAAATTTTAGACCCAACCCTTTACCTTCAGATGCACCGCCGATAATCCCAGGGATGTCTGCCATAATATACGAATCATAATCAATATTAATTTGACCAAGCTTCGGAGTAAGGGTGGTAAATTCATAGTTTGCCACTTCTGGGCGAGCATTGGAAACAGTTGAGATGAGTGTTGATTTTCCGACATTTGGAAATCCGACAAGACCTACATCCGCAATGAGCTTAAGATCAAGCTTAACGACTCTGACCGTTTCAGGTTCACCCGGCTGTGCATACATCGGCTTTTGATTGGTAGAGGATTTGAAATGAACGTTTCCAAGTCCGCCTCGTCCTCCTTCTAAAAATAGAACCTCTTTGCCATCTTCCAGTAAATCCAGTAAAATTTCACCCGTCTCAACATCTACGACTTGTGTTCCCGGAGGGACAACAACCACGAGTTTTTGTCCCGCACGTCCAGCCATATTAGAGCCCATACCCGGTTTCCCTTTTTCAGCTTTTAGGTTTTTATTTCCCTGAAAATGAGCTAATGTATGTGTATTATTATCAACTCTAAAATAGACATCACCGCCGCGACCACCGTCTCCACCATTTGGCCCACCTTGGAGGACGTATTTTTCACGTCTGAAACCAACGCATCCCGCGCCGCCCTTACCTGAAGAGAGGGTGAGTTCTACACTGTCATTAAACATTGAATATCCTTAGAGGTTGTTTTCTTAAAATTATACTTTGCTTCGAAAGTCAAAAAATACACTATTAAAAAAATAATATTTTGGAATAAAGTATAAGAATCGAGCACAGAATGCTCGATGGGGGAAATTAAGCGGCAGGTACTACTGAAACTTGTTTACGTTTTTTATCTTTACGCTCGAAAGCAACAACACCATCAACCAACGCATACAATGTGTGATCTTTACCCATACCGATATTTTTACCTGGGTGAACTTTGGTTCCACGTTGACGAATAATAATATTACCCGCTCTTACGAATTCACCACCATATTTCTTAACACCAAGTCTACGTCCCGCTGAATCGCGGTTATTCTGTGTACTACCCTGACCTTTTTTGTGAGCCATGCTATTCTCCTACTCTATTACGCGTTGATCGCAGTGATACGAACACGTGTGTGATCTCTACGGAAACCACGTTTTACTTTACTGTCTTTACGACGACGTTTTTTGAAAATTACGACTTTACGGTCACGACCTTCATTGATTACTTCAGCCATAACAACAGCACCCTCTACGAATGGAGTACCAGTGCGAAGCTCACCGTTATTCACAGCAAGAACTTCTTTGATTTCGATGGCAGTTTTAGGATCTAGTCCCATTTTATCGAACAAGAGGATGTCGCCCTCTTGAACTTTGTACTGTTTACCACCATTTTTAATGATTGCGTACATTAGCATTCCTTACCTATAAGTCTACAAAAAGTTGCGAATTGTAGCGAAATAATATTTAAGCTTAAATTAAAAAGGATTGTCTTGTGAAAATAACAATAACTATCCCCGTAAATCCCCTAATTTATATCCCTTTTCTTTTCCTAGTTCCCAATCTTCAGAGACTGTGAAAAGAGCTGACGAAATTATCAAAATCATCAAACAAAGAACTTTCTTAACACAAATTTATTTGTAGTGAATGTTGAGTAAAATCGAGGAATAAGAAAGTGAATCCCCCTGCAAAAAGCAGGAGTATATGGATAGGCAGCTGTTATCAGTCACGTATGAGGGTATGACAGCGCATACATGTTTTTTGAATATCTAAATATGCATTTTGAGCAGTTTCCCAATGCCCAGTATTCATACTCGCATTGATTATTACAACATCATCATCGATCGTTCGAGATGACATCAATGCGATACGGACTTTGTTTTCTTTACCTTTTGGAAGTAAAGCCGCCATAAGATTTTCATCACCGAAAAGCATTTTAGCTTCTCCATTCAGAGCATTTGCTGTTCTTACAGCTTTGTCTTTATTACTTTCTATAAATGCGGCTTGCATCTGTATCATGTAGCTGTTGAGCTTGAGCATATTGTCTTTTAAGCTATATTCAACTGCCGAAGCGTTCATGGTTAAAGTCAATGCCGTAATAACGCCGATTAATACTTTTTTACACATATGAATCCTCCTTAACAAACTAGTTCTACACTATAGTTGATAATTTATTAAATAAATATAAATTTTTAATAGTACATTATCTTTAAAATAGAAGCGTAATGAAAAAAGTATTAATAATTAATCTCTATCATCTAGCTTAAAAAGCCTACTTGACATTTTAAATACGCAAGGATACAATTCTCTATAATTAGTTGCATAGTCAACTATAGGAGAAGCTATGAACCGATGTGAATGCCCGATTGCACACTCGTTAGGATGTTTGACCAACCAAGCTGCCATTGTTGCACGAACTTTTTTTTCGCGCCGTCTTGAACTGAACGGTATCGATATGACGATCGAACAGTTTAAGGTGATGGTCGTATTGTGGAGAGAGAAGAGCTCGACGCAACAAAGCATTGCCGATTTTGTCGGTAAAGACAAAGCCAGTATTGCCCGCCTTATCACAGGGCTCGAAAAACGTTCTCTCATACAGCGTAATACAGATAAAAACGACAAGCGGTGCAATCTCGTCACTCTCACCCCCCAAGGCGAGGCTTTGGAAACACCGACGATGGACGTTCTCGGTGAAGCAATCGATTTTCTTCATAAAGATATCGACCCCCAAGAGCTTGAAATTACGATGCGTGTTTTAACCCACATGTGCCAAACCCTTAATACTCCCCAAACCTCATCAAAGGAATCTGAATGAACCGTCTTTCTACTCTCGCCCTCTCTTCTGTTTTACTGCTCGCACTAAGTGGATGCGAACGTCCCAAAGCTGCCGGAATGGAAAAACCGCCTGAGGGACCTGTCCCTGTCACGGTCACTGAAGTCAAATCGGGAAACTTCCCCGCAGTTCTCGAAGCAACCGGTCAAACACAGGCGTACTATACCGTTCAGGTGTATGCCCGCGTTAATGGATATTTACAAAAAAGAGTTTATGTTGAAGGACAAAAAATCAATAAAGGAGATATTTTATTTATTATTGACCCTTCAGATTTGAAAAATTCTCTTGAGAGTGCTAAAGCAGCATTTGAGTTAGCCAACGCAAATCATATTAATGCGATGGCAATTTACAATCGAATAAAACCTCTAGCATCCGCCAATGCCGCAAGTGGGCAAGATCTCGATACTGCAACAGCAAATGAACGTAATTCTGCCGCTGCACTGATGGGAGCACGTGCTGTATTGGAGCAAGCCAAACTCAATCTCAGTTATAGCACGATCAAGGCACCTATCAGCGGGTTCGTTGATAAATCCAAAGTAGATATTGGAACCTATATCTCTGCTGGAGCGAATGGTCTTTTAACCACTATGTATCAAAGTGATCCGATGTATATCAATTTTACGTTTAGTGAAAATCAAAAAATTACACGACAAAATGCTCTTGCAAGCGGTAAACTTATATCTCCAAAAGATGGACAATATGACGTTGAACTCACCCTCGGGGATGGAACAGTTGTCAATAAAAAAGGGCAAATTAATTTTATTGCCCCTTTTATCGAGCCTACAACTGGGACAATCAGCTATCGCGCACTCATCGACAACAATGATCATCTGCTTCTTCCAGGGCAATTTGTTCATGTAAAAGTCAAAGGAATGGAGTGGAAAAACACTCTATATATTCCTCAAAAAACGCTTATGACAGGTGAGAAAGGGAACTTTGTTTTCGCTCTTGAAAGCAACAATACCGTTACCGCAAAGCCTGTTGTTGCCAGAGAATGGATTGGGGAGAATGTTTTGATCGAAAGCGGTGTAAAGGTAGGAGATAAAATTGCCGCAGATGGATTAGCAAAACTCAAACCCGGAGCGGATATTATTCCGAATGTGAAATAAATATGTTTAGTAAATATTTTATCAATCGTCCTGTTTTATCGGCTGTTATTGCCATGATTATCATGCTGCTTGGGTTTACGGCTATCAAGAGTCTGCCGATTTCCCAGCTGCCTAACATTACCCCCCCCACAGTTGTCGTAAGTGCACAGTATCCCGGTGCCGATGCTCAGACTATCGCCAACACCATTCTCACACCTCTAGAGTCTCAAATTTCTGGTGCCGATGGATTGATGTATATGAGCTCCAAAGCCGCTGCGCTACCTGGAAGTGCAACAATTACATGTACATTTAACATCGGTGTTAATCAAGATTTAGCCGCTGTCGATGTTCAAAATCGGATTAATACCATTATTGCACAGCTCCCCCAAAGTACCCGAGATTTAGGGGTCAGTGTTCAGAAAAAAACATCTGATATTCTTTTGCTTGTTGCCATGACATCTCCGGATGAGAGTTTTGATTCGACTCAGATCAGCAACTATATCTCATCTAACCTTCTCGATGAAATCAAAAAAATTCCCGGTGCCGGACGGTCACAAATCTTCGCTCAACGCGATTATGCGATGCGCATTTGGCTAAACCCTGACAAAATGGCATCTTTAGGGGTCAGCACCGCCGAAATTGCGGGTGCGATTAAAGATCAAAATCTTCAAGTCTCTCCCGGACGTTTGGGGCAAGGTCCTACTGCTAATGAGCAAATGTGGACGATGCAACTTACCTCTCAAGGGCGTTTTTCAACTCCTGAAGAGTTTGCCAATATCATTATTCGCGCCAAAAATGATGGCTCAACTTTACGTCTAAAAGATGTTGCACGGGTAGAACTTGGAAGCCAAAACTATGAATTTTTCGGGCGTGTCAACGGTAAACCTGCTGCAATGATCGGGATTTTTGCCGATACCAATGCCAATGCTCTTGCTACTTCTGCTGCTGTAAGTGCTAAGATGGAGAACCTATCCCATAAATTTCCCAAGGGAATTGCCTATTCTATCCCCTACGATACAACTGATTTTGTCAAAATATCGATCGAAGAAGTCATTTTCACCCTCTTTGCTTCGATTGTTTTAGTAAGTTTGGTTATCTACCTTTTTTTACAAAGCACGCGTGCAGCACTTATTCCCATCCTCTCAATTCCGATTTCTCTCACAGGAGCATTTATTGGGATGTACCTTTTGGGCTATTCAATCAATACTCTCACTTTATTTGGACTGGTGCTTGCCATTGGTATTGTTGTGGATGATGCCATCGTTGTTATCGAAAATATGGAGCGGATACTCCAAAGCGAAAAACTATCGCCTCGAGAAGCAGCGATCAAAGCAATGGGTCAAATTTCCGGCCCCGTTATCGCAATCGTACTGGTTATGTGTGCCGTTTTTGTTCCCGCAACCTTTATGGGAGGAATGACAGGACAGCTCTATAAACAATTTGCTGCAACGATTGCAATTTCCGTAGTCTTTTCAGGCTTTATGGCGTTAACGTTTGCCCCCGCAATCGGTGCATTGATTCTTAAACATCATGAAAATGAACCGGCACGTTTTTTCCGCTGGTTTAATCGTATTTTTAGAAAAATGACTGATAGCTATGTCCGACGATCTGGATGGATGATTCGTAAATCCTTTATTTTTCTAGTGATTTATCTCTCTACTTACGCTTTTATCGCCTTTTTTCATAAAACCTTGCCCAGTGCCTTTCTACCGATGGAGGACCAAGGATATTTTATCACCAGTGTCAATCTCCCTGATGGAGCCACTGCGAACCGTACATTAGAAGTCGTCAAACAAGTCGAAGCCATCTTGGGCACCCAAGAAGGGGTTGCTAAATATACTGCCATCACGGGTTTAAATATTCTTACTTTTTCCCAGGAACCAAACTCTGCGGTTATTTTTACCCGTCTCAAGCCATGGAGCGAACGAACCACCAAAGAACTCAAAGTTTTCGGAATTTTAGCCTCTATAGGACCAAAATTGGGAAGCATTCAAGAGGCAAAAGTCTTTGCAATGCCTCCTCCACCGATACGCGGAATGGGACCTTCAGATATGTTCAGCTTGCGTCTGCTTCAACCTGGGGATAACAACATTACACGTCTCTCTCAGACTACTAACGCTTTTATAAACACATTGCGCAATGAAGCAAGTATTAAAAACCCTTTTACAACTATGAATATCACAACACCAACTCTTGCAGTGGAAGTCAATCGTGAAAAAGCCAAAATGCTTGGTCTCTCTATCGCTGATATTTTTCAAACACTCCAAGCCTCTATCGGTGCCATGTATATCAATCAATTTGACAAAAACGGTAAAACGTACTGGGTACAAATGCAATCCGATGCACCCTATCGTGCAACACCAGAAGATATAGGCAGAGCATGGGTTCGCTCTTCTACAGGACAGATGATACCCCTCTCCAGTGTGGTTAAAGTCACCATGTCCAGTGCTCCCTCATCTATTGAGCATTTTAACGGTGTTTTGAGTACAACAGTAATGGGGTCTCCCGCACCGGGATACAGCTCAGGAGAGATCATTAAAGTCCTCGAAAATGCAGGAAACACTCTCCTTCCCTCAACAGCTAGCTATGACTGGGACGGTCTTTATCTGCAAGAAAAATTAGTCGGCTCCAAAGCAATGATTATTATGGCGTTTGCTCTCATCATGGTCTATCTGATTCTTGCTGCCTTGTATGAACGCTGGACTCTACCTATCTCCATTATGCTGGCGGTTCCCTACGGTATTATGGGGGCTTACACAGTTGTGTGGCTCATCCCATTCTTGAACAACAATGTCTTTTTTCAAATAGGATTGCTCACCCTCATTGCCCTTTCGGCAAAAAATGCGATTTTGGTCGTCGAATTTGCCGAAGAACAGCGCCATGCAGGGAAAAATATTTATGATGCAGCGATGGAAGCGGCACGATTACGTTACCGTCCGATGATGATGACCTCGTTTGCCTTCTTAGCAGGGATGCTACCGCTGATTTTTAGCTCAGGTGCCGGAGCAGGAGGGCGTTTTTCCATAGGAATAGCCATGTTTGGGGGGATGTTAGCTGCGACCTTTATCGAGCGTTACTTTATCCCCTATCTTTATTATTGGGTTGCCACATTCCAAGAAAAAATAGCTCCACACAAAGAGGTCTCTGATGAAAACTAATATCACTCTCTTCACCTCCCTAGCACTTCTCCTTGGAGGATGTGCTATCGGTCCAGATTATGAAAGACCTGCAACTGTTACCCCTGTTACCTTTGGCTATGGTGATACCAACCAAAGTGTTCCTATAAATTCCACATGGTGGAAGAGCTTCAATGATGAACAGCTTACCAAAAATATTGAGCAAGCGCTGACCAATAACTTCGATCTCATCAGCGCAGATGCTTCTGTGGATGCAATGCTTGGGAAGTTCGATACGGCTAAATCGTACCTCTATCCCCAAATCAACGCAAATGGCTCATTGACACGGCAAGGCGTTAATGGAACGGATACCTATCAGCTGCGTGATGGAGTCACCTCTACGTATGCTGCTAACCTTTCCCTCGCCAGCTACGAAATCGACCTTTTTGGAAGAGTTCGCCGTGCGAATGAGGCGGTACGTGCCCAATTGCTTGCCAGTGAGTTTTCACGCCAAACCTTGCGCATTGCTATTAGTTCAAACGTCGCTGCCTCCTATATCAAACTCTCTTCACTGGAGTCTCAAAGTACTCTAGCTCGTGAAAACATCAAAGCCTCCGAAGAGATTAATACCCTCAATGCACTCAAATATCAACACGGTGTCATCCCACAAACAACCTTGTTACAATCACAATCGGAACTACAAAGTGCCAAAGCGACACTCGCCCAACTGGAAGCCGCTAAAATTGCAGAAGAATCGACGTTTAATCTCCTCTTAGGACGCAATCCTAGTCGTGTCAGTACAACTGCCCTAGAGCAAATCACCCGTCCAAATCTCCCATCCGCACTTCCATCGCAGATTTTACAACATCGTCCTGATATAGCACTGGCAGAACAAAACCTCATCGCAGCCAATGCAAAAATAGGTATTGCACGTGCGGCGTATTATCCCAGTATCCAGCTCACAGGAATGGCAGGGGTACAAAGTTTAGCGCTGCAAGATTTTACGGCTAATCCTACGACCATTTGGAAGATTCTCCCCACCATCACCCTTCCTATCTTTACCGCAGGACGGATTGAAGGAGAGGTAAAAACAGCCGAAGCAGAACACAACCAAAGCCTATCAAGCTACAAAAAAGCTATTATCAGTGCCTTTAACGATGCGGATAATGCCATCGGACAAAATACAAAAGCAGATGAACAACTCCGTTACCAAAAAGAGCGTAGCGATGCCATTCAAACCGCATTTGAGCAATCCAAGCTCCGTTATAAAGTTGGCACTATCGCCTATAACGATTTGCTGCTCGTCCAGCAACAATGGATCAGTGCACAGCAAAGCTATCTGCAAGCTCGGCAAAATGCCCTTATTTCCACGGTCAATCTCTACAAAGCATTTGGAGGAGGTTGGGACAACAACCAAAATATCCCTATCCCGAATATGTTGCCTGCGGGGAGATAAAACTCTCATCTCGTCATTCCCGTGAAGACGGGAATCCAGCTATTTGATGATTCTTTACTTCCCAGATTTCATTCTATTGTGTAATTTGCATAACATCTGACAATTCTTGCTATCCGTTTTTCCACCCTCATGCCAAGGGGTTATGTGGTCTGCTTCCATTTCGCCGATTTCGTACTGTATTTTTTCACTTTTATTTTTTTTGCATACGGGGCAAACGCCTTTTTGTTGTTCGTAAACTTCCCTTTTTTGCTTATCCGTAAAAGCTCTTATGCTTAAATACTTCTCTTTTCTTGTTAAAATATAAGAGTAAATACCAGATTTTTTGGTGACATCTTCATCTTGCATTAATTTGGTTATTTCTTCTTCTAATTTTTTAGAATCGAACTCTTTATTTTTAAACTCATTGTACAAAAGTCCAAAACCAACACCTTTCATCTCTTTGCGATATTTTGGAAAAATGACTTTAATCCAACTTATCACATTTTGAAAATACAGCCACAACTCATTAGCATTTGGTTTGTGTTGATTATCTGCCATATATTGCTCTATATTATCATTGCTTAACCAACTGATAGCTGTTTCTAAATAATCTTGGCGAATTGGTGAACCACTCATATAATCACTTCCAATGCCATAAGCAGGACAACTCGATTTACTAAAATATTTTTTTGCTTCGGTTAGCCATGTTCCGGTATAGATAGCATTTCGGAGTTCTTGATCTGTCAGCTTTTCCCCTGCTATGTTGATGGTTTTAAACCAGTCCAGTTTTTCTTTATCGGTTCCTTCGCAAAAATAGACCATGAGTTTATAATCAAGTATCTGCTCTTGCTCATCTTTGGTTAGAGTGTGGAAATACTGTGGATTTGACTGACAAATTAGGGAAAAGTTTCCAACTACATATTCGCAAATACTTATGGTTCTTTGTTGTCCGTCCAGCACTTCGTAGCTGTCATCTTCATTTTTGACCCAATACATTACATTTAAAGGAAAGTTTTTAAAAACCGTTTCTATGACAGAATCTCTTTGCTTGTCTTTATAAACAAATTCTCTTTGATATTTCGGTCTAATATTGAGCTTGCCACCGTAGCCGACAACGCCCTCTTCATCACTGTTTATAAAACCACTTGCAACTTCTCTGATTGATATTTCTTTGAGTTCTATTTTCATAAATCAATTTTCCTTGATAGTTTTTTATTCTTGACTATTACTCTTCGATAAATTGGTTTTCCATTTAAGTCGGGGCCTCTTCCTCTCCAATTTGGATATTCAAGTCTATGGTCATCCAATCCCAATATTTCAAATTGTTCTGGGCTGTATTTATTCATAAAAGTAATTGGCACACCCATGACACCATCATAATCTATAGGAATATCTTTTGTTTTATCCACATTGATAGCGTCGTAGTTGTCGTATTTTGGATAATCTATTTCATTATATGTTTGGTAAAGTTTTAAATCTTCGTGTCGTTTTTTTATCTCTAAATTTGTAAACCAAGTAACACCAGAAACTCTAATCATTCCTTCTTTATGGTCTCCGGCTGTTGCATAATCAACATAATATTTATTAATAAAGTGTGCAGCACCGCCACTAAAACCATACCCTAACCATATTTTGTTGTCCTTGATAAGCTTGAAGATTTCTTTATAGGTTATAGAGTTTTGATGCCCAATAATTACAAATTTTTTATCATATTCAATCAGCTGTGCCACATATTCTCTAAAGAGTGAAAATGGTGGATTGGTTACCACAATATCAGCCTCTTCTAAGATTTCAATGCATTCATCGCTTCTAAAATCCCCACTTTGATTTAATGGAGTTTTAAATTTGTCCAAATCATTTATTTTTCCATCACCATTTAAATCTTCTTCTATTTCCAATTTGTAAGAGTTTTTTTCTTTTTCAAAATGCGTAGTGATGAGTTTCTTTAATCCAAGAAATTCAAAATTTAAAGCAAAATATCTAAAAAAATTACTCTCTTCTGGGTCATCACAATTGCAAAATACAACCTTGCCTTTGAAATGGTCTTTATAGTGTTTTAGCTCCCTTTCTATGTCTGGTAATTGCGTGTAAAACTCATCATTCTTTTCTTTATTTGCTTTTTGTAGATTTTTATTTAAACTTTTCTTTTCCGTACTATCCATTTATTTTGCTCTTTTTATTGATTTATAGAAAATATATTTCTATTCTAATCACTAAAGGCAAAATAATTGCTTTAAGTAGATAAAAAGGGCAATAATTTTGCTTGTTGCGTTGTTATAGCGTTTGGGTTAATTTTCTAAGTAAAAAGGCTTGGAATGACTCAAAGAGATATGGCAGGTTATTTAGACATTACACCTATGACCCTCCGAAACTGGCGAAAAGATAAACAAAATCTCTACAAAATCATCATGCAAGGCTTCGCAGTCGAGGATATAAAAAAGCTATTAAAAGAGAGTGTGGAAAAGTTGGATAGTGCGGGGGAAGTAGAGAAAAAGAAATAAAGGGGGCAAGGGGTAAAACCCCTTGGCTACGCTAATTTAGCATAGGTGCAAAAATGCACAAAAGTAATAGTGCTAGTATATACTTATCCATAAAGACCCCCTCATTGTGATTTTTGGAGGGCAAAAAAAAAGGTCGAGGGGTAATTAATCCCTCAACCTTAGCGTTACCGCTCCATCAATCACAATGAAAAGTTATACTAGCAAAAAAATTATACCATAAAAAGAATCAATCCGATAATTTTCAAACCAACGCGATAGCATCGATTTCAACCAATGCGTTTTTCGGAAGTGTTTTAACGGCAACGGTAGAACGTGCTGGTTTATGTTCGCCAAAAGCTTGCGCATACAGTTCATTCACTGCCACAAAATCATCCATATTGTCTAAAAATATCGTTGTTTTAACCACTTTATCGAGCGAACTTCCTGCCGCTTCCAAAACTGCTTTTAAATTCGCCAATACTTGAGCGCATTGCTCTTTGACATCACCAGTAAGCATTTCACCACTTGGCGTGAGAGCAATTTGACCTGACGTAAATACCATTCCATTGGCGATCATTGCTTGAGAATAAGGACCTATTGCCGCAGGAGCATCGGGAGTATGAACAGATTGCATAATTAACCTTTATTTTTTGTATTTTTGAAGTGCATCATCGAGAATAGAACCGTAATCCTCTGTTCCCCAAAAGCCGGGAATGGAGTAAAGAACTTTACCATTGCGAGGATCGATAAAATAGCTCATAGGAACCATCTTAGCAGTGAAATTCTTAGGATAAATACTCTTATCTTTGGTTACATTCACTGCCTGAAACGAAGCATTGATGCGCGATGTGATTTCATCATCTTGAAGCGTCGTAGCTTCGAGTTTACGGCACCATCGGCACGTCTCACTCGTAATAAGCACCATAAGAGGTTTCCCCTCTTTTTTGGCTTTTGCTAATGCTTGATCGTATGAACTGTTCCATGGTATCTCTGCACCAAACACACCTATAACAAATAAACAGAGTATCAATAATTTTTTCATTATTTTCCTTTAAAAATCGCTATTCTATCAAAATCGTTGAATCAATGTACTGAAAACTTGATATAAATTTTGTACTTCAACGATAGAGGTTCGCTCATTGGGGGCATGAATCGTGTCATTAATTACCCCAAATTCAATCACATCAATCCCATACGATGCAATAAAACGGGCATCTGATGTTCCCCCTGCTGTTGAATGTTTTGGGGTAATTCTGCATACCTCTTGTATGCAGTCACTTAATATTTGGACAATACGGGTATTGGCATCCGTCACAAAAGGCTGGGCCGATTGATCGAGGATAAGGGTATAATCAAGCCCTTCACAACGATGAGCAATAAACGTTTCAATACTTTTTTTATCCGTTTTAGTAGAATTACGGACATTAAACATCATTTTAAGCTTTCCGGGAGAAACATTCGTCGTCTCAATACCAGAGCGAATATCAGTAACAACCAATTGTGATGGGGCAAAATCGTGATCCCCTTTATCCAAAAAAGCTCCCGCAATGTTCGGTAAAACCACTGCAATTTTATGGATAGGATTAATGGCTTTTTCAGGATACGCAGCATGTCCTTGTTTTCCGTGAATTTCCAAAACTCCATTGATAGAACCTCTGCGTCCAACCTTAATAACATCACCAAATACGGCTTCACACGTTGGTTCTGCAACAACCACTGCATCAGGAAGTAAATCATGCTCTTTTAAATATTTTAATACTTCAACCGTTCCAAACTTTGCTGCTCCTTCTTCGTCAGATGTGAGTAACACCGAAAGAGTCCCCTTAAAATCATTCACGTCTTTTAGCGCTTGGACAAAAGCACTCACACCACTTTTCATATCCTGTGCACCGCGTCCATAGATATATCCATCCATTTCAATGGCCGCATAAGGATTGCTATTCCACCCCTCTCCAGCGGGAACCACATCAACATGCCCCGCAAAACACAAATGTGACCCCTCTCCAAAGTGACGATACGCAAAAAGATTTTTAACCCCTTCAACATCAACGCGAATAGAGGTAAAACCATTAAGATAGTTTTCAACAAAATCAAGTATCCCGCCATCATCGGGAGTTTGGCTTTTTGAAATAATTAATTTTTTAAAAAGATCGATAACGTCCAAAATTTATCCTTACATCTCTATATTCACTAAAGATGTTATTATAAACCGTTCCCTATTGATTTTGCCTTTGATAAGGAGATAGAATACAAATTTAATCTTTTTAAAGAAAATCATTTTTTGATTTGGTTATACTTATATTTGAAAATTAGATTTTTTATACCTTAAGGATTTTAATAATGAAACGCCCTGACCCAATTGATGAAGAAGTGCTCTTTGATGGACGAAGCCTCATAACCGAAACGGATACGAGAGGGGTTATCACCTTTATAAACCGTAAATTTACTGAAATGACCCTCTACACCAAAGAAGAGGCAATTGGTCAATCTCACAATATATTACGTCATCCGGATATGCCAAAAGCTGCCTTTGAGGGGATGTGGAAAATTATTAAAGGAGGGAAAACATGGGAAGGCTATGTCAAAAACCTTCGAAAAGATGGAAGATACTATTGGGTTGTGGTAAATATTGTCCCCAAGCTTGATGAAAGTGGAGAGGTAATTGGCTATATTGCTTCTCGTAAAATGCCGGATCGTATCCGTCTTAAAACCATCATCAACCAATATAAGCAAATGATAGATGAGGAAAAAGGAGTTTAACGCTTCTCCCTCAACAAGAGTGCAATATCATTCATTGCACCAAAAAGCTCTTCTTTTGTTTCGAACTGCACTTCTATCCTATTCATTGGGACTTCTCCCACGGGATCAAAGTCACAGATCAAAACATATGCCTCAAAAATAATCTGCTCTTTTTTCATATCAGCCCATTCCAGTGAGACCGATGCCCTCTCCCCTCCCACACTGATAAGCGCTGCCGGATATAGCCGTGTTACTTTTGTGAGATCAATCTCATACTGCTGATGTCGATATATCATTGCTTTCCAATCTCTTTTAAACTATAGTGCATACGAATCCAATGATAATATATAGCCGCAGCCATAAAAGCACTTCCTAAAATAGAAGCAATCAGCCCCAATGAAAACTGCCAATCCACCAACAATCCAATCAATAATGATACTAATCCACCCGTTGCTAAAAAAATCATATCATTATAAGCAACCACCCTTCCATAATAATTATAATGGGTATGTTGCTGAAGCAGAGTATAGGTATACGACCACAATGTAGTGGTTACCAGTCCGATTAATACAGAAGCTGCTAAAGAGAGATAAAAATATTCAATAACAATTCCCCATAAAACTATTGCGAGGGCTTCAGCAATTAAAAGGAATTTAAGCCGATTGAGATTAACCCATTCCCCCAATAATAACGGACCTACTGTTAATCCAATTGCCCTACAAGCATTCACAAGCCCTATCCCCAGAGATATTGCGATAATACTGCTATAATAATTTTTTACACTCAACACAACCAAAGCATCAAATGCAGTAAATCCTATAACTGCGTGCAAGAGCATTAAATGCAGGACTATAGGTTCACGCCAAATATAACGAAACGCATCGCCCATCATCACCATAAAACGTTCCTCTCTTTGTTCTATTTCAATCTCAATTTTAAGGCTAAAAACAAGACCCAATACAATCATAAAAAGCAGTGCGTCTAATAAAAAAGCATACGTTATTCCAACATAATAAACTACAGCGCCACCCAGCGCCATCCCAACAGTATACGAAAAAGACCAAATTATCGAATGAATTTCATTGGCATACTGCAACGCTTTACCCTCGACAATTTTAGGCAATAGAGACATTTCAACGGTAAATTGAAAACTAGCAGCCCCCATACGGATAAACACCAGTAGATATAACCACCCAAGTTTGGAAACATTATCAATACTAATCAATGAACCCGTAGCCATAATCTCTGTAATAGTCAATAATATCATAAGTTTTTTAGGAGAAATTCGATCAATAATAACACCGCTCAAAGGAGCTTGCAGTACCCCGGCAAAAAAATAAAGTGCCGCGACAAAGGCAATAGTCGATGCATTAACATGCAATTGAATAAGCAATGTATAAATTGCCACATTGCTAAACCATGCCCCAAAATAAGCAATAAGCTGAATAAGCGAAAGCCGAGCGAGCAACGGCTCGAGGGCTAAAAGATTCCAATAACGTTTCATGGGCGTAAGAGTATCACAGTAGAATCAATTTGTAATTAAAGTTTTTATTTTTTAGGGCGATTTAGTCTGTAACAAAAATGCTTTACCGGCAAAGCTCAAGGAGGACTATCATGGAAATACTACAATCAACGGCAAAAATGCAGCAATCTCAAATGACTACTGTCAAAGTTGCACAAGCACAACAGTCACAAAGTGTACAAGAGATTCAAAAAGCACAAATTCATCAAGAGAAAGTTGCGCAAAAAGAAACTGACGCCAAAACAGAAAAAGTAGGATCACAAGAGCAAATGGACAAGCTCATCAGCCAGCTCAATCACTCATTGGATCCTTTTAATACGTCTTTGCGTTTCGGTTTTGACAACTCTTCTAAAGATTTTTACGTATCCGTTATTGATACTCAGAGCAACCGTATGCTTAGACGCTTCCCCTTGGAACAAGCAGAGCAATTATTACCTAAAATGCAGGAAGTAACAGGATTACTGTTCGACCATAAAGGCTAATAAACCCTTTTTTCAGCACTATATGATTTAAAATTTAAGGAATTAATTATGTACAATAACAATTTAGCCTACAACACTTATACTCAGAATAATGTCGGGGTAGAATCACCTGAAAAATTAATCCAAATGATGTATGAAGGAGTTTTACGCTTCAATATGCAAGCCAAACGCTCTATTAATGAAGGCGACATTGAGCGACGAACCTATTGGATCAACCGTGCTAATGCCGTATTTTGTGAACTTATTAATATTCTTGATTATTCTCAAGGGGATGTTGCCCATTACCTTTCCGGACTTTATCATTATCAATTGCGACTCTTAGTTGAAGCCAATATTCACAATAATTCTGAAAAACTTGATGAAGTCAATCGTGTCATGAAAGGGCTTTTAGAAGCATGGAGAGAAAATGTCAACATGGCTCAATGATCTTAAAAAAGCGATTATTCTTCAAGATACACAAAAGCTTGAATCTCTAATAGATCAAATGCCTCAATTCTCAGAGCTTTTTGAAATGGAAGCTGCTGCATACCTTCTTCTTAGTGCTAAAACATTCTTGGAGAGTGAGCGCTCCCAAGCACTTCATTCTCTCTCTCAACTCAAAAACACCATTGACTTTCTTAAAGCTACTGAAAATATAACCGCTTCTTCCATCAATCTCAAACTTTAACCGTTATCTCATCTATTTTTTGCTAAAATCGCCCCATTTACTTCACGTATGTGGAAAATATACTCATAGGATAGAATGATGAAAAAAGAGGTTAAAAAAGTCGTACTCGCGTATTCAGGCGGTCTGGATACCAGCGTTATCCTCAAATGGCTTCAAGATGAATACCAGTGTGAGGTTGTTACATTTACTGCTGATATTGGTCAAGGAGAAGAGGTGGAGCCTGCTCGTGCAAAAGCAATTAGCCTCGGTATTAAACCTGAAAACATCTATATCGAAGACCTCCGTGAAGAGTTTGTTCGTGATTACGTATTCCCAATGTTTCGTGCAAATGCTATTTATGAGGGAGAATACCTCCTTGGAACCTCCATCGCACGCCCACTGATTGCTAAACGTCAATCGGAAATTGCCCGTATTACCGGGGCAGATGCCGTCAGCCACGGTGCAACCGGAAAAGGAAACGATCAGGTCCGTTTTGAAATGGGATACTTAGGACAAAACAGTGCCCTCACTATCATCGCTCCATGGCGTGAATGGGATTTAAATTCAAGAGAAAAACTCCTGGCATATGCCGCAGAGCATGGGATTAAAATCGAAATGAGCGGAACTAAATCTCCTTATTCTATGGACGCTAATCTCTTACATATTTCTTATGAGGGTGGAATACTCGAAGATCCTGCTGCAGAACCGGAAGAAAGTATGTGGCGCTGGACAACATCTCCGGAAAATGCTCCAAATGAAGCTGAATACATTGAAATTGGCTATGAAAAAGGTGACCCTGTCTCCCTAAATGGCAAAGCCCTCTCTCCCGCTGTTATGCTAGAACAGCTCAATATTATTGCCGGTCGCCATGGAATTGGACGTGCTGACATTGTTGAAAACCGTTTTGTCGGGATGAAAAGCCGCGGATGTTATGAAACTCCGGGAGGAACGGTCATGCTAAAAGCACACCGTGCTATCGAATCTTTAACCCTAGACCGAGAAGAAGCACACCTAAAAGACGAGCTTATGCCACGTTATGCCAAACTTATCTACAATGGTTTTTGGTTTGCACCTGAGCGGGAAATGCTCCAAGCGGCCATCGATAAAACCCAAATAAATGTTCGTGGAAATGTTCGCTTGAAACTTTATAAAGGGGGAGTATATGTTGTAGGACGGACCTCTGACATTTCTCTTTTCAATCCAGAATACTGCACCTTTGAAGAGGATTCAGTCTATGATCAAAAAGATGCTGGCGGATTTATTAAACTTAATGCATTACGTTTTATTATTGCTGGAAAAGCCAGAAAAAACAAATAAACTTTTAAGGAAACAGTATGAGTACAACGATCACAAAAATCGATCCAGAGTCAATTGAATTTAAAACCGAACTCGAAAAAACCATCAAATTTACTGACAAAGTATGCACACAATTTGGTTTTACTTACAATCCTGATGCTGAAATCAATCAAGGGATTCAACTTGGTTTAACCCGAAACAAGCTTATGCACGGAAAACGCTACTGCCCTTGTTTTTTTATTACGGGAAATAAAGAAGAAGATCGTATCTGCCCTTGTAAGCCAGCACTTGAACACGAAATTCCTGAAGATGGTGTTTGTCACTGCCAAATTTTTTGTACTCCCCAATACGCAGCGGCACAAGCAAAAACCGAAGAACTCCAAGTAGTAACCCATCAGCATTCTCGTGGACTATCAACAGAAGAGTGTGAGTTTTTACTTCAAAAACGAAACATTGATGCAGATGAGCTTACTTCACTTTTTGAAGCACGCGAACTTGGAATGGTCACCTTTAAAGTAGTTGACGTACGTGAATGGATGGAGTGGAAATCAGGTCGCATTGAAGGCGTTGATGCACTTGTACCGACAAGCAGTTTTTTTCAAACGCTTACCGAAGCACAGTTAAAAAATGATGAAAATTTGGTTGTCTATTGTCATGTAGGAAGTCGAAGTGCTCATTGCCAACGTATTCTTACTGATATGGGTTATTTAAAAGTGTCCAATCTCGTAGGTGGAATTGTTGCTTATCATGGCAAAATTACTCGTGGCTAATAATTTGTTTCGTAAAGAAACAAGCTTTAGTGCCATAGCGGCTAGCGTAGCGCAAAGGATTTTATTCCTTTGGCGTTCAAAATAGAAGGTATCATTATGAAAGTATTATTGACAAAAGACGTTAAAGGTGTTGGCAAAGCGGGCGAAATCAAAGAAGTAGCAGATGGCTATGGTAAGAATTTCCTTATCGGAAAAGGTCTCGCACTTCTTGCAACCAATGAAGTATTAAAAAAATACGAATCTGATCAACGCAAAAAAACTGCCCATGAATCTGCCGAGATTGAACGATTGAATGCTATTAAAGCAACATTAGCTGAAGTCAAAGTGATTATCAAGAAGAAACTGGGGGATACAGGGCACCTTTTTGGCTCTGTCACCAAAGATGAAATTACTCAAGCATTGCATGATCAACATAAAATTGAGATCGACAAGAAAGAACTAGATGCAAAACACGGTATTAAAACCGTTGGATTACACGATTTGGATCTTAAATTAGGTCATGGCATACACGCAACACTTCATCTAGAAATCCAAGGTCTTTCGTGAACAAAGCAGGATTTGTTGCTCTCGTAGGGCGACCAAATGCAGGTAAAAGTACATTGATGAACTGGATATTAGGAGAAAAGATTGCCCTAGTAAGCCAAAAAGCGAATGCAACCCGCAAACGTTCTAATGCTATTGTAATGCATCATGATGACCAAATCATTTTTGTAGATACTCCAGGCTTACATCATGCAGAAAAACTTCTCAATCAGTACATGCTTGAAGAAGCACTCAAAGCAATTGGAGATTGTGATATTGTTGTCTATCTTGCTCCTGCATCTGATAAAACGGTTCATTATGAAAAATTTTTAGAACTAAACCATCAAAAACGAAAACATATTATTGTCTTAAGTAAAATTGACCAAATCTCTCAAGGAGATTTGCTCAAAAAAATTGGTGAATACAATCAATACAGTGATCAATTTATAGCACTTATTCCGATGTCAGTAACAAAAAATGTGGGGAAAAATGACTTGCTTAATACCATTGTAAAGCATCTTGATGAGTCTCCTTATTTGTATGACCCTGAAAATATTACTACCGAAATGATACGGACAATTTACAAAGAATTTATTCGTGAAGCTATTTTTGACAATATCAGCGATGAAATACCTTATGAATCCGATGTTTTGATTGATAAAATTGATGAGGATTCCCCAACAGAACATATCCGCGCCACTATTATTGTCGAAAAAGATTCCCAAAAAGGAATTATTATCGGAAAAGGGGGAGCTGCGATTAAACGTATTGGTAAAAATGCCCGAGAAAAAATCGAACGCCTCTCCTCCAAGCCTGTTTATCTCGAACTTTTTGTATCCGTTAAAAAAGGGTGGACTACGGATAAAAAGTTCTTAAGCGATTTAGGATACGAATGGTAAAAAAACTTTTATTACTCCCCCTATTCATTACCGCTCTTGTTGCAGGTGAGGTGATGGATCTTTATCGCAGTGGAGGGATGAGTGCTATTACCAAAGAGATTGATCATGGTCTCGGTGATTCAAACTTTTGGAATCCAAAACTCTCGAATAAAGATCTTAAATTTGGCTATTATGAGTCAACAGATACCCTTCTTGTATGCGAAAAAGATCAACCGGCCTTAAGTCTCTATCGCAAAGAAAGCAAAGGAAAACAAGAACATTTTGCCCTTTTGAAAACTATCCCGGCATTTACGGGAAAATATGATGGTGACAAAGTAAGTGCGGGAGATCGCCGTACACCTATTGGAATTTACACTCTTACCCAAAAATTATCAACCGTAAATCCCTTTTATGGTCCGATGGCTTTTGTCACCTCCTATCCCAATTTATACGATCGTATTCGAGGAAAAAGTGGAGACGGCATTTGGATACATGGGCTACCAGCTTCCGGTGATCGAGACAGCTTTACCAAAGGGTGTATTGTCATTGATAACAATGAACTCACAAGCTTAGATCAGAAAATTGATTATAAAAGCACCCTTCTTGTTATTGACACCAAACCAAAAGAAAATCTGAATGTTCCCTATGCAACTATTATTGCTCAGCTTTACCAATGGAGATATGCATGGAAATACAATGATTTTCAGACCTATCTCTCTTTTTATGACACTACTTTTATCCGTTATGATGGGATGGAATATTATGATTTTAAAAATTATAAACAACATATTTTTGATAAAAAAGAGTCCAAAGAGATACTCCTCTCTAACCTCAACATTATCCCCTATCCGGGTGAGCGCCAAAATCTTTTTATGGTCACATTTGATGAGATTTATACTAGCAACAACCATACTTTTTCTGGACCTAAGACCTTAATGCTCCTCCTCAATACCGATAAATCTATTTCTATTGTTTCTGAGCTCTAATATGAAAGTACTATTATTTATTCTGTCTATAATCTCTTTTTCTTACGCACTTCCTTTTTCATTAGTAAAACACGAAACATCCAAAAATGAGGGACCAACACTTTTAGTTATAGGCGGAATCCACGGAAATGAACCTGGAAGCTATTTTGCTGCATCCATTCTTTCCCAATACTACACCATAAATAAGGGAAACCTTTGGGTGGTTCCTAACCTTAATCCAATGAGTATTGCCATGAACAGTCGTGGAATTCATGGAGACATGAACCGAAAATTTGCAGATATCAATATAAGCGATCCTGATATAAAGACCATTCAGGAGATACAAAAAATAATAACCGATCCTAAAGTTGATCTTATATTAAATTTACATGACGGGCATGGTTTTTATCGCAAAGAATACAAAAATTCTATTTTTAATCCAGCGGCATGGGGACAAACCTGTGTGATAGATCAAGAGTCACTCGATAGTAATCACCCTTACAAAGATTTAGATAAAATTGCCTTAGCAGTACGTCAAGAAGTCAATGACGGTCTTATTGAAGATCATCACTGTTTTGCTATACGTAACACTAACACCCGCCTTGATGATGAAGCAATGAAACACTCCCTTACCTTTTTTGCTATCAATCATAACAAGCCAGCCTTTGCCATTGAAACAAGCAAAAACCTTCCAATGCTTCATGAAAAAGTTTTCTATCAGCTTCGTGCTATTGAGGGATATATGCGTTATATGGGGATTTCATATACAAGATCTTTTGATCTAAGCAGCGAAAATCTGAAAAACATCCTAAAATACGATGGAAATGTTACAATAAATAATACAACTGCACTAAATTTTGAAAACTTAAGAAATGAATTAAGTTTCATTCCGTTACAATCAGAAGGTAATGACTTTAAGTTTTCTCATCCACTTGGGTTTGTAGTAAAAACGAACGATAAGTATGATCTTTATATTGGTAACAGAAAAACCAGTTCGCTAACACCAAGTTTTCATGAAGCAGGGATACATGAAGGCAATGTTACCATTGTAGTTGATAATAATCGAAGAAATATCACTTTTGCTACAGAATTTTTAGTAACTGCCGATTTTAAGATTATAAACAATAATCAAGATACGCGTGTAAATATAATCGGTTATTTACCAAAAAAGGGAACAGAGGAGGCTAACATGCAGGTCGGTCTTAATGATTTAGATCCTAAATATTCACTCGACCGTGATCATAAGGTCTATCGGGTTGAATTTTATAAAGGTAACCGTTTTTGTGGGATGATTCTCGCACATTTTAAACAGGACACGAGATGAGCATACAAAATACATTTTCCACCATCCTATCTGCCAATCCTTATCGGAGAGATTTTTATCTCAGTACACTTAATAGCATCTCAGAGAGTGCATCACCTTCTTTTAAAAAAGAGCAATACACTATTTCTTTTTTAAATACAAAAAGTTTTATATCAGCACTTATTGGGATTAGTAAGAATATTCCTGAGGATGATATTTATGATGCCTTAGAAAATAAGGCATATGAAGAGCTTGCTCTTGATATGGCAATAGAGTATCAAATCCAATACGTAGAAGCTATAAATCGCATTAATGACAGTGAAAGATTTTTTCACGTTTTTGTTGTTGATCCTCTTTCGTTGGAACAAGAATTTACACCGGTTGTTGATGCAATTAAATACATTGATCAGATTGTACCCGTCACATTATTACTCAAATCACTCTATGTTAAAGATTTCATTGAGTCTAATAGTGCTCACGGATTTATTTATTTTCAAGAGAATGATGCCTTTTTTGCTGTTTATAATGAACAAGAATTTATCTACACCAAGTCCCTTAAATACTCACTCAAACAAATGCATGAACGTTTTTGTGAACTGCTGGGTGAACCAATTGATTTAATAAATTTTGAAAATATTCTTGCATCTCAAGGGTTAAATGCCACCAACCCAGAATATCAGAAAAATTTACTGAAACTGTTTGGGGAAATTTTTCTTCATATTAATGATGTCATTACCTATTCTAAACGTGCTTTCGAGATTAAACAATTTGAGTCCATTTATATTGGATCTGCCGTCGGTAATATCAGCGGTTTAGATGAATATGCGCAAACCTATCTCGGTCTAAAAATACAACCATTTGATTTTAATTTTGGATTTAATACAGGCGGAAAGAACGTTGATCAAATTCATCAGCTTATGCATTTGTATGCTAGACTTGAATCCAATGAGCGTTATGAGTGTAATTTTACAATCTTTCATAGACCGCCCCCCTTTGCAAAGCGCGATAGCGGAAAGCTCATTCTTGTCATTGCAGCTGCATTAGCTACAGCACTCCTCTATCCGGGAACATATTGGGGATTATCATATGTAGAAGAATTTCATTATGCGCTTATGAATCAAGAATATGAGCAAGTGCATATTGATAAAATAACCCGTGAGGCTACCGTAAATCTCAAACTAGCCAATAAAAATGCAGCACAGACTCTTTTAGATGAAGAAAAATCTGCTTATAAACAAAAACAAGACACCCTCACGCAAGTTCATGAGAAAAAGGTGAATTATCCAATGAAAGCAAAAATTGCTGCTGATTTTACCCACAGCTTCAATCAATATCGTGTAAAATTAAAATCTTTTGCTTATACTGAAGAAAATAATAGTTCAACCAAGTTATTTAGCTTTATGCTAACTGCCCAGAATACACAAGACATCACTGCATTGCTAAAAAATTTAACATCAACAAAGAAAGATAAATATGATTTTGACTTAAAATTAATTTCATATGATGGTAATAATTCTACTTATCTTAGTGAACTCAAGGCGGTACTAAAATGATATTTAATATTGAAAATTATCTCTATACCCTTGACCGTACACTCTCACTAAAGAGTGAGCGGGACAAGATGATACTTTTTATGATGATAGGAGCTGGGCTTTTTGCTTTTTCCTATCTTTTATTATGGGAAAGTTCAGAAGCAAATTTCAAAATTTCTCATGAAAAAGCAATTGCCATGGAAAGTTCTCTCAATAACGATAAACAATATTTGGAAGCTAATCCGCCTGAACGTATTACCCAAATTGAAGAAGAGACCAAAGCAATTGAAGTAGAGCATCAACGCTACATAGGATATAATACTTATATTAAGGATAGGTTAGAGCAAATTTCATCACTTTATTATGATGAAGTTATTTGGGGAGCTTACTTGGATTCTATTTCTAAGTATGCAAGAGCTTATAATGTCAAATTAACTCAGTTTGGAAATACTCTTACAACCGACAATAGTTCTTTTGGACACGTATTGGATATTTCTATTTCTGCTGATGGACCTTTCAAAAATACGCTTAAGTTCATCAATGCCCTAGAGCAAAGCACTCTTGTCGTTGATCTTCATGATATGAATATGACAGCTGACAATAAACTCAAAAGTGACCTTAATATCTCAGTATGGGGGATTGTACGACAATGAAAAAATTTGCACTAATATCCTTAACTTTCTCAATAACGCTCTGGGCTAATAATGCAATCAATTCGCCGATGGTTCTGCCAAGTACTGGAAAGGTAACTGTTTTACAACCCCAAAGTGATAAGGAACTGCTGTGGGTAGATGAACAAATAAAAGCCATTATACCCTCTCGTGTCGGGGTTCCGGACGGGTTTATAAATTCTCTGCTCGATCCCATGAAATATCTTACTCCTGTTCGTTTGACTAACAATAGCGGATCAACTCTTCTTGCCCCTCCAAAATTGGGGTGTATATCACTTTTGCCAGCTATACCTAAAGTCATAGAAGAACCGTTACGCTTACAAGCACTTATGAATAAATCAGCGCTTATCAATGGTAAATGGTATAAGCTAAACGATACAGTACGGAATTACAGTTTAGCTGAAGTAAAGCAAAGCTCAGTGCTATTAAATGGAAAAAAAGGTCAGCCTTTGATTTTATTTCTTAACAAACTCAACAACAACATTACAATAAATACAAAATAGGATAGCAACATGAAATTAGTATTTAAACCCACTACACGAGCGCTCTTATTATCGGTCACGACAGCAGCTTTACTGGCAACTCCTCTAAGTGCGGCAGATTGCACCTATGAACTGTTTAATATATCCTCCATCAAAGGTACTAGTGTCGGTGAATTCATTGACCAAATTAGTGATGAATGCGGAATGAGTGTTATTGTTGCCGATTCTGAAGCCGAAAACATTCTTAAAAAACAGATGAATAAAACATATCTAAAAAATCTGACTATCAATGAAGTTTTAGATTTGATTATAAAAGAAAATGATTTGCAATATACATTACAAAACAATGTATTAAAAATCACCTACCTTACTACTAAAACATATAGTATTGATTATATTATCTCTGAGCGTAAAGGGGTAGGAAATACGAATGTTCGATTAAGTTCCAATACAGGACCTGTACCTGGAGCACCCACGGTTGCGGCACCAGTCGTAACAGCAGCAACAGCAACGATAGCGGGAGCAGCAAAAACAGGCAGTGAATCAGGAACGAATATTAGCACAATTGATGAAGTCAAATTTTGGGAAAGTTTAGAACAAGAAGTAAGAAGTGTTTTAAGCCGTCCAGAGGATCAATATAAACATACAGACACCTCTACATTAGCTCAAAAAGATTCATTATTTAATCAAAATGATGAGCATAGCATCTTTATTAATAAAAATGCCGGTTTGATTACTGTCACAGGAACGGGGAAACAGATCAAACGACTTGATACCTATATCGATGATTTACAAAAAAAGATGCAAACACAAGTTATGATTGATGTCAAAATGTACAGCGTGGTTTTTTCAGATGGTTCAACCACGGGTATTGACTGGTCTCAAATTTATAAATTTCAAAATTTTAAACTTGGCTACGATAAAGCAGATCGTACTAATGTAACGGGAGGAACTTTTGCTACAGCGTATGAAGGAGATAAAGTACAAGTAACAACAATCACGGGAGGAACACCTGCTGCACCAACTTACGGTTTAGCGGATGTGGCAGGTGTACGTGCACCTGTTGACGCTGTTTCAAAACTTTTTACGATGAGCAATAGTGTTAGTATCAATAATCTTCTAATGTTTTTGAAAACACAGGGAGATGTTTATGCTATCTCTAATCCTAAAATTATGACCCTTAACAATCAGCCGGCGCTTATTACTGCCGGAAGTGAATTATTTTATAAAACTATTAATACTTCTACATTAGCAGGTGGAACAACAGGGACACAAGCTACATCTGAAATTATTAGTTCTGTATTCTCAGGGGTATTATTAGATATTACTCCCGAAATATCTAAAGACGGTAGTATTACTTTACGTATTAATCCTTCTGTATCCGATACATTAGGTACAGTAGACGTTGATAACTCTAAACGTACCATGCCACCAGACCTAAGTCGTCGACAAATTTCATCCGTTGTAACAGTACAAGATGGACATCGTATTATATTAGGTGGATTAATCAACCGAAAATCAACTAATAATGTCACCAAAGTTCCATTCCTTGGCGATATGCCTGTTTTAGGTTATTTATTTAAACAAGAAGGCTTAAGTGAAAAAGTTGAAGAGCTTGTCATCATTATTGAGCCTCATATTGTTAAAAAAGATGGTTCTAGTGTAGGGCTATCCGATTTGGGATACAGCCGCCTAGCTCCTGCCATGGAAAAAGAGCAGATCAAACAAGACGAACGAGCCAAAATAGATAAAAAAGAAATTAAAATAATGAAAGAGGATGCTAAATAACGAATGGAGTATTCGCTATTTATAAAGCCTAAAGAGCTGTTTATCGACATAGTCAACCCGCATGACTATGTTCAAATTGATAGTGTATCTCATATGTACCAAAGTTTAAAAACATCGGTACAAAAACCGCTTAAAATGATTTTGCTTTATGGAAGACCAGGGACTGGAAAAAGTATGTTATTACATAAACTTCACCATGACCTTTCAAAGCACCAAAAAGTTTTTATGATTGATATTCCCATTATTGATGAAAATGACTTTTTACGTGTTCTTGCTCAAAAAATCTATGGTTATGTCAATAGAGAAGTCATTACGCTTACCTCTTTTTTAGAGCTTGCAAGTGCTGTTAACTATCCTCAAACTCCCCTCGTTTTGCTTGATGAAGCGCAACTCTACAGCGCTGCTTTAATGGAAAAAATTCGCCTTATCTCCGATGCACGTGCCCTCAAATTTGTTATTACCCTCCACAAAACGGATGATGAAGATATTATTGCAAAAGAACACTTCCAGACACGTATTTGGGAAAGTATTGAACTTCGAAATGCCACCCCTGACGAACTTAAAATTTATATTCAAAAAAAGTTGCTTAAATCAAATTGCTTTGATATTGCCAATATGATAAATGATAAAAATATTAAAATTATTACTAAATTAACCAAGGGGAATTATCGTGATGCAAATAAGCTCATGTTTTCACTTTTTTCTCTTTATGCATGGTTTGAGGAACATTATCCAAATAAAATAAATTATAATTCTCTCAAGCCAAAATGGATAGAAATGGCTGCCATTCATACAGGACTTATTCATGCTTGATATACCCTCACTTGAGCGCCGGTGGCTTAAATATAAAATAAAACATTTTCTTCCTTACGTTGCACTCATTGTCATACTCCTTCTTATCCCTATAATTATGATAAGTTTATATTCAAATAATAATGCGTCCCTTCCAGATATAAAGAAAGAAAACAATCCTAAGAAAATACAACTGATAGTTCCTATGAACGAAGAACCTATGGTACTTGAACCTTCTATGCAATTTATACAATCACTGCCAGCTCCTACCTCAGAAACAAATGCAATTTCTCCATCGACACTAAAAATCACCCCGAAAGCAGTTATATCACAAAAATCAGCACCACCAATCCAATCTTCTGAAATTAAGCCAATAACAGCCGTTCTGCCTGTCACATCTTCAGTAATTCAAACAAAGCAAACCAATAAACCCTCTTCCATTAATCGAGATACTGCGGCTTTTGATATTCATGAAATTGAGGAACGTTTTAAAAATAATTCCAATCCTCACTTGGGGCTTTACATTGCACGCTATCATTACGATCATACCAATTATAGTGAAGCTTATAATTACGCATTAAAGACAAATGCCATAAATAATACTATTGAAGAAAGTTGGTTGATTTTTATAAAATCTCTCATTAAGCTTGGTAAAACTGACCAAGCAAAAAAAACCCTCCAGCTTTATATTTCACAATCAAATTCTGACAGTGCAAAAATCTTATTAGACTCACTTGAAAAAGAAGAATCTAAATGAAAATCTTTTTACTCATTGCTCTTATTCTTATAGCTTTTTTACAGGCAGACACTCCTAGTAAAATGTATCAACTGTATCAAAAAGGTGAATACGCGGTATCCTGCAATCTTGGGCTACAACATTTGAAAGAATTTGAGTCAAATGAAGCATACATTTCTATTTATGCTTTTTCTTGTCTAAAAGCTGATCAAATAGATCGTTTAACTACTCCCATAATGATACTTGTCCAAAGTAGTGAAGCACGAGCAAATGCTTCTTATTTTTCTATGCTGGTTATGCAAAAAAAACTTTTAGTCCAATCTTTATATGATAATTATTCACTTAAGTCACTTAAGTTCCCCACAAGTTCACATCTTCTTTCTAAAGTTTTTGCTCTCTACTGTAATAATCCTCAATCTGAAAATAGTATCAAAGAATATAACGATTTAACCAATACGCATGTTACTTATAAACTATATCCAACTCAGATAAATGGTCAAAAAACGATTGCTATTGATGAATACTATGATAAGATATTAACATTACACCATGTATATTAAAGGATGAAGGATATGGATCGCATTACGTATGATTTATTGGAAAAACGCCATATCACACAACAGCAAATCGATCGTTTACTCTCCCGAGGTGTTCAAAATGAAACTATTTTAGAGACACTGACTAAAGTGGGGGTTGTTTCCCTTAATTTTGTTAAACGCTTTGTTGTTGAGCAGATACGACTTGGAGTTTATGAGCTTTCTGTCATTAAAAATTACCATTTTTTAGATGAAACTTCAATCTTAACGTATTTAGCTGAAGTTCTTGAACTCCCTTTTCTTGACTTAGATTCTATTGATATGGACTATAGGTTGACTGAAAAAATACCAACCCCTCAGCTCAAGCGTTACAATGCTTTGCCCATTTCTCAAGATGACATGTATGTTCTTGTTGCTTTTGCGGATCCGCTTAATATTGAAGCACAAGAGTCGCTGCAACGTCTTTTCCCAAGAAAATCTTTAAAAGTAGGGGTTGCCACTGAAAAACAAATTCAAGCATATCTCTTTAAAATTGAGTTAAAAGACAGCGTCAAAGAGTTGGTCAATAATATTCGTAATGAATTACGCAATATTGGAACGTTAGAAGAGCAACAGGAAGCCTCATCTATTTTGCAATTGATTGATGTTATTTTAAAGGCCTGTATTAAAGGACGGGCCAGTGATATCCATATCGAGCCAACAGAAAAGAACTGTGTAGTTCGAGGACGAGTCGATGGCAAACTAGCAGAAATATTCATTTTTGATCGTGATATTTATCCTCCGCTTGCTTCACGTATTAAACTGCTCGCAAATCTCGATATTGCTGAACGACGAAAACCTCAAGATGGACGTTTTTCAGCCATTGTGATGGATGCTGAATTTGATTTCCGTCTTTCAACCTTGCCTATCCTCTATGGTGAATCTATCGTTATGCGTATTTTGGATAAAACAAAAGCACTCGTAAAATTAGAAGAATCAGGCATGGATCCGATAAGTTATCAAAAGCTCATCAAAGCACTTGAATCACCATTTGGAATTATTCTTGTTACTGGACCAACAGGAAGCGGTAAAACAACTACTCTTTATGGTGCACTCAATGAATTACGTAATGTCGAAGACAAGGTCATTACCGTCGAGGATCCGGTAGAATATCGAATGAATCTAATCCAGCAAGTTCAAGTAAATGCCAAGGTGGGACTCTCTTTTGCTGATGCCCTGAGATCCATACTTCGTCAAGACCCCGATAAAATTATGATTGGGGAAATTCGTGACCACGAAACACTTGAGATCGCCATCAAAGCGGCTTTAACCGGTCACTTGGTTATTTCTACCCTTCACACTAATGATGCAATTAGTGCTATTCCTCGTATGTCCGATATGGGAATTGAACCCTATCTCATTAGTGGTGCGCTTATGGCGATTCAAGCACAACGCTTAATACGTAAAATATGTAACTATTGTAAGAAAGAAGCCGATATACCCCTGATTTTAAGAGAAGAATACAGTACATATATCCCTCATAATACTGTCTTCTATAAAGGAGTTGGATGTAAAGAATGCAATGGTTCTGGATATATGGGGCGTGAAATGATTTGTGAAGTCTTACCAATATCTGAAGAGTTATCCAGTCTTATTGCCAGAGGGGGATCAAAAGATGAAATTTTTAAACAAGCCAAAGAAGAAGGCTTTGTCGGAATGTTTGAAAATGGAATGGCCAAAGCAGTACAGGGGATCACAACCATAGATGAAATATTAAGGGTGGCAAAAGTATGAAATATTTTATAGTAACTGTTCTCAGCAAAGGGAAAAAAAATGAACATGGGCTGTATGCTGAACATAAAAAAGAAGCTCAATATCTTGCAAAAATAAAATATTCTGGCATGATTTTATCAGCACTTGAATCGTCTCCTCCTCTTGAAGATCAACTTCGTAAGTTTAAGGAAGCTCTTTTTTCTAATCTTAAGAAGCGTAAACTTAAACAAGATTTTCTGATTGCAGCGATTCGCCAACTTGCTGTTATGACCAATGCCGGGATTTCTATCCATGATTCACTTCATGAAATTGCAGATGCAACCACGGATAAAACATTACAAATTGTATTAGGGACAATGGCGGAAGATATCAATGCTGGGCACAGTCTTTCTAAATCAGCTTCTAAGTTTAATTATGAACTTGGAACATTGAGTCTTGCAATGATTGAACTGGGAGAAAAAACAGGTAATATGGCAGAAGCATTGCACAAGCTAGCCGATATGCTCGAAGAAATACGACGAAATATTATTAAATTTAAAAAAGCAATGGCCTACCCTAGAAACGTTATGATTGCTATGGCAGTGGCATTTACAATACTTATTTCCTACGTTGTACCACAGTTTAAAGCTATTTTTGAACAATTGCACGCTGAATTACCCCTGCCAACCAAAATTCTACTATTTCTAGAACATCTTTTTAATACGTATGGTTTGTATGTTTTGGCGGCAATTATTCTCTTTCTCTTTTCTTTTAGATATGCACTCGATCATAATAGAGAATTTAGATATAAATGGCATCAGTTTTTACTCAAAGTGTATTTAATTAAAAATATTATTATGTTTTCAACTCTTAGTCGTTTTACCCTTGTCTTTTCTGAACTCGTACGGGCAGGAATACCAGTAGCTGAAGCATTAGAGACTTCTACAGCTATGATTGATAATCTTCCTCTGCAAGAACGATTATTGATTGTTCGTTCAGCAGTTGAAAAAGGAAGTTCATTACATTCGGGACTTAAAGAAACCAATTTATTTGAAAACATGATTATTCAAATGATTTCTGCAGGAGAATCAAGTGGGCAGCTCGATGCAATGCTGCAAAAAGTAATGGAGTATTATAAAATGCGTTTTGATGCAATCATCGATGGTCTGTCTGAAGCAGTTGAGCCCATTATGCTCTTTATGATTGCCGGTATGGTCATTTTATTAGCTTTGGGTATTTTCTTACCTATGTGGGATATGGGGAATGCCGTTCAAGGACGACATTAAAAAATAAAAAAGAGGTTGACTAAGCCTCTTTTTTATTTACCAATCCACTGTAAGTCTCGTCTTTTGGAATCAAACCTGTCTCAAACAAAAATTGGGATGGGACAAAATTAGTTTTTTTAATCTTATCATATTTTGCATAACTCAAATAAAGTCTATCTTTTGCACGAGTTACTGCCACATAAAAAAGTCGGCGCTCCTCCTCGATACTTCCGCTGCGGCTCATCAGTTTTCGATTCGGGAAGCGTCCATCCATCAAATCAATAACATACACTTCTTTATACTCCAAACCTTTGGATGCATGGATACTGAGTAAATGTACCCCCTCTCCTTGCGTCAAATCCTGTGAGCCTAAAACCATTGCATTTAAAAATCGTTCATGCTCTTTATAGGGGCGTGAAAGCTCAAAGAGGATTGTACATTTTCTGCGAATTTTCTCTTGGGATTCACTTTTAACACGCTCATCCACAGAGCCATTTTCCGTCATTGCACGCCTATGCGACAAGTGCTCAATCACATGACCATAAAGATTTGAGAGGGCTATTTTTTGGACCGCTTCCTTGGGTAATTTAGTATCACGAAGCTTTCGAAACAAAATAAATAAATCATGTAAAAACGTTGCTGACTCTTTGGTGAGTTTTGCGTGTTTGAGAATGGGGTTTCCCATAAAATTGGGATCAAGCCCTAATTTTGCAAATCGTCCTGCACTTCCAAGCTCCGCATAATCATCAAACAATCCCAACTGATGATTAAGCTTACGTTTTTCAAACGGATTAGAGATTGACGTATCCGGAGTATACAATCCGCGTAAAAAGGAGCCATTCCCTAGTTTTTGAAGTGCCACAAACAGCTCTTTTGCCACCGCACTTCCTATCCCTTTGGCATAATCAAAGAGGTGAATAAATGCCATCATATCCGATTCATTCACCAGTAATGTGTACATATCCAATAACGCTTTTATCTCTTTGGAATCAAAAAAACTCGTTCCCCCACGCCTGCGACACGCAATTCCCATCTCACGAAGGGTTGCTTCTATCCCATCTGCCGAGGCATTATTGCGAAAAATGACCGCAATTTCATCACGAGCTGTTGGTGAATCTCCAATCAAACGGGTAATGCCATGATATTGCTCAAATAATTCTTCATAAATTAGCAACGAGGGAGACTGCGCTTCTCCTATCCGTGTTACTTCTAAAGCTTTTGGATAAATACGCTCATTGTACGCAATAACGGTATTGGCAAGGGAGAGAATCGGAACGGTTGAACGATAATTTTTATTAAGAGTATACACCTTGGCATCAGGAAAATTGGTACTAAATGAGCCGATAATCGAAATATCCGCTCCATTAAACGCGTAAATACTTTGATCATAATCTCCCACACAAAAAAGTGACGGAGGACGCATAGCATTAATCAGTGTCCCTTGCAAAGCATTGGTATCTTGATACTCGTCGATCAACACCTCTTTGTATCCCAAATCGTTTTGGGATGCCAAATAGCGCATTTGGAGCAATAAATCATTAAAATTGACAAATCCATACTCCTTTTTGAGTGCTTCGAATTCATCAATAATATCCGCATAAATCATAGCATATACGGCATGCTCATCTTGACGCGTCAATATCCACTCTTCAAAATTCATTTCAATTTCTGTATTTTGATAAAATGAATAAACATCATAAAGATAATTGGCTCCATACGCAGGGGTAGCATTATCTAAATGAGAAAAGGTTCGTTTTTCGTAGACACTGCGAAAGAGCGTTTTAAGTTCACGAGGTTGTTTTAAAACTACTTTTCCTTCTTTGCGTTTAAGCCATCGATAACTTACGGCATGAAACGTCCCCGCATCAACTTTGGAAGCAATTTCTGAACCGAAAAATGCCGCAACCCGCTCTACCATCTCTTGAGCTGCTTTGTTGGTAAATGTCAGTAATAAAATCTCTTCAGGCTTAACATTTTGAGAAAGAAGATAGGCAATACGTCCTACAATTGTCGAAGTCTTCCCCGTACCTGCTGAAGCGATGATAAGATTATGTCCATATGGTGCAGTTGCAGCGGTGTGTTGCTGAGTATTGAGGCGTGAAAGTGGCAAGAGGCTCCTTGGTGTTGAACGACATTATACTCAGGCACATTTGAATTTTGGTATAATCCGCCAATATTTTCTCCTCAAGGCTCATCCATGTCCGCTACTCACTACGACCCAAAAAATATTGAAGAAAACTACTACCCAATCTGGGAAAATCGCGGGCTTTTTGAAGTGGACGGAAATAAGGCCATTACAAAACCAAATAAACATTTTGCTATCATGATGCCCCCTCCCAATGTTACTGGACGACTTCACATCGGGCATGCTCTTACCTTCACGCTTCAAGACATTATCGTCCGCTACAAAAGGATGGATGGCTATGCGACCCTTTGGCAACCGGGAACCGATCATGCCGGAATTGCAACTCAAAATGTTGTGGAAAAGCAGCTTTTAGCTGAAGGAAAAACTAAAGAAGAACTTGGTCGTGAAGCTTTTTTAGAACGTGTTTGGGAATGGAAAGAAGAGAGTGGCGGAATTATGGTCGGACAGCTCCGCAAACTTGGAGTTTCACCTGCATGGAGCCGTGAGCGTTTCACCATGGATGAAGGTCTCAAAACATCAGTGAAAGAAGCATTCGTCCATCTTTATAATAAAAACCTCATCATTCGAGGAAATTATATGGTCAACTGGTGTACTCATGATGGAGCACTCAGTGACATTGAAGTTGAACATGAAGAGCATCAAGGGAATTTTTACCACATGCGCTACGCATTCAGCGATGGTAGCGGTCATATTACAGTTGCTACCACACGTCCTGAAACCTATTTCGGAGATACCGCCATCATGGTGCATCCTGATGATGAACGATATACCCATTTGATTGGCAAAAGTATTACTCTTCCTCTTATCAACCGTGAAATCAAAATCATTGCCGACAGCCATGTCGATATGGAGTTTGGAACGGGAGTAGTCAAGGTCACCCCAGCTCACGACACCAACGACTATGAAGTAGGCAAACGCCATGATTTAGAATTTATTACTGTTTTTGATGAAAAAGGAATTTTAAATCACCATGCAGGAGAGTTTGAGGGATTAGAGCGTCTTGCCGCACGTGAAATCATTGTCAAACGTCTTAATGAAGCGGGCTTTATCGAAAAAATCGAAGACCACGTTCATCAAGTTGGGCACTGCTACCGCTGTAAAAATATTGTTGAACCTTATATCTCAAAACAGTGGTTTGTTCGCAAAGAAGTAGCGCGCAATTCCATCGATAAAACCAATGATGGACTCACTCAGTTTTTCCCACCGCATTGGATCAACAGTTACAACTCATGGATGGGAGAACTGCGCGATTGGTGTATTTCCCGTCAATTGTGGTGGGGGCACCGAATCCCCGTATTTTACTGTACCGATTGCGATCACGAGTGGGCAAGTCTCGAAGAGCATCCTTCTTCATGTCCTCATTGTGCAAGCACGGCATTTACTCAAGACCCTGACGTTTTAGATACATGGTTCAGCTCTGCTCTTTGGCCATTCTCGACGCTTGGATGGGGTAATGGTGATGTGAGTTCTGATTCACAGTTTCAAAGTGAAGATATGGCGAAGTTTTATCCCAACAGCCTCCTTATCACTGGATTTGACATCCTCTTTTTTTGGGTTGCACGAATGATGATGATGGGAGAGAGTTTTACAGGAGAACTGCCGTTTAAACACATCTACCTTCATGCCCTTGTTCGCGATGAAAATGGTCAAAAAATGTCTAAATCAAAAGGTAACGTTATCGATCCGCTGGATATGATAGAGCAATACAGTACCGATGCGCTGCGTTTTACTCTCGCTGTTTTAGCGGCTCAAGGGCGTGATATTCGTCTCAGTTCCGATAAACTTGAGCAAAGCCGAAATTTCACCAATAAACTCTTTAATGCCTCAAAATTCTTACAAATGAATGTTGAAACATTTAAAGATTTAGAGGAACAAGAGATTACTACACCCCTGGGACGTTACATGCATAGCCGCTTCAGACGTGCCACCGCAGAGACCAGAGGATATTTGGACGAATATCGCTTTAATGATGCAGCAACCGTACTCTATCGCTTCTTATGGAATGAATTTTGTGACTGGGGTATCGAGCTTGGCAAGGCGAGCAAAGAGAGTGTTCATGAGTTGGGAAGTATCTTCAAAGAATCAATGAAACTTCTACATCCGTTCATGCCGTTTATCACCGAACACCTCTATCATGAGCTTTCGGGTACAACGCTTGAAGAGGGCAATTCCATTATGGTCATGACCTATCCTGAAAATATTACTATTGATGAGGAGATTGAAGCAGAGTTTGCCATTATCATGGATGCCATTATCACTATCCGCCGTGCTAAAACACTAATCGATTGCGGAAATCAAAAAATTCCTCTAGCGTATGTCAAATGCAGTGGAAACCATACTATGATGGAACCCTTTATCGCTCGCTTGGGAAAAGTTGAAACACTAAAATTTACGGAAAGTAAAATTGAGAATGCAATAAGTGATATTGGAGAGAGTGTCGAAGTGTATATTCCAACCGAAGCGATTGATTTATCACCCATCATCGATCGTTTGAGTAAACAGCGTGAAAAACTTCAAAAAGAAGCGGATAAACTAACTGGTATGCTCTCCAATGAACGCTTCGTTGCTAATGCACCTGAATCCGTCATTACTGAAAATCGCAATGGCTTAGCGGATGCCCATGATAAAATTGCCAAAATCGATGAGCAATTAAAATCACTACAGGATTGAGAGGAATTTTAATCCTCGATTCCCTCGATTTCGACGATAAGTTTTACCTCATCACCCACAACTACTCCACCTGATTCAAGTGCTTTACTCCAATTTAAACCAAAATCTTTACGGTTAATTTTACCACTGAGGACAAATCCGGAGCGCTTATTTCCATTAGGATCAATTACCTCTCCCCCCATATCAATATCCATCGTTACCACTTTTGTAATCCCGTGCATACTGAGATTACCTATCACTTTTTTACCCTTATGGGATGTCATAGCAAAAGTCATCTCAGGATACGTAGCAATATCGAAGAAATCAGCACTTCGAAGATGATCATCACGCTTGAGTATTCCTGTATTGATCGTTGAGGTTTTGACCGTACCGCTTAATGATTTCAATACCCCTTTATTCAGATCATATGAGCCGCTAAACCCGCTAAAATTACCGCTAACCGTACTGATCATCATGTGCTTGACTTTAAATCCAACACTTGAATGGGAAACATCCACACTATATGGCGCAGCAAATAATGACATTGATCCCAACAATAAACTCGACATAACAGTAATAATAAAATGGCTCTTCATTGAACGTCCTTTAATTCGAAAAATTTATTTATTGTAGTATGTTTTTTAGAATGATTTCTTAACACTGAGTTAATGGGGAAAATATTTAAGCTTTGCTATACTTTTACAACTATCAAAAAGGTATATTATGGAACTTTGCGTCGCACTGGATCTACCCACAATGCAAGACAATTTAGAACTTATTGAGAAAATTAAACACTATCCTGTTTGGCTAAAAGTAGGACTTCGCTCCTATATCCGTGATGGAAAACCATTTATTGACGCTATTAAAACAATCAATCCTGATTTTAAAATCTTTCTCGATTTAAAACTCTACGATATTCCCAATACGATGGCGGATTCAGCCGAATCCATTATGGGACTTGGAGTTGATATGTTTAACGTTCATGCGTCTGCCGGTCGCAAAGCAATGGCTGAAGTCATGAAACGACTTCAGCCTTACAATAATCGTCCATTGGTTTTAGCTGTTACTGCCTTGACCTCTTTTGATGAAAATGAATTTATGCACATTTACAACGAAAAGATAGCTTCCAAAGCCAATCAATTTGCACAAGATGCTCATGAAGCGGGACTTGATGGTGTTGTGTGCAGTGCATATGAGAGTGCCTCAATTAAATCTCTTACTTCGAATACATTTATCACTCTCACCCCTGGTATTCGTCCATTTGGTGAAGATGCCGGAGATCAAGAACGTGTCGCCACCATCGAAGTAGCTCAGAATGCAAACGTTAATTTTATCGTTGTAGGACGACCGATCTATGCATCCCAAGACCCTGCTTTAGTCGTACAAAAAATTATTGAATCTTTATAAGTTCTATCGTACATACATAAGCACCTATTTAAGGTGCTTGTTATCTAAGCCTGACTATAATTACGCCCTCTTCAACATATACGGACGAGTAGGAAAGCGGCTGAATCCACCTCCCTGCTAAGGAGACGTACTGGCAACGGTACCGAGAGTTCGAATCTCTCCTCGTCCGCCACACAATTATACACTTTCTAATCATGCGGGAATAGCTCAGTTGGCTAGAGCGTCAGCCTTCCAAGCTGAATGTTGCGAGTTCGAGTCTCGTTTCCCGCTCCACTTTTTTCACTACTACAACTTGAGAATTTTCTCTACAAATAACATTTAATCTTTATTATGGAACAATTTCAGCGTGACGTGCGAATAGCATGGTCTTAGAGTAGAAACTTATAGCACAAATACACGTACTTATAGATTCAAGGAAATATTATGATAAAAAAAATTATTCTTAGCACTTTAATCGGTACTTCTGTGTTTGCAGCACATCAAGTAGAGTTCAATCTTAACGACAAAGAAGTTGAAGGGCAAGTGCTTTTTGATCTGTCAAAAATGGGGGTTCCACTAGAGGGAGCTTATGCTGGAGCACGGATATTAAATGGAAATGAGAGAAACAGTGATAAAATCGAAAATATCAGTCAATTTAAAGAAGTATCATTTATGCTAATGCGTCCGGTGGAAAGTGTCGCAGGTTTGTCTTTAGGTCTTGGGATTAAAGGGGTATATACCAAATTTGACGGTGCGCGTTATTCTGCCATCCCTTTAGGATTAGAAGTGAAGATGAAATTGCCATTGGCAACTCCGTTTCCATTGCATGTTGGCGGAGCTTTGTATTATGCCCCTTCCGACTTAACATTTCATGACGGTGATAAATACCTGGAGGTTCGTAGTTACCTTGACGCAGAGGTAATCCATAATGGACACATTGAAGTGGGATATCGTAATATTGACCCCGATCTTATAAGTCACCCGATTAACAGTCACAATGTTACCTACAATGAGGCATTTTACTATGGACTTCGACTCGACTTCTAAACACTCACTGTAAATTTAAAGAAAAAATCAGAAGCAGCATCTAAGTAACCTCGCCGGAATGTTGCTTATAGAAGAAAAGGCAGTCAACGCTGATTTGAGTCCTAACAGAAAAAAGAATAAATGAAATCCAGAGAGCGCTAGCAGAATACAAAAGAAGATAATAACTAAAGCCTCCACAGTTGGCTAGAGCGTCAAAGCTGAATGTCACGAGGTCGAGTCTCGTTTCCCGCTCCACCATTTAAGCTAGAAGTGACGTGCTTTGCAGTTTTGATCGAGATATACTACGTAAATGTTAATACGATCTATTAATCTTGTAAAAAATTATATACTTTTTTTATAAGAAATGGATAACGCTCCTTAAGAATATTTAATTCATTGTCAAGTATTTTACTAAGCCCGTCTTCTTTTTGTTTAATTTTATATAGAAATTCAATACGACGTTCAATAAAATAAAAATATAATAATACACTGGCTATAGCAGCATAAAAGCACCAAAGTGACGTAAACGAATAAGGCTTAAGTAAATAAATAACAATTAATCCAAAAAAGTTCAACCAACCAAAAAGTTGTATTGAGATACCTCTGCTTAATATCAAAGAGCCGCACGTTGTTAAAATATATGAGATCCCAACCAATCGATTATCTGTCCATAAATTTACATACGCGAGAGAGTTGTTTTGCACACTCACAGAGGTAGGTTGGATAGAAAGACCCCATACGGTATATGCAGTTATAAGTGCTCCTACAATCATAAGTAAACTTATAAGTTTTTTGCGTACTCCAGATGGCTCTAACAGCCAAATAGCTAAAGGAACTAAAAATGGCAATAAGCCTTGGGCATAAAAAATAAATATACCCTCAGCTAATTTTAAAGCACTTGGTTCAATAAGATGACTTACCCCTAACCAAACAAAACCTTCGGTAAACTGATGAAGGGCAAACAGCAATGGTAAACTAGCAAAAACTACTTCATTCGGAGTACTGACTTTTCTTAAAGTTAAAATACCAATAACAAAAATAGCACCAGAGAACGTAAAATTCAATATAGCAAAAAACAAATACATATTGGTATCTCTCTTCTTGTAAATAATTATAATTTAACTATTATATATCTACCTATAGAGTCATTCAGATTATGGATTATTGGCAAAATAATGTTTCACCCCATCCATCATCCCCTCTACCATCCATTTTTGATATTTTGGGTCTGCAATACGAGAACACTCTTCCGGATTACTAATGTAGCCTGTTTCTAATAAAATTGCAGGCATTTGCGCTCCCACCAATACCCAAAAAGGAGCTTCTCGTGCACCATTGTCTTTGATATTGGGATATTGCTTCCGCAGATTATTCAAAACACCTTTTTGTATATCAATCGCAAGCTTATTGGAAGCAATAATTTTCTCACTGTTTAAAACGCTCAAGAAACTAAGTTTTCCATAGGCTCCCATCTCACTCATATCTTCAGAGTTTTCCAGTGCAGCAACACGCATTGCTCGCTCACTTCGTCCTGGAGAGAGAAAATAGGTCTCAATTCCGTATGCAGCATTAGCATCCGAACCTTTTGGTATAGCATTTGCATGAACCGATAAAAAAAGATCCGCTAATTTATCGTTTGCAAACTTTGTTCGATCTTTAAGCTCAATAAACGTATCATTGGATCGCGTCAAATAGACTGTATATCCTATTGAGCGTAATTGTTCGGCGAGTTGAAGACCTACTTGCAATACAATATCTTTTTCCATATAACCATTACCCGTAGCACCGCTGTCTTTTCCCCCATGTCCTGGATCAATAACAATCACTTTTTTACTCCGATCACGAGGAGTCACATTCAATAATGGAGGTAAAGCAGCGACTAAAGGAGGTTCTTGAACACGAGCAGGAGGCTGTACTATCAATGTAGCCAGAGCTGGGAGCGTGGTCCCCTTTACCGATGGTAACGCAAGATCAATATACACCGATTGGGCATTGATAATTGGTTTTATAGAAATAGCTTCGTTGTATTCAATAACTACGCGAAGTGTTTTGGCATCATATTGTGCTAAACGTATTTTTTGGATTGGACTGTGCTCAAGTATTTTTGTTTGGGACAATGTTCCGCCATCAATATCAATAATATAGCGAAAACGTTGTTTGTCTGACTCGATTATCTTAGAAAGATGGATTTCATTGGCATCTACTTTTGTATCAAAAGTCAACTCTATTCCCGTATCTTTCCATTGAGCCTCTACCAAACGATGGCGTTTTAAAAGATCTGCTTCACTGGCTGTTCTAAGAATTTCAGGTTTTTTAATTAATTCTTCTTTTGTAAGCGTCAAAAAGTTTACAGCTGGAGCTGGAGTACTGGGAAATGGCAAAGAAGTTTTAAGATATTCTTTAGGAAAAACAAGCGCTTTTGGAGCTGCTTCTTGTGGCTTGACTATCGTTGGCGCAATAGCCACAGGTAGCGGAGAAGCGGGTTCAGAAACGACAGGAGGGGAAAGGCGAGCCAACTCGGATTTATACTTGCTAACATCAATTCTTAGAAGTTCACCCCCCTTGACTATTCCTTCTAAAGCTTCTTTTTCCATAACACTGTTTTTAGTTTGAGCTGCTCTTAGATAAAGTGATTTATACTCATTATACCCTCGAAATTGCTCAATTTCATCGTTACTGGACAACGCTTTTTTAGCACTTTCCAAACGTGTGCTATCATCTGCTGCTCCTAACAAAACGGATAGTGAAAGCAGTAATAAAAAAGTAATTCGTCCTAACATGCAGTATTATTCGCCTTGTGTCAACTTCTCCATCAACTCTTTGACGGAGATTATCTTATCAATACGGTAACCATTAGTTCCCGAGAAAAAAAGACCAAAATCTAAATTCCCAAAATAAGCATCACTAAGACGATCGGCAATACAAAAGCCAACTTCTTTTGCTTCAACACCTCGATGGCAGGGGGCAACACAGTTTGAAATACATTTGATAGCAGGTCCCGTACGGGTATCGATGAGACCGTGTAAATTGGTACGAACACCACGAGCAGGATACCCCACCGGAGACTTCATCAAAGTAATGTCTTCTTCTTTAGCATCCAGAAGAACTTGTTTAAAATTCTCATGGGCATCACACTCAAATGTCCCGATAAAACGAGTCCCCATCTGCACACCTTGAGCCCCAAGAGCCATCATCTCATCAATATCATCTTTGTTCCACACGCCGCCTGCCGCGATAACAGGAATATTACCCCAAAGTGCTGCTTCTTCAACAACAGGACGAACAAGATTTTCAAGCTGATATTCATCCATAGCACATTGTTCATACGTAAAGCCTTGATGCCCACCGCTTTTAGGTCCTTCTAAAATAACCGCATCAGGAAGTCGGTTATACCGTTTTTGCCATCGTTTACAAATAATAGAGAGCGCTTTAGGAGATGAAATAATCGGAACAAGTGCAACATCCGGATAATCCGCCGTAAATTCAGGCATATTCGTTGGCAATCCTGCCCCGGTAATAATGATATTTGCACCCGCTTCACACGCATCGGTGACCACCCGGCCATAATCATTAATTGCGTACAAAACATTACATGCTAATGGAGCATCACCACAAATTTTACGCGCATTTTCGAAAATAGCGATAAGTCCTTTTCTGGAATAAAAATTTTCTGCTTCCAACGGGCGACCTGCGATGAGCTTGTCTGAATAACTCTTATCACCATAATTTCCTGTTCCTACAGAACTAATAACCCCAAGCCCGCCCTCAAGCGATACATTACCAGCCAATCTGTCCCAACTGATTCCTACACCCATACCACCTTGAACGATGGGAACTGGGATAGTATATTTACCGATTTGAAGTGGTTTAAAACTCATTAGGATACCTTTATTCTGGCAAATTTTCGTTTGCCGATTTGTACGACATACTCGCCTGTTTGTAATTGTAACTGCTCATCGTCTACTTTATCTTGGTTAATTTTAACAGAGCCTTGCTTAATGTCGCGCCGTGCTTGTGAGGTAGATGGACTCAAAAGACAATCAACCAGTACTTTTGCAATCCAAATTGCCCCCTCAAAACTGTATTCATCCATTTCGGTAGGAATTTCACTTTGGGCATGAACACGCTGAAACTCTTCACCGGCACTTACCGCTTCTGCCGTTGTGTGAAAACGCGCCGTAATCTCAATTGCCAATGCCTCTTTTACTTTTTTCGGATGCAACGAGCCATCCGCCACCCCAGCTTTTAACGCTTCAATCTCGCTCAAAGAAAGGGTACTTAGAAGCTCGTAATATCGCCACATCAATGTATCGCTGATACTTAAAATCTTTCCATACATCTCATTGGGTTCATCCGCAACTGCAATATAATTTCCCAAGCTCTTGGACATTTTTTGCACTCCGTCAAGCCCTTCGAGAATCGGCATCATAAGAATAGCTTGCTCTTTGCCCACTTGATACGCCCTCTGAAGATGACGTCCCATCAAAAGATTAAACTTTTGATCTGTCCCTCCGATTTCAATATCACTTTTGAGATGAACACTGTCATACCCTTGGAGAAGAGGATACAAAAACTCACTAATTGATATAGAAATTCCCGCTTTATGCCTCTTATCAAAATCATCACGCTCCAACATACGCGCCACATTAAACGTTGTGGTGAGCTCCAACATTCCTGTAGCCCCTAATGGATTAATCCAATCAGCATTGAAAACAACCGTCGTTTTTTCAGGATCAAGAATTTTGAAAACTTGTGTTTTATAGCTTTGTGCATTCTCCTCTATTTGAGCCGGAAGAAGTTTTTTACGTGTTTCACTTTTACCCGTAGGATCGCCGATTTGTGCCGTAAAATCACCAATCAAAAATTGAATATGTGCACCGTATTTTTGAAATGCAGCCAATTTTTGCAGCAATACAGTATGTCCCAAATGCAAATCAGGGGCAGTAGGATCGAAGCCCGCTTTGACCGTATAGGTTTCCCCTTTTTCAAAATATGCTTTTAAAAGAGTCGTGATACGTGCTTCATCGATAATTTCAGCTGTTCCACGGGCAATCTCACGCAATGCGTCTTGTATTTGTTTTTCACTCATTATTTATCCTTGGCTTCGGTACGCGTCATCGGTCCGAAAAAATTGTATTATTTTCCCTTTTTTATCGAGTTTTGAACGCAGTCGGTTTAAATCTCGCTCCAACGTTTGAAACTCCATTTCGCAATATTGGGTATGTTCTGATTTTGCTTTTCCCAGTTCAATACTCTCAATATCAGCTCCCATTTTTGCCATATAGGTGAGCAAATCAGCAAGCGAGCCTTTCGCATTTGCCATACTGATAATCAGATGGTAACGACTGAAATGTTGCTGTTTCCACTGCACAAATACCATCGGCTGATGCTCATCAATCATTAAGCTTGCATGCTTGCACATCTTGTGATGAATATGCGCTTTCCCCTCTTGCAAAAACGCCACGATTTCATCACCCGATTTTGGATGACAGCAATAATCAAAGACCGCATCCGAAATATTTTGATTTGAAAGTACCTCAATAGAGCTAAAAAGGAAAGATTTTAATTTGAAACGATCACGTGTCCAAAATCCTCCAAAACGGCTGCTCTCCTGCATTGCTTCTTTGATACGGTTGAGTACTTCTTTGAAAAAATCAAGCTCGCGAGGGATACGATACCATTGATCTGAAAGCTCTACTTTTTCTAAAACTTCGTGCACTTTGTCCGCAGGCAAGCGGAGAATCGTTGAAAGAATATTTACTCCGCTCTCATGATCTATCGCACGTATACGCCCATTACAATTGGCACGCATACTCGATTTTGCTCGTGAGGTTTTCACCGTATCAATCCACGTACATCGTGTGATTTTTTTTCTATCAGGAGCCGTGATAATCCGGACAACATCCCCATTATGAAGCTCAGAGAGGAGGCTCGCTTTTTCTTTATTAATCATCCCCCCCTCGGCACTGTCTCCTACTTCGGAATGAATGGCGTACGCAAAATCAAGCGCCACTGCTCCACGCGGGAGGGTAAAGGCTTTTCCTTTGGGAGAAAAAACCGTTATGTCTTCGCTGTACAGATCGTTTTTAATCAACTCATAAAAAGCTTCAACGGATTCATTTTGGTATTGAAGATTATGAAGCCAATCAAGGCTGATGGCATTGTTTCCGCCGCTTTTGTATTTCCAGTGCGCCGCGACACCAAGCTCTGCCGTCGCATGCATCTCAATAGTGCGAATCTGCACTTCAAAAATAGCACTCTCATCAAATACAGTCGTGTGAAGCGTCTGATAGCCGTTCTCTTTTGGAATAGCAATGTAATCTTTGAAGCGTGCACTCAAAGGCTGAAAGTTAAGATGTACCATCCCCAAAACTTTATAACAGTCAATCGGATTTTTGACCAAAATACGAACGGCTAAAAGATCAAGAATTTCATCAATACTGATCCCCTTACGCTGCATTTTCAGATAAATTGAATAATCATGTTTTACACGGCTCAAAATCTCAAAATCGTCTTGACACATTCCATTGGAGAGTAAAATTTGGGTTAATTTTTCACAAAAATCACTCAATCGTTCATTAATCGAGCGAAAGTTTTCGGCTAAATAGCTCTCAATAGCAAGCTTATCTTCGATAAAAAGATATTTAAAACTCAAATCTTCCAAAAGGTTTTTAAGAAAAGAGATTCCTAAACGGTGAGCAATGGGAGCATAAACAACCAATGTCTCTTCTGCAATTCGATGCTGTTTAGCAGGTGTCAGCGCATCAAGGGTAAGCATATTGTGAAGTCTATCGCACAGTTTGACGACCAATACACGAACATCTTCGATGGAAGCAAGAAGCATTTTACGAAACGTAAGAGCGGAAACAACCAGTTTTTGATCGGAGTGAGAAGGGATAAGTTCCGCATCGCGAATCATATCGATTTTCGTCAATCCCTCAACCAAATGGGCAACATCAGCCCCATAATCAAAACCTATCTCTTCAATAGTAATAATCGTATCTTCGACCACATCATGCAAGAGTGCCGCAATCACCATCGCTTCATCACCGGTGAGTTCAGCAACAATACTGGCAACTAAAATAGGATGAACGATATAAGGCTCACCGCTTTTACGACACTGACCCGCATGGGCGTCAGAGGCTAGTGTAAAGGCTTGTTCAAGAAGGGGGGAAGAGGGGATACGAGAACGAAGGTACGTAACGGCACTTTCAACATCATTGATTTTTTTAATGTTTTCAATATCTATCTGGCTCAATGATGTAACTTTGTGAGGAAATTAGGCTTTATCTACAAAACCTTTGATGGTAATATGCCCCTCGGCAATCTCCATCAAAGCAACATCTGCAGCTTTTGCTTTTTTCAAATCAACATTAAGCTTTGTTGATGCACCATTTTGAAGCTGCTCTGAGCGTTTTGCTACGGCTAATGCCAACTGATAACGGTCAATATTTGCCGTCTCTAATGCTTTTGCAGTTAATTGTTCAAGTCTCATCTAGTATCCTTATATCTAAAATTTATTTTACGATAGAGCAGTTTTCTAAATTGCCCTGAATAATGCGCAAAAGATTGCCTGGAGTGAACATGTCACACACAATAATCGGGAGCTTGTTCTCTTTTGCCAAAGCGATAGAGGTATCATCCATAACTTTGATATGATCCTGAAGGGCTTGCTCATACCCAAGCGTCGGAAGTTTCACGGCATCCGCAAATTTTTTCGGATCTTTGTCGTATACGCCATCTACTTTCGTCGCTTTGATAATAACTTCTGCTCCGATTTCAACTGCACGAAGCGTCGCAGCCGTATCGGTTGTAAAGAAAGGGTTGCCCGTTCCTGCCGCAAATACGACAACACGCCCACGCTCCAAATGGCGCATAGCACGGCGAACGATAAACGCTTCCGCGATTTGCTCCATCTTAATAGCACTTTGGACACGAACCAACATCCCCTCATGTTCACATGCTTCTTGAATTGCGATTGCATTGATAACCGTCGCAAGCATTCCCATGTAATCCCCAGACGTTCGGCGGATGATTCCGTCTTGAGCGGCAGTCACACCACGAATGATATTGCCGCCGCCGATAACGATACCGACTTCAATACCTGCATCGATGAGAGTTTTAATCTCAGTTGCAATAAACTTAAGGATTTTTGTATCGATACCGTGACCGTTTTCACCGGCTAAAGCCTCACCTGAGAACTTTACTAAAACACGTTTATAACCCATACAACCCCCTCGTCATTATTGGAAGTATTATACTTTATTGTCGCTTTAAGGTTGCTTTGACTAAGATTTGATTTTACCTGACAAAGGAAATCTGTGGAACTTTTGACTTTTTTTGAGAAATGGTGGAGCTCGATAAAAGCACCGACAATCCCCCATTATGGCAGAAGTATCCATGCCCTTCCCAATCCAAAAGAACAGGAGCTCTTTGATTTATCTGCAACCGCATTTAGTGCTAACGATATACTCTTGGGCTATCGCTACTTTTTGGAATCACTTCAACACTCTGATGATCCAAAACACTTAGAACTCAACATCAATTCCGACACAATCACATTTAAACTGATGCAAGGAAGTGCCCTTATTCATGGTCAAGTAACCGAAAAGGAATTTAAAGCGTATGCCCAAATCGCTCAGGCATCCGTACTTCATGTTGCGATGAAACGGCGCTTTTTGGAACGAAATTTTCAACTCACATATTGTCATTTTAGCCAAAACGATGACATAATTACTCTGGGCATCAAGTTTCGTAATACTACTATCACCCCGCAAAAAATCTTTTTCCCTTTGCGAGAACTTGCCCTTAATGCTGATTTTGAAAAAGAGTTTATTGCCAGTGAATTTGAGGCATCGGCACTTCTCGAATATGACCATCTAACCGCTCTTGATCACCCTAAGCTTCATTTCTATTATAGCACCATGCACGAATGGATAGCAACAACCAAATCAAGCTTGGTAGGCTTGCTGTCCAACGATAACAATGGTATGGCATCCTTTAGCTATCTCGCATTGTTACTTCAAATCGATTATCTCCTCATTCCCCATAAAAAAATGGCAAAAGATATTAATGAAAAAATCAATGTCTATTTTATGGAGGATGAAAAACTTACACAAGACAAGAACAGCGACTTAGAGAGCTATCTTGATGAGCTTGAAGCCATGAGTTTTGAGACATTTTCAACCCAATTTTACAGCGCTCCTACTACCTTTTCCCCATTTGATCAGGCAATGCACGATGATATTGCAGAATTTATCGATGAATCTTTAGCCAAAGTACGTTGGTACAAAAACAACCACATCAACTATGTTATTACCACCATTTACCGCTACATTGCCCTTTATATTCTCTTCAACTACGGAGTCCATCCCTCATTGCGAGCGTTATTTCATCTGCATATTCAAATCTATGCTTCAGATTTTTTTGCCGCCCTTGGAGAAACCACCCTCTACGATAGTACACTAAAAGTATTTCAAAAAAAATCCATCTCAGATGCCATTGATACAGCATTGGCACCCTACCAAAAGCGTTACAAAAATCTTCGCAACTTTGCCAATGAACTCAACTACAGCGATCTTGATCACTTCAGCCAAAGCTTCTATCTCCAAGTCAAAAATCTTGATTATCAGGAGCTTTAGACAATGAAACAACTCACCCAAAAAACACTGGAAACTTCTATCGAAAGCATCGTGCAAATCATGACTCCCTACGCAACAGGAAGCGGTTTTATCATCGGTGATTTGATTATTACCAATTCTCACGTCACAGGTGGGTTAAAAGAGGTAATCATCAGCACAAAAACACTTCCGCGAACAATTGGGCACGTTGTCTATGATGATGCAGGATACGATTTGGCATTTATCCGCTCCCCCTCTCCCATACGCCCCAACCATCCCTTAAAACTTTGCAGCACCTCCATTAACGATGGGGATACGGTTATCGCTATTGGTCATCCATACGGGCTTAACTACTCCACGACTGAAGGAATTATCTCCAAAGCAATACGGTTGCAAGGAGAGACGGAATACATCCAATTCGATGCGGCCATCAACCCCGGAAACAGCGGAGGGCCTTTGTTGAACGAAGCGGGTGAAGTCATAGGGGTAAACACCTTTATTATCCAAAACTCAAACAATCTCGGCTTTGCCCTCCCTTATTATCTTCTCCAAGAAGCATTGGATGGCTTTTTAGCTCTTAATGCAATCGATATACTCCGTTGCGTATCGTGCAAAAATCTAATTCTAGAACCCTCTATACAAAATGATTATTGTCCAAAATGCGGTATAAAACTCGATGTCGCAAAACGCCGTCGGGAAGGATACAAACCATCAGGGGTTGTTGCTTTGCTCGAAAAAATACTGGAAAAACTGGAGATTAATGTCACCCTCTCCAGACGCAGCCAGCGAAGTTGGCGATTTGAATCGGGAACTTCCCGTTTTGACATCAATTATTATGATAATGGAGTCGTTATCGCAGAGTGTGCAGTGTGTCGAATACCGCAAGAAAATATTGATAATTTATACGACTTTTTATTGAATGAAAATGGTGCTTTGGAAAATCTACGCCTCGCAATCGATCAAAACAGTGTCTATCTCTCCTACGTTATTATTGATACTTCTTTGACACAAGAAGATGGCGAGCACACATTGAAAGCGTTGTATACACTCGCCCCAAAGTATCAAAAAAATCTTATTGATAACTTCAAAGCGCTTGAACCTAAATTTGATGAGTTTGAATAAGCTTTGACACTTCCTCTTTTTGGGGAAAATCAGCTCCCATACTGATGATAAATGATGATGCCTCTTGAAGCGTAAGGGTTGTTTTTTTAATCATTACTTCATCCACAAGCACCGTATAACCGCTAGTAGGATTCGGAGAGGTGGGGATAAATAAAACACAAATATTTTCATGGCGGTTTAGCAGATAAGCAGGCACCCAAACATTTTCTTTGGGATATTCAACCAAAACAACCTCTTTTTTTGTCCCGTCTTCTCCCCCTGAGAGCATTGCAGCGAGTTTTTTGGAAACCGAATAGACCGAGCGAATCGCAGGGATTTTTTCAAAAGTACTGTCAATCATCGAAACAAAAATAGAACGTCCGTATTTTTCAATCGAAAAACCAAGCAGTGCAAAAACTCCAATCACCCCGACCATAAGTGTCATCGTTATCCCAAAGGAGTTAGTATAATCATGCAAAGAGAAATAAGCGCTAACTCCCAAATTTTTTAAATAATTAACAACGGTCAACACTAAAATAAGAGGGAACAATGATAATGCTCCCACAAAAATATAGCGAAATAACAGCTTGGCTTTTGAGCCCATAAACATCCTTTTATGACAAATTGCAATATTATAGAGTACATTTCAAAATAGTTCACTACAATAACATACTTTTACAGGAGAACCTATGCAGCCTTTTAGCAATTTTAGCCTCAATTTAGAAACATTTGTGGATGATTTAAATACTCTTATCGAAAAAAACCACAAAACCATCGCAACTTTACTCGATATTCACGATAAAACCTACGCTAATTTTATCCGTCCGTTTGATTTTATGGAAGAGGAAATGGAGCTTTTATTTACTCCTCTTTCGCATATCAATGCCGTTAACAATTCAGAGACAAGTCAAAAAGTGTATGCGGATGCGCTCCCGATACTCACCGATTATTCGACGTTTGTAGGGCAAAATCTCGCCATTTATGATGCTTTCAAAGAAGTTAAAGCAAATGAATATATCTCTTTAAATCTGGAACAACAACGAATTTTGGATCTCAACATTCTCCATTTTGAACTCGCAGGAGCCCATTTGGATGACGTATCCAAAGAGCGTTTAGCCGTGATTAATCTTCGTAAAAGCACTCTCAGCAATGACTTTTCTCAAAATGTTTTGGATGCTACGAATGCATACGAAAAAATCATCACAGATCCCGCCGATATTGTCGGAATTCCTGCTGGAGATTTAGAAGATGCACGATTCGAGGAAGAGGGAGTTACAAAATATCGTTTCACCCTCCAAATGCCCTCGTATATCTCGTACATGACCTACGGACAAAATCGCTCCATCCGTGAAGAACTTTACAAAGCATATACTACACGAGCACCTCAAAACGGTGAAATAATTGATGAACTGATGGCTTTGCGTCATGAAATGGCACAACTTTTAGGATTTGAAAGTTACTCTGAATATTCTCTTGCCTCCAAAATGGCACCCGATACAGCAAGCGTTTTAAAATTTTTAAATAACCTTGCCCTTATCTCTCGGGCACAAGCCGAACGGGAAGTGGATGAACTTCGCAGTATTGCAAAAGGAATCGATTTGCAAAGCTATGACACTGCCTACTATGGTGAAATTCTTAAAAAAGCGCAGTACGATATTGATGAGGAAGAGTATCGTCCCTACTTTGAGCAAAACAGTGTTATGAACGGTATGTTTGATTTTTTACACCAAATATTTGGGATTTCATTTGTAAATGTCCAAGCACCTCTTTGGGATGAAAAAGCGAGTGCTTATGATGTCTATGATGATGACATACTGCGTGCACGAATTTATTTCGATCTTGAAGCCCGTAAAAACAAACGCGGCGGGGCATGGATGCACAATTTTCAAACCCATTGTGAAGATACTGCAGGAGAAACTCACCTCCCCAGTGCCTTTGTCGTTTGTAATTTTCCTCCCTCAAGTCCAACTTCTCCCTCACTGCTGCGACACGATGATGTCGTTACCCTCTTTCACGAGATGGGGCATACCATTCATCATATTTTAAGTAAAGTACGTGAACACGGAGTAAGCGGTGTTAATGGCGTCGAATGGGATGCAGTCGAATTTCCTTCTCAATTTCTCGAAAATTTCGCATACGAACCTAAAGTACTAAAGCTTTTTGCCAAACATCACCAAAGCAGTGAAGTCCTCAGTGATGAGATGATTGCCAAACTCATTCGTGCTAAAAATTTCCAAAGTGCCCTCTTTATGCTTCGTCAGCTAGAATTTTCCCTTTTTGATTTAGAGCTTCACTCAAAACTGTATCAAGGAGATGAAATTCAATCCCTCATTGATTCCATCAGAGAACGAACATCTCTCATCAAACCGCCTGCTTACAATAAATTTCAAAACGGCTTTAGTCATATCTTCAGCGGTGGATACAGTGCGGGATATTACAGCTACAAGTGGGCAGAAGTTCTTAGTGCTGATGCGTATTACGCAATTGTGGATGAGGAAATTTTTGGTTCCAGCCTCGCCCAAAAATACAAAGAAATCATCCTTGGAAAAGGGGGTAGTCAAAGTATGCAAGAGCTTTTTGTAGAGATGATGGGACGTGAATGTGAGAGTAAAAATCTATTACGTCTCAATGGAATCGAGGAATGAAAGGTGTTTGGCTGTTACTCATCACATTAACATTTTTGGGAGGAACTGAAGTGAAAATCGGATCGTATAATGTTGAGAATTTGTTCGATATGAATGACGATGGAACAGAATATGAGCAATATATTCCCAATACATCATGGGGATGGTCCGAAGAGATGCATCGGATAAAATTACACAATACTGCACAAGTTATTAAAGATATGGGTGCTGATGTCATAGGTCTGCAAGAAATCGAATCAGAAACTGTCCTCAAAGAACTAAAAGCCGAACTTAACCGTCAAGGGATATATTACCCCCATTATGCTTTTTCACGAACCAAAAATACGAGTGTTTCTGTTGCCATCCTCAGTAAATATCCCATTATAAGTGCCCTCAGCCATCCCGTAAGTGCGAGTCGTGAATTCAGAGATATTCTTGAAGCAAAAATCGCTATTAATGGCAAAACTCTTCGTATTTTTGTCAACCATTGGAAGTCCAAAAGTGGTCCTGAGAGCATGCGTATTCAGAGTGCAAAAGTATTAAAAAAACGACTGGATGAGCTGAACGAAGATGAACCGTACGTATTACTGGGAGATTTTAACTCCCACTATGAAGAGTATCGAACGTTTATAAAGAGCAGAAAACATAATGACACAGATGGGATTACAGGAATTAACCATATCCTTAAAACCATTGATGAAGAGGGTAATCCCACTCTCATAAGCAGCCTCAAAGAGTGCGATGACTGTAGCTATAATCTATGGTATGAACTCCCACAAGAGCAGCGCTGGAGTCATGAATACAAAGGTGGACACGAAGCACTCGACAATATGATAATCTCTCCCTCGCTTGCAGATGGCAAAGGGGTTGAATATGTCCGAGGAAGTTTTGAAAAATTTGAAGCACCCTATCTTTTTGAGAAGGGAAAACCGTATCGCTGGCAACAATCACGAAAATTTCCCAAGCACCATTTAGGTGAAGGATATTCTGATCATTTGCCTATCTTTGCAAAATTTAACGTTCGCTAGGACTACACCACTCAATCGGAGCAAGCCCCTGCTCTAGCAGATACCTATTGGTTTTGCTAAACGGCTTGGAGCCAAAAAATCCTCTGTAAGAAGATAGGGGTGAAGGATGCGGGGCTTTTAGAACCAGATGCTTCCTCTCATCAATCAAAATACTTTTTTTCCCAGCAGGAGTACCCCACAAAATAAATACAATATGTTCTCTCTGCTCACTGAGTGTACGAATTACCTGATCAGTAAACCTCTCCCATCCATGATCTTTATGCGAAAATGGCTCCCCTTGCCGAACCGTTAAAAGTGTATTGAGCAACAATACCCCCTGCACAGCCCAATGACTCAAATCACCGCTTCTTGGAAAGGGGCATCCGATGTCATCCACTAACTCTTTAAAAATATTTTGGAGTGAAGGGGGGAAAGGAACGCCCGATTGAACTGAAAATGACAATCCATGCGCTTGACCCATTCCGTGATAGGGATCTTGTCCCAAAATAACCACTTTGACCGATTCAAAAGGGGATAAATCAAATGCATTAAAAATATTTTTACTCTGTGGAAAAATGGTACAGTTCTTTTTTTCTTCTACCAAAAAAGCTTTTAAACCTTCCATATAGGAGCTGTTAAACTCATCTATTAAAGCTTCTTTCCAACTTTTATGAAGAGCTGTCATTATTTTAGAATATCATCCTCAAAAATCACCATTTCATAAACACTGCGTGTAGTTACCAATGATTTTTCAGGAGGAACTCCACTGCTGCAACGCATTCGAGTAATTTCCGCTCGCAACTCCATCATCTCTTGCTCCATCATTTCCATCTTTTCTTTAAGACGCATAACCACGTCCACCCCAGCAAGATTCACCCCCACTTCACGCGTAAGACGCAAAATAGTTTTGATTTTCTCAATATCACGCTGTGAATAGAGGCGTATCCGCCCATCAGAACGTGAAGGAGCTATAAGATTTTCTCTCTCATACTGGCGTAACGTCTGAGGGTGAATATCCAAGATTTTTGCCACGATACTAATCATATATACGGGTTCATCAAAATGGTGCATACCCCTAGTCTCCTTGCGGAAGTGTTTTTTTCATCATATCTACCAAATCAGCATCGATTTTATTCACAGCCGGCAATACGATATTGGCTTTGAGGTATAAATCTCCACGAACCCCGCTTTGGCGGTTCATAACCCCCATCTCTTTGAGACGAAAACGCTGACCGTTTTTGGTATTTTCTGGCACTTTAAGAGTTACCTCTTTTTCCAACGTTTGAACCGCCACTTTACCACCGAATAATGCCGCATACAAAGGGACACTAAACGTTTTTACAAGGTTATCTCCCTCACGCTCATACTCAGGATTGGCAGAAATATCGATGCGTAGGTACAAATCACCCAGTTGAGGACCATGACGCTTCCCTTTTCCTCGCACACGGAGCTTTTCACCGCTTTTAATACCTGCGGGAATTTTGATATCAAAACTCTCACCGCTAAGGCTAATCGTATGTTTACCGCCCAAAACAGCAACAGCAAAAGGGACGGTAACACTGGCATCAATATCAAGGTTCATTGCACCACCGAAACCGCCGCCAAATCCTCCGCCTCCGAAGCCTCCGCTACTAAATCCGCCACCGCCGCCTTGACCGAACATACTGCGTAAAATTTCATCTAAATCGACATTGCCACCCTGAGCGCGTGAGAAATCATGGAAGTTTTGTCCGCCAAACATTGAATCTCCGTACTGATCGTATTTGGCACGTTTTTCTTTATCGCTGAGCACTTCATATGCGGCATTAATCTCTTTGAATTTTTCTTCAGCTGCAGGATCTTTGTTGACATCAGGATGGTATTGGCGCGCAAGCTTACGATACGCCTTTTTAATTTCAGTTTCACTTGCACCGGGAGCAATTTCGAGAGTAGTGTATAAACTTTTTGACATTTATAATTCCTATGAATATGTAACTTATTTGTATTGATAAAATTATAGCACAAAGGTTGAGTCAAAAGCAATCAAGGTTCAACAAAACAACGCATTTGACTTCACACAAACTTCACTTTGTCTTGCTACAATTCACACCTTTATATCTAAAAATTTTTAAAAGGCAATATTTGCGTATTTTTCACTATATCGGACTCTTAATGATTTCAATTCTTCCTGTATTTGGAGACTCACTGAGCTTTCATACTGCGGTTGAATACTTCATAGAACATAATTATGATCTTCAAATCGCACACCAAGAAGCCAATAAATCAAAAGCAGATTTGACAACAGCAAAACGTCGTCCAAATCCAATACTCTCAGGATCATACGACTATTGGGATGTTAAACATCATTTCAATGATGTATCCTCTGTTGCTTCTGCATTAGCGACTGTTCATATTGACCATCCAATTGAACTTGGCGGCAAACGAGATCGTCGAATTGAAACGGCAAATGCACTTATCCTATACTCTAATTATGTGATGGATGAAACCAAAAGAGAACAACTTTTTACCTTAATCGATGCCTATTATCAGGTACAAGCCGATAAAGCTGATTTAACGAATGCAATCGCCAACCGTCATGACTTTGAAGATCTGCTTGCTATTGCTCAAGCCAAATATAACCATGGTTTTTTAAGTGAAATTGAGCTGGAAAAGCTCCAACTGCAAATAATCGACTATGACAAAGAGGTTAAGTTTTACAATGCTGCACTATCTGCCAATACCGAAATCCTTGCTTTTTTGCTTTCAATGAAGGCTAAAGATATAATCCTGCCCTCCATAGTTCCACCAGATATTTTCTCAAAACCAGTAGATGAGCTCATTTTATATGCACAACAAAATAGATCAGATTGTTTGGCAGCACAACAAAATATCAAAGTCTCCAATGCTTCCGTTGAACTTGAAAAAGCCAATGCCATTCCCGATATTACCGTTGGAATAGAAACGGAAAATTATGCTCCAACCTATGGAGGACCTCTTGTCGGAGTCAGTGCGACAATCCCTTTACCGATTTATGATCGCAACCAAGGAGCTATACAAAAATCACGGATTACTGCACTTCAAGCCTCAATAGAGCAATCCAAAGCTTTAGAGCAAACAGCTTCAGAAGTTCGACAATCATTTATTCAGTATCAATCTCAACAATCTATCTATACTTCCATGCAGAATGGATTTGAATCAGCAAAAAAACTCAAAGAGAAACAAGAAAAAATCTTTGCTCTCAAAGGAATTTCGGTTCTCGAACTTCTTGATGCGCAAAAAAGCTATCGTGAGTATCAAAAAAATATGACCCACTCAATTATTGATTTACATATTGCCACACAACATCTGAAACTCCACTCAGGTTTGTCTCTTATAAACACTAAAGCAAATTAGGTACTTCACACAAAATTCACACTTTTTTGCTAGAATTTGCCTTGAATACTATAGAGAAGGATCACGTTTGCGTATGTCTCGATACAGTGTGCTTCTGCTTTTGGTTCCGCATCTATTTGGAGCTTCCCTCACCATAGATGGAGCCATTAAGCAATTTGTAGAACACAATTATGATCTTCAAATTGCTCGACACAGTACCCAAAAGTCCCGTGCAGACCTGATCACTGCAAAAGAGCGTCCCAATCCTATCCTGCTGGGCTCCTACGAATTTATGGATATTAACAAACATTTTAGCAACCAAGCACGTGGATCTGATGCACAACTCACCCTTTTGCTGACGCATCCAATCGAGACGGCAGGCAAACGGGATCGACGGATTGATATGGCAGTACATTCGATCACCTTCAGTGATTTGATCTATGACGAAACACTCAGAGAGCAGCTTATAACCTTAATCGATTCCTATTACACCGTATTGAGCGATCAAGCCGATCTTGCTAATGCGCAGGAAAATAGCAAAGCGTACACCAATATCGTCACTATCGCAAAAACAAAACTTGATAACGGGTTTCTCTCTCTCATCGATTATCAAAAAATTTTGCTGCAACAAATTGATTACACCAAAGAGGTAGAAAATAGCCGCTTGGCGTTAGTACAAGATCGTGAAACCCTCGCATCAATGCTCGCACTCTCATCTTCGGATATTACCACAACTGCGCCGATTGATTTTTCCTCCATGATCCCCTCGCTTGAAGAACTTTTGGCAAAAACTGCCGAACGCCCTGATTGCAAAGCTGCCAAGCAAAACCTTGCCGTTGCCGATGCTTCGTTAAACCTTGAAAAAGCCAACGGGGTTCCCAATGTATCGGTCGGTGCCGAATATGCAAGTTTCGGTCCCTATTATGAACCGTTGGCAGGATTTAACGTATCTATGCCCCTTCCTATTTACGACAGAAATGAAGGAGATATTGAAAAAGCCCGTATTAGCACCCTTCAAGCATCCAGCCTTTATGATAAAACACTTCGGATGGCAAAAGCTGATATTATCCAAAGCTATGAAGCTACCCGATCTCGTCAAAACGTTTACAAAGCGATGAGCGAAGGATTTAATGCAGCCAAAGAGCTCAAAGAGAAGCAAGAAAAAATCTTTGCTCTCAAAGGAATTTCGGTTCTCGAACTTCTTGATGCGCAAAAAAGCTATCGTGAGTATCAAAAAAATATGACCCACGCACTTATTGATTTACACATCGCCACACAACATCTAAAACTCAATTCAGGTCTACCTCTTACTGATTCAAAAGGATATTAATGCGTTTTCCACTCTTTACTCTTTCACTTACCGTTGCTTTGCTTTTACTCTCCGGCTGTGACAAAGAACACCCATCTGCCTCTCAAGAAGTAGCCAAAACCCTCACCCCAACTATTATCACGGTTTTACCCCAGTACGGGACTTTTAGCACACAGATATCGGCAACAGCATCAATCCAACCCTCTCCTGATGGGATTGTATCAATCGTCGCACCTGTTACTGGAACCATCAATAAAATTCACGTCACGATCGGTGATAAAATATCCCTCAATTCCCCTTTGATCACTATTCGATCTTCTGAAGTAAGTGATGTGCAAAGTGACCGCCTATCAGCAAAAGCCGCTTATGCACAAGCTAAACACGTATACGCTATGAACCAAGAACTGTTCAAGCTCGGTGCCATTACGGCCAATGATCTTGCGTTGTCGCAAAGCAATTTCCAACAAGCCCAAGCGATGGAAAAAGGGTTTTCCCAAAAACTAAACTATTATGGTGCTTCATCGGATCAAACATTAACCCTCCATTCTCCCATTAATGGTGTTGTCTATGAAATAGGGACCCATTTGGGAGAAAAAGTAACCAATGATGCCGCGCAAACTCTCATAAAGATTGCTAATCCTCATAAAAAAGTTGTGGTCGCAACGGTCTATGAAAAAGATCTTTCGGCTTTTTACGTAGGGAAACAAGTAGATATCAAGGTTGAGAATGACGAAATCGCACCAATAAAAGGGATCGTGACCTATGTCAGTGATGTTCTAGATCCTGAAAATAAAACAAATAAAGTCTATATTCAACCCTCCATCGATGCTCCTCAACTGCGTATCAATATGTTTGCCAATATCTCTTTAGATGCTGATAAAAAAGATGTTTTCCGTATCCCTAAAAAATCATTGCTCTTTAAAGAGGGGAAATTTATTGTTTTTATTAAAAAAGGAACTCGATTTTCTCCCCTTAATGTCAAACTTATCAGCGATGATCCAAAAGATGATTTTTCTCTCATAAAAGGGCTTCCTGAAAATACACCAATCGCCCTTGAAGCAATTGCGTTGGAGAAAGAATAATATGCGCCGTCTTGCCAATTTCTTCATCGATAACTTTCTAGCCGTATTATTATTCACAGCCATTACAGTCGCTGTAAGTATCGTTGTCGTCCGTGATCTTAATATCGAAGCATTCCCAGATCCCGCCCCTCCGATTCTTGAAATCGTCACAACAAATGAAGGGCATTCTGCTGAAGAAATTGAAAAACAAATCACTACCCCTTTGGAAATCGCTCTTGCAGGGATGCCTGGACTGGAAAATATAAACAGTGTTTCACTTTATGGATTATCGGATATAAAATGTAAATTTTCATACGATGTTGCTTACAAAGATGCCCGTCAGGAAGTCTTAAATCGCCTCGCCCAAGCCGATATTCCTGCCGAAGTTTCCCCTCAGATTATCCCCAATGCAATCGGCGAAATTATGCGCTATCGCGTTGTGGGAAATCGCAGCATGAGTGAGCTGCGCACCTACCAAGACTGGGTCATAGCGCGTTATCTTAAAACTGTCCCCAATATCGCCGATATTGGAAGTTACGGAGGCGCAATCAAAGCTTATTCTGTCGTAGTGCATCCAGATGATCTTATAAAATACAAGATCCCTCTCAGTGATGTTATTCAGGCTCTTTCTAAAAGTAATGTCAATGTTGGCGGTCGTGTATTGGAATTTGGTGATCAATACTACACCATTCGCGGGGTTGGTCTAATCAAAACGATCAGCGACATCGAAAATACGATTGTCACAACAATCAATGATCGTCCGATTTATGTTAAAAATCTTGCTGAAGCTTCTATCTCTACCATGCCGCGTACAGGTCTTGCAGGACTCAATGAGGTGAATGATATTGTCATGGGTGTCGTTGTTTTACGTAAAAATGCCCCAAGTGTCTCAGCTATGGAAGCACTCCATACAAAAATCGATGAGCTTAACAACGGTATCCTTCCTAAGGACATCAAGGTCGTCCCCTTTTATGACCGCCAAGATCTTCTCCATACCGTCGTTGACAAACTCAAAGAGACGGCATCCATTGGGATGATCCTGGTATTTGCCATTATCCTTTTATTTTTAGGCGATTTGCGGGCGGCGTTTATTGTTGCTGCTATCATCCCAATGTCACTTCTCTACACACTGGCGCTTATGGCTAATCAACACGAATCTGCAAACTTGCTCTCATTGGGGGCCATTGACTTTGGTATCATCGTCGATATTCCGCTGATTGTTATCGAAAACTATTTCCGGCTCAAACATCAAGGACGACAACATATTCCCGCTATTCAGGAAACAGCAGCCGAAGTGGGTAAACCGATTATGTTTTCGATTCTTATCATTTTTCTCGCTTTCATTCCGCTCTTTGCTATGAAGGGGGCAGAATCGCAAATTTTTCTCCCGATGGCAAAAACCTACGTATACGCGATCAGCTTTGCATTTATCCTCACCTTTAGTTTTCTACTTGCAAGCAAATACACCTTTTTGCTCCACTCTCATGAAAAAGTATTGCCGTTTTTGGATTGGATAAAAAATAAATATATGCAAACCATTTCCAAGATTACGAGCAAAATGGCTGTCATAGCAACCAGTGCAATCTTGGTTCTAACCTTTTTCATTGGGAGTATTCTCGGTGCTGAGTTTTTACCGAAAATGGATGAGGGAAATCTCTACATCCGTGCTATTTTTCCCTATTCTATCAGCCTCAATAAAAGCTATGAAAACTCTAAGAAGATGCGTGATGTTTTAGCGAAGTATCCCGAAGTGCAAACCATCGAGTTTCAAGCCGGACGCCCTGAAGACGGCACCGATCCAACCGGACCATTCAATACTGAATATTTTGTAAAACTCAAAGATTATAAAGAGTGGCACCGAGGTATAACAAAAGAAGAACTCGAAAATGAAGTCAGAAAAGCACTTCGAGCCTCGTTTCCCAATGCAGATGTCAGTGTATCCCAATACATCGAAGACAATTTAGCCGAAGCGATGTCCGGCGTCAAAGGGGAAAATTCCGTCAAGATTTTCGGAGATGATCTCTATGTACTTGACCGTCTGGCAAAAGAGGTTGAAACTAAAATCAAAAAAATTGACGGTGTCACCGATGTCGGAATTTTCAAAGAGACCGGACAGCCGAGTTTGATTGTTGAAGTGGATCGTGAAAAAGCGGCGCTTTATGGTGTTAATGTTGTTGATTTGATGGATATTGTCTCTTCATCACTGGATGGTCGCGCTATTACAAAAATCATTGAACAGGACAAACGTTTCAACCTGGTCGTACGCTTTCCTGATACTTACCGCAAGAGTATTGAAAATATCAAAGAAATCCCTATTGTTTTAGATGACGGAGGGATAATTCCTCTCTCCAAAATTACTAAGATTTATTATGATACGGGAGCTTCCTTCGTCTATCGTGAAAATTTCAAACGCTTTATTCCGATTAAATTTTCAGTTGCTTCCAATGATTTGGCCGGAACGGTAGCTAAAGTACAAGATGCGATCAATACGGTAAAAATGCCCGATGGGTATCTGACTAATTTATCAGGCCGTTTTGAGCAAATGAAAAGTGCGTTTGGACGACTCAAAATTATGACCCCATCAGCAATATTTTTGATCACATTGGTACTGTTTATCTATTTTGGATCAATTAAAAATACGATTATCATTCTAACTGCAGCTCTTTTTGCTGTCTTTGGCGGGCTCTCGTTCTTACTCCTATTGGGTCAGTCTCTCAGCGTGTCGGCATCAGTAGGGTTTATCTCGATTTTAGGGGTTAGCATACTCAATGCCTCTATCTTTGTCATTCACTATATGCAGCTGCATCAACACGGCATGGATACAGAAGAAGCTATCAGACAAACAGCTTCGGATAAATTCAGAGCTATTCTCATGACAGGGCTAACAGCATCAATCGGTTTATTGCCGGCCATGCTCTCTACCGGTGTCGGCTCTCAAGTACAAAAGCCTCTCGCCATCGTCGTTGTAGGAGGAATGCTCATAGGAACATTTATCCTGCTGATGCTGATGCCTCCATTATTACGCTTTGTTAAACTAAAAAGATATTAAAGAAAAGAGGGTTTCCCACACTGCGGGAAATAAAACGAAGGTTAAAAAGTTCTGCCTCAAAAGAGGCAAGATTTAAATAATAGTTCCTAATGCAAAAAGTGGCGAGTTCCGGTGAAGTATAACGACATACCGTGTTCATCTGCCGCCGCAATGACTTCCTCGTCACGTACTGAACCGCCCGGCTGAATAACCGTTTTAACTCCCGCTCCTGCCGCTGCATCGATCGAATCACGAAACGGAAAGAATGCTTCAGATGCCAATGCCGAACCGCTCACATCCAGACCCATCTCTTCTGCTTTACGCAATGCACAACGTGCCGCATCAACGCGTGACGTCATCCCCATACCGACTGCTACCATAGCTGAGTCTTTCACGTACACGACACAGTTTGATTTGGTCAATGATGCCACTTTATAAGCAATTTCAGCATCTTTTAGCTCACTTGCACTCGCCGTGTGCTTCGTCACTAATTTAGCATTTTTAACCTCATCATCACCTACTCGATCTGCGTCTTGAAACACAAATCCACCATCAATATGCTTAAAATCAATAATATCGCGACTTAGCACGATACGATCACTTCCATACTCAAAAAGCTTGAGACGCTTTTTGGATTCAAATACGGCAAGAGCTTCCTCATCAATGCGCCCTGCAATAATAACCTCTAAAAACATCTCATTCATCTTCATGGCCAGATCTTTGGTCACAACACCATTCACGGCAACCACACCGCCGAATGCTGAAATCGGATCACATTTAAGAGCTTCTGTATACGCATCCATCAAGTTGTCACGAATCGCAAATCCACACGGATTGCCATGTTTGGCAATACAAATCGCACTTTCATCTCCAAATGCTGCTGCAATTTTTACCGCACCGCTAATGTCGGTAAGATTGTTAAAGCTGGCTTCTCCTTTGAGGGTTTTAAAGTTTTTACTAAAGAAGGTGTCAAACTCATACAATCCCCCTTTTTGATGAGGGTTTTCACCGTAACGGGTATTCATTACTTTGTTTCCAACAATAAACTGCTTCTCACCCATGCCGTCATTAAAACGTTTGTTCATGTAGTTGGCAATCATGCTGTCGTATGCCGCGGTATGCTCATACGCTTTGATCATCAAATCACGACGAAACTCAAGGGTATTCAGATCATTTCCAATCGCATTAATAATGGCAAAATAATCATCCGGATCCGTGACAATCAAAACATCGTTAAAATTTTTCGCAGCAGAGCGTACCATTGCAGGTCCACCGATATCAATATTTTCGATAATCTCATCAAAATCATCGGTACGCTCAATCGTCGCTTTAAAGGGATAAAGATTCACACAGACAAGATCAATTTCAACAATGCCGTACTCCATCGCCGTATTAACATGGGAGTCCAAATCACGACGAAACAAGATACCGCCATGAATATATGGATTAAGCGTTTTTACCCGACCGTCAAACATCTCAGGAAATCCTGTCACATCATCAATCTCGATAGCATCTACCCCTGCATCACGCAACATTTTGTATGTTCCGCCCGTAGAGACGATTTCATAGTCCAAACCGATAAGAGATTTGGCGAATTCTACGATATAACTTTTATCACTGACACTGAGTAATGCACGCTTCATGCAGTTCCTTTGATTGGGTTGTGTACCCATGAATTAATGGCGGAATTGTAGCAAAGGGTGGTTTAGGGGAAGGTAAAATTGCTTATTTTTTTAAGAGCATTCGGTGTAAAAATCATTTTTATCTAAAAGCTCGGCTTCTTCTAAATCTTTAAGTGCACAGGATAACCACTCTATAGCTGCCGATGAATTACCCATACATCACCTTGGCATTATAGTATAAATCATTGAACGCAGAATCGTTGGTTTTGAGCTTATCTGATAATGAGGTAGGGGTCACGTAGATAATATCCAAAGGGATACGAATATTTTGACGGTACAGTTCGCGACGTACTTGTACATCCTCATTATCAAAATGATCCGTTACGACTAAAAAGTCCAAATCACTCTCACTCTTCATCGTTCCATTTGCGCCACTACCGAATAAAAGAAGCTTTTGAGGTTGTGCAATGCGAATAATAGTATCACCGATTTGTACTATATCTTTTTCACTCATTTGCATCCCCTCTCGTTGTCATTTTGAAAAATTATAGCACAAACATCATTGCACTACTTATGCGTGGAGAAAAATAAGCAGGATTAAAATTCGATACAATTCCTTATGCAAAATTATTTCCACTCCTTCCCCCCGATCATCGATAAGCATACTCGTATACTATTTTTAGGAAGTTTCCCCAGCATCACATCGTTCGAGCACTCCTTTTATTATGCACATCCACGTAATGCGTTTTGGTCGATTATGGAGAAAATATTTGGGGTGACCTTTCAAGACAATGAAGATAAAAAGTGTTTTTGCATCGAAAAAGGGATCGGAGTATGGGATGTCATCGGTTCGTGTGAGAGGAGTAATTCGAGCGATAGCAATCTAAAAAATATCGTACCAAATGATTTTAAAAAACTGCTGACAGAGTATCCAAATATACGTGTTGTCGCTTTTACGGGGAAAAAAGCTTTTGATCTGTTTATAAAGTATTACAAGGATTTGAGTATCGAGAAGGTGCTTCTCCCCTCCACTTCACCTGCCCATGCGGCAATGCAGTTTAAAGAGAAAAAAGCCATCTATGAAAGTTTCTTAGAACGCTATATTTAATATTATCGTCATCCTCGGGCTTGACCCGAGGATCCATCCCCATAAAAATCAAGCTGGATTCCCGCCTACACGGGAATGACGGAAAAGTATAAGTATTTAACTGTTTAAAGCCTGCTCAAAAATCACTTTTGCCGTTTTCCAGCGGTCTACTTTTGCGTTCATCATCACGATTAGACAATCGTGCCCGTCTTTTTTGGCACGAGCAATCAAACAGGCTCCGGCTTTGTTTGTAAATCCGGTTTTGACTCCCACAGCGTACTGGTATCGGTTTAAAAGACGATTATGCGTATACGCGGTAAAAAGTTTTAATTTACCTTTGTTAAGTGCGTAATACGAATGATTATTGAGATTACTGATCGTATTGAAGGTTGGATTCTTGATAGCGTATTCGGTCATTTTTAGTAAATCATTGGGTGAAGAGTAATGATCATCTCCATCGTATCCGCAAGGGTTACTAAAGTGAGTATGGTTCATCCCGATTTGTCGAGATTTGGCATTCATCATCTCAATAAAATGCTCTTCATCCCCGCCTACTGTGATCGCAATCGCTTTTGCTGCATCGTTGTCCGATTTAATCATTGCTGCCTTAACCAAATCAGACATCAAAACAATGTCTCCACGCTTATAACCTGCTATTGTAGGCTCAACTTTGGTCATCTCTCTCGTAATCGTTACGGTATGGTTCATCTTACCGCTTTGTATCGCCAAGAGTGCTGTCATCACTTTGGTTAGACTCGCAGGGCTTACTCGCTTTTCACCGTCTTTGGAATACAAAATGTGTCTTGTTTTTAAATCTTTGACGACCAGCGCTCCCACTTTGAGCTGATCTAGCTCATGCTTATCGATACTGGCATAGAGAGAAATACTCAAAGTTAAACACAGTGCAGAAATTTTTTTAATCATCATCAACCCAAAATATTCATTTAGTATCCATTAGAAGCAATCTACGTGCCAACCCCTCTACTCCTGACGTTTTTCAAGCCATAAAACACACATAAGCGTTAGGAGTGTTCCCACGAAAACGATACTGTAGCCTGTCGGCCAATCATAATGATACGAAAGAGCCAAGGCCAAAGCCACAAATACCCATCCATATATCCATCCAAAAAGAAGGGGTTTCATACGCATCTGAAGCAACGCTACCAATGCAGGGGCGATAAGGAGAGTAAACACGACCAATACCCCAGCCAAAGGAACGGATACGGTCACCATAACCGATAAAAGAGAGAAAAAGAACAGTTCCTTCACGAAGCCATTCAGTTTCGGATAAATCGTAGTGTAAAGCAGAGCAATCACGGCAAAAATACCCGCTGCGGTAAAAATTTCACTGTTGGTGACAAATAAAATATCGTTCGCCATCAGCCGTTTAAAAAGCTCGTCCCCTTCAGCTCCACTGCTTAACACAATCATCACCGACGAGGCACCTAAAGCGTATAACAAACCGATAAATGCCTCGATATGACGACTGTTACGATTGGCATACGCGATGAGCAACGCCCCTGCAAAGGCAAATCCAAGACTCAAAGGGAGCTGGTATTGCCCTGCAAAAAATACGGTACTCGCCGCAATCCCCACCGCCGCAATCTGACCCACGGCCAAATCGGTGAAAATCACACCGCGACGGATAATTTCCAGACCGAATATCGTATGAATACCGACAAGAACAAACGCCAATATCAATACCGGCCACAAAATCTCTATTGCTTGCATGTTTGCTCGCTCAGAGAATCAAAGAGTTTTTCCAGTGTGTCGTTTTCTCCCCCAACATCATGGGCCAAAACTACGGCGCGAGCACCCGATTTGCTCGCAATAAACTGAGCCGTTTTGGGTTCATGATAATCATCTTGGATAATGGTCGGGATTTTATCGGTTCGTATTTGATTAATCAGTTCAAGCGTATGTTTAGAACTGGGAGTGATTCCCGGTAACGGCTCAATCGTACCTGCGGTATGGATACCGTAACGATTGAGAAAATAGCTATACAATTCGTGATATTGAATCACTTGGGTGTTACGACACGGCAACATGGTTTTGTCCCATTGCGCTAATTTGATACTCCACTGCTTGGCAAACACATCATAATTGGTATGATAAACATTTTTATTAGCAGGGTCCATCAACGAAAGTTTAAGCATAATGATTTTTGCCAGTACCGGAATATTATAGGGATCAAGTGAATAGTGAGGATTCCCCTCGGCATGAACATCCCCCTGAGCACGGGAAAGCGATGTCGGCTTATCAATCATTTTAACATACGCCGATAAATCCAAATAACCTGCTGCACCTTGAATGATTTTAGGGTTATGCGCCTGATTTTGCAACGGAGGAATCCACCCGATTTCCAAGCCCCCTCCATTAACGATTAACAAATCGGCCTCTCGGAGCATCCCGATATAGGAGGGACGAGGAACGACAAAATGGGGATCGGATGAGCCTTGCGCAATCACGCTCACGTCTACTTTGTCATGGGCGATTGTTTTAACCAACTCACCTATGTACGGATAAGCAACAGCCACATGGACGGATGCCAACAAGGGAAGCGAACACAAAAGGGGAAGTAATAATTTTTTCATTTTTTTTCCTTAAAAAGCGTGTGCGCCATGAGCGCCAAGTTCGAGGGTGTAGTTGAGCATCACTTCATGAATGGTTTTTGCCTGATCATCGATGTACTTCGAGTGGTCTTGATTGTATTGGAGGCGAAATCGTGAAAATTCAAAGGGTTTGTAGTCAACCTTTACGCTGGTACGATTTAGATGATGGGATATATTTTCCATATTTTTATATAAATCATCATAACGAACTCCTGTTGCCCAATTCTCATCGATTTTATACATCAACTCGCTGTAATATCCTGCTTGTTTTTGAGTCATAGTTTCAACATCTTTATTGCGCTGTATCCATTCATTTTGCCAAATCAGGGAACCGTACCCTTCAAGCGGATATTCGAGTGTCACATCAACTCCATAAAGACGGGTTTGTCCATAATCTGTAAAACTGTCCACAATCAAATTACCCAAACCATCGGTATTTTGTACTTCTGATTTTCCCTGCGCATAGCTCAATCCCGCCAAAACCGTCGCATTACCAACATCGACACTGCTCTTTAGATAACCGACCGCTGTAGAAGCCGATTCTTTGGCACTGAATCCTTGCTTAGCATTACCGTTAAAAAGTTCAAATCCTGCCATCAAATACATTGGGGTAGGAGCCGCCCATTGAAGTTGCGCCCCCTCTCCGCCAAGTCCATCAGGACCAAAAAATACGTTATTAACAAGTTCTTGGTCTTCAAAATTCCATGCGTGATGATGCTTTTCATTGACACGGCCAAACGCACTTTTAAACTTCCCCGCTTTAACACGAAGCCCGTAATCAAGTGCGCGTGTCACAAAATATGCCTCCTCAACTTCCATTGTCCCATCCCCATGAATATGAAATATGGCACTCGCATCGAAATAAGGGTCTACTGTAGAGCTCATTGCCACTTCGCCGTAGTTGAGGTTAAATCCGTCTTTTGCGTTGTTTTGAATTTCCATCTTTCCAAATCCGGGAATCGAGGCATTTGCGTACTGGGTATTGGTTACGTTTCGAGACGTATACCCCCCATTTAAAATCAAAGCTATATCAGGGAGCAATGACGTTACCGTCGTACCACCCTTTGTTGCCATTTTTTGAAGCATCTCTTCATCGCTGAGTGTCTCATTGGACGCTACAGCAGGAACTGCTTCAAGCGTCTGAATATGTTTTTGCATCTCACTAAGCTGTTGCTGTAGCTGCATCATTTGTTGTTTAAGCTGTTCTAGCTCTGTATCACTCGCAAAAAGCGCACTGGCGCATACGAGGGATAACACTGATTTTTTAACCATAGTGTCTCCGTTACTAATAATGATTTGATTGAAAAAAAATTAGTGTTTAAAGAGGGGGGGCACGTGCATTAAAAAAGAATTGGAAAGAGTTTTGAGTTGAGGAGACTGAAGATACAATTGCCCCAAAAGAGGGTAGAGGTTCAACAACAAACGATTCGATAATCGGCGCATCCGAACTACTGGCAATATCGTATGCAAAACATTTAACACAATCGGTATGTTCAGCTGCCGTGTTATGAATATGGGTATTGGCAAAACTCATCGATGCCAAAAAGCACAGTATCCAAAAAAATTGTAATCGTCCACGTTTCATATCAGCCATTATAACCAAAGAGAGTGAATGTCACATTATCAATTTTGTTTGGTTATAATAACTTATGAAAAGCTCATCACACGCTACCCTTGAAATCATTAATGGTACCTCCAAAGCTGTGTTCACGTGTAGTGGTGAATGGACCTTAAATTCTCTTGCCAACGTTGCAATGATCCTCGAATCGTATCAAGCAGTTTTACCCATTGTTTGGAATATTAGCAATATTACTGAGCTAGATTCTGCCGGGGTTGCCCTTTGGAATTTATATTCTAGAAAATTTAAAAAAGAGGGATTTACCTCTAAAATTATCGGGAGTAAAGAAGAACACCTCCGACTCTATCGCCTCCTCTATCCCCATTCACAAGAAAATACCCCTCCACCACAACAGCAGGGAGGGCTCCATACTCTAGGACGAAAAACCCACGACTACGTGCAAGGGATTGGTTACTTTCTGGATTTTTTAGGAGAGGTCTTCATCGTCTTGCTTTACAGCTTGCGCCGCCCTTCCATCATTCGCTATCGCTCCATTAGTTCTCATATCGTTACCGCAGGCTTTGATGCCCTCCCCATTATCGCCGTAAGCTCTTTTCTAATCGGCGTTGTGGTCGCTTTCCAAAGTGTCGTCCAGCTCCAAAAATTCGGTGCCGATATACTCATCGTTGATATGATCGGTATCTCACTCACACGTGAGCTCGCGCCCCTCATCACCGCCATTGTTATCGCTGGGCGAAGCGGTTCAGCCTTCACGGCACAAATTGGTGCTATGAAAATGACCCAAGAGATTGATGCCATGAAAACCATGGGTTTTCATCCCTATCTCTTTTTAGTTTGGCCTCGGGTAATTGCCTTGATGATCATTTTACCTCTCTTGATATTTTTTGCAGATATTATCGGGATTTTCGGAGGAATGGTCATCGCCAATACCCAATCGCATCTTTCCTACACCGAATTTATCAACCGTTTGCAAGGGGCATTGCCGATTAAACATTTCATTATCGGTATCGTAAAAGGACCTTTCTTCGCTGTTTTGATTGCTCTGAGCGGAACCTATCGGGGATTTCAAGTCTCCTCCAATACCGAGAGTATCGGGCGATACACCACAAAAAGCGTTGTCAACGCCATTTTTCTCGTTATCGCGTGTGATGCCCTCTTCTCTGTTCTATTGACGGAGCTCAAACTATGAATCCTATCGTCATTGAAGCCCGTAATATTGTCACATCTTTTGGAGATACCTGTATCCACGATAATGTCAGCTGTACGATTCGAGAAAATGAAATTTATGCGCTGCTTGGTGGAAGCGGATCAGGCAAATCAACGTTGCTTCGAGAGATGATTATGTTAGAAACTCCGGCAAGTGGTTCTATTCATATTTTTGGAGAAAATATTGCGAAGCTCTCTCTCGTAGAGGCTCAAAAACTACGCCGAAAATGGGGAGTATTGTTTCAATCAGGGGCACTTTACTCCTCTCTAACCGTCGGTGAAAATATTGCACTGCTGTACAAAGAATACACCAATCTCCCCCAAAACCTCATCCATGAACTCGTTAAACTCAAAATTGATTTGGTTGGGTTACCCTCCCACGCAATTCACCTCTATCCAAGCGAACTTAGCGGAGGGATGGTCAAACGTGCCGCTCTCGCCCGAGCCCTTGCTCTTGATCCGAAACTCTTATTTTTGGATGAACCGACTTCTGGTCTTGACCCCTTGAGTTCACGCCAGTTTGATGCGCTGATTCGACAATTACGTGATCTTCTGGGGCTGACAATTGTGCTAGTTACCCATGATTTGGATACCATACACCACATCGTAGATCGTTTCGTATTATTGGGTGAAAAAAAGGTGATTGCGCAGGGAACGCTGAATGAAGTACTCGCTGTCAATCATCCTATCGTTGATTATTTTTTTCAAAAGGAGACTCATGGAATCCAAGGTTAACTACACGCTTGTAGGACTTTTTGTCCTGCTGCTGAGCGGTTTACTCATTGTTTTTGCTTTTTGGCTTGGAAAGTACAATGACGACGAGAGTCAATACCGGCTATTCAAAGTCTATATTACTGAATCTATCTCAGGACTTGCCCCCGAAGCTGCTGTCAAATTTCACGGCGTGGATGTCGGATTGGTGGAAAAAATACAAATCAATCCCCGCAACAGCGAAGAGGTAGAACTCACCCTTAAAATCAAAAAAGAGACCCCGATTCGAACCGATTCTACCGCAACGCTTAAATTCTTCGGAATCACAGGACTGGCATTTATTGAAATAGGGGGCGGTTCAAAAAATTCACCTCTCCTCATAACATCTGATGATAATATCGCCATTATTCCCACTGCCCCCTCACTCATAAAACGTCTCGATGAAACCCTTAGCAGTGTTGTCACCAAACTCTCAGACACCCTCGATCATACCAACGCCATCATGAGTGATAAAAACACCAAAAACTTTTCCGCAACACTGCAAAATCTAAAAATACTCTCCCAACAAATCAACAGCTACCAAGACGAAATCGATGTATTACTCAAAAATTCGATTCAAACCGGTAAAAAGTTGGATGAAACCATGCTAAAAGTTGGAACTTCAGCCGATAAAGTGGGAAGCTCTCTGGATACCTTTAAAGTCACGATGAGAGACAGCCTCTCCCCTACCATGAAAGCATGGGCGGAAACCTCCAAAAAAAGCAATGCACTCATCGAGAAAATTGAAACTTCTATGAACCGTGGCGATTATGATTTACAAGCTATTGCCTCCGACTCAACCGTTGAACTCAATGCCCTTTTAGTACAATCACGAACACTGCTAAGTGAGATGGAGCTCACCCTTAAATCTCTTCGTGAAAGCCCCTCTGATATACTTTTTAAAGAATCTACCCCCAACCCAGGACCAGGAGAGTAATCGAGTGAAAACCATCTTTTTATACGCTATCATCGCATTCATAGCAGCAGGGTGTTCAGCCCTTCGCCCATCCGTTCATGAATACACCATTCTCCCATCCACCACACCACACGTTGCGATAACTCAGCCCATCAATGCTACTCTCAAAGTCTCATCCACCCGAAGTATCCCTTCTCTCGCATCAACTCAACTTTATTACCTCAAAAATACTTCACGCATTGATGCCTATTTGTACAGCAAGTGGTCGGATTCTCCTTCCAGTATGATTGATCGCTCTCTCACCTCGTCTCTCCAAAATCGACAGCTTTTTGCCACCCTCCTTCCCGCTACCTCAAGTGCAAGCGCTGATCTCATCTTGGAATCAGAGTTAAGTGCCTTTTACCACCGTTTTAGTGACGACTCCAAGAGTGAAGGATTTATCGATGTCACCTATAGACTCATTGATTCAAAAACAAAAAAAATGATTGCCTCAAAACGCTTTGTTATCCTAGAACCGGCACTGTCAGCAGATGCCAAAGGGGGAGTCGATGCCCTCACAAAAGCAGTGCAGCATCTAAGTGAGAATATAACCGATTGGCTCGAAGCCGTTGGAAAGGAAAATCTATGGATAAAATAGCCATTCTCTGCTCAGGAGGCGATGTATCCGGAATGAATCCGGCCATCAAACGTTTCGTTGAATATTCATTTGCGAAGGGGCTAGAACCTTATTTTATCCATGGCGGATTTGAAGGGCTTATTGATGGACATATTACTCCGGCAACCTACCCTGATGTCGCAGGAATCATCACGCGTGGCGGGACCAAAATAAAATCGTCTCGATCACCCAGATTTCACGAAGCCCGCTACCGTACTCTTGCCGCAAATAATTTAAAAGCACAGGGCATCGATAAACTGATTGTTTTGGGAGGAGATGGGAGTTTTCGGGGGATGGAACTGTTTTATCATGAGCACCAAATCGCCTTTTGCGGTATCCCCTCCACCATCGATAATGACATCAATGGGACTGATTATTGTCTTGGGGTTAATACTGCACTAGAAGTCATCAAAAATGCAATTGATTCCATCCGAGATACTGCTTCCTCGTTTCGACGGGCATTTGTTATCGAAACCATGGGGCGCAACTGTGGTTATCTCGCCCTTGTATCCGCAATCACTTCGGGAGCAGAGCTGTGTCTTATCCCTGAAATGAACCTCAATATAGAGGATTATAAAGGGTGTTTCGAATCTCAAATCCGCAAAGGGCGGGACTATTTTATTGTGATTGTCTCAGAGGCACTCCAAAATTCTCATGCCGTCTCACAATGGTTTGAACAAGAGCTTGGGGTTGAATCACGGGTCAGTGTATTGGGGCATATTCAACGAGGCGGCAACCCAAGTGTCTATGATCGGCTCATGGCGTATCAATTCACCACCTATGCCATCGACGCTTTGCTAGAGGGAAAAACACACTCCATCATCTGCTACACCAAGAGCCATTTTAGTTTTAAATCCATTGATGAAGTAGCTCTGAATTCCTACCAATTAGACAAAGAACTTCTCGCACTTGGTCATGAACAATTTGCTCCATCACAGTGTCAAATGTGATATTAGAAAATTTTTGAATACTTTAGAAAAAAAGAAGCTACAGAAGAGAGGAAAGAAAAGAACCTCTCACAAGGAGAGGAGATTTGAGGTATTTATCCGCAAGAAGGGACGTTGCCTGAATCCGAACCGTATTCAAACAAGAAGTCACGCAAGTCTTGAGATTGCGCTTTAAAGCCATCACCATTAAACAATGGCTCGCCTTTAGTTCCAGCGTGCTTTTTAATAATATTAGCCCCACCGTTAGCAAAAAGATCTTCCCACTCATCTTGTGTATGCATAGCGGCACCTTTAGTACCATTACCATGACAATTCTTACAGGTTTTCAAGTATGCCTTTTGACCTTTTTTGACATCAGCAGATGCAGTAGTTGCCATCATACCAACAGCTACAACGGCCGCAAGAAAAAACGAAGTTGATTTCGTCATTAGACTTCCTTTTATATTTTAAATATCAAGAGCATCATATCTCAGAAAGAATAAATGGATGATTAATAAATCACATTGACATCACACTTCTTCTTCAATTGCTTCTTTAACTTTATTTGCGCGTACTTCCAAACGAATTTTATCTTGTCGAATTTTTCGATACGCTTTATACTGAGCTTTTTTAAGCGCCTCGCCCTCAAGAGCGACTTCTGCCCCAATCTCTTCAGGGGTACAGCCCGCTTCACTCATCATCACCATTTTTAGCTCTTTTTTCGTCAAATGACGCTTTAACGACGCATACAGTTCTCTCTCGTCTTCTTCAATCTCCACCGCAGCACAGCCATAAAGTCTAACCAAAACTTCGCGAATTGTTTTTTCTGGGTTGTAACGCAACCATAGTGAATTTTCTAACATTAAAATACCTTTGTAATAATCTGTGTGAGGTCTTTCGTATCAATAATAACATTTGCCTCTTTTTTAAGAATCTCTTTAGCACAAAAAGCCACACGTGTTCCGGCATGAGCAAACATTGAGCGATCATTTGCCCCGTCACCAATAGCCATCGTTTCCTCTTCGCTAATCCCGAAAAGTCCTTGCAGACGTTGCAGCATATCCCCCTTAGAGAAATCAAACATCATATCTCCACCGACAAGTCCTGTGAGTCTCCCCTCTTTTTCATGCAATACATTGGAAAAATCGGCATCATACCCAAGGATACTTTTTGCATGAGAAGTAGCCGAACGAAAACCGCCGCTAAAACAAACCACTTTAATCCCGCGCTCTTTTAACGCAGCAATTGTTTCGATGGCACCGGGCATATAAGGGAGGTTATGGCAAATCTTTTCAACTTTGGAAAATTCCAACCCTTTGAGCAAACCGACACGCTGTTGCAGTGACTCAAAAAAATCGAGTTCTCCGTTCATTGCCCGCTCGGTAATAGCGCTTACCTGAGAACCAATTCCCAAAGCTTCAGCAAAAAAATCGATGGTTTCACCATCCATCAACGTTGAATCAAAATCAAATACTGCTAACTTAATCAAAAGACATTATCCTCTTTGTTATAATGATGCAATTATATCCAAAGGCATCTTTTGTTTGAACCTTTTATCGATAAACTCCGTTATGGTACGTATATTACCTTAGAAACTACCCCATCGCGTTCAGCACAATTTTCTCCCACCATTGAAAAAATCGCTGCTTTGGGGTTGGATAAACTCGTAGATGGATTCAGTACCACCGACAATCCGCTCGCGAAACTCAAATACAATGCCCTCTTCGCGGCTATGAAACTCCAAGAACGTTTTGGTAAACCGACGTTGGCAACAATGAGCATGCGCGACCGCAACCGTATCGCCCTCCAATCCGATCTCCTCGGTGCCAACGAATCCAATGTCCGCGCAATCCTTGCCCTCACTGGGGACAGTGCCCACTCTTCCGATCAACCGCATGCCAAAGGGGTCTTTGAGGGAAACAGTAAGCTCCTCCTCGACATTATCACTACTCTTAACTTCGGAACCGATTTGGCGGGGCAAAAGCTCATTGCCCCAGTACAGGAAATTTACCCCTTTGCTGTTATCGATGCGTATGCCAAAAGTGCCGCAACCTTGCAGAAAAAAATGGCAAAAAAAGTCTCTCATGGCGCGATAGGAATTATCACCCAACCCGTTTATGATCTTGAAAATGCAAAAAAACTGCTAGAAATGATGGAAAATGCCAATAGCGAAAATAATGCCGATTGTGTACTTATTTTGGGTTATTTTCCGATCACAAAACTCCGAACCGCCCGATTTTTAGATGAAAATGTTCCGGGAATTTATGTCCCGAACGCTTGGGTTGAAGCACTGGAAAAAGCTTCATTGATTAGCCCTGAAGAAGAGTACCGTGTCGGATTTGAACTCAGTAAAAACCTTTTCGAAGAGCTAAAAACCCTTCATCCAAAAATTCATATTATGACTGCCAATCAGTTTGAGTTAGCCAAGGCGATTTTGAGCTAAAATAGCCAATACCTCGCTCCCAAGCTCCAGCTTTGGAGAGTATGGTTTTTAGTCACTATTTACCCGCTGTATGCATTCCCAACGTAAACGTTGGGAACGAGGAGCATCTATGAAACCGTTTATACTCTTATTTCTTTGTCTCAATCTTATTACGTTTAGCGTTTTTGGTATTGATAAATTACTTGCACATTTACATCTTACTCGAATCAGTGAAAAAACACTCCTTGCCTTAGCAATAGCGGGCGGAAGTGTAGGAGCCGTTTTTGCTCAAAAGCTGTTTCGTCATAAAACACGTAAATTTCGGTACAGAGTGTGGATAATTTTGGCTAGTCAGTTCATTATTTTTGAAATACTTTGGTATTTTTTCCCGATACTAGTTCAGAACGTTCAAAATTTTTAAGGATAGCTATCAGAGTAAACAGGATTTAAACCAAAAGGATTGATTTGACCTAATTTCAGCCTCTTTTGGCTATAATCGACTCACTTTAACCTTGTAGGAATTGCACTTTATGATCGATTTAAAACTTCTTCAAAAAGACTTTGATGCCACTTCAACGTCTCTCAAACGCAAAAAAGTAGATTCAGAGTTAATTGATTCTCTTAAAAATGCAAATGAAACCCTCAAAAATGCCAAACTCATCTACGAAAATGCTCAAGCTGCCCAAAACGAACGCAGTAAGCTGTTTGGTCAGTACAAAAAAGAGGGAAAGAATACCGATGAGTTAAAAATTGAAGTGGACGCAGCAAAAGTGCAATTAATTGAATTGCTAGAAACCCAACGCATTGCCGAAGAAGCATTAGAAACAATTGCAATGCGTGTCCCAAATTTCCCCGATGCTAATGTCCCTGACGGCGAAGATGAAAATGACAATATCGAAATTAAAAAAGTGCTTACTCCTCCAACTTTTAGCTTTACCCCTAAAGAGCACTGGGAACTTGCCGAGCAAAACGGCTGGATTGATTTTGAGCGTGGAGTCAAGCTTGCCAAAAGCCGTTTTAGTGTTGTAAGCGGGATGGGGGCACGTTTGGAGCGTGCACTTATCAATTTCATGCTTGACTTTAACCGTGAGCAGGGATTTATGGAAGTGAGCGTTCCGATGCTTGTCAACCGCCGTGCGTTAGAGGGGACAGGACAGCTTCCGAAGTTTGAAGATGATTTGTTCAAAGTTGACGGAGAAGAGCTCTTTTTAATTCCCACTGCCGAAGTTCCTCTCACCAATCTCTATCAGGATGAAATTATCAATGGAGCCGAACTTCCCATCAAAATGACGGGCTATACCTCATGTTTTCGCAAAGAGGCAGGTTCGGGCGGACGTGATGTACGCGGTATGATTCGTCAGCATCAGTTTCACAAAGTGGAGCTTGTCTCTATCGCTCGCGCCGATCAAAGTGACGCAGTATTTGATGAAATGGTTACATGTGCTTCCAACCTCCTTACGGCACTTGGATTACCTCATCGTCTCGTAACTCTTTGCACAGGAGATTTAGGATTTGGTGCTGCTAAAACAGTCGATTTGGAAGTATGGCTTCCGGGACAAAATACTTACCGTGAAATCAGTTCTGTTTCCAATACACGCGATTTTCAAGCCCGACGTGCCAAAATCCGCTACAAAGAAGAAGGAAAGAATCTTCTTGCTCATACGCTCAACGGTTCAAGTTTAGCGGTCGGACGGACGATGGTAGCTATTATGGAAAATTTTCAACAAGAAGACGGATCTATCATCCTACCAACTGTATTACAAAAATACCTCTAAATCCTAAAGAGAGATTATGTCCGACCAAGAAGAGATCATCATTATCGAAGAGTCCGACGCTGCCGGCGTTGAGACAACCGAAGCAAAGGATGATGAGAGTACTGAAGCAAAGCCGCCATTTCCCAAAAAGAAAATCCTTATTATTGCAGGGGCAGTGGGTACATTATTGCTGATAGGGGGAGTGACATTTGCCTTCCTCTTTCACTCGGGGGAAGAGGGTGTTGCCCCTAAAAAAGAGCCTCTAATTTCCTCCAAAAATCCTGAAGAACCCAAGATTGAACCCAGCGAACTTGAAAATATGATTGAACGCGCCAACTATATGTATGCCAATGGGAATCAAACCGAAGCCCTCAAATTATTTGAAAAAATTGCCCTCTACTCCGAATCTATCTCTCAATACAATCTCGGTGTAGTACGTCTCAAAGAAAAAGAGTACAGCGCTGCCCTACAAAACTTTAAGCATTCCATCGCCATGTCTGAAAACCGTTGTGTTAGCGCCCTCAATGCTGCCGTGTGTTGTCTTCATTTAGAGCAAAAAGAAAATTTTGACTATTACATCGATTTGGCGCATGCGTATTTGAATACCGAAAGCTCTTCGCCTATGTATTCTTACTATTATGCCTTGATAAATTACTATCGAGGAAACTATTTTGAAGCCCTCAGCGCCCTGAACCATCCCACAACCTCTGAGTACCAAATCACTCAAAATAAGCTTAAAGCTGCGATTGATACTCTGTATGGAAACTACGGTGGAGCGATCGAAACACTCGAAAACCCCTTGCAGGAAGCAGACTCTTTTTCTCTTGGCTTACTGTATGCCAATAACGGTAATTTGCCTCGTGCCCGCGAATATTTTAATAACGCCATAATTCAAAATAAAAAACCCATACAAGAGAGTCTCTCCTTGGTTTTTGTGGATCTAAAGATGGGACAGCATCAAGAAGCAGGCGCTATTCTCAAAAGAGTAAGTGATACCTATCCAAATGATGTCTATACTCCCTATCCACTTAAAGTATTTCTGAAACCTACCTTGTTTAATGCCGAATCGGCACAAAAAGCGTATCGCACGATAAACGCTAAAGTTCATCCCCAAACCTATCCAAAAATTTTTGCCTTTGCCCCCTATAAAATCTTTAACGCCAATCAAACCATCAGCTATATCCGGAAAGGAAATGCCAATATTTATATCGATGATATTGACTCTGCCAAAGAGTATCTTGAAAAAAGTTCACATGCCTCCGATGTTGATTATGGTATCGCTCTCGCCATTGACAAAGCATTGCACTTCCGTCTAAGAGATGCCAATGCTCAGCTTCAACACCTTCTCTTAACTCATCCGCAACATTCTATATTACATTACAATTTGGCATTAACCTATGCTCAGCTAGGAGATTACACAAAAGCATACGATCATTTTTTGCGCTCCTATCATCTGGATGCCAACAACTATCTGTCCGGTATTTTTGCCATCATGACGTCTGAGATGATTTCAAAACCTAATCCAAAACTTGTCTCCATTCTCAAAGAGAATCTTACCCAAGAACCCGGAAATGAAGAATTTGACCTCTACCGAACCCTTGTCTCAATCAGTGAAAACAACTATCCGGCATCCAGCCGTTGGCTTGATAACCACTACAAAGAGCGTCCGCTGTATTTGGTAATGAAAATTATCATAGCACAAGAGCTTGGGATGGAGGTGCAGGCACAAACAGCCTCTGAGAAACTCATCTGCATCCAACCAAATGATACCCTTCCCCCTCTGCTTTATATCGACACCCATTTCAACAATGAAGCACCCAAAGCCTATGCTCGCTTGGCTCTTAATTATTTAAAAAATCAGAAGTCAAACTATGAGGATCTTTTTTTTGGTCCCCAAATAGTTCGCGATAAAGCCATTGCAATGGCGGCTATTACGGGTAGGCTTGAACCTTTAATACAAAAGCTGGAAATAAAGCTTCAGACTACGACTGAAAATCGTGCTAACCTCACTTCTGCTTTAGCTTTGGCTTACTTTTACCATCAAGATTTTGAAAAATCGTACTCCCTCTACAATGAAGCCGTCGATAGCTATAAACTCACAGATGAACGGACCCTCTTTATGGCAGCATCTGCTTCTATCGGGGCTGAGCATTATCAAAATGCCATTGCCCTCCTCGAACTTTCCAAAATGACCAATCCCAACTATCTCGAAAACCGATATGCACTTGGATTGCTCTATATGCAAGTTCAAAATAACCCCGCAGCCATCATTCAATTTACTAAAATGGGGAATAGCGGATTCACATCCAATACGTTTGATTTTAAAATTGATACTGACAAACTCGCTCTTGAGCCTAAAGATTATCATCCACTTTAAATAAGACTCTTGCTATAAAATAGCAAATATTTTTATCCAACCATCCGTCGAACAAGATAATAGGTAGCACGGAGGGGGCCATACAAAAGATACATCGCCCCAAGCAGTGCCATCCCCTCAATAGGATAAACAAAGACCATTAACGCAAGAACAATCACCCCGATTAAAAAACGAGTGAAATGAATAGCACGCATATTAAGCTTTTTGAAACTGGGATAACGAATATTACTCACCATAAGAACCGATAAAAGTATAGAAAGCGGCAAAAGCAAGACGCTAAATTTAGCGATTTGTGAATAGCGTTCCATGAGCAAAATAGCTGTTGCAATCATAATAGCTGCAGTGGGGATAGGAAGACCGATAAATACCGAAGGCTCTACTCGGGAAGTCATAACATTAAAACGGGCCAATCTGACAGCACCAAAGATGATAAATAAGGCACTTGCCACAATCCCAATACGACCGTATGTATCTCCGACATAAAGATACATCAGTAATGCGGGGGCAACACCAAAGGCTACAATATCAGCTAACGAATCAAATTCAACCCCAAAATGGCTCGCTGTATTTGTAAGACGCGCAACACGTCCATCCAAACCATCAAATATCAAGGCAAGAAAGATAAACCAAGCTGCACTCTCAAAAGTACCTTGAAGAGCAAGAGAAATAGAATAGAAACCGGAAAAAATAGAAGCAGCGGTAAAAAAGTTTGGGAACAGATAGGCAATGGGAGGAGGATCTTTACGCATTAAAGCGTCCAATGACGCTCTCTCCTGCTCGCACATCAGAGCCCGGATGAACCTTCAACGTAACATCGTTTGGAAGATAAAGAATCGTTCTGCCACGAGCCAAAAAGCCGTAACGAGCTCCCTCTTTCATCTTTTGCCCCTCATTTGCACCAATAGCAATCCCAAAACAGCTTCGATCACTCAAATGCTCCATAAAGATTTCATCACCGCCGGTAGACTTAAACGAAAGAACTGCTTTTTCATTTAATGTCTCGGAAAGCGGATGGTGAAGTGCCAATGAAACACCATGACGAATACGGCATCTCTCCATTACTCCATCAAAGGGGGCACGCAACATGGATACATTCCACAGTCCATTAAGAAGTGTAATTTTTTTCATCATCTGCTCATTGATAAGCATTTCTTCAATCCCCAAAACAACACCGTCAACACTGCTGATAATCGAGGAAGGCTCACCCAATGATGCATTGCGCTCAGGATTTCGAAAAAGAACCAAAAACGCAATGAGTAGTGCACCAACCAGAAATTGGAAAAGATGTAAGCCCGTCATCGTAAAAAAGAGAAAAAAAGTGGTTGTAAGGACTACTGGAAGCCACCCCTGCTTAGAGAGGATAAAAGTGTCATTTTGAACGCTCATTTATTGCTCCTATTCGTCGATTAGAATTTTATTGGTCGACGATTTTTCTTTGCGAGGCTCGAGTTTTGTCTCAATAGCATTCTCAATTTCATATTTTTCGATAATACTACGGACTTGCTCCCCTGTAATATTCTCTTTTGCGTACAACAATTCTACCATTTTTTCGATAGCATCATGATACTCTTCAAGACGTATTTTAACGTCTGCATAACGTTCATAAAGAGTATTTTTAATAAACTGGTCCATCTCTTCTGCCATTTTTTCACTGTATTCTTTGGCTTGTGTCATTCCGCCGCCCAAGAAAGTACTACGCTGTTTTTCAAGTACCATCAATCCGGCAACATCACTCATCCCATACATCTGAACCATTGCTTTGAGAATATCCGTCGCTCGCTCCAAGTCATTGGCTGCACCCGTAGATATTTCTCCGATAAAGACCTCTTCAGCTACACGTCCAGCGAGCAAGACATCTATCTCAGCAATCAACTCATGACGTTGCATCAGATATTTATTTTCTTCCGGAGTATTGAGAGTATACCCAAGTGCCGCAAGTCCACGAGGAACAATAGAAACTTTTGAAACTTTTTTCGCACCCTTCGTCGTCTCAGCCAGAAGGGCATGACCACTCTCATGATACGCAACAATACGTTTCTCTTTTTCATCAATACGACGACTCTTTTTAGAAAGACCTGCAATAGCACGCTCAACGGCTTCACGTAAATCAGCTTGGCGAACCGTTTTTTGACTTTTTCGTCCTGCAAGCAAGGCAGCTTCATTGACAATATTTGCCAAATCTGCCCCTGCAAGACCTGCTGTTAGGCGGGCAATCTCTTCAAGATCGGCATCACTGTCAACTTTTACACCCTTAATATGGACATTTAAAATATCAATACGCCCTTGATAGTCTGGCTTGTCCACCAATACTTGTCGGTCAAATCGTCCCGGACGAAGCAGCGCAGGATCGAGGATTTCAGGACGATTGGTTGCTGCCAAGATAATTACCGGAGTGTCCGTACCAAATCCGTCCATCTCGGCTAGAAGCTGATTGAGTGTTTGTTCACGCTCATCATTACCACCCATCATTCCGCCTGCTGCACGGCTTTTACCAATCGCATCAATCTCGTCGATAAAAATAATAGAAGGGGCATCTTTTTTGGCTTGTTCAAATAAATCACGTACCCGTGCCGCACCGACACCGACAAACATTTCGATAAAACTTGACCCCGATACTGAGAAAAAGGGGACATCTGCTTCACCTGCCACCGCTTTTGCCAACAACGTTTTTCCTGTTCCAGGGCTTCCCACGAGAAGGACTCCTTTAGGAATCTTTGCCCCAAGCTCAACATATCGACCCGGTGAGCGTAAAAAATCAACAATTTCTAAGACTTCTTCTTTTGCCTCTTGTGCACCGGCAACATCCTCAAATTTTGTTTTTGGTTTTTCAGAATTGACAAGCTTTTTTGAGCTCCCCATTCCCAGTATTCCACCGCCCATACTTTTTTGCATCCGACCCGCAAAAAACATCCAAATAGCGATAATAATCAAAAAGGGAAAAAGCCAGCCGAACATTTCAGTAAACCAATTGCTCTCATTAAAGCCGCTGTAATCAATATTTTGCTTATCCAAAAGATCAGTCAGCTTGGTATCTTCCCCCAAAATACGCCGGGTTGTATACGCTGTTTTATTGTTGCCGTCAGCACTTAGAGCACGGATATAGGTCTGTCCTATTGCTACTTTTTCAACTTGCTTATTGATAATCAATTTTTTAAGTTCTGCATAGCTCACCTCTTGTGTACGCGTTGCGGAAGATCCATTTACTTTTGACCCTAGCTGACTCTCATCGCCGACAAATGCCTTGAAAAGCATAATAACCACGATGGAAAAAATAGCAAAAGTAATTAAAGGGTTCTTGTTAAAAAAATTATCATTTTTATTTTGAGGGTTTTGTTGTTCTGGTTGAGCCACGTCATTATTCCTTTTTGGTGAGTACAAGCGTTACCCATTCGTTTTCAACGATTCGTTCAGTAAATTCGTATGTTTTGTACGCGCGTAGAACTTTATCTTCATATTTATCCATTATCCCTGAAAGAATGAGTATCCCTCCCTCGCGTAACCTTTTTTTCAGGTCACTGGCAATAAACACAAGAACATCGGCAACGATATTTGCCACAATGACATCATACACAGCACTTGTCTCTTGAACAGGTCCTTCCCACAATCGTCGGTACGATAAGCCATTTTGTTTTGCATTTACAATGGCATTTTCAACGGAAAGAGGGTCCGTATCGCACGCATCAACTATTGCACCTTTTTTAAGAGCTGCCATTGCTAAAATACCACTGCCGCAGCCAACATCCATAAGAATATCACCCTCATTCACATAGCGTGCAATCGCTCGTAAACACGATGCTGTCGTTGGATGATGCCCTGTTCCAAATGCTAATGCGGGATCAATAGCAATATTCAACATCCCTTCTTTGGGTGCTTCCCATGTCGGATGAATATAAAAAGGGGCAATTTCGATAGGGGTAATTGAGCGTTGATAGTGACCAATCCAGTCGTCATTTTTTTCTTTTGTGAGGGTCAATTCCAAATCAATTACTTCACCAAGGGCACTTTGAAGCGCTTCGGCAAATTGTTCAATTCCCCAGCTGACCGTCTCTAAATTTTCCTCACTGCGAATAATAAAGCCATCATCAATCTCTTCAAAACCAACGGGGATAACATCGACTAAAAAATCACAGAATAATTCAATATGAGCTGATGGTTTTACCACCAGCATATAGTAGTAATCTTGCATTAAACCTCAGTGCCAAGAACTGCTGAGAGTTTCTCTTTGAGGACTTGAGGGGTAAAAGGTTTAACAATGTAGTTATTGACCCCTGCTTTAAGGGCAGTAATCACTTCGGCTTTTCCACCTTCTGTTGTGACCATAATAATGGGAAGATCCGCAAAACGAGCATCTGAACGAACCTTTTTAACCAATTCCAATCCATTCATTTCAGGCATATTCCAGTCCGTAATCAACATACCAATATCAGAATTTTCGTTTAAAGCAGCCCATCCTTGGACCCCATCTTCCCCTTCGAGAACATCTTCATAACCAAGACGCGAAAGGGTATTTTTAATGATGCGACGCATTGTTGAGCTGTCATCTACAACCAATAATTTCAAAGCGTTTCCTTTGTAATCGATATAATTTTAAAGAATAATTGTCCAATAATAGCCAAATGAACTTTGTGGTAAGTTTAAAAAAAGCGTTTTAGATCAATTCTTCCCTCATAAAATGCTTTTCCGACAATAACACCCTCTATTTCACCTGTGGCAAGCAACGCCTCAATATCCGTATCATCTTTTACCCCGCCACTGGCAATCGTCGTGACACCAGACGCTCTGGCAATCTCAAGAGTAAACTCAACATTGACACCGCTAAGGGTTCCATCGCGTCCCACATCGGTACAGATAATCGCCTCAACTCCGGCATCAGCGAAGGCACGTGCCAGATCAGTCGCTCGCATCTCACTCACTTCACCCCACCCCTCAACGGCTACAAATCCATCAATCGCATCAATACCGACCACAATAGGATATTTTGCCGCCATTGCTTTTACAAATTCAGGATCACGAAGGGCAATCGAACCCAAAATAAGACGATCGATTCCAAGCTCTAAATAACGCTGAATCGTCGCTTCATCACGAATTCCGCCGCCAAGCTGAAGCTTAACATTACAGTTTTCACGAATAGCGCGAATTTGCTCCAAGTTTTTTGGCTCACCTGCAAAAGCACCATTGAGATCCACTAAATGAACCCATTGTGCACCCATCTCTTCGAATGTTTTTACCAACTCCCATGGGGTATCGGAGTAAATTTTTGCACTCTCCATAAGCCCTTTGGTGAGACGAACGGCCTTGCCGTCTTTTAGATCGATTGCGGGGAAAATAGTCATTGATACCCTTTTTAAAGATTGATAAAATTTTGTAATATTTTTAAGCCATTATGATGGCTTTTTTCTGGATGGGGCTGAATCCCTATCACGTTATCATGCGCAACGGCACTGGTAAAACGGTAGCCATAAATACTCTCACCGATGCTGTCTGCCTCATTGTCACACAATGCGTGATACGAATGAACAAAATAAAGATAATGGGCTTCATCCAACCCTTCAAACAACGGATGCTCTTTGGTAAACATCCTGTTCCATCCAATATGGGGAACTTTTAAAGGCGTATGAAAACGGCTCGTATCAAATGCCACAACCCGCCCTTTTATAAGTCCAAGCCCCTCATTGATTCCAAACTCTTCACTCGAGTCAAACAGCAATTGCATCCCCAAACAAATTCCAAGAAGATATTTTCCACTCTTAGCATATTCACGTACCGCTTCATCCATTCCACGAGCACGCAAGTGCTCCATTGCATCCCCAAACGCACCGACGCCTGGCAGAATCAGCTTATCATACGTGCAAAGTTTAGCAGGGTCTGATTCAACCACAACTTTTTCACCCAGCAAATCAAACGCATTTTTGACGCTGGCAAGATTGCCTATATTGTAATCTACAATCCCTATCATAGATAATCCTTCTCGTGAGTCAGACGAATATAAACGGCCAATCCTATCAGCAACGTTGAAACCCCGCCGATGATATAAATAGCATTAATCAACATCGCAGGTTCAGTCATTGCAAATTTAAAAACAAGCATCAACGCTTCGATAGAGAGGGCAATAATAATTGAACCCAAAAATCGAACCATAGTTTTATGAATATTGGAAGCAGGATCTTTTTTCGACCGTCCTAATACTTCCTCTTCAAAGAGAGTTTTTACCAAATCAAAAGTTGCCAGAGAAAGGGTCAATAAAATGGTCGATTCAAAAATATCTTTGATCTCAATGCGCGCATAATGACCAAAACCGTACATCAAAAACCCTTCAATACCTTTAACAAAAAGGAGTAAAGCGACAAATGCCAAGGCAAGCGAAAAAATAGCGTAAATAGCCCGAAAGAATTTACCTGCATGACTCTCCAATGCCAAAGGATGGGCAATTCTCAGAACTTCAGTTAATGGCATATCCAAACACGCCACATAGATAATTTCTCCATCCTCATCAAAAATAGGTTCAGATGCGGTAACGGTTAATTCATCATTAAGCAATGAGGGATAGGGATCGGTAATCGTACATCGACGCTCATGCATTGCACGATAATAATAGGCTCTGGTAGAGCGATTTTTACCGGCATCTTCCTCTTTTTTCCCCTCTTTAAGGTATGTAGGACCAACTTGATTTCCGGTAGCATCCAACAAATAGACAGCTTCTGCCCCTTGCAAATCTCCTTTTATTTTACGAAGACGTGCAGAAAGTGATTCCACCGTTGCAGAGGGGAGATGATTGGGGAGGTTTTTTTGAAAAAGGTAACAAAAATATGCCCGTGCTTTTGGGCGAATTTCAGAAAATTGCTGTATATCTTGAACAACCATATCATTAACTCCTCTACCGTATTTTGAGGTGAATTGTAGCTTAGTTGCGCTATAGTTATCCTTATGAAAAGTCCAAATCTACGTATCGCAATCGTCCGTCTCAGCGCACTCGGTGACATCGTCAACACGGCGGTTGTGTTGCAAATTATCCATTGCTATTACCCTGACGCGCACATCGATTGGTTTGTTGAAGAGGCATTTGCACCGATACTTCACAATCATCCGCTAATTCATGAAGTGATTCCCGTCCCTCTCAAACGACTCAAAAAAAACAAAAATTTCGCCCTCTTAAAAGAGATGATACACACCCTCAAATCTCGTGAACGCTATGACCACATTATCGATGCACAAGGACTTCTTAAATCGGCGATTGTCGCTTCTTTTCTTCCCGGAAACGTACACGGGTTTGACCGGAAAAGCGCAAGAGAAGGAATCGCCTCGTGGTTTTACTCTACCACCTCGTCCATCCCTTACGAAATCAGTGTAATACAGCGTAATGTGATGGTGATAACCGAAGCGTTAAATATCCCCTACTCGGATTCGTTGATAGAGAAAAAAACTCCTGTATTTGATAGCCCATCTGCCTCGTATGAGAATAAAATTGCCCTTGTCATCGGAGCCTCATGGCAAAGCAAATGCTATCCCAAAGAGCAGTTTGCACTTCTTTGTGATTTGCTCCCCTACCCCTGCCATCTCGTTTGGGGCAGTGCACGTGAATACGAGGATGCAGTGTGGATACAAGAACATTCCAAAAATGCCTCCATTACTCCCAAAATGTCGCTCAAAGAACTGGTTGATTTTATGGCGTACTGCACTCTCACCATCGGAAACGATACGGGACCTACTCATATCGCATGGGCGATGAACGTCCCCTCCATCACCCTCTTTGGCCCTACCAATGAACGGATGATTTATCCTACTTCTATCAATATCGGGATAAAATCTCCCTCCGAAGTTGATATTTTCCACATCAACCGTAATGATTTTTCGATTAACCAAATCGACCCGCATCTCATTGCGACCAAAGCCAAGGGACTTTTATAATGGTGTATCGTCTATTTTTACTCTTTGATTCCTTTTTGATGATGTTGCCGCACAGTTGGCGCAAAAAAATATTCACCTCTCTAGCAACGCTAGCTCATATTCTTGCCTTTTCACGAAATCGGATTATTCAAGCCAATGTAGCCTTTACTTTTAAAGATGAACTAAATCCTCCTCAAAAAAAAGAAATTGAAGGATACTGTTATCGTAATCTAGCCCTCAATTTTTTACAAACGATGGAGAACAGACGAAATAATGCCGACGATTTGCGAGCTCAGGTGACTTTTGAAAACCGTGAAGTTGTCGATGCCCTTTTAAGTGAAAATCGGGGGATTATTTTTGTCTCTGCCCATTTCGGGAATTGGGAACTGGGAGGTGCGGCACTTTCATCTCTCATCACCCCAGTTTCATCTATCTACAAAGAGTTTAGTACTTCTGCCTTTGACCCCTATTTGCTCCAAGCACGCACCAATCACCAAATGAAACTTGCAGAAAAAAACGGTGCTCTCAAACATATTGCCAAAGCGCTCAAAGGGGGTCGCTCTATCTTACTAATGATTGACCAAGCAAGCAATGCGCGCGCAGGAGTTAAAGTTAATTTTTTTGGTCACGAAACATATCAAACCTCAACCCCCGCACAATTGGCTTACAAATTTAATGCTCCGATTGTGGGTGTTTATATTGTTTCCACAGATGAACAGCACTATACGATTACGTTTGAAACTCCTATCGACATAAAAAGTAATGATGAAATAGCCATTGTAGAAGCAACACAAGCGCAGGCTAATGATGTGGAAAAAGTGATTCGGTCCCATCCAAAGCTCTGGTTTTGGTGCCACAAGCGGTGGAAGGGTGAATTTAAGGAAATTTACCACTAATTACTTCCGTCCATTTTTAATAATGAATACGCATTCTCGTCATCCCGTACTTGATACGGGATCCATCTCTTGCATTTAAGAGCACTGGATTCCCGATCTAGTCGGGAATGACAGAGGGGTAGGCAGTTTTTAACGCTTTGTACAGCTCAACAGGGGTCATCTCAGGATTATTTTCCCATGAGAGCTTCATCACGGCATTGTCTTCCAAACCGTTCCACATTTTGACATAATGTCCCTCTTTGTAGCCGTGATCTTGACGAAATTGGTTAAGGATATTTTTGCCAACATAGAGGCGATACAACTGTGTTGTATTCAATGCACCCAAATACGCCAGTTCAAAAAACTCTTCAATCATCGCGCCAATCATCTCAGGTGAGATGGGGATAAGAGAGAGACGCATAACGTTTTCAATTTTAATCATAAGGACGTCATCCTCGCCAAAAGGAAGGGGTGCTTCGCCGTTTAATTTTTGATATTCCGGCGTATTGTAAATTCTTTGTGCCAACTCTTCAACTGCTTCAGCACCATTGGCTTTCGTAAATTCTAACACCAAACTCATCACAAAATGCCACACATCAACAATCTCGATTTGTAAGTTGGCGTAATCGGTCGGCTGTGCAATACTTTTCCAATGTTTCCAACCAAATGAATCAATCATCTCAGCGGATTCCATCGTAATGCATCGGCGCCAGTTTATTTTTTTACCGTGCTTCGTTATCCCTTTTTCCCAACCAATTCCATTGGTAGCATCATTGAGTTCTTGCTGAAGTTGCAACATTGAAAGCAATTTATTCATGTATATCCTTTAAAAAGTTTCAAATTATAGGTAAAATTTCCTATGCAAAAAATTATCTGCCAAAAATGTACCTATTATTTCGTCACATGGGAAGCACACCAGCCTCACGGATGCAAAGCGTATGGGTTTAAAAGCAAATTTATCCCTTCCTCCATCGTCCTCAGTTCCAGCGGAAAACCCTGCCATTTTTTTGACATCAAAAAGATGCCAAAGGAATAAAATCCCTTTAGCTACGCTAATCCCCTGGACTGCTAAAGCCAGCCTCGTTCGAGGCAGATCTTTTCCATAGTAATTTTTTACCAAAACCCAACGTATTGTCCGTCATTTTAATCTCATCAAGACGAATTTCCCAAAGGGTTGGATTCATCACTCTTGAAAAAGGGAAAGCAGCAAAATAAAGTCCTTTACTTTCTTCGCAAAGCGTCATATTCCCGCAAAATTGTATCCCCTGAATCTTTCCGATCGTCTTGGTCTCTAGCGCTACCGTCCCAGCAACGGTATGATTTTTTAAGACGTTGTTTCCATGAAGCGTTTGGGTGTCCGTCGCGACGATAAAAGTGATTTCTTCTGGATTATACGCATAAAAAAGAGAACAGCACCACAACTCATCTGCGCAAGTCGCTAATGAAAGGAGATGGTGATTGGCGATAAAAGCCTCAATTTTTGGATTCATGTTCTCTCCGCTCCAAAGCATCGCTTATCTTTTTTAACGCTATTTCCAGCAACTCCGCAGAAACGGCAAAATTAAGGCGCATAAATCCTGATCCCTCACGACCGAAACTAAGTCCTGCGCTCAATCCAAGACCGCACTTCTGAATAAAAAACTCTCGTAATTCACGATCTCCCAATCCTAAAGCACGACAATCCAGCCACGCAAGATACGTCCCTTGCGGAGGGAAAATCTTAATCACTGGAGAATAGTTCGCCCACTCTATGATTTTATCTCGATTACTTTGCAAATTGGACATAAGTTTTTGGTGCCATTCATCGCCGTCAGTATAGGCAGCCTCAAAAGCCACGTGGGACAATACCGCTCCATCACCGAAATGGATTCTCTTGCGCTCTTGGCTATAAAGCTCACGCAGTTTTTCTGAAGCGATACAGACGGTCGAAATTCCGAAACCTGCCATATTAAACGTTTTACCCGTCCCTAAAAGTGTTACGGTATTCTCTCCCAGTTCCTGTGACAGTGACGCAATCGGAAGATGCTTATTTCCCTCAAATACAATATCACAATGCACCTCATCACTCACAATAATAATTCCCTGTTCAAGACACAGCGCACCCAATGTACGCAATTCTTCCTCTCGCCAGACACGACCTACAGGATTATGCGGAGAACATAGCAGCAGTATTTTTGTTTTTATAGTGATTTGTGTTCGTAAGGTTTCAATGTCAAAAAAATACTCTCCCTCGTCATCTCTTTGGAGAGAGTGTAAAACAAGATGACGATTATTCTCTTTAACCATGGAAAAGAAGGGGGGATAAACAGGACTCATCACGAGTACTTCATCTCCCTCATTACTAAAGGCTCGTATGGCACACCCGATGGAGGCAACCACCGAGGGAGAGTAACTCAACCATTCACGCTTGATGTGCCATCCATGATGACGTTCCATCCATAGACACTGTGCCTCATACGCCTCATCTCTCATGATTTCATACCCCATCACGGGATGCTTGAGTCGATTTGCTACGGCATCAAAAACATATTTCGGCGTTGCAATATCCATATCCGCCACCCACATCGGCTGGACATTATCGGTACCGAAAAGCTTTTGTCGCAAAGTATATTTTTCAGAATTAGAGCTACTTCGATCAATAGCGATGAATTCATCCATACCGTTTTTTCCAAACTTCGTACATCTGCTCTATCCGTTCATATTTTTTTGCTTCATTTTCACCCTCGCCTACTACATACCGAAACCCCGCATGCTGGATAAAATGGCGACGAAACGCATAACGGGACTCTTTTACAATCTCATTGCCCGTAGATGCCCATGAGCCCCCCTTGAGGATATTATGTTTCCCATCAAACGTAGGCTCTGAAAAATCATCATACAACGGATGAGTTTCAAACCCTTCAAAAGCATCCATCTGTGTTTGCGTCCATTGCCACACGTTTCCTACCGCATCGTAAAGCTCACCGTGTGCAAAGGTATTCACAGGGACAGAAGAGGAATAATGGGCAAAGTTAATATTGGCGTTAGAGTCATCAAAAATTTCTTCGTTCATTCCACACGCTTGGAACATTACCGCCCACTCTGCTTCACTGGGAAGGCGATAATTTTGCCTCTCTTGCGCACTTTTCCAGCGACAAAAGGCTTCAGCTTCGAGGGCATTCACCTCAACCGGCCAATTGTACGGCATATCAATCTCGCAAGCCAATGCACGGTATCTAAAACTGCCATCTTCTTGAGGAATCCAAAAGGGTGGACATGAAGCATTGCGTATACTCAGATACTTTAACCCCTCATCATCCCACCATCGTGAAATACCATACCCATTGGCCATGACAAAATCCATAAATTCGCCATTGCTGACCAAATAGCGTGATGCTTCGAACTCCTCCACATTATACGCGGCGTAGCCATATTCGTTATCCCAACCATACAAACCATGGTCAGTCAAACCTTTTCCAAGAGATATTTCTCTCGCTCCAAAATAGACTAAACTATTTTCAGGACACTCTCCACGAATAGGACAAATCCGAAATGAAGTATCTTCACGAATAAATTCCAAAGGTATTTGCCGATGGAGGACACTGGACGTTTCAATATGAATACGCTCATGTTCAATTCCCATCCAAATCGCCCAAAACGGGTCTTTTTTAGTAATGGGCAGCGTCATTGGTAACGTAGTGATAATATCATCAACACAGAAACGAACACGGTTTCGATATTCGCGCACCTCATTAACGCTTGGCCATCTCAAACTTTCACTGCTGGCATCCCATACCATCTCATCTACCCCAACGGCGAACAATGCTTCAAAATGGGAATCTATTCTCTCCCCTAAAACACCTGCGGCGATCAGTTTATTGACATAAAAAATTGCGGTATGACCAAAATAAAAAATCATTGGATGACGCGTGGGTTCAGATTGGTGATAAAACACCTCATCAGAGCGTAAAAGATTAAATAATGATTCAAAAAGATCAAAACTTTGATGAAAATAGTGACGTAATTGAGTACGCATATTTTCTATATTTTCTCCATCAAGTCGTACTGACTGCATTTGCTTGGCTATCACCCGCTAATCCTCTGCATTTCCTAATTTAAATTTGCCACTATTGTACCTTACTCACTCTTATAGGAAAAAATTGAGTGTAAATACTCAAAAAAATGATTATAATGATGCTATCAAAAAGTTATCAAAAAATACTCACAGGAAGTAAAAATGGCATTTGACAAAGCATTGCAGGATATGAGCATTAAAAAACGGATGAATTATCTCGTAGGTGCGGCAACCATGTCGGTTATCGGTGCCGCAGTATTTGTCTACTTTGCCCTTAGCAGTTTGGAGAATCAGTACAGTGAACTTCAAGAAAAAACCATATCGGGAGCTATGAACGCACTTGAAATCGAAAAAGATCTCAACTACATCAGCCGTACCAGCCGCGATATTATGCTGGGTAGTGATTATGGCAAAAATATTGATAAGCTTGAAAAAAATATTGATAAAATTCATACCTTATTCATTGAACTTGATAAAAGTGCAAGTGAACCAGTTGATAAAAAACTGATAGATGATGCTAAAGAAAGTACCTCTGCCTTTTTAAACAACACCCTTATAATGATGAAGTCCCTCAATGCCACGACTATTTCTATCAACTCAGCTTCGATTTATGCAACCTATAAAAAAGAGGTGACTCCCTATGCAGATGCTTCAAGAGAAAAATTTGAAAAAGTAGTTGAACTTAAACGTGATAAATTAAAAACCGCTTCCGAAAGCCTTCATTCTCAAATTACGTTTTATAAATTTTTTGTCCTTATGACGGGATTTGGAGTAGCGATTGTTATTTTCATTTTTGCCAGTATGATCAGCAGCTCTATCACCATTGCTATTGAAAAGTTTACACGTATTATTACCAGTATCTCAGAAGGAAATTTTGCCCAAACTTCCGTCAATACTGCTGCTGGAACAGAAATGGGAATAATGGGAAATGCGCTGGGACAACTCATTGCTCAGATTCAAAATCTTATCCATCAAATCAATACCTCTATCTCGGGTGCAACCAAAGGAGATTTTTCGCATACGCTTACCAGTACAGGAATGCATGGGGAATTTGTGGAAGCTATTGAAAACGTCAGTACCAGTATCACGGTTATGAAGGCACAAGAGCAGAAAAAACGACGTGATGCCCTCAATTCTGAACTAAGCCAACTCAGCGTACAGGTAACTGAGAGTCTTAGTGTCATCGAAGAAAATTTGCACCATAATATCCAAGACCTCAAAGAAGTGACAAGCGCAACGACCACTGCCGCAGCCCTTGCAAATGACAGTCGAGATACCATATCAATCATTATCAATGAACTCAATATGCTCAATGAAAAAGTAAGCAATAACAATGATGCTATCGGTCATATCGCATCGCGTGCAAACGAAATCAACTCTGTTATTCAGCTTATTACCGATATTGCAGACCAAACCAACCTTCTAGCTCTCAATGCAGCCATCGAAGCGGCTCGGGCAGGTGAGCATGGTAGAGGATTTGCCGTCGTTGCCGATGAAGTACGGAAGCTCGCAGAGAGAACCCACAAAGCAACCGGTGAGATTTCCGTATCGATCAACTCTCTCCAACAAGATATGAGTGAGATTCAAACCAGCGCGGAAGAGATGAATGAAGTAGTAGAGCGCTCCAGTTCAAGCATCATTAGCTTTGAGGACACCCTTGTTCAGCTGAGCGAAGGATCATCCAATATTGTTACCTCATCCCATAATATGGAAAACAGTTCGTTTATTATTTTGGCAAAAATTGATCATATTCTTTATAAAGCACGTGCGTATAACAGTATTATGGTCTGCGATCATAAGTTACAAACTATGGACGCTCACCAATGCAGTTTGGGCAAATGGTACGATGGTGAAGGGAAAGAGCGTTTTGGACGAATGAGCAGTTATGAACTTATAAAAGTACCTCATGCAGTTATTCACCAAAATGCTAATAAAAATCTCACATTCATCGATAAAGGAGAAGACAATCTTCTCAACAACAGTACTGAAATAATTGCAAACTTTAAAGAGATGGAAAATGCAAGCGAACGGCTTTTTGCTCTTATGGACAATATTCTTATTGAGAGTCGCTAATTTTATCCATTACAATTTCTAGGCTTTTTTGATGAAAAAAAATATCACACGCATTACTGTCGGAAAGTCGTTACCCTTATTCTTATTCTTCATACTCTGTATCCTTATTATCATCGGCTTCAATTTTCGTACCCTTGTCATGGCAAGCATGGAAGAGAGAGTCCTCTCCATCGCAGATATGGCAAAAGCCGGTTTGACTGCCCACATGAAAGCTGGATTGATGGATAAACGTGCTTATTTTATCCACGAAATCACCAATGCACCGCATATAAAATCCATCAAAATTATCCGCTCCGATGCCGTATGTAAACAATTCGGTACACAATGTTTCGTTGGTGAACAAAGAGCCGACGATTTTCTAAACAATATTCTTACATTAAAAAAGCCCTATTATGAGATGAGTGAATGGAGTGAAAAAGCAACCATGCGGGCCATCGTCCCTTATATTGCTTCATCCAAAGGAAATTTGAATTGTTTACAATGCCATCATATTTCTGAAAATGCGGCACTTGGTGCGATTGATATTGAGCTTGATGTGACAGAATATCGTAATAGAGCATGGAATTATTTACTCATTCTTTTTGGAGTAGTTGCATTTTTTAGCATATTAATAGCCATTAATACCTCCCGTATTATTGAACAATTTGTCCGAAAACCTCTTCTTAATCTTATTTTGTTGGCTAAAACGGTTTTTTTCCATACAGAAACCAAAGAGTCTATTCAGTATGAATGCGAAGAATTTAATGAAGTTGCTTTGCAGTTTATCCAATTTGGAAAAGAGCTCAAAGAACGCGAAATACGAATGGACAAGGCAACCCTTAAATTTCAATCTCTCAACAGTGAAATTGATACAACACTCCAAGAAACACTTTTTGCCATGGGAGAAGCAGAAGAGACACGCTCCAAAGAGACACGTCATCACACTCGCAGAGTCGTTGAATATAGCCGTTTACTTGGAAAACTCGTCGGAATGAATGAACATGACTTGGATATACTAGTGAGTGCAGCCCCGCTACACGATATTGGAAAAATCGGTATACCTGATTCTATACTGCTAAAAGCAGGAGTGCTAGATGATAAAGAACGTACCATCATTAAAACGCATACACTATTGGGCTACAATATATTAAAACACTCCGAGCGCGATGTTTTACAATCTGCTGCTACCATCGCGTATGAGCACCACGAGCAATGGGACGGCTTAGGCTATCCACGTGGATTAAAAGGGGAAGAAATACATATCTTCGGACGTATTGTAGCCATTGCTGATGTCTTTGACGCACTGGGAACTGTACGCGTCTATAAAGAGGCATGGTCACTCGAAAAGGTCAGAGAATATCTGCAAGAAGAAAGCGGGAAATCTTTTGATCCGCATTTGATTGATTTGATGCTACTTCATTATTCAGAATTTGAAATACTCTATGAGAAATACTATATCAATTTGAAATAATAGTGTTGGAGGGTTGGGTGACGCTAAACACTATTTTCTTAGTGCAAGTATGATAAAATACTCAAATAATCAGTGTAATCCAAAAAGGATATTTTAATGAGCAAACCCCCTTTTTCAGTACAAAAAGCACTTAAAGCAGTAAATGTCTCTCAAATGATTGAAGGGTACAAACCTATCGATAAAAAAGAAGTGAAGGATCAAGTCAAAAAAATCCTTTCTCATAAATGAAATATTACCCTCCTTCTGATCACATTTACTACAAAGACAGCGATATTCCCATCAATTTTATAGACAACTTTAAGGATCTATTGAATCAGTTTGTAAATCAGGTAAACAGTTAATAAAAATTTGAAGGCTACTATTTTTAGTTGCTATCTGTAATAACTTTTTATTTTTGAGTAATGGACGGCTTAGATCATAATAATTTTTGTATTCTTTGGTCACTTGTATGCTTTTACTCTCTCTTTGTAAAGTCTCAAGACAACCAGTAATTTTTTCACTTTTAATATCTTTATAGAGTGGCAAAATCCAGCATTCCAATGAGTGAACCGAAATAGCGAAGATTATTTTTTCTTGATACAATTCATAAAAAGGTTTATTACTATCAATTTGGGCGATTAACCGCTCTTTGACATTCCCAATCAACTCTTCTATCGAAAGATTATTTTGAGATACACCAAAATTTTTATGTTCGGATATATCGGTATCAATTTGTATAATCATATAGTGATTATTTATAACTTCTTGTCGAAAACGCTTAGTTGAAATAAACTTAAGTAATATCTCCCATCCACCAAACTCACCTTCTAACTGTTTTTGTTGTGTTTCATCAAATAAAGGCTGAAAAGCTTTAATCTCTTGACGCAAATTTTTATCATTATAAAAACCACACAAAATATTCTCAATCACTGCTTGATCTGTGGCCCCTTCACAAGCCAATCCAAATTTTAGCATCTAAAAACCCCTCGGTAAACCACCTAAATACCCACGAAGAAAGGCTTCAGATAAGTGTAATGATTCTCCATCTTCATCTATTGGATTATCGTCAACAGTTATTTTTTTCATTTGAGTATGACCTTCATCATTACGAGAGACGACGAAGAGTTTTTGCTCTTCATCATTAAGATTCATACCGTCTAATATTGCTGGATTATGTGTCGTTAAAAAGATTTGTTTATCATATTTTTTTGCTAAATCAGCGATAAGACTCATGAGTTTAGTACAAAGTTTTGGGTTGAGGGAAGCATCGATATTATCGATGGCGAAAATTTTTGGAGTCTCTTTGGCGACGATGAGAGTGATATAAAACAAGATGAACAAAAAGCCTTCATTAGCACTACGTTGATCTATCTCTCGATAAAGATATTTGTCTTTGATAATCACTTTATCTTCCATTGATAACATATTCACAGGAATAGTGATGTCTTCAAACCAATTAAAAAGTTGAAGAGATTGGACAATAGTTTTAATATAGCTTTTATCTTCATAATGGTTTATTACTTTGAGTAGTTTAAGAAGTCCCTCACCATTAATACCTAAAGGTTGAATTTGACCATCACTTTCAAAAGTTCGTAAAGAAGTGTTTTCAGGAGAATAAATAAGAAAATTTCTTAGTCTTTTTACCTCTTCACTTTTAAAAAATAATCTTAACTTCTCAAGTGTTTCAAAATCTAAACTTTCTATATAATTATTTAAATCCTTTGAAGCTCGTATTTCATTACCATGATTAAGAATTTTTACTTCTTCACTAGATTCATCCAATATCATTTCAGACATTGACCATTCTGAATATTCAGTATCATCATTGTAATAGGAATAAGCTACATCTCTATCATCAGAATATAGTTTAATTTTAATATCTTTTTCTTTATCATCTTCATTAAAAGCACTTCTCATCAAAAATGATTCAGTAACCCTTAGTCCACGAGAAACTAAAAATTCATTATCCAATTTATTTGATTCACCTGCTGAGACAAATACCAACGCTTCAAGTAAATTACTCTTTCCTGAACCATTCTCACCAATTAAAAGGTTGACCCTGCCAACACTGATCTCTAAATCATAGATGGATTTGAAATTTTGAATATGAATTTTTCGTATCATATCTTCACTTTTAGCTAATTTTTTAATAGCCTTATAATACCATAATTCAAGTGTTTAGAGTTGATTTAGTGTCGCATCTTGAAAAAAGTTCATGGTTCGACAAGCTCACCACGAACGGATATACAAACCAATCAACCCTTAAAAAACTGTTTGCAAAAGTACAATAGGTAAATATTGGAATCGATATTTTGGCAATTTCGGTGAGAGTATCAAAAAAATGAAGATATAAAAGCTGTAAGAAGTCCACAATCCACATGGTCGGAGCGACCTGACTCGAACAGGCGACCTCTACCACCCCAAGGTAGTGCGCTAGCCAAACTGCGCTACGCCCCGATCAACAAAATGTGGAGTGCAAGAATAATCAAAAATTGATTAATCCGACCTAAAAGTGTTAAAAGCTATACTCTCTTTATGAACCTTATTACTCCAATATTTAAAACACCTTCATTAACGGCTTGTTTTACAACACGTCATGGCGGTATTTCTAAAACACCATTTGACTCCCTCAATCTTGCTTTTCATGTCAATGACACCCCAAATGATGTCCATCAAAATCACCTTCTTCTTGCGAAAGAGCTGGGATATGAGGCAAATACATTGATTTATATGCGCCAAATTCATTCAGATAGTGTTGTTATTGTCAATGAGATGATGGATTTTAACTCCCCTCCCCAGTGCGATGCGCTTATCACAAATCGTCCTCATGTTCCTCTTATGGTGATGAGTGCCGATTGTACCCCTATCCTCGTGTATGACAGTACCCATAACGCGATTGCGGCAATTCATGCAGGGCGTGCAGGAGCACTCAATGAAATTCTTCCAAAAACACTCGAGGCGATGAAAGCCGAATATGGAACTACAGTTGAGGATGTTATGGTTTTTTTAGGACCGTCGATACAGGGCTGTTGTTATGAAGTGAATGAAACCATTGCTCGCGAAACGGTAGAAAAAGGATATACAGAGGCACTACGAAGAGACGAGACAAAAGTATTTTTAGATGTTAATACTATATTATTACAGCAACTGCACTCATTAGGGGTAAAAAAAGAGAATATTGAAGTGGTTAATCACTGTACCTCGTGCCAATGCGATACCTATTTTTCGTATCGCGCCGATGCCCACTATACAGGGAGAATTGCGGGTGTTATACTACTGCGATAGCCAACTGGTGAGGAAGTAAACCAAGAGACTCTTCAAGAAGGGTAGTATTGCCGTGTTTGATAAACTCATCGTCGTATTCAAAACTCACGACCTGAACATCCATAATTTTTTCTTCACTCAGCCATTCAAGCAGTGCGCTTCCCACACCGCCCATCCGTGCCGAGTCACTGAATACATACCATTTTTTATGAAGTTTAGACATTTGCATCAGCATTTCGCCATCGAGCGGTTTTACAAAACGTAAATCAAGCAAAGAAGGTTTTTCCTCCATAAGCTCCATCGTTTGTGCCGCGCGTCCAACACCGTTACCGTATCCGATAAACAATATATCAGAGTCATTGGAGATTAACAGCTGTGATTTTCCCGTCTCAAAAGGGACTGACTCAGGTACGTTCGCCTCAAGAAACGCCCCTCTAGGATAACGAATAGCACACGGTCTATCATACCCTGCTGCATACGCCACAATCTGATGAAACGATTTTTCATCCCGTGGTGCGCACAAGGTCATATTGGGAATCAAGCGTAAAAAACTAATATCAAATGCCCCTTGATGGGTCTCACCGTCTTCACCGACGATACCGGCACGATCCAGTGCAAAAACAACCGGTAAATCCATCAAACACACATCGTGAACAACTTGATCAAATCCACGCTGTAAAAAAGTCGAATAAATCGTACAAAACGGTTTAAATCCCTCTTTTGCCAAAGCTGCCATCGAGGTTACTGCATGCTGTTCAGCAATTGCCACATCCCAAAATCGCTCAGGATATTTTTCCATCAAAGCACTTAATCCCGTACCGCTTGGCATTGCCGCCGTTGCTCCCACGATTTTCGGATTGTGGTCGGCTTGATACATGAGGGCTTCAGCATAGATTTGCGTGGCATTTTTAGCAGAACTTTTCGCATTAGCCGTTCCGCTTTTAAGATCAAAAGGAGAAACACCATGCCATTTTTCGTGCTTCCCCTCAGCAATTTCGTAACCCTTACCTTTAATCGTCTGAACATGAACCAAAACGGGTTTTCCCATCGCTTTTGCCATGCTCAAAATATCCACAAGCGATTTAAGATCATGCCCATCGACGGGACCTATGTACTCAATTCCCATCTCTTCAAACAATATCCCCGGAGTAATGAGCTTGAACGACTCTTCAAAGCGTTTGGCAAGATAATGCGCCCCTTCTCCGAAGTTGTCCACAAATTGTTCCGTTTTCTTTTTAAAACGTTGATAAAAGGGACTTGCCATCGCGGAACTGAGCATTCGACTGATCGCACCGATGGGCTTGGCGATACTCATCTCATTGTCATTGAGAATAATCACCATCGGATATTTTCGATCCCCCAACTCATTGAGCGCTTCGTACACCATCCCAGCAGAAAGAGAACCATCTCCGATAAGGACTACGGGGATACGACTCTCCTGCTCGTTTTTAAGGGCAATCGCTTTAGCTGCTCCCACACCCAAAGAAATCGACGTTGAGCTATGACCTGCCACGAAATAGTCATGGGGGGATTCGGAGGGCTTAGTGTAGCCACTTAGTCCGTCAAAACGGCGTAGGGTTGCAAACTCCTCCCATCGATCTGTAAGAAGCTTATGGGCATACGCTTGATGGGAAACGTCAAAAATAAAAGGATCTTTTGCGGAATCAAATACTTTGTGCATTGCCACGATTATTTCAGTAGCACCCAAGGTAGAGCTCAAATGCCCGCCATTGGTACTGACAACTTCCAAAATACGATTACGAATTTTTTGAGAAAGTGCTTTTAGTTCATCGTGTGTAAAATCTTTAATGTCCATTGTAGCCCTAATTATGATTCCAGCAATAACGATCTTTTTAATCGTTCAAACCGTTTTTTTATCTGTGAGTCAATATTTCCAAGATCACTGATAGCAACTACCCCACCAGCACTGATTGCACGATCGGATAAAACTTCAACGTTCTTAAGAGATCCCACTTTTTCAGAAATAATTCCATGATCGTTTGGATTAACACGTAAAGTAATCTTAGCAGCATCACTGAGTTCTTCAATCAGTGCTTCGGAGAGTTTAGCCGCGATCTTAGCACTGTTTTCCTGCGTCTCAATTCCAATAACTTCTTTGGCAATATCAAGTGCAGTATGCGTCAATTCTTTTTGAATTTCTGTCAGAGTAGCAGCAAACTGTGCTGCTGTGCTCTCTAGTGTTTTTACGGAAAGTGAAAACTGATCTTGCCCTTGTATGTTACGCTGAGAACTCAATGCCTGTTCTTGGGCTATTCCCGCTAAAAATCCTTCATCAAAGCCGCTTTTTTTTGCTTCTTCAAGAGCTTGGATATGCTCTTCTTGAAGACTCTCTAAACGCATCTGCATTTTAATAAAATTCGAACTCATATCATCTGCTTTTTTTAACAGAGATTCAATCAATTCATCTTTTGATGACGTAAATTCACAGCTTTTTTCCTCGGGAGCATCAGCCATCGAAGGACGTTGAAACTCTAGTTCTTCGTATGCCTTTTGAACACTTGTTCCACTCAATCCACTCAAAATTTTAAACTGATATTTTCCGATTGCATGACCCGATAAGTTATCTTTGGTAATCACAACATCTTCTACCATGGGTTTAATCAATCATCTCTTCAGATGCACCCAATTCCAGTACACCCTGCTCTGCAAGAGCTTGAACTGCATCTACAATTTTACGTTGAGCCGTCTCAACCTCTTTCATTTTAACAGCACCCAAGAACTGTAACTCTTCCACAAATGTATCTTTCGCCCGCTGTGACATACACGAATAAAACTTCTCTTTGAGTTCTTCAGGAGAACTTTTAAGTGCCAGCATAAGATCATTTTTATCCACTGCTTTGAGAATTTCGCGAACCGCATTAACATCAAGACTTGCAATATCTTCAAACGTAAACATCATCTCTTTAATTGAGGCGGCAAGTTCTTGATCCAATTGTTCAATCTGGGTCAATGTCTCTTTAGATACTTTTGCACCCAAACGGTTAAAGACATCAGCAACCGCCCTTGGACCGCCCACTTCAACTTTGTAGCTTGCCAATGATTCGAGTTTAGACTCAAGAACGGCACTCACCCGCTTAATAATTGCCGGAGAAATATCTCCCAATTTTGCCATACGAATAACCACTTCTCCCCGTAGCTCTGGGCTAAAAATATAGAGCGTTTCAGCAGCAGCGGAAGGATCCATATGCGCTAAAATAAGTGCTATCGTTTGCGGGTGCTCGGTTGTAATAAAGTCAGCTAGCTGCTGAGGTTTAATTTTGGCAAGATACGAGAAATTTTGAGCTCCTTGCATAGTTTTGCTCAAACGCTCTAACACTTTTTTAGCTTCATCAGCTCCCAATGCTTTGTACAAAATTTCTTTTGCGTATTCCAAACCACCTGTATTTAAATACTGATTAGATTGAATAATGGCATAAAATTCTTCCAAAACAGCCGCACCGATACTTTTTTCAATAGAATTATTACTCGCAATATATTTAGAGACTTCCGTAATGGCTTCTACGGTCATCCGTCCAAAAATTTGCGCTGTTGCGTCTTCACCCAGCTGAATCAATAATATTGCTATCTTTTCGGCCATTCCCATTTCATCGAAATGGGCCTGCTGCGGTTGACTCAATATCATGTTATACTCCTATCTCACTATGTGTTACGCAATGGAGCTGTTTCTTCATTGATTAAGGCTTGAATCAATGAAGCAATTTCATCAGGACGATCTTCGGCTACCTCACGAATTTTTTCAAGCAATACATCGTATTTTAGCTCATCTTCATTGAAGCCCTCACCAAGCCCCAACTGATTTTCCACTTTTTTACGCATTTGCTGTACTTTCTCAACAAGATCTTCATCTTCATCATCACTGATCTCTAACACCGGCTTTTCAAACTCTTCTTCTTCTCGGGTAAATTCCAACATTCGATCGGCGAAAGGGAGAATCACTTTCTTGTAGGCGATAAAGAGAATTATGGCTACAACAATATACTTGAGGATAGGCATAAAAGGCTCAACGTAAGTACTTAAAAGTACTGATGTTTTGGAGGCATCTTTGGAACCTAAACTCCCCTTAGTCGCTTGAAACTCAAAATTACGGACGGTCACTAAATCACCGCGCGCATCATCAATCCCTATCGATTGCTTTGTCAGAGACGTTATAGCATCGAGCTGAGTTTGGTCAAGGGCAACGTATGCCATTTCATCACCTGCATCCCCACCCTCGGCTTTTTTAGCTTCATATTTTCCGTCTACAACAACGGCTGCTGTGATACGCTTGATTCGTGCAAATTCCATTTTGGTTGTTGAAACCGTTTTAGAAATTTCAAAATTGGTGGTTCCTGTTGTTTTTTCATACTTTTCACCGCTGCCGGATGATCCGGCTGAACCATTGAGGTCTCCAACCGGTCCAATATTACTGACAGCACCGGGAACACCTCCGACGCTTGCAGGTGACGCTCCGTCACGCTTTTCTTCTGAGCTTTGTTCGCTTCGTACTACATTTTCTGGGTCATATTTTTCAGACGTTGAACTTTGCTGTGAAAAGTCATATTCAATCGTCACTTTGGCAACAACACGCTCTTTCCCGCCGATGAAGGGGGCAAGAACATTAATAATCTTTTCCTCTTGCTTTTTCTCTTCTTTGGCTTTGTACTGCTGCTGCATTTGGGAGAGTTCGCCCATCATCGCATCCGCATCGCTGTCTCCTAAGCTTTCCCCCTCCGAATCAATCAGCGTCACATTTTCCACTTTAAGCTTGGGAACAGCAGCCGCTACAAGTTTTTTAATCCCACGAATCTGCTTGGGGGAAAGCTTACGATCTTCATACAGCTGAACCATAACCGAAGCAGAAGGGGGGACTTCCTCCGAGACAAATAAAGTCTCTTTTGGCAGCGCAAGGGAAACGCTTGACTTTTCTACCGGAGAGAGTGAATCGATAGAACGGGCAAGTTCCCCTTCCAATGCACGTCTGAATTTTACCTCTTGGTCAAAATTAGTAGCACCGAATTCTTGCTTATCAAAAAGCTCAAAGCCGACATGCCCTTCTTTGGGAATACCCATAGAAGCAATCGTAATACGCTCTTTATAGACTACTTCCTTTGGAACTTCAATAACATTGTCACGCGGAATTTTATAAGGAATTTTATCTTTTTCAAGTTGTTGTACCACTTGCGCTGCATCTTGTGGAGTTAAGGATTCAAATAAAACCTGATACCCCTTATCATTGCCTGAGGAAGCATCTGACGTATAGACCACCAAAAAAATCAAAAATCCGATTATCCCTGCAACTGCAACACCGATTATCGTTTTTTGCGCTTGGGTCAACTTCCCAAAAACAACGACGAGTTGTAAAAAAAGTGCTTTAAAATCCATTCTTCTGAATGCCTACTTTACAATAAAGATTCTGTTAGTTCAAAGAATCGGTCATTTTGCACCGATGTGCCGATAGTTACGCGAATGGCGTTCAATCCATAACTGCTTAAATCTCGTATAATCATACCCTTTTTTAACAGTTCTTGGGCTATTTTGGATGAATTTTTTGTTTCAGGAAGCGATAATGTGACAAAATTAGTATAACTATCAATAATAGCAATCTTTTTTGAATCTGCAAAAGCCTTATACCGTTCCATCTCTTTAAAATTATGACGAATACACTCCTGAACAAACGCCTCATCTTCAAGCGCTACAGAGGCTGCTTCAAGAGAAAGGGTGGTAATGTTAAAAGGAGGTCGCACTTTATAAAGAGCCTGAATAATAGGTGGGCATGCAATTCCGTATCCTACACGCATCCCGCCCAATCCATACGCTTTTGAAAATGTCCCTAAAAAAAGTACATTCTCAAACGAGGCTATTAAATCTCGCGGTTCTACCGCTTTTTTAGGGTCTTTAAACCGTGCATACTCCATATAGGCGCCATCTACGATAATAAGGGTATTGTCATCAATTTTTTCGATAAATGCAAGCATTTCCTCAGCATCTATTGCATCACCGGTGGGATTGTTGGGTGTGCAGAGGAAAATAATAGAAGGTTTGTGCTCGAGATAAAGAGCATAAAATTCGTCCATATCATGCTCTCTTGAAGCGGTACGAATAATTTTTGCTCCCACTTGTTTTGCATAGATTTCATACATCGCAAACGTGACGCTGTTCATCAATACCTTCGAGCCTTGATGCGCTTTTGCATGGATTGCAAATTCGATTACCTGATCACTTCCTGCTCCAATAATGAGTTCATTGGGGTTAACAGTATATTTATCGGAGAGGGCATTTTTGAGCTTGACCATCGAATCATCCGGATAAAGGGCCATATTATCGATAATACAGCGCACCGCCTCTTTGACTTTAGGAGAACACCCGAAGGGGTTTTCATTACTCGCCAGCTTCACAATATCTTCTTTCTTAATCCCGTATTCGCGAACAACTAACTCGATGGGCTTTCCTGCCTCATAACTTTGGATCGACTCTAATGTGCTGTTAAATTTCATAACTCTCCTTTTACATAGCTTCCCAGCCAGGTTACTTCTTCTACGTGTTTCGTCATAATTTTTTGCACTCCCTCTTCATCAATATGACCAAAGAAATCAATAAAGAACCAGTATCCAAAACCGTCATTATCTCGGGCCGGTCGGCTTTCAATTTTACTAAGATTAATTTCTGCTTTGTTGAAATCTTCCAAAAAGTGAAAGAGTGCCCCTGATTTTTGGGCATCCTTCAAGCGTACCAGAATGGAGGTTTTATCCTCGCCACTGGGGGCATTTTTAAAATCACTCAGTATAAAAAAGCGGGTTGCATTATTGTGAGCATCTTCAATATTTTCGAACAGTGTCGGTATCCCGTACAGTTTTGCCGCAATGTGCGAACAAATCGCAGCAGCTTCGGGATCTTTGGATGCCAAAACGGCTGCTTTTGCCGTTGATTCAACAGGAATGTGCTCAATGCGGTCCAACCCATGCTCGAGTAAAAAATCACGGCACTGACCGAATCCTTTATCTTTTGAATAGATTCTTTTTATATCATGCAGTTTTTCAGCCTTACTCACAAACGCCATATGAATGGGCATATACAGCTCTGCGACGATTTTGACACTGCTCTTGCCTAATAAATCAAGAGTTTCCCCTACCACTCCATCACGGCTGTTTTCGATGGGGACAACACCGAATTTGGCACGCGAAGCCTCAAGTGTTTTAAAGACCGCATCAATGGAACTCAGCGAAAGATACTCACTCATTGCTCCAAAACGTGATTCTGCAGCTTGATGGGTAAAACTCCCCTCAGGTCCTAAATACGCAATTTTTTCAGGAAGTTCAAGATTACGTGCTACGGCAAAAATTTCTAAAAAAATTGCTTCAATTGCTTGAGAGTTCAGTAAACCGCCCGATTGCTTACTGTGAGCACTTAAGCGATCAATAATCGCTTTTTCTCGCTCAGGACGATAAATCGCTCCTTTCGTTTCATGTTTAATCTCTCCTACTCGTCGTACTACTTCCATACGGCGATTTAAAAGTACGATAACGTTATCATCCAGCGAATCAATAGCGGCTCTGCACTCTTCTAATGTGTTCATAAACTCTCCAATACTGCTTGCATATTTATATGTACTGCATCAGGCTGCACATCAAGCTGTGGCAGTATCTCTTCACGTGTGCGGTATTTACCGCTGAGGACAAATATGCCCCGTATCCCAAGTACCTGTGCCGGGATTAAATCTCCTATTACATCATCACTGATCATTGCCACATCAGCAAAAGTTGCACCACTGTTTTGCTGTTGCATTCCCTTCAATGCAGTATCAAAAAAAGGACGGCTTGGCTTTCCAACTACACGATACGGTGTGGATGTTGCAAATTCCAACATTTTCAATATCGCGCCAACTCCGGGATAACGCTTATGGTTTTTTACATAGAGTGAGGTCTCATGCATTCCAATCAACTCACAACCGCCTAAGAGAAATTCAATCATCTGGGAATACTCTTCATGATCAAAATCTTCTTTGATGGAGAGAAGGACTACATCAGGGGAGAGATAATCGAGTTCATACCCCATAGATTTTAAAACATTCAAAAATTCACGAGAACCGTATGCTGCTATTTTTTTTTCTTTTGATAAGTGTTCTTCCAATACCATCAAAGGATCTAAGTAATGACTGGACGGAATATTCAAGCCTATCGAGTTAAGGTAAGCCAAAAACTCACAACTTGAATATTTTGTACTGTTCGTTACGACCATATAGGGGATATGCGAGAGATTCAAATGATCGATAAATGCAACCGCCCCCGCAATGGGTTTTTTGGTATTATCGTCAATCAACGTTCCCTGCACATCAATAAAAAACATTAAAGGTACTCGCGCTCTAATGCAATAAGATCATCAAAACTCTCACGGGAGCGAATAAGTCGAGCTTCTCCACCCTCATATGCCACTTCAGCAGAGCGCCCTCGCGTATTATAGTTGCTTCCCATCCCAAAACCATACGCTCCGGCACTGTGAACGACCAATACATCATTATGTTCTAGCATAGGCAGGGGATACTCTTTCGCCAAAAAATCACCGCTTTCACATACAGGTCCTACAACATCCGCCAATGACGTTTCGCCTGTCTTATCTAATGCCTCAATACGGTGATACGCCTTGTAAAGACTGGGGCGGATAAGATCATTCATTGCCCCATCAACCACCACAAAACGCTTTTGACCGTTTTGCTTTTCATACAACACTTTTGTCAAGAAATAACCGGCATTCGCCGTCAAAAAACGCCCCGGTTCACAAATAATCGTAACATCAAGACCTTTAATCGCCCCTAAAATTGCTTGCGCATAGTCGTAAGGAGTTATTGTTGTTTCATCGTCATAACGAACCCCTAAACCACCGCCAATATCAAAAAATTTGAGGTTAATATCAATAGCAGACAATGAGCGCATCAAATCCGCCACAATGACTGCCGCTTCATAGATGGGTTCGAGCTGGGTCAGTTGGCTTCCGATATGAAAATGGATTCCAACAGGGTCTAAGTGCTCCGAATTCTTCGCACGAATGTACATACGCTTTGCCGCATCAATTTCGACACCGAACTTGTTATCATGCAATCCCGTAGAGATGTAGGGATGCGTTTGGGGGTCAATATTTGGGTTGACACGGATACTGATACGTGCTTTCATGTTCAGTTCTTGCGCAATCATATCAACGCGCCCAAGCTCCGCTTCACTCTCCACATTGATATAAAGGATGTCACTAAGAATTGCTTCGCGAATCTCATCATCGCGCTTACCCACGCCGCTAAAAAGTATTTTATACGCAGGGACTCCCGCCATCAAAGCGCGGCGCACTTCCCCGATAGAGACACAATCAGCCCCAGAACCAAGAGAGGCAAAATGTTTAATGACGCTCAAGTTTGAATTTGCTTTAACTGCGTAGGCAAGAATCGATTTTCTCCCACGAAATGCCTCTTTAAGAGTATCAAACTGCTCTCTCATTGCATCAAAATCATAGATATATAACGGTGTCCCGTACGTTTGTGCCAAAGATTGAAATGGGATCACGCTAAGCCTTTTTGTACTGAATTTATTCGCGATTTTATCCAAAACGAGCTTAGATGAAGTGCACTAAGGAGTGCTAGTATTCCAATAGGCGCCACAATCCCCACTTCTGGAGAGAGTGTTTTGTTATTTGCAAGCTCACCGCTCATAAAGAGTAATCCCCATACGACCAACGTCACCAATATTGAAGCAAAACTGTACAAAGAGAGGTTGCTAAAACGTGAGCCCATCGGCACATACGCATAAATAAGAATAATCATCATTAATGCAAACCATGGTGTCAAAAAATTACGGTATAAAGAACTTTTTACCTTTGAGAGATCAATATTTTGAGATTCCAACAGCTTCATCGCATCCAATGCATCAATAATCGTATAGTTTACTTTTCCTTCATAAATTTGATCCAAAATTTTAGGTCTAAAGTCACGTAATACTTTAATATTTTGCACATCTCGTATCGTAATCCCTTCTCCCTTTAAATCCAAAGTTGCCGGCGGACGGACAATATGGGCACGTTGTATATTCCAATAATGATCTTTATAATACGCATCTTTCGCACTAAGGGCCTCTTTAAGCTTCCCATTCTCAAAGCTAAAAACACGTATCGACTGTGCCTTTTGACTCATAGGGTTAAGCGTTCCAAAAAAAATATAATTCCCCTCATGGGTAAAAAACAAATTATTGGTAGGGGTCAAAAACTGTGAAGATTCGCGCAGGTTATCGGCATATTCGTTTGCTCTGGCAAAAGATGTTGCATGGGCGGCTATATACGCAGACAAAAGGGTAATCACAACAAAAAGAATCGGTGACAAGACCTTCATTCGTGAATAGCCAAGAGCATAAAAAGAGGTCAATGCATTGGAGCGAATCAGTTCAATAATCGTAGCGATAAAAGCGAAAACCAAGGAAATAGGCAACATCATATCCAAAGCATAAAGCCATTTGTACACGCCATAGATAATAACCAAGTTTGCAGAAGCGGGGAGAGTTTCACCATTGTTTAGCATATCAAATCCGAGCATAAATCCCGTAAGAGCAATCATAATAATAAGACAATAACGAAGATATAAAAACGATACCGTTTTAAAAAAAAGCATACAAAAACCTAGTAACTAAATGGTTTTTATTATAGCGTTAAACCTTTGATAGAACACTTTGATGAAACTTCATTACACTCTAAGACAAGCAATAATTCTACCGCATCCGCTGTCTTGCTGATCCATTCTTTGAGATACCCTTCTTCTTCAGGAGAAAAAGGGTGGAGAACATAATCAGCCACTTGCGATTTGTGTTGGGGCTTGCCAATTCCCATGCGTACACGAACATACTCAGAGCCAATCGCACCGTCTGCTGACTTAAGACCGTTGTGCCCACCATGACCACCCCCTGTTTTAAAACGAAGCGCACCAAAAGGGAGATCCAAATCATCATGGATGATAATGACCTCATCGATCTTATAAAAGTTTTTAACTGCAAGAATTGATTTACCGGAGAGATTCATGTAGGTTGTAGGCTTAAGGAGAAAATGTCCACCCATTTTAAACAATTCCCCATTAAAGGAACTCTTTGAAACATCATGCACCGTATGACGACGGCATAGCTCGTCAATGACCCTAAATCCAATATTATGACGCGTAAAAGCATACGCCGCTCCAGGATTACCCAGACCGACGATCAACATACTTATTTTGCTTTAATGATACTTAGAACCGATACACGATCCGAATCAGTAAAGGTAACATTTGCAACACTTGCAACATCACGAACCAATACAGAATCACCCAAATCGAGTGGTGCTACATTGATTTCGATTGCGTTTGGCAAGTTTTCGATTGCCGCTTTAACACGAAGACGTTTTTTAGCAACAAACAACATCCCTTTGTTTTTCAAACCGATTGGAGTTCCAACTGGTTTAACAGGAATATTATAATGAGTTACAAGACCAGCTTGCGCTACCATTAAATCAACATGCAATAAATTTCCAGAAACCGGATGAGATTCATATCCTTGAACAACAAGGTTCATCTCACGACCTGCAATGCTAACAGGAAATGCAACACTCTCTTTATTACGAACCGTACGGATAAAATCGTTCATTTTGAACGCAGCATTGATATTCTCAAGCCCTTTTCCGTAAATGTTTGCAATAAGATAACCATCACGGCGAAGCGCTTTTGTTGCAGGCTTGCCAATACTCTCTCTAAGAATGCCTTCTAGCATAATGTGTCCTTTGGAAATAAAATGAGGCGAATTATACTTAAATCTTGTTTAAAATACTATAAATCCTATCCCTTTTTCTACCTTTTGAGCGCAATAAATTCTTCTTCTCTAAATTCTTTTATCTCATTTTCTTTCCCGATTTGACTCTTATCAATTATTCCATTCATCCCTTCCATACGAAGCTTCAAATCCGATGCCGAAGTAGCGTATGCGAGAGCATCTTCGCGCGTAATTGTTCCTGCTAGATAAAGGTCTAAAATTCCTTGGTCAAAGGTTTGCGATTTATAAAGCTCTTTTCCTTCAGCTATGGTATCAGGAATTTCAATATCACGATTTTCAGCAATCAGCTGTTCTATGCGCGAAGTTCGAACCAATATTTCCAATGCCGCAATCCGTTTACCGTCTACCGTAGGGATAAGGCGTTGTGAAATCACCCCCTTCAATACCGCTGCCAACGTCATACGAACACGATTTTGCTCTACCGACGGAAACACCGAAACAATGCGATTTACAGTCTCTCTAGCATCCAGCGTATGCAGCGTTGAAAAAACCAAATGCCCTGTATCGGCAGCATGAAGCGCAATTTCTATGGTTTCCATATCCCGCATTTCTCCAACCAGAATAATATCAGGATCTTCACGTAAAGCCGCACGCAATGCCCCTCCAAAACTATGGGTATCTTGCCCTACACTGCGCTGATTGACAATACATTTCCGGTCTTTATGAACAAATTCAATGGGGTCTTCAATAGTAATAATATGCCGGCGTCTAGTCCAGTTAATCTCATTGATAAGAGCGGCAAGAGTTGTCGATTTACCGCTTCCCGTCACCCCTGTCACTAAAACCAATCCCCGCTCCATCTGTGCAAAACTATGAACGATGTCAGGAAGTTTTAGCTCATCAATGGTTAAGATTTTCATAGGAATCAAACGAAAAACAGCCGAAATTCCCTCCATTTGAAAAAAGATATTAATACGAAAACGGGTATTTTCATCAAATGGGTAGACAAGATCCAGTTCTTTTTTTTCAACCAATTCATGAAAACGGGTACGTAATAACTCCTTTGCAAAAATAAGGGCATCATCTTTAGAAAGAATTTCGCCGGATAAAGGGATAATTTCACCATTCACCCGTGCGCGTACAACACCATTGGCTTTAATATGCAAATCACTCCCGCCCGCATCGACCATACGACGCAAATAACCTCGTATTTTTTTCAATACTTCAAAGTTTAAATCCTCTAAATTAGCATTCTGCTGTTCTTTATCTGTCATTTCTACTCCAATGCACTTAAAATTTCACTAAAAGCTGTTTTAAATGCCTCCAGTCCTTCTCGTATCTGCGCATCAATCACTCTCTCCATATCCACGCCGGCATTTCGTACTTTTTGTTTATGTGCTTCAATCTTTGCATCCGCGATGGGCAGTTTAATAATCTTATCCCCTCGCGCGACATACGCCTCAATCGTCGCAATCGGTGCTGTGTTAACACTGTTGCACGCAAGTAATTCGTCAATATAATAGGAAGCTCTCAAATCATCACCCTTGACCCCCGTACTGGCGAAAAGAACACGACATTTCGGTACACTCAATGCTTGAACTTTATTGTAAATCTCTGCTGCATTCATAATCCCCATAAGCCCCGGTTCAATACCGCAGGAGACCAGATTCTCATCAATAGCACGATCGATTCGACTCACAAAAACGCTAATAACAGTATCTACAGCAGATACTGCTTCTTGGGCTGCAGAAGCAAAGGCTTGCGCACATTGAATTGCTTGATTCTCTGAAAAAATCAAGGTTGCATTCACCGGAATATTACAAGACGCCAAAGCCTTCATAGCCCCATATCCTGCATCGGTTGCCGGGACTTTAATCATTACGTTAGGACGTCCGATACTCTCATACAATCGAATCCCCTCTGCAATCGTTGCTTGCGTATCATCACATAAAAAGGGATCAACCTCAATACTCACATACCCATCATCCCCTGCATCGTATAACGGTCGCAAAATATCTGCCGCTTTTTGAATATCAAAAATGGCTACAGCTTCATATTTTTCTTTTGGTGTTAATGAGGAGAGAGTGCTAAGTTGCTCCTTATAGGCATCCGAAGTAAGGATAGCATTTTTAAAGATAGCAGGATTTGACGTCGCTCCGTTAATAATCCCTTGCGAAATTAACTCCCTAAACCCTTCATCCAAAAAAGTTCGCTCAATAAAATCAGCCCATAGTGAAAAATGAGATTCAGGAATATACATGTGATTTGAACTCCAAGCGTTAAAGTAAAACGATTATGCCAAAAAATTATTTAAAAACACTGGTTTCCCTGTATAAAACCCTTGTGAGTAAGTAATCCCAATCTCGGTTACCGTACACAATATCTCTTCAGATGCAACAAACTCTGCAACCGTATCGATACCGATGCGGTGAGCAAAATCAATGATGGCTTCGACAACAATGCGGTGGCGCGAATTTTCATTGATCGATTTAATAAGAGAACCATCAATTTTAAGAATATCGACATTAAGCTTGAGAATATTCTCATAGTTGGAATACCCCGTACCAAAATCATCAATGGCAAATTTAGCTCCGAGAGCTTTCATCCGTACAATAAAGGAGGCAACCTCATCAAAATTCTCGATTCCCTCTGATTCAAGTATCTCAAAAATAACCCGATTTGCGGTACCGGTTTGATGAAGAATATTTTCGATCGTAGTGACAGTGTGTTGATCTAAAATATCGCTGCTGGAGAGATTTATCGAAAATTGTTCGTCACGCGTGCTGAAAAGAGTACACGCCTGATAAACAACTTCTTGGGTAATATGGTGATAGAGTTTTGTTTTTTGGGCAATAGGTAAAAAATCATTCGGTGCGATGAGAGTACCGTCTTCGTTACGTATCCGGACCAGAGTTTCGAACTTTTCGATTTTCCCGCTAATACATGAGACGATGGGTTGATATTGGCAGACGATACGGTGTTCCACCAAGGCTTGACGAATCTGGGCTGACATAGCAATGTTCACTTGATATTGTGCTTCAATCCCTTCGGAATGGTCATATATCGAAACAGGTTGCCCAAGAACTCTTGCTTGATTTAAAGCAATATCGGCATGAATAAGCGGTTTTTCACTCTCGATTGCGATGCCGACTGTAGCACGAATATGAACCGTTTCCTCAGCAATCATAAAAAGTTTTTCACTCAGCAAAGAGAGAAGGTTTTCGATGTCGTGACGAAATTGCTCAGGGGATGTCCCCTCTTTAAGCCGAAATGCAAACTCATCTCCACCGATACGATAGGGAGAAAGCTTCATCTCCTGAAGCCATCGTCCGATTTGACCGAGAAGCCAATCCCCTGTATCGATACCAAAGAAGTCATTGATTTCCTTGAAATCATCGATATTGAGAATAGCAACGGTACTGCAAGAACTCCCAGAGAGATCTTCTTGCAGTTTGAGACGATTGGGCAGACTCGTGAGATTGTCATAGTAAAGATGGTGGAGGGCTTCACGGGTTTGTTCAGATACTTTCATCTCTAAATCCGTGTTGATGGACTGGAGTTTTAGAGAATACTCCACTACACTTTGTTGCATCCGCTCAAATGCATGAATAATTTGAGTAAATTCACGCTGAGCATAGGGGATATTGAAGGTAATTAAGTGTCCAGGTTTAAAATTATGAACTTTCTTTGCAATAAGTTTGATGGGGAGCAAGAGACGGTTTATCCAGATTAACATTATCCATAGCGTCACAAAAACACCAAAAGCAATCCATCCATAAAGAGTATAAAAGCGATTCATCGTTTGCGTAAATTCCTCACCTGAATAGATGAGAGTAATGCTTCCGATGGATTTAAGGGATGAAGGTTCTATCAGATTTTTAGTGATTTGAATTGATTCACTGGGAGGGATGGCACTGTATCGGCTATAATCGAGAATCATTTTTCCCTCCGTATCGGTTATTTGCAGGGCAATCACTTCATGAATACGGGTAATGGAAGTGAGTTTCTCCCCCATATCTTTAATCCCCAAAAACAGTGAAATAGCAACGGAAGGTTCTACGGTATCAAGCAAAAGAGCGGCTTTCTCTTTTTGGGTATTCATGGTCAAATCACGAACAATCCAAAAGGTAACCAACGTAACGACACTGGAAATAATAACTACCCCAAAAATTAGAGTACTGATAATTTTAGTAGAAAGGCGGGCATCGTTAAAGCGGATCATACTACGAGCCTCGCAATTTGAAATAATGTATCGTTAAAACGAAACTTCCCTTCTTTTAAAACATTTTTATTGAGATAAATCACGGTACTGCGTTCGATTGCTATGGCACCTAGAATTCCTAAATCAAGATTTTCTGAATTATACGAAAAAGTAGGAACACTATTCAAAATGCCCCATGGTGCTACCCGACGAACAGAAGAGTTCCGCATCTCTAAAAGATACACAAATGCGATATCATGGCGAAGCATAAGTTCCTCCACAGAGATGGCAATCGCGACAAAAGGGAGTGTTCCAACATACCCGTCATAGTCGGCATTAATCTCATCAGCAACTTTTTTGGCACTGTTTTTACGATTATCGTCATACACAACACCCAAAATAACCTTGCCTGAAGAGCTATGAGATAATACTTGCGTATCAAGGGCCATAATTTTAGGGATCATACGAATGTGCGTATTGAGAAGAAGCGAATCTTCCGCACCAGCGCTCAAGAATCCTATCATCAACAATATGAAGAGACGTATCAAAATTTCCACCCTGTCCGAATCCAAAAGCTGCGGCCGGCTACAGGATAATCATCGGGATAGGTTGATGCCGGGGAAGGATAACGCACTGTCGTATCAGCAACATTCTTTACGACACCTTGAGCATACCACCCCTTATGGGTATTCATATCCCAGCCCAGCGCAATATCAAGAGTATTGTACGCGGCTAAGCTGTCACGGGTATCATTAAAAAAACGTTTTTTACTTCCGACGTAATTCCAGATTCCACCCAGTGTCCAATTTTCGGTAAGATCATACGCATAGGCAGCTTTTATCAAGTTCGAGGCTGTAAAGGGCATACTAATCTCGTTGCTACCGGGGATTTTTCCACTGCCGTTAAAATAGCTATAGGAGAGAAGGACAGTGTCATCGGATGAAAATTTGCCTCGCAGCTCAACTTCACCCCCTTTGACTATATTTTCTCCATAATTTTGAAATATACCGGTTGCATCGCGGGTAATTTGTTGAGAATTGGCAAGATAAAAGAGATTTATCCCTGCCGTGAGATTGGAGTGAAGTTTTCGCAGGTATTGGGCTTCCAGTGAACGGACATGTTCATACGAGAGATTAGAATTTCCGGTAGCGTAAAGACTTGGAGTTACATACATCTCTTGAAAAGAGGGATGGCGAACACCGGATGCTGCCATGAGTTTAAAAATATCACTGCGAGTCGGCTGATAAACAAGTGCGGTACGCCAGTAGGCGTGTGATTCAATATCGGAAGTTTTCATCATTCCCAGAGTTAAAGCAATAGCCGTTTTGTCGTTGACAGTGATATTATCTGAAAGATAAAGATTAGTACCTTGACGTTTGGCATTTGCCGCATCGATAAATGCACGGGAAGTATTCGAATAATCGACCATTCCTACACCCGTATCTTTATTGGTTGTGATCGAGTGCATATCAATGGCTTCATCCCATGTCGATTCCACACCGGCACTCAGTCGATGCAATTCCAACCCATTGTAATGAAGCGTTGCTCTGCCGCTTGTACGGCGATTTTTAATCATCAACGATGCCCAATATCCGTCAGAAAAGGTAACCGCGCCATACGTTCCTATAGGAAGGGCTTGTGAATCGCTTTGCCAGCTATCTTCCATCATCGAGGCTTTGAGAATTAGATTTAAATCGCGAGCCAGTGAAAATGTCTGTTTACCCTGAATATACCAAGAAGGCTGCTGAAGCATACCGTCTGCGTTTGGCAGTGCGTTTAAATTTCCAAATGCGCTGTCACTTTGATAATCGTTATAGCGTCCGCGTAATTCGAATCCGCCATACGTATACGCGATTCCAAAACCGCTATGCTCCATCCCAAGCTTGGCATATCCGCTTTTCCCCAATGAGTCCGTGACACCAATGGGAGTTTGGCGATCATGGCGTTGCGTAAATGCATCCAAGGAGAGCTTCCACGTCTCCCCTTTATATCGGCTCCATCCTCCGACGCCCATCGCCCCCTCACTGCCGCCTGATGCGAAAAGTGTCCCGTTTTCAACTCTCAGCGGATCAGATCCGGCATGGGTGATAACATTGATTGTCCCTGCATAGCCGTTGACACCTTCGATAAAACTTCCCGATCCACGGACAACTTCGATCCGGTCAATCAACTCAATCGGCAAATCAAGATAAGAATTATAGTTGCTAAAGATACTGTCGTTTACCACAAATCCATCAATAACGAGCGTGGATTGACCATAGGCAGTAGGGTTTGAGCCTCGAAAAATAGGGGTGCGGTTGTTCATCGTATTGGTTGCCATATCAACACCGGGTACGAGAGTGAGGGCTTCGCCCAGCGTTCTGACGCCGAATTTTGAAAGATCTTCGCTGTGGTAAACGGAAAGAATAAAAGGCTGATAATCAACGTTTTGATTGGTTTGTGTGGCTAAAAGAGCCGTTTGCGCCATATCATCGCTTAGTGAAGCGAATATTGGTATATCTGAAGCACTTACGGAGAAGGCTAAAGCTAACGATACGGTACAAATTATGTATTTCACGATACTCTTTCGATTAAAAAGTGTACTATTGTTGCTGATAAAACTTTAAAAAAAGCTGATAGACAGATATACTGTTTTAATATAATTAAATATATCTAAAAATACTCTAAATAAGCCTATAATACCTATAAATTCCATTCATTTAGTGATAAATTATCACATAAATCAACTGATAATCGCTTTAAAAAATATTTTCTGGATACTTCTCTGGCTCCTAAACTTTTGAGATGCTGCGTTGGTATTTGACAGTCAATAAACGTATATTCCCACTTTTTTAGCTTCTCGACCAAGATGGAAAAAGCTACTTTTGACGCATCAGAGACTTTTGCAAACATCGACTCTCCGCAAAACACTTTTCCCACACTCACACCGTACAATCCACCTACCAATACATCATTTTGGTACGCTTCAACGCTGTGTGCGTGTCCCAATGCATGCAACACTTCATATGCCTCGATCATCTCCGGAACTATCCAACTCCCTTTTTGGTTTCCTCTGGGAGCTTTTGCGCACTCTCGTATCACCTGTGAAAAAGCTGTGTCAAATCGGATTTCAAATTGGGATATTTTTTTACGTAATGAGCGATGCAGCTTAAAATCAGTAAGGTCTAAAATAAGACGCGGATTGGGTGACCACCAAAGAATCGGATCACCCGCGCTGTACCATGGAAAAATTCCAGCTCTATACGCCATCATCACCCGTGAGGGAGAAAGATCACCACCATACGCCACAATCCCCTCAGGTGAAGCATCTGCAGGATTAGGAAAAGAGAGTGCATAAGAGAGCTTGGGGATCATTTATACCTGATAATCAAAAACAAGATCGTCATTAAAATCAATCATCACTTTGCCGCCATGGGTGAGCGTACCAAAGAGAATTTCATCTACAAGCGGATCTTTGATTTTTTCTTGTATCACTCGGCCAAGAGGTCGTGCCCCCATAGCTTTATCGTATCCGATTCGGGCTAAGTACTCTTTGGCTTTTTCACTCACCGCAATAGATACTTTTTTTGGCTTTAACTGAGTATTAAGGTCTCGAATAAATTTATCCACAATCCCTTCCACTACCGATGATGGCAAGGAAGCAAATTCAACAACCGCATCAAGACGATTTCTAAACTCAGGGGTAAAAAACGATTTTAACGCTTCATGCCGTGAAATTGAACTGTCCGCATTGAATCCCATCACGGTTCGCTCACTCGCCCCGATATTCGAAGTCATAATGAGGACTACATTGGTAAAATTAGCTTTATATCCGTTGTTATCGGTCAAGGTCGCATTGTCCATCACTTGGAGCAAAATATTTACCAAATCAGGATGGGCTTTTTCAATCTCATCAAGCAAAAGTACCGTATAAGGGTGCTTACGAACCGCCTCACTCAAAAGTCCCCCCTGCTCAAATCCGACGTATCCGGGAGGTGCCCCGATGAGACGGCTAATCGAGTGTTTCTCCATATACTCCGACATATCAAACCGCTCAAAATGAATTCCCATTGACTGGGCAAGGGATTTAGCAAGTTCCGTTTTCCCAACACCCGTAGGGCCTGAAAACAAAAAGGAGGCTATCGGTTTATTCGGTTGAGACAATCCTGCGTATGAGCGTTTAATGGAACGGACAACTTGAGCGATGGCATTATCTTGTCCGATGACGAGAGTTTTCAGCTCTTCTTCCAACCCTGCTAATTTAGAACGATCATCACCCGACATTTTAGAGATGGGAACTCCCGTCATTTTAGAGATAATTGTCTCTATATCATTAGGAGTAACCGTCGTGCGCTTATGGCGTTGGAGATGAAACGATGCTCCGGCTTCATCCATCAAATCAATTGCGACATCAGGTAAAAATCGATCCGTAATAAATTTCTTAGAGAGTTCCACTGCACTGTGAAGTGCTTTATCGGTGTATTTTACCCCGTGATGTTTTTCATACCGTTCTCGAAGCCCTTTGAGAATTAAAAAACTCTCCTCTAGTGATGGCTCATTCACCTCGATACGGGCAAACCGTCTACTTAAAGCTCGGTCTTTTTCAAAAACCGATCGATACTCTGCATGGGTGGTTGCCCCCATACATTTGAGATTTCCAGAAGTAAGTGCCGGCTTGAGCTGATTGGATGCGTCCATACTGCCACCTCCAACCGCGCCAGCTCCTACGATAGTATGAATCTCATCAATAAATAAAATTGCATTGGGATGTCCCTGAACTTCATCAATGACCGCTTTGAGCCGTTTTTCAAAATCACCGCGATATTTTGTACCCGCAAGCATTGCCCCTAAATCCAATGCAAAAAGTTCCGCATTTTCAAGAAGTTTTGGGACATCTCCCGAAACAATCCGAAGAGCTAAACCTTCGGCAATCGCTGTTTTACCCACTCCGGGTTCACCGATAAGGAGTGGATTGTTTTTACGACGACGACACAACGTCTGAATGGTGCGTTCAATTTCATTGACTCGACCGATCACAGGATCAATTTTCCCTTTTTTAGCCTGTTCTATCAGGTTAATCGAATATTTTTCCAAAGCCCCTTCAGCTTCTTGGCTTGGGGAGAATGTCTCTGTTTCATTATGCGAAATTGCTTCTAGCAAATCTATACGGCTAATTCCATACTCTTCGAGCAACATACACGCATACGTATGATGCTCTTCATACACCGCCGCGATAAAATCACCCACATCGGCATGCTGTTTTTGGGCACTTCTGACATGGCGCATCATCTCATCGATCATCCGCGCAAGGGCTACGGTTTCAAACGGCTCTTGGTTCACTTCATCGGGAAGAGGTTCGAGAGAATGCATTAAATAATTTCCCAATGACTCACGAATACTTTCTATATCTCCCCCACACGATTGAATAATCAAAGCACCTTGCGGAGAATTTAGTAATGAGAGCATCACGTGTTCAATGGTGAGATATTCATGACGCTGATGACGTGCCAATGCCAATGCTTTTTGAAAAATAGAGTTTAGTTCTGAGCTAATCATTAGACCTCCTCCATCACAGCTTTCAATGGAAACCCGCTTTCTCTGGAGAGGGATCCCACTTGCTGAATTTTCGTCTCCGCAATCTCATACGAATACGTTCCGCACAAACCTCGACCGCTTTGATGTACTTGCATCATAATCTGGTGCGCTTCACCATAGTCTTTGCGAAAAATGCCAATCAATATATCAATCACAAAATCCATTGACGTATAATCGTCATTTAACAAATAGACATGATACTTTTTCGGCTCTCGAAGTTCCAAAGAATTTTCAAGACTATGTTTTGTTTTTGTACTCACGATTACCCTCGATTTAAAAAAATTACTTTAACAAGCATCGCGTATTGTTTGGCTTAAAGAGACAAATTACGTGCCATACTAAAATCATTAATAATATCATCAGGGTTTTCAAGCCCAATGGAAACACGAATCAACCCCGACGTAATCCCTAAAAATTCTCTGACCGATTCATCAAAATCACGATAAATAGTCGAAGCCATATGAAGCCCAAGAGTGCGAGAGTCCCCAATATTTGCTGTAATGGTAATAAGTTTAGAATGATTTAAAAAAGCAAAAGCTGCTTCCTTAGACCCCATATCAATCGTAAATAAGGTTCCACAACCTTGAGAAAACTGCTTTAAGTATCGATCATGGTGCGGATGACTTGGCAATACAGGATGATTGATGACAAACCCTTCACGATCCAAAGCAAGAGCAATTTTTTCCACACTAGACACGATGCGATCCATCCGTAACGGCAATGTCTCAAGTCCTAACATTGTGAGATAACTCCCAAACCCATTTGACGACATCCCAAAATCTCGAAGTGCCCGTTTTTTGGCATTACCAATGAGCGCCATTGCCCCCATTTTCTTGATAAAAGGATGTACTTCTGCATAACGCTCACCCTTGAATTTATCATCACCCTCATTAATAACTCGAAAAACAACTGCACCGCCAAGTGAGGATGCATTTCCGGTAATAATTTTGGTAGTTGAGTAAACAATAATATCAGCCCCTAGTGCCAATGGTTTTATGCTAAGCGGTGTAATGGTATTATCCACCATTAGCACTACTCCATGCCGAGTGGTGATCTGCGCAATCGCCTCAATGTCAGGAAGACGCATATTTGGATTTCCAACGCTCTCTAAAAAGACGATTTTAGTTTTATCGGTGATAGCCGCTTCAATAGCTTCAAGCTCATCCACATCGAAAAACTGAGTCGTAATCCCAAATCGTGTCAAGGTTTCGGAAAAATACGAATATGTCCCCCCAAATAATCCCCCGATACTGAGTATTTCATCCCCTGATTTTAGAAGACTAAGAGTGGCCATTGCCGTTGCCCCCATCCCCGAAGAGGCGGCAACTGCACCGATACCACCGTCCATAGCAGCTAAAATCTGCTCTAACTGCGCCGATGTTGGATTTCCCATACGTGAATAAAGCGGTTTTTTTACCGAGCCGTCAAAAATACCTTCACCCGTTTCACTGTCACCATATCCAAACGATGCCGAATTAATTATCGCAGGGCTCACCGCCCCCTCTTTTTTTCCTACTTGTTGAACAAACTGTGTTGTATACTCTTCAAAGCGATTCATCATCAAACCTGTATTAAAATGTCACCAATTATAGCTAAAAGAGCCAAACCTTGCCTAAACGTATTTTTATAACCGCCACCAATACTGATATTGGCAAAACCTACACAACCTTGCAGCTTCTCGATGCGTATACCCAAATGGGGTATAAAGTGGGAGTTTACAAGCCCATTGAAACAGGCGTGAATGGCTTACCTGCCGATGGAAGCTTGCTTTTAAAACATGTATCAACTCTTAATCCTGCTCTTAAATCCTTAAAAATTGGAGATATAGTAAGCTTGGCATTACCGCTTCCCGCTGCACCCTATGTTGCCAACAAAGGGGCAAAAATTGATTTACAAGTTTTTGATAAAGCGTTGGAAAAAATTGAAAAGCTTTGTGACATTGTCATCATCGAAGGAGCCGGCGGACTCATGGTTCCTTTGGATGAAGAGCTTATGATGTATGATTTAGCACGTCACTTTGACGCAATTACTTTACTGGTTACTCATTGTCGGTTAGGGTGTATCAATGATACACTACTGAGTCTTGAGAGGTTAAAACAATTAGAAATTCCTCATTTATGGACATTTAACTGCCGTCAAAGCGAGGATGATTTTATCCAAACCTCATTGCCCTATTTTAAAAATAATTTTGAATCTCTCTATTTTATAGGACACAATACACCAGCACTGGCTCAAGCATTATTGGATAAAATAAATTTAAACAACAAGGAAAGCACATGCGACATCTAATCCGAACTGATGACTTTTCAATCGACCAAATAGATAGTGTACTAGAAGACGCATCTCATTTTAGTGACGGGCACTTTGACCCTATCTTACGTGAAAAAATCATTATTACCCTATTTTTTGAAAACTCTACCCGAACGAAAAGTTCATTTGAAATAGCAGCCAAACGTCTTGGTGCCGAGGTTGTCCATCTCGATGTCCAAAAAAGCTCTACCCAAAAAGGGGAAAGCCTTATCGATACCGCTGCCAACCTCGATGCAATGGGACCGCACGCGATGATTGTCCGCCATGCCCATGCAGGTGTTCCCAATATCCTCGCACAGCATACCAACGCCTCCATTATCAATGCAGGAGATGGAGCACACTCGCATCCGACCCAAGCACTCCTTGATCTTTATACTCTGAAACATCATTTTGGAGATCTTAAAGGGAAAAAATTAGCCATCGTCGGTGACATCAAAAACTCACGCGTCGCTAACAGCAATATTGAATTATTAAGACGTTTTGGAATGGAGATTACCCTCGTAGCACCTCCCCATTTTCTCCCTTCAACAACCCTTCAAACCACCCATAATATCCATGATATTATTGATAATGTCGATGCCATCATGAGTCTGCGTACCCAAACCGAGCGTCATTCTCACCAAACCTACGGCTCACTCAAAGATTACGCCAGTGATTTTTGTATCACTAAAGAACTTATCGGAAAACGTGATATTATCATCTTGCACCCGGGACCCGTCCATCGTAATATCGACATCGACGATGCACTCTTAAAAGACCCACGCTGCAAAGTACTGGAACAAGTCAAAAATGGTGTGTCCATCCGAATGGCTGTTTTAAAAGCTCTTATTGCCTAATGTTTGATCGCTTTAGTGAATTGGTGAGCACAGGAGTTCCTTGTTTTTTTTACACCGATTTTAAAGGTTCAATACTCCATTGCTATTCTTTAGATGAGTTAAAAAGTCATGATATTGAATTTAGTTTCAATGGATCAAAACCAAACCAAAATTCTCCCCATAAACCTCTCAATTTTCCACTGGCAGAAGTACTGTACACCCATAAATTTAAAGCAGTACAAGAGCATATTCGTGCAGGAAACACCTATTTGCTTAATCTCACACAGCCAACGCCAATAGAGACCCCTTATTCGTTACAAGAGATATATACAATGGCTTACGCACCGTATAAACTAAGAATCAAAAATCAATTTGTTTGCTTTTCACCAGAACCCTTCATTACCATCGAAAACAATACAATAAATACCTATCCGATGAAAGGGACTATCGATGCATCTGTTCCTAATGCGATTGAAACCATCCTAGCGGATTCAAAAGAGCTTGCAGAACACACGATGATTGTCGATCTCTTGCGCAATGATTTAGGAATTGTTGCGACCGATATACAAGTAGAAGAGTTCCGTACCATTAGCACCATTAATACAGGGAAAAAACAACTTCATCAAGTAAGTTCTCATATCAGTGGAAAATTACCGTTAAACTGGCGTGAAGAGATTGGTAAACTACTTAAATCATTACTACCAGCAGGAAGTATCAGCGGAACCCCAAAAAAAAGAACCATTGAGATAATAGAAAAAATCGAAAAGTATGAACGAGACTATTTTACGGGTGTTTTTGGTTATTATGATGGAAAAAACCTCTACAGTGCGGTAGCTATCCGTTTTATTGAGAATATCAATGGAACATTGGTATATAAAAGCGGCGGTGGAATTACGGCTGAAAGTGATTGTGACAAAGAATATCAAGAGGTGATTGATAAGATATACATACCGTAATTTTATTTTTTATTAATTAACTGATAAAAATAGAAAGTTTGTGATTAATTTTGAAGAGTGATAGTAAAAAAGAAAGGATAAATTCCGAGGCCAGGCGGCGACCTACGTTTCCACACCTGAAAGATGCAGTATTATGAGCGAAGAGGGTCTTAGCTTCCGGGT